>CCJP01000005.1:2400000-3600000 GCA_000751355.1 Polaromonas sp. CG9_12 | reverse complement strand
TTTCGTCAGCACCGTGTACCGGCCCGTCGCCGAAGCGCGCGAATCACGCTTTCCGTTCTCGCTGACCACCGGCCGGCTGCGCGACCAGTGGCACGGCATGAGCCGCACCGGCACGCTCGGCCGGCTGTTCGGCCATGTGGCCGAACCCAGCGTGCAGATGAACATGCAGGACATGGCGCGCCGACTGCTCATGGAAGGCGACCTGGTGCATGTGACGTCCAGGCGCGGTTCCATTGTGGTGCCGGTGCAGGCTTCGCCGGAAGTTGCGGTCAGCCAGGCCTTCATGGCAATGCACTGGGGCAGCGAATACCTGAGCGGCCTGTCGAGCACCGGCCAGCCCCTGGCGGGCGTCAATGCCCTGACTACCTCGGCCTACTGCCCCAGCTCAAAACAGCCCGAACTCAAGCATGCTGCCGTCAAGATATTGAAGGCTGAACTGCCGTGGTCGCTGCTGGCCATGGCCTGGTTTGACGAAGGCGATGCGCTGCAGGCCCGCGAGCAGCTCAAACCCCTGCTGACGTCTTTTGCGTTTGCCAGCTGCGTGCCGTTTTCCAACAACACGCCGCTGGCCGGTCCCCAGCCTGAGCGCAGCGGCCTGCTGTTTCGCGCTGCGGCCCCCGAGGCGCCCGGCGACGAAACCCTGGCGCTGCTGGAGAAAATTTTCGGCCTCGATGGCGCCGACATCCTGCGCTATGCCGACCGCAGGAAAGGCCAGCGCCGAACCATCCGGCTGACGCGCACCCGTGAAGAGGCCGAGCTGACCGGTTTCGTGCTGGCCGGCGACACCAGCGCCCAGGTCTGGATCACCACCCTGCTCAGGGACGAACTGCCCGCGCAGGCCTATGGCCGGCTGCTGCTGCTGCCGGGCGCCAAGGCGCCGGTGGCCGTGCAGTCGCGTGGCAGGGTCGTGTGCAGTTGCCTGAACGTCACCGACACCGCCATCGACCACCACCTGAGGCTGCTGGCACAGGGTGCGGCCGTTCCGCAAACCGACGAGGCGCGGCTGGCATCGCTGCAGGATGCCCTGAAATGCGGCACCAGCTGCGGCTCCTGCATTCCCGAGCTCAAGCGCAGGCTGCGCGCGGCCCGCAGCGACCTGGCAACGCCGCCACGCAGCGTGATTCCGATCCGGCAGCTGGCTTAAGCTCATAACGGCAAGTTATCTGTATTCACGCACAATCGCGGCCATGAGCATTAGTCACTACATCAAGGAAATCGGGCGCGGCAAAGACGGCGCCCGTCCCCTGTCGCGCGAACAGGCCGCCGACCTGCTCGGCCAGGTGCTCGACGGCGTCGTCACCGACCTGGAAATCGGCGGCTTTTGCCTGGCCATGCGCATCAAGGGCGAGACGCCCGAGGAAATGGCCGGTTTTCTCGACGCCGCGCACCAGCGACTGAACCGGCTGCCGGCCAGCGACGGCCCGGTCGTGGTGCTGCCCAGCTACAACGGCGCGCGCAAGCTGCCGGTGCTCACGCCGCTGCTGGCGCTGCTGCTGGCGCGCGAAGGCGTGGCCGTGCTGGTGCATGGCACGCCCACCGAATCCAGCCGCGTTTTTTCATCAGAAGTGCTCGCTGCGCTTGATGTGCCTGCGCTGACAGCTATTAAAAAAATAGCATCGGGCGGCGTAGCGTTTGCGCCCACCGAACTGCTCAGCCCGGCGCTCAAGCGCCTGCTCGACGTGCGGCGCGCCGTCGGCCTGCGCAACCCGGCGCACAGCCTGGTCAAGCTGATGAACCCGGTGGCCGGCAAGGCGCTAGTGGTCAGCAGCTACACGCACCCCGAATACGCGCTGTCCATGGCGGCTACCTTCGCACTGGTCAAGGCCGATGCGCTGCTGCTGCGCGGCACCGAGGGCGAAGGCGTTGCCGACCCGCGCCGCTCGCCGCAGATGCAGGGCTTTATCCGGGGCGAGCGCGTGCTGGCGCACGAAGGCGTGAAGGGAACGCTGCCATCGGTACCGGACCTGCCCAAAGCCATCGACGCCGACAGCACGGCGGCCTATATCCGTTCGGTGCTGGCCGGCGACAGCCCGCTGCCGCCGTCGATTGCGCAGCAAGTGGCGCATATCTTGCAACTCCTCAAGCAACTATGAACAACCCCAAAGTAACCCTCGTCGGGGCGGGACCGGGCGATCCGGAATTGCTCACCCTCAAGGCCCTCAAGGCCATCCAGCAAGCCAGCGTGCTGTTCGTCGATGACCTGGTCAGCGAAGAAATCGTCGCGTACGCCGCCCCCGGCGCCCGCATCGTGTATGTCGGCAAGCGCGGCGGCTGCAAGTCGACGCCGCAGGCCTTCATCGAAAAACTCATGGTCATCGCCGCCCGGGAAGGCGAAAACGTCGTCCGGCTCAAGGGCGGCGACCCCTTCATCTTTGGCCGCGGCGGCGAAGAGCTGGAACACCTGCAGGCCGCCGGCATCCGCGTCGAGGTGGTCAACGGCATCACCGCCGGACTGGCGGCCGTTACGTCGCTCGGCGTGCCGCTGACGCACCGCCAGCATGCGCACGGCGTGGTGTTTGTCACCGGCCATGCCAAGCCCGGCGACAGCGGCACCGACTGGCGCGCGCTGGCCGCCACCGCCCACAGCGCCCGGCTGACGCTGGTGATCTACATGGGCGTCAGCGGCGCCGAGCATATCCAGCATCAACTGCTAACCGGCCTGCCCGCCGACACGCCGGTGGCCGTGATCCAGAATGCGTCGCTGCCGACGCAGCGCCACATTGCCACCACGCTGGCCCGGTTGTCCAGCGACCTCAAGCAGTCCGGGTTGGTCAGCCCGTCGGTCATCGTCGTTGGCGACGTGATCAGCGCCCTGGCGCAGGCCGCCGTCCACCCCGAAGTGCGCCGCAGCGCCTGAGGCACCAGATTCGGCTCGCCCGCCCTGGCGCGGCTACACTCCCGTGTTTCATGAAACGCAGCCACAGTGCGCGCCATGTTGCTATGCTTTCCATAGCTGCTTGCGCCCACCCTTCCTGCGCAAGAGGCTGATTTGACATATAAATTCGATGTGGTGGTGATTGGCGCTGGAGCAGCCGGCCTGTTTTGCGCCGGCCAAGCGGGGCAGCAGGGCCTGAAGGTCTTGCTGGTGGACCACAGCGACAAGGTCGCCGAGAAAATCCGCATCTCGGGCGGCGGCCGCTGCAACTTCACCAACCGGGACGCCACGCCGGCGCAGTTCTTGAGCGACAACCCGCACTTTTGCCGCTCCGCCCTGTCGCGCTACACGCCGCAAGACTTCATCGAACTGCTGCAGCGCCATCAGGTTCCGTTTCACGAAAAGCACAAGGGCCAGCTGTTTTGCGACCGCTCGGCCGAGGACATCATCAACCTGCTGCTGGCCGAATGCGCGGCCGGCCAGGTCACGCACTGGCAGTCTTGCGGTATTAAAAGCGTGGTTTGCGCAGAACAGGCCGTCACCACCAGCTATCAAATCCAGAGCGACCGGGGGCTGATCGAAGCGGATCAGGTGGTGATTGCGACTGGCGGCCTGTCGATCCCGAAAATCGGCGCGACCGATTTCGGTTATCGCATTGCCCAACAGTTCGGCCTGCGCCTGGTCGAGCCCCGGGCCGCGCTGGTGCCGCTGACCTTCGACGGTGAGGCCTGGGCGCCGTATGCCCAGCTCGCCGGCCTGGCGCTGCCGGTGCTGATCGAAACCGGCGCGCCCGACGCCAGCCCCAGGCAGCGCAAAAAAGCCGTGGTGTTTGCCGAAGACCTGCTGTTCACCCACCGGGGGCTGAGCGGCCCGGCGGTGCTGCAGGTGTCCAGCTTCTGGCGCGAAGGCCAGCCGGTGCGCATCAACCTGGCACCGGGCGCGGACGTGGCCGACCTGCTGCTGCGCGCCAAGGCCAGTTCGAAAAAACTGATTGCCAATGAACTGTCCAGCCTGGTGCCGGGCCGCCTGGCCGACGCCTGGGTCAGCGAAGATGCGGCCCTGCAGCGCCCGATCAGCGACGCCACCGACAAGGCGCTGCTAACCTTGGCGCAGCGCCTGGCCGACTGGCAGCTCACGCCAAACGGATCGGAAGGCTACAAAAAAGCCGAAGTCACGATGGGCGGCGTCGACACCCGTGACCTGTCGTCGCAAACCCTGGAATCGAAGCAGCCGGGGCTGTATTTCATCGGCGAAGTGGTCGATGTGACGGGCTGGCTGGGCGGCTACAACTTCCAGTGGGCCTGGGCCAGCGGTTTTGCCTGCGCGCAGGCACTGGCGGCGCGGCAGGCTGAGCGGGCGCTATGATCGTTGACATTTGACGTATCAGAGACTGCTATAATCACAGGCTTTGCTAGCAAACCCGCACCTGGCCTGATCCTGATCAGATCAATGAAAAGTGCATCTTTTGAATCGATTCATCAATGACCACCATTCGCGTAAAAGACAACGAACCCTTTGACGTCGCCCTGCGCCGCTTTAAGCGCACCATAGAAAAACTCGGCCTGCTGACCGATCTGCGCGCACGCGAGTTCTACGAAAAGCCAACCGCCGAGCGCAAGCGCAAGAAGGCCGCTGCCGTCAAGCGCAACTACAAGCGCATTCGCGCCATGCAGTTGCCCAAGAAGCTGTACTGATCCATTCATTGGTACTTGCCTCACGGCAGCCCAAGCCCGCAAGAGGACGCTCTGCGGGCTTTTTTGTTTTCTCAAACGCCACATCCCGAATTTCAATCCGACCCTTCAGGAGCCTGCCATGACACTCAAAGAACAAATCACCGAAGACATGAAGACCGCCATGCGCGCCAAGGACAGCGAGCGCTTGGGCACGATCCGGCTGCTGCTGTCGGCGATCAAGCAAAAGGAAGTGGACGAGCGCGTGGTGGTCGATGACGTCATGGCCGTGGCCATCGTGGACAAGCTGATCAAGCAGCGCAAGGATTCGATCGAAGCGTTTGAAAAAGCCCAGCGCCAGGACCTGGCCGACAAGGAAAAGGCCGAAATGCTGGTGCTGCAAGCCTATCTGCCCGCCCGCCTGAGCGCTGACGAGGTCACAGCCGAAGTCAAGAGCATCATCGCCACCCTGGCCGCCGAACTGGGCCGCGCCGTTGGTCCCGGCGACATGGGCAAGGTCATGGGCGCGGTAAAAACCCAGCTCGCCGGCAAGGCCGACATGGGCCAGGTGTCAGCAGCGGTGAAGGCTGCGCTGGCCGGCTGACCAGACAAGACCAGCCGCTTCAAAGCCACCTCCCCTGCCCATCTCCACCAGCAGGGGCCGCGGAACCGGCTTTGCCGGGCCGCAGGCGCAGCGGCCCCCTCTGGGGGGCAGGAAGCCACACGAAGTGGGCAACCGTGGGGCAACATCCTCGGCTTTGCCGGACTGCAGGCGCAGCGCCCCCTCGGGGGGCAGCGAACCACACGAAGTGGGAAGCGTGGGGGCTCTAGCTCCCCGCCACCTTCATCCGGTTGACCAGGATTGAACCGACGGTCTTGGCGCCGTAGTTGTAGGTGTCGGCGCCCACGGCCTGGATGCCCATCAGCATGTCTTTCAGGTTGCCGGCAATCGTGATTTCTTCCACCGGAAAAGCGATTTCGCCGTTCTCGACCCAGAACCCCGAAGCGCCGCGCGAATAGTCGCCGGTCACGTAGTTGACGCCCTGCCCCATCAGTTCGGTGACGAACAGGCCGGTGCCGAGCTTGCGCAGCATGGCGTCGAGGTCGTCGCCCGCCTTGGTCTTGCGGCTGGTCAGCGTCAGGTTGTGCGAGCCGCCGGCATTGCCGGTGGTGCGCATGCCCAGCTTGCGGGCCGAGTAGGTGCTCAGGAAATACCCCTCGACCCGTCCGCCGTCCACCACCTGCCGCGCGCTGGTCATGACGCCTTCGTCATCAAACGGCGCGCTGCCCTTGCCCTTGGGCTGGTGCGGGTCTTCGTGGATGTCGATGTGCTTGGGAAAAGCCATCTTGCCCAGGCTGTTCGCCAGGAATGTGCTCTTGCGGTACAGCGCGCCGCCGCTGACGGCCTGCACAAAACCGCCCAGCAGGCCGGCTGCAAGCGGCGACTCGAACAGCACCGGGCATTCAATGGTCGGGATCTTGCGGCCTTTCAGGCGTGCCAGCGCGCGTTCGGCGGCATAGCGGCCCACTGCTTCAGGAGGGGCCAGCTGGCTCGCATCGCGCATCGAGCTGTACCAGGCGTCGCGCTGCATCTGCTTGCCCTTGCCGGCAATTGGAGCCACCGAAATGCTGTGACGCGAACTCGCATAGCCGCCGCGAAAGCCCTTGGTGTGGGCGCTGAAGAAATGGCTTTGCTGCGCGGACACTCCTGCGCCTTCGCTGTTGGTGATCAGGCGCGAGGTGGCGAAAGCGGCGGCTTCGCACTGCAAGGACAGATGGGCGGCTTCCTCGGACGTGATGACCCACGGGTGGAACAGGTCGAGCGCCGGATGTTCGCGGGCGATGTCCTGCTCGTCGGGCAGGCCCGAGGTCTCGTCTTCCGCCGTGAAGCGGGCGATGTCGTAGGCGGCGCTCACGGTCTGCTGGATCGCCACTTTTGAAAAATCGCTGGTCGAGGCATTGCCGCGCTTCTTGCCGACATACACGGTGATGCCGAGCGATTTGTCGCGGTTGCGCTCGACCGATTCGAGTTCGCCCTTGCGCACGCTGACCGACAGGCCGCAGCCTTCCGACGCTTCGGCGGCCGCATCGGTGGCACCGAGTTTTTTGGCATGGCCCAGCGCGGTATCGACCAGGTCTTCAAAAAAGTCCCGGTGGTAGCTGAAACCCGCCTCGGGTTGGCGGGTTTTGGTGCGGGAAACGCTGCGAGGTGAACGGGAGGGAGTTTTTTGGGTCATGTATCTATGATACTAAGCGCTATGAACAACAAGACTCCCAAGGCCATCAAAGGCTACTGGTCCAACGGCCGTTTCGTGAAACCCGAAGAAATTGCACTCGAAGAAGTGGGCCCGCCCAGCAAGACCCAACTGAAAGCAGAGGCCGATGAAAAGCAGGCGCTCGGTGAGGCGCTGCTGACGCTGCGCACCGACCTGATGGTGCGGCTCGACCTGCCCGACAAACTGCTCGACGCGCTGAAGGAAGCCAAGCGCATCACCAACTTCGAGGGCCGGCGTCGCCAGATGCAGTTCATCGGCAAGCTGATGCGCACGCTCGACATGACGCCGATCCGTGCGGCGATTGACGAGCAGGCCAACGGTTCGGCCGACCTGACGCTGGCATTGCATCTGGCCGAGCAGTGGCGCGACAAGCTGATTGCGTCGGACGATGCGCTCAGCCAGTGGCTGACCGACTACCCGGCGACCGACTCGCAGCAGTTGCGCGCGCTGATCCGCCAGGCCCGGAAAGACATGGCCAAGCCTGAAACGCCGGGCGAGGCACCACGCCACGCCAAGTCCTACCGAGAAATTTTCCAGCTGGTCAAGCTGGCCATGGCCCAGGAAGCCAAGCCGTGAGTGCGCATTTTGATGCGGTAAAGATCGGCATCGTGTCGGTCAGCGACCGGGCTTCGAGCGGCGTCTATGTCGACAAGGGCCTGCCCGCCCTGAAGGACTGGCTGACGCGCGCGCTGCACAACCCGATCACCTTTGAAGAGCGCCTGATTCCTGACGAACAGGCCGGCATCAGCAGCGCGCTGATCGACCTGGTCGATGCCGGCTGCTGCCTGGTGCTGACCACCGGCGGCACCGGCCCGGCGCTGCGCGACGTGACGCCCGAGGCCACGCTGGCCGTGGCGCACAAGGAAATGCCCGGCTTTGGCGAGCAGATGCGCCAGATCAGCCTGAAATTCGTGCCAACGGCCATTTTGTCGCGCCAGGTGGCGGTGATTCGCGGCCAGAGCCTGATCCTGAACCTGCCCGGCCAGCCGAAAGCGATTGCCGAAACGCTCGAAGGCCTGAAGAACGAGGGCGGTGAATCGGTCGTGCCGGGTATTTTTGCCGCCATTCCCTATTGCATCGACCTGATCGGTGGGCCTTACCTGGAAACCGACCCGGCAGTTTGCAAGGCCTTTAGGCCCAAGAACGCCCTTCGCGCGGTATAAAAGCCAACACCTCTGCGTGTGCAACCCATGCATGCAGCGGGAAAAGCCGGGCCACAGCGGCCTGGCATTTTTGTCTGATTTTTTACCCGAGTAACGCCATGAACGCTTCCTTTCGCACCAGCCTTTCCATCGTGGCCCTGGCTGTGGCTTCCCTGACACTGCCTTCGCTGGCCCATGCCAAGCGCATGGGCGGCGGCATGAAATCGGCACCGCGCGCCGCAGCCCCTGCGCCCGCCAAAGCCCCTGCGCCCGCCAAAGCCCCTGCAGCAGCGCCAGCCCCGGCGGCTGCAGCACCGGCCCCTGCGGCAGCCGCAGCGCCTGCCGCCGCCCCTGCAGCAGCGGGCTCCGGCATGATGGGCACCATGGGTTCCATGGCCGTGGGTGCGGTGGTGGGGTCAATGGCCGGCAGCGCCATCGCCGGGACGATGAACCCGGAAGAAAAACAAAAAGCCGCAGCAGAAAAAGCAGCGGCAGCGGCATCGGCGCCTGCCGCCGCCAAATAAACTTTTTCAGGGCCGGCGCCGTCGCCGGCTATTTGCCGACCAGCTGGTTCAGCTTGTCGGCTTCAAAGTTTTCTTCCAGCGCGGCATCCTTGGGAACGCAATTGCGGTGTGGTTCAGCCGCCGGCAGATTCGACAACTTTTCAATCGCCTGCCAGAGCAGCGAAATCTGGTATTCCTGGCCTGAGGCGTTGTCGATCAGCCCGCGCAAGGCCTGACTCAGCGGGTCGTCGCTCTGCGTCACGCCGTAGGCTGAAAAGCCCATCTGGCTGGCGGCCTCCTCGCGCTTGAGGTCGGCGCCGGGCTGAATGATGCGGGCGGGATTGCCCACGGCCGTCGCCCCGGCCGGAACGGGCTTGACCACCACGGCGTTCGAGCCGATGCGCGCGCCGTCGCCGACGGTGAAGCCTCCGAGCACCTGCGCGCCGGCGCCCACGACCACGTTCTTGCCGAGGGTCGGATGGCGCTTGGCGCCTTTGTAGAGCGCGGTGCCGCCCAGCGTGACGCCGTGGTAAATCGTGCAACCCGAACCGATTTCAGCGGTTTCGCCAATCACCACGCCCATGCCGTGGTCGATGAATACGCAGCCGGCAATCTGCGCGCCGGGATGGATCTCGATGCCGGTCAGCCAGCGCGAAATGTGGGAGGTGAAGCGCCCCAGCCATTTGAGGCCGTGCGTCCAGCACCAGTGCGCGCGCCGGTGCAGCACCAGCGCATGCAGGCCGGGGTAGCAGGTCAGCACCTCCCAGCGGGTGCGGGCGGCCGGGTCGCGTTCAAGGATGCACTGGATGTCGGAGCGGAGTCTGGAAAACATGGCAAGGAGTTTAGAGGCTGGCGGACGTGTCCGCTGGCGCGGGCGCCTTGTCCTGTGCCGGCCGGGCTTGATCGGCCGCCTGCCGCATCATCGCCTTGGCCACGCCGCGCAGGATGTGTATTTCTTCGGGGCTGAGCTGCGCGCGGTTGAACAACTGGTTCAGGCGCGGCATCAGCTTCTTGGGCGATGCCGGGTCGAGAAAGCCGATGTGGACAAGCGCTTCCTCCCAGTGCTTGAGCATGCCGCCCACGGCAGCGGCGTCGGCCAGCCGGGATTCTTCAGGCACCGCCTGAATGCCAAAGCTGCCCAGGGCTTCGCGCCAGTCGTAGGCCACCAGCTGCACCGCCGCGCCGAGATTGAGCGAGCCGAATTTTGGATCGGTCGGAATGCTCAGGGCTACATGGCAGCGGTAGACGTCGTCGTTTTGCATGCCGAAACGCTCGGAACCAAACAAAAAAGCAACCGAATCGGGCTTTTGCGCAATATACACGGGTGCTGTCAGATCATCTTTTGATAGCAAATCAGTCGCCCCCAGCAGTTCGGCGAAATGCGCGCGCGGCGCCCGGGTGGGCGGGCCGAAGTCGCGCGGCGTCATGGCCGTGGCGCACAGGTGCGCCATGCCGTCGAGCGCTTCATCGAGCGTTTCAACGATGCGCGCGTTGTTGAGCACATCGAGCGCGCCGCTGGCACGCTGGATGGTTTCCTCGCGCCGCAGCACATTGGCCCAGCGCGGCGCGACCAGCACCAGGTCGTCGAAGCCCATGGTTTTCATGGCGCGGGCGGTGGCGCCCACATTGCCGGCATGGCTGGTGTTGATCAGGATGAAGCGGGTTTTCATGGGGATAGAAAGAGGCCGAAGAGCCGCTGTGAAAAACCCGGCAGTCGGGATGATTCAGGGCCAGGCGGGCGAAGCCGGTAAAATCCGCTATTGTCGCCTGCCACCGGTTCCCGGTTTTGCAGTTCCTGCCCGCTCTTTCTTACAATTTATGTCCAGCAATCTACACCCCATGCTCAACGTGGCCGTCAAGGCTGCGCGCGCCGCCGGCGCCCTCATCAACCGCGCCGCCCTTGACGTCGAGGCAGTCCGCGTGTCGCTCAAGCAGACCAACGACTTCGTCACCGAAGTCGACAAGGCCGCTGAAGCCGTGATCATCGAAACCCTGCTGACCGCCTACCCTGGCCACGGCATCCTGGCCGAGGAATCGGGCAGCGAGCATGGCGCGAAAGACTCAGAATTCGTCTGGATCATCGATCCGCTGGACGGCACCACCAATTTCATCCACGGCTTTCCGTTCTATTGCGTCAGCATTGCGCTGTCGGTGCGCGGCAAGGTCGAGCAGGCGGTGGTCTATGACCCGAACCGCAACGATATCTACAGCGCCAGCAAAGGCCGCGGCTCCTACGTCAACGACCGCCGCATCCGCGTCGGCAAGCGCACGCGCCTGCAGGAATGCCTGATTTCGACCGGCTTTCCCTACCGCCCCGGCGACAAGCTCAAACCTTACCTGAACATGCTGGGCGAAGTCATGAGCCAATGCGCCGGTGTGCGCCGCCCGGGCGCTGCCGCGCTGGACCTGGCACATGTCGCGGCCGGCTACACCGATGGCTTTTTCGAAACCGGCCTGCAGCCCTGGGATGTGGCAGCGGGCTCGCTGCTGATCACCGAGGCAGGCGGCCTGATCGGCAACTTCACCGGCGAGTCGGACTTCATCGACCACGGCGAATGCGTCGCCGGCAACCCGCGCATCTACGGCCAGCTGATCGGTACGCTGGGCAAGTACAGCAAGTTTGCCGGTGCCGGCGACAAGGCCAGTGTTCGCCAGGCCGTGCTGGGCGGTGCCGAGGCGACAACCGACGGCAGTGAGCAAGCCGCACCGGCCGCCAAGCCGACGCTCAAGGCCAAGCGCGTCAAGGCCGGCAGCGCCGCAGCGCCCGAGGTTGAGGCGGCCCAGGTGCCCGACGCGCCTTTCTGAGCCCCAACTGTCCTGCTCCGCTCAGCCAGCGCGCAGGACGGCGCACCTGACCCGGCAGGTTTCGGTACAGTGGTGCCCACACCATGAACCGCCACCCGAGTGATCCGCCCCTCTTGACCACGCTGGCAGGCCGGCTTCGCCGCAAGGCGCAAGAGTTTCTGCGCGTGGCGCTGAGCCACTACGTCACCAACGGCCTGACAGTATCCCTGGGCCTGGTACTGATCATGCTGGCGCTGTTCGAATCGGCCGGACTTGGGGCCGCCGCCAGCGCCGCCGTCGGCGTGATCATCACCAGCCTGCCCGATGTTCCCTCGCCACGACGGCGCAAGATCATGCAGGTGCTGCCCGCGCCGCTGCTGGGCACGCCGCTGTTCATGATGGTGCAGCTGACGCGCCAGGACGACCTGCTGCTGGGCTGCGTTCTGGTGGGCGGGACCTTTCTGGCGGTGATGCTGATGGCCTGGGGCAAGCGTGGCGGGCCGATCTGCTTTTCACTGCTGTTCTCGATGCTGTTTTCCATGGCCGCGCCGCCGATGACTTCGCTCAACCAGGTGCTGGCGCACACCGGCTGGTTTGTCGCCGGTTCGGTGCTCTACCTGCTGTGGGCGGTGCTGACCACCCACCTGCTCAACCAACGTTACCGGCGGCAGCTGCTGGCCGAATGCCTGCACAGCTTTGCCGGCATCTTGCGCACCCAGGCGCAGCGTTTTGACGACGAGCCCGACCACCAGGCGCTGCTCGAAGCCATGCTGGTGCAGCAGGCCAACTTTGCCGACCAGTTGCAGGACACGCGCAACGTGGTGCTGGAGTCGCCCACCACCCGGCCGCGCCAGCAGGTGGCCGCCATGCTGCTGAGCCTGCTGGAAGCGCGTGACCACCAGCTGGCCTGCGACCTGGACCTGGACGTGCTGCTGGACCGGCAGGCCATCGCGCCGCACCTGCCCAGGCTGCAGCAGGCGCTGAACGCCACGGCCGATGAACTGCAGGCACTTGGCATGGCGCTGCTGCGGGGCCGGCGCCAGACGTCGATCCGGCCGATTCCCGACCTGCGGCCGAAGCTGGTGGGCACACTGCCGCCCCGCGCCACCGCCAACCCGTCGCTGGCACCCGAGCCGGTGCGCACCGACCCGCCCGATACCGCCGCCCTGCTGCGCAACATGGCCGACCGCATCGGCCACATCAATGACGAGGCGGTGAAGATCGCGGCGCTGGCACGCGGCGACGTGACGCCCGAGCTGAGCCTGGTGCGCAACCAGTGGCAGCTGTTCGTGAGCACCACCCAATGGAGCGTCAAGCCGCTGCTCGGGCAGCTCGGCTGGCGCGCGCCGACCCTGCGCTATGCACTGCGCGCCACGCTGGCCGTGGCCGCGGGCTACGCCGTCGCCCTGCACCTGCCGTGGGCCACGCACGACTACTGGATATTGATCACCATCGTCGTCGTGATGCGCGGCAACCTGGCGCAAACCGTGCAGCGGCGCAATGCGCGCGTCGCCGGCACCGTGCTCGGCTGCCTGCTGGTGATGGGCCTCCTGATGGCCCATCCGGGCGCCAAGGTGTTGTTCCTGATCGTCGCGCTCAGCACCGGCCTGGCGCATGCCTTTGCGCTGCGCCGCTACCTCTATACGACGATTGCCGGTACGGTGACCGGCCTGCTGCAGGCGCACCTGATGCTGGTCGGCCTGCAGCCCACCTTTGCCATCGGCGAGCGGCTGGCCGACACGCTGCTCGGCGCGCTGCTGGCCTGGCTGTTCAGCTATGTGCTGCCGTCATGGGAACGCAGCCAGATTCCCGGCCTGGTCAAGCGAAGCATCCAGGCGCAAAGCCAGCATGCCAGGCTGGCGCTGGCGCTGCTGGACACCGCCCAGACAGCCGACGTGAACTGGCGGCTGGCGCGCCGCGATGCCTACGACAGCCTGTCGGCGCTGACGCTGGCCACCCAGCGCAGCCTGGCCGAGCCGCGCCAGGTGCGTCCGCCGCTGGAGCCGCTCGAAGCGCTGCAGGCGCGCAGCTACCAGTTGCTGGCGCAGCTGACGGCGGTCAAGTCGCTGCTGCTGCTCAGGCGCGGCCAGCTTGACCTGGCGCAGGCCACGCCGGCACTGGAGCAAGCCGCCCGCTGCATCGAAGCCGAGCTCTCGGGCCAGGCGCCCGCCGCCTCGGGGGTGAATTCGCCCGGTTTCAGCCTCTCGGGGCAACCCTACCTGCCGCGTCCGGATGTGCTGCTGGCGGCCGACCTGACGCCCTGGCTGCTGCGCCGCCTGCAACTGGCCTGCGCCATTGCCGGCGAACTGCGGCTGGCGACCAGCCGGGTCCGCGTCTGAAGGCATGCACAGCCGGCCGCATGCGCATCCGTCGAAGGTGGTTTCATCCGGCTTGCCGTCGGCAGCGACAATCAAGGGTTAGATGCGTCACCGGGAATGCCCTTTGTTCAGCCCACCGGCCTGCCCGGCAGAACAGCGAAAATCAGCCCTCGCCCAAGAACCCTGAAACCTGAACCCACCTAACGGCTGCCCGAAAAAGCCAGCGAACTGAATGCAAAGAGAAAAAGCCCAAGCCTTTCAACCACCGGACAAGGCCGCCGTGCACACCCCCATGATGGCCCAGTACCACGCCATCAAGGCCGATTACCCCGACACGCTGGTGTTCTACCGCATGGGTGACTTCTACGAGGTGTTCTATGCCGACGCCGAAAAGGCCGCGCGCCTGCTCGACATCACGCTGACCCGGCGCGGCCAGTCGGCCGGCGAGCCGGTGGTGATGGCCGGCGTACCGTTTCATTCGCTGGAGAATTACCTGGCCAAGCTGATCAAGCTCGGCGAATCGGTGGCCATTTGCGAGCAAATCGGCGACGTGGCCACAGCCAAGGGGCCGGTCGAGCGCAAGGTGGTGCGCGTGGTCACGCCCGGCACGCTGCTGGACGCGGAACTGCTCGACGACAAGACCGAATCGATCCTGCTGGCGGTGCACCAGGGTGCGCGCAACACCTGCGGGCTGGCCTGGCTCAGCGTGACGCAGGGCGAAATCCACCTGGCGCACTGCGCCAGCAGCGAACTGGAAACCTGGCTGGCGCGCATCGCTCCCAGCGAACTGCTTTACAACGTCGAGGTGACGCCGGCGTTCGAGCAGCGCCTGAAGTCCTGGCGCTGCGCCGCCAGCGCCCGGCCGTCCTGGCAGTTCGACGCGGCCTTGGGCGCACGCCGCCTGCTGGAGCAGCTCAAGGTGGCTTCGCTGGCGGCGTGGCAAGCTGACGCATTGGGCGAAGCGCATGCCGCCGCCTCGGCACTGCTGGGCTATGCCGAGCACACCCAAGGCCGCGCA
Source organism: Polaromonas sp. CG9_12 (assembly GCA_000751355.1). Classification (GTDB taxonomy): domain Bacteria; phylum Pseudomonadota; class Gammaproteobacteria; order Burkholderiales; family Burkholderiaceae_C; genus Polaromonas. The sequence goes on along the minus strand of CCJP01000005.1, from coordinate 3,585,414 downwards.
CTGTCGCACGTGCAGGGCCTGCAGGTGGTGCGTTCCGGCGAGTTGATCGACTTGCCACAGACGACCCGGCGCAACCTCGAACTCACGCAGACCCTGCGCGGCGAAAGCGCGCCCACATTGCTCTCGCTGCTCGACACCTGCGCCACCGGCATGGGCAGCCGGGCGCTGAAAAGCTGGCTGCTCAGCCCGCGCCGCGACCGCGCCCAGGCTGCCGGCCGGCTCGAAGCGATTGCGCAGTTGCGCGCCAACGCCCAGCAAACCCTGCGCGCGCAGCTCAAGGGCAGCAGCGACGTCGAGCGCATCACGGCCCGCATCGCGCTGCGCCAGGTGCGCCCGCGCGAACTCGTCGCACTGCAGCTGACGCTACAAAAAGCAGAGCTGCTGGTGCCCGTGGACCATGCGCAAACGTCACTTTTGACCACTATTTTTGAAGATTTGCAGCCACCACCTGGCTGCGCCGGGTTGCTGCGCCAGTTCATCCTGGACGAGCCGGCGGCGCTGATCCGCGACGGCGGCGTCATCAACCACGGCTGCGACGCCGAACTGGACGAACTGCGCGCCATCCAGACCAATTGCGATGGCTTTTTGCTGGCGCTGGAAAGCCGCGAAAAGGCCAGGACAGGCATTGCCAACCTGCGCGTGCAGTTCAACAAGGTGCACGGCTTTTACATCGAGGTCACGCAGGGCCAGCTCGACAAGGTGCCCGCGGACTACCGGCGCCGCCAGACGCTGAAAAACGCCGAGCGCTACATCACGCCCGAACTGAAGACCTTCGAGGACAAGGCGCTGTCGGCCTCGGCGCGGGCGCTGGAGCGCGAAAAGTGGCTGTACGAGCAACTGCTCGACCAGTTGCAGGACTTCGTGCCCGCCCTGAGCCGGCTGGCGCGCGCCATTGCCGCGCTCGATGCGCTGTGTGCGCTGGCCGAGCGCTCGCTGACGCTGGGCTGGTGCGCCCCGGTGTTCGTCAAGGAGCCCTGCATCGACATCGGCCAGGGCCGGCATCCGGTGGTGGAAAGCCGGCTGGCCGAGACGGGCGGCGGCGCCTTCATCGCCAACGACTCCAACCTGACCGGCAAGAGCCGGATGCAGATCATCACCGGCCCCAACATGGGCGGCAAATCGACCTACATGCGCCAGGTCGCGCTGATCGTGCTGCTGGCCAGCATCGGCTCCTACGTGCCCGCCAGCCATTGCCGGCTCGGGCCGATCGACGCGATTCACACGCGCATCGGCGCGGCCGACGACGTGGCCAACGCGCAATCGACCTTCATGCTTGAAATGCTGGAGGCCGCGCAGATCCTGCATGCCGCCACGCCGCATTCGCTGGTGCTGATGGACGAGATCGGGCGCGGCACCTCGACCTTCGACGGCCTGGCGCTGGCCGGCGGCATTGCCGCCCACCTGCACAACAAGTCGCAGGCGTTCACGCTGTTTGCCACGCATTATTTCGAGCTGACCGGGTTTCCGGCACAGCACCACGGCGCGGTCAATGTGCATGTCAGCGCGGTCGAGTCGGGCAGCGACATCGTGTTTTTGCACCACATTGAACCCGGCCCGGCCAGCAAGAGCTATGGCATTGCCGTGGCCAAGCTGGCCGGCGTGCCCGCCGCCGTCGTCAACCATGCGCGCCATGCGCTGGCCGCGCTGGAAACCCAGCAAAGCCAGGCCAGCGCGCAGGTCGACCTGTTTGCCCTGCCGCCGGAGCTGCCGGCGACCGGGCCTTCCGCCATTGACACGGCACTGGCCTCCATAAATCCTGATATCTTGAGCCCCCGGGAAGCACTTGATGCGCTGTACCGGCTTAAAAAGCTTGCGAACGCCGCCTGAACCCCAGGCATCCCATGTACTCCCAAAATCCTTTCCACGCCATGACTTACTGCGTCGCCATCAAACTCAATGCCGGACTGGTCTTCCTGTCCGATTCCCGAACCAACGCGGGCCTGGACCACATCAGCACCTTTCGCAAGATGATCGTCTATGAAAAGCCCGGCGACCGCTTCATGGTGCTGCTGACCGCCGGCAACCTGTCGATCTCGCAGTCGGTGCGCGAGATCCTGCAGACCGAGGAAATACGCGATCCGGCTGGCGGCGAGCCGATCACCATCTGGAACGCCAAGAGCATGTTCGACGCCGCCCGCGTGCTCGGCTCGGCCATACGCCGCGTTTACGAGCACGACGCCCGGGCGCTGCGCAACGACGATGTCGGCTTCAACGTGTCGCTGGTCTTCGGCGGCCAGATCAAGGGCGAAGGCATGCGCCTGTTCCAGGTGTATTCGCCCGGCAACTTCATCGAGGCCACCGAAGAGACGCCCTACTTCCAGGTCGGCGAATCAAAATACGGCAAGCCGGTGCTCGACCGGGTCATCCGGCCTGAAACGCCGCTGGACGAGGCCGCCAAGTGCGCGCTGGTGTCGATGGACTCGACCATGAAGTCCAACCTGTCGGTCGGCCTGCCGCTCGACCTGGTGGTGTACGAAGCCGACAGCTTGAAAAGCGACAAGATCGTCTGCATTGACCAGGACAACCCTTACTACCAGATGATGCACAACAGCTGGGGACACAAGCTGCGCCAGGTGTTCGACAGCATCGAAGACCCGGTGTGGGACGATGCGCACACCGAAACGCCCATCAAGATGCCGGCCGGCCGCCATGCCGTGCTGAAAAAGATCAGCACGCCGCAGGAAAAACTGATCTAGGCCTTTCCTTCATCATCGCGCCTTCGTTGCCCCTTCACCGACATTTACCTCCGGGAAAAACCGCGGCCAGCGCGCTGCGGCTCCCCCTTATTCCCGTGCCCAAAAGTCCCCAACCCCTCATCATTTTTTCCCATGGCAACAGCTTTCCGGCCAGCACCTACGGCGTGCTGTTCCAGAGCCTGAAGGCACGGGGTTTTCAAATCCAGGCGATTGAAAAATTCGGCCATGACCCCCGCTACCCCGTGACCAGCAACTGGCCGAACCTGGTGCAGCAACTGGCCGACTTTGCCAGCCAGGAAGTTGAAAAGTCCGGCCAGCCGGCCTTTCTGGTCGGCCATTCGCTGGGCGGCTTCCTGAGCCTGATGTGCGCTGCCCGCCACCCCGAACTCGGTGGCCAGAAAGTCGCCGGCGTGCTGATGGTCGACTCGCCGGTGCTGGGCGGCTGGCGCGCCAAGGCGCTGAGCGTGGCCAAGCGGGCCAAACTGGTCGGCTCAATCTCGCCGGGCGCCATCAGCCGCAAGCGCCGCCACCAGTGGCTGGGCCGGGACGAGGTGCTGGCGCACTTTCGCAGCAAGAAAGCCTTTGCCCGCTGGGACGAACAGGTGCTGCGCGACTACATCGACCACGGCACCCACGACGAAGGCGGCAGCGCGCAGGGCCAGCGCCTGCTGAGCTTTGACCGCGACGTGGAAACGGCGATCTACAACACCCTGCCCGACAACCTGGAGCAGCTGCTGAAAACGCATCCGCTGCAATGCCCGTCGGCCTTCATCGGCGGGCGCCAGTCGGTCGAGATGAAGCAGGTCGGCATGGCGATGACGCAGAAAATCACCCAGGGCCGCATCATGATGCTTGACGGCAGCCACCTGTTTCCGATGGAAAAGCCGCTGGCCACGGCCGCGGCCATCGAAGCGGCGCTGCTCAACTTCATGGGCTGAAGCCGGCTTTCGAGGCATTCTGTCTGCTCCAGGCCAGGCGCTTGCGGCCTGCTATGCAATAAATAGCTGTAAAGCTTTACGCAGCTTGCGCAAAACCGGTTTTTCATTATATTTTTTTTAACTGCGAACGCTTACGGTTCAATCGCTGTTTTTTTCTTGGGCTTTGGGTGGTTTCTTCTTTGGTTTGAGGGGTGAGCGCCTTCCCGGCGGGGGGTAACTTTCTTTTCTGGCAAAAAAGAAAGTCACCAAAGAAAGTTGCCCTGGGAGCGGGTTAGAGCTGAACGCTCTGACGGGCCATCGCTTCGCTGGGCCCTTGGCACCTTGATTTGATGGCGGTTAGCAATTTCGGCGGCTGGCTGGTTCTGCCGCTCGTTCGCCAACAGCTTCACGCTCGGCTTGATCGTTTCCTTTGTGCTTCAAGCACTTCTGGCAGATTTTTGTCCTAAATTTTTTCTTGGTTAGGGCAGGCGGGGGGCGGACAGCAAAAAGGGCAATGGTGGTTCAACAGCCACTGAACCACCAGAAAGAAAAAAGGCGTTGCCGACAGCAAACAGCGACGCGCGAAGCGCAAGCCAAGCAGATCAAGCAGATCAAGCAGATCAAGCAGAGCGTGAAGCTGTTGGCGAACGAGCGGTAGAACCAGCCAGCCATTGGCATTGGCTGCCAGCCAGCGATCAAAGAACTCAGGGCCCAGCGAAGCGACGGCCCGTCAGAGCGTTCAGCTCTAACCCGCTCCCAGGCAACTTTCTTTGGTGACTTTCTTTTTTGCCAGAAAAGAAAGTTACCCCCCGCCGGGAAGGCGCTCACCCCTCAAACCAAAGAAGAAGCCTCCCAAAACCCAAAACCTAAAACCTAAAACCTAAAACCAAAGAACAGAAACCGCAAGCGTCAGCAGTTCTTCCCCCGCCGGAAAGGCGCTCCAAGCCTGAACACCCGAAAACATCAAGCCTGCGCATCGCCAATCGAGGCCAACACCAGGGATCGACAAGGCCGTTGACCTGCAGCAAGGGAAGCAGTCGCTATTTCTTGCTCAAGCAGCCCAGGTCACCAGCCCGCTCCAGGCGGTGCCCAGCACCACGATGCCAAACGCGATGCGGTACCAGGCAAAGGGCACGAAGTCGTGGGTGGCGATGTAGCGCAGCAGCCAGCGAATGCACAGCCAGGCGCTCAAAAAGGAAAACAGCAGACCGACGCCAAACAGTGGCACATCGGCCACGGACAGCAGCGCACGCTCCTTGAACAGGCTGTAGGCGCCGGCGCCAATCAGCGTCGGAATCGCCAGGTAGAACGAGAAATCAGTCGCCGCCTTGCGCGACAGGCCCAGCAGCATGCCGCCGATGATGGTCGAGCCGCTGCGGCTGGTGCCCGGAATCATCGCCAGGCATTGCACCAGCCCGACCTTGAGCGCGTCCATCGTCGTCATCGACTCGACATCGTGGATGCGAATGGCCGACGGGTTGCGCTTTTGGCGTTTCTCGGCCCACAAAATGATGAAGCCGCCGACGATGAAGGCGCTGGCCACCACCACCGGCGTGAACAGATTCGCCTTGATGGCCTTGCCGAACAGCAGCCCCAGCACCACGGCAGGTATAAAGGCCACCAGGACATTCAGCGCAAACTGCTGCGCCTGCTTTTCGTTCGGCAGCGCGATCAGGGTGCTGCGGATTTTTTGCCAGTACACCAGGATCACCGCAAAAATGGCGCCGGTCTGGATGGCAATGTCGAACACCTTGGCCTTGTCGTCGTCAAAGCCCAGCAGTGCGCCGGCCAGGATCAGGTGGCCGGTCGATGAAATGGGAAGAAATTCGGTCAGTCCTTCGACGATGCCCATGATGGCGGCTTTGATCAACAGTGCAATGTCCACGCTGGCTCCATTCAAAATGGGGCTGATTATCGCTGTTGCCAGCAGTCCATTCGCAAGCGCCATGTCCGCCCGGGCCGGCCGCTGCCAAGCGCGCAGGACCATGACCCCACAACGCGCGCCGCCTGCGTCGCAACCCGCACTTGCCTGTGGAGTCCTCGACTGGTGGCCGGGCGATGGCTGGGCGCTGGACTGGCGGTCCGAAGACCTGAACCAGCGCTGGTGCTCCTGTCCGTCCAGTTCATCAGCAACGTGTTGCGCGGCACCGCCCGGGCTTTTGACGGCGATGCGCCTGTGCGGCAACTGGCACTGACCACCCTGGCGCAGCAAGAAGTCCGGCCAGTGCCGTGGGTCGGCCGGGCGTTTTTTGTACATTCCGACGATGCATGCCGAAGTCCTGCCCCTGCAGGACGAATGCATAGCCAGTTTTTCACAGTGGGTGGCCGCCTTGCCGGCAGCGTGCAAGCCCAGGCTGCAGGGCAAGCTCGACGTTGCATTCACGCACCACGGCCTCATCACGCGTTTCGGCTGTGTTCCGTACCGCAATGCGGTGCTGCACCGCACCAGCAGCGCCGAGGAAAACGACTTCCTGCGCAATGGCCCGCGCTTCGGGCAACAAGCGGTGCAAGCCGTCCCGTTCATTTCACATGCTGGAAATGCCCCCTCAGGGAGTCAGCGCAGCGTCCTACTGTCGTGCTTGGCGCCTTGCGGTTTACTGGACCTCACAACAATTACTTGAGGATACTGATGAAAAACGCACACATTCCCGTCGGCATGCGCAGCAAAAGCGCCGTATTGGCGCTGGCTTTCGTAACCGGCTCGGTCGCCCTGCTGGCCGGATGCGCCGGTGTCAAGGCGCCGCCCAAGGAATACACCCAGGATCGGCTGGACGACCAGATCCAGGTGCCATCAGGCCATGTGGTGGCGCTTGAAACCACGGCGGTCGGCCTCCTCAACTACGAATGCAAGGCGAATCCGGCCATGGGCGGCGCCATTGGCTGGGTGCTCGCCAGCCCACAGGCTGAGCTGATGGACCGCACCGGCAAGACCGTCGCCAGGTACTCCGGCCCGCCAGCCACCTGGACGCACACCGACGGCTCCAGCGTCGTCGGCACGCAGGTCGCCATTGCACCGCGCCCGGGTGCCACCAACCTGTCCTACCAGTTGTCCAAGGGCATGCCCGGTGCAGCGCCAGGCGCCATGCAGAACATCACCTACATCCAGCGCATCAAGACCAAGGGCGGACAAGACCTGAGCAAGGCCTGCACGCAGACCGATGTCGGCGACAAGCTGACGCTGCCTTACCAGGCTGACTACATTTTCTGGAAAGCGGCTTGACAGGGCCCATGCAAGGGCGTGTGACCATTGCATGCTCTTCATAACGCCCAGACAGGCGTAAAAAAGCCCGCAGGCTTCAGGCCTTGCGGGCTTTTATTCTGTTGACCGGCGGTGCGTGGCCTGGTCAGCGGCGGTCGTCGTGCCGGTCGCCGCGATAGCCGTCACGCTGGTAGTACACCTGGCCATACCCCTGCCCGTAGCCATTGCCCTGCACATAGTTTCCGCCATCATGGCGACCATGGTGGCCATGATGGCCATGGCGACGTTCGCGTTCGTAATAAATCGGCTGCGGGGCCAGGTACACCGGCGCTGGTCTCACGAACACAGGACGGGGTTGGTAGTAGTTCGGAGGGGGCTCCAAATACACCGGCTGCTGCTGTTGCTGGTAGTAGCGCGGAGCGGGCTGAACATACACAGGTTGCGGCTGAACGTAAACCGGCTGGGGCTGGACATAAATGGGCTGCGGGTACACCGACCCCACGTTGCCCACGTTCACCACCGAGCCCGGTATGCCCACACCCACCGACCAGCTGACACTGTCGCGAGCCTGGGCAGCGCCTGCAAAGCCCAACGCGGCCACTGCCAGCGTGGCGGCGGCGCCTGCCAGGATGGAAGAGCGGGTGGTCCGGATGCTTGTCTTCATGAACTTCTCCTAAAGAAAGGGCGCAAAAGGCCCATGTCATGAATTAAACGCGCCATATCGCGAGCCGCCTACTGCACGCACAGTTAAGAAGGTTGCCAAATGTAACGTCAACTTTCTACCCCCTAGAATCAGGCGATGACCTCACCCGCCCCCTCCAAGGCCGTCGCGCCTGCCCCTGCCGCCCTTGACCAGGAAGCCCACAAGCCCAGCAACTTCCTGCGCCAGATCATCGAAAAAGACCTGGCCGAAGGCACCTATGCCACCCGCCGCTGGGGGGGCAGCCCCGGCGACGCCGCCCACCATGCCAGCGGCCAGCCCGACCCCGCCAGGGTGCGCCTGCGCTTTCCGCCCGAGCCCAACGGCTATCTGCACATCGGCCATGCCAAGAGCATCTGCCTGAACTTTGGCCTGGCGCGCGACTATGGCGGCGTGTGCCACCTGCGTTTTGACGACACCAACCCGGAAAAGGAAGACACCGAATACGTAGATTCCATTAAGGACGCGGTGCACTGGCTGGGCTTTGACTGGTCCACCCATGGCGAAACCAACCTGTACCAGGCCAGCGACTACTTCGACTTCATGTACCGCGCCGCCGAATACCTGATCGAATCCGGCCACGCCTATGTTGATGAGCAGACCGCCGAAGAGATGCGCCTGAGCCGTGGCGACTTCGGCAAGCCCGGCACCGACAGCCCATTCCGCAGCCGCACGCCGGCCGAAAACCTGGCCCGTTTCCGCGAAATGCAGGGCGGCCAGCTGCCCGATGGCGCCGCCGTATTGCGCGCCAAAATCGACATGGCCAGCCCCAACATCAACCTGCGCGACCCGGCCATCTACCGCATCCGCCGCGCGCATCACCACAACACCGGCGACAAATGGTGCATCTACCCGATGTACACCTTTGCCCACCCGATTGAAGACGCGCTGGAGCAGATCACCCACAGCATCTGCACGCTTGAATTTGAAGACCAGCGCCCGTTCTACGACTGGCTGCTGGACCGCCTGGCTGAACAGACAACATTGCCCGATGGGCAAGTGGTGGGCGGCCTGATTGCCACGCCGCACCCGCGCCAGTACGAGTTTGCCCGCCTCAACCTGACCTATGTGCTGACCAGCAAGCGCAAGCTGGCGCAACTGGTGAACGAAAAGCGCGTCAGCGGCTGGGACGACCCGCGCATGCCCACCATCGTCGGCCTGCGCCGTCGCGGCTACACGCCTGAAGCCATTCAACTGTTTGCCGAACGCATCGGCGTAACCAAGAGCGACAGCTGGATTGACTACAGCACGCTGGAAGGCTGCTTGCGCGAAAAGCTGGAACTCACAGCCCACCGGGGCATGGCGGTGCTGAATCCCGTCAAGCTGGTGTTGACGAACTGGGATGACGTCATGGGCGCCGGCCATCTGGAGCCTTGCACCCTGCCCGCCCTGCCCCACCCGGCCGAAGGCACCGAATCGCCCGTTCGCCACTTCACGATTGGCAAGGAAGTCTGGATCGAGCGCGAAGACTACGAAGAAGTCCCGCCCAAGGGTTACAAGCGCCTATTCCCCGGCAACAAGGTGCGCCTGAAAGGCGGCTACGTCATCGAATGCACCGGCGCCACCAAAGACACTGACGGCAAGATCACCGAAGTGCTGGCCACCGTCGTGCCTGACACTAAGAGCGGCACCCCCGGCGCAGACAGCGTCAAGGTCAAAGCCGCCATCACCTGGGTCGGCGTGGCCGATGGCATAGAAGCCGAAGTGCGCATGTACGACCGCCTGTTTCTGGATGCCCAGCCCGATGCGGGTGGCAAGGACTTTATTGAAAGTTTGAACCCGAACAGCTTGAAGGTGGTGACGGCGATTGTTGAGCCGTCATTGGCGAATGCAAAAGCTGATAACAAGTTTCAGTTTGAGCGACATGGGTATTTTGTGGCTGATGAGGTGGACTATGTGGCGGGGAAGCTGGTATTTAACTTGGCAGTGGGGTTGAAGGATTCGTGGATGGTAACTAAATAAACACATTAAACAATTATAAAAATCTAATTTGTAATGCTATAAATTCGAGAGACAAAAAAAATGATTGAAGCGTTAGAGGAAAGAACAGAATTTACCGTTGACGAAGTATTCACACCATCTTCACCTGCAATTTCATGCTACGTACCTCGAGATAGAAAAACTAATGATAAGGTTGTAAATGCTCTAAATACACGGGGGAAACAAATAGTTGTTTATGGCCATACAGGTTCAGGTAAGACAACTTTACTGCTCAATAAACTAAATGAAGTTTACGATAATCATGTAACCAGTAATTGCATGAAGACCACAACCGTAGACGGTCTATTATTAGATGCCTTTTCACAGATATGTCATTTTTTTGAATCAGAGCGCTCTATCACCGAGCGAAGTGGTAGGGACTTATTTATTGAAACCACTTTCAAAGAAATTAAGGCTGGCATCAAGCTGGCTGCATCAAGCGATACAAGCACCAAACTTACTAGGCTAGTCCCACCACAATTAAATGCTCAAAATCTAGCAAAATTATTGGGCTCTAAAGGGCTGTGTTGGGTAATTGAAGATTTTCATAAAGTGGAGGAATCAGAAAAGCAAAAGCTTTCTCAGATCATGAAAATCTTCATGGATTGCGGATCTGAATATCCATACGTCAAGATAATTGCACTTGGCGCAGTGCATACTGCCCGTCAAGTGGTTGAGTATGATGATGAAATGCGCAATCGTGTTTCGGAAATTGAAATACAACTAATGAGTGAGCAAGAGATACTTGAAATAATTATCACTGGTGAAAAGAGGCTAAATATAGAATTTACATCGGGTATAAAAAAATAATTTCTAAATATTCACGAGGCCTTCCTGCAGTTTGTCATCAACTTTGTCTAAATGCTTGTAATGCAAGTGGAATAACAAAAACTGCGAAATCCTCAGTGAGAATCTCAAATGCCGATATAAAGAAAGCGATTGAGACTTATGCTGAAGAGGCTTCCGATAGCATTCGAAGTAAATTTGAAAAGGCTTTGAAAATAAATAATAAGTCAAATCACCACTACGCCAAGATAATACTGGAAAGGTTGATAGACCTTCCAGAACTCGGTGTTGGACGGATTGAGCTATTACAAAAAATTCAGCAAGAGGTTCCAACTTACACAGATGCAAGTCTAAAAAGAACACTAACTGGCTTAACTATGCAAAAGGGCGGAGAGTTACTCCGCTATAGCCAAAATTCTGGACTTTATTCGTTTTCTGATCCTCTTTATCACGTCTATGCGATGTCGATATTTCATATAAATGATCAATCAAAAAATATCGACGTTGACAATTTGGAGCTTGATTTCACTACACTTTTACGGCTGCTGGAGCGTGAACTGCGCAAGCAAGTGGTTCATCGAGTTACGGAGAAGCCGGCATCGATTCGGCAGTAATACTTCAATTTTCAGAATATGGTGTCCCGCCCCCAAACTATCCAAATCTTCCTCCCCGCCGGTGACCCGCGCGGCATCCGTGTGGCCGAGATCACGACGCGCATTGTTCGCGTGATCGAGGTGCCACGCAGCCAATTGACGGACTTCCTTAAAACACCCGAGGCGCAGCAGGTTGGCGTCTACTTTTTGATGGGCGAATTATCCGAAGCCGGTTTGCCGCGCGCTTACATCGGCCAGTCTGGCAATGTGGGCAACCGGCTGGTGCAGCACAACCAGAACAAAGACTTCTGGAACCGCGCACTGGTGGTTATCTCTCTCACCAACAGCATGACGCAAACGCACGCGCTGTTTCTGGAATGGTTTGCGATTGCAGAGGCCACCAAGGCCGGACGGTACTATCTGGAGAACGGCAACACCGGCTCGCAGCCCTACACCCCCGCACCGCTGCAAGCCGACTGCCATGAGATTCACGAGACCGCCGCCACCCTGCTTGCCACGCTGGGACAGCCCATTTTTGAACCGCTGATCAATGCGCTAACGCCGAAGGGCGAGGCAGAACTGTTCTATTGCAAAGGCTCGGGTGCTGATGGCGTGGGTGAGTACACCGCCGAGGGTTTTGTCGTACTCAAAGGCTCACGTGGTCGGCTGGAAAACGTGGCCTCCATCCAAGGCAAAGCCAATGAGCGCTTTCGCGAGAAACTTTTAGTGGAAGGCATTCTTGCAGCCAACGGCGGCGGCGTGGTGCTGACCCGCGATTATTTGTTCTCCAGCCCCAGCATGGCCGCCGTGGCCTTGCAAGGCCGCTCTGCTAACGGTTGGATGGAATGGAAAGACGCCAAAGGCAGAACGCTGGATGAAGTGAAACGGCAGTCGATAGCCACCTCAAACTGATATTTACTACGGTTTTGATAGCTGCTTACGCTTACCCTATATGCGCTAAGAGCCTTTTTTATCTAAATAAACTGAAAGAATCCCAATATGGGTACGATGCACCCCAATATGGGTACTTCAACAACGCAACCTGATTCCTCATCCATCGCAGACTCCCTCTTCCCCAAGGTGCGCCAGCGGGTTCTGGCCGTGCTGTTTGGCGCGCCCGACCGAAGCTTCTATGCCAACGAGGTGATTGCGCTGGTGCAGTCGGGCACGGGGGCGGTACAGCGCGAGCTGGCGGGTTTGAGCGAGGCAGGCTTGCTGACCGTCAGTAAGCAGGGCAACCAGAAACATTACCAGGCCAACGCAGCCGCACCCGTGTTTGCCGAGTTGCGTGGGCTGGTGCTCAAGACCACCGGTTTGGCCGATGTGCTGCGCGCTGCGCTGGTGCCGCTGGCTGCGCAAATTGAACAGGCCTTTGTGTTTGGCTCCATCGCCAAGCAGACTGATACCGCGCGCAGTGATGTCGATTTGCTGGTGGTCAGTGACGCGTTGGGTTATGGCGATGTGTTCTCGGTGTTGGAGCTTGCCAGCCAAACCCTTAGCCGCACCATCAACCCGACCCTCTATACGCCGGCCGATTTTGCGGCGCGGCTGCAGGGCGACAATGCCTTTGTCACCCGCGTGATGCAACAACCCAAAATCTGGCTGATAGGCCAGGAAACCACTCTGCCGCATGGCCAACAACACACCACTGGATGACCTCAGCGGCGCCGGCAAAGCGCTCAAAAATGAAATACGCATCTCGCTGGAACGGGTCAGCGGCAAACCGATGACACCATCAGATCGAGTAAGGACAAAAAGCTTCAATGTTTTTAGCTGTATCCAGCTGACGAGAAAGGTTCAACCCCATGCCTGTCGTTTTCCGCTATAGGGCTTATCGATTTTTCTTCTATTCCAATGAAGGCAATCCGCGTGAATCCATGCACGTTCATGTGCGAAGTCCGGACGGCGAGGCAAAGTTTTGGTTGACACCGACGGTTTATCTGGCAGACAGTGATGGATTTGACGCACGTATATTGAGAGAATTACTTAACGTTGTAACTGCACACAAAGAATTGATTGAAAGGACCTGGAATGAACATTTCTCCTAAAGCCGTTCGCTTTGATGACGACAACTTGTGGGTCAGCCTGTCGGATGGACGGACAATTGCAGCCCCGCTGGCCTGGTTCCCCCGCTTGCTGGAAGCAGCGCCTGAACAAAGAGCGCAAGTTGAACTGAGCAAGAACGGCTTGCACTGGGATGCGCTGGATGAAGATATTTCGGTTGCTGGCTTGCTGGCAGGCCAGCCTGACTTGTCTCGCCGGGATTTGCATCAATCTGCATGATCTTCGTTAACTCACTATTGATCATGGATTGCGGATCACGTCCGCAATGACAAAAGAGAATACAAAGCGCTTCGAGGAAGCTGCGTAGTTACGATTATTTATTCTTCAGCCCCAGCATGGCCGCCGTGGCCTTGCAAGGCCACGGCGGCCAACGGATGGATGGAGTGGAAAGACGCCAAGGGCAAAACGCTGGATGAAGTGAAACGGCAGGCGATAGCCACTTCAAACTAATGTTCACTACGTTTTTGATAGCTGCTTACGCTTGTCCTATAAGCGGCAAGAGCCTTTTTCATCTAAATTAACCAGAAAAATCCTAACCAGACGCAGCTGAACTGGCAGGCCTGCGTCGCACCGGCAATGCCCGTCTTGAGCCAAGACGCAGCAGGCCTCATGAGACGCCCAACCCTCGCCCCAACCGCTTATTGGCGGCTTTTCTCCATCGGGTTCGCCGTCAGCCAATTGGCTGGATAGGCCCGCATGAACTCTTTGGCCTTTTCAGGGCGGGCGCCCAGCCAGGCGTCGTAGGCGCCTTCGTTCAAGATCGCCAGCATGCGTTTTTCATTGCCGGCTTGCTGGTAGCGGCTCATCAGCGCGTGGCTGTTGGCGTTGACGGTCAGCAAGGTGTAGCTGACGATGACGTCACCCTCGGCCCCCGTCCAGCTTTCCCACAAGCCTGCCACGCCCATGGGCGCGCCGTCTACCCGGGCAATGCGGGTGGGCACGGCCTTGCCGCTGCGCCAGTCGTCTTCCACGAACGCCCTCATCGGCACGATGCAACGCTGCCCGGCGAGCCAGGCATCGCGAAAGTTGTTGGACGTGGTCACGGTTTCGGAACGGGCGTTGACCAGCTTGGTCGAACGCAGCTTGGCGTCAGAAGCCGACTTGACCCAGCGCGGCACCAGGCCAAACTGTCCGGCGCTCAGTTCACGCTTTGGCGGCTCGCGCTGCGGCTGGTCAGCGGCTATGGCTTCTTCGGCGGGTTCGGTTTCATGGGCTGTGGCTACGCGGATAAAAACACCCGGTTGGCGCGGCCACACTTCGCGCCCCACGGCGACAGCAGGGGCATCCACACGGAACGCATCGGGGTAAAGCAAGGCGCTGTGAACGCTTTCGTAACGGGTACTCATACGCTGATGCTATCGCAGTGCAGCCGTCAATCGATCAGGTCATGACTGGAGCGATTGGCCTTGCGGTCGGTACTAAACGTTCTGACTGCAGACGAATTCCACCGCTGCACACACCGCTGCCACCTGCGCCTCAATGCACTGCCCGGGGCTTGCGTTGGGGCTGTCGGGGTAAACCTCGGTGGTGGTGGAGTAGCGCGCACCCGTGATGCCAGCGCACAGGCCCAGCGGTTTCATCGCGTACCGTATAACGCCATGCGCCACCACGGGCGAGCCAATAATTTCATTTTTGTCGTCTGCGGGCGCAATGTGCGTGACGCGGCTGACCGCGTCGATGATGGCCTGCTGAAAGGCAGGCTGGGGGTTGTCGGTGTCGTCCACCAGGTAAAACCCGTCGGGGATGCTGCCAGGTGCAAATTGCTTTCCGTCGCGCGCGGCCAGCGCCGGGCGGTATTCCGATTCGTCGGTGTCGGTGGTTTCGTGCAGGTCGATATGCGCGGCAAACTGGCCGTGCAGCGGCGCCACCAAGCGCATGAGCGCGGCAGATTCCTGCGCGGGCGTGCCGTCACGAAATGCGCGGTTGGGGTCGAGGGCATCGAAATTCCAGCGCTGAAAGCGTTCATACCCCCACGGGCTGACGCACGGCACCACCAGCAGGTTCACCCGGCCGGCAAAGCCCGCCGCGTGGGCCTCGACAAAGCGCAGCGCACCGTGCACGCCGCTGGTTTCGTAACCATGCACGCCCCCGGTGACCAGTACGCCGGGCAAGCCGGGCTGCCAGTGGCGGCTGCGAATCGCCAACAGCGGAAATCGTTCTATCGGGTGGTGTTCGTCGGCATAGCGCACTTCGCCATACGGCTCAACATCAAACCGGCCCCTCAGCGCATCGATGGCGCTGAGCACGTCGGCGGCATAGCTGCGCTGGCGCACATGGCGCGCACGCCACAGCGCCCGCTCTGCAATGCCCCAGGGTTGGTCAGGCGTGCCTATGGGATGGAAATGGTTTTTTTGCATGGGCGTGGGTTGGTTATTCAAACGGGCTCGGGCGTGGTACGGCGCATTTATAGAATACCGCGATGAAGGAATGGGTCCATACGCCCGGCCTGGGCCCCGAGGTCTGGCGGGTGCGGGACCTGCGCCACAACAAACGCAATCTGGGCGAATACAAGGGCTTGCTGGAGATTGATCTATCTCTGGTGGCAGACTTGATAGAACTCACACAAAACTGGCCGATGCGCTGAACGCGCCGCCTTGAATCTGAAAACAACAGACGGCATGGCAAAGTTTCTGAACAGCAGCGCGATCAACTATTTCCTCGACGAGTTAATCAAAGGCGCATCAGACCGATTGATTCTGGTCAGCCCCTTACTCAAGCTCAACGACCGCATGAAAGAACTGCTGGCCGACAAGAACCGGCTGAAGATCGACATGCGCATCGCCTATGGCAAGAGCCAGTTGCAGCCGCAGGAAATCGAATGGCTGCGCGGGCTGACCTTTATTCGCACCATCTTTTGCAAGAGCCTGCATGCCAAGTGCTACATGAACGAAGAGATGTGCATCGTCACCAGCCTGAACCTGTATGAGTTCAGCCAGGTCAACAGCAATGAAATGGGCAGCCTGATCCAGCGGGCTGACGACAGCCTGCTGTACAACGACGCCCATGAGGAAGCCCAGCGCATCATCGGCATCAGCGACGAGGTGCGTATTTCGGGGGAACGGGTCAGCCGCGAACCCGTGGCGACTGCGGTTGCAGCCCCGTTCCCACCCACCCGAGCGCGAAGACGACAGAAATGCAGAAGCCAGCCATGCGCACGGCAAGCTGACTTCCTCCAAGATCGCGCAAAAGCTGGGCCTGAAGACCGCCCCGTTTCTGGACCGGGCCACCGAACAGGGCTATCTGGTGATAGACAACGGCCAGCACTTCGTGAGCGCCCAAGGCGAGCAAGTCGGCGTTGATTTCATCGCCAAGTCACGCTTTGGCCCCTACTTTTTGTGGCCGCACGACTTTTTACCTGCTTTGATGGGCAGGCCGTAATCGCTACAGTATTGATAGCTGCTTGCGCCCGTCCAGCATGCGCTAGAGCATTTTTTTATTGAAAAACACAAGGCTTGCAGCGCCGTCAGCACGTCCGCACAGCAGGCCCCAAGTCAACCTCAACTGGCGTCCTTTGCCGACACGTTATGGCCGGCAGCTGCCTCAGAATATGCTTTAGCGGCTTTCCGCCTATTCTTCAACCTCTCAAGGAAATTGCCATGCCCCAGTTCGCCATGATCACCGGTGATGTCACCTATACCCCGGGTGACGGTGTGCCCATCGAAATCCCGCGTGTCCGCGTGGAAGTGGAACTGGCGCCCGACAGCGCCACGCTGAGCTGGGAAGCCGCCGAAGGCATCGCTGGCCTGACCGCCATTCCACGCACCCAGTTCGACGACTATGTGCGCGACGGCAAGATCACCATGGCGGCGGAGCAAGCCAGCTGATCAGTGCCCGTGGCGCCGGCTACGGGCTTCAACGCTGCCGGCGCTGGTTGTGGTTCTTCACGGCACCTGGCGAAGCTTGCCATTGCCGCACAACTGCCGCCAGCCTTGGCGCGCACAGCAGCCACAGCATGCCCAGCCCCAGCAGCCCGCCCTGCGCCAGGTTGTAGTCGGCGGCCAGTTGCTCCCACGAAGCGCCGGCCAGCAGCCGGCCAAAAGCCACTTCGAAGCCCATCATCAGCATCAGCCACAGCACGCCGACGGCCCACTGGGCACGCGGGCTGGCGGCCTTGAGCCATGGGCTGCCGAACCACGCAATCAGGCCAATCAGGATGCAGCCGGTGACGGTGCCAATCTGCCGCGCGGTGAAGTCGCCGACCAGCGGGGCAATGACCAGCGTGCGAACGGTGCCGTTGACGACCTCGGCCACGATGATCAGCGCCAGCAAGGCCAGCGCGCGCAGCGCAAGCGGCAGGGTCAGAGAAAACCGGTGGTGGTTCATGGGCGGGGCCTTTCGGTGTGGGATTCAGGCTCAGGAAAAAAAAACCGGAAGCAGCGGCAAGGCTTTCACGGCGCCGCAGTAAAGGAAAAAATGCCCTTGATGGTACGGCCCTGGACGATTTAAAAAGTACGACGCGCAGCCCGTCCTTCCTCACACAACGCCTGCATGGCCGGTCCATGAACACAGCCATAATGAATCTTCAGCCTTCTCCTTCAGCCCCTACCCCCATGCCCACTGACCATTCCAGACTTGCCCCTTCACCGCTGAACCGCCGCGCTGCCCTGCTGGGCGCTGTCGGCCTGCTGGCGCTGCCCGCGTCGCCGCCTGCAACCGCCGCTGCACCGCCGGCCCCCGAGGTCTGGCCGAACGCCTTGCAGGTGCCCGGCGGCGTGGCGCGGCTGTCACTGGGTCCGGCGGCGGCGCGTCCGGTGGCACAGGCGGGCGAGATGCCGCTGCTGGTGCTGGGCGATGTCATCGAATGGACGGCGCTGGTCGGCATTCCCTTGTCGGCAGCGCCGGGCCGGGCAAGCATCACGGTGCAGGCCGCAGAAGGCAGCGGCCCGCGCCAGGTCGTCTACACCGTGGCGCCCAAGCGCTACACCGAGCAGCGCCTGAAGGTCGCGCCGGGCACGGTGGACCTGTCGCCTGACAACCAGGCCCGGTATGAACGCGAGCGAGCGCACCAGGCCACGGTGATGGCGACCTTCAGCGAACCCCTGCCGCAGGCCAGCGCCTTGCGCATGCGCGTTCCGGTGCCGGGGCGGCGCTCCAGTTCCTTCGGCCTGCGGCGCGTCTTCAACGGCCAGTCACGCAATCCGCACAGCGGCATGGACATCGCGGCCAGCACGGGCACGCCGGTCGTGGCGCCGCTGCCCGGCCGTGTCATCGACACCGGCGACTATTTCTTCAACGGCAACACCGTGTGGCTGGACCACGGCGGCGGGCTGCTGAGCATGTACTGCCACCTGAGCGCCATTGGCGTGGCCACAGGCGATGTGCTGAAAACCGGCGAAAGCCTGGGTGCGGTGGGTGCCACCGGCCGCGTGACCGGGCCGCACCTGCACTGGGGCGTGATGCTGAACCGCACGATGGTGGACCCGGCGCTGTTCCTGCCGGCCTGAACGGCACGCCCCGGCTTCACAACCTGATGCTGCTCTTTTTTTCATAGCTGCTTGCGCAAGCCCATCATGCGCAAATGCCACTTTTAACCAAAAAACCCGAGTTTAAGCGCTCCTGACCATGGCCACACCCGACTTCAGCCCCGCCGCCGACCGCAACAAGCAGCCCATCCTGACCATGCTTCGCCATGTTTTGCCCGACACGGGCAGCGCGCTGGAAATCGCCTCGGGCACCGGCCAGCATGTCGCCTGGTTTGCGGCCGGCCTGCCGCGCTGGACCTGGCAGCCCACCGACGTGCAGCCCGCCGCG
This sequence comes from Polaromonas sp. CG9_12, assembly GCA_000751355.1. Classification (GTDB taxonomy): domain Bacteria; phylum Pseudomonadota; class Gammaproteobacteria; order Burkholderiales; family Burkholderiaceae_C; genus Polaromonas. The sequence goes on along the minus strand of CCJP01000005.1, from coordinate 3,566,728 downwards.
CTGGACAGCACTGCCGCCTGGGTGGCCCGGCACGGCCTGACGAATGTCCTGCCGCCCTTGCGACTCGATGTCATGTCGGACGACTGGCTGCCCGGGGATGCGCGCTTTGACGCCATCGTCTGCGCCAACATGCTGCACATCGCGCCGTGGGCCACCTGCGCCGCCCTGATGCAGGGCAGCGCACGGCACCTGGCGACCGGCGGCGTGCTGATCACCTACGGCCCCTACCTGGAGCACGATGTTCCCACCGCTCCAGGCAACCTGGCGTTCGACCAGAGTTTGCGTGCGCAGGATGCCGCCTGGGGACTGCGCCGCCGCGAAGCCGTGGAAGGTGAAGCGGCGCGGGCCGGCCTGCAACTGGCGGCACGGCATGCGATGCCGTCCAACAACCTGCTGCTGGTGTGGGCCCGGGCATAGCCATGCTGTCGGTGAATGTAAAAGCGTTTTTCCTACGCAAGGTGTAGCAGCCGCTGACAGCCCGCGCCTGCCCCTGAGGCTAACTTGACAGCACGGAGACTTCTGTCATGCAACTGCAAACCCTCGAACCCCCGGACGACATTGCCTTTTTCATCGTGGAAGGCACGCACCGGATTGCGACCATCTCGATGAATGACTACGGCTTTTTGTTGTCCGCCCGGATGGCGCAGACCTATTTGGGTCGAGCCGAACAGGTGCTTGACAACAAACGGGGATTTGACAGGGTGTTTTTTACCGAAGTCAGCACGCTGAAGAACACTGCCGCGTCAATGGGTCGTGAATACGCGCAGTTTGAAACCTTTTGCGCCAACTGCGACCGGTTTGACCGCATGGCAATCCGGAACTGGCGTGAATGGCTGTCCAAATGCGCCGTCCGCGCCATCTCTCGCGGCTACCGCGCAAGGGTCAGCCACCATCTGGCCTACAAGATCCGCCTGTTTCACTCAAGACTGAGCGCGGTGTTGACCGAAACCTAGCAAACTTTCATGAAGACGGCGGACGGACCAGCGCTTACTTGCCGCGCACCATCGCCATGACCTGGCCCGCATCCAGCGTGGCCGCCTTTTGCTGGATTTGCGGCAGGTAGTCGGTTTGCAACTTCTTCGCCGGCGCCAGCAGCCCCTGGTAGGTTTCGCGCAGCAATGCCGTGTTCATGACCCGGCCGCCGGCGTAGTAGCGCTTGGCCAGCTGGCCCAGCGCATAGGTGGTGGCAAACGAAAACGCCATGCCGGTGCCGGCGCTGCCGACCTGGCCGATGGTTTTGCCGGCCAGCTTGCCCAGCAGGCCGCCCAGCAGCTTGCGGCCGAACTGCTCCAGGTACTGCGAGGTCAGGCCCACGCCGGCGGCGGCGATGAATTCCTTCACATGCCCCTGGTCCAGCGTCACGCCATGCGCCTTGCCGATGCCATAGACCATCTTGACCTGCAGCGGAATGATGGCCATCGACGCCCACGACTGCGGCAGCAATTCGAGTGCGCCATTGACCAGCGCATGGTTCAGGATGGAGCGGTCCAGTTCCGCTTCATTGGCGGTGGACGGCAGAGCGGCCATTGCTGGCGAAGGCACAGGAAGCGCGGTGTCGGGCTGGTCGATTTCAGCCAGTGCCGCCGCCTGCACGTCAAAAGCCCGGGTCTGGGCCGGGTCCAGCGCCAATTGCTGGCGCAAGTCGGCCAGGAAACTGCGCTCTGCATCGGTCTGCTGGCCGTCGGCATCGCAGACGCAGACCGCCATTTCGTAGGCCAGCTGGCGGTGGCTGGGGTCGCTCAGTTTTTGCACGGCGGCGTCAAGCTTGATGCGCTTGAGCAGCACGTCCTGGTACAGCCGCGCCAGGTTGGGCGCATTGGCTTCGGTGGACAGCGACTCGGCGATGCGGCGGATTTCCTCGCGTTCGGCGTCGGCCTTGCTGCCGTCGGCAAAGGCAGCAAACAGGGCGATGGAAAGCAGCGCTTCTTGCTGTTCAGGGGTCATGGGAGGTTCTCTTTCAAGCTGGGGTTGGCAACAAGGCAGGGCCCGCATGCCATCAATGGCACTGCACGCATCAGGCGGCGGGCCGTGTGGTCATAATAAAACCGGGCACGCCGGACCGGCCGCGCCCGGCGGATTTCTCATCGGGTCTGGTGTGGATTTAAGCCGCCGGCCAGACCTGTTTCATTTCGCCTGCAACCCGACACCACCCGACAGAAAAGGACGCCCCATGAGCCTGCTCCACCTTCTCAAGAACCAGCTGATCGAGGTCATCGAATGGACCGATGACTCGCGCGACACGCTGTCCTACCGCTGGCCGGACGAGGACAAGGAAATCAAGAACGGCGCGCAGCTCATCGTGCGTGAATCGCAGCAGGTGCAGTTTGTCGCCGCCGGCCAGTACGCCGACCTGTTCAATCCGGGCAAGCACACCCTCGGCACTGAAAACGTTCCTGTCCTGTCGACCATCCTGGGCTGAAAATACGGCTTTCAGTCGCCGTTCAAGTGCGACATCTACTACCTGAACACGCGCCTTTTTACCGGCAACAAATGGGGCACGGCCAACCCGGTGATGATGCGCGACCAGGATTTTGGCGTGGTGCGGCTGCGGGCTTTCGGCACGTATGACTTTCGCATCGTCGAGGCGGCGAAGTTCCTGCGGGAAGTGGCCGGCACCGACCAGAACTTCCGGCTGGACGAGTTTGCCGACACCATGCGCTCGCGCATTGTCAGCGTGTTCACCGAAGCGCTGGCGCGCGCCGGCGTGCCGGCGCTGGACGTGGCGCAGCGCTATGCTGAACTGGGCGATGCGCTGCTGCCGCTGGTCAACCCGGCGATGCGCGGGAAGTACGGCCTGGAAATCACCAGCTTCGTGCTGGAAAACGTGTCGGTGCCGGCCGAGGTCGAGCAGGCCATCGACAAGCGCTCCAGCATGGGCGTGATCGGCAACCTGAACGATTACGTGAAGTACCAGATGGGCCTGGCGCTGGGCCAGGGCGGCGAAGCCGGCGCGGCCGCCACCCTGCCCGCGCAGATGGCCATGGGCTTTGGCATGGCGCAGGAAATGGTGCGCGGCATGCAGGGCGGCGCCACGGCTTCAACACCGGCAGCGCCCGCCGCCAGCTCGGCACCACCACCGGCAGCAGCCGGGCTGGACGTACTGACACCCGAGCAGGCGGCGCAGGGGCTGGGCGTGTCGGTGGAAGACGTGATGGCGTCCATCCACGCGGGCGAGCTGAAGGCGCGCAAGATCGGCAGCGCCTGGCGCATCGCCAGGCCTTCGCTGGAAGAATTTTTGCGCGGCTGACACCCCAGCCTTTTCATTCCTGCCGGCCGCCTTCACGGGGGCAGCCCCGACCACGCTGACACCCAAAACAACAACATGGCGCCATCCGACCAGCCCGCCACCGTGGGCAAACACCCCTGCCCCGAGTGCGGCGCCGACCTGCAATGGAATGCCGCCCGGCAGGCGCTGGCCTGCCCCTATTGCGGCACGGTCGTGCCGTATGCGCCGGGCCAGGCGCTGCCGGGCGCCAGCGTCGTCGAGCAGGACCTGCAGCAAGCCTTGAGCCACCCCGCCAGCGGGCGCGGCTGGGGCGGTGCGGCCGCATTGGAAAAGCGCGAGGTGCAGTGCCAGAGCTGCCACGCCATTTCGGTATTTGTCGATGGCAAGGTCGCCAGGCGCTGCGACTTTTGCGGCTCGCCGTCGATCATCGAGCACCTGTCGCTGAATGACGCCATCACGCCGCAAAGCCTGCTGCCGTTCAAGGTCAGCGAAGCGCAGATGCGCACCCGCCTGCGCCAGTGGTATGGCTCGCGCTGGTTCGCGCCCGGCAAGCTCAAGTCGGCCGCACTGACCGACACGCTGAGCGGCGTGTACCTGCCCTACTGGACCTTTGATGCCCAGGCCAGTGCCCGCTGGCGCGCCGACGCTGGCCACTATTACTACGAGACCGAAAGCTACCAGGACAGCAAAGGCCAGCGGCAAACCCGCCAGGTGCGGCAGGTGCGCTGGGTGCCGGCGGCGGGCAGCCTGGCGCATTTCTTTGACGACGAGCTGGTGCCCGGCACGGCCGGTGTGCATCCGGCGCTGCTGCGGCAGATCGAACCTTTTCCAACGCTGACCGACCTGCAAGCCTATTCGCCCGAATTTGTGCGTGGCTGGACGGTGGAGCGCTACCAGATCGACCTGGGCAAGGCCGAAAAGCGCAACCAGGACGCGATGCAGCAACACCTGCAGGTGCTGTGCGGCCGCCAGGTGCCGGGCGACACCTTTCGCAACCTGCAGGTCGATGCGCAGTTTCAGGGCCGCACCTTCAAGCACATCCTGGTGCCGGTCTGGCTGGTCAGCTACACCTACGGCGCGCGCAGCTTTCAGGTGGTGGGCAACGGCTACACCGGCGCCATGGCCGGCGAACAGCCCTACAGCTGGGTGAAGATCGGCTTTGCCGTGCTGGCCGTGCTGCTGCTGATTTTGCTGCTCGTGTCCCTCAACCAATGAGCGCCAGGGTTATGCCTGCCAACTGTGAATGGCCCTGTGGACAAGTCACTGGACAAGTCCCGAAAGCCGCGCCAGCCGTGGCTTGGCGCGGCATGCCCAAAAAACAGGCAGGCGTGATGCCGGCCATCAGGTGCCCGCTGGCAACCGGCTGCCGATAATGGCGCCATGAACTCCCTCCCCTTTCCCGCGCCCAAGGTCCTGGCCTTTGATGTTTTCGGCACCGTGGTGGACTGGCACAGCGGCATTGCCCGCGAAGTGCAGGCCCTGCGGCCCCTGGTGGACGGCAACGCCTTCGCGCTCGCCTGGCGCGCCGGCTACCAGCCGGCCATGCGCCGGGTGATGTCGGGCGAACTCGGCTGGACGCTGATCGACGACCTGCACCGGCTGATTCTTGACGGGCTGCTGGCGCCGTTCGGCCTTGACGACCTGAGCGAGGCCGAGTTGCAACACCTGAACAAGGCCTGGCACCGGCTGGACCCGTGGCCCGACGTGGTGCAGGGACTGACGCGCCTGAAGTCGCGGCACATGATTTGCACGCTGTCCAACGGCAACATCGGCCTGCTGGCCGACATGGCCAAGCACGGCGGCCTGCCGTGGGACTGCATTTTGTCGGCCGAGGTGTTTCGCGCCTACAAGCCCGACCCGGCGACCTATCTGGGGGTGGCCGGGGTGTTCGGCGTGGCGCCGTCCGAGGTGATGCTGGTGGCCGCCCACCAGGACGACCTGGCCGCCGCGCGCGCCTGCGGCCTGCAGACCGCCTACATCGAGCGTCCGGCCGAGTTTGGCGCGGACCAGCCCAAGGATGTGTCGCCCTGCCCGGCCAATACCCGGCACGCCCGCGACTTTATGGCGCTGGCTGACCAGCTGGGCGGCTGATGGGCTTGCCCGGGCTGATCGTCTTCAACAAGCCCTATGGCGTGCTCAGCCAGTTCACGCCGGAAGGGCGCTGGCGCGGATTGAAGGATTTCATCGACCTGCCGGGTGTGTATGTGGCCGGCCGGCTCGATGCCGACAGCGAAGGCCTGCTGCTGCTGACCCGCGACGGAAAGCTGCAGGCGCGCATTGCCGACCCGCGCTTCAAGATGGAGAAAACCTACTGGGTCCAGGTGGAAGGCGTGCCCGGCGAAGCCGCGCTGCAAAGCCTGCGCCGGGGCGTTGCGCTGAACGACGGCTTGAGCCTGCCGGCACGTGCCAGCCTGATGCCGGCGCCGCCCGCGCTGTGGCCGCGCGATCCGCCGGTTCGCGTCCGGCAGTCGATTCCCACCGGCTGGATTGAACTTAGCATTCGCGAAGGGCGCAACCGCCAGGTGCGCCGCATGACGGCAGCGGTGGGATTTCCGACGCTGCGCCTGATTCGCGCTGCCGTCGGCCCTTATTCGCTCGACGGCCTGGCGCAAGGCCACTGGCGCGAAGCCGATGCCGGCCTGGCCGCGGCCGCTTGAAGATCAGTTGCCGGCGTCGTCGACCACCAGGTAACGCCTGACCAGGTCAAAAAAGCGGTCATAAAACGCGTCCGATGAAATGGTCCGGCTGCCGACCTTGACCATGGCATCGTTGCTGGAGCTGAAGGGAAGCGAGACTGAACCGAGCGCGCCCACGCCCAGGCTGGCCGAATTGTTGCTTTTCTTCAGGGCGTAGACATCCTGCAGCGCGGTGACGAAACCCAGGCTGACCTTGCCGTCAGGGGTATCCGGCGCGCAGACGACGCGAATTTCCATCAGCAGGTGCGACTCGGGCTCGGGCTGGAAGCTCTTGCGGCCTTCGACCAGGTCTTCCCGGGCCGAACTGATGATGTAACCCTGGCTCAGCAAGGCCCGCCTGGACGCCTCGCAGGTTTGCGCAGCGGTGGAATCGAACAGCCGGGAATAGGTCACGGTCGAGCTGAATTCCTCCTGCGACGCAAATGATTTCACCGGGCTGGCACAACCGCCCAGCAAGCCAGCCAGGCCTGCAACCATGACCAGCGCGACGGTTGCGCTGCGGCGCATGTTGAAAAATTTCAAAACCAGTCACTCCTTGCGTGTCAAAGACGCATTTTCCTCCAATCAGCCCAAGACAATAGTCCATCGGCGTCATCCCCTCTTTTGCGCTCAAGACGTGATGCCTTGACAGGCGCTTGAAATGCCGGCGCCCGCCCCCAAGCTTGGGAGGATGACCGATTCACTTCACATCGTTTGCCCGCATTGCCACACCACCAACCGGGTTCGCACCGACCAGCTTGGCAGCGCGCCGACCTGCGGCAGCTGCAAGCAGGCGCTGTTCACCGGGCATTCGGCTGCGCTGGACGAGGCGGCGTTTGACCGGCACATCAGCCGCAACCAGATTCCGGTGCTGGTCGATTTCTGGGCGCCGTGGTGCGGCCCGTGCCGCCAGATGGCGCCGGCCTATGAGCAGGCGGCCACGCAGCTGGAGCCGCAGGTGCGGCTGGCAAAGGTCGATACCGAAGCCGTTCCCAGCCTGGGAACGCGCTTCAACATTCGCAGCATCCCGACGTTGGCGCTGTTCCGGGATGGCCGCGAGATTGCCCGTCAACCGGGCGCCATGGGCGCGGCGGACATCGTGCGCTGGGTGCAATCGAACCTGCGCTGAAGCCAAGGCTTTGGGCCGCCTGGGCCAGGCTTACTTTGCTATTATTTGTATAGCTACCAAAGATTCTTCAGCCAGCGCGACAGCCTTTTTTTATACTAAAAAGCCATGAAGCCCGGCCTTGGTGGACCGAACCGCCTGGCTGATGCCAATCCATTCAGGCGGCGCAATGTCGCCACGTCACGCGGCGGTTCAACCGCGATTGCGACGGTCGTTGTGGATCATTCGCTCCACCTCGTCGCGCAGGGCATTGAGCTCATTGCGCAACTGGCGGCGTTCCTGCTGCGTCACCACGCCGTCGGACTTGAAGAAGACCTCGTGGCGTGCTATTTCCCGCTCCCGGCTCTGCAGCCTTCGCGCTTCACGCGGGCCGATGCGACCGGCGCGCACGCCTTCGTCGATGCGCTGGCTGATCTGCTGCTCGCGGCTGTCAATGCCGGGGGTGTTGGCGGCATTGGCCGGCGGGCGCACCACGTTGTTGTTGGCCATCATGCGTTCAACGTCGGCATTGAGCGCGCTCAGCTCGTTGCGCAACTGCTGGCGTTCCTGCGGCGTTGCCATGCCGTTGGACTTGTACTGCGCCTCGCGCATCTGGATGTCGCGGTCGCGGCGAATCAGTATCTGCGCTTCATAAGGCGTAATGTGGCCCGACGCCATGCCCTGCTGGATGCGCGCGGTGATGGCTTGCTGCGTCTGGTCGATGCGCGGAGTGTGGGTGCCTTGGGCCATGGCCGGGGATATTCCCACGCCGGCGAACATGGCGGATGCGAGCAGGGAAGCGGTGAAGAATTTCGATTTCATAAGGTTCTCCAATGGACGAATTGACTTGCCTAAAGCTTTTGTCTCTAGCTGCAAAGGCCGGAAGCGTTCCGGCGGTTTACAAAAAACAGCAGGAACTGCGCCTGAATCGCCGCTTTTCCAAGACTCTTTGTGATTCAGTAAGGTCATTGTTGCCTTGCATTTGTTAACGCGATGTAAGGAAAACAGAGGTTTACCCGTTATTTACCGCATGACTACATGCGTGTCCTGATGCGGTTTTTATTTACGAGCCTTGCAACTGCAACGTTACATATAGCCATAGAACCGCGGGAACTCGTCCCAAGTTCATGGAGTCGCATTCTGCTGGCTAACGCCCAAGCGGTGCAGCTGCCCCATTTTTTTGGAAAAACCCATGCTCAGAACCCTCAAAGATTTGTTTGACGCTTTTACTGGTCCGGCCGGGGAAAGTGCCCAGGCGCGCGACCATGCCCTCAAGCTGGCCACCGCCGTGCTGCTGGTGGAAGTGATGCGCGCCGACCCCGCCAGCCATGCCGAAGAACGCCAGGCAGTGCTGTCCAGCCTGCGTGAAAAGTTTGCGCTGCTTGACGAAGAACTGGCACTGCTGGTCGAACTGGCGGACCTGACCGCGCGCAATGCCTCGGACTACCACCAGTTCACCACGCGCGTCAACGACAGCCTGGGGCATCCGGAAAAAATCCGCATGGTGGAGCACATGTGGCAGATCGCTTATGCCGATGACCATCTGCATGCGAACGAAAACCACCTGATCAGCAAGATCGCCGGACTGTTGCACGTCACCCACGGCGAATACATCGGTGCCAAGCTTCGGGCCAAGGAAACAGTCAACGTGGCCTGAAGGCGTCTTCCAGGGCCGGGTCTCAGGCGGCACGCTGCCATGCGGTTTCTATTTTTCGGACTTTGGTTTCACTGGGGGGCGGCTTGGAGCGCTTGCCGGGGCAAGCCCCATTGCAGCAGGGCGGCGGCCAGCACCACCGACTCGCTGTCGGCCAGGCAATGGTCGGCCTTGACCAGGGAAATGCACAGCGCCATCACCAGGCTCTGAAGCGCGGGGTTGTCCACCTCGCCCAGCACCTGGCGCAACGGATCGGGACGGACCTGTGACAGGTCGGCCCAGCACATGCCGGCTGAAAACGCCATCAGGTCTTCACAAAAGGTATGCACCACCGCATGCAGTTCGGTGCGGCTCAGGCCAAGTTGCGCATGCACGTCGAGCCGTTCGAGCAGGGCCAGCTCCGAAGGGCACTGGTGGCCATCTGCCAGCATGGCCAGGGCCAGAATCCGGGCGGCGGCTTGCGGGCTGTTGAGGGGATAGCTGCGCATGGGGTGTTCCTTGGGTGTCGGTGGAGGGATGGAAAGCGTCAGAGGTCGGTGGCGAACAGTGCCTGGCGCGGCTGCATGCGCTCGCGCACCTGGCTGCGCTGCACGCTGCGAACGATGCGCCGCGCTGCCCGGGCCAGCGCGCCTTCGAGCGCTGCGCGCCAGTTGGCGGCTGTTGCGGTGCTGATGATGCGGCCGCTGCCCTGCGTGGTGAACTCGACCTGGCAGCGCTTGTCAATGCCGCCGCGCGGACCGTTCACATCCGACAGCCGGATGTTTGCCTGCGGCACCAGCCAGCTCAAGCGGCGCAGCACGAAACGGACGCGCTGCTCGGCCAGGGCCTGGAATTGACGGCCTTCGGTGTCGCGGGATTCAAAAATGACTTGCATCGCAGTGCTCCAGAGGTGGGGATTAAAAAAGAAATCAAGAATAGGGGTTGGCTTTATTCCTTAAAAGCAGATAATTATTGAATAAAACTTCTGAAAAACCTGACAATGAGCATTCTCTTCAGCTACCGGCATCTCTACTATTTCTGGGTGGTTGCCAAGGAAGGCGGCATGGTGCGGGCCGCCGAACGCCTGGGCATGGCGGTGCAGACCGTGAGCACGCAGGTGCGCGAGCTGGAGCGCTCGCTGGGTTTTGCACTGCTCAAGCCCGCCGGGCGCGGCCTGGCGCTGACCGAAGCCGGCCTGGCCGCCATGCGCCAGGCTGAGCAGATATTTCAGCTGGGCGAACAATTGCCGGCGGCGCTGCGCGAGGCCACCGGTTCGCCGGCCGTTCGGCTGACGCTCGGCGTGTCCGACACGCTGCCCAAGCTGGCTGTCAGGCTCCTGATGCAGCCGGTCATGCAGGCGCCGGGCCTGCGGCTGCTGTGCCATGAAGACAAATTCGATGACCTGCTCGGCGACCTGGCACTGCACCGGCTCGACGTGGTGCTGGCCGACCGGCCGGCGCCGTCCAGTCCCAACCTCAAGGTGTACAGCCATTCGCTGGGCTCGTCCACGCTGGCCTGGTATGCGCCGCCGGCCTGGCAGGCAGCGGCGCTGCAGGACTTTCCACGCTCGCTGGCCAGCGTGCCGGTGCTGCTGCCGAGCGGCCACGCCGACGTGCGCACCGCGCTCGACCTGTGGTTTGAACGGCTGGGCATCCGGCCCCACATCGTGGGCGAGTTCGAGGACAGCGCGCTGCTCAAGACCTTTGGCGCCAGCGGCATGGGCGTTTTTCCGGCGGCCGAGCTGGTGCATGAAGAACTGACCAGCCGCTATGGCGTGGCGCGTGTTGGCGCCTGTGATGGCGTGGCGGAGCATTTCTTTGCCATTGCCGCGCACAAGAAAGTGCTGCATCCCTTGGTCCGGATGCTGCTGGACGGGCCGGAAAAGTGAGGCCGTCAGCCCGTCAGGTCCAGCTTTTCAATGCAGCTTTTCAATTTTAATTTGATAGCAAACTATTGATACGGATATTGCCGAAATGCCATTTTTTACCTGAAAATCGGCCCTTCAGCCGCCCAGTCCCGCAGCCTGCCACACCACATCCGCCTGCCGCGTCCGCGCCACTGCCACGATGTAGGCAAAGGTGGCCAGCGCCGCCAGCAGTGCAAACGTCCGCACGCCCCGGGTCTTGCCGCGCTTGAGGGCGATGGTGCCCAGCACGACGTAGGCCACCAGCGCCAGCACCTTGGCCGTCAGCCAGTTCTGCACAAACGGGTACTGGCCGCTCCAGAAGACCAGCACCAGCGCCGACGCCAGCAGCAACGTATCGACGACGTGCGGCACGATTTTCACCCAACGCCGCTGCAGCATTGGCGAGTCCAGCAGCATCCACAGTCCCCGCAGCAGGAAAAAGCTGCCACTCAGAAAGGCGAAGGTGATGTGCAGGTGCTTGATGGCGAGGTAGTTCACGGGCGGGTCCGGTGAGTTCGTTTGTGGGGACTGAAACCGCAAAACAGCACTACTAGGTCAGCCTGTCTTTAACCTGCGTCCTGGCACCTTGCGGACGGGATGGGAAAGCTGTCATTCTAGAAGCGCAGCCCTGCGTGCGACGTCAGGCGACCACCTTGAAATCAATCACGATCTCGCCCGGCTGGCGCTGGACATACGTGATGGCCACGCCGGCACCGAAGCGGGCGTTGATCTGCGACAGCAGCGGCAAGGGGTCGTGGTCGTTGCAAAAGCGCATGGTTTCGCCGGACTGCAGCGAATCGAGCGCACCAAAAATGGCGGCATGGCGAAAGCGCTTGGCAACGCCGCGCGCATCAAAGGGATAGACGCCTTCGGACATCACGGGAAGGGAGCAGTTGTGGCTCATGAAGATTCTCCTGGAGGATTTCAAAGGAATGAAAAGATGATGGCTGAAGAGGCCATGATGGCCGGCCTCTTCAGCAAACTCCAGGCGCTCAGGCCCGTTTGGTCAGGCTTGCACCCGCCAGCACCGGCTGCTTGTTTCCGCCGGTCAGCAGGCGGATGGCAAACCAGGCCAGGAACACGGTGCCGATGGCAAACACGATGTCGCCCGGAACGCGCATCCACACCAGGGTTTCCATGATGGGCGAATGCACAAACTCGGCCGAACGGGCAAACCACATGCCCTGCGTGATGCTGGCCCAGGCCTGGTAGATGCCGGCAGGCACCAGCGAGATGAATACCATCATGCCCAGACCAATGTTGAGGCACCAGAACATCGGCGCCAGCAGCTTGTCGGACCAGGCATGGCGTGGCGACAGGCCGCGCAGGCAGAACAGCAGCAGGCCGATGCCCAGCATGCCATAGACACCGAACAGCGCGGCATGGCCATGGGCCGCCGTCATGTTCAGGCCCTGCATGTAGTACAGCGCAATCGGCGTGTTGATGGAAAAGCCCAGCAAGCCGGCGCCGACGACGTTCCAGAATCCCACGGCAATGAAGCACAGGATGGGCCACTTGTAGGCCTGCACCCACGGTGCTGACTTGGAGCGCTGGTAGTTGCGCCAGGCTTCGACGCCAATCATCGCCAGCGGCACCACTTCGAGCGCCGAGAACATGGCGCCAATCGCAATCACGAAGGTCGGCGTGCCGGTGAAATACAGGTGGTGTAGCGTGCCCAGGATGCCGCCGAACAGGAACACGATGGTTTCCAGCACGATGGCGGTGTTGGCAGTGGCGGCATGGATCAGGCCCAGGCGGGTAAACAACAGCGCAATGACGGCGGTGGCAAACACTTCGAAGAAGCCTTCGACCCACAGGTGGACCAGCCACCAGCGCCAGTATTCGACCATCGAGTAATGGGTGGTCTGGCCCCAGGTCAGTGACGTGGCGTAAAAGCCGCCGATGCACAATGCGGCCAGGAACACCATGGCGATCAGGCCGCGGCTTTCCGACGGCTTTTTCAGCGCGGGCATCAGGCCCCGGCCGAGCAAGGTGACCCAGAACAGCAACCCGATGAACAACAAAATTTGCCAGACACGGCCCATGCTGGTGAACTCAAGGCCCTGGTTGCCGACCCAGAAACTGAAGTCGGTGCCCAGGTGCTGCAGGGTGCCGATCCAGCCGGTGACGGTCGAGCCCACCACGATGAACAGCAGCGCGTAAAACAGCACATCGACGCCGAGCTTCTGGTACTTGGGCTCATGGCCGGAAATGGCCGGGGCGATGTACAGGCCGGTGGCCAGCCAGGCGGTGGCGATCCACAGCACGGCAAACTGGGTGTGGATGGTGCGGCTCACGGTGAACGGCAGAATCTCGCCCAGCGGGAAGCCGAAGAAGCTCTGGCCTTCGACTGCATAGTGGGCGGTGATGACGCCCATGCCGACCTGCGCCAGGATCAGGCCGATCACCACGTAGAAATACTTGCGCGTGGCCTTCATCGACGGCGTCGGCTTCAAGTCAAACAGCGGATCGGTCTTGGCGGGCTTCGGATCACTCTCTTCCTTGGAAGTCGAGTGGTAAAAAATCATGCCGGCAATGGCCGCGATCATGAAGATGATGCTGGCAATCGACCAGATGCCCGCGCCGGCGGTGGGCGTGTTGTCCACCAGCGGCTCATGCGGCCAGTTGCTGGTGTAGCTCAAATCGGTTTCGTTCGGCCGGTCGGTGGCGGCGGACCATGAGGACCAGAAAATGAAGGCCGGAAGCGCTTTCAGGTCGTCCGCGTCAGGCAGCAGGCCTGAACTCATGGCGTACTGCTCGCGCAGCTTGTCGAGCGACGGCGCATCGCCGAACAGGTCGGTGTAGTGGCGTGCGACCTGCTGCACGGCCTCGGTGCGCTCGGGCGACAGGGTGATGGCGCCAGTGGCGGCGTCATAGGTGTTGCCGCGCATCTCGACTTTGAGCCGGGCGTTGAGTTCGGCCTGCTGGCCGACGCTCAGCGCCTCGAAGGTCTTGCCGAAATCGCGTTGTGCCCAGACGCCGCGCAAGGCCAGTGCCTCGCGGTGCAGCCAGTCGGCCGACCAGTCGGGCGCTAGGTAGCTGCCGTGCCCCCAGACCGAACCGAGCTGCTGGCCGCCGGCCGAGAGCCAGGCTTTCTGGCCGCGCTGGACCTGTCCTTCGGAGAACAACACCGTTCCCTGGGTGCTGATGACTTGTTTGGGAACCGGCGGTGCTGTCAGGTAAATCTCTGTTCCGACCCAGCCCAACACGGCAAAGGACAGCACACAGATGACAGCAAGCCAGGTCCAGAGTTTGCGCGTTGCTTGCATGGCAAATTTCCTTGGTGGTTACGGTTGAAAAATTCGAAAACACTTCAAATTTATTAAAATGCATTCTAATTGCATCTTTTAAAAAGATGAAACATAAATACATATTTATTCCCTGGCTGGTTGAAAATATCTGGCCATCTCTAAAATCGCGCTGGTGTTCAACGCTGCTGGCCTGACGCGTTGCCTTCGTTTTTCCCACCGGATCCTCATCACGCCATGCGACTGACCACCTACACCGACTACGCCCTGCGCACCCTGATGTACCTTGCCGCCAACCGCGACCGGTTGGTGACCATTCAGGACATTGCCAATGCCCACAACATTGCCAAAAACCATCTGACCAAGGTCGTGCACCAGCTCGGCATTCTGGGCGAGGTCGAGTCGTTGCGGGGCCGCAACGGCGGGCTCAGGCTGGGCAAGGAACCGTCGCTCATCAACATTGGCGCCGTGGTGCGCAGCACCGAACCCGATTTCTACATGGCCGAATGTTTCGATCCCGCCAAAAACCACTGCATGCTGACGACCGCCTGCAAGCTCAAGGGCGTGCTGTACAGCGCCACGGCTGCCTACCTGGCAGTGCTTGATGGCGTGACGCTTGAAGACCTGATGGCCCAAGGCGGCAGCCGTATGGAAAGCCCTGCCACATTCCAGTCGATCCCCATCCTGGCGCAGCCAGCGCCACCGCCCGGCTGAAGAAAAACGGGTTGAAAAGCCCATGCGCCCAAGGCGCCCGATAGGTTGACTTAGATCAAATTAAAACATTCATTTGATATCTATGATTAATCCAGGCAGGCCGATGAATCTGAGACACACAACCACTGCATTTCGCACCATTCGGGTGGCGGCACGGGGAAAGCAAACCACTGGCCTGCTTTTGCGTTAGACAACAACGTCATTCAAGGTGATAAAAATGAAAGTTACATTCCTGAAAAATGCGGTCGCAGCTGCGGTCGTCAGTGTTGCAAGCCTGTCAGCCAGCTTTGCCGCCACCCCCCATGGCCAACACGACACCGGCGTCAAGGCCATACCCAACGTGACCTTTACCCTGCGCACCGACATTGCCGACGGCAAGCTGGTGTTTATCGGCGAAACCGGCGCCATCAAGGGCAAGGTCAATCCGCAACTGGCCGTGGCAGAAGGCGCCATCGTGCAGATCAACCTGATCAATGGCGACGGTGCGACGCACGACATCAGCGTGCCTGACTTCAAGGCGTCATCAAACCAGCTCAACACCAAGGGCGCCAGCACCACCATCGTGTTCCAGGCCAACAAGAAGGGTGAATTCAAATACATCTGCACGTTGCCAGGCCATGTGCAGGCCGGCATGATCGGCCAGATCATGGTCGGCGACGGCGCCCCCACACCCAAGGCGCTAGGTGCAGAAGTCTCGCGCAGCCCGATGGAAGTCAGCACGCCGATAGGCGCCCGTGGTCCGCAAAGCCTGACGGTGGACCTGGAAACCACCGAAGTCCTGGGTCAGCTGGATGACGGAACCACCTATAAATACTGGACCTTCAACAACAAGGTGCCCGGTCCCTTCATCCGCGTGCGCCAGGGCGACACCGTGACGGTGAACATGGCCAATGCCGCCGACAGCAAGATGATCCATTCGGTCGACTTTCATGCCGTGACCGGCCCTGGCGGCGGCGCAGCGGTGACGCAGGCTGCACCCGGCACCAGCAAGAGCTTCACCTTCAAAGCGCTCAACCCGGGCCTGTTTGTGTACCACTGCGCCACGCCGATGGTCGCCCAGCACATTTCCAACGGCATGTACGGCATGATCCTGGTCGAACCCGAAGGCGGCCTGCCCCAGGTAGACCGCGAGTTCTATGTCATGCAGGGTGAGCTCTACACCGCCCAGGCGCACGGCTCGCAGGGAGAAAACGAGTTTTCCCTTGAAAAAATGCTGAAGGAGCAACCCGAGCACATGATGTTCAACGGCACGATGGGCGCGCTGACCAAGACACACCGCATGGAAGCAAAAGTTGGTGAAACCATGCGTATTTTCTTCGGTGTCGGCGGCCCCAATGCCACGTCGAGCTTCCATGTGATTGGCGAAGTGTTCGACCGGGTCTACAACCTGGCCGACCTGACATCGCCGCCACTCAAAAACGTGCAAACCATCAGCGTGCCGCCTGGCGGCGCATCGATGGTCGAGTTCAAGGTGGAAGTGCCGGGCCGCTACATCCTGGTGGACCATGCCTTGTCACGGCTTGAAAAAGGCCTGGCTGGTTTCCTGTACGTGACCGGTCCTGAAAATCATTCGGTGTTCCATACCGCCGAAAAAATGGATCCGAATTCAGGGCATTGAACCAAGGGGACGGCAGCCTGCCCGCCTTTCGCTTCAGGAGGGGCCAGGCCACTTTGAAAGCGCGGCAGTTTTTGGCGCGCTTTTTCATGCGTTCAAACAAAAATCAACATTAAATAAGCTTTCGGCGCAGGCAGTACGGGCGCAGGCAGCTATCAAATAAGAAGCGAAGTCTTTTACTCCGCATGCGTCCTTCTTTACTGAGTCCTCATCGACCGACCTGTACGACAGGTTGACCATGCCGCCTGGGCTGGTCAAGGTGCAGCAAAAGTTCGACGCCCTCGTGGACGCGGCCTGTACGCTGGAAGGTGGCAAGAAAACAAGGAAGAACGACGCCGCGCAGGTCGCCTTTCTGTTCAGGCTGTGCCGGGAGCAGACCAGCCGACTGCCTGCCCGAAAAAGCCAAACCCAGGCGTCAAGCAAAGGGCGTTTGAGCCTACAGAATGCGGGTTTATGCTTCGCTGAACCGACCTGCGTGGCCACCAAAAAACTATTTCTAGGTACGATACAAACCGCAGATTCAATTACAAAATGCACCAAAAGCTAATCTAAGGGGTTTCATCTCGATGGCATGAAACACCTCGTGAGGAGTGCGAAATCCCAGGCATTTGCGGGGGCGGTGGTTGAGTTGGTAGACCGCCTCCTGAACGTCTTCGTCGCTGACCTTCAGGAAGTTGCTGCTCTTGGGAAAGCGCTGGCGCAACAAACCATTGGTGTTTTCATTGAGCCCTCGCTCCCAAGAGTGGTACGGGTGCGCAAAGTAGATGTCGGCATCCAGGCACTGGCCGATGAAGGCATGCTCGGCAAACTCCTTGCCGTTGTCAAACGTCACCGTGTGGCACAGGTGCTGGTACGGGCGCAGCAGCCGGATGACGGCCTGCGTCACGCCTTCGCTGTGCCTGGAGGCCACCCGGCTGGACAGCGTGTAGCGGGACTTGCGCTCGACCAGCGTCACAAGAGCGCCCTGATGGCCTTTGCCGATAACCGTGTCGCCTTCCCAGTCGCCGATGCGGCTTTTGCGCGCCACGATGGGCGGGCGCTGGTCAATGCACACGCGGTCCCGGAGCACGCCGCGGCGTTCTTGGCCACTGCCATAACGCTTGCGCCGCACCTTCTGGCAGCGCAGGTAGCAGATCAGGTCACCGCCCCGGCGCTTGTCCTGGTAGATGTGCTGGTAGATGGTCTCGTGGCTGATGGCAAACGCGCCTTCCAGGCGCAGCCTGCCGGCGACCTGCTCGGGCGACAGGAACAAGCGCAGATAGGCCTCTACGCGCAGCCATTGCGCCGCACTCGTCTGGCGTGCGTTGCGCCTGTCCGTCTGGCGTGTGCGGGCCATGGTGTGAGCTTTGGCGGGGGTATAGCCGCGCGGCGAAGCATTGCGCTTGAACTCGCGCGCGATGCTCGATCGATGGCGGTTGAGCTCTGCGCCGATGCGGGCAAAACTAACACCCTGACGGCGTAGTGCGTGGATTTGGTATCGTTCTTCTTGGGTCAAGTGTTTATTGCGCATCGCGTTTCTTTCGACTGGCTGGTCTGAAGGACGCATGCTATATGCCCTTGGCCCACCCGTTTCCTTAACGATGCAGTTTGTTCTTGAATCCGCGAACCATAACAGGTATGAAAAAAACCAAATCACGAACCAGTTCCCGTCTGGCCGACGCCTTTCTTCCCAAGGTTCGGCAACGCATACCGGCGGAGCTTTTATGCCAATCAGGTGTTTGCCCTGGCCTGGTCAGGCCGTGGGGCGGTTCAGCGGGAGCTGGCAGTGCCGTCTGAAGCGGACTTCCTCACTGTCGGCAAGCAAGCCAACCCGAAGCACTTGCAGGCCAACACCGCATGACGTCCTGGTACGACCGCTACATCCTGCCGCCGGCGCTGGACTTTGCCTGCGGCCTGCCCATGGTCAGCCGCCAGCGCCAGCTCATCGTGCCGCTGGCGCGGGGCCGGGTACTGGAAATCGGCATTGGCACCGGGCTGAACATGCCGTGGTATGACAAAACCCGTGTCACCCACATCACTGGGCTAGACCCGGCACTGCAGTTGCATCCGCTGGCGCGCGAGCGCATCGCCGAGGCCGGGCTGGAGGTGGAACTGGTGGGCCTGTCGGCCGAACAGATCCCACGGCCCGATGCGAGCTTTGACACGGTACTGGTCACCTACACGCTGTGCACAATTCCCGACCCGCTGGCGGCGCTGCGGGAAATGCGTCGGGTGCTGACACCTGGTGGACAGTTGCTGTTTTGCGAGCATGGGCGAGCGCCCGATGCATCGGTGCGGCGCTGGCAGGAGCGGCTACAGCCGCTGTGGGGCAAAGTAGCGGGCGGCTGCCATTTGGGGCGCGACATTCCGGCCCTGTTGCAAGAGGCTGGC
Organism: Polaromonas sp. CG9_12; assembly: GCA_000751355.1. GTDB lineage: Bacteria > Pseudomonadota > Gammaproteobacteria > Burkholderiales > Burkholderiaceae_C > Polaromonas. The sequence continues at coordinate 3,548,236 of CCJP01000005.1, read as the reverse complement.
TTCACTCTGGCGGACCTGCACACCCGCTACCTGCCCGGTCCCCGGCCCTTCACCTTTCACTACTGGGGTGAAACGATACCAGGGTGAGCCCTGCCGTCGCAGGTCAACGCATTGCTCGGACGCTGTAAAGTTTTAAGCGGCCTGTGGAACACGGCGAGCCTGGAAGCAGCCAACGACTCGCTGCGTAGGGCTTTCAAGCATCGTTATATGGTCATTCACAGCCTGGCGTAATTTGGCTTGGGTTCGCAGGGCAATTCGCCTGGCCATCTCCTGCTTCAATTTAACTGCGGTCTGTAGCCAAGCAGGCAGGGTAACTCGATTTGGTTTATTCGTTGAACGACCCGTGCTTATCCGGTTTACACCCAAGGACACCATAGGTAGTATGTCGGCTATGCGTGTCGATATGGGGCGACTATGGCTATCGATGTACTTGAGCGGGGCGATCTGCCGTTTCCGCGCTCGCTTCCCGAGTTCCAAAGACTGTTCCCGAACGAGTCGGCGTGCGCGGCTTATCTTGAACGTGCGCGCTGGCGCGACGGGTTTGTTTGTCCGCGCTGTACGGTGGCCGACGAGCCCTATCGATTCGCCAACCGCCCGACTGTTCTTCGGTGTCGTCACTGTCAGATCAATAGCTATCTCACCGCCGGCACCGTCATGGAGCGTACGCACACGCCTCTCTCGGTATGGTTCTGGGCGGCCTATCTGGTCACCAGCCAGACGCCGGGTATCTCGGCCATTCAGTTTCAACGCCAGCTCGGGCTGTCGCGCTACGAGACGGCCTTTCAGATTCTTCACAAACTGCGTGTCGGCATGGTGCGCCCGGATCAGGACCAAATCGGGGGCAAACCAGGCGAGCACGTCGAGGTCGACGAAACCTATGTGGGCGGTCGAACACGCGGGGAAGGCCGAGGCGTGCACCACAAGACGATCGTGGCCGCTGCCGTTGAAGTACGGCGCCGCAAACGCGACAGTGCTCTCAATGACCGCCGCAATAGTCGCTATGCCGGGCGGGTTCGGCTTGCCGTGGTGTTTGACCGCGGCGCCGACGCACTCTGCGGCTTCGTCAAAAGTGTTGTGGCACCAGGCGCCAGAATCATCACAGATGATTGGGGCGGCTACGCTGGGCTCACCAAATACGGTTACCACCACGCCAGCGTCGCGGAACGGGGCGACCCGCACGTTGCCGAAGAGTTTATGCCCATCATTCATCTCGTATTTTCAAACCTCAAGACCTGGTTGCGTGGCATCCATCATGGTGTCAGCCCGCAGCACCTACAGGCGTACCTCAACGAGTTCACGTTCCGCTTCAACCGCCGCTTCTACCCTTTCAATGCATTCCGTTCTTTGCTTGGTATTGCGGGCGATGCCACTTCCCTGACTTATGCCGAGTTCTACGCTACAAAATCCCGACCCACTACATCTAGTGTCGCGTCATGAGAAATTTGACGCGGACAATGGGGAATGGAACATTACAAAGTCACCTTGTCAGAGCAGGAAAGAGCCGAGTTGCAGGGCATCGCAGGCAAAGGCACGCACGCAGCATCCAAAGTCATCAATGCCTTGATACTGCTCAACTGCGACCAAGCGGGGGAGCGCACTGAACGCCCCCGCACCTGCGACATCGCAGCCATGCTGTGCGTGAGCGAGCGCAAGGTGGACCGGGTCAAAAAGAAGTTTGTTCTCGAAGGCCTGGAGTTGACGTTGAACCGCCAGCCCGCCAAATGCGAGTACGCGCTGAAGATCGATGGCCGGCTGGAGGCGCAACTGCTGGCCCTGAGTTGCTCGGCGCCCCCTGAAGGCCAGGCCCGCTGGTCGCTGCGCCTGCTGGCAGATCGGCTGGTCGAGCTCGAATTGGTGGACAGCGTGTCCCACGAGACGGTGCGGCGGGCGCTGAAAAAAACGAGCTCAAGCCCTGGAGGAAGATCGGCTGGGTGATTGCCCCGCAGGCCAGCGCCCAATTCGTCGCGGCGATGGAAAAGGTGCTCGACATCTACAGCCGCCCCTACGACCCAAAGAACCCCGTGGTGTGCATGGATGAGACGCCGCGCCAGCTGATTCGCGAAACGCGCGAGCCGATTGCCGCGGCGCCCGGTCGGCCCGAGCGCCATGACTATGAATACGAGCGCTGCGGCGTGTGCAACGTGTTCATGGCCAGTGAGCCGCTGGCCGGACAGCGCCTAACCAAGGTCACCGAGCGCCGTACCAAAGCAGACTGGGCCGTGTTCGTGCAGGACATCGCTGCGAACTACCCCGACGCCGAGCGCATCACGCTGGTGATGGACAACTTGAACACGCACACGCCGGGCTCGTTGTATGAGGCGTTTGCCCCCGAGGAGGCCAAGGCGCTGTGGGACCGCTTTGAATTCGTTTACACGCCCAAGCATGGCAGCTGGCTGAACATGGCCGAGATCGAAATCAACGTCATGGTGAGCCAGTGCCTGGATCGGCGCATCGACAGCATCGAGATGGTGCGAAGCGAGGTCGCCGCCTGGCAGAGCCGCCGCGACAACCTTCAGGCCAAAGTCAACTGGCAGTTCACGACCAAGGATGCCCGCACCAAGCTCAAAAGGCTTTACCCGACAACTACATCATGACGCGACACTAGTAGTCTTGGGGGTTAACCGGATAAGCACGGAACGACCCAAGCGTTTGCGACGCGGCGCCGAGGACGAAAATTCTCGCCTGGCTGCTTTGGTTTAACCCTGCGCGGCTCCATTCAACGCTGGCCTGCACCAGATCAATACAGCTTGGGGAAAACCGGCTTGCGGCTCAGGCCCACCGCGCCGGTTCCTGGGGATGGATTTGGGATGCGGAATTCGTGGGCAAGCTCAACTCAAACACCATGGAAAGCGCGCAAGCGAAGGGGATGATTAACTTTACAACACCGGCTGGCAGTGTCGGCATGATGAGGCTCTCTTCGCGCAGTGATGGTCATCCGTAGACCGCATCAATCGCGTTTGCGTTTCAAAACAGCCCTCAGTCAAGCTGAGATTTGCCCTTGTCCTGCACGCTATTTTGCATGGCCGTGCGTGCAACACTGTCCAGCGCGCCCTCGACCACGCCTTGCTGGCTAACAATCTTGACCAGGTCCAGCATGAGCAGGTTGCGCAGGACGCGGGAGGTCATCGAATGTTTGCGCCCTCCCTGGCTGGTGAACATGAACAGGGTGCCCAGGGGGCTGACCCAAGTCAGTTCCGCGCGCAGCCACTGCATGTCCACAAGCAGGTCAATCCAGTCGCCCAGGTCAAGCTCTATTTTCCCGTTAAGTTCGGCCTGGGTGGCAAGGCCGCTGTCTTCAGGCTCTGACAGGCTGGCTTCGGTCCATGGCTGTGTCGGATCGTCTTGGTCATCCATGAAACCGGAGTTCTGAACCTCTGACGGCGCCAGCCACAACGGCATCGGATCGGAATTTTCGACAAACATCCTGCCCAGCGAGTGGCTGCTTTTTTCAGGCTGTGCTGGCAGGCCGGACATCGCCTTGAGTGCGGCACGGTGGACCAGCATGAGTTCATCGAAAAACGGCCGGGACTGCTCGACCGGAAAATCGATGGACATCAGCCCCTGCCGGAGCGACTCAAGCAGATCCGGGATCAACGAGAGGAGTCGTCTGCGATGCCTCGAGGCCTGCTCGACATTCAGGCTCCAGAGAACACCGTCCAGCGTCAGCTTGAAAGTTGATGGGCCGCTGTCGGAAGTTTTTCCCAGCACGGCCAGCCGCTCCTGGGCCAAGACCTGCGACCAGGGTCCGGTGAGGAAGGCCGTGATGAGGCGATTGTCGTCGATGAAATCGGGACGGGCCCTGATTTCGGCGGCGATCTTGACGGCCATCAGGTTACGTTGTTCGGCCTGGAGAAGGGACTGGACCGCAAGGCGTTGCGCCTTTCGGTTTTCAGGGGTATTGCGGTTTTGCCTGCGTTCGAAATTGTCAAGCAATCTGGCGAAATCCTCGGAATCACCGACCTTCTCGTCTGCGAGCAGGACGGCGACTTCGCGCAGGTGCTGGAAAAATTCCGGAAAGCCGGCTGCCGTTTCGCTCGCATAGCCCAGGCTTGAGCGGGTGATAGCGTCCAGCAGCCTTCTTGCCGGATGGCTTTTGTCGCTGAAAAACCGGGGGTCGGTCACCGCCAGTCGCAAAAACGCCGGTTCCGCATTTGCAATCATTTGCCGGACCGGCGTCAGGAGCCGCTCGTCGCTGGCCATCTGCTCAATCATCAGTCCGACCACTTCAATGGCCAACGACTGGCCCAGCGTCTTGGCATCGGTCTTGAGCCGGGCCCGCAGATTTGCCACCGGCGCCGGGGGCGACGGCCGGGTCAATTTCATCTTGGCAGAAACCAGGCCCATTTCTTCCAGTTCGGTCAGTGCATCGAGCGCGGCAGGCACCGTATGGGAAAAATCCTGTTGGGTCAGTTCTTCAACGCCGAATTCGGAAAAGGAAGTCGGTTCATGGTCCGAATCGTCATAGCCCCCCAGCAGCAGGTGGTGCAGATGGTCCAGCGTGAGCAAGGGCCTGCGCCCGGCAGGCGCTAAAGTGTCTTCCTCCGCAGGCTCGCCTTTGGGAATGTCGATCTGCCCCCAAATTGACGGGTGAGGTGCCGCTTCCACAACTTTTCTGGGCGGCCAGCCGCCTGAAGTCCTGGCTTGTGGAGCACCCATGACCCCATAGGCCGCCGGAGCAATGCCCTGGCCGGCGAGGAAATCATTCAGCAACACATACAGCGACTGAAGTTCCTCGCCCATGATCCTGGCGCCATCGAGCAGCCAGTAGGCCCGCGTCTGGGCTGACACAGGAAGGGACTGCAGCAATTCGATCAAGGCCAGCGCAATGACTTCCGGGCGCAAGGGGTTGCTGTCGGTCTTGACCACCAGCAGTCCCTGCGCGGTGCTCAGGCGTGCAGAGAAACTGGCCAGACCGGCTTCACAGCCCAGTTTGACCAGTTGCTGCATGCGCGCATTTTCCACGGCTTGCTGGACCTGGCTGTCACCCATCAGTTCGAGGTCATCAAAGCTGACCGACGACAGCGAACGGCCGGTGGGGACGTTTTTTTTGCTGGCACTTTTGGGGCTGCCGTCCGCAGCCATGGCCTTTTTCAATCGTTCGGGAAAGCCTTGTTCGATGCTGATCCGGTTCTTTTTGAGGACCGTGATGGCATCCTGAAGCTGGCGTCGATCCCAGGAGTCGGCTGCAACTATGGCGCGCTCGTACATTGCATCCGCAAGCTTGGTGGTCCAGCTATCAATGAAAAAAGGACTCTGCCTGAGGACTTCGTCAACGCATGACTGAAAGGCCGCGCTGGGAGCTTGTATTGGGTTCGTCATGGCGTAAACCACCTCACTTCAAACAAAAGTTTGCAAAACAAATCAGCGTCCTCGGGCAACAGCCCGTTCTGTTTGGCATGGGTCAAGTTCAAGAATGCGGGCCCAGGCCCAAGGCCTGCCAGCCGGAGTGCCCGAGTTTTTCAAGCGTCCGGATGTTTTCTTCAAAAATGGCTTCGGCACGGGGAAACGACTCCACAGCCCGCTCCATGCTTTCCTCGCGCAGCAAATGAATCATCGCAAATGGCGCGCGGTTGGTGTAGTTGCCAATGTCGTCCGCTTCGGTGCCGTCAAACTGGAACTTTGGATGAAAACTCGCCAGTTGCACCACGCCTTCAAGTCCATGCTCGTCCAGCACGCCTTCGGCAATTTCCATGAAATCGTTGAAATCCAGAAAATCATCAAAGAGCGTCGGGTGGATCAGCAGCGTCGTATCGAGCTCCCCGGCGGGCGTATTGACCAGCCGGTCAAGTTCGCTGTCGAGTTCTTCCAGCAGGTCGTCGGCATGGCGGGCCTGGCTCACCACCAGCCGAACCTGGTTCTTGACATACACCGCCTTGGCAAACGGGCAAAGGTTCAGACCAATCACCGCTTGTTCAAGCCAGTGACGGGTGGTGGCGAGCACTTTTTCGTCAGTCATAACAGCAGGCCATCATGGCATCTTTGTTCAAGCAGGGGCCGTGGAACCGGTTTGACCGGGTCGCAGGCGCAGCGGCCCCCTCGGAGGACAGCAAGCTACACGCAGTGAACGACCGTGGGGGCATCAATGCAATGCCTTGAAACGCATGCGCTTGGGCTTGGCACCCTCCTCGCCGAGTCGTTTCTTCTTGTCTGCTTCGTATTCCTGGTAGTTGCCGTCAAAGAACGTCCACTGGCTGTCGCCTTCGGCTGCCAGGATGTGGGTGGCGATGCGGTCCAGGAACCAGCGGTCATGGCTGATGACCATGATGGAGCCGGCGAACTCCAGCAGCGCGTCTTCCAGTGCGCGCAGGGTTTCCACGTCCAGGTCGTTCGACGGCTCATCGAGCATCAGCACGTTACCCCCGGCAATCAGGGTCTTGGCCAGGTGCAGTCGTCCGCGCTCGCCGCCCGAGAGGGTGCCCACGCGCTTTTGCTGGTCCCCACCATTGAAGTTGAAGCGGCCGGCGTAGGCACGGCTGGGCATCTGGAACTTGCCGACATTCAGGATGTCCAGGCCGCCCGAGATGTCTTCCCAGACGGTTTTTTCATTCGCCAGGTCGTCCCGGTTCTGGTCCACGAAGGCCATGCGGACGGTCGAGCCGATGACGACCTCGCCGCTGTCCGGTTTTTCCTTGCCGGCAATCAGCTTGAACAGCGTCGATTTGCCGGCGCCGTTGGGCCCGATGATGCCGACGATCGCGCCGGCGGGAATGGTGAAGCTCAGGTTGTCGATCAGCACGCGGTCGCCAAATGACTTGGTGACGTTATGAAACTCAATGACCTGGTGACCCAGGCGCTCGGCTACCGGAATGAAAATCTCGTTGGTTTCAACGCGTTTCTGGTATTCAAAATCAGACAGTTCCTCAAAGCGTGCCAGCCGTGATTTGCTCTTGGCCTGACGCGCCTTGGGGTTCTGGCGCGACCATTCGAGTTCTTTTTTCAGGGCCTTGGCGCGGGCTTCCTCGCCTTTTTGCTCCAGCGCCAGGCGGTCCCCCTTCTGGCTCAGCCAGGAACTGTAGTTGCCTTTCCAGGGAATGCCATGGCCCCGGTCAAGTTCCAGAATCCATTCGGCGGCGTTGTCCAGGAAGTAACGGTCGTGGGTGATGGCGACGACGGTGCCAGGGTAGCGTTGCAAAAACTGCTCCAGCCAGTCCACCGATTCGGCATCCAGGTGATTGGTGGGTTCGTCAAGCAGCAGCATGTCGGGCTTGGACAGCAGCATGCTGCACAGGGCGACGCGGCGCTTTTCACCACCCGAAAGCAGGCCGACTTTGGCGTCCCAGGGCGGCAGGCGCAGCGCGTCGGCGGCAATTTCAAGCTGGTGTTCGGAATCGGTTCCCGCCGTGGCGATGATCGCCTCCAGACGTGCCTGTTCGGTGGCCAGCGCATCGAAGTCGGCATCGGGCTCGCCATAGGCGATATACACCGCTTCGAGTTGTGCCTTGGCAGCAAACACTGCGCCCATGCTGGCTTCGACGCTTTCGCGCACCGTGTGCTCGGGATCGAGCTTGGGTTCTTGCGGCAGGTAGCCGATGTTCAGGCCAGGCATTGGCGTGGCTTCACCTTCAATTTCTCTGTCCAGCCCGGCCATGATCTTGAGCAGGGTCGACTTGCCGGAGCCATTCACGCCCAGCACGCCGATCTTGGCGCCCGGAAAAAAGCTCAGGGACACGTCTTTGAGAATCTGTCGTTTGGGCGGCACGATTTTGCCGACCTTGTTCATGGTGAATACGTACTGGGCCATCAGATCACTTTGTTAAATAAAACGGATAAGGATAAATTGCAGGCCCGCCAGTTGGCAAATGAATGCAAGATTGTGCGGGCTTGGCGGCATGCCTGAGTGCGCCATTAGAGGCGAAATTCAGGCGTTGATCCATTGATTATCGTTCCGTGCAACAATGGCGGGGTTGCAGGGCTTCAGTTGCCTTCAACATTCGGGCACATCCAGGGACAGGTTTAGCAACCCAGCTGTGATGTTTTTCAGCCCGGCTCCCTGATCCCATCTGCCTATGACTGGCGGGTTGCCTTCAAACCAAGGCGCCCAACAGGCCGATCAAGAAGCGCCCCAGCGGCGCAAAAATCCATGAAATTTGAAGAGTTGAACCTGGCCCCGGCCATTTTGAAGGCCGTGCTTGAGCAGGGCTACGACACGCCCACGCCGATCCAGGCACAGGCCATTCCAGCCGTGCTTGCGGGCAGCGACCTGCTGGGCGGCGCCCAGACCGGCACCGGCAAGACCGCAGCCTTCACCCTGCCACTGCTGCAGCGCCTGTCAAGCGAACCCCGCGTGACCAACCGGCGCGGCGTCAATGCCGTTCGCGCTCTGATCATGACCCCGACGCGCGAACTCGCCGCGCAGGTCGAAGAAAGCGTTCGCACCTATGGCAAATACCTCGACCTCACCTCGATGGTGATGTTCGGCGGTGTCGGCATGGGCGCGCAGATCGAAAAACTGCGCCGTGGCGTCGATATTCTGGTTGCTACCCCGGGCCGCCTGCTGGACCATGCGAGCCAGGGCACACTCGACCTGAGCCAGGTGCAGATCCTGATCCTCGACGAAGCCGACCGCATGCTGGACATGGGCTTCATCCACGACATCAAGAAGGTCCTGGCGCTGGTGCCCAAGCAGAAGCAGACGCTGTTGTTTTCCGCCACCTTCAGCGATGAAATCCGCGAACTGGCCAACGGCCTGCTGCGCAATCCGCTGTCGATCCAGGTCACGCCGCGCAACACCACGGTGCAGCGCATCACGCAGACCATCCACCCGGTCGGCCGCAGCAAGAAGAAAGCCCTGCTGACGCACATCATCAACGAGCACAACTGGAGCCAGGTGCTGGTCTTCACGCGCACCAAGTTCGGCGCCAACAATGTCGCCGAGCACCTGACCAAGGCAGGGATTCCCGCCATGGCGCTGCATGGCAACAAGAGCCAGACCGCCCGCACGCAAGCACTTCAAGGATTCAAGAACGGCGACATCCGCGCGCTGGTAGCGACCGACATTGCCGCACGCGGCATCGACATCGACGAACTGCCGCATGTCGTGAACTATGAAATTCCGAACGTCAGCGAAGACTATGTCCACCGCATCGGCCGCACCGGCCGCGCCGGCAACAGCGGCGAAGCCGTCAGCTTGGTGTGCCTGGACGAAGAAGGCTTCATGCAGGACATCGAGCGCTTCACCAAGCAGAACATCGAGAACGTCATTGTTCCCGGCTTCGAAGCCGAGCCCGGAGAACGCGCCGAGCCGCTGGCCATGGGCCGCCAGACCATCTGGGGCGGCCTGGGCAAGCCGCCAAGCCGCGACGTGATGCAGGCCGCCGCCAAGGCCGCCCGGTCCGAAATGATGACCCGCATCCGCGACACCAAGGGCGCCCAGCCTGCGCGTGGCGGCAATGCCGGTCCGGCCGGTCGCGGTCCCCGCGCCCCTGCGGGCAACAGCGCAGGGGCTGGCCGCGGCGGCAATGGCGGCAATGGCGGCGGTTTCGGCGGCAACGGTGGCGGCAATGCCGACCGCCGTGGACCGGCCCAGCCACGCCAGAACGCCGGCTATCCGCAAGGCGGCCAGCCGGCGTTCAGCCAGCCCAGAAGCGCGCATGCCCCGGCACCGCGCCAGCGTGACCAGGAGCCGCGCAACGACTTTGACAGCCAGCAACCGGCCAGCCATGCCTCTTCGGGCTTTCCGTCGTCGGGCCAGCCCAGCGGCAACCGTAACAACTTCCGTGGCGGTCCGCGCACCGGCGGCGGCGGTGCGGGTGGCGCAGGCGGCCGCAGCAACGGACCTCGCCGCTCAGGCGGTCCCGGTTCGTTCACCGGCCGCTAGGCAGGCTTTGGCGGCGGGCTGATTCAGGGCGTCAAGCGCCGTCCGGCATGCATCGCCCGGCAACCCTTTGTGGTTGCCGGGCGATTTTCGTTTTCAGGACGAAATTTATAAGAAATATGCTTTCTGCGCAATGTCAGCAAGCGCCAACAGCTATCAAAAAAATAGCATCTCGAATATCCTTGCCGGCGCGGGGCTGGCGACATGGCCGCTTCATGACCTGGATCAGCCCCTGTCGGCGCGCAATTCATTAATCTGGCGGTTTTCAAAAACAGGAGCTTTCCTTTCATGCCATCACTCCAATGGTCCGATGCGCTGGTGCTTGACCTGCCTGCCATGGACGACACGCACCGCGAATTTGTCGATCTGCTGGCGCTGGTAGAAACCGCTGGCGACGAAACGCTGCAGCCGCACTGGCGCACGCTGGTGGACCATACCGACGAGCACTTTGGCCGCGAAGACCAGTGGATGCAGGCCACCCGCTTTGCATCCACCAGCTGCCACAGCGTGCAGCACCAGGTGGTGTTGCAGGTGATGCGTGAAGGCATTGCCCTAGCCGAGGCGGGCGACCTGGATGCCATCCGCCAGATGGCCCGCGAACTCGCCCTCTGGTTCCTGCAGCATGCCCAGTCCATGGATGCGGCGCTGGCCCTGCACCTGCGCAGCGTCGGCTTTGACCCGCTGACCGGCACGGTCGCCATGCCGCAGGTCCTGCCCGCCAGGCTCCTCCACGGCTGTGGCGGCGCCAGCTGCCCGGACAGCGAAACTGCAGAACCCGTGGTGCAGGCGGCATGTCCATGACCCGGCCAATCACATGAACGCAGCCGCTGAGACGGTGGCGGACAAGGACAAGGGCAAGGACACGCTGCCCGTCACACGCCACCGCTGGTACGAAGACATCCAGGCGCTGGTTATTGGCACGCTGTTCGTGGCACTGGGCGTGGTGATGTTCGGCGCCGCCGGGCTGCTGACGGGCGGCACGGCGGGGATAGCCTTTTTGATTCACTATGCCGGCGGCATGAGTTTCAGCCTGGCGTTTTTCGTCATCAACCTGCCTTTTTATGTGTTTGCCTGGAAACGCATGGGCAAGGCCTTCACCGCCAAGACCTTCGCAGCCGTCGGGCTGTTGTCGCTGTTCGTCCATTTCCTGCCGCAGGGCGTGCATTTTGACGTGTTGTCGCCACCCTTGGCGGCAGTACTCGGCGGGTTGCTGTGCGGCACCGGCATGCTGATGCTGTTTCGCCACCGCGCCAGTTTGGGCGGACTCAATGTGCTGGTGCTTTACCTGCAGGAGCGTCTGGGCTGGCGCGCCGGCAAGGTGCAGATGGCCATGGACGCGCTGATCGTGCTGGGTGCGTTGATGGTGGCAGACGGCGAACGGGTTGCGTTGTCGGTGCTGGGCGCGGTGGTCCTGAACATGACACTCACCATCAACCACCGGCCCGGCCGCTACATGGCGATCTGATGCCCGGCAGCGTTCTGATGAGCGCTCTTGAAACTCGTCTCAATCACCCGCGCCTGTGAGTGAAGCCGTTGCAAAGCGCCGGGCGGACAAGCTCGCACTGCTCGGTTTTAGGCTGGCGCTGACACGGCCATACCCGGCCTGGCCAGCGGCGCCTGCCTCGGGATCGATGCCTTGGTGGCGCTGGCGGTTCGTCCGGCCGGGCGGAACTGCTGCGCCGGTTCCAGCCGGAACACGCTGATCACCTGGCTCAGGCCGTCAGCCTGTTCCCGAAGCGACGCCGCAGCCGCAGCCGCTTCCTCGACCAGCACGGCGTTTTGCTGCGTCACCTGGTCCATCTGCGTGATCGCCTGGTTGACCTGGCCGATGCCGCTGTTCTGCTCCTGGCTGGCGGCCGTGATCTCGGCCATGATGTCCGTCACGCGCCGCACGCTGTCGACGATCTCGTGCATGGTCTTGCCTGCCTCGGCCACCTGCCGGCTGCCCTCCCCGACCTTGTCGACCGAATCGTCAATCAGCGTCTTGATCTCCTTGGCCGCTGTCGCGCTTCGCTGTGCCAGGTTCCTGACTTCGGCCGCCACGACGGCAAAGCCCCGGCCCTGCTCACCGGCCCTAGCGGCTTCGACTGCCGCATTGAGCGCCAGGATGTTGGTCTGAAAGGCGATGCCGTCGATCACGCCGATGATCTCCACGATCTTGCGCGACGAGGTATTGATCGCGCCCATCGTGCCGACCACCTGCGCGACCACGTTTCCTCCCTTGACGGCCACGCCCGAGGCGGTCACGGCCAGTTCATTGGCCAGGCGTGCGTTGTCGGCGTTTTGCCTGACGGTCGAGGTCAGCTCTTCCATCGAGGCAGCGGTTTCCCCCAGCGAACTCGCCTGCTCCTCGGTGCGGCTGGACAGGTCCTGATTGCCGGCGGCAATCTGGGTGGAGGCCGTGGCGATGGCCTGCGCCCCCTGGCTGATGTCGGCCATGGCCTTGCGCAGCGCGTTCAGGACGCGTTCCAGGTCCCTGCCGCTCTGGCTATGCGGCGCCATGGTGGCCGACAGATCAATGGTTCCCGCCTCATCAGCGCAAAGTGACATCACGCGCACGTCCAGTTCGGCAGATTGCAGCAGTTCGCGCTGCATCAAAATGGCCAGATAGGCCAGCACGCCCGCCTCGACCACCACATAGGCCGCATGGCCCACGACGATGCCAAGCCCTGGCTTGGTAAAGCAGATCACGCCATACCCCAGTTCCTGCAGGTAGTTGAAGCTCAGGTGATGCACGGCGATGACGGCAGCCGCAACCCCGATGACGCGCCAGTCCCGGTAGACCAGCAAAAAGGCGAGCAGCACAAAAATGCCGAAGTGAAGCTCGGTCATTCCCGCAGCCTGGTGCACATGCAGTCCGGCAAACACCATGCATGCGGCGGCGATGGATGACCGCGTCATCAGCGAACCGGGCGAACCAAAAACCAGGGCGGTGGGAACGATGGCCGCAGGCAAGCCAACCAGCAGCGCCCACCGAAGGGTGTCGTGCCAGGCAGACAATCCCAGGGCGATGACGAACAGCACCCACAACACAGGCAGCATGATCCGGTCTGCCCTTCGGTAGTGGGTATTGAGGTAGTTTTCAGTTTCGTTCATGTCGGTTTTTCGGTGGAAATTGGGATCACGCTGGCTGCACAGCAATTGGCTTCGATGTCAGCCAAGGTCTGGTTTGCTTTTGGCCACTGGACGATCGAGAAAATTTCATGCAGTGCTGTCAAGGCCAGGACTGAAAAAATCGGTGTCGATAATTTGTTGGTGATTTCCGGGTTTAAAAAAAATTGCATCCCTTGTTCACAGGGTTTTTTGTTTTTCGACTTTCAGGCCGCAGCACATTCAATACAGTCCAGCGTTTGAAGTGGTCACGGCCCAAAGGCCTGTCCAATCGTGCTATCGGCCAACCAGGCAGAAAACTTTAGAAAAATATCAGGAACACACTGCACGCAAGCGACCGGATCGTGCTGAAAAGACTGCAATGACGGCTGGCGGCGCTTCCAAGCGTCTGCAACGCGAACGTAGTACGCTACAAATTAAATAGCACAAAGCTCATATACCATAAGCGCATGGACACTCAATCATCAAAAATTAACTTTGGCCTGGCAGGCCGCGTCTGCATCGTCACCGGTGGCGCGCAGGGCATCGGCGAAGCCTGCATCCGCCGCTTTGCCCGCGAAGGCGCGCAGCTTGTCATTGCCGACATCGACGACGCCCGGGGCACCGCGCTGGCGGCCGAACTTGGCGGCGCGTATGTGCATTGCGATGTGGGCGACAAGGCCCAGGTCGATGCACTGGTGGCCCAGGCCATGGCCGCGCATGGCCGCATCGACGTGCTGGTCAACAACGCCGGGATTTTCAGGGCAGCTGATTTCCTGGAGGTGACCGAGGCCGATTTCGATGCCGTGCTGCGCGTCAACCTCAAGGGCGCTTTCCTGGTGGGCCAGGCGGTGGCCCGCGAGATGGCCAAGGCCGGCCGGGGCAGCATTGTCAACATGAGCTCGGTCAACGGCGTGCTGGCCATCCCGACGATTGCCAGCTACAACGTCAGCAAGGGCGGCATCAACCAGCTGACGCGGGTGATGGCGCTGTCGCTGGCCGACAAGGGAATTCGCGTGAATGCCGTGGCGCCGGGCACCATTGCCACCGAACTGGCCGCCAAAGCCGTGCTGACCAGCGAAGAGGCCAAGGCCCGCATCATGAGCCGCACGCCCATGCGGCGCCTGGGCGTGCCCTCGGAGATTGCCGACACAGTGGCCTACCTGGCCAGCGACGCCGCCAGCTACATCACCGGCGAGATCGTGGTGGCCGATGGCGGGCGCATGACGCTGAACTACACGGTGGAGGTCTAGCAGGCCGCTGAAATACCTCAAGGCAAAGCCTGCAGGTTCTGCAGCCTCACTCGACAATCTGCAGCAGCCCTTTTTCTGACCCGATACAAACCCATTGAACCCATGCGCGGAGCCGATACCTTCACCGAAAGCCCTTTCACGCTGCACCGCCTGGAGGACTTTGTGCCGGCCGAGCATCCGCTGCGCCCAATACGCCAGATGGTCAACGAGGCGTTACTCAAGATGGATGGGCTGTTTGCCGGGATGTACGAGGTGGACACCAAAGGCGGGCGGCCCAGCATTGCGCCCGAGAAACTGCTGCGCGCCATGCTTCTCCAGGTGTTCTACAGCATCCGCTCAGATGCGTCAGCTCATGGAGCAGGTGCAGTACAACCTGCTGTACCGCTGGTTCATCGGCCTGGCAATGGAGGATGCGGTGTGGGTGCCTACGGTGTTCACGAAGAACCGCGAGCGCTTGCTTGAGCATGACGCGGTCATCGAGTTGTTCAACCACGTACTGCAAAGTGCCGACGGGCACGGCTGGCTTTCGGGCGAACATTTCAGCGTGGACGGCACGCTGATCCAGGCCTGGGCGAGCCACAAGAGCTTTGTGCGCAAGGACGGCAGCGACGGCGACCAAGGAGGCGGCAGTTTCAAGGGTCATAGCCGTTCAAACGAGACGCACCAGTCAAGCACTGATGCTGACGCCAGGCTGTACCGTAAGGGCGGGGCGGCCAGCGAGTTGCGCTTCATGGGCCACACCTTGAGTGACAACCGCCATGGCTTGATTGCCAGCGCCGTGGTCACGCGGGCCGACGGCTACGCCGAGCGCGAAGCGGCCAAGGTCATGATTGACGATGCCCGGCAGGCCTTGTCGGACGCGCAAACCGCCATAACGTTGGGCGCTGACAAAGGCTATGACGCGCAGGAGTTCATTGAGGCGTGCCTGGCAATGAACGTCACGCCGCATGTGGCGCAAAACACCTCGGGCCGGCGCTCGGCCGTCCCCGATGAGATTGCCCAAAGCGAGGGCTACGCCGTCTCTCAGCAAAAGAGAAAGCTCATCGAGCAAGGCTTTGGCTGGGCCAAAACGGTGGGCCGAATTCGCCAGGTGATGGTGCGCGGGCTGGAGCGGGTGGACCAAATGTTTGTGCTGACGATGGCCGCGTACAACTTGACGCGCATGCGCACGTTAGGACAAATCCGTTTGCAGGGTCAATAAATGGCTAAAAAAGGCGGTAGGAGCGATTTAACCCAGCGATAAACGGTTGAAAGAACGCTGAAATTTCAAAGTATGAAAAATAATCGCAAAAATGCAATGCTTCACCTCAACTGCTGCGCCTACGCAGTCAGTATTTCAGCAGCCTGCTAGGCGCCCATCGACTCGACAAGTTCCATGATCTGGTTGACATCGGCCGGCTTGACCAGGTGGTGGTCAAACCCGGCTTCCCGGGTTCTTGCCCGGTCTTCGGACTGGCCATAGCCGGTCAGGGCGATCAGGACGGTCGTTGCGCCGATGTCCGGCCGGGCGCGCAACTGCCTTGCCACCGCATAGCCATCCAGGTCCGGCAGGCCGATGTCCAGGAAAATGATGTCCGGCTCAAAGCTGGCCGCCAGCGCAATCGCGTCCAGGCCGCTGAAAGTAACCGCCACTTCATGGCCCAGCAAACGCAGCAGCTCCCCCAGCATCGAGGCGGCATCGTGGTTGTCGTCCACCACCAGAATTTTTCGCATGCCCCCTTGCAACGGCGGCGCAGGCCCGGCCTCAAGCCGGCCCGTTTCGGGCGCGGCAGCCTTGGGCAGCAGGATGCGCAATTCGGTGCCCTTGTCCAGACCGTCACTGAACGCCGCCACGCTCCCGCCATGCTGCTCAACCAGCCGGTGCACCAGCGACAGGCCGATGCCCAGGCCACCCTCGGAACGGGCAACCGATCTTTCGGACTGGGTGAACACCTTGAAGATGTGCGGCAACACGGCCGGCTCGATGCCCATGCCGTTGTCTGTGACCCGGAGTTCGACCTGCGTTGGATGCGCCAGGACGCTCAGGTCTATCAGCCCGCCGCGCGGGGTGTACTTCGCGGCGTTGTTGAGCAGGTTGCTGATGACCTGGGTCAGGCGCTGCATGTCGCCATTCACATGCACCGGCTCGGCTGCAAGCTCGATGCGCAAGCGATGCTTTTTTTCCCGCATCAGCGGCTCGCTCATCTCGGCCGCGCGGCCAATGACGCTCGCCACGTCCAGCAACTCATTTTTCAGTGCAATCTTGCCGGTCGAAATTCTTGCCACGTCCAGCAGTTCGTCCACCAGGCGGGTCAGATGCGCCACTTGCCGCGCCATGATGTCCAGGGCTTGCTTGCGGGTTTCCGGGCTGCTGTGCGGCATGGCCTGCAGTTCAAGCGCCGAACGGATCGGCGCCAGCGGGTTTCTCAGTTCATGGCCCAGCATCGCCAGGAACTCGTCCTTGCGCCGGTGTTCGCCTTCGAGCTCAAGGTTGCGCGCCGCCACATGCTGCTCGAGCCGCCGTCGCTCGCTGATGTCGTGAAATACCAGCACGGCCCCCATGATGCTGCCATTGGCATGGTGAATCGGCGCGCCCGAATCATCGATCGGCACTTCGGTGCCGTCCTTGCGGATCAGCACCGTGTGGTTGGCGAGAGCGACGATTTTCCCTTCGCGGATGACCTTGTCCACCGGGCTTTCTATGGGCAACCGGTTGGTTTCATCGACCAGGCGACACACCTCGGCCAGCGGCCTTCCTACCGCTTCTTCCCGGGACCACCCCGTCAGGCTTTGCGCCACTGGATTGAGAAAGGTGACGATCGACCGGGTATCGGTGGCAATCACCGCATCACCGATACCCGCCAGGGTCACCTCAAGCTGCTCGCGCTGCCCGATGAGTTCAAGTTCAGCCCGCTGCCGGCGCTGTACTTCCTGCGACAGTTTGTCGATTTGCTGATTCAAGGCAATGAATTGCGCTGCCGCGTTCTGCCTGGGCGTCAGCCGCAGCAGCAACCGGGAGGGCAGGAGTCCTTTTCTGGGGGCATAGAGCGCGCCTTCAACACGGAACCCGACATCCGCGCCGCCGGGCACCATGAATGTCAGCGTACCTGGCAAAAAATTCCGGGTTCGGCCGCAGGCGCGCAGGTAGCCATCGAGTTGCGCCCGGGGTTCGGCACAGATGTCGGCCAGAGCGGTCTGCCCGTTGCAAACCGCGTGCGTTCCCAGTTGATTCCGGGCAGACTGGTTGGCGAACAGGAAGATGCCTTGGGCATCGACCAGGACAAGCGCCTCGGGAAACAGGTCGAGCGTTGAACAGTCGGTGTCGGTTTCACGCATGGACGAGACTAGCTGGCGAAGTATTCCCGACCTTCTTGCGCCTCGACTTGTCCCACCGCAGGCTCCAGGTGCACGACGACCCGGCACTGCGCCGCACCTTGCGCAATGGTTTGCTGCAGTTCCACCCGTGCGTAGCCTGTGTTTTCCGCCGAGATCACCCCGAACACGTTGGAGGTCATCATGCACATCGAAGGGCGGCCCAGCACCTTTTCGCCAAACGGACAGGCCCGGTTGCCCAGAACGATTTTTTCCCTGGTTTGCTCGACGACAAAGAAATCACCCTGAATGCGCCGTTTGAGGTCCACCAGCACCTCGGCGACCTGGTTTGCGTCCAGGGTTTCAACCCCCAGGGCATTCCGATACTCCTGATTGATCTGGTCACCAATCCGCTGCCCCACCACGCTGATGAAGCCCGATGCTTGCTCCAGACCGACCACATCTTCCAGCGTGCCGGACAGTTCGCGTATCAGGGTTCTGAGAAACACGTCGCGCTCAAGACGGATGGGAAGGTTTTGAAGGGGAGCAGCCACTGGAGAATTCATGAAAAAACGCCCTAGGTGGATGTCCGGACAACTTGTGCGGACGCGTTGGACTAATTCAAGAAAAATTCTAGCTGAAGGCAACTAGAACGCTTGTCAGCAAAAATCCCTGAAAAGAAATGCGTCAACCTCGACGGCGAAAAACAAAGCATGCGTTCATCAGGAAATTGGCCCTGAAGGACAAGTCGACATGCCGACATGCCGACAGTGGCCAGCGTGGGCGCCACGGACCCTGCGTGAACCGGCTGCCGGGTGACGCCGGCATCGATGCACAAGCCGACCCGTGCGAAAGGACCAAAGCTGGCCGCCAACCCGAGGCCAGCAAGTCACCCGAAGGCCTGCCGGGTCGGCCCAGCCGTGTTCAGGGCGGTCCTGCGGATGCGCGGGATGGCGCACGGTGCAGCATGGGCTGGAACACCGGGTCATCGTAGGCGCGAAAGGTTTCGAATGCCGGGTGCGGCTTGCTGGCCCGGATCAAGGCGCGCATGTCAGCCCGGCTGGCGGCAGCGGCATCGCGGTCGAACCGGTCGCCGATCATCAGCGCGCGCCGCGCCTGCACCCCCGTCTGGCGAAGGATGGACAGCAGGCCGGCCGGGTCGGGCTTGAGCCGGGCCACTTCTGCGTCGGTGGCGCAGACCACCGGCGCGGCCTGCAGGCCAAGGGCCGCCAGCTTGTCAAGGGCCGGATAGTCGGAAAACACGGCAACCAGCTTGCCTGCACTGCGCAGGCCGGCAAACAGCATGTCCAGGTGCGGGTAGCGGCAGGCGGCCAGCAAGGGCAGCGGCTGGCGCTCCATCCATTCCATCGTCAAGGCGCGCACCTCGTCCTCGGTCTTGTGGTGTTGCGCGGCTGTCCGGGCATATTGCAGGCGCATGAAGTCTGGTTCCGGCCGGTCGCCCAGTGCTTCACGCACCTGGCGAAACGTGCGCAGGGTCCGGAGCGTGTCCAGACTGCGGGCCTGCCAGGTGGCCGCCAGCAGACGGCGCAGCATGGCAAGGCGCAGGCGACGCGGGTCGTACAGCGTTCCATCCACGTCGAACACGACCAGGTCGATATCTTTCCAGTTCAGCAGTGGTTTCAAGAGGATTTTCTCCAGGGCGATGTTCAACGGCTCACCGGGGGTCACAGCGGTTCGGCGGTCAGGGCGCCCGCCGGGGATGCTGATTGTGCACAGGATTCGCGGTCACATTTCAGAGTCCCGGGACAGCGGATGGAAACGGACCGTCCATGGTTTCAGGCCACCCTGGGAATCCATGCGGTGCAAACCAGTGCGACAGACGCCGGCCGCCTTCTGGCGGCAAACCATCAGGGCGCACACGCAAGGGCTGGGCAGGCTGCCCCAGTGCTGCACGACCAGGACCTTGCGGCGGAACCGATCCCTTGTCCCTGCGGCTGATTTCAGGATGGCGCCTTATCTTGTCGTTCGGCCGGGGCCTACAGTCACTCGGGCAGGGCTGCGGCACAGTAGGCGTTTTACAAGGAGACTGACGGTGAAAAAATGGAAACTGGTCCTCAGCCAGGGCCTGCTTGCAGGCAGTCTTGCCAGCCTGATTTCCACAGCGGTGCTGGCACTTGCCGGCCGCCGCGAGTCAGGCAGCGCAGCAGCGCCCCTGAATGCCGTCAGCCACTGGTACTGGGGTGACGAAGCGCTGCGCCAGCAGCAAGCCGACCTGGCCCACACGGCGGCAGGCTACCTGACGCACCATGTCGCGGCCACGTTCTGGGCGACGCTGTATGCGGCGCTTGCCAGCAACCGGCCGGCCTTGCGCACCACGCCCGGCGTCGTCCTGGGTGCGGCAGCCACCAGCGCCACCGCCTGTCTGGTCGATTTCAATTTCACCCCGCAGCGCTTCACGCCCGGCTACGAGCATCGCCTGTCAACGGGCGCGCTGCTGGCGGTCCATGCCGCGCTTGCCATCGGCCTGGCCGCCGGCGCCCTGGCCCTGCGTGACCAGTACCATGACGACGAGCGGCGGAAAACCCGGGAGCCCGAGGCGGACGAAGCTTGCGCGCCGCGCATTGTTCGCCATGTCAGAGCCGGCCGTGCCCGGTATGTCGAAGCCGACGAACGAAGCAGGTACCTGAAAAACCTCCCTTGAAACCTTGCGACGCCAGCACTGCGGCGCCAGCGCATGCATTGCTTAGCTATTCTTTAAATAGCATACTTTGCTTTACCGCATTGCGTAAAAAGCCTTTTTTACTCATAACTTCAGTCGCTTGACGGCGCCCAGCCACGGCCGCAAGGCCGGAACCGCCAGTTTCAGTGGCCTGCCCGCGCGTCCGGCCCGCCGGCGTCAGTGCGGCCTGCGCGGCACCACCAGCTTGTAGACCGAATGCTGCAGCACATCGCCGGGCCGGGTCGGCCGGGGCCAGCTGATCTCGCCGCCAGCGCCGATGATGCCGCCCGCCAGCGGCAAGCCGCCGCCGACCAGCAGGCGCATGGTGATGGCTGCCGTGTGCCAGCCGCTGGCAGCCAGGCCACCGAACAGGGTTGCCTTGGCCGCCTCGGGGTCCAGATGGAAAGGCTGGGGGTCGAACTGCCGGGCAAAGGCCTTGATCTGCGCCTCGTCGAGCAGGTGACCGGCACTGGCAAAACGGTCGCCAGCCTGCAGGTCATCCAAGTAGCGCACCGGTGCGGCAATGGCTTCGGAGATCGCGGGGTTCATGGTGAGGTACTTTCGGTTGATGGGATTCCAACCCGGTTTGGGTGTCCTGAGCTGGTCCAGGCGGCGCAGCAGTGAACGGCCAACCGGCGCCATCAGCAGCAGGCCGCTGCGCGGGTCAACAGCAGTCATCGAAGGCTGAGGCTGCCCATGGTCAGCGCAAAGCCATCGCCGGCCGACAGCAGCACCGGCCAGACGGCGATGCGCCTGGGGGCAGGCGGTGCGCCAGGATCAGTGGATTCATTCATCGTCGGCGCCGGTGACGGTGCCGGCAGCCGCCAGCAGTTCGAGGGATTCATTGATCAGGCCGTGCAGCGCCAGCACGCGGCCGGCGCCCAGACGCTGGTTCAGGCTTTCCTGGGCGACCTTCCAGTGGCCCAGCGCCTCTTCGCGCTTGGCGCGACCGGCCGGCGTGATGGTCACGGTCCGGCTGCGCGCATCGCTGCCGGCAGCCAGTTCGAGCCAGCCGGCATCAACCAGCGGCTTGAGGTTGCGCGTCAGGGTGGACGCGCTCATCTTCATGCGCTTTGCCAGTTCGCCCGGCCGCAGCGGGCCGAGCTTGAGCACATGGCTGAGCAGCGAATACTGCGTGGTCTTGAGTCCGGCGCCCGCCATTTCCACATCGTAATGCTGGGCCACCCGGCGCATCAGCTGGCGCAGCTTGAAATTCGTGCAGCCAAGGGTTTTCAGTGAAGCCAACAGGTCGGCGTCAGGCAGGTCTTGAACAGGTTCTGGCTTGTCGCGCATAATTTAATTGTAGCTGCAACTTTTGCATATGAAAATTAAACCGGAGGAACAACATGACCAGCACGAAGGACACATTGACCGAGTGGAGGGAAGAAAGCGCGGCGGTGCGCGTCAAGCTGCTGGCCGGCGGCGGCAAGCCCGGCCTGGCCAGCCGTGAAGGGGTGGCCGGCAAGACCGGCATGCAGATCATGCAAGCCATGCTGGCCGGCGAACTGCCCTACCCGCACATCGCCGAAACGCTGGACTT
Organism: Polaromonas sp. CG9_12; assembly: GCA_000751355.1. Taxonomy (GTDB): domain Bacteria; phylum Pseudomonadota; class Gammaproteobacteria; order Burkholderiales; family Burkholderiaceae_C; genus Polaromonas. Next base: position 3,526,568 of record CCJP01000005.1, on the reverse strand, counting down.
CGCGCTGATTGCGGTCGAGCCCGGCAAGGCGACATTCCAGGGTACGCCGCAACTCAAGCACTACAACCCTCTGGGCACGGTGCATGGCGGCTGGTATGCCACGCTGCTCGATTCGGCGGTCGGCTGCGCGGTGCACACCCTGATGCCGGCGGGCCGGGGCTACACCACGGCCGAACTGAGCATCAACATCGTTCGGGCGGCCTCGCACGACACCGGGCCGCTGCGAGCCATCGGCACGGTGATCCACTGCGGCAAGCAACTGGCCACGGCCGATGGCCGCATCTTCGGGCCGGACGGCAAGCTGTATGCCCATGCCACGACCACCTGTCTGGTGTTTGAATTGCCGACCCGGCAGTGAAGCGGTCAGGCAAAAGCACCCTGCCCCCGCTTCACGGCGTTCACGGCGTTCAGGGCGTTCAGGGCGTTCAGGGCGTTCAGGGCATTTGGCTGATTTCTGCTACTTTATTCATAGCTTCTTGTGCATGCCAGTCGGGCGCAACACCCCGGTTTTGTTAATAAATGGCATGGCTGGTGAAACGCATGCGTGCCAAGCCATGCCAGGCGGCCAGGCAGCGGCCGTTCAGGCAAGCGGGCAAAAAAATCAATGCACCACGCGAAACCGTGTGCCCCGAAAACTGAAGACCGAACTTTTGACCTGGATTTCCACCAGCGTTACCTCGGGGGCGGCCAGGCTGCCCTGCGGGAGCACCTGGTTGTTGACCAGCAGCAGCCGCTGCCCCGGGTTTTTGGAATAAACCGATCCGGTGATGGCCAGCGCGGGAATCTGGCGGCGAATGTCTTCGGACAGTGCACTGAGCAGTGGGATGGCGACCGGGGCGTCCTGGGGGCCCGGTACCTTGGCGACCGCAGGTGCGGGTGCGGGTGCGGGACTTGGCCGGGGCGGCGTCTGCGTTGAAACGGCAGGCGCTGGCGGCGCTGGTTTGGACACGGGCCTGGGCGCGGCTGCGACCACGGCGGGCGGCGCTGTGGCTGCTGCCCGAGGCGCCGCCCCTGCAGGCGGGCGTGCAGAAGGTGGTGCGGGCCTGGGGGAAACAGGTGCTGGCGCTGGCGTCGGGACTGGCTGCGCCGGCGCTGCGGGCACCGTGGGCATGGCCACGGGGGGTTCGACCGCAGCCAGTCGCACGCCGCCGGCAGGCGTTTGCCAGACCCATGCGCCTGCAGCGATGCCACCCAGGGCCAGCACTGCGGCGGCGGCCAGGCCGAGGCGATGCCGCGCGCCGAGGCCGGCCGGGATGGAGGGGGTCGCCACATGGCGCGACTGCAGGCTGGGCACGGCACCGCGTTCACGTTCACGTTCGCGTTCGGCCCGTTTGAGGGCATCGAGGATGTAGGACATGGGCTTATCGGGCGGATGGCAGGTTGGTGAGCAGGCGCGGCGTATCCGCATTCGTGGCATTGTCGATCTGCATGAAGGTCAGGGGGCCGGGTTCTCCGTCGGCATCGAGCCCCTCTGCACGCTGAAAGGCCCGAATGCGCGCCCTGAGGGCCGCGTCCAGAACGGGCGAGGCAGTGGAAGCGGGCAGCGCGGGCGCGCCTTCGAGCTCGGCCAGTTGACTCGAAAGCTGGCGGACGACCGGGGCGGCGCTGTTGCCCTGCAGGCCGATGGTGTAGCCCGGCGGCGGGCGCCAGTAGGTGGCGAACTCGCCGCGCCACAGCCGGCCCAGCGACACCCGCCTGACCGTGTGCAGGCCGGCGGCTCCCTGCAATGTCGCGGTCTGGGCGTCCAGCCCCACGAGGACAGCATGCACCGGCGGGCCATTGCCTGTGCGCAGCGTCAGGATGCCGGGGCGGCCGAGCTGGCGCAGCAGCGGCAGGCTGAGGCTGTCGGTGCGGTAACACTGCAACTGCTGGGCGCTGGCGGCCTGGCAGGGGTCGCCGTCGGCCGGGTCCAGTTTCCAGGCGAGCGCCAGCGTGCGCCAGGCCACGTTGATGTCGCTCGGCAGTTGCGGCAGCAAATCCTCGATCTCCTGGACGGGCCTCACGGCCGGTGGCGCCAGGCGCAGCGCCGACGATGCACCCGCCTGGGGCGCTGGCGAGGCTGGCGAGGATGCGGCCAGCGTGGCTGGCAAGGCAGAGACCTTGGCGGGGGCCGACGGCGCAGGCTTTTGTGCGGGCTTCAAGACCATGAAACCCGCCAGCGCTGCCCCGGCCAGCAAGGCCAGCCCACCCAGCGCGTAGGCGCTTGGCCGCCTGCCGGCGCCCGGCGCATGCCCGCCTTCCAGCCCGAACACCTCGGCCGCCGCCTTGTCGATCACCTGTCGGTTCACGCGAAACAGGCCATTGGCCCAGGCCCCGAGCAGGGCGCGCCCGCACAGCAGGTTGATGCGGCGCGGCACGCCACGCGCCAGGCGGTGGATGCGCTGGAGCGCGCGGCGGTCAAACGGCAGCGGGCCGGCGAACCCGGCCACCGCCAGGCGGTGCTCGACGTACTGCGCGCTCTCCGCTTCGGTCAGCGCGTCAAGGTGAAAGCGGGCAATCACGCGCTGCGCCAGTTGCTCCATCTCGGGGCAGGCCAGCAGGGTGCGCAGTTCGGGCTGGCCGATCAGCACGATCTGCAGCAGCTTGCGTTCGCTGGTTTCCAGGTTGGTCAGCAGGCGCAGTTGCTCCAGCACATCGGCGCTGAGGTTCTGCGCCTCGTCAATGATCAGAACGCTGCTTTGCCCGCTGGCGTGCGCCTGCAGCAAAAAGACATTCAGCGCGTCGATGTAGTCCTTGGCCGTGGGCGGGCCTGAAGCCTGCGCTGCCGCCGCCGTGATGTGAAACTCCTCGCAGACCGACTGCAGCAGCTCGGTCACGGTGAGCTTGGGGTTGAAGATGTAGGCGACATGGCAGCCGGCGGGAATCTGCTCCATGAAGCAGCGGCAAATCGTGGTCTTGCCGGTGCCAATGTCGCCCGTGAGCAGCACAAAGCCGCCCCCCGTGCCGCTGGCGGCGCCTTGTGGCCCGGCCACGCCATAGAGCAGATGCGCCAGCGCTTCGCGGTGGCGCTCGCTCATGAACAGGTAACGCGGGTCGGGTGCGATGGAAAACGGGTCTTGGCTCAAGCCGAAATGGTGCGCATACATAAGTTGCAAGCATAGCGGGCACCGGCCGGTGCGTTAACCCCACCGTGGGCATGATGGTTGCAGGGCGTCTGTGGCCGCCGGATCGCCAACGGCTTTCGACTGAATTTGATATCAAATAAGGCGTTTGCGCAGGTTGGCGTTGCGCGGACAGCTATTTTTTTCATAGCACAATCGTTTTGCGTCGTCTCCGATCCGTTGCGATGTGTACGATCACCCTTCGACACGCAACTGGCCAGCCTCCGGTACATGATGGCTCGGGACGGCCATTCAAAAGGAAAAACCCATGGCATCCGGAAAAATTCTCGTCGCCCAGGGCGGCGGCCCGACGGCGGTGATCAACCAGTCGCTGGTCGGCGTGGCGCTGGAGGCGCGGCGTTTTGGCGAAGTGCAGCGCATCTACGGCGCGCGACACGGGGTGCGCGGCATCGTCAATGAAGATTTCGTCGACCTGACGCAGGAAACCAGCCACAACGTAACTTCTCAATAACTCAAGGCAAGAGCGCAGATCAAGGGATCAGCAGACTGTGTAGACTGGCAACCACGCCCAATCAGTTCCCAGACAAAGCCCCGAGTGCAACCGCAAAACGCCAACCCCCCTATTGACGAGCAAGAGATGACCCCGGTGGTCAAAAAGCTGGTGGCGCGGATAGACGGGCTGCTGCAGGCGCTGCAACGCGCCCAAGACGAAATCGGGCAGCTGCGCGATGAAATCGCCGTGCTCAAAGGCCAAAAGGCCAAGCCGAAGTTCAAATCCAGCAAAATGGATCAGGGCACGGACAAGAACAAGAACGCTGAGCAAGGCGACGACGAAGGCGCACCGCCACAGGACGAGGAGAAAAGCAAACGAGCCGGCTCGGCCAAGCAAAGCAAAACCGCAGCGCTGCAGATTCACGAAGAACGCGTGCTCGCCCCGGCAACGCCCGTGCCTGCCGGTGCCCGGTTCAAAGGCTACCGGGACTTTGTGGTTCAGGGCCTGCTCATCAAAGCCCACAACATCCGTTACCGGCTGGAATCCTGGCGCACCCCGGACGGCAGTTGGCTGACAGGCCAGCTGCCTGTATCGGTGCAGGGCCATCACTTTGACCCCAACTGCGCAGCTACGTACTGCACCAGCACCACCACTGCCATGTTACGCAGCCCTTGCTGGTGGAGCAATTGAGGCAATGGGGTGTTGACATCTCGGCCGGCCAGATGGATGCCTTGCTCAGCGCCGGCAAAGAGCCGTTCCATGCGGAAAAGGACGACATACTGGTGGCCGGTCTGCAGGTCGGCCGCGCCATCACGGTCGATGACTCGGGCGCGCGCCACCAGGGCAAGAACGGCTACGTGCTGCACATTGGCAACGAGCTGTTTGGCTGGTTTGGCAGCACGGCCAGCAAGAGCAGGATCAATTTCCTGGAGCAGCTGCATGCCGGCGCCATCACGACCCGCGTCAATGAAGTGGCGCTGGACTACATGCAGGCCCAAGGCCTGAGTGCGCAGGTACGCGAGCAGCTGGCCCAGACGCCCGAGCAGATGCCATCACAGTCCTGCCGCCCCCTGCAGGACTGGCACGAGCACCTGGCGCGCCTGAAGATCACCGGGGAGCGCCATGTGCGCATGGCCACCGAAGGGGCGTTGTTGGGCAGTTTGCTGCACAAGGGGTTCAACCCGGATTTGGCCATCGTCAGTGATGGGGCCAGGCAGTTTGCGGTGGGCCTGCACGCGCTGTGCTGGATTCATGCCGAGCGGCTCATCCACAAGCTGATCCCCATCAATGAGGCCCAACGCCAGAGCCAGGAGCGGGTGCGCGGGCAGCTCTGGGACTTGTATGCTGATTTGAAGGCGTACAAGCGGCAACCGGAGCCGGGCAACGTCGCGCCGCTGCAGGCGCGCTTTGATGCCTTGTTCACGCAAAGCACGGGCTACTACACGCTCGATGATTTGCTGGGGCGACTGCACCGGCGCAAAAGTGAGTTGCTGCTGGTCTTGAAGCGCCCGGACATCGCGCTGCACACCAACGGCAGTGAAACCGATATCCGGGACTACGTGAAAAAGCGCAAGGTCAGCGGGGGCACGCGCAGTGATCTGGGCCGCCAGTGCCGGGACACCTTTGCCAGCCTGAAGAAAACCTGCCGCAAGCTCGGTGTGTCTTTCTGGCTGTACCTGCTCGATCGGGTGTCTTTGAACCATGCCATCCCGCCGCTGCCTACTCTCATTCGCCAGGCTGCTGCGGCTGGCTTGCCTTGAGTTATTGAGAAGTTACGCCACAACCTCGAACTGGTCGCCAACACGCCGTCGTCGGCGCTGGGCTCGACGCGCGACAAGCCCGACATGCGCTACTGCCAGGAAATCTTCAAGGTGCTGCAAGCGCACCAGATCGAGCACTTCTTCTACATCGGCGGCAACGACTCGTCGGACACCGTACGCATTGTCAGCCTGGAGGCGCAAAAGGCCGGCTACCCGCTGCGCAGCATTCACATCCCCAAGACCATCGACAACGACCTGGTGGGCAACGACCACACGCCGGGCTTTCCATCGGCTGCGCGCTTCGTGGCACAGGCCTTTGCCGGCGCCAACCTGGACAATGCCGCCCTGCCCGGCGTGTACGTGGGCGTGGTAATGGGTCGGCACGCCGGATTCCTGACCGCTGCATCGGCACTGGGCAAGAAGTTTCCCGACGACGGCCCGCACCTGATCTACCTGCCCGAGCGCACCTTTGTGCTGGAGAATTTCCTGGCCGACGTGAAGGCGACGTATGCACGCTTCAGGCGTTGCGTGGTCGCCGTGTCCGAAGGCATCCACGATGCCTCGGGCGCGCCGATTGCCAGCCTGCTGGCCCAAGACCTGGAGATTGATGCCCACGGCAATGTGCAGCTGTCGGGCAATGGCGCACTGGCCGACCTGCTGTGCGCGGAGATCAAGTCCAGGCTCGGCATCAAGCGGGTGCGCGGCGACACCTTTGGTTATTTGCAGCGCTCGTTCATCGGCTGCGTGTCCGACGTGGACCAGCGCGAAGCCCGCGAGGTCGGCGAAAAGGCTGTGCAGTTCGCCATGTGGGGCACGCAGGACGGCTCGGTCGCCATCAAGCGCACCGGCTTTTATTCGGTCGATTACGAACTGCTGCCTCTTGAAGCCGTGGCCGGCAAGACGCGGGTGATGGAGGATGAATTCATCAGCGCCAGCGGCACCGACGTGACCGACGCCTTCAGGATGTATTTGCGCCCGCTGCTCGGCTCCGGCATGCCCGACGCGTTCAGGCTGCGCCACCATCCGGTGGCCAAGGTGCTGAACCCCGGCCGCTGAAGCGTCGTGCCGTGCGGCAACGCAGCCTGCAAGCTTCTCCCGCCCATTCCATAATCCGCTGATGCGACTACTCCACACCATGCTCCGCGTTGGCAACCTTCAGCGCTCGATTGATTTTTACACCCAGGTCCTGGGCATGCAGCTGCTGCGCCAGTCTGAAAACCCGGACTACAAATACAGCCTGGCCTTTGTCGGTTACGAAGGCAATCCGGCACAGGCCGAGATCGAGCTGACCTACAACTGGGGCACCGAGGCCTACGAGATGGGCACGGCTTACGGCCACATCGCACTGGGCGTTCCCGACGCCCATGGCGCCTGCGAAAAGATCAAGGCGGCCGGCGGCAACGTCACGCGTGAAGCCGGCCCGGTCAAGGGCGGCAGCACGGTGATTGCGTTCGTGACCGACCCGGACGGCTACAAGATCGAGCTGATCCAGCGCGCCGAAGCGGCCGGTGGCGCGGGCCTGCGCTAGCCAGGCACTGACGCACTGACTGCTATATTTTTAATAGCGGCTTACACCTATCCCGCCTGCGCCAAAGGCCAATCCGGCTTATAAAGCCCTGACTTCGGGTGAATGGGTCCGCTTGCATTGCGAAGCCCTCCTTGGCCATGCTTCGCGGCCAGATGCCGGCCGGTCTTTCCCAACCCACGCACTGTGCGCGTCACCTGGGGCCACCCCGGTACGCGCCACAGCGTCAGCCTTGTGATGCGCCGTTCACGGCCTTGCGCATCTCGCTTGGCAGTTCGTCATGCCCGGCCATTCTTTTGATCAAACCCGACGAAATCCACATGGATCAGTTGGCAAATGGCGGATGTCACTTTTCATGCGTGGCACGCACGGGCCAAAATCGCCACAGCCCCCTACCAATCCAAAGTAGAAACCAAATGTTTTTCAGCATTTAAAAATGTAAAACAATTTTTTTCAAAAAAAATACACTACTTTACGCAAGCGACATGAAAGCGTGATATCAAAGCCGTTGCCCGGTTGCTGCCATGCATGGCAATCGAGATGGCACCACGCTTGATTTCTCTCTGAAACAGAGCGTTCCTGCTAATTTTTAGCTCGCGCGATCGGGCATGGAATTCCATTCGCGCTTCACGCCACCAGGCCTTGCATCTGCAATTCCGGAACTGTTGTTTTCGTGCTTAAACGCCTTTCCCGGGGTTACCCGGTAAGGTTTTTTTGCAAATCGTAAGAAACGTACCTTTCGTTTAGCAATCGCCCAAAGGTTTTTTTCAAACCTAGACTTCCTCCAGTCCTACAGCTTTTGCAAAAAAAACCTGACATCACTGAATTCCTCGAATTTCCCGAATTTCCCGAATTCTTTGATGGATCTCGGCCTTGACGCACCAGTGAGTGAACAACTTCAGCGAATGTTTTTTCATCCATTCCAGAAAAGGGGACGAAATGTACTTACCAACCAACGCTTCAGCGCAACAGTTGCGGCAAGCACAGCAGGCGCAGCGCAATCGACAGGACATCATCAAGGCCTTGTCCCACGGCCAGGTGTCAAGGCGTGATTTGTTCAAATGGGGCTTGTTCACGGCCGGCGGTGGCCTGGCGCTGAAAAACGGGCTGAACCCGTTCATCGGCAATGCCTACGGCGAGATCCCCACCGGCGTGCCGCGCAGTCCGGGGTTTGGCGCCGCCGCCTTCGAATGGGCAATGCCACGCTGCGACCTGATGGAGCGAAAGGACATCAGCGCACTCAGCCCGGCACCGCAAAGGGCGGCAAACACCGCACCGACCAAGGTGGCCGGACCCGATGGAATCCTGGTGGACGGACCGATGGAAGGCCGCCCCCCCGGCCCGATCTGGGCGCACCAGGGATGGGATCTGTTTGCGCCCCGGGTGGCGGTGGAGCAATGGCAAAAAGGCGCAGAGACCTGCTATGACTACAACCCCGGCGTGTCGTCCCGCCACAACTGCGATATCGACAATAACCTTCCCTTCAAGCCTTGCTTTCATGGCCGGATGCCGTCGCAGAGCGTGCAATCCCTGTGGACCTTTGGCGGCACGGTGCCGCCCAAGCTGCTGCAGGGCCGTTATGGCGAGCCCATCTTGTTCCGGCATCACAACGCCTTGCCGACAAAGGTCACGGCCAACAACGGATTCGGGCGCAACACCATGACCACCCACGAGCACAACGGCCACCACGGCGCCGAGAGCGACGGGTTTACCGGTGCCTTCTTTTTCCCCGGCCAGTACTACGACTACCACTGGCCCATCGTCCACGCCGGCTTTCGCACCATCAATGTCAACGCCACCGACCCGAAGTGCGGCGCGCCAAACGGCAGTGGCGGCATCACCAGGCTGCCGGGTGACTGGCGAGAAACCATGAGCACGCACTGGTTTCATGACCACATGTTCAGCTTCACCTCACAGAATGTCTACAAGGGCATCGCGGCGATGTTCAACCTGTACAGCTCGCTGGACCGCGGCAACGAAGCCATCAATGACGGGGTCAACCTGCGGCTGCCCAGCGGCACGGCGAAGGACTGGGGCAACCTCGAGTACGACGTCAACATCATGCTGTGCGACAAGGCCTTTGGCGGGGACGGCCAGCTGGCGTTTGACATCTTCAACTTCGACGGCTTCCTGGGCGACATGATGACGGTCAACCTCGCCTACAAGCCGCATTTCTATGTAGAGCGGCGCAAATACCGGTTCCGCTTTTTGAATGGCTCGGTGGCACGGTTCTTCAAGCTCGCCCTGAGCAATGGCGCGCCGATGATCCAGATCGGAAATGATGGCAATCTGCTGCCCAGGGCCGTGCAGCTGAGCGAACTGGACGAGATGGGAATTGCGGAACGCTTCGACATCGTCATCGACTTTTCCAACTACAGCGACGGCACCAAGCTGCACCTGGTGAACCTGGCGGAGCACCAGGACGGCAGACGCGTTTCCAAGAACTTGTCACTCAGTGAAGCCCTGTCCGGGAGGTCTGATGATCCTTGTGTCGGCAAATTCCTTGAATTCCGGGTGCGCGGCACGACCCGCGCCGTTGACAAAAGCCGGGACTTCAGCGCCCCCGGCGGCATGAACCTCATCCCCAATCCAGACCTGAGCAAGATACCGGTCGCCCGCCAGCGCACGTTTGAATTCGGCCGCGGCGCTTCGCGGACCACGAATGACCCGGTGTCATCGGCGCTTGGCCCCTGGGGCGTGAAAACCGATGGCGGCGCCATGCTGGCGGCGGACTTCGGCCGCGTTTCCGCCGCGCCCAAGGCCGGCACCCGTGAAATCTGGACGCTGGTCAACGGCGGCGGGGGCTGGGACCATCCCATCCACATCCATTTCGAGGAAGGGCAGGTGCTGGCACGCGATGGAAGTGCCAGCAAGGTGCCGGCCTGGGAGAGAGGCCGCAAGGATGTCTACCGATTGCGCCCGGGCGGCAGCATCACGATCACGATGCAGTTCCGGGACTGGGGCGGCATGTTCATGGAGCATTGCCACAACACGGTGCATGAAGACAACGCCATGCTGCTGCGCTGGGAACTTGACACCAGCGGGTCTGCCGTGCTGAACCCGCTGCCGACGCCCATCCCCAAGCCGACAGGCGTGGAGTTCCTGCCGCCGACCGAAACCCTGCGGACCGCCCGCTGACTCAGGAGACCGATCATGCGTAACGCTCAGTCATTGAAGAGATTCGCGCGTCCCATCCTGGTGGCCGCGATGGCGCTCCCGCTCATGGTTTCCCCGCTTTTCGTGCACGCCGCGGTGCAGGGCCCCACGGTGCCGGTCAACGTTGACGGAAGCATCAGCACCGATACCGAGACCATCGGCTTCGCAGGGCAGATGACGATTTCCACCCGCATCATCGATGACCCGGTGTTCAGCGGCCCCACCTTGCTTGAGCTGAACATCGACTTCAGCAACGTCAGGGGCACGGGCAAGGCCAGCGGCAAGAAATTCGCGACCGAGGCGCAGGTGATCGTGCACCGGCCCCTGCTGGCTTTCGATGAGATCGAGGTCATCTTTCCCTATACCGCTGGAAACGAGGTGCATGCGGCGCGCATGGCAAAGGCCACGATCAGCGTGAACTACAACGCCAAGTCCGGCTTTGCACTTGCCTCGAAGATCAAGCGGGTGCCGGCAGAGTGAGCCGGCCACAACAGCCTTGACAACCCCAGCCTGCGCGCCACCGGCCCGGCCTGCCAATCCCCGAGGAACCTCAAGGAACCCACCATGCACATCCTCCTACCATGCTGGAAGGACAGGGCAAAGGCATTGCTGGCCGTGGCAGCCATGGCCCTTTCCTTTCATGGCGCGCTGGCAGCCACGAAGTGGGGGTCGGACTATTTTCCCGACATCGTGCTGACCACCCAGGACGGCGCAAAAGTCCACTTCTACGACGACCTGGTCAAGGGGAAGTTCGTCGCTGTGAATGTGATCTATACCAGTTGCCAGGACGAATGCCCCCTGGAGACGGCACGCATGGCAGAAGTGCAGCGCCTGCTGGGCGACCGGATGGGAAGGGACATCTTTTTTCTCTCGATCAGCATCGACCCGGAAAAAGACACGCCGAAAGTGCTCAAGGCCTATTCCGAAAAGTTTGGCGTCGGTCCGGGCTGGCTGTTCCTGACCGGCAAAAAGGAAGACATCAAGGTGCTGACGCGCAAGTTGGGCCTGTCCCGCAGCAGCGACGCCGTCAGCAAGGATGGCCATGCCAGCAGCCTGATGCTGGGCAATGACCCGAACGGCCAGTGGATGCGCAACTCGGCGGTTGACAACCCGCGCTTCCTGGTCTCGACCATGGCCGGGTTCTTTGGCTGGAAGGACACGCTGCCCACGGCCAGCTATGCCCAGGCGCGCCCGATCGACATCGGCCGGGCCCAGTTCACGTTCGAAAGCCGCTGCGCCTCGTGCCACACCATAGGCGAAGGCGACCGCATCGGGCCAGACCTGGGCCAGGTCACGGCCCGCCGCAGCCCGGCCTGGCTGGCCCGCTACCTGAAGGAGCCGGAAAAGGTGCGCGCCGAGGGCGACCCGACCGCCGTCATCCTTTCCAGGCGCTACCAGCAGGTCCGCATGCCGAACCTGCGCCTGGGCGACGAGGATGTGACGGCCCTGCTCCGCTACCTGGACGAGCAAGGCAAGGCCAAAGCCACGGCACAGCAGACAACCCTGCCTCAACACAACCTGACGCACAAGCCAGCCGGCCGCTGAAAACCAACGTTCAAAAGCCTGAAATTTGCTTTGCCCATCGAGTGAGAGAGGAGAAATAGACAAAAAATGTCACTTACTGCACCACCTCCTCCCGGCAAGACAGGCTGGCACGCCGTCCGGCAATGTCACTCACCCACCGCTGAACCGATGTCGGTTCATTTTGAGTCACCACCACCGCGCCCTCCGACCCTGGTGGGTCGCGCTGGCAAGCCAGCCTGTGCCAATGACGAACCGCAAGGGCGCTCCTTGCCCACTCCAGCCAGGCGCGAATCCAGCGATAGCTTTTTTCACCATGGGACAAATATCATGAAAGCCTTCAACCTGAAAATTATCGTTTTTTCAATCGCTGCTGCGCTGTCGGGCCAGGCAGCGCATGCCGTCCTGGAAAGAACCGGTCCGATCGACGCGGCCAACGGCTTTCCGCGCTGGTACATGGACACCACTGGTTTGAACTTTGAGTTGTGCCTCCCATTGACGCCCGCCGAACTGTCGGGCGGCCATTGCCTGCTGCTTCCCGGCGACGCCCCGGCCACGCCCGAGGTGTTCCCGGGACAGTTCTTCGATGAGCACTTCTGGTGGCAAGCCGGAGCCGCATTGACGCCGGCCACTGGCGGCAAGGCGCTGCTGGTGCTTGGACTGGAGGCAGCCTTTTCGGCAGATGTCGCGCCCGGCAACCAGATCGCTTTTTCCCGCATACGGGTCCGCCTGGCGCCGGTGCCGGTGACGGGCACTTACCGCTTCATTCACCCCTACGGCGAGGAATCGGTTGTCGGCACGCGGGGCGAACGGATCTTTTTTACCGACGATGTGGGCATCGGCGCACCCGGCGATTTCACCGGCGCCACCAAGGGACGCCTCGGTCCGTTCTTGCTTCCATCGCAATCCGCTGGCGCTGCCGAGATTGCGCCGGTAGCCGGTCCGGTGCCCGGCAAACTCTATATCGCCGATCCTGCACGCATCGGCCCGGTCACTGGCAGCCCGTTGCCTGACTTCCTGGGCAGCGACGGGATCATGCACAACCACAACATCTTTCGCATCGAGGGCCCCAGGGGATCAAACCTTGGGGGCATCGGCGTGGATTTCATAGAAACGACGGGCTTTAGCCTGATGGGCCGAATTTATACCGGCCAGGTTCCCAGCCTGGTGGCCCCCGACCGTGCCACGTACACGCGCAGCGGGGGCGATCAGAAAGTCGATGTCTTTGCGACGGCCTACCGCTCCGCGGCAAGTCGCCTGCCGGGCAGTGTCCGGCCTGCCGGCGTTGCGCCCGTGACCTCGTTCTTCAGCGCGCCTTGCGGCACCACCCTGGACGCCGCCGGCAACCTCATCGCCTACACCCCGCCTGCTTCGAACGCGCTTGAGACGCAGATGGTGGCCCAGAAAAATTCCCGTTGGGGACAGTCGCGTATTGCTTCGGGGGTTGCGATTCCCGATTCCGTGTGCCTGAAGGACAACTCGGGGGTGAACATCAACGGCCAGTCCACGCCCGCCTACCATCCGCTGCCGCTCAATGACACTGTCAAGGTGACGGATGTGTTGTTCGACCCCGTGAACGCGACACTGACCGTCAAGGCGATGTCAAGCGACCAGGTGGCCCCGCCGACCCTGACGGTGGCCGATTACAACATTCCGCTGAGTTTTGGCGTGGCCAATATCTCGGGCGTCACATCGCCGCCAGCAAAAATCCGGGTGCTTTCATCAATAGGCGGGATGGGTGAGTCGAATGATGTGGCCACCGGCAACGCCGGCACCCCCTTGATCTCGCAGGCCCCTGTGTCCACGGCGCCTCCTGCGCCCGTTGTCACGCCGCCGCCACCCCCGCCGCCCCCCCCGGTGGTCGTCATTCCGAATCCGTCCGAGACTGTCACCGTCACGGGGGCCGATTACGTGGTCAGCAAGAATCGCTGGAAAGTGGTCGGCACCACCAGCGTTGCCACTGCCCACAATTTCACGCTCAAGCTGGCGGGCGTGGTGGGCGGGGCGCCGTGCAATGCCAGCGGCCGGGTGATCGGGACCACCACTTCGGTCGGCAATGCCTATTCATTCGACATCCTGAACGCCACCGGCCCACTGGATCCACGAACCACCAACTGCACGGCGGTCAAGGTCGAGTCGGCGCTCGGCAATGTGACGCCGAACACAACATTCCGGCTTAAATAACCAAGGGGCTTTGCCGGCGTTCAGCAAAGCCATGCTGAACGCCGGCGAACAAATGGTGCTCCATGTCCGTGCAAGACCTCGATCTGACCGGCGCTGTGCCAGTGGACTGCTTGGCGCAGTTGAGCACCCTGCACAGCCGACGGTCCAAACAGCCAAAAAAACATCAACCCACCAGCAATCGGCCTGAACCCTGGCAATTCAGCCGCCTTGCCCATCGATCAGGGAGTTCACATGACCACCCACCGTCCAGGCTTAATTTCCGGTGCCGGCATTGCCCGCCAACCGCTGGCGCATGCCAGCGCATCGGCCGAACCCGCGACCACAAGACCGCCTGCGCCAACTGGCATTTCAGCGTGGGCGCTGACAGCCGCCCTAACAACCAGCGCAGCCCGGGTTTCGGGCAGGGCAAGGCGAAGGCCATGGCGCAGCATGCCGACCGGCTTCTTGGCAGCCTGCGACACACGGCAGCGGGCCGTCAAAGCTCAACGTTCGGTCCCTCCATTTGAATAGCCAGCAGGCTCAGGCTTGCTACTGGCCGATGCGTTTACTGGCCCGCTTCGACCACCAACAATGACCAGCAGTACAGGGGTTTGTCATGCAAACGAAAAGTTCATCTCGGTCGAGCTGCTGGCCCATGTGGTCAGAAATGCGCGCAAGCGTCGCTGAAAAATACATGAAGGGCTCTGGCAACAGTGCGCTGCCCCTCACGCACTGCTGTCAGCGCTCCGGCCGTTGGGCGGCGTTGTCGGGTCTGGCCGCGCTTGCCGCTGGCCTCACGATCGTCGTGTCAGGCACGGCATCAGCGCAGGTGGTCAGCAATCCGCCACTGTTGCCGCAGGATGTCACCGTCTTTCCAGAGCGCGACTTCACGTCGATCGCAGGTTTTGCGCCCAATGCCGACGTGCTCGTGCAGGTCAGGCGCGGCGGTGTGGTCAGCGATGCCGTGGGACGAACGGACGTGAGCGGCTTTCTCGAAGTGAACCATCCGGGCGGCGTGTGCTGGAGGAATGTCACGCCCGACATTGTCCCGGCGGACGTGGTGCGGGTGACCTACCGCGACACCAACAACAACCGCTCCCTGAACCCCGTTCCGGTCAAGGACTCTGGCGCAGCGACCACGACGCAGAACGTCACGGCGACACAGGCCTACGATGCTGGAAACAATACCGTCGTGGTCAAGGGCAAGGCGCAACTTGCCAATGGCACGCCCATTCCGCTGACCCGGCTCGAGGTCAGGATTGTCAACCCTGAATTTATCGGTGCGCCGGGCAGCCGCATCGGAAAGCGCGACATTCGCGCCGACAGCGCTGGCGGGCGCATCGACGGCACCAACGGGAATCCAATCCCCGGGACCCGCGGAGCGCTCGCCTATGACGGCACCACCAGCAGCTTCACCGCCATTTTCAGCGGCCTGAACGCTGACGAGCGCCTGCTGGTCGTCGAAGGACAGACACGGGTGATGGGATGGCAGCAGACCACGGCGAACGGCGACCGGCTCGGCATGACGATCTACGAGGTCGGTGCGCTCGGTGGTCCCGGCATCGGCGGCTGCCCGCCCGGTCCCAACGGCGTGGTTCCACCGCAGAACCCGACATCGCCGGTGCCCTACAACCCGGCGTATCTGCTGGACGCCGCTGTTCCGGCGAATCAGGGGTCACTCAAGGATGTCACGGTGTTTCCGGAGCGCGACTTCATCTCGATCGATGGCTTTGCGGCAGGCAGCGAACTGCAGGTCGTCGTGCGTCGGGGCAACAGCAACGCACCGGTCATCGGCACGGCGCGCGGCATTGTCGGCAGGGGCGGCCTGTTCGAGGTCAACCATCCGGGCGGTGTCTGCTGGACCGGGCAGACGCCCGACATCAAGCCGGGGGACTGGATCGACGTGTTCAAGGTCTACAACATGAGCTTCAACAGCGGGCAGACGCAGCAGGTGATCGACACCAGGGTCGCGAAAGCCGCCTTCGTCACCACCCTGCCGACCGGTGAGGTGGTGGTGCGGGTCAACGGCACGGCCAAAAATTCCAGCGGCGCACCGCTGGCCCTGGCCCTGACCGAGCAGCGCATCATCAACCCGGACTTCAACAACACCCGGATCGGGCGCCGCGACATTCGGGCCGACACCACCGGCGGGCGGGTCGAAAACATCCCCGGCGCCACCGGGCGGCTGCTGCGCACCGGTGACGCGAACAGTCCCGACTGGCGGGCGATCTACACCGGGCTGAATGCCACCGAACAGCAACTGGCCGTGGCCGGACAAAGCCGCGCGATGGCCTGGCACTCGACCAACGGCAACGGTGACCGGTTCGGCATGACGATTTTTGAATTCGGCGAGGTTGGCGGACCTGGCATGGGCGGGTGCCCCGCAACAGGCAGCGCTTCGATCGCGATTCCTTGGTAGCTATTGCGGCATCGGCCACAGCGCACCGGCTCTTTTTTCCATGCCAAACGCGTAGAAAAACTTGGCAACCGGGCACTGGGGCCACGCGGCATTGGGCACCCACCGAGAAAACATGAACCGACTGCAGTGCGCCTGAAGCATGGCAAATCGGCCGCCATATCCATCTTTTCATTGATCAAGGAGTTCTCATGACCCCCCACCCTCCTGGCCTGATGCCTGGTGCCGGCGCTGCCGGCCAGCCGTTGGCGCCCGCAAAAGCATCGACCGCGACACGGGCCCTGTCGCTTCTGCTGGCCGCCAAGTCACGGCTGAAAACGCTGCTTTTCATTGGCGGCGCATCGGCTGTGCTTGTGTTTGCTGCCGGGACGCCGCAGGCTGACGAGCCGCTGAGATCCATGGCACTCAAGACCGTTGACGTACCCGGCCCCTCGAACGACGTTCTTGACGAATTCGTGGACGACAAGTCCGCCGCCATCCAACTGGGCAAGGCGCTGTTCTGGGACCCCCGGGTCGGCAGCGACAACAAGACCGCCTGCGCCACCTGCCATTTCAGCGCGGGTGCCGACACCCGCGAAAAAAACCAGCTGAGCCCGGGTTTGTTGAGGCGGCTGTCGGGCTCGATGGCCGCCAACCCCGACTGGACGTTTCAACTGGGAAGCGGCCCGAACCGTCAGTTCACGGCCAGCGAACTCGACTCGATCAGCAGCGGCGACTTTCCCTTTACCCGGTTCTCCATGCAGGAAAGCAACGATCCGGCACAGCGGATCGACATCAATGATGTGGCCTCGTCGCAGGGCGTCTTCCATGGCAGCTTCGACAGGGTCAATGCCACCAAGAAAGGTGCGGCGGCTGACAGCTGCAACTATTCCCGCGACCCGGACGGCTTTCACATGGGGGCGGTCAACACCCGCCGGGTGGAACCGCGCAATTCGCCCAGCGTGATCAATGCCGTCTTCAACTTCCGAAATTTCTGGGATGGCCGCGGCAACAACGTCTTCAACGGCGGCGACCCGTTCGGCCTCAGGAACCAGAATTCCATGGTCTGGAAAAAAGAAAACGGCATTGTGCGCAAGGTCAGTGTGGGCATCCAGTCGTCATCGCTGGCGTCGCAGGGGTCCGGTCCGCCCCTGTCGGGAACGGAAATGAGCTGCAGTGACCGCACCTTTGTCCATCTGGGGCAAAAGCTGCTGGACCAGGACATTTTGAGCGGCCAGGTCATAGCGCCGGACGACAGCGTGCTGGGCAGGTTTGCAACCGGCGGTCGCCCCACGTACCGCACGCTCGTCAAAAAAGCCTTCAGGCAGGCCTACTGGCAGTCACCCGACATCGTGCGCTTCACCCAGGCCGATGCCAGGGAGCGCAAGTCGATGGACTTGAAGCACCCGGTGCGTTTTGACAAAAACGTGGACGAGAAAATCAGCCAGCTGGAGGCCAATTTCACGCTGTTCTTTTCCCTGGCCATCCAGATGTATGAAACCACGCTGGTGTCCGATGACAGCCGGTTCGACCAGTTTGCAGCCGGCGACGCTTCGAAGCTCAACGCCAGCGAGCGTGCCGGTTTTGCCATTTTCCAGGGCAAGGGACGCTGCATCAACTGCCACGGCGGCGCCGAACTGACCAACGCATCGTTTCGGCATGTCACCAATCAGCGGCTGGAAACCATGGTGATGGCCACCGGCAAGACCAAGACGTATGACGCCGGTTTCTACAACATCGGTGTGCGGCCCACACTGGACGATATCGGCATTGGCGGCAATGACGGAATTGGATTGCCCTTGTCGGAGAGCATGCTTTTTGCAGTGAAAGGACCGGCTGGCAAGGCGCAAGCGGCAAGCTTGCTTGGCAACGGATTCGATCCTGACAGGTATGGCGTGCCCGGCATCCAGGATGTGGCGGTGAATGGCGCATTCAAGACACCGGGGCTGCGCAATGTCGAGCTCACCGGCCCTTATTTTCACAACGGCGGGAAAGCAACGCTGATGCAGGTGGTGGACTTCTACAACCGGGGCGGGGACTTCGGCAGGGAGAACCGTGAGGACCTGGCACCGGACATCCAGCCGCTGGGCCTGAGCGAAACAGAGAAGGCAGACCTGGTGCGCTTCCTGATGTCCTTGACGGACGAGCGCGTCCGGATGGAAAAAGCGCCTTTCGACCACCCTTCGCTTTGCCTGCCCAACGGACATTCGGCCAGCGCATATGCTTCGCCCAACGGCATCAATGCGGGGGATGAAACCCTGTGCATCAAGGAGGTGGGCCGCAAGGGCAGAACGACTGGAATTTTGCCCTTCATGAAGTTGTCGCCACTCTCGCATTGACGCACCGGCTGGCCACCGGGCATGCCATTTCCCCGATTTCACC
Source organism: Polaromonas sp. CG9_12 (assembly GCA_000751355.1). Lineage (GTDB taxonomy): Bacteria > Pseudomonadota > Gammaproteobacteria > Burkholderiales > Burkholderiaceae_C > Polaromonas. Next base: position 3,508,111 of record CCJP01000005.1, on the reverse strand, counting down.
CAGGAGATTTTCATGAAGAAAGCATTCATCTCGGCCGCTGTCGGTGCTCTGGCGAGCGGCCTCATCCTGCCCGCGATGGCCGCCGACGGCCGAATCGAATTCCATGGCGGTATCGGCTCGACGCCCTTCGCGTCCGTCAGCGGCGTGCCGGCCCCCAACGACGTGCGCGGCATTGCGCCCGGCGGGCGTCCCTGGGTGATCGACAAGCTGCGGGCGGCGATCCGCGCCGACGGCAGCATCTCGGTCAAGGGTGAAGGGCTGCTGCTCGCCGGGGGCAACAGCATCGGCCTGCCCGGACTGCCCCGCCAGGTGGTGGCGACGCTGTTCTGCGGTGCAACGGAACTGAACTCGCCCGCTGCCGACCTTGACGCCGACGGAAATTTCGCGATACGCGGAACGCTTCAGGGCGCAGTGCCCAGTCCCTGCGTGACGCCCACCCTGCTGATCCGCAATTTCACGGCCAACGGACCCGGCCCCTGGTTTGCCGGTGGCATTCCGGAAAACTGAAACGGCTGCCGGACGCCGTCGGTATCGGGCTGCTGCAGCCAGGCGCCGGCGCCCGATTGCTATTTTTTTAATAGCTTTCCAGGCTTATGGCGCTTGCGCCAGAGCACAGTTTGGCCCTTATATTTAACGGCTCAGCTCATTCACAGGCCGGAACCCGATGACACCCCGTTTTGGGCTCCTTCCCCCACTGGGGGAAAGGCAGGGAGGAAGACTGACGCAGGTACCGTCACAAAAATCACCTTCGGGAGCAGCCGTCTCCCCAACCCTTTCCCAAGGGACAGGGAGCAGGAAGGGACGGCATACGGACTGGGGATGCTGAGTGGTTGTAATGAATTGGCCGATCAGCCGCACGATCCGGCTCACGCCGCCTGACGTTGCCGGTGGTGCCCGACCTGCTGGCCAGCGCCCGGCTCAGCCCACGCATCACCACGCTGCCGCGCAGGGTGTGCAAGTGCTATCTTGGGGTGACCGCGATGAGCAGACAACGACCGCACTGACTGCCTTCATGGCGCAGGCGCTGCCTTGGCGTCCTGACCGGCCCGCCGCACAGGAAAAACCCGGGGAAACCCTTAGCAAAAAAGTCAAAACTCAGGGAATAAAGTCGCGCTCCCAGCGCTCTTTTACACATGATCCAGACGGCCGAGTCCCGGTACAACCAATGGGTGCGCGAGCACTACCGCTTTTTGCTGCGCAGCGCCTGGGGCCTGACGGGTTCGCGCGCCATTGCCGAGGACGTGGTGCAGGACTGCTTTACCAGCGCCTGGGAATACCGAAGCCAGCTGCGCCAGCCCGAACTGGCGCGCGCCTGGCTGTTTCGCATCATGCGCCGGCATGTTCTGCGCCATGTGGTGCCGGGCCCGCAACGGCTGGATGAATACTATGGCGAGTTCGATGCCGCCGAGCCGCAGGCCAGCAGCGAGCGGCTGGACAACCAGCGCGACGTGGTGCAGGCCCTGGGCCGCATTGCCCCGATTCACCGCGAGGTGCTGGTGCTGTTTTACTTTGACGACATGCCGACGGCGCAAATGGCCGAGGCGCTGGACATCGCGCCGGGCACCGTGCTGTCACGCCTGTCGCGCGCCCGCGAGGCGCTGAAGGCGGTGTTGGATGTGCCCGCCCGGCCGACTGCGCCCGACGCCGCCGCACCGGCCTCCAGCGTGCGCCAGTTCAGAAAGGTTTGAATGACGGACTTTGAGCTTCCACCAGACAGCGCCTTTGACCTGCGCGTCCGCGCCGAGATGGCGCTGGCCTTTGACCCCGGCCAGCCGCCGGCGCATCTGTTCAGGCACACGCCGCTGCTGTCGCGGCGCGGCTTTCAGCGCAGCCTGGCGGCGCTGCTGCTGGCGGCCACCGGCGCCGGCACGGTGTTTGCGATGCGCCCGCCCGCGCTGGTGCGCGAGGCCATCGAGCACGAATATTACGAACGCACGCTGCGCGGCAGCTTCATGCCAACCCGCCAGCTGCTGATGCACCTGGGGTTGAACCAGCAGCAGCCGGTTCCCGGCTATCCCCAGCTGATGCGGCCCTGCGACATCGACGGCCGCCTGGCCTACCACCTGACCACCTTCATTGAAAAAGGCGGCATGGTCACCGTGTTTGCCTTTGACCAGCCGGTGGCGCTCAAGGCCGGCAGCGGCTGGTGGAACGACATGTACTGGCAGGTCATTGACTCGCGCCAGGGCCGGCCGCTGGTGCTGGTGGCGCAGAAAAAAAAGGCGCTGGCCGTGGCGAACAACCATCTTGGCAAGCCTGACGGACAAGCCGCCAAGTTGCGTGACCCAGCAGAATCTCCAGTTTTTCAGTAACCTGTTTTTTTTCGATGTTTTTTTAATAACCCACGGAGACACGCATGATTGACACCCCCAGCTCTTTGCCCCGCCGCCACCTGCTGACCCGAAGCGCCACCGCGCTGGCAGCCGCCGGCCTGGCCACCTGGAGCCACGGCGCCATGGCGCAGTCGGCCAGTGCAGCTGCCGCCAAGCCGCTGCCCACCGACCTCGCCTGGAAAGACCTGGACAGCGTCATTGTTCACAGCGGCACCACCATCGAGACCAAGCGCGGGGCCTTTGGCACCAGCGTCATCACGCCGGCCGAGCAGCTCTACCTGCGCAACAACCTGCCCACGCCCGACGCCTCCATCGTGGCCAACCGCGACGCCTGGGTATTGACGGTGGGCGGCGTGCAGCGTCCGCGCACGCTCACCGTGGGCGACCTCAAGACCATGGGCCTGGAGACGGTTGCCATGGTGTTGCAGTGTTCGGGCAACGGCCGGGGCTTTTTCCCCTCCAAGCCCAGCGGCACCGGCTGGACGGTGGGCGCGGCCGGCTGCGTGATCTGGAGCGGTGTGCCGGTGCGCGCAGTGGTCCAGGCGCTGGGCGGCGTCAGCCCCGGCATGAACTACATGACCAGCACCGGTGGCGAGAAGCTGCCCGCGGGGCTTGACCCGAAAAGCATCATCGTCGAGCGCTCGGTGCCGGCTGCCGCCATGCAGGACGCATTGCTGGCCTGGGAGATGAACGGCGCGCCGATTCCGCTGGCCCACGGCGGCCCGCTGCGCCTGATCGTGCCGGGTTTTACCGGCGTGAACAGTATCAAGTACGTCAAGCAACTGGCCTTCACCGCCAAGGAAAGCGATGCCCGAATCATGGCGCACGGTTACCGCCTCACGCCCCCCGGCCAGAAAGCCGATCCGAGCCAGCCATCGGTGCAGGAAATGTCGGTCAAGTCCTGGGTCAACTCGCCCAGCCCCGACGACGGCGCGCAGCGCGAAGGCTGGATGCAGATCAACGGCGTGGCCTTTGGCGGCATGCATGCCGTCAAAGGCGTGGAAGTGACGATTGACGGTGGCAAAACGTGGCAACAAGCACGCCTGGTTGGCCCGGATCTGGGCAAATACGCCTGGCGCCAGTTCGTGCTGCCGGCGCACTTTGAACGCGGCAACTATGTCGTCACCAGCCGCGCCACCGACATGGCCGGCAACGTGCAACCCGAAACACGCGGCGAAAACGTCAGCGGCTACAACAACGCCAGCTGGCTGGACCACGCCGTGAAGGTCAGCGTGGCGTGATGCTTTTCAACCTGCCCCCACTTTTCAAACGTTCCAGGCCCGGCGATTCCATGACCTCATTCACATTGCTTTCCAGGCTTGCATCGCGGCCTGCGCGTCTGTTGCTGTCCGCAAGCCTGCTGCTGGCGGCCGCCCTGGCCAGCCTGCCAACCCGCGCTGCCGAAGACGCCGACAAGATGGCGCTGGGCAAAAAGCTGTTCACCGCCGGTGCCGTGCCGGCCTGCGCCCTGTGCCACACGCTGAAGGATGCCGGCAGTGAAGGCGCGGTCGGGCCGGTGTTCGACGACCTCAAGCCCAACGCGACGCGGGTGAAAAAAGCGCTGTACGACGGCCTGGGCGCCATGCCTTCGTACAAGGCCACCTTGACAGAGGCCCAAATCGACGCGCTGTCGTATTACGTGTCCAAGGCATCGGGCGCGGAGAAATAAGCCCCAGCCGGCCAACCCGGAATCAACGGGGCTTTCACGGGCGTTGTCAGCTATTTTTTTGATAGCTGTCAGCGCCCGTTCCTTATGCGCAAATGGCTTATTTCACTGACCTTACGCAGCCGCCTGTCCTGTTAGCCTACGCGCATGAAAAATTCTGAACTGGAGTTGTACACGGATTACCTGCTGAGCAGCTTTGGCGCGACAACAGCGACAGGGCTTTCGGCCATGGTGCAGGGCGATGTCAGCCACGACCGGATTACCAGGTTTTTATCCGGGCAGGACTACACGTCTAAGGACTTGTGGCGGCAAGTCAAGGCGATGGTGCGGGAAGTGCAAACGGCTGAAGGCGTGCTGATTTTTGACGACACCATCCAGGAAAAAGCCTGGACGGACGAGAGTGACTTGATCTGCTGGCATTACGATCATTGCAGTGGTCGCACGGTCAAGGGCATCAACCTGCTCAACGCGCTGTACCACTGCGGCGGCAGGTCTATTCCGGTGGCGTTCGAGTTGGTGCAAAAGCCTCTTCAATGCGACGTTGCGAGCCGCCAAGTCAAACGCAAAAGTGAGAAAACAAAAAACGAAATGATGCGCGAGATGATCCATGCCTGCCTGCAAAACGCCTTGCGATTTCGTTTCGTGCTGATGGACAGCTGGTTTTCCTCCGAGGAGAATTTTGATTTCATTACGAGCCGGGGTAAGCACTTCATCGCAGCCCTGAAGGACAACCGGCTGGTGGCGTTGAGCCAGGAGGACTGGAAGAAAAAGCGCTTCGTGCGCGTAGACGAGCTGGAATTTTCAGAGCAATGCACGGTGCAAGGCTGGCTCAAGGGGTCTGCCAGAGCAGTCCGTTTGGTCCGCCAGGTCTTTAAAAACAAAGACAGCAGCACCGGCACATTGCACCTGGTTTGCAGCGACCTCACGTGCGACTACGACGCCATCACCACGACCTACAAAAAACGGTGGCAAGTGGAGGTGTTTCACAAATCCTTGAAGTCCAATGCGGGCATGGCAAAATCCCCAACGCAGACGTTGAGAACCCAAAGCAACCACGTCTTCATGGCGATTTATGCCGTCTTCAAGCTCGAATGCTTGAGCGTTAAAAGCAAGATCAACTCCTTCGCTTTAAGGTTCAAACTTCTCATCAATGCCACCCGCAGCGCTTTTGACCAGCTTCAGAAATTTCAGGCGGCTGCGTAAGGTCAGTTATTTCATTAAAAATCGCAACGATTCATGCCGTCATGCTGCGCAACTCGGCATCGGCGTCTTCATCGCAGGGCCGCAGGCCATGGCGATGCAGTGGCGATGAGGCATGAAGATGCCTTGCCACGCTGCGTTCGCCATGACACATGGCCGTCTTCACGCCACCCGGCGCGTCAGCAGGCAGGCCTGACGGGCCAACTCGGTCATGCGGTCCCAGTCGCCGCACGCCAAAGCATCGGCGGGCGTGAGCCACGAGCCGCCGACGCAGGCCACGTTGGGCAGCGCCAGAAACTCGGCGGCATTGGCCATTGACACGCCGCCCGTGGGGCAAAACGTCACATCGCCAAACGGCCCGCCCCAGGCCTTGAGCATGGCCGTGCCGCCAGCCTGCAGCGCCGGAAAAAACTTCAGTTCGGTCAAGCCGTCTTCCTGCGCCATCATGATTTCGCTGCCGGTGGCCACGCCGGGCAGCAATGGCAGACCGGCATCGCGGCACGCCTGGCCGACCGCATGGGTGTAGCCGGGGCTGACGACAAAGCGCGCGCCGGCCATGGCGCAGGCCTGGGCATCGGCGGCGCTGCGCACGGTGCCTGCGCCCACCACCGCCTCGGGCACGTCGCGTGCAATCGCCTCGATGCAGGCCAGCGCCTGCGGCGTGCGCAGAGTGACTTCGAGCATGCGAATGCCGCCCGCCACCAGGGCGCGGGCCAGCAACACCGCCTGGCCGACATCGTTCAGTACGATGACCGGAATCACGGGCGCATCCTGCATCACCTGCAAGGCACTGAGTTTTTGGCTGATATTCATCGTGACATCCATGACATGGCTCCTTCTTCTGCGGTCAATGCACGGGCACGCATGCCAGAGAACAATCCCCGGCCCATGCCGACGCCGTTGCGCTGGCGCAGGTCATCCGGCATCACGCTGACGGATCGTGCGGCCCATTCGGCCTTGTCCACCAGTACCTGCAGCTCGCCGGTGAGTCCATCAACGCGGATCACATCCCCGTCCAGCACCCTGGCCAGCGGACCGCCCGCCGCCGCTTCCGGCGACACATGAATGGCCGCCGGCACCTTGCCCGACGCACCGCTCATGCGGCCATCGGTCACCAGCGCCACCCTGAAGCCCTTGCCCTGCAGCACGGCCAGCGGCGGCGTGAGCTTGTGCAATTCGGGCATGCCGTTGGCCTGCGGCCCCTGCCAGCGCACCACGCAGACCACGCCGTTGGCGGCATGGGACAGGCACACGCGCTCCAGTTCACCGGCATTGAAGGCCGCCAGCAAGGCTTCCTGCGAATCAAACACCCGGGCCGGTGCTTCAATCACATGCCGGTCGTCGGGAACGGCAGACACCTTGATCACGCTGCGGCCGAGGTTGCCGGTCAGCAGCTTGAGCCCGCCGGTGGGGCTGAAGGGTCGGTCTGCAGGCCGCACGATGGAATCGTCCTTCGAGTCGCCCACGTCATGCCAGGCCAGCGCTGCGCCGTCCATCACCGGGATGCGGGCATATTCGCGGATGCCGCCTGCGCGCACTGTCAATACGTCCTCATGCATCAGGCCGGCGTCCAGCAGTTCCCGAATCACCAGCCCCGGCCCGCCGGCGGCCTGGAAGTCGTTCACATCGGCGCTGCCGTTGGGATAGACATGCGTCAGCAGCGGCACGACATCGGACAGTGCCGAAAAGTCGTTCCAGTCGATCACGATGCCCGCCGATTGCGCCACCGCGACCCAATGGATCAGGTGATTGGTCGAGCCGCCAGTGGCCAGCAGCGCCACCATGGCGTTGACGATAGCGCGTTCATCGACGACATGGCCGATGGGCGCAAAGCGCTTGGCCTTGGTGATGCCGAGCACAGTGCGCGCCGCCTCGCGCGTGAGTTCGTCGCGCAGCGCGTCGCCGGGCTGCACAAACGCCGTGCCGGGCACATGCAGGCCCATCGCTTCCATCAGCATCTGGTTGCTGTTGGCCGTGCCGTAGAAGGTGCAGGTGCCGGGGCTGTGGTAGGACTTGAGTTCGCCTTCCAGCAGCGCATCGCGCCCGACCAGGCCCTGCGCGGCCTGTTCGCGGATGCGGGCTTTTTCCTTGTTCGGCAGGCCCGAGGGCATGGGGCCGGCGGGTACGAACACCATCGGCAGGTGGCCGAATTGCAGCGCGCCAATCAAGAGGCCCGGAACGATCTTGTCGCACACGCCAAGCAGCAGTGCAGCATCGAACATGTCATGCGACAGTGCGATAGCCGTGCCCATGGCGATCACGTCGCGGCTGAACAGGCTCAGCTCCATGCCGCTGGTGCCTTGCGTCACGCCGTCGCACATGGCCGGCACGCCGCCCGCCACCTGGGCCGTGGCGCCCTGCCTGCGCGCCTCGTCCTTGATCAGCGCCGGATAGCCGAGCAGCGGCGTATGTGCCGACAGCATGTCGTTGTAGGCAGTGACAATGCCAATGTTGGGCCGGCGCTCGGTCACGATCTTGAATCGGTCATCCAGCGGCATGCCGGCCACTGCATGCGCGATGTTGGCGCAGCCCATGCGGTCCATGCTGGGCGGGCGGCTGCTGTCGGCCTGCAGTTGCGCCAGATAGGCATTGCGCGTCGGCCGGCTGCGCTCTTGAATGCGGGCGGTGATGTCTGCAACGGCGGAATGAAGCGCCATGGTGAAACCTTTCAATCTAGCCATCCCGGACACGGGGATGTAACTTTATTACGGCGTCTATGGTAACTAATATTGCGGCTGTTTTAGCCCGGAATGGTTACTTTGCGGTTACCAAACGAAGTGCAGGCAAAAAAAATCCGCAGGGCGCAAAGCGCTGCGGATTCATGCCGCCTGCCATGCAGGCCGGGAGGGTGCGCGTTACTGCAGGCTGATTTCGACGCGGCGGGCTTCGGCATCGCTTGCCGAGGTATTGCCGGCAATCTGCTCGGGCTTTTTAAGTTCGATCTGGCTTTCAGGCACGCCCGATGCCATCAGCGCGTCACGCACCGCCAACGCGCGCTGCTTGGCCAGCTCGGCATTTTGCGCCGCGTCGCCGGTCGCGTCGTGAAAGCCTGAAATGGCGACCTTGCGGCCAGCCTGCGCACCCTTGACCACATCAAGCAGTGCTTCGCTGGCGCCGGCGGCCAGGTCGGCCTTGCCCGACGCAAAGTAGAACTTGACGATGCCCTGTTCGACCTTGACGCTGGCTGCGTCGGAAGCCGCCTGCGTCGTTGCAGCGGAGGGTGCGGGAACGGCTGCCATGCCGGGCGCAGCGACCACCTGGACAGCCGGGGCATCTGCAACCTTGGCCGAAACGCCGCGATGCTTCACGCCAAACACCAGCACAGAGGAAACCACGATGGCAATCAATCCAAATACCAGAAACAGTGCCACGCGTTGCTGGCTGTCGTCATCCTGAGAAAACATGGAAACTTCCTTTTAAAAAAACCTGCCAATATTGTAGAGTGAGGCTGTGACTACTCTAGCAAATGCACCTTGCGAATTGGCTTACAACACCCGGGATCCCGCCGCCATGCTCGACGCTGCGATCCGGCAATGGGGTGGCCAGGCTGACTTGTGGGTTTTCGGCTATGCATCACTGATCTGGCGGCCTGAATTCGAATCGTCCGAAGAGCGTTTTGCCACCCTGCACGGCTACCACCGTGCGCTGAAAATGTGGAGCCGCGTCAACCGCGGCACGCCTGCGCTGCCGGGACTGGTGTTTGGCCTGCTGTCGGGCGGCAGTTGCAAGGGAATGGCCTATCGGCTACCCAGGGAACATGTGCACGATGCCTTGTCCGCCCTGTGGGCACGCGAAATGCCCAACGGCGTCTATGACCCGAAGTGGCTGCGATGCCGTACGGCGCAGGGTGATATCAAGGCACTGGCTTTCACGCTGTCCCGGCGCAGCCCCAACCATACCGGCGTGCTGAGCGAAGACCACTACCGGCAGATATTTTCCAGTGCTTGCGGCCGTTACGGCACGACGCGCGACTATGCCCAGCTGACTTATGACAAACTGCGCACGCTGGGCATTGACGACCAGGCGCTTGGCAGGCTGCTGCAGCTGGCCGGCCACTGACAGGCAGCGTGCATTCGGCGGCGCTGGCGTGAATCGTCACACGCGCCGGCATTCCAGCTTGGACAACACAACCCCGGGGAGACTTCATGACACGCACTTTCATTCTGCTGGCCAGCCTGCTGGCACTTGGCGCCTGCGCCAGCACCACCACGGGTCCGCGCGCCGTGGCCCAGCTGCAAAGCACCGCCGGCAATACGGCCAGCGGCTCGGTCACCTTTATCCAGAGCGGCGACAAGGTACTGGTTTCCGGCACGGTCAGCGGACTCAAGGCGAATGCCGAACACGGCTTTCACCTGCATGAAAAAGGCGACTGCTCCAGCGGCGACGGCATGAGCGCGGGCGGCCACTTCAATCCGGACGGCCAGCCCCACGGCAAGCATTCCGGCATGACGCATCACGCAGGCGACCTGCCCAGCCTCAAGGCCGATGCCAGCGGTGTCGCGAGATTCAGCTTCGAGTCCAAGAGCATTTCCGTTGGCAGCGGCACCGGCAACATCATTGGCCGGGGACTGATCGTTCACCGCGATCCCGATGACTACACCACCCAGCCCACCGGCAACTCCGGACCGCGCCTGGCCTGCGCCGTGGTAACCCCAGGCTGAGCGTGACCCGGGCATAAATATGGCACCGGACTTTATACTCCGGTCCATGCTCGATCACACTTCCATCGCCGACCTTCGCAAAAGCTACGAGCGCGCCGAACTCAACGAAGACGCCTCGCAGGCCGACCCCCTCATGCAATTCGACCAGTGGCTAGGCGAAGCCATCTCGGCCCAGGTGCCCGAACCCAATGCGATGACGCTGGCCACCGTGGGCAGCAATTTGCGCCCGTCCACCCGCGTGGTGCTGATCAAGGGCTTTGATGCGCAGGGCATTGTTTGGTACACCAACTACGCCAGCCGCAAGGGTCTGGAACTGGCCGGCAATCCGTATGCGGCGCTGCAGTTCCACTGGGTCGAGCTGGAACGGGTGGTGCGCATCGAAGGCGTGGTGGAAAAAGTGCCTGCCGAAGAAAGCGATGCCTATTTCAACAGCCGGCCGCTCGACTCGCGCATTGGCGCCTGGGCCAGCCCGCAAAGTGAAGTGATATCCGGCCGTGGCGTGCTGGTGGCCAATGCCGCCCGGTACGGCGCCAGGTTCATGCTGAATCCGCCGCGCCCGACGCACTGGGGCGGCTACCGCCTCAAGCCGGACAACTGGCAGTTCTGGCAAGGCCGCAAAAGCCGTTTGCACGACCGCCTGCGCTATACGCTGCTAAGCGATGCCGGCTGGCTGCGCGAACGCCTGGCGCCTTAGCCTTGCCACCACTTTACCGCCGTCATTCCCGCGAAGGCGGGCATGACGGACCCGTTTTCTTAGCCTGAAACAAGCCACTTGCGCTAGTGGATCTTACGCAGATAGCTATTAATTCAGTAGCAATAACTGCCGGATTTCGTAAGTGCGATGATGGCCAAGTCAGACCGACTTCGCCTTAAACCAGCCCACTGCCCAGCTGCTCGATAGCCTGGTGCTTCACAGCCTGCAACTGCTCAGCGCTAACTTGCTGCGGCGCAATCTCGGCCAGCGGCACCAGCACAAAGGCGCGCTGGTGCATGCGCGGATGCGGCACAGACAGCCGGGGCGACTCAATGCGCGCGCTGCCATACAGCAACAGGTCCAGGTCCAGGGTGCGAGGCGCATTGCGGTACGGCCTCTCGCGCCCGGACTGCAGTTCCAGTTGCTGCAACCCGTCAAGCAACGCGCAGGCATTCAGGCCGGTTTCAATTTCCACCACGGCATTCAGGTAGTCGGCTCCGGGCGCTGGCGCTTCATTGCCGGAATCGGTGTCCAGCGGTGCGGTTTTGTAAAGTCCGGACCGATGGCGCACTTGCGTCAGGGGCAGACTTTCAAGGGCCTGCACCGCCCGGCGCAGCGCAGCACCGGCGTTGCCCAGGTTGGCGCCCAGCGCGACGTAAGCCGTGACCGGTTCACGCCTGGCAGCTGTTTTTTCATCGGGGCTGTCTGTGGACATGGCGCAGCGTTTGCGCTCAGTCGCCGGTCGCCGGGGAAGCCCCGGCGGATGGGGGCGACTCGCTGCCGCCGTCCTGGCCCTCGGCGGCACGGCTGGCGGGCTTGCGGCGGCGGCGGCGTTTCTTGGCGAGGGCGGCATCGCCTTCCTGCAAGGGCAGCTCCAGCCCGTCAGCGTCGCCCGGGCTGCTGCCGGATGACAACGCTGGCGCCATATTGGCAGGTCGACCGCCATCGGCATCAGCCCGCTTGACACGCGTACGCGGCGTCTGCGGCTTTTTCTGCTGCGTTTCGCGAATCGCCTCGATCATGTCGTGGCGCTCGTCGTCATAGGCGGTGCTGAATTTCTCCCACCATTCGCCCAGCGCCGGGTCGATTTCGCCGATCTGGCCGCGCAGACGCAAAAAGTCGAAGCCGGCGCGAAAGCGCGGCTGCTCCAGCAGCGAATACGGCGCATTGCCCACGCGTTTTTCAAAACGCGGCTGCATGGTCCAGATTTCGCGCATGTCGATGCCCAGCTTGCCGCGACCCGAGACATCGCCAATCCTGGCGTTGAAGGCTTCGTCAATCGCATCCTGCAGCGCCGGCATCGGGGGTTCATTGCGCTTGAGGCGCCGGTCCCAGCCACTGCGCACATCGGCCCAGAGCACACACGACAGCAAAAAGCTGGGCGCGACCGGCTTGCCTTCGGCGACGCGGCGGTCGGTATCTTGCAGCGCCAGTTTAAGGAAGGGGTCGTCGGACATTTCAACCACCACATCAAGCAGCGGGTAAATGCCGGTGCCCATGCCCAGTGCCTTGAGCTGCGCGATGCTGGCCAGCGAATGGCCGGTTTGCAGCAATTTGAGCATTTCGTCGAACAGTCGCGACTGCGGCACGTCGGCCAACAGACCACACATGTCCTTCAGCGGCGCCGCCGTTTTCTCCTCGAATTTGAAGCCGAGTGCATTGAGCTTGGCGCCAAAACGCACGGCGCGGATGATGCGCACCGGGTCCTCGCGGTAGCGCAGCGCCGGATTGCCGATCATGCGGACAATTTTCTTCTTCGAGTCGCCAATGCCGTTGTGGTAATCGACAACAACCTGCGTTTCCGGGTCGTAATACATGGCGTTGATGGTGAAGTCGCGCCGCGCAGCGTCTTCTTCCATCGGTCCCCAGACGTTGTCGCGCAGCACCCGGCCCGACGCATGCACGGCATGCTTCATGCCGGCGAGTTCGCTCTTGCTGGTGCGCTCGTTGCCGCCGACCTGCTCGGCCAGGGCGCTGTCCATGTGGGCGCGAAAGGTCGAGACCTCGATCACTTCATGTTCGCGGCCCCGGCCGTAGATGACGTGGACGATGCGAAAGCGCCGGCCAATGATGAAGGCGCGGCGAAACAGCGACTTGACCTGTTCGGGCGTGGCGTCGGTGGCCACGTCGAAGTCTTTCGGTCGCAGGCCGACCAGCAGGTCGCGCACCGCGCCGCCGACGATATAGGCCTGGAAACCCGCCTGCTTGAGCACATGCACCACGTCCATGGCGCGTTCGTCCACCAGCTTGACATTGATGCCGTGGTCCTTGAACTCGATGTCGTGGCGCTTGCCGAAGGGGGACTTTGGAACCCGCTTTGAAGGGGATTCGGCGCTGTCGGATTTGCCGAACAGCTTGTCGATGAATTTTTTGATCATGAAATTTAAAGTTTTGAGGGAGATGCCGCCCCTTGGCAGCAAGCGTTGTCCCTGCCTTTTCCAGGCCGCAGGCGGCCGCCGCTGCCCGGCGGCAAGCGCCATCCGTGGCGCTTAAAACAGGTCAAGTATGCGCCATCCGCGTTCGGTTGCCAGTACCCGCAGGCGCGGGTCCGGGTTGGTGGCGACCGGTTCGGTGACCTTTTCCAGCAGCGCCAGGTCGTTCATCGAATCGGTGTAAAAAGTCGTGTGCACATCGCCCCAAGCCAGGCGGCGGGCGGCCAGCCATTGTTCCATGCGGGCAACCTTTCCTTCTCTGGCCGATGGCGTGCCCCTGATCTCGCCCGTCAGGTTGCCTTGGGCGTCGCGCTCCAGTTCGACCGCGATCAGTTCGGATACGCCAAAGGCATCGGCAATCGGACGCGTCACGAATTCGTTGGTGGCCGTCACGATGACCAGTTCGTCGCCGGCCGCGCGGTGCCGACCGACCAGTTCCAGCGCCTGGCTTTTGATGGCCTTGTGTACGATCTCACTCATGAAGCGGGCATGAGCCGCTATGGAATTGATAGCTCCCTGCTCGCGGATGGCCTGCGTGGCAAAACGCACATAGTCATGAATGTCAAGCGTTCCGGCACGGTACTCCTCGAAAAACTCGGCATTGCGGCGCTTGAATTCGGTGGCATCGCACCAGCCCAGCGCAATCGTGAACTCGCCCCACTCGTAGTCGGAGTCAATCGGGATCAGGGTGTGGTCCAGGTCAAACAATGCCAGCTTCACACGTGCCCCCACGCTTTTCACTTCGTGTAATGCGCTGCCCCCCGGAGGGACTGTGCTTGCTTGGGGCGGCCCGGCGCGGTGAACTTCACCCCCACGCTCGCTCACTGCGTGTGGCTCGCTGCCCCCCGGGGGGGCTGTGCTTGCTTGGGGCGGCCCGGCGCGGTGAACTTCACCCCCACGCTCGCTCACTGCGTGTGGCTCGCTGCCCCCCGGGCGGGCTGTGCTTGCTTGGGGCGGCCCGGCGCGGTGAACTTCACCCCCACGCTCGCTCACTGCGTGTGGCTCGCTGCCCCTCGGGGGGGCTGTGCTTGCTTGGGGCGGCCCGGCGCGGCGCACGTCGCGCCCATCGCCCGCAATGTCAACATTCACCTCAACCGTCATTCCGTCTCCAGCATGGTTTTGATCAGCGGGATGGTGATGGCCCGCTTGGTTTGCAGCGCGTAGCTGTCGAGCTTGTCGAGCAGTTGCATCAGGCTGCCCAGGTCGCGTGAAAAACGCGTCAGCATGAAATCCACCACCTCGTCACTGAGCAAAAAGCCCCGCGCGTCGGCTTCCTGCTTGATCACGGCGCGCCGCTCGTCGTCACTCAGCGCCTGCAGGGCAAACACATGGCCCCAACCCAGGCGGGTCCGCAGGTCTTCGCGCAGCGGCAGGTCGGCCGGCGGCACGTTGCCGGCAGCCACCACCCAGCGCGGCTGGCCGTCGTCGGTGCTCAGCGCATTGACGAACCAGTTGAAGGCCGTGCGCTGCTGCGCTGCGTTGTAGAGATGGCATTCGTCCATGATCACGGCGGACCAGGCTTCGTTGAATTCGGGCGGTTCCAGCATGGAGGCATCCATCCAGCCGCTGGAGGCGCCCTGGTCACGCAGGGCTTCGCTGACGGCCTTGAGCAGATGCGTCTTGCCGCTGGCTTCATCGCCCCAGAGATAGGTCGGTACCGGCGAATCTGGCGGACTTTGCGCCCACGACGCCAGTTGCCGGACCGCCGCTTCATTCGGTCCGATGAAAAAATTGGCAAACGACGGGTCGGAGGCCAGTCCGATGTCCAGGGCAAGTTGTTTCATGGCTGGCTTGGCGGGCCGCAACCCGGTTTCAAAGGGCATGCGAACGGCGCCTGGCGGCTGGTGCGCGGGTCGTGCACCTGGTCGCGGCGCGTTTGGGAGTCAGGGTAGGTTGCATGAAGCCTTGGAATGCGCTGGCCCGCAAGGGACCGGCAGAAGCTAGGGGGTATAGCCTTTAGAATCTCAGGCTGGATTCTATCGGGCTTGGCCAGCGGGCTCCCGACCACCGCCCTGCCCCTTCGAGCTGTCCCGGCTCCCACCGCATTACTTCCCGACACCATGACCCCTACCCCCCTTTCCTACAAAGACGCCGGCGTTGACATCGACGCGGGCGATGCCCTGGTTGAACGCATCAAGCCGCTGGCCAAAAAGACCATGCGCGAAGGCGTGATGGCCGGCATTGGCGGCTTTGGCGCGCTGTTCGAAGTGCCCAAGCGCTACCAGGAGCCGGTGCTGGTCTCTGGCACCGACGGTGTGGGCACCAAGCTCAAGCTGGCGTTTGAGTGGAACATGCACGACACCGTCGGCATCGACCTGGTCGCCATGAGCGTCAACGACGTGCTGGTGCAAGGCGCCGAGCCACTGTTTTTCCTCGACTATTTCGCCTGCGGAAAGCTCGACATCGACACCGCTGCGGCCGTGATCGGCGGCATTGCCAAAGGCTGCGAGCTTTCGGGCTGCGCCTTGATCGGTGGCGAAACCGCTGAAATGCCCGGCATGTACCCGGCCGGTGAATACGACCTGGCTGGCTTTGCCGTCGGTGCGGTGGAAAAGTCCAAGATCCTGACCGGCAAGGACGTGACGCCGGGCGACGTGGTGCTCGGCCTGGCGTCAAGCGGCGTGCATTCCAACGGTTTCAGCCTGGTTCGCAAGTGCATCGAGCGCGCCGCTGCCGACCTGCCCGCCACGCTGGACGGCAAGCCGTTCAAAGAGGCGCTGATGGAGCCGACCCGCCTGTACGTCAAAAACGTGCTGGCCGCGCTGGCCGCGCACCCGATCAAGGCGCTGGCACACATCACCGGTGGCGGCCTGCTGGAGAACATTCCACGCGTGCTGCCCGAAGGCACGGCGGCGCAGCTGGTCAAGGGCAGCTGGCCGCAGACAGAGCTGTTCGCCTGGCTGCAAAAAACTGCCGGTATTGACGACATCGAGATGAACCGTACCTTCAACAACGGCATCGGCATGGTGGTGGTCATCGACGCCACCAGCGCAGCGGCTTGCGCGGCCATGCTGCGTGAGGCGGGGGAGACGGTTTACGAAATTGGCGTGATTGCGGCGCGCGGCGAGGACGCCAGCGTTACTGTGGGCTGATGCAGCAAAAATCCGGGAATAAACAATTCCTGGATCACAGCCTGCCAATAAGCAATAACCAACAGGCCTATGGGAAGTGTCAAGCGGCAGGTGCGCGCCGAAGGTCTGCCGCCCATTCTTCATTTTTTCATGCAGACACTTTCGCAGCAAAACCAAGGTCATCTTCGTTTAACTTACCGTCCGGAAATAGACGGTTTGCGCGCGATTGCCGTCCTGTCGGTGATTTTTTTCCATTTGAATGCCACTTGGTTGACAGGTGGATTTATTGGCGTCGATGTTTTCTTTGTGATCAGCGGATATCTGATTACAAGCCAGATTCAAAAAGATATTTTTGAAAATTCTTTCACGCTCAAGAATTTTTATTTAAGACGAATTCGCCGAATTCTTCCGCCCTTGCTGACCATGCTGTTGGCAACCTGCATTGCGGCACTGCTGATACTCACGCCAGGGGATATTCGCTCATTTGCCAAGTCGCTTATTTTGCAGCCACTCGCTTTGCAAAATTTTTTATTTTTATCAGAAGGCGATTATTTTCAAGGTGCCGACACTAAAGCACTGATGCATACGTGGAGCCTGGCCATAGAAGAGCAATTCTATATATTTTGGCCACTGCTTCTTATCGTCACTAAGAAATCCAAATCGACCAGTCGATTGACGATTGTTATTCTTCTGATTATTGGTTCATTCATCCTGAATGTTTACCTCAGTCAGTCGAATCCAAGAGCTGCATTTTTTATGATTTTCAGCCGTGCCTGGGAACTGGCGTTGGGCGGCTTTGCATTTATGCTGGAAGATCGAAAAAATGTCCTGAAAAAGCTTTCTTTACGGCAGATTGAATGGATCAGCGGCACAAGCCTGGCCGTGCTGGGTTTTTCATTTTTCTACATCCAGTCGAGCATGGCTTTTCCTGGCAATATCGCCCTGCTCCCGGTGGTCAGCACTTTTCTTTTAATCATCTTGACGCGGGACTCAAAAACCATTGCGGGCAGCATCTTGTCCTGCCCGTTATTGGTCAAGATTGGACTCATTTCATATCCCTTGTATCTTTGGCATTGGCCACTGCTGGTTTTTATGCGTCATTTGCAAATCAACACAGCTGCATTCCTGCCATTGGTTTTTTTCTGGACGGCCACCTTTGGCTTTGCCTATACATCTTATGTCTGGATCGAGCGGCCCGTTCGCCGCAAAACACTTCTCAAATCTTCCCGGAGCCTGGTAACTGCATCTGGAATATCGTTGCTGGCATGCATTGTTTTTGGCACCCACATCATGATGACAGACGGTGCGTCCTATCGATACAGTGAAAAGGCAAAGTTATTTTTAACAGCGCAAATCAATTCGCGCGTAAGCCGCTGCAGCGCACTCGCCATCATCAATACGTTGAATGCACCAATTTGCAATATTTTCGGCAATGACACTGACAGAAAAAAAGTATTACTGTGGGGCAACAGCCATGCAGGCATGTGGATACCCATGCTGGAAAAAATCGCTTTTGAAAATAATGCAGCACTATTTTTAAATACAAAAAATTGCCGCCCCATCAGCGGCGAAGGCGATTGCAACCAAGCGGTAAAAACAAAGGTCATGAAAAGAATTCAGGAATCAGGATTTACGGATGTAATTCTGGCTTCGTCATGGCAAGGCATTTCAGAAAAAGAGCTAGGCAGGCAACTGACTGAAGTGGTTGCCTGGCTGGCGAATCAAAACATTGCAGTTTGGCTGGTTATCGATCCACCGGTTAGCAATAATTTTGATCCTTTGATTGCTTATGCCAAAAACCCTCAAAATCCAGTAGCGGGCACACTGCCTTTTGAAGCGTATAACCGACTTCATCGAGCCGTCGAATTGAAAGTATTTCTCGAATTGCAGTCGCGCTTTCCTAACATTCATGTCATTGATTCAACCGAGGTTTTTTGCGATGCAACAAGCTGCCATGCAGGCAGAGGCAACGAAGTCTGGTACCGTGATCCAAGCCACTTGAACAACGCCGGTGCCTTGGCCGCCAAAATGTACTTTCAACCCGTGTTTGTTACCCCCAAAGCACCCGTTGACACCCCGTGATCAAGAGACATCTTGATGTCGTCATGCAAGCCATTGACCCCTCACGGCGACGGGTAGATCTGGCAACCTGACAAGGTTTCGGCCATGCACAAACCCATCAACCCCGCACCCCGCCTGCCCGCCGCCATCTGGGCGCTCGGCTTTGTCAGCCTCTTGATGGACATTTCTTCTGAAATGATCCACAGCTTGCTGCCGGTGTTCATGGTCACGGTGCTGGGCACCAGCATGTGGGCTGTCGGGATGATCGAAGGCGCGGCAGAAGCCACGGCCCTGATCGTCAAGGTGTTTTCAGGCGTTCTCAGCGACTACTGGGGCAAGCGAAAGCCGCTGGCGGTGCTGGGCTACGGCCTGGGCGCAGCGTCCAAACCGCTGTTTGCGCTGGCATCCACGACCGGCCTGGTGCTCGCCGCGCGACTGATTGACCGCGTCGGCAAGGGCATTCGCGGCGCGCCGCGCGATGCGCTGGTGGCCGACCTGGCGCCACCCGGCATGCGCGGCGCGGCATTCGGCCTGCGCCAGTCGCTCGACACGGTGGGCGCCTTCGTCGGCCCGCTGATCGCCATGGGCCTGATGCTGCTATGGGCAAATGACTTCCGGGCGATTTTCTGGGTGGCGATGGTGCCAGGCTTCATGGCGGTGGCGCTGCTGCTGTTCGGTGTGCAGGAGCCGGAGCGTGTGCGCCTGCCCAACGAGGCGCCGCGCGTCAACCCGATCAGCCAAGCCAACTTGCGCCGGCTGAGCGCGCCTTACTGGCGCGTGGTCGCCATTGGCGCGGTGTTCACGCTGGCGCGTTTCAGCGAGGCGTTTTTATTGCTGCGCGCGTTGCAGGGCGGCCTGCCGGTGGCGTACACACCGCTGGTGCTGATCGGCATGAACATCGTCTATGCCGTGGGCGCCTACCCGTTTGGCAAGCTGTCGGACGCCGTCAGCCACCGCGCGCTGCTGGCATGGGGCCTGGTGGTGCTGATCGCTGCCGATGCGGTGCTGGCGTCCGGCAGCAGCCTGGCCTGGATAGCGGCCGGCGTCGTGCTGTGGGGCCTGCACATGGCCATGACCCAGGGTTTGCTCGCCACCATGGTGGCCGATACAGCGCCACCCGACCTGCGCGGCACGGCCTTTGGTTTTTTCAACCTGGTCAGCGGACTGGCGATGCTGCTGGCCAGCACCGTGGCGGGCGTGCTCTGGGACCAGCTGGGCGCGCCGGCCACGTTCGCGGCAGGCGCTTTTTTCAGCCTGGCGGCACTGGGGCTGCTGTGGCACTGGCGCGGCACGAACCCTTAACGCTCCTCTAAAGATAGCTGCTGGTGCCCTACCCGCCAGCGCAAAAGGCATATTTGGCTTGAATTTTCAGTGGCCGGCGCGGCGCAACTGGCTCACGCGCGCAGCAATCGCGTCGGTATCCAGCGCATCGTCGGCATGCGCCAGGTAAATTTCCAGGTCGGCAACCGCTGAACCCACGTCGCCCTGCGCCGCCCAGGCCAGCCCCCGGTCGCGGTATTCGGTCCAGGCGTCGGGCTGCAGCACGATGAGCCGGTCCTGCACGGCAATCAGGCGCGGCCAGTCTTCCTGGGTTTTATGGATGTCCTGCAGGTTGCGCAGCATGCGGGCAATGATCTCTCGGGGCGGCGCCGACTGCAGGTACAGCCCCATCGGCACTTCAAATTCTTCGCTGACGGGGCTGCGTTGCCGGAAAGGCTCCAACCGCTCGGCCAGTTCCTCACGGCTCAGCGACTGGCCGTTGAACGGATCGATCACCACCTGGCCCTTGGGCAGGTTGACCTTGACCATGAAATGCCCCGGAAAGGCCACGCCGCGCGCATTCAGGCCCATGCCGACGGCCAGTTCGAGCCACAGCACGGCCAGCGTGATCGGGATGCCGCGGCGCGTGCGCATCACCGTGTTCAGGTAGCTGTTGTCGGGGTCGTAGTAGTCGTTGATGTTGCCGCCAAAGCCCAGGTCGCGGAAAAAGAACTGGTTCAGCGCGCGCAGGCGCTGCAGTTCAGGGGCGTCACCGGGCAGGCGGCGCTTGAGGCGGGCCAGCAACTGGTCAACATCGCCCAGCACCTGCTCGACATCCAGGTCGGGGTATTCGTCCTGCGCCAGGCTGACGGCAGCTTCCAGCAGGGGAAAATGCGCATCGCTTTGCACCAGGCTGGAAAAGTATTGAAGCGGCGACGGGACGGCGAAATTTAATGGCATGGCGCTACTTTCTCACAAACCGAACCCTAATGTGTATCGGTAAATATACGGCTGCTTGCGGTGCGTCAAGCGCGAACCCATCCACGGGCCGCGTCAGCGTTTCAGCAACTTGCGCAGCTTCAGGCCAGAAACCCTGAGAACTATGAAATATATAGCAACCGAAGCAATCAGGACAAGCGCAAGCAGACCAATTCGCTGAAAATACTGGTGCTTCAGGCCGATCCAGTTCACGCCATCGGCGGCCCACAGCAAAAACACCGCCAACAGCGCACTGGCCGAAAAAACCTGCAGGCCAAACAGCACCCAGCCCGGCGCCGGTGCATAGCTGCCGCGCCGGATCAGCCCGACCAGCAGGCTCAGCGCATTGATCAGCGCACCGATGCCAATCGCCAGCGCCAGCCCGGCATGCTGGAAATACGGCACCAGCGCCAGGTTGAGCAGCTGCGTGATGACCAGCACGACCACGGCGATCTTCACCGGCGTCTTGATGTTCTGGCTGGCATAAAAACCCGGTGCCAGCACCTTGATGGCCACCAGTCCGAGCAAGCCGGCGCCGTAGCCCATCAGCGCGCTGGTGGTCTGCTGCACATCTCGGTCGGTGAACGCGCCGTAGTGGTAGAGCGTGGCCACCAGTGGCTCCGAGAACGTCAGCAGCGCCACCGCGCAGGGCACGGCCAGCAGCACGACGATGCGCAGCCCCCAGTCGAGCATGGCCGAGTATCGGGCGGTGTCGCCCGCCCCCCTGGCCGCCGCCAGTTGCGGCGTCAGCACGACACCGATGGCCACGCCCAGCATGGCGGTCGGAAATTCCATCAGCCGGTCGGCATAGGTCAGCCAGCTGACGCTGCCGGGCGCCAGGTGCGAGGCAATCTGGGTGTTGATGAGCAGCGAGATTTGGGCGACGCTCACGCCCAGCAGGGCCGGCAACATCAGCTTGGCGATGTTCTTGCTCCCGGGCTCGGCCCATGCCGCCCGCAGCGCCGACAGGCTGAAGCCGATGTTCGGCAGCAGGCCCAGCCTGAGCAGCGCCGGCACCTGCAGGCCCAGCTGCAGCACGCCGCCCAGCATCACGCCGACGCCCAGCGCATACACCGGCTCAATGCCCAGCGACTTGAACCACGGCGCGCCCAACCACGCAGCGCCGATCATCGACACATTGAGCAGCACCGGCGTGGCGGCCGGAATGGCAAAGCGCCGCCAGGTGTTGAGCACGCCCGACGACAACGCCACCAGCGACATGAAGGCGATGTACGGGAACATCCAGCGCGTCATGAACACAGCGGCGTCATAGCCGCGTGGATCCTGCTGCAAACCGCTGGCCATGGCCCAGACCAGCAGCGGCGCGGCCGCCACGCCGATGATGCAGGTCAGCAGCAGCACCCAGAACAGCAGCGTGCCAACGCGGTCGATGAGCAGCTTGGTGGCGGCTTCTCCATGCTGCGCCTTGTTCGCCGCCAGCACCGGCACAAAAGCCTGGCTGAAGGCGCCTTCGGCAAACAGGCGGCGAAACAGATTGGGAATGCGAAAGGCCACATTGAAGGCATCGGTCATGGCGCTGGCACCAAACGACGAAGCAATCAACAACTCCCGCACCAGGCCGGTGATGCGGGACAGCAAGGTGAACAGGGAAACGGTGGAGGCGGATTTGAAAAGTGACACGGCAGGAGTTTATGCGCTGCTTACACAAGCAACGTCCGACAACAAATTTTTCGGGAACAAGCCATGCGGACATCGGCCCGGCGCAAGTAACATCAAAAAAAACGTTTTTCCTCTGGCGCGCCAAGTCCGAACGGAGTTCACTTCGTCAATTCATGCCTTCATCCGCCACGCAACATTCAGCGACCGCACACATGATCAACTCCTGCCCAGCACGCCCGTTCATGCCGTCCCGCGCCTTCGCCCCTTTCTGGCCCATGCGCCATGGCGTCGGGCTGGCCTGCGCCACCTTGCTTGCCATCTCCTTGGTGCCAGCAGCAGCCCGGGCGCAGGAAGGCGCGAACCCCGCGTTGCAAGAGGTCGTCGTCAGCGCCAGTCGGGCCGAGCAGCGCCGCTTCGATGCGCCCGGCGCGATTGACGCGGTGCAGGTCGATCCGTTTCGCACCGCTTCCCCGCTGGTCAACCTGTCCGAGCTGATGGGCAGCGTGCCCGGCCTGCAGATTCGTGACCGGCAGAACTTCGCGCAGGATTTGCAGGTGTCGGTGCGCGGCTTTGGCACGCGCTCGACCTTTGGCGTGCGCGGCGTGCGCATCCTGGTCGACGGCATTCCGGCGACCATGCCCGACGGCCAGGGCCAGGCCGCCACCGCCAGCCTGAACTCGGCCAAACGCATCGAACTGCTGCGCGGCCCACTGGCCCAGCTCTACGGCAATGCGGCGGGCGGCGTGCTGCAGGTGTTCACCAAAGACCCGCCGGTGACGCCGGACAAGCCGGAATACAGCCTGTCCGCCGGCGCCGGCTCTGACGGGCAGCGCCATATCGCGGGCGGCATTGCGGGCGGCAGCGACACGCTGGGCGGACTGCTCGATGTGTCGCGCTATTCGACGGACGGTTTTCGCGACCACAGCGCGGCCCGGCGCGAGCAACTCAATGCCAAGGTCGTCGCCAGGCCGTCGGCAGACACCACGCTGACCGGCATCGTCAACCTGTTCCGCCAGCCGCTGGCCGAAGACCCGCTCGGGCTGACGCGTTCGCAGTTCCTGCAAAACCCGCGCCAGGTGGTGCCGGGCGCCCGCACCTTCAACACCCGCAAGACCATTGAACAAGACCAGGCCGGGCTGGTGGTCGAGCACAAGCTGAACGCCAGCGACACGCTCAATGCACGCATCTATGGCGGCACGCGCAAGGTGGACCAGAAACTGGCCTTCCAGACCAATGGCGTGGTGAATCTCGACCGCAGCTACGGCGGCGTCGGCGCCAGCTGGACGCATGCGATGCAGGTCAACCAGTTGCCGGTGCGCTGGACCGTGGGGGTTGAGGCCGACCAGTTGCGCGAAACGCGAAAGGGCTTTGACAACATCGGCGGCAACAACGGGCCGCTGCGCCGCAACGAAGACGACACGGCACGCAACACCGATGTGTTCGGCCAGCTCGACTGGACGTTCTCGCCCGACTGGCAGGCGATTGCCGGCGTTCGTGCCAGCCGGGTGAAGTTCAGCGTCGATGACCGCTTCAATCCGGTGGCCAGCAGCACCAGCGGCAGCGTCCAGTACGACAACACCAGCCCGGTCATCGGCCTGGTCTGGCATGCCGCAGAAACACTCAATGTGTACGCCAACCTGGGCACCGGATTCGAAACCCCGACGCTGGCCGAAAGCGCCTACCGCCCGGGCGGCGCGCCCGGGCCGAACTTTGCACTGAAGCCATCCAAAAGCACACAGGGCGAAATCGGCGTCAAGCTGCGCAGTGGCCCGCACAGTGTTGACGCGGCGCTGTTCGAGGCCAGAAGCAAGGACGAAATCGTGTCGTCGCAGTCGAGCGGCGGCCGGGCGATTTTCCAGAACGCCGACCGCACCACCCGGCGCGGCCTGGAAGCGTCGTGGTCGGCCCACTGGGCGGGCGGCCTGGACACGCGCCTGGCCTACACGCTGCTCAATGCACGCTTCGAGTCGGCCTACGCCGGCGCGCAAGGCCCGGTGCCCGCCGGCAACCGCCTGCCCGGCGCGCCACGGCACAGCCTGTTCGCCGATGTGCAGGCCCGCATCACCGAATCGGTCAAGGCCGGGCTGGAAACGCGTCTGGAGAGCAAGACCTATGTGAACGACCTGAACAACGACGCAGCGCCAGGCTACGCCGTCCTCAATGCGAGCCTGAGCCGCGAATTCCGCTTCAATGGCGCCAAGATGCTGCTGTACGGCCGCATCGACAACCTGCTCGACAAGGCCTATGCCGGCTCGCTGATCGTCAACGACAACAACGGCCGATATTTCGAGGCAGCGCCGGGGCGCCGGCTGTTTGTCGGTGTCCGCAGCCTGTTTTAAGCTGCCATGGGCTGGGCTTTCCAGCATTTCAATGTTGCCACTTTCAACGAGGAGATGTCATGAAAACCGTTGTAACCGTGAAGGGATTCTTGGCCGTGTGGCTGTCGGGCGCGGCACTCATGTCTGCTTTTGCACAGCAGGGCGCGGACAAGATCAACATCAATGGTGAACTGGTTCTGGCGGCCAAGAACGGCCGCACGGAACGCGTGGCGGCCCTGCTCGCCGATGGCGCGGCCATCAATTCACGCGACCGCAATGGCGACTCGCCACTCAACATGGCGGCCAGCAAAGGCAATGAGGCGCTGATGGATGTGCTGCTGCGCGCCGGCGCAGATGTCAATTTGGCCAACATCTCGGGCGTCACGCCGTTGATGGGCGCGGCCTTCAAGGGCAACGCCTCGATGGTCCGCAAGCTCATGGCGGCGGGCGCCAGGATCGATCCGCTGGACCGTGTCAGAAAAAATGCCGCCATCTATGCCGCCGGCGTGGGCTGCAATGAATGCCTGGCAGAACTCCTGCGCGCAGGCGCCCCGGTCAATGCCCGCCTGGACAACGACGAGACGCTGCTGATGTGGGCCGCCGGCTACGGCCATGGGCAAACCGTGCGTTTTCTCCTTGATCAGGGTGCTGACCGCAGTTTGAAAGACAACCGTGGGAAAACCGCCGCCGACATGGCGCGCGAAGGCAATTTCAGCGATGCCGCCCAGCTGCTGGAAGCCAGCTGAAGCCGTAGCTTGGGGTCACGACCCTGGACTGCGTCGCGTATTCAATTGCAACAATCGAAAGGAAGTTGGCATCTTCCCCTGAAAAGACCCCACAGGCACATAATTTTCAGTCGATCCATGCATTTGTTGAATTGAAACCGGGGCAGCGTCGTTCCGCTGCATGTGCTGGCCACCCACTGAAGCATGGTTCGTCGTCAGACTGACGGCGGGGACCATGCTTTAGGAGGCAATATGATTCGACTCCAACAGACCGCAGGGCTGGCCGCCCTGCTTGCCTTGTCCCTGACAGCTGGCGCGCAGGCGCAGGAAATACAACAGCAAAAAGGCAAGACCGGCGCGCCAGCGACCATCAAGGCCCTCAGCGTCTCGCAGGGACAGCTCAACAACTCAGGCCAGCAGGACAAGGACTGGCTGCAAACCAACGGCTCCTACGCGCAAACCCGTTATTACCCCGGCCAGCAGATCAACACCGGCAACGTCAAAAACCTCAGGCCTGAGTTCAGCTTCCAGACCGAGGTGCGCGAGTCCATGGAAACCGCGCCCATCGTGGTCGATGGCGTGATGTTCATGACCACCTCGTTCAACCATGTCTATGCACTGGACGCCACGACGGGCCAGGAGTTCTGGCATTACAAGCACAAGATGGGCCCGTTCACCACCTTCTGCTGCGGGCCCAACAACCGCGGTGTTGCCATTGAAGGCGGCAAGCTGTTCATGGGCACACTCGATGCCAAGCTGGTGGCGCTCGACGCCCAAAGCGGCAAGCTGCTGTGGGAAACCGAGATTGCCGATCCTGAAAAAGGCTACAGTGAAACCATGTCGCCGACTGTGGTCGAGGGCAAGGTGCTGATCGGCACCAATGGCGGCGAATACGGCATTCGCGGCTTCGTCAAGGCCTTTGACGCCAAGGACGGCAAGCTGCTCTGGACCTTCCACACCATCCCCGAGAAGGGCCATGAAGGCGTGTGGGCCGAAAACGATGCCACCGGCCGCAACATGCACCGCGACATTCCGGCCGAGAAAGCAGAACTCGCAAGGGACAGCAGCTTCTACCAGACCCTGGGCGGCGGCGTCTGGATGAATCCGGCGGTTGACTTGAAGACCCGGACGATCTTTTTTGTCGTCGGCAATCCTTCGCCCGACCTGTACGGCGCGGTGCGGCCGGGCGACAACCTGTACACCGATTCGCTGGTGGCCGTGGACCTGGACAGCGGCAAATACAAGTGGCACTACCAGTATGTCGCCCATGACGTGTGGGATCTGGACGCAGTCAGCCCACCCATCCTGATGGACGTGAAGGACAAGACCGGAAAGATGGTTCCGGCGGTGCTGCATGGCGGCAAGACCGGCCATGTTTATGTGAATGACCGCAGGGATGGCTCGCTGATCCGTTTTTCCGAAGCCATGATCCCGCAGGAAAACATGTGGGTGTTGCCCACGGAGCAAGGCGCGCGCATGCTGCCCGGCGCCAACGGCGGCGTGGAGTGGTCGCCGATGGCGGTCAACGAGAAGCTTCGCATGGCGTATGCGCTCAACCTGCACCAGCCCATGACGTACCACGTGGAAAAGGCAGCCTATCCGGGCGGCAAGCTGTGGCTGGGCGGTGCCTTCAAGACCATCGAGGGCGAGGAGCAATGGGGACGCGTCGCGGCCGTCCATGTCGACACCGGCAAGATGGCCTGGAAGTTCGATACCGCACAGCCGTTGATCGGTGGTGCGCTGGCCACGGCAGGCAACCTGCTGTTCTATGGCGAGGGCAACGGACTGTTCCGCGCACTCGATGCCCGCAACGGCAAGCTGTTGTGGGAATACCAGTGCGGCGCTGGCGCCAACGCAATGCCGGTGTCTTACACGGTCAAGGACCGGCAGTATGTGGCCATGGGTTGCGGCGGCAATACCCAGCTCGACTTCAAACGCGGCAATACGATGTTTGTTTATGCGCTGCCTAAAAACGTTGCTGCTGCAGGCCGGACCGTGGCCAGCCAGCGCTAGCCCAATCCATGCAGCAACTGACAAAACACCTCAAGGCAGGCAGCTTGAAATCATCGAGGATTTCGGCGCTGGCCCTGGCCGGCCTTTTGGCTGGACTGGCCTGGTTACCGGCTGCCGCGCAGGACATTGAAGCCGGCCGCGCCAAGGCGCAGGCGTGCGCAGCCTGTCATGGTGCCGATGGCAATTCAAGCGCTGGAAATTACCCCAACCTTGCCGGCCAGACCTGGCGTTATATCTATATCCAGCTCAAGGACTTCAAGGAAGGCCGTCGCAACGATCCGGTGATGAGCCCGATGGCAGCGCCATTGAGCCGCGACGACATGATCAACATCGCCAACTACTTTGCCGCGCAAACCGCGACGCCGTCGAGCTACAAGACAGATGACGCGAAAGTAAAGCTGGGCAAGGCCAAGGCTGACGAAACCCTGTGCGCCATGTGCCACCTCGGCGGCTTCTCCGGCCAGAACGAAATCCCGCGCGTTGCAGGCCAGCAATACGATTACGTCGTCAAGCAGCTGAAAGATTTCAAGGCCCGCAGCCGCACCAACGATGCGGGCAACATGACCAGCGTGGCGCAAACCCTGAGCGAGGCCGACATCGAAAACCTGGCGCACTACATCACCAGCCTGCGCTAGACAGGCAGGACTTGGACATGGACATGGACATGGAAGCACGCTATACCCGCACGGCCATGTTGCTGCACTGGCTTGTCGCGCTACTGCTGCTGGGCCAGTTTGCCTTTGGGTGGTATCTGCAGGACATTGCGCGCGGCACTCCGGCGCGCGGCTATTTTGTCAACCTGCACAAGAGTTGCGGCCTGCTGATCGGATTGCTGATCCTGGTTCGGCTGGGCTGGCGCCTGTCGCATACACCGCCTGCGCTTCCAGACACCATTCCGACGTGGCAACAGCAAGCAGCGCTGGCAAGCCATTACCTGCTGTATGTCTTGATGCTGGTGATGCCGCTTTCCGGCTACATGGCTTCAAATTTCAGCCGATTCGGGATCAAATTCTTCAATGTCATCCAGTTCGCGCCTTGGGGCATCGACAGCAAGCTGGTGTACGGAATTTTCAACCAGACGCACATCGTCACATCGTGGCTGCTGCTGGCGCTGGTGACCGTGCATGTGCTTGCCGCGATCAAACACCTGCTGGTGGACCATGATTCCGTGTTTTCCCGCATGCTGCCACAGCGCTTGCCAGTTCGGCGATAAAGCACGGATTTTTCAACCTTTCACGTTCCGGAGTCGCTCATGAAGATTCGCCAGCACCTGGCAGGACTGACCGCAGCGGGGCTGCTGGTCTGGTCGGTGGCAATCAGCGCCGCGCCGTTTGCCTATGTGCCGAACGAAGGATCGGGCACGGTTTCGGTGATCGACACCGCCAGCGACGAAGTGGTCGCGACCATCCCGGCCGGCAAAAAACCGCGCGGGCTGGCCATCAGCGGCGACTGGCTCTATGTCAGCGACCAGCCGAACAACCGGCTGCAGGTGATCGACCTGAAAATGCGCGCCGCCGCCGGGACCATTGCACTTGGCGAGTCGCCCGAAGGGGTGTATGCGTCGCCCGATGGCCGCTGGATTGCCGCCGCCATCGAGGAAAGCAATGCCGTGGCCGTCACCGATACCCAGACCAACAAGGTGGCGTTCACGCTCCAGGTCAAAGGGCGAAATCCTGAACACGCGGTCTTCAGCCCTGACGGCACAAAACTGTTTGTCAGCGCAGAGGAAGGCGAAGCGGTAGACATCATTGACTTGGCAACGCGCGAGCAGGTGGCGCAGGTGACCGTGGGCGCGCGACCGCGCGGCATTGGATTTTTGCCCGATGGCAGCCGCGCCTACGTGGCCACCGAAAACAGCAACGAGGTCTATGTGATTGACACTGCTACCAGCAAGTTGGTCACGCACATCAAGGCAGGCCAGCGCTCGAACGGCATCAGCGTGCACCCCGACGGCAGCCGGGTCTATGTTTCCAATGGCGGCGAGGCCAGCGTGTCGGTGATCGACACGCGTGACAACCGCATTATTGCCACCATTGCGGTGGGCCAGCGCCCCTGGAACATGGCCATCACGCCCGACGGGAAAAAGCTCTATGTCGCCAATGGCCGCTCCAACAGCGTCTCGGTTATTGACACCGTCCGGAATCTCCGACTTCGCGATATTGCCGTGGGCGCGCTCCCCTGGGGCGTCGTCATCAAGTAGTTGGGTGC
Organism: Polaromonas sp. CG9_12; assembly: GCA_000751355.1. Taxonomy (GTDB): domain Bacteria; phylum Pseudomonadota; class Gammaproteobacteria; order Burkholderiales; family Burkholderiaceae_C; genus Polaromonas. The sequence continues at coordinate 3,478,871 of CCJP01000005.1, read as the reverse complement.
AAGCAAACTGCGCAGCAGACCCAGACGAAATGCCCTCTATCGTATAATCGCGGGCTTTGCTGCATCATCCACAGACTCCTCCCAGGATTAAAGGAAATTTATTATGGCAACCGCCAAACCCAAGAAAAAGAACCCCCGTCTCGCCTCCGGCCGCAAGCGCGTCCGCCAGGACGTCAAACTCAATGCCGCGAACACCTCGCTGCGTTCCAAATACCGCACCGCTGTCAAGAACGTCGAAAAGGCCGTCCTGGCCGGCGACAAAGATAAAGCCAAGGACCTGTTCGCCAAGGCGCAAAGCATTGTGGACACGATTTCCGACAAGGGCATCTTTCACAAGAACAAGGCAGCGCGCGACAAGAGCCGCCTGTCCGCCAAGGTCAAAGCCCTGGCCCTGAAGCCCGCCCCAGAAACCGCAACCGCCTGATCATTCAGGCAAATCGCCCGGACTGACCTTTTCAAAGAGCCAGTCTGCCGTTTTGTCGGGTGCGCTGCAGCCAAAGTAAAAAAACCGCCTTCGGGCGGTTTTTTTATGGGTGCAGAGATCAGTTGCCAGAAAAAAACGTCAGCGTTTCGGCACGTCGGGCAGCAAGCAAGCCTCGGCCATCTGCAGGTTGTTGTCCTTGGCGAAATTGAGTGCAAAATCCCAGGCCATCGGTTCGGCGTCGCGAAGTTCGGCATTCACCACAACACATTTGATGCCGTTGACGACCGTGGGAACGCACCAGGGCGAATACGTCAGATGGCTGCCTGGCCGTGGCCCGCCAGGGCGGAACTGGCTCATCACGCCGCACAGCCTGTCAGCCCAGTCGCTGGGGCGGAAGGTTTTGCCATCATGCGTAATGCCCTGGATAAAGACTTCTTTGGGGGAATTGGAGACCATCGGATGGAAGGTTTTTGCACGGGCCAGGGGCGAGGATAAACCCCATGCTGCGCCGCACAACAATTCTATCTTATATAAGACTCAGAGCCCGTACCGGCACTTGGCGCTGATTTCCCGAGGGTGCATGACAGTGATGCGACATCGTCAATAAAGCCTGTGAAGAGTGCGCCTAAAATCAATTCAAACGCGCTGATTCTTTGTCCCTGCCAACTTGCCGTTTGCCAATTTCCCGGAGTTTTCCATGACCGCCGCCCTTTCTGATCACATCGAAGCTGCCTCCCCGCATGTAATGAACACCTACGGCCGCTTGCCGATCGCCCTCTCGCATGGCCAGGGCTGCCGTGTCTGGGATGTCAACGGCAAGTCCTACCTTGATGCGTTGGGCGGTATTGCGGTCAACACGGTGGGCCACAACCATCCAAAACTGGTGGCCGCATTGCGCGACCAGGTCGGCAAGATCATCCACAGTTCCAACTACTACCATGTGCCGCTGCAGGAAACGCTGGCGGCCAAACTGGTGGAACTGTCGGGTCTTGAAAACGTTTTTTTCTGCTCGACCGGCCTGGAAGCCAATGAAGCCGCACTCAAGCTGGCGCGCAAGTTCGGCCACGACAAAGGGATTGAACGGCCTGAAATCGTGGTCTATGAAAAAGCCTTCCACGGCCGCAGCATCGCCACGCTGAGCGCCACCGGCAACCCGAAGGTGCAGGCCGGTTTTGGCCCGCTGGTGGAAGGCTTCATTCGCGTGCCGATCAACAACATCGACGAACTGAAAGCGGCCACAGAGGGCAACCCAAACGTGGTGGCGGTATTTTTTGAAGCCATCCAGGGCGAAGGCGGCGTGCACCCGATGGACAACGAATATTTGCAACAGGTGCGTGCCCTGTGCGACGAACGCGACTGGCTGCTGATGATCGACGAGGTGCAGTGCGGCATGGGGCGCACCGGCAAATGGTTTGCACACCAGTGGGCCGGCATCAAGCCCGATGTCATGCCGCTGGCCAAGGGTCTGGGCTCGGGCGTGCCCATTGGCGCAGTGGTCGCCGGCCCCAAGGCCGCGCATATCTTTGCGCCCGGCAACCATGGCACGACCTTTGGCGGCAATCCGCTGGCCATGCGGGCCGGCGTGGAAACCATCCGCATCATGGAAGAAGAAGGCCTGATGGCCAATGCGGTGATGGTGGGCAACCATTTGCGGACCGCGTTCACCCGGGAACTCGGCAGCTTGCCGGGCTTCAGGGAAATTCGCGGTCTTGGCCTGATGCTCGGCATTGAACTGACGAAACCCTGCGGCTTACTGGTTGGCCGCGCTGCCGAAAACGGCCTGCTGATCAGTGTTACCGCCGACACCGTGATCCGCCTGGTGCCTTCGCTCATCATGACCATGGCCGAGGCCGATGAAGTCGTGGCGATCTTGTGTCCGCTGATCAAGCAACTGCTGCAGGAAGGTGCATAACCATGAGCATGTCCGGTCCCCCTACACCCCTCAAGCATTACCTGCAGTTCAGCGACCTGAGCGCCGATGACTATGCCTACCTGTTCGAGCGGGCGGCCTTCATCAAGAAAAAGTTCAAGGCCTACGAAAGGCACCAGCCGCTGATCGACCGCACCCTGGTGATGATTTTCGAGAAAGCCTCGACCCGCACCCGCGTCAGCTTCGAGGCCGGCATGTACCAGCTGGGAGGCACGGTGGTGAACCTGACCACCGAAGGCAGCCAGCTGGGCCGCGCCGAGCCGATCGAGGACAGCGCCAAGGTCATCAGCCGCATGGTCGACCTGGTGATGATCCGCACCTTCGAGCAAACCAAGATCGAGCGTTTTGCCGAGCATTCGCGGGTGCCGGTCATCAATGGCCTGACCAACGAATTCCACCCCTGCCAGATCCTGGCAGACATCTTCACCTACATTGAACACCGGGGTTCCATCCAGGGCAAGACGGTGGCCTGGGTCGGCGACGGCAACAACATGGCCAACACCTGGCTGCAGGCCAGCGAAATCCTGGGCTTCAAGGTGCACCTGAGCACGCCCGGCGGCTACGAGGTGGACCAGTCGATCGCCGGCATCCGATCGAGTGAAAGCTACCAGGTCTTCAAGGACCCGATGCGGGCCTGCGCCGGCGCCGACCTGGTCACCACCGACGTCTGGACCAGCATGGGCTACGAGGCGGAAAACGAAGCCCGAAAAACAGCCTTTGCCGACTGGTGCGTGGACAGCGACATGATGCGCGCCGCCAAACCCGATGCGCTGTTCATGCACTGCCTGCCAGCACACCGGGGCGAAGAAGTCGAAGCCGAGGTGATCGACGGCCCGCAATCGGTCGTCTGGGACGAGGCCGAGAACCGAATGCATGTGCAAAAGGCGCTGATGGAATTCCTGCTGCTGGGACGCCTGTAGCCACGGGAAGGTGTCCAAAATTCCGGTGTCAGCGGTCCGGCTTCATCCACAACGGCTGGCGTTGCCCTGCAGCGCTCCCAGCCGCAGGCGCATTGCCACTGGTTGCGCAGCCGCCGCAACTGCTGCAGGCGCTGCAACCCGGTTTTTCTCCGAGTTTTTTTTGCACCCGCCCCAGCCGGCGTCTAAGCCCTGCGGGCATCCAGTACCACAACGCATACAAGGTGGCGAACGCCACCAGGGTCCCGGCAATCCATTGCTGCAACATCTCAAGCACCTCCCCACCACAAAGTCAGTCGATAAGTGATCCAGCTGGCGCCATAGGCCAGTCCAAACATGTAGCCCGCCATGAAAAAGGCGTAGCGCCAGCTGTTGGTTTCGCGCCGCACCGTGACCAGGGTCGAAATGCATTGCGGCGCAAACACATACCAGACCAGCAGCGACAGGGCCGTGGCCAGCGACCAGCTGTGGGCAATTACCGGCCCCAATGCCGATGCCACGTCTTCACCCGTGGCCGACAGCGCATACACCGTTCCCAGCGCGCCGACGGCCACTTCGCGCGCGGCCAGGCCTGGCACCAGTGCAATCGCAATCTGCCAGTTAAAACCGATGGGCGCAAAAATCACCTGCAACGCGTGCCCCAGCCGTCCGGCCAGGCTGTACTGGATGGCCGGGCCGACAGCGCCCTCCGGCGGTGCCGGAAAGGTCGACAAAAACCACAAGATCACGGTCAGTGCCAGGATGATGCCGCCGACACGCTTCAAAAAAATCATCGTCCGTTCATGCAGACCCATGGCCAGTTGACGCAGGCTGGGAATCCGGTAGGCAGGCAACTCCATGATCAGCGGCGTGGGCCGTGCATGGCCGCGCCAGAGCTTGAACACCGCTGCCACCGCCATGGCGCTGGCAATGCCGCCAACATACAGCGCAAACATGACCAGCCCCTGCAGGTTGAAGATGCCCGCCACTGTGCGTTCGGGAATGAAGGCGCCAATCAAGAGCGCATACACCGGCAGCCGTGCCGAGCAGGTCATCAGCGGCGCGATCATGATGGTTACCAGCCGGTCGCGCCAGTGGGTAATCGTGCGCGTCGCCATCACGCCGGGAATCGCGCAGGCAAAGCTCGACAGCAGCGGAATGAAGGAGCGGCCCGACAGTCCGACGCTGCCCATCATCCGGTCGAGCAGGAAGGCCGCGCGCGGCAGGTAGCCCGAATCCTCCAGCGCCAGGATGAACAGGAACAGGATCAGTATCTGCGGCAGGAACACCAGCACGCCGCCCGCGCCCGCCAGGATGCCGTCGGTCAGCAGGCTTTGCAGCACGCCTTCGGGCAAATGACTTCGCAGCAGGCCGGACAGGCCATCGACGGCCGACTTGATCAGCGCCATCGGCAGCGTGGCCCAGCTGAACACGGCCTGGAACATCAGGAACAAGATCACGCACAGCAGCCCCATGCCCCACAGCGGATGCAGCACCACCCGGTCGATGAGGTCATTGGCATGCAGGCTGTCTGGGGGAGATTGCACCGCCAGGCGCATGATGCGGCGCACCTCCAGCTGGGTGTCCATGACCTGATCGAAGGTCGGCGCCTGCCAGGCGGCGGCGCTGTTGGCGTTCGCGCCCTGCCCCGGCCAGTCGTCCAAAAAATGCAACAGTTCGCGGGCGCCGTCGTGGTGCACGCCGACGGTTTCGACCACCGGCATGCCCAGTTCACGCGACAGCGCCTCGCGGTCGATCACGATGTTGGCACGCCGGGCGGCATCGCTCATGTTGAGCGCCAGCACCATCGGCAGCCCCAGTGCCCGCGCTTCCAGCACCAGCCGCAGGTTGAGCTGCAGGTTGGTCGCGTCGGCCACGCACACCAGCCGGTCCGGCAACGGCTCGCCGGGCCGCCGGCCGATGACGATGTCGCGGGTCACCGCCTCGTCGGCGCTCAGGGCGTTCAGGCTGTAGGCGCCGGGCAGATCAAGCACCATCACGCGCTGGCCCGAGGCGGTCAACGCCCGGCCTTCCTTGCGCTCGACGGTCACGCCGGCATAGTTCGCAACCTTCTGGCGGCTGCCCGTCAGCAGGTTGAACAGCGCGGTCTTGCCGCAGTTGGGATTGCCCAGCAGCGCCACCCGAAGCGGACCACCCATGGCAGTGCCAGCCGCTGTCATGCAGCGCAGCCAGCAACAGCGGCCAGCGGACCGACGCGAATCAGCGCGGCCTCATGGCTGCGCAGCGCAAACGTCGTGTGCCCTACCCGCACTGCCAGCGGGTCGTTGCCCGGAAAACCCCGCGCCATGACCTGCACCGGCTCGCCGGGCAGAAAGCCGATTTCCAGCAGGCGCAACAAGACTTCACGCTCTTCTGCATCGCCTGCCGGCATCAGCCTGAGCACCTGCGCGGGCAGCCGTCGTGGCAATTCGTCGAGTCCGATGTCTGCCGTACCAGAGGGGAAATGGGCCAAATTCATGGTTGCCGCACTTTATTAACTGACCTTACGCAGCCGCCTGAAATTTCTGAAGCTGGTCAAAAGCGCTGCGGGTGGCATTGATGAGAAGTTTGAACCTTAAAGCGAAGGAGTTGATCTTGCTTTTAACGCTCAAGCATTCGAGCTTGAAGACGGCATAAATCGCCATGAAGACGTGGTTGCTTTGGGTTCTCAACGTCTGCGTTGGGGATTTTGCCATGCCCGCATTGGACTTCAAGGATTTGTGAAACACCTCCACTTGCCACCGTTTTTTGTAGGTCGTGGTGATGGCGTCGTAGTCGCACGTGAGGTCGCTGCAAACCAGGTGCAATGTGCCGGTGCTGCTGTCTTTGTTTTTAAAGACCTGGCGGACCAAACGGACTGCTCTGGCAGACCCCTTGAGCCAGCCTTGCACCGTGCATTGCTCTGAAAATTCCAGCTCGTCTACGCGCACGAAGCGCTTTTTCTTCCAGTCCTCCTGGCTCAACGCCACCAGCCGGTTGTCCTTCAGGGCTGCGATGAAGTGCTTACCCCGGCTCGTAATGAAATCAAAATTCTCCTCGGAGGAAAACCAGCTGTCCATCAGCACGAAACGAAATCGCAAGGCGTTTTGCAGGCAGGCATGGATCATCTCGCGCATCATTTCGTTTTTTGTTTTCTCACTTTTTCGTTTGACTTGGCGGCTCGCAACGTCGCATTGAAGAGGCTTTTGCACCAACTCGAACGCCACCGGAATAGACCTGCCGCCGCAGTGGTACAGCGCGTTGAGCAGGTTGATGCCCTTGACCGTGCGACCACTGCAATGATCGTAATGCCAGCAGATCAAGTCACTCTCGTCCGTCCAGGCTTTTTCCTGGATGGTGTCGTCAAAAATCAGCACGCCTTCAGCCGTTTGCACTTCCCGCACCATCGCCTTGACTTGCCGCCACAAGTCCTTAGACGTGTAGTCCTGCCCGGATAAAAACCTGGTAATCCGGTCGTGGCTGACATCGCCCTGCACCATGGCCGAAAGCCCTGTCGCTGTTGTCGCGCCAAAGCTGCTCAGCAGGTAATCCGTGTACAACTCCAGTTCAGAATTTTTCATGCGCGTAGGCTAACAGGACAGGCGGCTGCGTAAGGTCAGTTATTAAATGATAATTATTCTCATTGTAAGAGTGGCGAGCGCCGCAGCGTTGCGGGTCATCCTGAATCACCTTGATCCAGATCATCTTGCCAGACCGCAGCACCCGCTTACTTGCGCTGTGCAGCCGTCAAGGATGTTTGGTGAAATGCTTTGCCGGCAGCATCAGCCCCGGCCGACAAACGGCATTTTCGTCGCCATGATGGTCATGAAGGGGATGTTGGTGGACAGCGGCAGTGCGGCCATGTGCACTACCGCATTTGCCACTTCGCTCGTGTCCATCATCGGCTCGATGGCGATTTCGCCATTGGCCTGTGGAACGCCGGTCGCCATGCGCGCGGACAACTCGGTCAGGGCGTTGCCGATGTCGATCTGCCCGCAGGCGATGTTGTACTTTCGCCCGTCGAGCGAAATCGTCCTGGTCAGGCCGGTGATGGCATGCTTGGTCGCCGTATAGGGCGCCGAGTTTGGCCGGGGCGCATGGGCCGAGATCGAGCCGTTGTTGATGATGCGGCCGCCCTGCGGCAGCTGGTCCTTCATCAGCCGGAAGGCGCCTTGCGCGCACAAGAATGAGCCGGTCAGGTTGATATTGACGACGTTTTGCCACTGGTCATAGCTCAGGTCTTCAAAGCTGGCGCGTGGTGAATTGACGCCGGCGTTGTTGAACAGCACGTCGAGGCGGCCAAACTTTTGCTTGATGGTCGCAAACAGGGCATCGACCGACGCGGGCCGGCTCACATCGGTGGCCACCGGCAAGGCGCGGTCGCTGCCCGACGCCGCCGCCGCCTCGTTGAGCGGCTCGATGCGGCGCCCGGCCAGCACCACGTGATAGCCTTCGCGCAGCAGCGCCAGCGCCACCGCCCTGCCGATGCCGGTGCCAGCGCCGGTCACCAGGGCCACTTTTTCATTCGATGTCATGGGATGCCTTTGTTGTGTGTGGGTCAATGTATAACGACGCAGCCCGGTGGCCGTTCAAGCGGCGATTCTCGCCCATTGTTGCCAAAATCATGAACCCCGCGAACCAGCCCATGGCAGTCAAACGCCAGACAACTTGAAGGCTCTGCGACAACCGCTCAATAAAATAAACGCTCCGCGCAGCTTTCCAAGATCTATGGCCTGTGAGATATACCCGCCATCAGGTCAAGGGCCGAAACTGACAATTTTTTGGTCTGCCGCTTAATCAGCTCGCCGCCAGCGACCGGAAGCTGGACACACCTCGGCCCGTGCGCCGTTCAGCCAGACCTGCTCCTCATCCATCAGCAGCGAAGACGCTGTACCGATGTCGAAGTCAATCCCGAGTGCGTGCGCCACATCGGCTTGCTCGATGGGCAATTCCCAGGTCAGAAATACCTGCGTGCAGTCACGGCCGGGCGGGAAATCGGCCGCGTCAAAGCCGCTGCTGTCGCGCGCAATGACCGCATGCGGCTGGCCGGTGTCGAAGATCACCGCCGTTCCCCGGGTCAGGGGAATCCGATGGCCGCTTGACGGGAAATGCAGGTCCAGGCCCTTGTCGTCGCTCAAAAAAAGATTGCAAAATGCAGCGCCGCCGTACTGCGCACCGTCATGGTGGTACCGTGCGCCCCGGCAGGCCATCAGGGCGACGTCACAGGTGGCCAACAGGTCAGGCAAACCAGGCATGGCCGTCCAGTCGGACACCGCTTGCACCCACTGCCGGTAGTCTGGCCAACGCGCCCGGGCGCGCGGCAATGGCAAGGTCTCGACGTCTCCGGGGGCCAGGCCCAGGCGCAGCGATATGTCCCTGTCCCAGTCGGCCACCAGCCTTACAGGGAGCACAGGCACATCGAGCATGCCTGACAGCACAACGCTGCTGACGCTTCGGCCACGAATGGTCTCGCCGCTCCAGAAATAGGAAACAGGCCGGTGCTGCAGCAAAAGCGGCTCAGAAGGGTGGATCATCCGGACCAGTGTAGTCACGACGCTATAGCAGGCAAGCAGGCTTGGCGCAGGAGCGGGTCAAAACGCGGGTCAAGAAAGCCCCCTTTTTTTTCAACCCCATCGCCGGCTTGCTGCTTCACCGATGCCATGCAACTGCCCGCCCCACAGCCGTGTCAGGACGGATTTCCCGAAATCAGTTGGAAATAACCGACACCACGGTTTTTTCTTAAGTGCTACCTTTGCCGCATGACGCAACCCGCTTCCCCTTTTGCAGCCGCTGCTGCCCCCGCCAGGCGCCTGAAACTCTGGGACATCTCGCCTGTGGTGGACGAGCGCTCCGATGTCTTTCCCGGCGACACCGCCTATTCGCAACACGTGCATTTTTCGCTCTCGCCCGATTGCCCGGTCAACGTCAGCCGCATCACGCTGTCGCCGCACACTGGCGCGCATGCGGATGCGCCGCTGCACTACGCCAGCGGCGCATCGGCGATTGGCGCGGTCGATCTGCAGCCTTACCTCGGGCCGTGCCGCGTCATCCATTGCCTGGACAGCGGCCCGCTGGTCGAGCCCGCGCACCTTGCTCACGCGCTTGAAAACCTGCCCGCCCGCGTTCTGCTGCGCACCGCGCGCGCTGCCAGCCAGTCATGGGCATCATTTACTGCCTTGTCGCCCGCCACGCTTGCGCTGCTAGCTAGCAAAAACATAGCACTGGTCGGCATCGACACGCCCAGCGTCGATCCGGCCACCAGCCAGCACCTGCCCTGCCACCAGCTGCTGCTGGAGCGCGGCCTGCGGGTGCTGGAAAACCTGGTCCTTGACGACGTGCCCGAAGGCGACTATGAACTCATCGCCCTGCCGCTCAAGCTGATGCAGGCCGACGCCTCGCCGGTGCGCGCCATCCTGCGCGAACTGCCCTGAAAACCCGGAAAGACCTCGCGCCATGACCCCCACCCTGCAAGACTGCCGCGCCCTGGATGCGCAAGACCCGCTGCGCGCGCTGCGCCAGCAGTTCACCCTGCCCGAAGGCGTGATTTACCTCGACGGCAATTCGCTCGGCGTGCTGCCTGCCACCACCGCCGCCCGCGTGGCCGAGGCGGTGACCCAGGAATGGGGCCAGGGCCTGATCCGTTCCTGGAACAGCGCCGGCTGGTTCGATGCGCCGCAGCGCCTGGGCGACAAGATTGCACGGCTGGTGGGCGCCGCGCCCGGCGAGGTCGTCGCCACCGACAGCACCTCGGTCAACCTCTACAAGGTGCTGAGCGCCGCGCTCAACATCGCCCGGGAGGATGCGCCCGGCCGCAGGGTGCTGGTCAGCGAACGCAGCAACTTTCCGACCGACCTCTACATCGCCGAGTCGCTGTGCCGGGAACGCGGCCTGCGCCTGCTGCTGGTCGAGCCCGAGGACATGGCCGGTGCCCTGACAGCCGAAGTCGCCGTGCTGATGCTGACGCACGTCAACTACCGTACCGGCGCGATGCACGACATGGCTGCCGTGACCCAGGCTGCGCACCACGCCGGCATTCTGGCGGTCTGGGACCTGGCGCACAGCGCCGGCGCCGTGCCGGTGGACCTGAGCGGGGCACAGGCCGACTTCGCCGTGGGCTGCAGCTACAAATACCTGAACGGCGGCCCCGGCGCGCCCGCCTTTGTCTGGGCACATCCTCGGCACGCCAGCCGTTTCTGGCAGCCGCTGGCCGGCTGGTGGGGCCATGCCGCGCCGTTCCAGTTCACATCCCACTACCGCCCGGCCCCCGGGATCACGCGCTTTTTGTGCGGCACGCAGCCGATCCTCAGCCTGACGGCGCTCGACTGCGGGCTGGACACCGTGCTGGCGGCCGAACCGCTGGGCGGCATGCCAGCCCTGCGCGCCAAGTCGCTGGCGCTGAGCGACCTGTTCATCACGCTGGTCGAAGCGCGCTGCGCGGGCCACGGCCTCGGGCTGGCGACGCCGCGCGACCCGGCGCAGCGCGGCTCGCAGGTCTGTCTGACGCGCCCCGAAGGCGCCTATGCCATCGTGCAGGCGCTGATTGCCCGGGGCGTGATCGGCGACTTCCGCGCCGGTGACGACAACCGGCACCTGGACATCCTGCGCTTTGGCTTGACACCGCTGTACATCGGTTTTGCAGACGTGTGGCAGGCGGTCGAGCATTTGCGGCAAGTGCTTGAAACCGGCGAATGGCAGCAAGCCCGGTTCAACCAGAAGCAGGCGGTGACCTGACATGAACCCAGCTGCCCAACCCGCCGATATTGTTCGCGAAGAAAAAGCGCAGCTCGACTTCAGCCGAAGCATGAGCTATGGCGACTATTTGCACCTGGACGCCATCCTCGGCGCGCAGCAGCCGCTGTCGCCGGCGCATGACGAGATGCTGTTCATCATCCAGCACCAGACCAGCGAACTCTGGATGAAGCTGATGCTGCACGAGCTGCATGCGGCCATTGCCAATGTGGCGCAGGACGAACTCGGCAGCGCCTTCAAGAAGCTGGCCCGTGTCAGCCGCATCATGGAGCAGCTGGTGCACGCATGGGACGTGCTGGCCACCATGACGCCGCCCGAATACAGCGCCATCCGCCCCTACCTGGCCCATTCCAGCGGTTTTCAGAGCGCGCAATACCGCTGCATCGAGTTTGCGCTGGGCAACAAGAACGCCGCCATGCTCAAGCCCCATGCCCACCGGCCCGACCTGCTGGCGCTGGTTCAAACTGCTTTTGAAGCGCCTTCGCTGTACGACGAAGCGCTGCGCCTCCTGGCCCGGCGCGGCCTGCCGGTGCCCGCCAGCCATACCGGGCGCGACTGGACCCAGGCTTACCAGGAAAACGATGAGGTGCAAAGCGCCTGGCTGACGGTGTACCGCGACCCGAAGCAGTATTGGGACCTGTACCAGCTGGGCGAGGAACTGACCGACCTGGAGGACGCCTTCAGGCTCTGGCGCTTTCGCCATGTCACCACGGTCGAGCGCGTCATCGGCTTCAAGCGCGGTACCGGCGGGACCGGCGGCGTGCGTTATTTACGCAAGATGCTGGACGTGGTGCTGTTTCCGGAAATCTGGAAGCTGCGCACCGATTTGTAGCCGCCCCAGCTGCAGAATTTTCAGGCACTGCTCAGCCAGAGGCCACTTGATCGGCCACTACAGCCGCCGTTGCAGCAGATGCAGCAGTTGCAGCGGCGGCGGCTGTCGCCAGCCCCATCCCTCGTTGCGCAGACAGCGCCGGCTTTTGCAAAATCAGCTGCAGCTTGCCAGTGGCCCAGCCAAAACTCCATATCCACTCGGCCAGCAAGGCCTGTCCCTGGGGCCGCCGCAAGGCCCGCGACAGCAAGGCCTTGGCGCCTGAAGGCAGCGACCGCACGATTGAAAACAGATGCCGGGGCAGGCTGAGCCGGCCCATCGCCGTTCGATAGTGATGGTGCAGGCGGGTGGTGTCGCGCCCCCAGCTCTGCCCCTGGCGAAACCGCGCCATGAGCGCCGACTTTTCCCGGTAGTGAACCAGCGCTTCGGGTTCAAAGTGCAGTGCATAGCCGGCCAGTTGCGCCCGCCAGCAATATTCCCCGTCGTGAACGATAGGAAAATCAACATTCAGCGGACCCAGCTTTTCATAAATCGAGCGACTCAGGCCAAAACCACAGGCGCTTGCCGAGAAAAAATGCGGGGCCACCGGCATGCGAAAAAGCCCCGCGGACTGGTAGCCCTCGCCATGCGGCGGATGCAGCCAGTCGGCGTTCAGCTTGCGGTGGTCCAGCCGTGCCAGCACAAAGTCATGCACCGTCAGGGCACGGCCCATGGCAGCAAGCCAGCCTGGCGCGACTTCATCGTCGGCCTCGCAAAAGACAAACGCATTGCCGGTGGCGGCCTGGATGCCCGTGTTGTAGGAATGCGGCACGCCCAGCCGGGGGGTGCCGGGCACATGCGCCTCGACGATTTTCAGCACGGGAAACCGCGCCCGGTAGGCCTCGACCATGGCCATCGAATCATCGGTCGAGCCGTTGTTGACGACGATCAGTTCCCAGCCGCCCGGCCAGTCCTGGACGGTGAGCGCTTCAAGCTGGACTGCAAGGGTAGCTGCGCCGTTGAAGCATGGAAGGATGACACTCAATTTCCGGGCATCGGGTGTTGGTCTGTTGTGCATGCTGTAGCGCTTATGGTTGGGTATTCACTGAATTATTGAATCCCGAAACCCTTTTAACAATATGACGCGTTAGCCCGTTTGACCTATTCCCCAAGGGCCGAAACAAGCCTGGCATTTCCACGCCAAAGGCATTCAGACGCCAGCGTCCATCCGGATTCAGGGCCGGGGTTTACGGATGACATGACCAGCTCAAATTTCAAGAATAAAAAGCGCTTTGCGCACGCCTGATATACGCAATCAGCTATGTATTCAATAGCGTTTTTCACCGCGGCGCGCTGCAGGTTTAGCGCCATCAGTCGCTTGAAGAGGTCTTCTTTCGTGTCCACATCAATACGGCGTGTCGTGGCGCCTCGTTGTCGTTCTGCAGCACCGGCGGCGGCTTTGCGCCTGATCCCGAATTGATTGAGCCAACGAACAAGCCGGACCGCCGGGACTTCATTGTTGAAAAAGTCCCGGCGGCCCGGCTTCATGGCGCGGGAAGAAATGGCGGCTGCACAGCGCAGCCGTTGAAGCCCGATTGACGCGGTCGCGCCCAACCCGGCTTACCCGTTCAGCGCTTGAGCAAGGCCTTGAGGGCGTTCTGCAGGCGTCGGGCATTGCCGGCGTCGAACTCGGCGGCCAGCACCCTGGCGGTGTCTTCGCCCCAGGTCTCGGCCGGCGCTGGCGCATTGCGGCGGGTCAGCAACTGCAGTTGCAGCATGCGGCGCGCGCTGATGTGCTCGGCCGGCGTTGGCAGTTCGGCAGCCATTTCCAGGCGCAGCAACGATTCGGCGGCATCTTTTCCGGCCGGGGCGCCCAGCGCTTTCACCCAGCTGGTGCGCACCGCAGGCGCGACCTGCTTGCCCAGTTCCTGCGCGGCGGGCAGTTGCTCGGGGTCGCGCTTTTCCCACGCGGTCAGCAGGTGGGTCAGCACTTCGCCGTGCGCCTGCATGGCGAGCTTTTTCAGCGCATGGTTGGCGGCCTCGAAAGCCTCGCGCTGGGCGCGGAAGGCGGCATCGCCCAGGCGCGGACCGCGATCTTCGAAGGCCGGACGCTCGCTGCGTTCGCTGAAACGCTCGGTGCGCTCGGGACGGTAAGGCTCGAACTTGTTGTCTGTGCTCTGGCGCGGGCCGCTGGGCTTGCCGCCCGGACGCGCGTCCTTGCGGTCGCCGAACTTGCCGCCACGGCCAGCAGGACCGGCGGGTTCGGCCTTGCGCATGCCGGGACGGTCGTCACCGCGCATGGCGACGACAGGCTTGGCGGCAGGCTTCGGCGCGGGCACAGGTTCGGCAGGCTCGGTGGCGGGCTGTGCGGATTCGGAAAAATCGTCCTCAATGGCTTCAGCGGTCGGGTTGCCGTCGGCATCGACGGCGGGCTCAATCGCTATGCTTTCCGTAGCTGCATCGCCTTGTGCACCCTGCGCAGAAGGGTTATTTTGTTCAGAATCCGATGGCTTCACGCCGCTGGCGGCAGCGTCGGCCACGTCGGCAGCGGTCTTGGCATCGGCTGCGGCGGCGGCTACCTGTCCGCGCACGGCGGCCTCCAGCGCCTTGGCGGCAGCATGGATTTTTTGCGCATCGCCGCTGGCAGTCGCCAGTTCGACGGCCTTGGCGGCATCCAGCACGTAGCGGTCGTGTTCGCCCAGCGCGGAAGCAGCTTTTTCGCGCTCGACAGTCTTGCGCTGGAAGGCGTCGTCAATCGGCTTGCGGAAGGCGTCCCACAACTTTTGTTCCTGCTTGCGCTCGATCGGCACGCTTTGCGCTTCATGCTGCCAGCGCTGCTGCAGCGACTTGACGGCATCGATGCGCAGCTGTGGCTCGGCGCCCAGCGCTTGCGCTTCCTCAATCATGGCCCGGCGGCGCGCCAGGCTGGCGCCTCGGGCGGCGGTCAGGCCGGCATCGGCCTGGTCCATGGCGGCTTTCCACAGCGGCTGGACTTCGGCAAATGCCTTGTCACCCAGGTGGCCGGCTTCGCGCCATTTTTCAACAAAGCCGTTCAGGCTGCGAATGTGCATCTTCCAGTCGCTGTTGTCCTTGTGGGCTTCAGCCCAGACCAGCACTTCGTCGATCAGCGCCTGGCGCTGGGCCTTGTGCGCTTCGGCCTGTTCCTTGACCTTTTCCAGCCAGGCTTCGACGACCTTGTGCGCTTCGTTGCAGGCGTCGTCAAAACGCTTCCACAGCGCATGGTTGGGTGTACCGCCCTGGTCGCTGGTTTTCCACTGCTCGCGCATGTGGCGCAGCGCGTCCTGCTGCTTGCGGCCGCCCAGCGGCTTGACGAGCAGCGCCTCGGCCTTGACAACCAGTTCCTCGCGGATCTGGTCGGCACGCCAGCGCTGCCAGCCTTCCAGTTCGCCAGCGGCGGTCAGCGCGGCATGCGCGGCGGCCTCCAGCTTGCTGTCGATGTTGCGGATGTTGTCCTTCAGCGCCTGGCGCAGTTCGGCGGCGACCTTGGGCGTGGACTTGCCGTGGCCTTCGGTGACTTCATGCTCCAGCCTGGCGAGTGCCTGCTGCACAAAAGCGGACGACTTGGCGCGCAGGTCGTTCAGCGCGGCCGGGTCCATCCGCGTCTTGGGCGCGCGGGCCGGCTGGCCGGTGTCGGCAGCCCCCTGCTGTTCGGATTTCGAGGTCGGCAGGCCGCGCGCAGCGCGCAGCTCGTCGGCCCAGACCGGCACGGCCGGCAGTGGCGCGGCACTGTCCTCGGCGGCTTTCATGGCCACGGCCAGGGCGCTTTGAAAAGCTTCCCAGACGGCCAGCAGCTGGCCGCGCGAGGCATCGAGCAGCGGCGGGAACTTGGCATCGACGCTGGCCCAGTTGGCGTCCTGCGCCAGTTCGTCGGCCTGTGCCTGCCAGTGCGCCACGTCGGTGCGCAGCGTGTCGAGCACGGCCTCGGCATCGCGCCACGGTTTGATCGACAGCACTTCGATGCGCTGGGCAATCAGCACGGCGGCTTCGCGCTGCACCTGGGTGCGGTGCTGCAGGTCTTCAATCGTCTTGACGCGCTCGGCCAGTTGCACCTTCAGGCCGGCCAGCGGCTCCTTGGACAGCGGCGCGCCGGCCTTGGCGGCGTCGCGCTGCCAGGCCAGGGCATTGGCCAGGTTGAGCTTGGGCAACGCCAGCAGCGCCTGGGCTTTTTCAGCCCATTCGGCGGCCACGGCTTCCTGGCCCTTGCTGCGCCGGGCTTCATCGAGCTTTTCCTTCAGCGGCTTGGCCGCGCCCTTGTCGCGGTTGGCCAGGTCCTTGTACACCTCGGCCATCTGCTCGACGCTGGGGTCGGTGGCCAGCCACTGGCGAATGCGGGAAGCCCGCTCGCCCGATGTGGAGGCAGAAAAAGCGCCGCCCGTCAGGCCGTCCAGCGGATGGGCTTCGGCGGCTTTGGCGGTACCGGATTTCACGGCAGCGGCCGGCGTGGTGTCGGCTTTGGAAGATTTGGACAAGGGAAAGCGCAGCATAGTTGACAATCGTTTCGGAAAAAAAGCCGCCAGCAACAGCACCTGCGCCACGCATTCAAAGCCCCCGACGGGCGTGCCTGCCGGCAGCGTCAAGAGTCAGGGGGCGAAGAACAGGAAGTTCTGTCAGCGAAGAAAAATTTGGTTTGTGGCTTGCAAGGCCTGGCTACCTACAGCTTTAGACATTAAAGCAATCCGCGTATTTTCGCTGTTTTTACGGCATTGCCAAATTAAGTTCGGCATGCGATGCCCATTTGGCGTCTGGCCGTACGGCGCGGGCAGCGCCCAGGAACAGCCTGACGGGCGGAAAATCACGAGAAACCAGGCAATCCTTGAGCGCCTGGCCGCGCCTGACAGCCAGCTGGCGCAGGCCCTCGCCGCTGACCGGAATGCCGCAAACCAGCAGCTTTCCATCTCGCCGACCCGCTGAATGTTTACCAGGCCGACCAGGTTGGGCGGCTCGCTTTGCCGGTATAACGCCTTGAGTAGCGCCGGGTATTGGTCCGGGCTGAAGCTGGGGAGTTCGGTCGCTGCGGCGCCCTGCCGGGCCTGCTGGCGACGCTTTGGGGCGCACGCTCGCTCGGCCAGCTGCTCGCGCTGAAAGGCGTCGCGCTTGGCGTCCAGACTGTCGATTCCAACCGCCGTCAGCTGCTGTGCCGGGCGATCAGCCAGCGCCTTGGGAATGGCATTCAGAATCACCGTGATGATGACCAGGCCGATGCTGAACTGCGGGTGATTGAGCGAACCGCCATTGACATCCACCCTACCCACCTGAATGCGCCAAGGTTGGTCGAAAGCTGCTGCAGTCTGCTTTTCTGCATCATTTTGGCCTGTTGCGCTTGCTGGACCTGCACTTGCAGCTACGCTTTTTGTAGTACCCGGCTGGCTGACCGACAGCCGGTTGCGCCACGCTGTCCGGTCGCGCGCCACCGACAGCGTGGGCACGCTCAGCGCCACTGCCGACAGCTTGACCCGCCGCTGCAGCGGTCGCACATCGTCCAGCGCAAGGTGCAGGCGGTCAAAAGCCAGCAGCTCGGGACCGGCGTCAGGGGGGTTGCCCGGCCTCCAGCAGACTGATCTTTTCAGCCGTGACACTTGCGGAAATCGTCATGCCCGTGCGAGATTTTGCTCGAAACCGAGCTTGAGTTCGACCTGCAGCACAGCGCTTTGCAACCGGAACGGCAGGCTGTCGGGCCAGTACGCCGATAGGGCTGCAAATCAAGATCAGGCAGCTGGAGCGTCGTCTCGGTCTGACGCATCGGCGCAAACGGCGTGGCCACGGCCGCCGTGTCAAACCGGCTGCCGGTGCGCTGTCTTGATCTCGCGCTGCGAGGGCAGATTAATCAGGAATGGCACCGCAACATGCAGGTCCCGCAGGGCATGCGTCGTGTGGACCGATTCATCCACAACGCCCAGCCGGCCGCCGTTTGGCACCAGTTTGTAAAGTGCAAACCGCCCGCCGCTGCCAGCCGGTTGCGATTCAGCCGTTTTGAACCGCGCCAGGATGTCGTCGATGTCCTGGCGGCCCTGGCCGAAATAGGTCAGAGAGCGCCGGTTCCTCGAGCCTCAGTGCATCTGTCACAGGCGCCAGCCGCAGCAGCGACGCCAGTTCCGCATCTATATAGTGGCGCCGGATTTTCAGCTGGGGAACGGCCTGTGGCGAAGCCGGCCGGAGAGTGTCCGGATCGACCTCGGTGACCGCCAGGTCATGAAGCGTCAGGTCCAGCGACCAAGGCCTGAAATCCACTGAACCGACACTCACATGGCACGCAAGTTTTTCAGAACCCCGGCGTTCGAGCCTCGACTTGACGATCAGCGGAGCGACGGTACAAGCCACCGCCCGAACCAACAGCCCGATGCCCATGGACCAGGCCGCACATTGAAGTCAGCAGGGTAAGTGAAGCACGGAGCCAGAGCAGGCACAAAAGTTGTTTTGACGGTTTCGCCGCACTGAATTGTTTTAATTGACAGCCGAAACTGCGTGATTTTTTGACCCCTAACCGGAAAGGTCAATGTCCTGTCCTGAAGTGGCTTGCCGGAAAAAAGAGAAACCCCGGTCAGCATCACCGACCGGGGTTGATGGCGGGCATAAAACCCAAGCCATCTGGCTTCGCAAAAGGAGAGATGAATCGTCTCGCAGTGCGATGGAAGCAAGTGATTGCTTCCGGGTATTACCGGGACTGGTTACCCGGTTGGTGTCCGAAAAACTCGGACAACTGAAGGTTAAGGCCGCAGCATCTCGCCCGCAAGCCTAATTTTTCAATCACGCAAACCGGGGTGATTGAAATTTTCTTAGTCCTCTTCTGGCTGCAGCCGAAAAAACTCAGTGCGGATCGACGCCAGACGTTACATGAAGCAAGCATTGCAAAGAAACACTGTAGAGCGTCGAATAAGGCGTTTTTTCAACAAAAAGGCCTTTTGTAACCACTTTTAAGAATATCAATCAAATTCTTTATGATTGACAGGTTATTTGACCAGAAATTAGAATGCCCACAAGTTCTACAAAGATAAGGGCTTACCCGAACGCGCTGCCTTCCCTGGCAGTATCAACGAGGGTCAACAACCAGCAGGCGTCTGCCTGGTTTGATGGCGACCCAATCAAAGCCTGCGCCACCCCACAAGGTTTGCATGCAAAGAAAGGAGTGCTATGACAGCGCTAGTGAATAACAGTCTTGACTTCAACGTCAAGGCTTGTCTGAAGAATGCGAAAAGCGGCCTGGGGACGGTTGCAGACGACATTGCCCGCGGATTTTTTGTGATCACGCACAGCAGTTTTGCCCTGATTGGATTGGCTGTTGCCTTTGCCGTGGTCACGCTGATGGCCCGTCCCGACCTGCGCGACACAGGCGAGATCAAGCTCATGGCCTGGCTGCAAGAGCGACGCGGCGTCGTGGTCGAACCGGAAAGCTTCACGCCCAGGGAACCGGTGGTGGCCGAGCGTCCGGTGGCCGACAAGCCCAAGGTCCTTTCGAGCCAGCAGGCGGCGGTCGCCTCCTGGATCAGCAAAAAGTACTCGGTGGCGCAGGAGCCCGTCGGGGCACTGGTGGCCGAAGCCTTCGAAATCGGCCACAACGTCAAGCTAGATCCGACACTGATCTTGGCGATCATGGCGATTGAGTCGGGCTTCAACCCGTTCGCCCAAAGCCCGGTCGGCGCCCAGGGCCTGATGCAGGTCATGACGCAGGTTCACCATGACAAATACGCCAAGATCGGCGGCCGGCTCGCAGCCTTTGACCCGGTGGCCAACCTGCGTGTCGGCGTCAAGGTACTGCAGGAGTGCATCACGCGCGCCGGCTCCATTGAAGGCGGGCTGAAATACTATGTTGGCGCCGCCAACCTGGAAAGCGACGGCGGCTATGCCAGCAAGGTGATGGCTGAACGCGCCCGCCTGCTGGCCGTGGTGGGCGGCAAGCGCCCGCCCACGACCACACCGCGTTTTGTTGCAGCGCCAGCACCTGCGCAAACCACATCGGTGTCCTTTCCTGCCAAACCGAAGACTTCAGACGAAGTTGCGCAATTGGACCAGTCCTGAGGGCGCGAACAAGCCGGCTGGGCGCCCTGCGCTACACTAGCGCGGTGCGCGACTGGCGATAGGCATCCAGGTTTTCAACCATTGATGCGGACGTGGGACACCACGGGGAAGCGCACCGTTTGCGGCCATCGGGCCAAAAAGCGTTCAGCCGTTCGCCTGGGCAGCCCTTGCTTCCTCGGCTCTGCAACAGAGCCAAAGGACAAGGAACCGAAGTCTTGAAGGACTGCCATGTACCATCGCAATATTCTCATCGAACAGACCGACCCCGAAATCTTTGCGGCCATCCAGGCTGAAAACGCCCGGCAAGAGCATCACATCGAGTTGATTGCCAGCGAAAACTATGCCTCGCCCGCCGTCATGGCTGCGCAAGGCTCGCAGCTTACCAACAAATACGCCGAAGGCTACCCCGGCCGCCGCTATTACGGTGGTTGCGAACACGTCGATGTGGCCGAGCAACTCGCCATCGACCGCGTCAAGCAGATTTTTGGCGCCGACGCCGCCAACGTCCAGCCGCATTGCGGCGCTTCGGCCAACGAGGCGGTGTTCCTCGCTTTCCTCAAGCCTGGCGACACCATCATGGGCATGAGCCTGGCCGAAGGCGGCCACCTGACCCACGGCATGCCGCTGAACATGAGCGGCAAGTGGTTCAACGTGGTGTCCTACGGTCTGAATGACAAGGAAGAAATCGACTACGACGCCATGGAGCGCAAGGCCCATGAAAGCAAGCCAAAGCTGATCATTGCAGGCGCCTCTGCCTACAGCCTGCGCATTGACTTTGAGCGTTTCGCCAAGGTCGCCAAGGACGTCGGCGCGATTTTCCTGGTTGACATGGCGCATTACGCCGGTTTGATTGCCGCCGGCATCTACCCCAACCCTGTGCCGCATGCCGACGTGGTGACGTCGACCACCCACAAGAGCCTGCGCGGCCCGCGCGGCGGCATCATCTTGATGAAGGCGCAGCACGAAAAAGCCATCAACAGCGCCATCTTTCCCGGCTTGCAAGGTGGACCGCTGATGCACGTGATTGCTGCCAAGGCCATCGCCTTCAAGGAAGCACTGTCGCCCGAGTTCAAGATTTACCAGCAGCAAGTCCTGAAAAATGCGCAGACCGTGGCTGAAACCCTGACCGAGCGCGGCCTGCGCATCGTCAGCGGCCGCACCGAAAGCCATGTCATGCTGGTCGACCTGCGCGCCAAGGGAATCACCGGCAAGGAAGCCGAGGCCGTGCTGGGCAGCGCCCACATGACCATCAACAAGAATGCCATTCCGAACGACCCGGAAAAGCCGATGGTCACCAGCGGCGTGCGCATCGGCACGCCGGCCATGACCACGCGCGGCTTCAAGGACGAGGAAGCGCGCATGACGGCCCACCTGATTGCCGACGTACTCGACAACCCGCGCGATGCGGTCAACATCGAGGCAGTGCGCGTCAAGGTTCACGCCCTGACAAGCCGCTTTCCGGTTTACGGCTGACCCACATGACAGGTGCAACAGCTATTCATTTGATAGCTGCTTGCGCCAACGGCCTTAAACGCTTAAATGCTTGACCAGAGGACTTATGAAATGTCCTTTTTGCGGCCATCTTGAAACCCAGGTGGTCGAAACCCGGATTTCAGAAGACGCCGACTTCATACGCCGCCGCCGCCAGTGCGGCGCCTGCGAAAAGCGCTTCACCACCTATGAACGCGCTGATGTCAGCTTTCCGTCCATCGTCAAGAAAGACGGCCGCCGCACCGACTACCAGCGCAGCAAAATCCTGGGTTCAATGACCCTGGCCCTGCGCAAACGCCCTGTCAGCACCGCGCAGATCGATGCAGCGGTTGAGCAGATCGAGGAAAAGCTGCTGAGCCTGGGCTTGCGCGAGGTGGCTTCGAGCCGTCTGGGCGAATTGGTCATGCTGGAACTCAAGAAGCTCGACAAGATTGCCTACATCCGCTTTGCCAGCGTCTACCGGAGCTTTGAGGATATCGATGAGTTCAAAACGTTGGTGGATGAGGTGCGGAGGTGATCGAGTAACTCGCGCAACAGTTGACAAACGGCGGCGGTCTACTGACCAGTGGTCTGCAGAAAATGATTTCACAGATTACTATTTGTTGCATGACTAGCGCGCGCTGCAACTTTACACAACCTAATGGATTTACCTTGGTTGAGACGATGGTCGTCATTGCTTTGCTGAGCATTTTGACAGCGTTGGCGATTCCCTCACTACAGGATGCGATGGATCGGTACAGGGCAAGTGCTGTATACGACGAATTGAGATTAACCTTTGTATTTGCTCGAAGTGAAGCCATTCGAACACGATCCAGGGTCATTGTGCAACGCACAGCAGGTGCGGGCTGCGCCACCGTACAAGAATGGCAGTGCGGTTGGTTTGTTTATGTTGACGCCAATGGCGATGGTGCTCAACAAATCAGTCCGCCAGCGGTCTCGGAGCCCTCCTTGCGCATTGTGGACTCTCTGGCTGGCGGCACTGTTGTCAACACATTCAAGGGCAATCAAAGTCAAATCATTTTTGACCGCTGGGGTAACCTGACACCATTGGGAGCACTGAGGCAGGTCATCGTTCCAAGAGGAAACATCAGTTCACTGGGTGTCAAGACTTTGTGTGCAAGCTCTGGTGGACGGTTCCGTTCAATAGATGGCGATGCGACTCAGAGCGCATGCGCAAACCAATGAAATCATCCGAAATTGGCAGCCGTTCCTTGCAAAGCGGCATTACGCTGATCGAGTCTCTTGTTGCCTTGGTTGTTTTGGCTTTGGGAGTACTCGGATTAATTGGTTTTCAGCTACAAACGCTACGCGACACAAAGGACAGTGTGGGACGAGCTCGCGCTATCGTGAGTATTCAGGATATCGGCGAACGTATGCGCATCAACCCCAATGCAACTGCAGCTAATTACACATCAAACTTTGGTGCGGTAGCGGTGCCCAACCCTGATTGCACCGCTGCTTCCTGTAACGTCGCGCAGCTTGCTGCCTTTGATATCTGGCGCTGGAAAGCCAACATAGCGGCTGCGCTTCCGGGAGGACAGGCAGCCATTGCACCATCTGCTACCGATGCTCGTCAGTTTGCCGTCATGGTCGGCTGGCTTGAAAACCGGGCAGATGCCACAGCTACAGATGCCGCAGCCAGAACAGTTACCAAATCAACGGTGGTGGGTGGAACAACGGCACTGGTCTGTCCTGCAGGTCTTACATGTCATCTGGTTTATGTACAGCCATTTCGTTAATTCGTCCGCTCGCCAGATGATCAGTTCTCACGCAAGGACGACTGTTATGAAAATGCAAAAAGGCAGTTCTCTTATTGAATTGCTGGTTGGTCTGACAGTTGGGCTGATGGTAATCACCGCAGCCATGGGCACTTTGGTGCTGTCTCGCACCACATCAAGGGTGGTCAATGATCAGCTGGAATTGCAGCAACAGGCCAATATGGCCATGCGCATCATGGCTACTACACTGCGGCAGGCCAACACGCGCGAATTGATTCCTGATGGAGTTGGAAATATCGTTTTTTCGCCCCTGCCTGTTTTCAATGCAGGTCCGCTTTATCTACAAGGATTGGGACGCGATGGACAAGAAAATGACAATATGGGCGTTGCATTTGCTGACGTTGGAGGATTACCCGCCGTATCGAGTCAGGACTGTTTAGGTAATGTAAATACGCCCTCTCCTGTTCCAGCTGGCACAGCAGTCAACAGTCGCTTTTACGTTGATACAAATAGGTTGATGTGTGCAGGCACCAATGCTTTAACCGGACCACAGCCACTGATCAGCGACGTGCAACGGTTTCGCGTGTTGTATGGCATACAAACAGGTATTGGTGCAGCAACTATCACCAATTACTTCACCCAAGCCAATGTTCCAAACTGGAACACAGCCAATGTAGTTGCCGTTGAAATCTGCCTTGAGCTGGCAACTGCCGCAAGGGGTGATGTGCCGCCCACTGGCACCTATACAGATTGCGACAACGTTGTTGTCAACAACGACAGGCGGACTCGCGTCGTCGTGAGGCAAGCGGTCCGTTTACGTTCGGTACCCATGGTATGAGACAGAAACATTCCGCAAAATTACGCAAAGGAAATTGTCCATGCGTGCAAAACGGCATATCTTTGATCATGGTGATGCTGGTGCTGGTTCTGGTGGCACTTACATCTCTTAGCGCTTCGCGGTCGTCATTTTTTAATGAAACAGTGACTAGCAATGAAGCGGATTACAACCGCGCGTTGTCTGCCGCAGAAGCTCTGATTCGCGATGCACAACTCGATATTTTAGGGCAAACAGCTGCTGGCGCACCCTGTAGCGTTGCGGCCGACTTCATCGGGTGCCGTACCTCTCCAACAGGCGTACAAACTTTGGCGGAGCCTTTTTTTCCAGAAGATGCAAAAGAATCAGCTGAGTTGAAAATAGCATTGAATAACACCTGTGTTTTAGGCATTTGTGCGCCACAAGCGTGGCCTGGCAACGCACTTCCCGCCAACTTCTGGATGACGCCAATGACCTTGGCAGCCAATGCAGCCAATGCGGCGACTTATGGACAGTTCACCGGTGCGACCCCAGCAGCAACAGGAAACCCTATCTTGACAGCCACCGTTCCGAGCCGTAGGGCATGGTATTGGACGGAGTTGATCGACTTCAGCACGACACTGTGCCTTGACCCCGCAAACGCCGCCAGATGCGTGAACCGTCCGGGAATTGACAAACCCTTCATTTACCGAATCACTGCTGTAGCCCAAGGACGAGGCAATACCTTGGCGGTTATTCAAACATTTTTTGTTCCTTACCCAAAGTAAATTTGTTACACGTCCCAATCTGTTTTTTATGTTTCGCTAACAGAAAGCATCCATGAGCAGCAAAAAATCAAATCCAAATAAAACAGTGCGCTGCAAAAGATTCGAACTGTCAAGCATTGCACTAGTCTCAAAACTATTGGCAGCTGGATTTATAGTTCAAGCCGGCACTGCATTGGCAACGCCTTTTCCATTAGCGCAACAACCCGCTGGCACGGGTGGCCGGGAACCTGCACCCAATGTCATCATTACCGTGGATGACTCGGGAAGCATGTCAGAAGTAGTTGGCGGCGGTAATAACAAAACAAAAATATCAGAACTTAAAAACTCTCTCATTTCCCAGTTTGGCGACTCCACAGCAAACCCGCCCACCAAAGGAAAACTGGAAGACGACCGAATTCGTCTGGCTTGGCAAGCAATGCATAACAATGGGAATGCGCCAGGTGCAGGCAGCTTAACGGCAGGTGGTACCAACACAATACGTTCTTTCAGTGGAACGCATCGTGTCAACTTCAATACCTTCATCAATTCGCTGTCGGCAAATGGTGGAACGCCTAGCCATAAAATGATGCAGCAGGTATATAACTATATGAAATTGCCACAGGGAACCAACAGTCCTTGGGCAGACGTACCTGGTTCTACACAAACAACGCCTTATATGGCTTGTCGGCGTACATATCACATTTTCATGACTGATGGTGGATGGAACGGTGAAGATAATCAAACCGTAGGCAATGCGGATGGTGTAGCAAGTATGTTGGGCGATGGCATCACCAGTTATGCCCCCGCAGGCTCCGACCAACTGAATGTTTATAAAGATATTTGGGGAGGAACTATTGGAGTGGAAAGCACATTGGCCGATTTTGCTTTTGCCAGCTGGGCCAATGATCTGCAACCAGACTTGCCAAATAATATCCAGCCTCTCATTCGCAAAAGTGGAAGTGAACTGGTGGGAAACATCAACTTGCAGGAATTTTGGAATCCCAAAAACAATCCCGCAGCCTGGCAACACATAGTGACCAATACCATTGGGTTCGGCGCAGGGGCAGTTTCATGGAAAACCGGCAATGCTTTGATTCCACCTTTTTTTGATACCGTTAACAACAATACATATGGGGGTGATTACTCTAGGCTGGTCAATGGGTTGGTATCTTGGCCAGATCCCTCAGCATTAGGTCTGGATGGAAGGCCAGTAGAACTCTGGCACATGGCCCTTAATGGACGTGGTAAATTTTATCCAGCTAAATCTGCAGATGCACTGAGCGCAGCATTTGCCGATATATTGGACAATGTTATCAATGACACGTCTAAACCATTAGTTTCAGTTTCAGCTAATACTTCCAGAATTCGTACCAATACCTTGTTTTATTCGGCAGGGTATGACGGCAAGGAATGGAGCGGTTATCTGAAAGCCTACAAGGTTACAAACTCTGGGATTGCCACAAATCCAGAATGGAATGCTGCTGACCTTTTAGATGCTGTTACGCCTATCAACCGTGTTGTGCTTTCGCATAATGGAACCAGTGGCGTGCCTTTTCGCTGGAACTCGTTGCCAACCACAGCACCAGCGACACAACAGACTTTGCTGAACAGCACAGACAATCGAGGTAGTGATCGTGTCGACTATTTGCGAGGGATTAGAACGGCAGAAGGTACGGATGTTGCTTCGCTCAGAACCCGCACATCAATACTCGGTGATATTGTGAATTCTAATATTCTATATCTAGGTGCCCCGTCAAGTTCGATCAAAGCGCCAGGTTACTCGGCTTTTATAACTGCCAATGCAGCACGAACACCGATGTTGTATATAGGAGGTAATGATGGCATGCTGCATGGATTTGTAGCTTCCACCGGACAGGAACGTATTGCCTATGTACCTGCTGGTTCATACGCGAACTTGGTCAACTACACAAAACAAAGTTATACACACAAGTATTTTGTAGATGGCAGCGCATTTTCTGGAGACGTGAGAGTTGTCCCAAGTACTACCTCTGTATGGAAGTCGTATTTGGCTGGTTTTATGGCCGCTGGTGGCAAAGGTTATTTTGTACTTGATGTCACAGATCCCACTGCCGCCAATTTCAGTGAAAGCAATGCCAGTTCGCTGGTAGTTTTGGATAATACGGTACCATCCGATAACGATGTGGGAAACATTTTCTCCCAACCCAGCAAAGACCCGGCAGACGACGCGCGTGCTGTCCAGTTTGCAATGATGAACAATGATCGCCCAGCGTTGATTCTTGGTAACGGCGTTAATAGCACCAATGAGAGGCCAGTGCTTTTAATTCAATATCTTGATGGCGCCAAAGAAATCTTCAAGCTTGTGGCTTCGGCTACTGCTGGTCAAAGCAATGGCTTGAACAATCCGCAAGTTATTGATGTCAACAACGATGGCAAGGCCGATCTGGTTTACGCTGGAGATCTACTGGGCAATATGTGGAAGTTTGATCTCTCCGCATCGACACAGGCGGATTGGAAAGTATCATTCAACAACAACCCATTGTTCACCGCAGCAGACTCAGGCGGCAGCCCACAACCTATCATGGCAGCACCGGTGTGGCTCCCCCACCCCAAGGGAGGAATCATGTTGGGCTTTGGGACTGGCCGAAATTTGACATCGAGCGACAGGACCGACACGTCCCAGCAGACGCTTTATGCTGTCTGGGACAACAGCCTTGTAACTGTTGCTGCTAATGGGGGCCTGACCATCACAGACGATGCAACCCAACGCATTGTCAATGGACGTACAAGTCTTGTCTCGCAAAGTATGGGGACTACGGTACAGGCCAGCTATGCAGGCCGCAGCTTCTTTACTTTTGCCGCCAACAAAGTGAATTACGAAACCACGGGAATAAATCCGAATCGTCGCGGTTGGTACATGAACTTTACAGAGCCCGGTGAACGTGGCTCAAGCAACTCATACTGGTTTGGTGGTGACTATGTGGTTATTCCGAGTGCAAAGCCTGCAGCAGGCACTGACTCCAACACAGAGACCTGTAGCTTGACTTCAAAACCCGAAGTGGGATATTTGACAGTTGTGAACTTGATTTCGGGTGCTCCTCCCAATATTCCTGTATTTGACACGGATGGTGGAGGCTTCACCGGCTCTGAAGTAATTTCTTCGAAGGTTTCAAATCAGAGCGATTCCATCTTTTTTAGAAAGGGCGCCAACACGGGCGATCTACAAGATGGAAAAAACAATCCAGGTTTATTTACTCGACTGCTTTCCAATCCTGGATTAACCACTGGATGGCGAGAACGTTAGCAGACACAAATATTGAATGTCGCAAAATACATGAAGGCACCAAAATTAATGAATAAATTAAGAGGTTTTACCCTTATAGAGTTGATGATTGTGGTGGCTGTCGTAGCCATCCTTTCTGCCATTGCAATTCCCTCCTACACCGAGTACGTTCAACGCAGCAGACGGGCTGAAGCGCGTTCAGCTTTACAACAAGCAGCTCTCTGGATGGAGCGTGCTCAAACAGCAACGGGATCCTATCCTCTTACAGCAGCATTTCCTCCTTCATTGAGCAACGTTCCATCCAATCAGTACGCAGTCACATTGGTTTCTGTCGGGGGTTTGGTCTATACCCTCAGTGCCACACCTCAAAATTCACAGAGTGGCGACGGATGCGGAACCTTCACACTGACCAGTGTGGGTGGCAGAGGCGTTACCGGTAATACAGGCACATGGAACGCGATTCAATGTTGGCAAAGATAAATCGTGAAGATTTTGCAATTTCAAAATCGCTAAATCTTGCTGCTTCTGCGCTTTTTCTAACATCCCCCAATCCCAGAGTCGGCTGCATTCTGTTTTCTTCCCAAGGGATCGCAGTAGGTCAGGGCCACACCCAGCAGGCAGGCGGTCCGCATGCCGAAGTCATGGCTCTGCGCGATGCAGCCGCACAGGGCCATTCAGTCGTCGGCGCCACTGCCTACGTCACCCTGGAACCCTGCGCCCACCATGGCCGCACTGGCCCGTGCTGCGACGCCTTGATTGCCGCAGGCATCAAAAAAGTGGTTGCTTCTATTGCCGATCCCAATCCGCTGGTATCCGGACAAGGCTTTGAACGCCTACGCGCAGCCGGCATTGAAGTCGAAGTCGGCCCAGGCGCTACCGAATCCCGCGAACTCAACATCGGTTTTTTCAGCCGCATGATCCGCAAAACCCCCTGGGTGCGCCTGAAAATGGCCGCTTCGCTGGATGGCACGACGGCGCTGTCCAACGGGCAGAGCCAGTGGATCACCTCGCCTGAAGCGCGGGCCGACGGCCACGTCTGGCGCGCGCGCGCCTGCGCTGTGCTGACAGGCATCGGCACCGTGCTTGAAGACAACCCGCGCCTCGATGTGCGCGAAGTGGCCACGCCCCGCCAGCCACACATTGTGGTGGTGGACAGCCGGCTGCAAACGCCGCTGGATGCTCATCTTTTCATAGCTGATCGCACCTGCATCATCTACGCTGCAGTTCCAAATGATGCAAAAAAGGCAGCGCTGGAGGCGCGTGGTGCCACGGTCGTCATGCTGCCCGACGCCAACGGAAAAGTCGATCTGGCGGCCATGATGAAAGACTTGGGAGCCCGCGAAATCAACGAGCTGCATGTCGAGGCCGGCAGCAAGCTCAATGGCTCGCTGATCCGCGCAGGACTGGTCGATGAATTCCTGCTTTACCTGGCGCCCAAGCTGCTTGGACCAGGTCAGGGCATGGCGGCGTTTGGTCCCTTGGAGTCGCTGGCTGATGCGGTTGCACTGCAGTTTCAGTCCGTTGACAGGGTGGGGGCAGACTTGCGCATCGTGGCTCGCGTCGCTGGACGCGACCAGTTCTAAGCGTCGTCCAGGCCGAGGCGTTCCAAGGCTATCCGCAAGCCTTTTCAACGCCTTTACGGCACACCCGGGCATTCCACCTCTTTTCCCTGCGAAAATATCCGCATGTTTACCGGAATCATCACCGGCATGGGGCGCATCATCGCCATCCATCGCCTAGGCAACTCTACACTCCATGGCTTGCGTCTTACCATTGAGACCCCTCCGGGTTATCTCGATGATGTGGGCTTGGGCGACAGCATTGCGCTCAACGGCGCGTGCATGACGGCCACGACGCTGGACCCGGCCCAACACCAATTCACCATCGACATCTCCGCCGAATCGCTGGACAAGACCTGCGGCCTGGCGGAACCGGGCGTTATCAACCTCGAAAAAGCCTTGCGCGCCCATGACCGGCTCGGCGGCCATATCGTGTCGGGCCATGTCGATGGCATCGGCCATGTCACGTATTTCGCCCAGGTGGGTGAAAGCTGGGAGCTGCGCATCCGTGCACCGCAGTCGCTGGGCAAGTACCTGGCCTATAAAGGCTCGATCACCGTCAACGGCGTGAGCCTGACGGTGAACCGGGTGCAGGACATGCCGGGCCATGCGCCAGAGGCGCCGGGCTGCGAGATCAGCATCAACCTGATTCCCCATACCGTCGAAAATACCGCGCTGGGCCAGTTGACCCAGGGCTCGCCGGTCAACCTGGAAATCGACCTGATCGCGCGCTATGTTGAGCGCATGCTGCAGGACTCTCCCCTCAAACAAGCAACCCTCTAAATGACCCCTTTGATTTCCCCTGTTGAAGACATCATTGCCGACATGCGTGCCGGCCGCATGGTCATTCTGGTTGATGAAGAAGACCGCGAAAACGAAGGCGACCTGGTGCTGGCCGCCGACCATGTGACGCCTGAGGCCATCAACTTCATGGCCCGGTTTGGCCGCGGCCTGATTTGCCTGACACTGACACGCGAGCGCTGCGAACTGCTGAAGCTTCCGCCCATGGCAACGCGCAACGGCGCGCAGTATTCGACGGCGTTCACGGTGTCGATCGAAGCGGCCGAAGGCGTGACCACCGGCATTTCGGCCGCTGACCGTTCCCGCACGGTGCAGGCCGCCGTGGCCCCTGGCGCGACGTTCAGCGACCTGGTCCAGCCTGGCCACATATTCCCCCTGCAGGCCGTCGATGGCGGCGTGCTGATGCGCGCTGGCCACACCGAGGCGGGTTGCGATCTGGCGGCCATGGCCGGCTGCTCGCCGGCAGGGGTGATCTGCGAGATCATGAATGACGACGGCACCATGGCCCGGCTGCCGGACCTGCAGGTGTTCGCGGCCACGCATGGCCTGAAGATTGGCACGATAGCCGACCTGATCGAACACCGCAGCCGCACCGAATCGCTGCTGGAAAAGGTCGGTAGCCGTAACCTGAAGACGGCCTGCGGCGAATTTTCCGCCTACGCCTTCCGCGACAAAACCAGCCACGACCTGCACCTGGCGCTGGTCAAGGGGCAATGGGCCGCTGACGACACCGTGGCGGTGCGCGTGCACGAGCCACTGTCGGTGCTCGACTTACTCGAAACCGGTCGCACCATGCATTCATGGAGCCTGGACCAGAGCCTGAAGCACATTGAGGCCGAAGGCCGGGGCGTGGTGGTGTTGCTGAACTGCGGCGAAAGCGCGGCCCAGCTGATGGCGCAGTTTGAAGGCACGGCCCGCGCAGCCCAGGCGCCCGAGCGCGGCCGCATGGACTTGCGCACCTACGGTGTGGGCGCGCAGATTCTGCGCGAATGCGGCGTGCAGAAAATGCACCTGATGGGCAACCCGCGCCGCATGCCGAGCATGAATGGCTATGGCTTAGAGATTGTGGGCTACATCGGCAAGCCCCAGACCCAGCCTGAAACCGTTTAAGGAAAGCGCAGCATGCTCAATGCAGACAAAGGCCTGGGCGAAAAGCTCGACGGCAAAAAACTCTCGATTGGCATCGTCCAGGCACGTTTCAACGAAGGCATCACCAATATCCTGGCGGCAGCCTGTCTTCAAGAACTCGAAGCGCTGGGCGTGGAAGAAAAAAATATTACGCACGTCAAGGTACCCGGCGCGCTGGAAGTGCCCTGCGCCCTGCAAGCGCTGGCAGAAACCGAGAGCCTCGACGCGCTGATTGCCTTGGGCTGCATCATTCGCGGCGAAACCTACCACTTCGAACTGGTCGCCAATGAAAGCGGTTCGGCCGTGACGCGCCTGGCGCTGGACTACCAATTGCCGATTGCCAATGCGATCCTGACGGTCGAAAACCTGGCGCAAGCCGAGGCGCGTCAGGAAGAAAAAGGCCGCGATGCGGCACGCGTGGCGGTTGAAATGGCGAATCTGCTCAACGCGCTGGCCTGAACATCCCTTTCTACAAAATTTCAACGGAGCTTCATGGCTGAACCCTTCATCAAAACCAAACGACCACCGCAAACCCGCACCGGCCTGACCGATACCGGGGTGAAAAAGGCCGCTGACAAATCGGCGCGAACTCGGGCGCGCGAGTTTGCGCTGCAGGGCCTGTACCAGCACCTGGTCGGACAGAACCCGGCCGACTCGATTGATGCTTTCACCCGCGACCTGGTCGGATTCCACAAGGCAGATTCTGCCCATTTCGATGCCTTGCTGCATGGCTGCATTGAATCGGAACCAATGCTCGACGCCGCCATCATTCCCTTGCTGGACCGGAAAATGGCCGAGATTTCCCCGGTGGAACATGCCATTTTGTGGATTGGCGCTTATGAATTCACGCATTGCCTGGACGTTCCTTACCGCGTCGTGATCAACGAATGCATCGAGCTGGCGAAGGCCTTTGGCGGCACCGACGGCCACAAATATGTCAATGGCGTGCTGCACAAGATGGCGCCTTCGCTGCGCGCGGCAGAAGTCGCGGCCGACCAATCGCGCCTGGCCTGAAAACCTGCTTTTTGCCCCTCTTTGAAAGCCCCGTCTTGAAAATTTCCCAGCGGGCCGCCCGCATCGAGCCCTTCTACGTCATGGAGGTGGCCAAGGCTGCCGGTGCGCTGGCGCAGCAGGTGGCCCATACCGCGTCGCCGATGATTTTCCTGAACATCGGCGAGCCTGACTTCACCGCGCCGCCGCTCGTGCAGCAAGCGGCCAGCCGTGCGATTGCACAAGGCAAGACGCAATATACGCAGGCGATGGGCCTGCCCGCCTTGCGCGATCGCATCAGTGGCTGGTATGCGTCCCGCTTTGGTGCCGACGTGGCGCCCGGCCGCATCGTCATCACGGCGGGCGCATCGGCCGCGCTGCAACTCGCCTGCCTGGCCTTGATCGAGTCAGGTGATGAAATCCTGATGCCGGACCCGAGCTATCCGTGCAACCGGCATTTTGTCAGCGCCGCCGAAGGCACGTCGGTGCTGATTCCCACCACCGCCGACGAACGTTTCCAGCTGACCCGCGAGAAGGTCGAAGCCGCCTGGAACGACAAAACGCGCGGCGTGCTGCTGGCGTCGCCCTCGAACCCGACCGGCACCTCGATCGCGCCCGAAGAACTCCAAAGCATTCACGAATTTGTTCACAGCCGGGGCGGCATCACACTGATCGACGAGATTTACCTGGGGCTCAGCTACGAGGAACACTTTGGCCATTCGGCACTGGCCTTGCCCGGCGAACTTGGCCAGAGCGTGATCAGCATCAACAGTTTCAGCAAATACTTCAACATGACCGGCTGGCGCCTGGGCTGGCTGGTGGTGCCCGAAGCGCTGGCGCCAGTCATTGAGCGCATTGCACAGAACCTGTTCATTTGTGCCAGCACGGTCGCCCAGCAGGCCGCGCTGGCCTGCTTCGAGCCAGAAAGTCTGGCCGAGTACGAACGCCGTCGGGCTGCATTCAAGGCCAGGCGCGACTACTTCATTCCCGAACTCAACCGCCTGGGCCTGCGCGTGCCAGTCATGCCCGACGGTGCGTTCTACGCGTATGCCGACTGCACCGATGCAGCGGCCCGGCTCGGCGTGAGCGGCAGCTGGGATTTTGCCTTTGCACTGATGGAACGCGCGCACCTGGCCGTCACGCCAGGCCGGGATTTCGGCCATGCCGCGCCCGAGCAGTTCGTGCGGTTTTCGACGGCCAGTTCAATGGACCAACTCAAAGAAGCCGTGGCGCGGCTTGAGTCCGTCCTGGGCTAGCCAACAGATGTTCCAACCCAGCATCTGCGGGCCCGCAGGCGAAATAGCGCCTTCCACGAACAGCAAGCCGCACGAAGCGACGAGCGCGAATGCCCCTTCTCAAAACCAGCAGGGGCAGCAGGACCGGCTTTGCCGGACTGCAGGCGCAGCGACCCCCTCGGGGGGCAGCGAACCACACGCAGTGGCGAGCATGAATGCGCCCGCTCCGGACCAGCAGGGGCCGCAGGACCGGCTTTGCCGGACTGCAGGCGCAGCAGCCCCCTCGGGGGGCAGCGAACCACACGCAGTGGAGAGCATGAATGCGCCCGCTCCGGACCAGCAGGGGCCGCGGAACCGGCTTTGCCGGGCCGCAGGCGCAGCGGCCCCCTCGGGGGGCAGCGAACCACACGCAGTGGGGAGCATGAATGCGCCCGCTCCGGACCAGCAGGGGCCGCGGAACCGGCTTTGCCGGGCCGCAGGCGCAGCGGCCCCCTCGGGGGGCAGCGAACCACACGCAGTGGGGAGCGTGGGGGCCATATTCCAGTGGCCTGTCCGGGTCTACTGGGAAGACACCGATGCCGGCGGCATCGTGTTTTATGCCAATTACCTGAAATTCTTTGAACGTTCGCGCACCGAGTGGCTCAGATCACTCGGTATTCAACAGCAGAACCTGAAAGACAGCAGCGGATGCATGTTTGTGGTGACAGACACCACGCTGCGCTACCACCGCCCTGCCCGCCTTGACGATGAACTGGTGGTGACTGCCAGATTGTATGAAATGGGTCGCGCGTCCATGACCCTCAAGCAGCAGGCGCTATTAAAATCAGAGCAGGTAGACGGCCAGCCCGCAACCTTGCTGTGCGAAGGTACGATACGCATCGGCTGGGTCCACGGCACCAGCCTGCAACCCCGGCGCATTCCTGTTTCCATTCTGGAACGCTTGAAAAACTGATGACAAAAAAAGCTTCAACATGAACCAAGACCTTTCCATTGTCAGCCTTCTCCTCCATGCCAGCTGGGTTGTCCAGGCCGTCGTCGCCCTGCTGATTGGCATTTCGATTGCCAGCTGGGCAGCGATTTTCCGCAAAATCGTGGCGCTCAAGCGCGCCCAGCAACTCAATGATGAGTTTGACCGGGGCTTCTGGTCGGGCACCAGCCTGAACGACCTGTTTGCCGGCGCGGCACAAAACGCCAAGACCTCGGGTTCGATGGAACGCATCTTTGCCAGTGGCATGCGCGAATACCAAAAGCTGCGCGAGCGCCACATCAGCGACGCCGGCACGCTGCTCGACGGCGCGCGGCGCGCCATGCGCGCCAGCTACCAGCGCGAGATGGATGCGATCGAGGCGAATTTGTCGTTTCTGGCCACCGTCGGCTCGGTGTCGCCCTATGTCGGCCTGTTCGGCACGGTCTGGGGCATCATGCACGCCTTTACCGGACTCGCGGCGATGGAATCGGTGACGCTGGCCACTGTGGCGCCCGGCATTGCCGAAGCGCTGGTGGCCACGGCGATTGCGCTGTTCGCAGCGATTCCTGCCGTGGTGGCCTACAACCGCTTTGCGCACGACATCGACCGCATCGCCAACCGGCTGGAAACCTTCATTGAAGAGTTTTCGAATATTTTGCAGCGAAATTTGGGCGCGCAATCGCCTTCAGGTCACTAACCCGCCAAGGAAACCGCCATGCCAGCAGTCAGTTCACGCGGCCGGGGGCGCCGCACCATCAGTGAAATCAACATGGTGCCCTTTATCGACGTGATGCTGGTGCTGCTGATCATCTTCATGGTGACGGCGCCGCTGATCACGCCGAGCATGATTGCCCTGCCCAAGGTTGGCCAGGCGTCCAAGCAGCCCCAGAGCCCGGTGCGCATCGACATCCAGAAAGACGAAAGCGTCCAGATCCGCTTCAAGACCGACACGGTGCCCAGCACCGTACGCGGCGTGGCGGCCGATATCGTCAGTCGAGAGCCCGGCGTGAAAGCACAAGGCGCCGAGGCCGTGCCGGTGGTGATCAGCGCCGACAAGTCGATCAAGTACGAAACCGTGGTGCAGGTCATGGACACGCTGCAAAAAGCCGGTGTGGGCCGTGTCGGCCTGTCGGTGCAAACCAGCAAGTAATTCACCCCGCACAACCGCAAGCCTCCCACAGAAAGCCATGTCCAGTAACGCAGACCGCCTTGAATTTGCCCCGCCGCGCGACAAGGGTTCGCCGCGCGCGTTCGGGCTGGCGTTGCTGGTCCATGCCCTGCTGATTGCCGCGCTGACCTGGGGCGTGAACTGGAAGCGCACAGACGACGCGGCATCGTTTGAAGCAGAACTCTGGTCTGGCGTGCCGCAACCCGCCGCACCTCGGCAGATTCAGTCCCCACCGCCACCACCGCCCGCACCCGAGCCAGCACCGCCAGTCCTACCCACGCCAGCGCCGCCGCCCCGCCCGGCTCCGCCCGTGGCCAAAGCGCCCGAAGTCAAGGAAACGCCGCCGCTACCGGATGTGGACATTGCGTTGGAAAAAGAAAAGAAACGCAAGCTGCTCCAGCAGCAAAAAGAGGCTGAAGTGCTGAAGTCGCAAAAGCTGCAGGAAAAACGCGAGGCTGAACTGCAGGCCAAGCAAGCCAGGGAACTGGAGCGAAAGAAGGAAAAAGAACAGCAAGCCCGGGAGGAACTGGCAGAGCGCAAGGCCCGGGAAGTGGCTGAAAAGGCCGAGGCAAAAAAGCAGGAAGCCCGACAACTGGCCATCGACAAGGAAAAAGAAAAAGAGAAACGCACCGCCGTCGCCAATGCCGCCGCAGCAGCAGAGAAACAAAAGCAGGCAGCCGCTGAAAAACAAAAGGCCGCTGCCGCCGCTGCCACGGCTGAGGCCAATGCCGAAAAGCAGAAAGAGGCAGCCGCTGCCGCTGCGGCCGCGAAACAAAAGGCCGCTGCTGCCGCTGGCGCGGAAAAAGCCCGCCAGGCGGCCATTCAGAAACGCATCATGGACATGGCCGGTGCGGGAAATTCCGACGGGCCGTCTGGCGCGGGCGCTGCCAAAGCCAGCGGTCCTTCGGCGGGTTACGCCGGCAAGGTCAGGGCGCGGGTCCTGCCGAATGTGGTGTTCAACGACGACATCCCTGGCAACCCTGTGGCAGAAGTCACGGTCGCCACGACCGCGGACGGCACCATCATGAGCCAGAAATTGAGCAAATCCAGTGGCAACAAGGCCTGGGATGATGCCGTGCTCAAGGCCATCGTTCGCACCGGCTCGCTGCCGCGCGATGTCGATGGCCGGGTGCCGACACCCATGATCATCGAATTCCGGCCCAACTAGGCCGGACGGGTCATCACTATCAAATAGATAGCTGATAGCGCCCGTATATCTTGCGCAAAAGCACTATTTCATTCATAAACGATGCGTGCCAGGCCGTTGTCGGCCTGCGCCGTCCAGCTGGCCAGCGCCGCGTCGGTCGGGAAAAACCGGGCGGCATCGCCCAGCTGCAGCTCAGCCGTCGCACCCTGGCGGCGCAGGCTCAGCCGCACCGGCAGGCCACGCAGCGGCTCTGACACATCGGCCAGGCCGCTCGGGCGCGGCGGAAAGTCCCGGACCAGCCTGGAGATGTCCGGCGCTGTGCCGTTGACGGCGACGCGCAGGAACTTGCCGAAACGGCAGCGCGCCGATTCCAGGTCCCAGACCTGCGTGAGCTTGAAGCGCCGGCCAAAGCGCTCGGACGCGCCCTGCAGCGTGCCCTGCACGACCACCAGTTCGTCTTCCTTCAGCAAATGGCGGTTGGCGTTGTAGGTCGCCTCGTCCACCGAGGCTTCCAGCACATCGGTCTTGTCATCCAGCTTGAAGATGATCAGCTTGCCACGGTTGCCGTTGATGATGCGCAGGTCGGTGACGATGCCGGCCAGCAATTGCGAGTCGCGCGAGTCGATCAGGTCGTCGATCTTTCGCTTGGCGAACTGCCGCACTTCAGGCTCCACCTCGTCGAACAGGTGGCCCGACAGGTAAAAGCCGATGGCGGTTTTCTCCAGCACCAGCCGCGCCTTGACGCCAAACATCGGTGCCTCGACCAGTTCCGGCTCCTGCGTGCTGGACGCATGCGAGTCGGACATGTCGAACAGCCCGCCCTGGTTGGCGTTGGCCTGCGTGGCGGCGGAGAAATCAAAGGCGCGCTCGACGGACGCCATCAGCTCGGCGCGGTTCAGGTGCAGCTTGTCAAAGGCGCCGCCCTTGATCAGCGCTTCCACCGTGCGCTTGTTCATCTTGCTGCGGTCCACGCGCAAGCAAAAGTCAAACAGCGAGGTGAACGGGCCGCCTTCCTTGCGGGCGGCGACGATGGCGGCAATGGCCTGCTGGCCAGTGCCCTTGATCGCGCCCAGGCCGTAGCGCACCGACCTGGCGGTGATTGGCTCGAAGCGGTAGTCGCCCTGGTTGATGTCGGGCACCTCGAACGTCAGCCCCATCTCGTGCGCGTCGCCAAACAGGATTTTCAGCTTGTCGGTGTCGTCCATTTCAACGGTCATGTTGGCCGCAAAGAACTCGGCCGGGAAATGCACCTTGAGCCAGGCGGTGTGGTAGGCCAGCAGCGCGTAGGCGGCGGAGTGAGACTTGTTAAAGCCGTAGCCCGCGAACTTTTCCATCAGGTCGAACACCTCGTCGGCCTTTTCCTCGCCCAGGCCATTGATGCCGGCGCCCTTGCGGAAGATTTCCCGGTGCTGGGCCATCTCCTTTTCGTCCTTCTTGCCCATCGCGCGGCGCAGCATGTCGGCGCCGCCCAGCGAATAGCCGCCCAGGATCTGCGCGGTCTGCATCACCTGCTCCTGGTACACCATGATGCCGTAGGTTTCCTCCAGCATCGGCTTGACGCGCGGGTCCGGGTATTCGGGCACTTCCTTGCCCTGCTTGCGGGCAATGTAGGTCGGAATCAGGTCCATCGGGCCGGGACGGTAGAGCGCGTTCATCGCGATCAGGTCTTCGAGCCGGTCGGGCCGCGCGTCTTTCAGCATGCGCTGCATGCCGATACTTTCAAACTGGAACACGGCTTCGGTCTTGCCGTCGGCAAACAGCCGGTACACGCGCGCATCGTCGAGCGGCAGGTCTTCAAACTTGAAGTCTTTTTGCGCCGGGTAGCGGGCGATGATGAATTCGCGCGCAATTTCCAGGATGGTCAACGTCGCCAGCCCCAAAAAGTCGAACTTAACGAGGCCGATCGCCTCCACGTCGTTCTTGTCGAACTGGCTGACCGCCGATGTGCTGCCCGGCTGCAGGTAGAGCGGGCAAAAGTCGGTCAGCTTGCCCGGCGCGATCAGCACGCCGCCGGCATGCATGCCGACGTTGCGCGTCAGGCCTTCGAGCTTGCGCGCCAGTTCCAGCAAGGTGCGAACGTCTTCTTCCTTGGCTTCGCGCTCGGCCAGCACCGGCTCGGCTTCCAGCGCATAGACCATCTTGTCGTTTTTCTTGCGGTCGGCCGGCACCAGCTGCAGCGTGACGGCCTGGCCGGGCTTGTTGGGAATCAGCTTGGAAATGCCGTCGCAAAAGCCGTAGGGAAAGTCCAGCACCCGGCCCACGTCGCGAATCGCCGCGCGCGCTGCCATGGTGCCAAAGGTGACGATCTGGCTGACGGCGGTGTGGCCGTACTTGTCCTTCACGTAGTCAATGACGCGGTCGCGGTTGCTCTGGCAAAAGTCGATGTCAAAGTCGGGCATCGAGACGCGTTCAGGGTTCAAAAACCGCTCGAACAGCAGGTTGTAGCGCAGCGGATCGAGATCGGTAATTTTCAGTGCATAGGCCACCAGAGAGCCGGCACCGGAACCGCGTCCCGGCCCCACCGGGCAGCCGTTGGCCTTGGCCCACTGGATAAAGTCGCCGACGATCAGGAAGTAGCCGGGGAAGCCCATCTTCAGGATGGTGTTGATCTCGAACTCCAGCCGCGCCACGTATTCGGGCCGCTTGGCATCGCGAACGGCCGGACTCGGGTACAGGTGCAGCAGCCGCTCTTCCAGCCCCTCGAAGGACGTGTGCCGAAAATAGTCTTCAGGCAGCATGCGGGCGCCATTGACCTCGGGCGTCGGGAATTCGGGCAGCATCGGCTTGCCCAGCTCCAGTGTCAGGTTGCAGCGCTTGGCAATTTCAACGGTGTTGGCCAGCGCCGACGGCACATCGGCAAACAGCGCCTCCATCTGCGCCGCTGACTTGAAATACTGCTCGCGGGTGAACTTGCGCACCCGGCGCGCATTGCCCAGGATCTCGCCTTCCGAAATGCAGACCCGCGCTTCATGCGCCTCGTAGTCGTCGTAGGTCAAAAACTGGACCGGGTGCGTGGCCACCACCGGAAGCGTCAGTTGCGCCGCCAGCTGCACCGCGGCCCTGACATGGCGTTCGTCGTCGGCATGCCCCGAGCGCTGCAGCTCCAGGTAAAAGCGCTGCGCAAACATGTTGGACAGGTGCAACGCGCATTCAGCGGCC
Organism: Polaromonas sp. CG9_12; assembly: GCA_000751355.1. Classification (GTDB taxonomy): domain Bacteria; phylum Pseudomonadota; class Gammaproteobacteria; order Burkholderiales; family Burkholderiaceae_C; genus Polaromonas. Next base: position 3,438,866 of record CCJP01000005.1, on the reverse strand, counting down.
CGGGCGCTGTCGCCCTGCACCAAGGCCTGGCCCACGGCGCCGCGCTGCGCGCCCGACAGGGCGATCAGGCCTTCATTGAGTTCCTGCAACCACTGCAGCTTGACGACCGCCTGGTCGCGCACCACGTTTTGGGTCCACGCGCGGGTGATCAGCTCGCACAGGTTGAGGTAGCCCTGGTTGTCCTGGACCAGCAGCAAGAGGCGCGACGCCGGCGCGCTGGCTTCCTTGCCGGGCGATTCGAGCCAGATGTCGGCGCCGATCAGCGGTTTGACACCGACCTTGCGCCCTTCCTTGTAAAACTTGACCGTGCCAAACAGGTTGCTCAGGTCGGTGATGGCCAGCGCGGGTTGCTGGTCGGCGGCGGCGGCTTCAACAATTTCATCGATGCGGTTGGTACCGTCAACGACTGAAAACTCGGTGTGGATTCTTAGATGGACAAACATGCGGTTCATTTTAGGTCTGGGGATGCGGCCCGGTTGCCGCCGCCCTGCCAGCGCGCCCGGGCCATGCGACGGAGCGCCTGCCTACAATTGCGCATCATGAAAATTCTGAATATTGCTGCCTACCGTTTTGTGGCGCTGGACCGCTTGCCCGAACTGAAGGACGCGATCGCGCAGGCGCTGGCGGCGCGCCACATCAAGGGAACCGTGCTCCTGGCCAAAGAAGGCATCAATCTTTTCCTGGCTGCCGACAGCACCGCCATTCATGATTTTTTGGCATGGCTGCAACGGGATGCGCGTTTCCAGGACCTTGACATCAAGCAAAGCTGGTCGGCGGCCCAGCCTTTCGGCAAGCTGCTGGTCAAGGTCAAACCGGAAATCATCCGCATGAACCATCCGGCCATCCAGCCCGCAGCAGGCCGCGCGCCAGCGGTGGACGCGCCCACGCTCAGGCGCTGGCTGGACCAGGGCCAGGATGATCACGGACGGCCGGTGGCGATGCTGGATACGCGCAACACCTATGAAGTCGAGGCGGGCACTTTCCGGCAGGCCATCGACTGGCGCCTGGCCAAATTCACCGAATTCCCGCAGGCGGTGCAGGACCACAGCGACGCGCTGGCCGGCAAGACCATCGTGAGCTTTTGCACCGGCGGCATCCGCTGCGAGAAAGCGGCGATTTACCTGCGCGAAGCCGGCATTGAGCATGTTTACCAGCTCGACGGCGGCATCCTCAAATACTTTGAGGAATGTGGCCCGGCACATTTTGACGGCGAATGCTTTGTCTTTGACGACAGGCGCGGAGTGGATTCAGCACTCAACCCCCGCGTCGATATTGAGGCATCGTCTGACAGCCACACCGCACACACCGTGGGATGCTTGGCAGCCCGAACCTGACGGAACCCACCATGCCTTCCTTTCAAACTGCACGCCCCATCGCCGCAGCGTCAGCGCCGCTGGCACTGCGCTTCGAGCACGTTCGCGCCCAAACCGTGCAACTGGTCAAGCCGCTGAGTGCCGAGGACTGCCAGCTGCAGTCCATGCCCGACGCCAGCCCGGCCAAATGGCACCTGGCCCACCTGACCTGGTTTTTTGAAACTTTCGTGCTGGAACGCTTCGAGCCGGATTCCAAGCCCTTTGACGCTGGCTTTCGCGTCCTGTTCAACAGCTATTACAACGGCGTGGGCGACAAATACCCACGCCCGCAGCGCGGCCTGATCAGCCGACCGTCGCTGGACGAAGTGCTGGCCTACCGGGCGCAGGTTGATGCGCGCGTGCAGGACGTCGTGTCCAGGGCCGGTGATGCCGACCACGCGGAACTGGCGCAGCTCATACGCCTGGGCCTGCAGCACGAGCAGCAGCACCAGGAACTGCTCTTGACCGACATCCAGCATGCGCTGTCGTTCAACCCGCAGCGCCCGGCTTATGCCAGGCGCTGGCCGCTGGCGAGCACCGCGCCGCAGCCGGTGCGCTGGCATGGCTATGACGGCGGCCTGGTCGCGCATGGCTTTGACGCCGCTCTGGACGGCGCATTTGCGTTTGACAATGAAACCCCCCGCCATCCGGCCTATGTGGCGCCGTTCCAGCTGGCCAGCCGGCTGGTCACCAACGGCGAAATGATCGAATTCATGGCGGACGGCGGCTACCAGCGGCCGGAACTCTGGCTGTCGATGGGATGGGACTGGGTGCAGGCCGGGCAGCGGCAGCTTCCGCTGTACTGGCAGGAAGACGACGCTGGCAACTACCGCCATTTCACGCTGCAGGGGCTGCAGGACGTTGACCCGAACACGCCCGCCTGCCACCTCAGTTATTTTGAAGCCGATGCGCTGGCGCGCTGGGCCGGGGCGCGGCTGCCGACCGAGTTTGAATGGGAACTGGCCGCACGCCGGCTGCCCGCTTCAAGCGCAACGTCGGGAAATTTTGTGGAAACCGGGGCCTACCATCCGCTGCCGCAGCAGCACGCCAGCCTGGCGTCACCGGCCCAGATGTTCGGCGATGTGTGGGAATGGACGCAGTCCAACTACAACCCCTACCCCGGCTACCAGCCGTGGGAGGGGCTGGTCGGCGAATACAACGGCAAGTTCATGTGCAACCAGTTCGTGCTGCGTGGCGGCTCCTGCGCCACGCAGCAAAGCCATATTCGCGCCAGCTACCGCAATTTTTTTCCGCCCGACGCGCAATGGCAGTTCAGCGGCGTGCGGCTGGCGCGCGACGTTCAGGGCTGAAAATCCGTCGCGCGTATTTCCGGCGTTCCGGGGATCTCCGGCATCACGGGCGTCTCAGGCGTTGCCGGTATTTCCGGCATGTCTGGTGTTGAAGGAATTTCCGGATAGTCGGGCTTAACTGGCATTTCGGGCACTGCAGGCGCAGGGGCTATTTCAGGGGTGGCAGGCGTCACTGGCGGGATTTCGGGCTGTGCTGGCGTGGGGGATATTTCAGGGAGGGTTGGCATGGTCGCGGTTGGAAAGGTTGGGGGGCTGTCCCGCCCCTACGGCCTGCGCTCGGGCAGGGAAATGAATTCTTCGTCGCCGGCGACCTGGCCCATGCGCTGGGCTGCCCAGTCATCGCCGGCCTGGGCTATGCGCTCTTTGCGGCTGGAGACAAAATTCCACCAAATGAAGCGATGCCCGTCACCGATTGCCGGCTGGCCGCCGGCAACAGGCGGCTGACCAGAAAGCCTCCGCCCAGGTCGTTGCCCTGTCCGGTCAATGTGAGCTTGATGCTCATGGCAGCCGCTCCATCCGGGTGGTAATTTCAGTCGTAACCGCGGTCATGAGCTTGTGGACCGGGCATTTCCGGGCCACCGCTTCAAGTTCCTTCAGCTGTGCATCGCTCAGGGCGCCGTGCACCTTCAGGGTGGTGGTCAGGCGGTAAATGCCCTTGCGCTCGTCTGCATCGTCACGCTCGACCCGCGTCTGGATGTCATCAACCGGAATGCCTTTCTTGCGGGCATACCACATCACCGTCAGGGCCTTGCAGGCACCCAGCGCGGCATTGTAGAGGTCATGCGGGCTGGGCCCGGTGTCGTCGCCGCCTTCGGCCTTGCTGGTGTCGGTCACCAGTTCGTGGCTGCGGACATGCACCGTCTGGGCCAGCGTGGCGCTGCGGTCAAGCAGGAGTTCAATCGTCATACAGTTTCCTTATGAAACATTGATAAGGGCTGTGGTGCCGCGGCACCGGCACATCAGCGGTGGAAACGGCCTGCCACAGCCGCCACACGCTCGCCGAAACTGCGCGCCGTTTCCAGGTCGCCCTGCGCCATTTCACTAGCGCCGGCGTCCGAAGGCGAATGCGCCATCGCGCCGGAGTAAGAACCGAGGAAGTTCGGATCGTTGCGCTGCGCGGCCTTGCTGTTGCTGGGCAGGATGCCCTGGCTGATCCAGATGCCGCCGTGCTGCATGGCCAGGGTGAACAGGTAGATCAGCGTGGACGACTTGTCGCCGTTGGGCGCCGCACTGTTGGTGAAACCGGCAAACAGCTTGTCCTTCCAGGACTCGGTGTACCAGGGTTTGGACGACGCGTCGGCAAACTTCTTGAACTGCCAGCTGACGCTGCCCATGTAGGTCGGCGAGCCCATGATGATGGCATCGGCGGCAGCCAGCGCCTCCCAGCCGCCTGCCGGCAGGTTGCCTTCGCCATCAATGGCAATGAGTTCGGCGCCGGCGCCCGCCGCAACGGCTTGCGCCATGCGTTGGGTGTGGCCGTAGCCGGAGTGGTAGATGACGACCACGACCGGGTCGCTGGAAGCGGCGGCGCTGGCCATCACGCACCCCGTCGGTTGCCGTCAACACTCCAGGCGCCAGCGCCCCAGGCGGCCACTGTCAGCAAACCGCCGACCACGGCGATGTTCTTGAAGAAAGACTGCTGCTGCGCCATGACCTGCTCGGCGGGCACGGCCCAGAAATTGTGAAAGATGAAGGTGATGACAACGGTGAAAAAGGCGATGCCGAGCGCTGCCCAGCGCGTCTGCCAGCCGATCAACAGGAGCAGCCCCAGCCCCAGTTCCACACCGATGGCGGCGGCGGCGGCCAGCTCTTGAAACGGCACGCCCTTGGAGGCAATGTAGTCTGCAGTTTTGGCAAAACCGCCGATCTTGCTGAAACCGGCTGGAATGAACAACAGTGCCAGCAGCATGCGGCCGATGAGCGAAAGGGGATTTTGAAGCGAAACGAACATGTTGAATCCTTGAAAAAGTTAATGCAATGATGAATTAAAAAAAGCCGCCGGGCAAGCCGGCTGCGCGTCTGGCGGTGATCCGCCTTGCCTTTCAGGGCGCCAGGTCGAACACCAGCACCTCGGCGGCCTGGCCTTTTGCCAGGCGCAGGCGGTCTTCTGCCTGGAGCAGCGCGGCGTCGCCGGCGTGAAGCACCTGCCCGTTAACCTCCAGCTGGCCGCGCACCAGGTGCACATAGGCCTTGCGCTGGGGATCCAGCGCCAGCACGGCCGACTCCTCACCATCGAACAGGCCGGCATGCAGCCGGGCATCCGCATGGATCAGCACCGAGCCCTGCACGCCGTCGGGCGACGCCACCAGCCGGAGCGCGCCACGCTTGTCAAGCTCGGCAAAGGTTTTTTGCTCGTAGCCGGGCGCAATGTCGGTGACGTTGGGCAGGATCCAGATCTGCAGGAAATGCGTGGTCTGGCCCTCGGCATGGTTGAACTCGCTGTGCTGCACGCCGCTGCCCGCGCTCATGCGCTGCACGTCGCCGGGCGGAATGCCCTTGACGTTGCCCAGGCTGTCCTTGTGCGCCAGTTCACCGCTCAGCACGTAGCTGATGATTTCCATGTTCTGGTGGCTGTGCGTGCCAAAGCCCCGGCCGGCGGCAATGCGGTCTTCGTTGATGACACGCAGGTTGCCAAAGCCCATGTGTTCCGGGTCGTGGTAGCCGGCGAATGAGAATGAATGGAAGGACTTGAGCCAGCCGTGGTCAGCATAGCCGCGTTCGCCCGAGGACCGTAATGTCATCATGATGTGCGCCTTTCAAGGTGCGTTGCAATGCCTTGACTTTAGGTGCCGCCAGCGCTTGCATCGTTGCGTCGGTTTGCTGGCATCATTCAAATATTTTGAAGGATTTTCATGCCGGCGCCCCAAAATCCTGTGCGCAACGCGCTGACACCCGACGTTATCCGGCTGATCGACACCATTCACCGCACGGGCAGCATGGCGGCAGCGGCACGCGCACTGGGCGTGGTGCCCAGCGCCCTGACCTACCGCATCCGGCAGGTCGAGGACGCGCTCGACGTGCTGCTGTTCGACCGCTCGTCGCGCCAGGCCAGGCTGACCGTCGCCGGCCACGAACTGCTGCGTGAAGGCAACCGCCTGCTGCTCGAGCTCGACGCCATTGCCAACCGCGTCAAGCGCGTGGCCACGGGCTGGGAGCCACAACTCACACTGGCGGTGGACAGCGTGGTTTCGCGCACCACTGTGCTCGAACTGTGCGAAGCCTTTCTTGCCTTGAATCCGCCGACGCGCCTGAAGATCCGAGAGGAAGCGCTGTCGGGAACGCTTGAAGCGCTGACCTCGGGCCAGGCCGACCTGGCCATCGGCGTTGCCGTGGAACCGACGCCCAACCTGTCGGTGCAAAGCCGGCCGCTGGGCACCCTTCACTTCGTCTACGCGGTGGCACCGCATCATCCGCTGGCGCAGGCCGCCGAGCCGGTGCCTGACGCGCAGCTGTTGCTGCACCGCGCCGTGGCGGTCGCCGATTCCATCAGGCAGGGCAGCGGCGTGACCAGCGGGCTGCTGGGTGGACAGGATGTTTTCACCGTTCCAGGCATGCCCGAAAAGCTCGCTGCGCAGTTGCGCGGACTGGGCGGCGGCTTTTTGCCGGAATACCTGGCGCGGCCGCACATTCAAGCCGGACGCCTGGTCGAAAAACAGATGCAGCGCGCCACGCGGATGATTCCGATGCGCTACGCCTGGCGCTGCGCAACGCCCGGCGCCGAAGGGCGGGCGCTGCAATGGTGGCTGCAGCAGCTCGGCCATCCGGCCACCCGCAAGGCGCTGCTGGAGCCCGCCCACCCACTATAAATCCGCGCCGGCGGGCGCCAAGCACCGGCTGCGGTGTAGAGTGTGCGCATGGCATTGGCTGATGCCTGACTTTTCGTCACGATGCCATTTCTTCCCGACCTTTTCCTTCACCTCAGAAAAAGTAAAAAAGTCATGACAAACAAACCCTTCACCGCTGCTTTCTTTGAACCTGCCGTACAGCGTCACATCGCCGTCGTGGGTGCCGGCATTGCCGGCGTCACCTGCGCGCGAACGCTGGTCCAGGCCGGGCACCGCGTCACCGTCTTTGAAAAAAGCAAGGGCGCCGGCGGGCGCATGTCCACCCGGACCACCGAATTTGGCGGTTTTGACCATGGCGCGCAGTATTTCACCGTGCGCGACGAACGCTTCGAAAAAGCCCTGGCCACTGCTTCCGGGCTGGTGCGGCCCTGGAGCGCCAACAGCGTGCAAGTGCTGGACGACCTGGGACGCGTCGTGGCGGCCTCGCTGCCCGCCAAGGAAGCCCACTGGGTGGCCAAGCCGGGCATGAATGCGCTGGTGCGCCAGTGGGCCCAGCCTTTGGCAGATGCTGGCCAACTGGTGCTGGACACGCGCGTGGTCTATATCGAGGAAGACAAGCTGGACCCCAAGCGCTGGCAGTTGCAGACCGATGGCCCGGGCGCCGGCGTGCATTCCGGCTTTGATGCCGTGGTGCTGGCGATTCCCGCACCGCAAGCGCATGCCCTGCTGCGCGATTCGGAACAGGCCGCGCCGCTGCTGGCCGACGTGGCAGGCGTGAACGTGGCACCCTGCTGGACGCTGATGGTGGCGTTTCCGCAGGCGCAGCAGCCCACGCTGCAAAGCCTGGGCCCGCAGTGGAACGTGGCCCGCAGCACCCACCACCGGATTGCCTGGCTGGCGCGCGAGTCGTCCAAGCCCGGGCGCGGCCCGATCGAACGCTGGACGGTACAGGCCAGCCCCGCGTGGTCGCAGCGCCACCTCGAAGACGACGCTGAGCGCGTCAAGGCCAAGCTGCTCAAGGCGTTCACCGAAGTGACCGGCATCCGCGCCGAGCCCCCCTACGCGTCAGTGCACCGCTGGCGCTATGCCCAGACCACCAAGCCGCTCGGCAAGACGCATGCGTGGGATGCCGAATCGCGCATCGGCGCCTGCGGCGACTGGTGCCTGGGCCACCGGGTCGAGGACGGCTTCGTGTCCGGACTGGAAATGGCACTGGCGATTCTTTGACAGGTTGAGGCGATGCCGACCGGAGCCGCGAACGAAGCGACCAGCGTGGAGGCATTTTTTACCATCCAGCAGGCACCGTGGAACCAGCTTTGCGAGGCCGAAAACTCAGCCGCTCACCAAGACAAAGAGTTATGCGAAGCGGGCGGCTGTAATGCGGCGCAGGCCGGCGCGACGAGCGTAGCGGCATCCTCTCCAACCCAGCAGGGGCCACGGATCTGGCTTTGCCAGTCCGCAGGCGCAGCAGCCCCCTACGGGGGGCAGGAAGCTACACGCAGTGAGCGACCGTGGGGGCAACATTCTCGGGCCACAGGCGCAGCGGCCCCCTCGGGGGGCAGCGAACCACACGCAGTGGGGAGCGTGGGGGTCAAATACATTGGCCGCTTCGCCCCCTCGCCGACCGGACCGCTGCACGCCGGTTCACTGGTTGCCGCGCTGGCCAGCTGGCTGGATGCGCGCGCACGCAGCGGGCAATGGCTGGTGCGCATCGAAGACGTCGATACGCCGCGCTGCCTGCCCGGCGCCGACTTGGCCATCCTGTCTCAACTGGCCGCCTGCGGGCTGGTGCCCGACGCGCCGCCGGTTCACCAGTCGCAGCGTGGCGCGCTGTATCAGCAGGCACTCGATCGGCTCGTGCAAGGCGCCAAAGCCTATCCCTGCGGCTGCACACGGCTGGACATTGCCCGCGCGCTGGCCGCTTCGGGACATTCCAGGCAGCGGCATGGCGAACTGGTCTATCCGGGCACCTGCCGGCCAGGCCTTGACGGACGGCCTGCGCGCGCCTGGCGCTTGCAGGTTGATAAAAATGAATCAAAACCCGCTCTTGCGCAGGCAGGAAAAGCGCAAGCAGCTATTGATTTCATAGTCGACCCTGCCAGCAAGTCGGTTGAAGCGCACGTGCGCTGGCACGACCGGCGGCTCGGCTGGCAAGGCCAGAATGTGAGCCGCGAGGTGGGCGATTTCGTGCTCAGGCGCGCCGATGGCCTGTGGGCCTACCAGCTGGCCGTGGTGGTCGATGACGCCGTGCAAGGCATCACCGATGTGGTGCGCGGCGCCGACCTGGCCGACAACACGGCACGGCAAATCCTGCTGCAGGGCGCGTTGGGCCTGGCTGTGCCGCGCTACCTGCACACGCCGCTGGTGCTGGGTGCGAACGGCGAAAAATTGTCGAAACAAAATGGCGCGCAGGCGCTGGACACCCGGGACCCGCTCGCAGCGCTGAACCGGGCGGGTGGCGTGCTGGGGCTGAAGGCGCAGACTGGCCCGGTGGCCGATGCGCTGGCCCGCTGGGTGAACGCCTGGCAGGACACGCTGGCTCTTCCTGCGCACGGTCCGGCGCCCGGCACTGGCCTTTTTGCGAACCCTCCCTGCCAGGAGGTGCAGTGACATGACCCCATCACGCATCCTTTTCCTCACCGCAGGGGCCATGGCCGCCTTTGCCGGCAATTCATTGCTCTGCCGGATGGCGCTGAAAGAAACCGGCATCGATGCCGCGTCGTTCACCGCCATCCGTCTGGTGTCCGGCGCGCTGGTGCTCTGGGCGGTGGCGCGCAGCACGCGCAGCACGCGCGGCGCGCAGGCGGGCAAGGGCAACTGGCTGTCGGCCCTGGCACTGTTTTCGTATGCCGCCTGCTTTTCATTTGCCTACGTCAGCCTGCCCACAGGAACCGGTGCGCTGCTGCTGTTCGGCGCGGTCCAGGCCCTGATGATCGGCTACGGCATCTGGTCGGGTGAACGACTGCGGCCCTTGCAAATCACTGGATTGGCACTGGCCTTTGGCGGGCTGGCCGGCCTGCTGCTGCCCGGCGTGTCCGCACCGCCGCTGGCCGGTTCGGTGCTGATGCTGCTGGCCGGCATGTCATGGGGAATCTATTCGCTGCGCGGCAAGGGCGCGGGCGACCCGACGCGGGTGACCGCTGGCAACTTTTTGCGGGCGGCGCCGCTGGCGGTGGGGCTGGGCCTGGTCATGCTGCTGTCCCGGGGCGCGTCGCTGGACGCGGCGGGTTTCTGGCTGGCGGTGGCGTCGGGTGCATTGACCTCGGGCATCGGCTACGCGGTCTGGTACAGCGCCCTGCCCGCGCTGAAAGCCACGAGCGCGGCCAGCGTGCAGCTGAGCGTTCCGGTGCTGGCCGCGATCGGCGGCATCGCCTTTCTGGGCGAGCCGCTGACGATGCGCCTGGCGTTGGCATCAAGCGCCATTCTGGGCGGTATCGCGCTGGTGGTGCTGCAACAGCGCGCCTTGCCCGAGCTTGTGCCGGACGGGCAGAAGGCGGCGCACTAAAATCGCTGGGTGATTGAATCTTCCCCCCCCATCCCGCCCGCCACGCCCGCCATGTCGGACCTTCACGAAGGCGCTCCCGCCGACGTGAGCCATCCCCGCACCATCCGCAGTTTCGTGCGCCGCACCGGCCGCACCACCGTCGGCCAGGCCAAGGCCTTCGCCGATGTCGGCCCGAAGTTCCTGCTGGCCTACACCGGCACCCCCATGGACTTCGCAGCCGTTTACGAACGCGACGTACCGACGGTTCTTGAAATCGGCTTTGGCATGGGCGAAGCCACCGCGCACATCGCGGCCCTGATGCCGGAAAAGAATTTCCTGTGCTGCGAAGTGCACACGCCCGGCGTCGGCGCGCTGCTCAAGCGCATCGACGAGCAGGCACTTGGCAACATCCGCATCCTGCAGCATGACGCGGTCGAGGTGATCGACCACCTGCTGCCCCTGGCCAGCCTGGACGGCGCGCACATCTTTTTCCCCGACCCGTGGCACAAGACCAAGCACAACAAGCGCCGGCTGATCCAGGCACCCCTGATCGCCAAGCTGGCCGCGCGCCTCAAGCCAGGCGGTTACCTGCACTGCGCGACCGACTGGCAGCCGTATGCCGAGCAGATCCTCGAAGTGCTGGCCGCCGAGCCCCTGCTGGTCAACACGGCAGACGCAGCCAGCGATGGCTACGCGCCCAAGCCCGCTTACCGCCCACTGACCAAGTTTGAAAACCGGGGCATCAAGCTCGGCCACGGCGTGTGGGACCTGGTGTTCACCCGAGCGTGAGCCAGCTCCAAGCTCACGGCGGATTGCCCACGCGCCACGGCGTAGGCCCCAGCTGCGTCAGCCTGCCGGCAGGCAACTGGCCGACCTTCACCGATTTTTTGGCCGAACGTTTTCCGGCCATCACGCGGTCCACCTGGCTGGAGCGCATGGCCGCCGGTCTGGTGTCTGACGAGTTTGGCGACCCGGTGACGGCCCAGCGCCCGTTCCAAGGCCACATGCGGCTGTACTACTACCGCGCTCTGCCCTTGGAGGCGCGCATTCCGTTCGAAGCCGCCGTGCTGTTCCAGGACGAGCACCTGGTGGTGGCCGACAAGCCACATTTCCTGCCGGTCACGCCTTCGGGCCACTACCTGCAGGAAACGTTGCTGGTGCGGCTGAAAAACCAGCTTGGCATCGACAGCCTGACGCCCATCCACCGCATTGACCGCGAGACCGCCGGCCTGGTGCTGTTTTCCGTCCGGCCCGAAGAGCGCAACGCCTACCAGGCGCTGTTCCGGCGGCATGAAATCGTCAAGCATTACGAAGCGCTGGCGCCGTGGCGCCCCGAACTGCGGTTTCCCCTGCAGCGCAAATCACGCATCGTGCAAGCCCAGCCTTTTTTCCGGCAGCGCGAAGTGCCGGGCGAAGCCAACAGCGAGACACATATCGATGTATTGCAGATCCGGGGCGAACAGGCGCTGTATGCGCTGAGCCCTGTCACCGGAAAAAAGCACCAGCTGCGGGTGCACATGAATGCGCTGGGCCTGCCGATCCGCAACGACCGGATGTACCCGCCAGTCGACGTGACGCCTGACGATGATTACGCGCGGCCGTTGCAGTTGCTCGCCAAGTCAATTGCGTTCACCGACCCGCTGAGCGGCGAGTCGCGCCGGTTTGAAAGCCGGCTCGGTTTATTCCTGGAATAAGGCAAATACTCTCATTTTGGTAGCTGCTCGCGCTTATGCAGCAAGCGCGAAACGCCTGTTTGGCATAAGTCGCAGATGTCGGGTTAGGCTTCGCCAACCCGACTTGTATCGTGCCAGCAGTGCTTGAGGCACAAAAGTAACGATCAAGCAGAGCGTGAAGCTGTTGGCGAACGAGCGGTCAAACCAGCACACCAAGGCATGAGCCCCTGGCTGCCGATCAGAGAACCCAAGGCCCAGCGAAGCGATGGCCCGTCAGAGCGTTCAGCTCTTCCCCGAATCAAGGCAACTTTCTTTGGTGACTTTCTTTTTTGCCAGAAAAGAAACTCACCCCCGCCGGGAAGGCGCTCACCCCTCAAACCACAGTAGAAATTACCCAAAGGCAAAGGAACAAGAACAGAAAACGCAGCCATCAATGCGCAAGCGTCAGCAATTATCAAAAATCAGCCTCAAGCCTTGATTTCCCGCGCCGTGATCTGGTACTTGAAATCATCTGGCGCATACGAGTCAAAGCGTCCGGCAGCGTTTTCAGCCACCGGGTACATGAAGAACCCCAGCGGGCTAGCCTTGGCGTTCGGCAGCGACACGTCATGCGCGGTGTTGTAGGCCATCCAGTTGCCTTCCCAGCCGCCGAACAGCGCCTTGTTGACCGGCGCCACCACCGGGCTGATGGTGTTCTTGATCCAGTCGGCCGTTTCCATGCGCATGACCTTGGCGACATCGGCCGGGTCCATCGCCACCCAGCCGTAGCCCTTCAGGTAGGCTTCGCTGCGGCAGTGCTGCGCGCCCTTCAGGCTGGCCGGATTGCCCGACAGTTCCTTGTAGCCAAAGGCTGACGGCACCAGCCGGATGCCGTACACGTCGCGCGCCGGGATGCCAACGGCGCGGCACAGGCCGACAAAGATCGCATTCAGGTCGGCGCACTTGCCGCCCAGGTTGCCGGTTTCCAGCATGGTCCGGATGTCGCCTTCGCCGCAGCCGCGCACCTTGGGCTCGCGGTAGGTATTGGTGACCACCCAGTCGTAGATTTGCTGGACTTTTTGCACGTCGGTCCTGGCGCCCTGCGTCGCTTCCAGCGCGGTGGTGCGCACGATGCCATCGGTCGGGATCAGGTCGGTGGGCCGGGTGAAATAACGCAGCGTGTCGGCATCCTCGGCAGGGGCGGTCTTTTGCGACCAGTCGGTTGCCCGGTTTTGCGTCTGCACGCGGCTGATGAGTTCGACAAACGGCCTGGCCTCGCCAGCGGCAAAGTCAACGTACAGCATCTTGGCGCCCTCCTGGCCGTCTTGCATGAACTTGCCCGTGCCATTGCTGGAGAAACTGCTTTCCAGCGAACGCTGGTAGTCGCTGTTGACCGACGGAATCGGCAACCACACGCGGGTGGCGCCATTCAGCTGGGCAATGTCCACCCGGGTCGTGACCTCGAACGCACGCCAGGCGCCGCTTTGCGGTGCAAACAGGGTGCGCGAGGCAGCCAGGGGCGACTGGGCAAAGTTAAGGCCTGGCAGGGAAGCGGCCAGGGCGGCGGCGGCCGTGTTTTTCAGCAAGGTGCGGCGTAGGGTGGTCATCGATGAACTCCTGGGAAGGATGGTGAAAGGGTCACAGCACCGGGGCAGGTGAAGAAGCACCGGGAAGTGGTGCCGGGGTGGGCGGCTGTTGCAGGGCAACGCGCCAGTCATCGGCAGCCCTTGATTATCGCTGGAGCCGATGCAACCGCTCGTGCGGCTTGTCACGCGGGGTTATTCGAGCATTCGGTAATTCCATTTCCAAATCACGCCGATATGTCGTGGCTTCGCCTTGCCGTGCTACAGCACTGCCTGCGGCTTCGCGCCTGATCGCGGAATGATTTGGAAATGGAATAAGGACAGCGTCGTGTGTATCAGCTCAACATTTGCCGGTCAATTCGCAGGGCCGAAATGCCATGCCATGGCAGAAAGCTGGAAAGACCCAGGGTCACAGCAGGCTGGCGATCAGCTTTCCGGCTGCCTGGCCAGTCCAGTCCAGTTCGCCCTGCACCCGGTGCCTTGGCCGGCCCCGGCGGTCCAGGGTCAGCGTGGTCGGAAAAATCCTGACACCCCATTGCCGCGCGGCCTGGCCATCGACATCGAGCAGCACCGGCAGCATGATGCCGGCCTGCTGCGCGAACTGCAGGGCGCTGGCCGGTTTTTCCTTGAAGTTGATGGCCAGCACCAGCAGCTTGTCGGCGCCCTGCAGGGCGGCTGCCTGCTGGAGCGAAGGCATCTCGGCGCGGCAGGGTTCGCACCAGCTGGCCCAGAAGTTGAGCAGCACCGCCCGGCCCCGGAAGTCGGCAGGTCGCCAGGTCTTGCCGGTGGTATCGACCAGCGCGAAAGCATCCACCGGATCGCCCCACGGGCTGACCTGGTAAGCCTCGCCGGAGACGGCCTGCGGCAACACGGCAGCGCCGAGGGTGGCAAGCGCGGCCTGCACAAGGGAACGGCGTGAGCGAAGGGCGGAAAACATGTCGGGCATGGGTGTCAAGCTTAACGGGGAATTTGCAGCAGCCCGGACCTTGCAGGGAAAGCGCTGGAGCGAAAGTTCGCTGCCTCACCACACAGCGCACAAGGCGCCTGACCGCTCCTTGCTACTTAATTTATAGCTTCTTTTGCATACCAATCGTGCGCCAGGGGCCTATTTGATGCAAAAACCCGACCGACTGGACGGAACGAATGCGCTCCAGCCTTCAATAGGTTTCCAGATGCAGCCGCCCTTGAGTCTTGAGCGCAGCGCCGACCGTTTGCCACTCCAGGCCAGCCTGCTGCGCCACATCGCGCAGCGCCAGCACCACGCCCTCCTCCATGCTTTTCAGGCCGCAGACATAAAAGAAGGTCGAAGCATCCTGCAGCAGCAGCGCCAGGTCGGCCGCTCGCTCGCGCATCACGTCCTGCACATAGCGCTTGGGTTGACCCGGCGTGCGCGAAAACGCAAAGTTGATGTCGATGAAATCCTTGGGCAGGCTTTGCAGCGGGCCAAAGTAAGGCAGCTCTTCCTGGGTGCGGGCGCCGAAAAAAAGCATCAGCTTGCCCGCCTCGAACTTGCCCGACTTGCGCAGCCGCCGGCGCCACTCGGTCATTGCCCGCATTGGCGCGCTGCCAGTGCCTGTGCAGATCATCACGATGTTCGAGCGCGGATGGTTGGGCATCAAAAAGCTCGCGCCAAACGGGCCAATCACCTCGACCCGGTCACCCACCTGCAAATCGCACATGTAGTTCGAGCCGACGCCGCGCACCGGATTGCCCTGGTGGTCTTCAAGCACCCGCTTGATCGTCAGCGACAGGTTGTTGTAGCCGGGACGCTCGCCGTTGCGCGGACTGGCAATGGAATACTGGCGCGCATGGTGCGGCCGGCCGTTGGCATCAACCCCCGGCGCCACGATGCCGATGGACTGGCCTTCAAGCACCGGGAAAGGCATCTTGCCGAAGTCCAGCACGATGTGGTGCGTGTCGTAATCGTCGCTGCCAATCTCGGTCACCCGCACATTGCCTGTCACGGTGGCGGTGATGAATTTTTCAGCCGCTTTCGGGCCGTACAGATTGAGGTAGGCATGCGCGGCCGACCAGGGCGGCAGGCTTGCGCCGGACTGGGCGCTGTTGAAAACCGTCTCGCCACTGGCGGCGGCAGGCAGCGCAGGCGCCACCGGTTCGATGTCGGGAATGGCACCGGCTGCCACGCCTTCTGCCGCCAGTTCCTCGGGGGTGAGTTCGGCCGGCAACTCGTCCCAGCCCAGTTGCGCCTCCAGGCTGTAGGCCTTGATGCGCGGCAGGGTACGCCAGTTGTCAATCGAGCCGGTCGGGCATGGCGAAATGCAGGCCATGCAGAAATTGCACTTTTCAGCATCGACCACGTAGTTCATCGAGTCATGCGTGATGGCCTGCACCGGGCAGGTCGCTTCGCAGGTGTTGCAGCGAATGCAGATTTCCGGGTCGATCAGATGCTGCTTGATGACGTGTATTTCGGTCATGTCCATGGCGGTTTCCGATAAGGGCTTGGTGGCAACTACGCTTCAAACGTCAATAATAAAGCGCGAAATAAGGAAGCAAAAGGCCGTCACGCCAGGCCATTCGCTTGGGGTATCACAGTTCGCAAAGCAGGAAACAAAACGGTACCAAATCCCCGCCGTCCAAATTCCGGACGCGGAACCGGCTTCGCCGGGCCGCAGGCGGAGCGGCCCCCTCGGGGGGCAGCGAACCACGCGAAGCGGGAAGCGTGGGGGCCAGTCCACGGCTTCGCCGGACCGCGGGCGCAGCGGCCCCCTCGGGGGGCAGCGAACCACGCGAAGCGGGAAGCGTGGGGGCCAGTCCACGGCTTCGCCGGGCCGCAGGCGGAGCGGCCCCCTCGGGGGGCAGCGAACCACGCGAAGCGACAAGCGTGGGGGTCAATTAAATCGGACATAGTCGTAATCCACGGGCTGGCGGTTGATGCCCATGACCGGCGGCGCAATCCAGTTGGCGAACTTGCCGGGCTCGATGCAGCGGCCCATCAGGCTGGCGACGTAGGCGCGGTCTTCACTGCTGGGCAGCCACTGGTTGACGCAGGCATTCCACTCGGCGTCAAGCACCACGCGGCCATCGGGCGAGACCTTGACGCCTGACAGCGAACCGATGTTGCGGTGAAACGCTTTGTGCGGCACCTTGAGCCGTGTCGCAATGCCGGCCTTGGCCAGCACCTTGTTCCAGCGCTCGACGCCGGCCACAGAGTCACGGATGTAGTCGTCGCGCAGCACTTCATTGAGCGCGTTGAGCATCGGCACTTCCTTTTCGGCCAGCTGGCCGTCCTTGACCTCGATGACCTGGTAGGTCTGGCCCTTGAGCACATGGTCATCGACACGCTTGCCTTCTTCGTAGCGGCCTTTGAGGCCCGAACTGTAGAAAGTGGCGGCATTGCTCGACTCGTCGGCGCCGAACAGGTCGATGGTGACGCTGTAGTGGAAGTTGATGTAGCGCTGGAGGGTCGGCAGGTCGATCACGCCGGCGGCGCGCAGCTTGCCCACGTCGTCGGTCTTGAACTCGTTCATCTTTTGCGCGGTGCGCTGGATGACGCGGGAAATGCCGCTTTCGCCGACAAACATGTGGTGCGCTTCCTCGGTCAGCATGAACTTGGTGGTGCGGGCCAGCGGATCAAACGCGCTTTCAGCCAGTGCGGCCAGCTGGAACTTGCCGTCGCGGTCGGTGAAGTAGGTGAACATGAAAAAGCTCAGCCAGTCCGGCGTCTTTTCGTTGAAGGCACCCAGGATGCGCGGGTTGTTCTCGTCGCCACTGCGGCGCTCCAGCAGGCCTTCGGCTTCATCGCGGCCGTCGCGGCCGAAATGCTTGTGCAGCAGATATACCATGGCCCACAGGTGGCGGCCTTCCTCAACATTGATCTGGTAGAGGTTGCGCAGGTCGTACATGCTGGGCGCGGTCAGGCCGAGGTGGCGCTGCTGCTCGACCGATGCCGGCTCGGTGTCGCCCTGGGTGACGATGATGCGGCGCAGGTTGGCGCGGTGTTCGCCGGGCACGTCGGTCCAGGCTTTTTCGCCCTTGTGGTCGCCAAAATGAATGTCGCGATCGGCGCTGCCGGGGTTCAGGAAAATGCCCCAGCGGTAGTCGCGCATCTTGACATGGCCAAACTGCGCCCAGCCTTGCGGATCGACGCTGACGGCGGTGCGCAGGTACACGTCGGAGTTGGTCGAGCCTTCGGGGCCGATGTCATCCCACCAGTTGAGGAAGTTGGGCTGCCACTGCTCCAGCGCGCGCTTGAGCGTGCGGTCTTCGCCGAGGTTGACGTTGTTGGGAATCGTTTCGCTGTAATTAATGCTGGACATGAGGGTCTCCAAAAATAACGGACGGATTCGGGGAAAAAAATTTCGGTTGCGGCGCGCCACCGGACCACGCCGCACAACGAGGGGATTGCGGTTAGACGCGGTTCCAGTCGAACTGGGATTTTTCGCCCTTGCCATACACCTTGAGTGCGCCTTTTTCACCGACGGCGTTGGGCCGCTGGAATATCCAGTTTTGCC
Source organism: Polaromonas sp. CG9_12 (assembly GCA_000751355.1). GTDB lineage: Bacteria > Pseudomonadota > Gammaproteobacteria > Burkholderiales > Burkholderiaceae_C > Polaromonas. The sequence continues at coordinate 3,421,228 of CCJP01000005.1, read as the reverse complement.
AGGCAGTCAGACGGCCGAAAATTCGGGTGAACATGTTTTCGGGGCCATTGAAGCGCAGGTTGGCTTCCATGCCGGTCAGCGCATCGGGCGACATTGACACGCGCTCTTCGATGGCAATCCGCACTTCGTCGGTCCAGTCGATGTCGTCGGGGTTGGCCGTCACCAAGCCGACCGCAAAGGCGGCGTCGGCATCGAGCGGCTGGCCGGCCTTGGCGCGCACGGCTTCCAGTGCCGGCTGCTCGTCGTAGAAGCGGCGGCCCAGGCGGCTCTGGCCGGTGACCATCGGGTACAGGCCAAAGTTGGTGTCGGCCACGGTGATTTTGGGTGCGCGTTCTTCGTCATCCGGCAGCGCCAGGTGGTAGCTGCGGTCGCAGGCCAGCGCCAATTCAAGATAAGTGCCGACAAAACACGAACCGGGCTCGATCAACGCAAACAGGCTGCGCGACGACAAGTCAAGGCGGCTCAGCGTGCGGCGCAGCAGTCCAATGGTTTCACGCACCAGCCAGTGTTTCTGGTTCGCCAGCAACACGTCATCCATGGCCAGCACGGCGGCCGCATCGCCTGCGGTCTTGATCAGCCAGACACCGATGTCAAGTTCGTTGGTGCGCATCATCAAAATCGCGTCTTCGAGTTCGCGCGCCAACACCAGCGGGAACCAATCGGCGCCCAGCGCTTCAATGCCAGCTATGTCGGAGGGCTGGGCGCCCGCAGGGGACTTGATGGTCCAGGTGGCCGTGCGTTTGGCGCGGTTCATCTCCACCCTCACGTTCGAATAACGCAGTGCATCCGCTTCGACGGTTCGATTCAGGGCCTTGAGCACCACGCCCTTGCCATCGGCGGGGCGGTCGCTCTGTTCGGCCAGTGCCAACGCGCGGGTTTGTACTTTCTGGGCAAAATCGACGGCCTTGGCAATGTCGTCGACCAGACGCCAGTCCTTGGCCTTCTGGCCGCGCACGCCTTCAACGCTGGTGCAAAACAGGTCTGCCAGGTCATGGCGCACATGGCGCTTGTCGGTCACGCGGGTCAGGCCGCCAGTGCCGGGCAGCACGCCGAGCAAGGGCACTTCGGGCAGGCTGACGGCGCTGGAGCGGTCGTCGATCAAAATAATTTCGTCGCAGGCCATCGCCAGCTCATAACCACCGCCAGCGCAAGCGCCATTGACGGCCGCCAGGAACTTCAGGCCGCTGTAGCGGGAGGAATCCTCCAGCCCGTTGCGGGTTTCGTTGGTGAACTTGCAGAAGTTCACCTTCCAGGAATGGCTGCTCACGCCCAGCATGAAGATGTTGGCGCCGGAGCAAAAAACTTTTTCCTTGGCGCTGGTGACGACCACGGTGCGCACTTCCGGATGCTCGAACCGGATGCGGCTGATGGCGTCGTTCAATTCAATATCGACCCCGAGGTCGTAGCTGTTGAGCTTGAGCTTGTAGCCAGGACGCAGGCCGCCGTTTTCATCAATGTCCACCGCCAGCGTGGCAACAGGGCCATTGAAGCTGAGTTTCCAGTGCTTGTACTGCGCGGGATCAGTCTGGTATTCGACACGGGTGGCAATGGTCATGGGTTCAGGTCTCCAGTTTAATGCATGAAAATGCATTCATTGAAAGTCAATTCACGCATGATAATGCAACCAACAAAAAAACAAACAAGCATTTTTATGCATATTTTTGTAAACTATCAAACCGGCAACTGCAACGCCTCCCGAACGGTCTGACGCAACACCTGATAAGTCAAGTCAAGACTCTGAGCGCTGGTATCTACCTTGAACTGCGCCTTTGAATAGAAAGCCGCACGCCCCGAAAGAATGCCCTTGAGGTCTTCCATGGCCTGCTTGCTGGCTGCCATGGGCCGCAAGTCGCCCTGCGCCATCACCCGCCTCATGTGGTCTTCGGGGTCAGCCTGCAGCCAGACCGTGGTGCAGTGCGACAGCAACTGGTTGAACGTGGCTGGGTCCGACACCAGGCCGCCGGGCGTGGCAATGACCGCTTCCGGGTAAATCTGGATGGTTTTTTCCAGGGCCCGGCGTTCATAGCGGCGGTAGGCATTCATGCCATACAGCGCCTGGATTTCCGAGACGCTGCAGCCGGCAAATTTTTCGATTTCACGGCTCAGTTCGACAAACGGAAAACCCAGGTCTTCAGCCAGCAGCGCGCCCAGCGTTGACTTGCCAGCGCCACGCAGGCCAATCAGTGCCACTTTCGAACTGATGGCGGCGTTGCCGCTTCCAGTGCCCAGCAACTCGCCAATGGCAATGCGCACGCGCCGCAGGGCCACCTCGTCGCGGCCGTCGAGCAACTCACGAATCAGCAGCCATTCGGGCGACAACGTCGTCACGTCGCCTGTCAGTTCAGCCAGGGAGCAGTGCAGCGCGCGGGCCACCTGCAGCAGCACCAATATGGAGGCGTTGCCTTCGCCATACTCTAGGTTCGCCAAATGCCTTTCGGACACATCGGCGGCGATTGACACGGCTTTTCGGGTCATGCCGCGCCGCGCCCGCAAGGCCTTGACCCGTTCACCCAGCGAAACCAGGAAAGGATTTTTCTCATCAGTTTCAGCCGCATTGAGCACTGGAAGCGGCGCTTCGACGAACTCATTCGTCGGTACAAAGGAAACAGGTACTAACCCTGATACATGCAATATATTGCTTGACATGATGTTTTTCAAGAATTATGGTTCATACAAGCACAATAATTCATATTGCGTGAATTGACAAGTTCAACACACTATACGGAGAACACGCATGCCGCCTGCAGAATTCCGAGAACAAATCACGCAACTGACAGCCCAACTGGCCGGCTGCCCGCTGGATGCCGACCTGGATGCGTGGCTCAACGCCGAGCATGGCGTCGACAGCAGCACCTACTGTCAGCTCAAGCAGTCGTGCATGACCGGCGCTGCCGAAGGCTGGATGTGCGACCGCGCGGGTGGCGGCATTCGTTACGGTCGCATTTTCAAGCAGGCTGATGACCTGCACGGCTTTTCGGTCGATGTAGTGGACATGAAGGACATCGCCGGCCCGCACCATGCGCATCCGCTGGGCGAGATCGACCTGATCATGCCGATTGATGAAGGCGCGCAGTTTGACGGCAGCCCCGCCGGCTGGCTGGTTTGTCCACCCGGCAGTGTGCACCAGCCCACCGTGTCCAGCGGACGCGCGCTGGTGCTGTACCTCTTGCCTCAGGGCAGCATCGAATTCAGCCGGCAATGATTTTTCAGGAAAAAAATCTTTTTATGAGTGCACAGGCCGAAGTGCTGCACGATGGCGCCAGTCATCAACTGGTTGAAGCCGATGCAACGCTGGCCTGCTGCGTCGGACCCGCGCTGCTGACGTGTTCGTATGGCAGCGATGGCGCCGCGCTCGCCACCACGGCCCTTGAGCTTGCGGACAGCCATGGCCGCGTGCATGTGATCTCGCTTGACATGGCCGTACTGCAGACCGGCCACCGCAACGTCATGCTGCAGTCGCTGCATGGCGGACCGGGCCGCGCAGGCGGCGGTGAAGAAATCGGCGGGCTGCGCGCCCTGAACTTGTGCCACCGCCGCAGCGCCGTGCAGGCGCATTTGTAGGGCAGACGCCCCCGCGCTCTGAAGCAAAAGACAAGGAGACAAACCCCATGAGCATTCCATCCCACATCCCGGCGCCCGGCACGACGTTCAACTTCGCGCAGCACCTGATTGCCTGCAACACCTCGCGCCCCGCCAAGACGGCCTATATCGACGATGCTGGAACCCTGAGCTACGGCGAATTGGCGGAGCGCATCCGTCGTCTGGCCGCTGCACTGCTGGCCGCTGGTGTGCGCCGCGAAGAGCGGGTGCTGCTGCTGATGCACGACTGCAGCGACTGGCCGGTCAGCTTTTTGGGCGCGATGTATGCCGGCATCGTGCCGGTCGCGGTCAACACGCTGCTGACGGCTGATGACTATGCCTTCATGCTGGCTCACAGCCGCGCCCAGGCCGTGCTGGTGTCGGGTGCGCTACTGCCGATGCTGCAGGAGGCCATGGGCAAGGGCGCGCATGAGATCAAGACCGTTATCGTTTCGCACCCCGGTGCCGACTTGCCTGAAGGCAGCGTGGCGCTCGATGCGCTAATCCAGCAGCACCTGCCGCTGGCCCAGGCCGCCGCCACCAGCCCCGATGATCCGGGCTTCTGGCTGTATTCCTCGGGCTCCACCGGCAAGCCCAAAGGCACGCTGCACACGCAGGCCAATCCTTACTGGACGGCAGAGCTCTACGGCAAACCCATCCTGGGCCTGACCGAGCGCGATGTGTGCTTTTCCGCCGCCAAGCTGTTCTTTGCCTACGGGCTGGGCAACGGCCTGAGCTTTCCGCTCAGCGTCGGCGCCACGGTGGTGCTGATGGCCGAGCGCCCGACGCCGGCGGCCACCTTCAAGCGCTGGATTGACCACCAACCCACGGTGTTCTTTGGCGCGCCCACCGGCTTTGCCGGCATGCTGGCCGCGCCCGGCCTGCCCAATAAAAACCAGGTGTCGCTGCGCATGGCGTCTTCAGCCGGCGAAGCCTTGCCCGCCGATTTGGGCGAGCGCTTCACCGCCCACTTTGGCATCGAGATCATCGACGGCATTGGCTCGACCGAGATGCTGCATATCTATCTGTCCAATCTGCCGGGCAAGGTTCGCTACGGCACCACCGGCTGGCCGGTTCCTGGCTACCAAGTGGAACTGCGCGGCGATGACGGCCGCCCGGTTGCTGATGGCGACACCGGTGACTTGTACGTCCAAGGGCCAAGCGCGGCGCTGCTGTACTGGGGCAACCGCGAAAAATCCCGCGAAACTTTTCAGGGCGGCTGGACCAAAAGCGGCGACAAGTATGTTCGCAACGCCGACGGCACCTATACCTATTCGGGCCGCAGCGACGACATGCTCAAGGTCAGCGGCATTTACGTCTCGCCCTTCGAGGTCGAGGCCACGCTGTCGCAGCACCCTGCCATTCTGGAGGCGGCCGTCATTGGCGTGGCGGATGCCGATGGCCTGACCAAGACCAAGGCCTTTGTCGTGCTCAAGTCCGGCCAGCAGGTCAGCGAAGACGAACTCAAGGCCTTCGTGAAAGAGCGGCTGGCGCCCTACAAGTACCCGCGCACGATCGAATTTCTGGCCGAACTGCCCAAGACCGCCACCGGCAAGATCCAGCGCTTCAAGCTGCGCGACCTGCAAGGCCCGGCCCAATGACGCTGGCGGCGGAGTTCATCGACATTCACTGGGCAGGCTGCCGCCTTCGCATTGAGCACCAGTGGATTGCCCGCGAAAAGTCTGACCAGCCGCTGATCGTCTTATTGCATGAAGGCCTGGGGTCAGTCTCGATGTGGCGGGAGTTTCCGCAGCGCCTGTGCGAGGCGGCAGGCTGCCGGGGGTTGGTGTATTCGCGCCCCGGCTATGGCCGCTCGACGCCGCACACAGCGGAAGAGGCACTGGGAACGGACTTCATGCACCGGCAAGCGCGGGAAGTGCTACCTGCCCTGCTGGAGGCGCTGGGCATTGACGCCACGACAGACAAGCCTTGGCTATTGGGCCACAGCGACGGCGGCTCCATCGCCCTGCTCTACGCGGCCCGTTTTGCGCAGCGTATTGCAGGTGCCATCGTGCTCGCACCGCATATTCGGGTGGAAGACGTATCCGTCAGCAGCATTGCCAAAGCGCGCACCGCCTATCTAGAAACCGACCTGCGCCAGCGCCTGTCCCGCCACCATGACGACCCGGATTCAGCCTTCTGGGGCTGGAACGATATCTGGCTGCGCTCCGACTTCAGGCACTGGTCTATCGAAGAAGAAATCAGCACCATCACCTGCCCGCTGCTGGCCGTGCAGGGACGGGACGACGAATACGGAACGTTGGAACAAATTCGTGGCATCGCGCGCCGCGTTCCACAAACCCAATTGCTCGAACTGCCTGAATGCGGCCATTCCCCCCACCGCGACCAGCCCGACAAGCTGATCGCCGCCCTCGCTGCTTTCATTCACCAGCCCTCTACAGGCTTCGTCAGGCAAGGTTCAACGCCATAGGCTCAATCGTGGCGGAGATCGCCAGGCCAACAACGCGTTGTGGACCATTGCAATGGTTCGTATGCGAAGCGACGCGCGCACGCGGCAATATGTAGAGCGGCGTACCGGTGAAGGCCTGTCAAAAAAGGAAATTCATCGTTGCTTGAAACGCCACATTGTTCGGGAGCTGTACCCTCTCATCTTGGCTGATTTAAAAGACGCTGCATTTATTGCTTGACATAGGAGCGTCAATGCCTGCAGCGAGACGCTGTTCGGCTCATTGAAGGTCGAGCGCCTGCACGGGCAACGCTTTGTGAGCCAGCGCCAGGCCAAGGACGAAACCATTGCCTGGCTGCTCTGGTACAACAAAGCACGGCTGCATTCGACGCTGGCTTATGTTAGCCCGATGCAATTCGAAAGCGAATGGCTTGCCAGGCAAGCCAACTCATGAGCTCGGTTATGGGATACGCAATCCAGGGGCAAGGTCAGTCGGCCCAGCATCGCGCCCGAGAAACTGCTGCGCGCCATGCTTCTCCAGGTGTTCTACAGCATCCGCTCAGAACGCCAACTCATGGAGCAGACGCAGTACAACCTGCTGTACCGCTGGTTCATCGGCCTGGCCATGAATGAGGTGGTGTGGGTGCCCACGGTGTTTTCCAAAAACCGTGAGCGCTTGCTGGCGCACGATGCGGTCATCGAGTTGTTCAACTATGTGGTGCAAAGCGCCGACGCGCACGGCTGGCTCTCGGGGGAACACTTCAGCGTGGACGGCACCTTGATTCAGGCCTGGGCGGGCCACAAGAGTTTTGTGCGCAAGGACGGCAGCGATGAGCCAGGCAGCGGCGGCAGTTTCAAGAGCCAGAGCCGCTCGAACGAGACGCACGAATCAACGACAGAGCTGGATGCTAGTGTCGCGTCATGAGAAATTTGACGTTGACAATGGGGAATGGAACATTACAAAGTCACCTTGTCAGAGCAGGAAAGAGCCGAGTTGCAGGGCATCGCAGGCAAAGGCACGCACGCAGCATCCAAAGTCATCAATGCCTTGATACTGCTCAACTGCGACCAAGCGGGGGAGCGCACTGAACGCCCCCGCACCTGCGACATCGCAGCCATGCTGTGCGTGAGCGAGCGCAAGGTGGACCGGGTCAAAAAGAAGTTTGTTCTCGAAGGCCTGGAGTTGACGTTGAACCGCCAGCCCGCCAAATGCGAGTACGCGCTGAAGATCGATGGCCGGCTGGAGGCGCAGCTGCTGGCCCTGAGTTGCTCGGCGCCCCCTGAAGGCCAGGCCCGCTGGTCGCTGCGCCTGCTGGCAGATCGGCTGGTCGAGCTCGAATTGGTGGACAGCGTGTCCCACGAGACGGTGCGGCGGGCGCTGAAAAAAACGAGCTCAAGCCCTGGAGGAAAGTTGGCTGGGTGATTGCCCCGCAGGCCAGCGCCCAATTCGTCGCGGCGATGGAAAAAGTGCTCGACATCTACAGCCGCCCCTACGACCCAAAGAACCCGGTGGTGTGCATGGATGAGACGCCGCGCCAGCTGATTCGCGAAACGCGCGAGCCGATTGCCGCGGCGCCCGGTCGGCCCGAGCGCCATGACTATGAATACGAGCGCTGCGGCGTGTGCAACGTGTTCATGGCCAGCGAGCCGCTGGCCGGACAGCGCCTAACCAAGGTCACCGAGCGCCGTACCAAAGCAGACTGGGCCGTGTTCGTGCAGGACATCGCTGCGAACTACCCCGACGCCGAGCGCATCACGCTGGTGATGGACAACTTGAACACGCACACGCCGGGCTCGTTGTACGAGGCGTTTGCTGGGTATTCCGTTTCATCGTGACCGCACATTCCGGCATCGTGACCAGGGATTCCGGTGATCGTGACCGGGGGTTAAATCACAGATTCCGGCATCGTGACCGCAGATTCCGGTGATCGTGACCGATGCCCCAGCAGGCACGGTGTTGCGCATGTAAACCAACCCGTTGGGCCTGTAGCCTCTGACAGTTTGTCTGGAGCCACATGCCCACCCCCAGGATCAACATGCGCAAACTCAAAGACGCCCTGCGTCTCAAACTCGTTGGTGGGCAAAGCCACCAACAAATAGCCAGCGCCCTTGGCATCGCCAAAGGCAGTGTCACCAAATACTGCGCCCTGGCTGCGACGGCCGGCCTTGACTGGAGCGCCATCGAGGCCATGAGCGAGACCGATTTGGAGCACCGATTGTTCGGCGCCTCCCTGGTCGCCAACTATGCCCGCCCGGACTATGGCCGCATGCACCAGGAGCTGCGCCGCAAAGGCGTCACCGTCATGCTGCTGTGGCAGGAGTACAGCGCCCAAGTAAGCGATGAACACTGCGAGTCTTCGCCGCGCAAAGCCCTGCGCTACTCCCAGTTCAGCGAGAACTACCGCCAGTTTGCCAAGCGGCTCAAGCGCTCCATGCGCCAGACCCACCGCGCTGGCGAGAAGATGTTCATCGACTACGCCGGCCCCACCATCGCCCTGATGGAGCACGGCGTGGAGGTGGGCCGCGCCAACATCTTCGTGGCCGCTATGGCCGCCTCCGGCTACAGCTTTGCGCTGGCCACGCCGCGCCAGACAGCGGCTGACTGGCTCAATGGCACCGCTTGTGCGTTGACCTTCTTTGGTGGCGTGCCCCAGCTCATCATCCCCGACAACCCACGCGCCCTGGTCACCCAGGCCAACCGCTACGAGCCGCTTCTGAGCGACAGCGTCATGGACTTTGCCCGCCACTACGGCTGCTCGGTGCTGCCCGCGCGCGCCTACCACCCGCAGGACAAAGCCAAGGTCGAGTTGAGCGTACTTCTGGTCGAACGCTGGATACTGGCGTGCCTGCGCCACCAGCGCTTTGCCAGCGTGCAAGAAGTCAACGACGCCATGGCGCCGCTGCTCACGCGGCTGAACAACAAGCTGTTTCAAAAGCTCCCCGGCAGCCGCGCCAGCGCCTTTGCACAGCTCGATGCCCCGGCACTATCACCGCTGCCGACACAGCCCTGGGAGTGGGCCAGCTTCAAGACGGTGCGCGTTCACATCGACAGCCACATCGAGTTTGAAGGCCACCGCTACAGCGTGCCCCATGCCCTGGTGGGTTTGGCGCTGGAGCTACGCATCACCGCCCACGCCGTGGAGGTGCTGCACCGGGGCGAGCGGGTTGCCAGCCACATGCGCTGCGCCCACAAGGGCGGCTACACCACCACCGTTGAGCACTTGCCGCTGGCCCACCAGGCCCACGCCCAGTGGACGCCCCAGCGCCTCATCGCCTGGGGCGAGCGTATCGGGGTGGCCTGTGCGGGCGTGGTCTACCCAAGATGCTGGAGCGCCAGCGCCACCCCGAGCACGCCTACCGCGCCTGTCTTGGCCTGCTGTCCCTGTGCAAACGCTATGGCGAGGCCCGACTGGAGGCGGCTTGCGCCATCGCCCTGGGCCTGGGCACCAGCAAATACACGCATATCCGCGACATGCTGGCCAATGGGCGCGATCAGGTCCAGGCCAGCACCCCCGAGTGGAGTGCGCCCGCCCACGCCCATGTGCGTGGTCCCCACTACTACCAATGAAACAAACAAACAAAAAGGATTCCACCATGATGATGAACATCACCTTGAACCAACTGCGCAGCTTGCGCCTGGAAAGCATGGCCCAGGCACTGGAGCAGCAACTCCAAACCAGCGGCATCACTGCCATGAGCTTCGAAGAACGCTTGGGCCTTCTGGTTGACCGCGAAGTCCATGGCCGCCAGGACCGGCGCTGTGCGCGCCTACTCAAACTGGCCAAACTCAAATACCCCCAGGCCGCCATTGAAGACCTGGACAGCCGCACACGCGGCATAGAGCGCAGCGCCGTCATGAGTCTGGCCTTGGGCGAATGGGTGACCCAGGGCCACGCCGTGCTGATCACCGGGGCCACCGGAGCGGGCAAATCCTGGCTGGCCTGTGCCTTGGCGCAGCACGCTTGCAGGCGCGGCCAAAGCGCCTATTACCAGCGCGTACCGCGCCTGGGCGAGGAGCTGCGCATACGCCACGCCAACGGCACATTCAGTAACTTCTCAATAACTCAAGGCAAGAGCGCAGATCAAGGGATCAGCAGACTGTGTAGACTGGCAGCCACGCCCAATCAGTTCCCAGACAAAGCCCCGAGTGCAACCGCAAAACGCCAACCCCCCTATTGACGAGCAAGAGATGACCCCGGTGGTCAAAAAGCTGGTGGCGCGGATAGACGGGCTGCTGCAGGCGCTGCAACGCGCCCAAGACGAAATCGGGCAGCTGCGCGATGAAATCGCCGTGCTCAAAGGCCAAAAGGCCAAGCCGAAGTTCAAATCCAGCAAAATGGATCAGGGCACGGACAAGAACAAGAACAAGGACAAGAACGCTGAGCAAGGCGACGACGAAGGCGCACCGCCACAGGACGAGGAGAAAAGCAAACGAGCCGGCTCGGCCAAGCAAAGCAAAACCGCAGCGCTGCAGATTCACGAAGAACGCGTGCTCGCCCCGGCAACGCCCGTGCCTGCCGGTGCCCGGTTCAAAGGCTACCGGGACTTTGTGGTTCAGGGCCTGCTCATCAAAGCCCACAACATCCGTTACCGGCTGGAATCCTGGCGCACCCCGGACGGCAGTTGGCTGACAGGCCAACTGCCTTTATCGGTGCAGGGCCATCACTTTGACCCCCAACTGCGCAGCTACGTACTGCACCAGCACCACCACTGCCATGTTACGCAGCCCTTGCTGGTGGAGCAATTGAGGCAATGGGGTGTTGACATCTCGGCCGGCCAGATGGATGCCTTGCTCAGCGCCGGCAAAGAGCCGTTCCATGCGGAAAAGGACGACATACTGGTGGCCGGTCTGCAGGTCGGCCGCGCCATCACGGTCGATGACTCGGGCGCGCGCCACCAGGGCAAGAACGGCTACGTGCTGCACATTGGCAACGAGCTGTTTGGCTGGTTTGGCAGCACGGCCAGCAAGAGCAGGATCAATTTCCTGGAGCAGCTGCATGCCGGCGCCATCACGACCCGCGTCAATGAAGTGGCGCTGGACTACATGCAGGCCCAAGGCCTGAGTGCGCAGGTACGCGAGCAGCTGGCCCAGACGCCCGAGCAGATGCCATCACAGTCCTGCCGCCCCCTGCAGGACTGGCACGAGCACCTGGCGCGCCTGAAGATCACCGGGGAGCGCCATGTGCGCATGGCCACCGAAGGGGCGTTGTTGGGCAGTTTGCTGCACAAGGGGTTCAACCCGGATTTGGCCATCGTCAGTGATGGGGCCAGGCAGTTTGCGGTGGGCCTGCACGCGCTGTGCTGGATTCATGCCGAGCGGCTCATCCACAAGCTGATCCCCATCAATGAGGCCCAACGCCAGAGCCAGGAGCGGGTGCGCGGGCAGCTCTGGGACTTGTATGCTGATTTGAAGGCGTACAAGCGGCAACCGGAGCCGGGCAACGTCGCGCCGCTGCAGGCGCGCTTTGATGCCTTGTTCACGCAAAGCACGGGCTACTACACGCTCGATGATTTGCTGGGGCGACTGCACCGGCGCAAAAGTGAGTTGCTGCTGGTCTTGAAGCGCCCGGACATCGCGCTGCACACCAACGGCAGTGAAACCGATATCCGGGACTACGTGAAAAAGCGCAAGGTCAGCGGGGGCACGCGCAGTGATCTGGGCCGCCAGTGCCGGGACACCTTTGCCAGCCTGAAGAAAACCTGCCGCAAGCTCGGTGTGTCTTTCTGGCTGTACCTGCTCGATCGGGTGTCTTTGAACCATGCCATCCCGCCGCTGCCTACTCTCATTCGCCAGGCTGCTGCGGCTGGCTTGCCTTGAGTTATTGAGAAGTTACCACATTCACGCGTTGGCTGGAGACACTGAAGAACACGGATGTATTGCTATTGGACGACTGGGGCATGACGGCCATGGACGCGCAGACCCGAGCTGATTTGCTGGAGATCATTGATGACCGTGCCAACGCACGCGCGACCATTATTACCAGCCAGTTGCCTATCGAGCACTGGCACGAATGGATAGGCGACGCCACGATTGCTGACGCGATGCTCGACAGGCTGATGCAAAACAACCACCGCTTCACGCTCACGGGCGAGTCGATGCGCAAAAAGACCGCCACCAAAGCCAATATCAGCACAGCTGCGACCAACCCCGAGGGCGCTAGGCCCGCAGCCCTCGCCGAGGGGGTAATGCATGGGTACATGCACAACCGGGGGGGCCTGCCGGCGGCCCTGGCGGGGGCCTGAATTAACAAATTACAAACACCCAAAACCGAATACCAGGAAAGGTCAAAACCGCTCAAAAAACCAGCACCCTCTACAATTTAAACCGCGCAACACCATGCCCGGTCACGATCACCGGAATCTGCGGTCACGATGCCGGAATCACCGGTCACGATCAACGGAATACGCAGTTTGCCCCCGAGGAGGCCAAGGCGCTGTGGGACCGCTTTGAATTCGTTTACACGCCCAAGCATGGCAGCTGGCTGAACATGGCCGAGATCGAAATCAACGTCATGGTGAGCCAGTGCCTGGATCGGCGCATCGACAGCATCGAGATGGTGCGAAGCGAGGTCGCCGCCTGGCAGAGCCGCCGCGACAACCTTCAGGCCAAAGTCAACTGGCAGTTCACGACCAAGGATGCCCGCACCAAGCTCAAAAGGCTTTACCCGACAACTACATCATGACGCGACACTAGGCTGTACCGCAAGGGCAAGACGGCCAGCGAGCTGCGCTTTATGGATAAAGCAACTTCTTTTCTGTAAATTTCCGAGATTCGGTCTTGGGTACTGGTGATTGGCAATGCTCAGGGCTTCATGGAGAGGTAGATTTTTGCGGTCATCCACTCCTCGTCTTGTTCGGCCAGCAAGGCGCTGATTAAGCGCAGGCAGCTGGCCGAGTTAGGAAACAACGTGGCGACACGGGTACGCCGCTTGAGCTCCTTGTTCAAACGCTCCAGGCCGTTGGTCGTGCGCATGCGCACCCGATGGGCCTCGGGCAAGTCGAAGACGGCAAAACCCTCCGGCAGGTTTTTCTCGGCCCAGGCGGCCAGTTGCGGGTGGCTGACTTGCCAGTCTTTGAGCGCCGCGTTGAGCAGTCGCTGTGCCTCAATGGCATCGCTCGCATTGAAGATGCCGCGTATTTGGCGCGCTACCGGCGTGCGCTGGTCCAGCCGGCTGACGTAGCCCTGTGCGTTGTGTTGGAGGTGAAACTGGCAGCGCTGCCAGGGCACACCGGGAAACATCGCCTTGCGCGCGGCCTTCAAACCGGCATGGTCGTCACTGGCGAGAAACTTGACCCCGCGCAGGCCGCGCTCAATCAGGCTGTCTAGACAAGGCCCGCCAATGCACCTCAGCTTCTGACAGCGCCACCGACACGCCCAACACCCGGCGGTGGCCTGAAGCCGTCACGCCGATGGCCACCAAAACCGCACAATCGACTACCCGGCCGGCCTCGCGCACGCGCTCATAACGCGCATCCAAAATCACGTACGGTGTCTCATCCAGGGGCCGGGTACGCCAGGCGTGCAAGCCCGTGTCCAGCAGCGCTGTGCAACGGCTGATTTGCGTGCTGGAGATGCTCACCTCGGGCCCCACCAGCTTTTGCAACACTTCGATGACTTTTCGGGTGGAGACGCCCTGCACATACATCTCGGCAAGCGCCAGATTCATGGCTTGCTCCGAGCGACTGCCGCGCTCCAGGGCGCTGGGATAGAACCCGCCAGAGCGCACTTGCGGCACTTCGAAGGTGACTTCGCCCATGCGGGTCAAAACAGTCTTGTCCTTGTAGCCGTTGGCGTAATCGACCCGCTGGGCCGAGCGCTCGTACGGCGTGGCCTGAAGGTGCTGGGCCCGCTCAATGCGGGAGGCTTCATTGACCAGGATGCGCAAGGCTTCACCGGCGCCGTCCAGGCCATTGGCGAGCAGGCAGGCGTAGGCTTCATGCAGCGGGTGGCAGCTAGCATCGAGTTGGGTTCGTTGGGCCATGGAAATACGTTCTTTCTATGTCGGTCCAGGCTTGCCAGTCTGTGCCATCGGGGGGGGGCCTCCGGCGGCCTGGCAGGGGCCTGATTGAAAAATCCCAAAACCAGAAACTTCCAAACAGGTTCAGTTTCAATGGTCGGGGAAATTACAGAACGAATGTTGCACTACCGCTTTATGGGCCACACGCTGAGCGACAACCGCCACGGCTTGATTGCCAGCGCCGTGGTGACCAGAGCAGACGGCTACGCCGAGCGCGAAGCGGCCAAAGTCATGATTCATGACGCCCGGCAAGCCTTGCCAGACGAGCAAACCGTTATCACGCTGGGTGCGGACAAGGGCTATGACGCGCAGGAGTTCATCGAGGCGTGCCTGGCGATGGGCGTTGTGCCGCATGTGGCGCAGAACACTTCAGGACGGCGCTCAGCCGTGCCCGATGCGATTGCCCAAAGTGCGGGCTATTGCGTCTCGCAGCAAAAGAGAAAGCTCATCGAGCAGGGCTTTGGCTGGGCCAAAACGGTGGACCGGATTCGCCAGGTGATGGTGCGCGGCTTGGCGCGCGTGGACCAAGTGTTTGTGCTGACGATGGCCGCGTACAACTTGACGCGCATGCGCACGTTAGGACAAATCCGTTTGCAGGGTCAATAAATGGCTAAAAAAATCGGTGGGAGCGATTTAACCCAGCGATAAACGGTTGAAAGAACGCTGAAATTTCAATGTATAAAAAATAATCGCAAAAATGCAATGCTTCACCTCAACTGCTGCGCCTACGCAGTCAGATTTCAGCAGCCTGCTAGGCCTTTGTGCCACGCCCTGCAGACCTTGATGGGGCTTTTGGCGCTGGGACGGGTGCGCCGGCATGTGTGATTGGTGCGAGAGACGGGAATCGAACCCGTACGCCCATAGGACGAGAGATTTTAAGTCTCTTGCGGCTACCGATTACGCCACTCTCGCTTGTTCGACTCACGCAGTCGAATTTTCCATCATGCCAAGAAGCCTGTTTTCCCAAAAAGGGTTGTCCCGTGTCTTTAACCGAAAAATCCCCACCTGTAGAAAAATTGTCCCAAATGTTTTCGTAAGTCGTTGATTTTTATATACATTTGAGGAACATTCAGGGAAAGACACAGGATTTCAAGTCCCGTGCGGCTACCGATTACGCCACTCTCGCTGGTAAAAATCAGGAATTGCATCCCTGCGCTGCTTGTCAGCGTCAAACAGAAAGCCCCATTAAAGGGCTTATGACCCTGGCTTATGGAGGCGCGGCCCGGAGTCGAACCGGGCTAGCCGGATTTGCAATCCGGTACATAACCGCTTTGTTACCGCGCCTTATATTTTGATAATTTCCAACCAAAAAGGGCAGCATTTTTAAGTGCTGCCCTTTGAATTGGAGCGGGAAAAGAGGCTCGAACTCTCGACCTCAACCTTGGCAAGGTTGCGCTCTACCAACTGAGCTACTCCCGCGAATCTAGCTTTTTATTATAGCTAAGTTTTTCACTATTTCTGTTTTCATGTGAAAAACTGATGGCAATCAGTTCGTGGAGGCGCGGCCCGGAGTCGAACCGGGCTAGCCGGATTTGCAATCCGGTACATAACCGCTTTGTTACCGCGCCTTATATTTTGATAATTTCCAACCAAAAAGGGCAGCATTTTTAAGTGCTGCCCTTTGAATTGGAGCGGGAAAAGAGGCTCGAACTCTCGACCTCAACCTTGGCAAGGTTGCGCTCTACCAACTGAGCTACTCCCGCGAGTCTAGCTTTAAATTATAGCTTGATTTTTAAACATTTTCTGGATCAGGGAGAAGTTTGCTCAATGCTGGACCGTTCCAACAGATTGGGATGGGGATGCGGCACTGGCGGCGGCTATCAATGCAACTTCTTCATCGGTTAAGGGAACCGGCTGCCGCTCCAAGGCAACCTGCAGCACCTGGTCAATCCATTTCACTGGAATGATTTCTAAGCCTGCTTTGACATTTTCTGGAATTTCCTGAAGATCCTTGGCATTTTCTTGCGGGATCAACACAGTCTTTATGCCCCCGCGCAAGGCAGCAAGCAGTTTTTCTTTCAGGCCGCCAATGGCAGTCACTTCACCCCTCAATGTTATTTCACCAGTCATGGCGACATCACCACGGACAGGAATTCCTGTCAATGCAGAGACAAACGCCGTGGTCATGGCAGCCCCGGCACTCGGGCCATCCTTAGGTGTCGCACCATCAGGTACATGAATATGTATGTCACGTTTTTCAAACATCTCGTCCTTGATACCCAAACCCCGGGAACGGCTTCGGACCACGGTACGCGCTGCTTCGACCGACTCTTTCATAACATCGCCCAGTGACCCTGTGCGAGTGATGACGCCCTTGCCCGGCATGACTGCCGCTTCGATCGTAAGAAGATCACCGCCCACTTCAGTCCAAGCCAGACCAACAACTTGGCCCACTTGATTGTTTTTTTCCGCACGACCATAGTCGTATTTCCGGACACCAAGGAATTCATTCAGGTTGTCTGGCGTGACGAGTACTTTGGGAGTCATCTTCTTGAGTTGTATGCCCTTGACGACCTTGCGGCAAATCTTGGACAACTCCCGCTCCAGTGAGCGAACACCGGCTTCACGCGTGTAGTAACGCACAATATCGCGCACCGCCTGTTCCTGCACCTCCAGTTCGTCGTCCTTTACGCCATTGTTCTTGACCTGCTTGGGCAATAAGTAGCGCATAGCAATACTGGTTTTTTCGTCTTCGGTATAGCCCGACAAGCGGATGACTTCCATGCGGTCCAACAGGGCCGGCGGTATATTCATCGAATTTGACGTTGCAACAAACATCACGTCACTCAGGTCAAAATCGACCTCAACGTAGTGATCGCCAAAGGTATGGTTCTGTTCTGGGTCCAGCACTTCGAGCAGCGCACTTGAGGGATCCCCGCGGAAATCGGTGCCAAGCTTGTCAATCTCGTCAAGCAGGAACAGCGGATTTCGGGTGCCGGCCTTGCTCAGGTTCTGCAACACCTTTCCGGGCAGAGCCCCAATATAAGTACGGCGGTGTCCACGAATTTCTGCCTCGTCGCGCATGCCACCCAAAGCCATTCGAACATACTTGCGACCAGTAGCTTTGGCAATCGACTGGCCGAGCGAGGTCTTGCCGACACCCGGGGGGCCTACGAGGCACAGAATCGGAGCCTTCAGTTTGTCAACCCGCTGCTGCACTGCAAGGTACTCGACAATGCGGTCCTTGACCTTTTCAAGGCCATAGTGGTCCTCGTTGAGCACGGATTCGGCATTGAGCAGATCATGCTTGATCTTGGTTTTCTTGCTCCAAGGTAAGCCGAGCAGCACATCAATGTAGCTGCGGACCACCGTGGCTTCAGCCGACATTGGCGACATCAGTTTAAGTTTCTTGAGTTCGCTTTCTGCCTTTTTACGGGCTTCCTGCGGCATTTTTGCGCTCTTGATTTTTTTTTCGATCTCCTCAAGATCAGCGCCTTCTTCTCCCTCCCCCAGTTCTTTCTGGATAGCTTTGACCTGCTCGTTCAGGTAAAAGTCGCGCTGATTCTTTTCCATCTGCCGCTTGACGCGCCCACGGATTTTTTTATCCACATTGAGAATGTCAACCTCGCGCTCAAGTTGCTCGTACAGGTTCTCAAGACGCGCTTTAACATTGTCCAGATCCAAAATAACCTGCTTGGCATCCAGCTTGAGCGGCAAATGCGCAGCAATCGTGTCCGCCAGCCGTCCTGCGTCGTCGATGCTGGAAATCGATGTCAGGATCTCGGGGGGTATTTTTTTGTTCAATTTGACGTAATGGTCAAACTGCTGGGTAACGGCGCGGCGCAAGGCCTCGATCTCGCTGCCCTTGTTGCCAGCGACAACAGCCACGGGCTCGACCGGCGACACGTTGGCGGTGAAATGCAGCTCGCCTTCCTCAATCTTGTTCACCCTGGCACGCTGCTGGCCTTCAACCAGAACCTTGACCGTTCCATCTGGCAACTTCAGGAGTTGCAGGATGGAAGCTATACAGCCCACCGCGAACATATCATCAACGGACGGCTCGTCCTTGGCTGCGGTTTTCTGGGCCACCAGCATGATTCGACGCTCAGAGTCCATGGCCAGTTCCAATGCCTTGATGCTCTTGGGTCGGCCAACGAACAACGGAATCACCATGTGCGGAAAGACGACAACATCCCGCAACGGCAGCAGAGGCAGTTCGACAGGAGTTGCAGGAAGAAAAGTTTGTGCAGACATATAAAACCCTAAACCTTCATAAAAAGGCAAAACGCGACGCTCCCTTTCAGGATCGAGCGAAATTGTAGTAACCGGAGGCGAGGGTTGCCACTGCAGGCGCCTGTCTCGTCCGGCCCGGGATTCAGGCTTTCTTGGCGGCTTCGCGGTAGACCAGCAACGGCGGCTTGTTTTCCTCGATCGTTGCTTCGTCAACAACCACCTTATCAACATTGCTGGTGGTCGGCAAATCAAACATGGTGTCAATCAGGGATTGCTCAAGAATTGAACGCAAACCTCGTGCGCCGGTTTTTCGGGCAAGTGCCTTGCGGGCGATGGCCTTCAGGGCCGATGGCCTGATTTCCAGATCCACGCCTTCCATGGCGAGCAATTTGCTGAACTGCTTGACCACCGCATTTTTCGGTTCCGTCAGGATGCGCACCAGCGCATCTTCGCTGAGTTCCGCCAGGGTGGCAATGACCGGCATCCGTCCGACCAGTTCGGGAATCAGGCCAAACTTGATCAGGTCTTCGGGTTCGACATCCTTGAACGCTTCAGTCAAACTCCGAGCCTTTTTGCTTTTGACAGCTGCGCCAAACCCAATTCCCGATGCTTCTGTACGGCCCTCTATAACTTTTTCAAGTCCAGAGAAGGCGCCGCCGCAAATAAAAAGGATATTGGTGGTGTCAACCTGTAAAAAATCCTGATTCGGATGCTTGCGCCCGCCCTGCGGCGGCACGGAAGCCATCGTGCCTTCCATCAGCTTGAGCAGCGCCTGCTGCACGCCTTCGCCCGATACATCGCGGGTGATGGAGGGGTTGTCGGATTTACGAGAAATTTTGTCAATTTCGTCAATGTAAACAATTCCCTGCTGCGCGCGGTCAACCTCGTAGTTGCAGCTTTGCAGGAGCTTCTGGATGATGTTTTCCACGTCTTCGCCGACATAGCCGGCTTCAGTGAGCGTGGTGGCATCAGCCATGACAAAAGGCACATTAAGGGTCCGGGCCAGCGTCTGTGCCAGCAAAGTCTTGCCGGAACCCGTGGGCCCGATCAGCAAGATGTTACTTTTAGTCAGTTCGACATCATCCTTTTTGGCCGATTCCTTGTGACGCAGCCGCTTGTAATGGTTATAGACGGCCACAGCCAATGTTCGCTTGGCCGGTTCTTGGCCGATAACGTAACCGTCGAGCGTCGCCTTGATTTCTGCTGGTGTCGGCAGGTCACTTCGCGTCTCGGTCACTTCACTGCCCGCAGGCAATTCATCGCGAATGATCTCGTTACACAGATCAATACACTCATCACAGACAAAAACGGATGGACCGGCAATCAGTTTCTTGACTTCATGCTGGCTTTTGCCGCAAAAAGAGCAATACAACGTCTTTTCGCTGGAGGAGCCTTTTTTATCGGCCATTGTGGGGGGCACCTTTAACGTGACATGGTGAAACTATGCGCTTCGCCAATGATAACCAATAAAAAAACGGCGCTTCTGTAACAGAAAAACGCCGTTGTTGCAAAGCAGTATTAAGCTCTACAGGACAGATCAGGGTCGCTTGGAGATCACCTGATCCACGACGCCATAGGCCTTGGCTTCGTCGGCAAACATGAAATAGTCACGTTCTGTATCACGCTCGATTTTTTCAACCGTCTGGCCAGTGTTGTTGGCCAGGATGCGGTTCAACTGGTCGCGTGTCTTCAAGATGTCACGGGCATGAATTTCGATGTCCGACGCCTGTCCCTGCGCACCACCGGACGGCTGGTGGATCATGACGCGCGAATTGGGCAGAGAAAAACGCTTGCCCTTGGCGCCAGCTGACAGCAGGAATGCCCCCATGCTGGCGGCCATGCCGACGCAAAGCGTCGACACGTCGGGCTTGATGAACTGCATGGTGTCGTAAATGGCCATGCCGGCCGTGACCGAACCGCCAGGCGAGTTGATGTAAAAAGAAATGTCCTTGTCTGGATTTTCGCTTTCCAGGAACAGCAGCTGTGCGACCACCAGGTTGGCCGTCTGGTCATTGACCGGACCGACCAGGAAGATCACGCGCTCTTTCAGCAGGCGCGAATAAATGTCGTAAGAACGCTCGCCACGGCCGGATTGTTCAATGACCATGGGAACCATGCCCAGGCCCTGAATTTCCTGACTGGCGGATTGAGGGCTGCTGTAGCCACCTAAAGTGATGTTTCTGACCATTGATTTTTCTCCAGAGATGTATGTACTGTACCGAAAATGAGTTGGGGCCTGTACCGCAAAGCACAAGCCCCAGCGTCAGGAGAAGTCAGCCGCTCAGTTCTGGCCCATCAACTCGTCAAACGAGATGGCTTTTTCATTGACCTTGGCTTTGCCGAGGACAAAGTCAGTAACATTGTTTTCAATCACCACGGCCTCTACTTCGGCCATGCGGCTGTTGTCGCTCAGGTACCAGCGAACGACTTCCTGCGGTTTTTCGTAGCTGGCAGCAAGTTCTTCGATATGCGCCTTGAGTTGCTCGGGCTTGGCCTGCAGTTCATTGGCGCGCACCAGTTCGGCCACCACCAGACCCAGACGGACACGCTTTTCAGCCTGCGGACGGAAAATGTCGTCGGGGATCGGCGCCTTGTCAGCGTCCTTGATGCCGCGCTTTTTCAGGTCGGCACGTGCGCCTTCCACCAGGCGCTCGAGTTCGGCCTGTACGCTGGCATTGGGCAGGTCCAGTTCGGCATTGGCCACCAGCGCATCCATCACTGCATTCTTGTTGCGGGCCAACAGGCGGAATTTGACTTCGCGTTCGAGATTCTTCTTGATGTCCGAACGCAGGCCTTCGACCGTCGCGTCGGCAATTCCGAGCGACTTGGCCAGCGCCTCGTTGACTTCGGGCAGGTTCGCTGCTTCGATTTTTTTGAGCGTCACCAGGAAATCGGCCTGCTTGCCGGCCACGTCCTTGCCGTGGTAATCGGCAGGAAAATTCAGGGGAAAGGTTTTGCTGTCGCCAGTCTTCATGCCGCGCACTGCATCTTCAAATTCCTTCAGCATCTGGCCGTCGCCGACGATAAACTGGAAGTCTTCCGCCTTGCCGCCGGCGAAGGTCTCGCCGTCCATCTTGCCTTCGAAATCGATGGTGACGCGGTCGCCGTCCTGCGCGGGCAAATCGGCTGCGCGCTGGGCAAAGGTGCGGCGCTGCTTGCGCAGGATGTCGAGCGTCTTGTCGATGGCAGCGTCACTGACTTCTGCGCTGACCTTTTCGACTTCGGCGTTAGCCAGGTCGGAAATCTTGACGTCGGGATAGACCTCGAAAATCGCGTCAAAAGCCAGTTCGCCTTCAGGCGCGTCCTCTTTTTCGCTGATGCGGGGCTGTCCGGCCACGCGCAGCTTGGCCTCGTTGGCAGCAACCGCAAAGGCCTCGCCGACCTTGTCATTCATGACTTCGTAATGCACCGAATAGGCATAGCGCTGGCTGACCACGCTCATTGGCACTTTGCCGGGACGGAAACCGTCCATCTTGACGGTACGGGCCAGCTTTTTCAGGCGGGTGTTGACCTCCGACTGGATGGTATTGAGGGGCAGCGTGAGCGTCATTTTGCGCTCGAGCTTTTCAAGATTTTCAACAGTCACGGCCATGATGGTTTCCTAAAAATCAAAGATGTTCAAAACCGGGCTTTCGCCTGGTCTGCTGCAGTCAAGCAGCTTCTGAGGGCCAGCGGCACAACTGCCACGGCAAAGCCTCAGGGATGGTGCGCGGGGCGGGACTCGAACCCGCACAGTATTGCTACCGTCAGGACCTAAACCTGGTGCGTCTACCAATTTCGCCACCCGCGCTCCTGAAAAAACAGCGGGAATCCGGATTACGCTCCAGATTCCCGCCTGAAATCGGTCAACTTTCTATTTTAGCCTGTATCCGGAGGTCGCTTTTTCTGACAAACAATCCGGCGGGCGTATTCAAGCCGAAGGCGGTGTGCCGCCCTCTTCCCGCCGGACGCGAAACCAGGCCGCGTACATCGCCGGCAAGGCCAGCAGCGTCAGCACCGTCGCAACGATCAGCCCCCCCATGATGGCTACCGCCATCGGCCCCCAGAACACGCTGCGCGAGAGCGGAATCATCGCCAGCACGGCCGCTGCCGCCGTCAACACGATGGGTCGCAGGCGGCGCACGGCCGATTCGACAATCGCGTCCCAGGCGGGTATGCCACTGGCCCGGTCTTGCTCGATCTGGTCAATCAGGATGACGGAGTTGCGCTGGATCATGCCCATGAGCGCAATCACGCCCAGCAAGGCCACGAAGCCAAACGGACGGCCCAGCAGAATCAGCGCCCCGGCGACCCCCGCAATGCCCAGCGGGCCGGTGAGGAACACCAGCATGGCCCGGCTGAAGCTGTGCAGTTGCAGCATCAACAACGTGAAGGTCAGAAACAGCATGATGGGGATCCCGGCCGCGATGGATGCCGAGCCCTTGCTGCTTTCTTCGACCGCGCCGGCCACTGCGATGCGGTAGCCCGTCATGCCGCTGCTGTGCCATTTTTCTTCCAGCGCCTTGAGCTTGGGTTGCAATTGCGTGGTGACAGTGGCGCCCTGAAGTCCTTCTGCTATGTCGCCCTGGACGGTGATGGCGTAGTCGCGGTTTTCGCGCCACATCACGCCCGGCTCCCAGGCAAACACCGGCTTGGCAACCTGCGTGAGCAAAATGGACTGGCCAGACGCCGTCGGCAAATAGGCATTGCCGATATCGGTGATGGCATTGCGTTCATCGACCGGCTGTCGCAGCACGATGTCGACAGACAAGTCGCCTTCGCGGAACTGGCCTACCGTCGAGCCGCTGAGCAGCGTACGCGCGCCCTGCGCGATCGATTGGCTGGTCACGCCGAGTGCGCGCGCCTTCGCTTGATCGACTTCCAGGCGCATCACCTTGACCGATTCATTCCAGTTGTCATTGACGCCGCGCATGCTGGCGTTGTCGCGCATCACGGCCTTGACCTCGTCGGCGCGCTCGCGCAGCACCAGCGGGTCGCTGCCGACGACGCGAAACTGCACCGGATACGGCACTGGCGGCCCATTGGGCAACAGTTTGACGCGGCCACGCACTTCAGGGAACTCGGTCGCCAGCAGCGCCGGCAGCTTGATGCGCAGCGATTCGCGAACCTTCAGGTCTTTGGCCAGCACAATCATTTGCGAGACATTGGTCTGCGGAAAAACCTGATCCAGCGGCAAATAGAAACGCGGCACGCCCGAACCCAGCCAAGTGCTGACGGTGGCAACGCCCTCTTCCTGCATCAGGCGCCGCTCGACGCGCTTGGCGGTCATTTCATTGGCAGCAAACGAGGTGCCTTCAGGAAACCAGATGTCAACAATGATTTCAGGCCGGCTGGAATCCGGAAAAAATTGCTGTGGCACCCGGCCCATGCCGACAATGCCGAGTGCAAAGATCAGCACCGTGCCGCCAATCGTCAGCCAGCGGTGTTCCACGCACCAGTTCACGGTGCGGCGAAAGGTGTTGTAGAACGGGCTGTTGAACATCTCGTGCGGGCTGTCCTCGCCCGCCTGAACCTGCATCACATGCGGCGGCACCTTGAGCAGCACGGTACCCAGGTAAGGCACGAAGTACACCGACACGATCCAGCTCAGCACCAGCGCGATCACCGTGACCGCAAAAATTGCGTAGGTGTATTCGCCTGTGACGGACTTGGCCAACCCAATCGGCAAGAACCCGGCGGCGGTGATCAACGTGCCGGTCAGCATGGGCATGGCGGTGATTTCGTAGGCGAAGGTGGCGGCGCGCACCTTGTCGTAGCCCTCCTCCATCTTGCGCACCATCATCTCGACGGCAATGATCGCGTCATCGACCAGCAGCCCCAGCGCAATGATGAGCGAGCCCAGCGAAATCTTGTGCAGCCCGATGTTCAGGTACCACATCGCCAGGAAGGTCAGGCTCAGCACCAGCGGAATGGTGATGCCCACGACCAGACCGGGCCGGATGTCGATGTAATAGCGTTTCCACAAAGGCAGTTGCCTCGGTCCTGTGTGCGGCCGCTTGTGCAGGCCCAGGCTGATGAAACTCACCGCCAGCACGATCAGCACGGCCTCGATCAAGACGCCGACAAACTCGTTCACGGAAGATGCCACTGCCTTCGGCTGGTCCTGCATGTGGACCAGCTTGACGCCGGCCGGCAGGCTGCGCTCCAGGCTGGCGGAGAGTTTTTCCAGCGACTTGCCCAGCCGGATGATGTCGCCGCCCTTGGTCATGGCCACGCCCAGCGCAATCACTTCCCGGCCCTGGTGGTGCACCTTGACGGTCGGCGGATCAACATAACCTCGCCGGATCTCGGCAATGTCGCCGAGCTGGAACTGCCGGCCCGAGCTGCCGCGAATCGGCATGGCGCGCAGTTGCGCCAGCGTCTCAAACTGGCCGGCGACGCGCACCTGCACCACATCGAGCGGCGTCTGCACGCTGCCCGCCGGTTCGACCGCGTTTTGCTGGCCGAGTTGCGCCAGCACTTGGTTCAGGTCCAGCCCCAGCGTGGCCAGGCGCTTTTGCGACACCTCGATGAAGACCTTTTCTTCCTGCACGCCGAATAACTCGACCTTGCTGACGTCGGGAACGCGCAGCAGTTGCTGGCGCACGTCGTCGGCAAAGGTCTTGAGTTCGGCATAGTTGAAGCCGTCAGACTCCAGCGCGTAGATCACGCCATAGACATCGCCGAAATCGTCGTTGAAAAACGGGCCCTGCACGCCGGCGGGCAGCGTGCCGCGCATGTCACCGATCTTCTTGCGCACCGAGTACCAGACATTGGGCACCTCGCTGGCTTTGGACGAATCCTTGATCTGGAAAATGATCTGCGACTCGCCCGGTTTGGAATAGCTGCGGATGCGGTCGGCATAGGGCACCTCCTGCAGCGTGCGCTCGAGCTTGTCAGTGACCTGCTCGGCCACCTGCTGCGCGGTGGCGCCCGGCCAGTAGGTGCGCACCACCATGGCGCGGAAGGTGAACGGCGGGTCTTCATCCTGCCCGAGCTGGAAATAGGCCGAAAAGCCCAGCACCATCAGCACCAGCAGCAAGTAGCGCGTCAGCGCCGGATGCTCCAGCGCCCAGCGCGACAGGTTGAATTTTTCTGAAGGCACATCGCCTGGGCCGCTGGACGGATTGTGGATGGGTTGCGTCATGCCGGCCTCACTTCGTACCGGAAGCGGAAGCAGCCGGCGCGGCCAGTGCCGGCTTCGCTATTGAATCAGGAGCTGACTGCACCCGTCCAGCTTGCGCAGAAGGCATTTTTGATTCATAAATACTGACTTTCTGGCCGGGCGACAGCACATGCACGCCGGCGCTGACCACCAGCATCCCCGGCGTCAGGCCAGAGCCCACCACCACCTCGTTGCTGTCGGCGGTGGCCACCTGGATCACCTGCGACCTGACTGTCATGCTGGCCTTGTCCAGCACCCACACGGCGGTGCCCTGCCCTTCTTGGCGCAAGGCACTGGTGGGCAGCTTGATGACCGGCGCGCCGGTGGCGGCGTCGTTGCCCAGAATGGCATAAACCGTCGCGCCCAGCGGCGGCGCCTTGCCCTCGATCGACACCTTGACCGGGTACGTGCGCGTCACCGGGTCGCTGCTGGCAGCCACCTCGCGCACCTTGCCGGTCAGTTCGGAGTCCTGCGCCCAGACGCGGATGCGCACCGGCGCGCCTGGCTTGATGCTGGTCACCTTGTCCTCGGGCACTGAAAACACCACGTCGCGCACGCCGTCGGCAGCAATCCGCAACACGGTCGCGCCGGCGGCCACGACCTGGCCCGCCTCGGCCTCCACCGCCGTCACGACGCCGGACACATCGGCCGTCAGCACCGCATAGCCGGTCTGGTTGCCCTGCACCGCCGACTGCGACTGGGCCTGCTCCAGCTGCGCCTGCGCAGCCTTCAGGGCCGCTTCACGGCGTTCAAGTTCGGCGCCACTGATGAAATTTTGGTCCTTCAGGACCTGGTAGCGCTTGAAATCGGCGGCGGCCAGGTTGCGGTTGGTGGCGGCGGCGGCCACCTGCGCGCGGCCAGCCTCGGCGGCCAGCCGGTAATCCTGCGGATCGAGCTGCGCCAGCACCTGCCCGGCCCTGACCTGCTGGCCGAGTTCAGCCTGCCGCTTGACGAGCTTGCCGCCAATCCGGAACCCCAGCCGGGATTCGACCTGCGCCCGGACTTCGCCGGCATATTCATGGCGTGGGGAATAAGCGCTGGCGCCGACGGTGATGACCTTCACGGCGCGAACCGGTTCCTCGGGCGGGGCGGGCCTTGAGCAGGCGACCAGCAGCAGGGCGGCGCCTGCCAGGGAGACAACGGTTTTGTTCATGATGGGCTGATGGGAAAAGGGACCGGGCGAATCCGGGCGGTCAGGTGCGAGGCAGCATGACCAAAGGTTACTGACTGATCGGTTAGTAATCTATGAGAAATGCAAAATCTTGTCAAGCGACAATCCAGCGCATGAATCCAGGCCCCTCCCCGCACCCTGCCAGCCTGCAAGGCGTCAGCCATTACGAGAATTTTCCGGTGGCCACAGTGCTGTGTCCGCCGCATTTGCGCCCGGCCATTGCCGCCATCTACTGGTTTGCCCGCACCGCCGACGACATCGCCGATGAAGGTGATGCTGCGCCGCAAACCAGACTGGACGACCTGGCCGCCTACCGCGCCGACCTGATGGCGACCGCCGCCGGCCGGCCGCCTTCACCCCGCTGGACCAAAGTGTTCAGGCAACTCGGCCCGATGATCCGGCAGTTCGACCTGCCGGTGAATCTGCTGGCCGACCTGCTGAGTGCGTTCGAGCAGGACGTGATCAAGCAGCGCTATGCGAGCCAGGCCGAACTGTTTGATTACTGCCGCCGTTCGGCCAATCCGGTCGGCCGGCTGCTGCTGCACCTCTACGGCGTGAACGATGCCGAATCGCTGGCGCAAAGCGACTGCATCTGCAGCGCGCTGCAGCTGATCAACTTCTGGCAGGATTTGGGCATGGACATCCCGCGCGGACGAATTTATCTGCCTGCCGACAGCTGGGCCGAGCATGGCGTTGATGAAGCGCAGCTCCTCAGGCTGGAGCGCAACCCGAATACTATAAATTTAATAGCTGCTCACACCCACCTGGCGGGCGCCATGATACGAAAAGGCTCGAAACTGGTGAAAAAGGTGCCCGGGCGCGGCGGCTGGGAGTTGCGCCTGGTGGTCCAGGGCGGCCTGCGCATCTTGGACAAGATCGAGGCGCTGGGTTTTGACACCTTGCGGCAGCGGCCGAAACTAAGCACTTGGGATGTTGCGGTGATGGTCTGGCGCGCTCTATGGATGTGAACAAATAAACCCCGACGTTGGCCACGTCGCGTGGAAATGAGCGCACGGTGCCATGCCAGCCAAGGCCACAGAACCGGCTTTGCCGGGCTGTAGGCGCAGCCGCCCCCTCGGGGGGCAGCGCAGTACGCGAAGCGACAAGCGTGGGGGCCATCTCAGCCTGCGACAATCTCGCGCATGACGCCCGAGAACTATGTCCAGCAAAAGGCCGCCGCTTCCGGCAGCAGTTTTTACTATGCCTTTCTTTTCCTGCCCCAGGAAAAGCGCGCCGCCATCACCGCTTTTTATGCCTTTTGCCGCGAAATCGACGATGTGGTCGATGAAGTGACCGACCCTGGCGTTGCGCATACCAAGCTGGGCTGGTGGCAGGGCGAGGTGGCCAAGTCATTTGCCGGCAACCCGACCCATCCGGTGATGAAAGCCTTGATGCCGATGACCGCCACCTACGGCATTGAAGCGCGGCACCTGCAGGCGGTCATCGACGGCTGCATGATGGACCTGTCGCAAAACCGCTACCTGGATTTTCCGGCGCTGCAGCGCTACTGCCACCTGGTCGCCAGCATCGTCGGCGAAGTGGCGGCGCGCATCTTTGGCCAGACCGATGGCGCCACCACCGCTTACGCGCACAAGCTGGGCCTGGCGTTCCAGCTCACCAACATCATCCGCGACGTCGGCGAAGACGCGATGCGCGGGCGCATCTACCTGCCGGTCAATGAGCTGCAGCAGTTTGACGTGAAGGCGCACGAAATTTTGAAGCGCGAGTATTCGGACCGTTTCACCGCGCTGATGAAGTCCCAGACCGAACGCGCGCTTGGCCTGTACGACGAAGCGCTGGCGCTGCTGCCCGAAGCCGACCGCCGCGCCCAAAAGCCCGGCTTGATGATGGCCAGCATCTACCGCACGCTGCTGCGCGAAATCGCCGCCGACAACTTTCAGGTGCTGCACCAGCGCGTCAGCCTGACGCCGCTGCGCAAGTTCTGGCTAGCCTGGAAAACCCAGGCGTTTGGCAAAGTGCAATGACCCCCACGCTTGTCGCTTCGCGTACTGCGCTGCCCCCAGGGGGCCGCTGCGCCTGCGGTCCGGCGAAGCCGGTTCCGCGGCCCCTGCTGGTATGGCCATCGCCCCCACGCTTGTCGCTTCGCGTGCTGCGGTGGCCTCCAGGGGGCCGCTGCGCCTGCGGCCCGGCAAAGCCGGTTCCGGGGCTCTGGCTGGCTTGGGGATGGCCAGGCGGACAAATGTCTGTTGCTGGAAAAGCATGAAGGTCGCCATCGTCGGCGCTGGCTGGGCCGGTTGCGCCGCCGCGGTCGAGGCCACGCGGCGCGGTCATCAGGTCACGATTTTCGAGGCTTCGCGCACCGCTGGCGGTCGCGCCCGGCGCGTCATGGCGACGCTGGACGGTCTGCCGGTCGCCCTGGACAACGGCCAGCACATCCTGATTGGCGCCTATGCCGCGACGCTGCGGCTGATGAAGGATGTCGGTGTCGATGCGGCCGCGTCCTTCCTGCGCCTGCCGCTGACGATGCGCTTCCCCGACGGCAGCGGCCTGAAGCTGCCCGACTGGCCGGCGCCGCTGGATGCCGTTGCCGGGATCGCGACCGCCAGCGGCTGGTCGTGGGCCGACAAGCTGTCGCTGCTCAGGGTGGCGCTGGGCTGGCGGCTGGGCGGCTTCACCTGCCCGCCGGGGCAATCGGTCAGCGAGCTGTGCCGCCGCCTGGCGCCCAGGCCGATGGCGTCGCTGATCGATCCGCTGTGTGTCTCGGCGCTGAACACGCCGCCCGAACGCGCCTGTGGGCAGGTGTTCTTGCGCGTGATGCACGATGCGCTGTTTGCGCAAAGCGGCGGCTCGAACCTGCTGCTGCCGCGCGCCGACCTGAGCGCCCTGCTGCCCGATGCGGCGCTGGCCTGGCTGACGGCACACGGCGGCGAGCAGCGGCTGGGTGTGCGGGTTCAGTCCCTGTCGCCAGCCGGCCCAGGCTGGGCGGTGGACAGCGAAACCTTTGACCGCGTCCTGCTGGCCTGCCCGCCGGCTGAAGCGGCGCGTCTGGTGCAGGGCAGCGGTGTCGCCGCCGAGGCGTGGATGGCGCAGGCGCGCGGCCTGGCGCATGAAGCGCTGACCACCGTCTATGTGTCTGGCGCCAGCGCGCGCCTGCCGCAGCCGATGCTGGCCTTGCATGCCAGCGCGGGTGAACCCGCCCAGTTTGTCTTTGACCGGGGGCAGCTCGGCGGCCCGGCCGGCCTGCTGGCTTTTGTCGTCAGCGCCAGCACCGGCGACAGCGCCACGCTGACACGGCAGGTGCTAACGCAGGCCGCGCGGCAACTGGGACTGGCGGACCTGCAGCCGGTGCAGACGATTGTCGAAAAACGCGCCACCTTCGCCTGCACGCCAGGCTTGCAGCGACCGGCGCAGCAGGTCGCCAACGGTCTGCTGGCCTGCGGCGACTACCTGGCCGGTCCGTATCCGGCGACGCTGGAAGGCGCGGTGCGTTCCGGGCTTGAGGCGGCCCGCAGCTTGCGCTGAATAACTGGCCGCACAGCCAACCGCTCATCAATTGATAGCGAAAGGTGCTTACTGAATAAGCGCATCAGGCACTTTTCGCCATGAAACGGACCTGCTGGAAGGCCGGGCGCGCCAGGCAGCCCTGCAGCCAGCCTTGCACCTGCGGGCATTGCGCCATCAGCTCGCTGGCGCCTTCGAGCCAGGCAATGACCGACGCCACGCAGATATCGGCCACGGTGAAGCGGTCGCCGGCAAGCCACGGGCGGTCCTGCAAGTGCTGGTCCAGGATGCGCAGGGGGCTGGCCAGGTGCCGGAGCGATTCCTCGGCCAGTTGCGGCTTGCGGCGCTCAGGCGGCATGAGCATGGCGTGCATCAGGAAAATCAGCGCGTCCTTTTCGCACTCGGTCACGACCCAGAAAGTCCAGCGCAGGATCTCGGCGCGCTCGGCATGGGTACGCGCCGCCAGCGACAGGCCGTTGCTGCCCAGAAAACGCTCGGCCAGGTACACCGTGCAGGCCATTGATTCCCAGACCAGCACGCCGTCGTCGTCCACCACCGGGATGCGCCCGTTCGGGTTGACCTTCAGGAACTCGGGCGTGCGCGTGGCGCCGCCCACGTAGGGCAAGGCGATGTGCTCGTAGGCCAGGCCCAGCTCCTGCGCGACCCACAGGGGCCGCGCAGCGCGGGAGGCCGCCGTGCCATAGATTCTCAAGGTCATGTCGGCTTTCAGTGGGGCTCACGAGGAAAACAGGTCGCACAGTTCGGTCAGCGTTGTCACGGTTTCGTGCGGCTGGGCGGGATGCGTCCAGAGATGGTCGGTGCGGTTCACCCAGACCGTCTGCATGCCGCAGTCGAGCGCCGCCAGCACATCGAGCGCGGCGTCGTCGCCGATATGCAACACCTCGTGCGCCTGCACCCCGACGGCGCTTGCCGCCGCATGAAAAATGCGCGGATCGGGCTTGCCGACGCCGAA
The DNA here is from genome assembly GCA_000751355.1 of Polaromonas sp. CG9_12. Classification (GTDB taxonomy): domain Bacteria; phylum Pseudomonadota; class Gammaproteobacteria; order Burkholderiales; family Burkholderiaceae_C; genus Polaromonas. The sequence goes on along the minus strand of CCJP01000005.1, from coordinate 3,390,301 downwards.
CTGCTGGGCGCTGAGGCTGGCCGTGAAATAACTTCCAATGCCGATGCGGTGGACATCGGCATTGCCGTTGGACAGCGCCACCAGCGGAAACCGGTGCGACAGGAATTGCAGCGCCTGCAGCACATCGTCAAACAGCGTGACCTGGTGGCGCGCGGCAAAAAACACCTCGAACGCCGCTTCGGCCAGGCCCGGGTCGTTGCCGCTGCGGCTCAGCGCCAGCCGGATGGCCCGGGTGCGCAAGACGCTCAGGTTGTGTCTGAGTTCGGGGTACAGCCCGTTGACATGCTCGCGAATCTCGTGGCGCACCGCTGGCTGGGCCAGCAGCGCCGCCGTCTGCGGGGCATGCAGGGCAAGCCAGTCATGCAGTGCCTGCTCGGCTTTTTCGATGGTCGGCCAGACAGGCCAGAGCGTGTCGTCCAGGTCTAGGGTGATGGCTTTGATGGGGGTCAGGTCAAGCATGGCTTAGGCGAGAATACCGCATGTCATTTGCACCCGAGCCTTCCTATACCCACGGCGCACCGCCCAAAGCGCTTGCCACCACCGCCATCTTGCTGTGCAACCTGGGCACGCCCGATGCGCCCACCGCGCCGGCGCTGCGCCGTTATCTGGGCGAATTCCTCAGCGACGCGCGCGTGGTCGAGATTCCCAAAGCCCTCTGGTGGCTGATCCTGCACGGCATTATCCTGCGCACCCGGCCGAAAAAATCGGCCGCCAAGTACGCCAGCGTCTGGCTGCCCGAAGGCTCGCCGCTGAAGGTCTGGACTGAAAAACAGGCGGTCATGCTGCGCGGCTACCTGGGCCAGCGCGGCCACCCGGTCGAGGTGCGTTATGCGATGCGCTACGGCAACCCGTCGATTGCCTCGCAGCTCGACCAGCTGAAAGCTGACGGCGTGACGCGCATCCTGATCCTGCCGGCTTATCCGCAGTACAGCGGCACCACCACGGCCAGCGTATTCGACGCGGTCTACACCTGGGCCGCCAGGGTGCGGCGGATTCCAGAGTTCCGTTTCATCAACAACTACCACGACGATCCGGGCTACATCGACGCGCTGGCCGACCGGGTCCGCCAGCACTGGAAGCAAAACGGCCAGGCCGATAAGCTGGTCATGAGCTTTCATGGCGTTCCCGAGCGCACCTTGGCACTGGGCGACACCTACCACTGCGAATGCCACAAGACCGCGCGCCTGCTGGCCGAAAACCTGGGCCTGTCCAAGGACCGCTACCAGCTCACCTTCCAGTCGCGCTTTGGCAAGGCCAAATGGCTGGAGCCCTACACCGAGCCGACGCTGATCAAGCTGGCCCAGTCGGGCCTGAAAAGCGTTGACCTGGTCTGCCCGGGCTTCACCGGCGACTGCCTGGAAACGCTGGAAGAAATCTCCATGGAGGCGCGCCATGCCTTTTTGGAAGCGGGCGGCCAGGCGTTCCACTACATCGACTGCCTGAATGACAACCCGCGGTGGCTGGCGGCCCTGAGCGACATTGCCATCCGGCACATGGGCGGCTGGGACACGGCGAACCAGCCTGACCCGAAAGCCCTGTCCGACTCGCGGGATCGGGCGCTGGCCCTCGGGGCCAGGCAATAGCCGACGGAAAGGCTGTTTCAGCAGCGTCAAGCGGCCGCGCAAGACTGGCTCTCCCGAAGAAGGCGCAGGAGGCCTGGTTGGCCACCATCTGCGGGCCGGACTTCCTGGCCTAGCTGGCGCTGCCCTAGCCTCATCAGCCCCGGGGTCTGGCCGCTGGCGGCAGCCTTTGAACCGCAACGGCAAATGCCTTGCGCCCGGACACTGGGCGCCCGGCATCATGCAGCGTCAGGTGCGCTGGCGGCGCGCCATCCAGCGCTTGATCAGGCGTGGCAGCACCAACACGGCCACCACCACCACCAGCAGAATCAGCGACACGGGACGCTGCAAAAACACCATCGCACTGCCCTCGCCGATTGACATTGCATTGCGCAGTTGCGCCTCGGCCAGCGGGCCCAGGATCATGCCGACGACGACGGGCGCGGTCGGAAAATCAAAACGCCGCATGACCACGCCCAGCACGCCAATGCCATACAGCAGGAACAGATCGAACGCACTCTGGCGCATGCCGTACACGCCGACCGTGGCAAAAATCAGGATGCCGGCATAGAGGTAAGGCTTCGGGATTTTCAGCAGCTTGACCCACAGGCCGACCATGGGCAGGTTGAGCACCAGCAGCATCACGTTGCCGATGTAGAGCGAAGCAATCAACGCCCAGACCAGCGACGACGAAGTGGTGAACAGCTGCGGGCCGGGCTGGATGCCATAGTTCTGGAACGCGCCCAGCAAAATCGCCGTGGTGTTCGAGGTCGGGATGCCCAGCGTCAGCAGTGGAATCATCGCCATGGTGACGGTGGCATTGTTGGCCGCTTCCGGGCCGGCCACACCTTCGATCGCGCCCTGGGTGCCAAACTCGGCCTTGTCTTCCCCCTTGGCCAGCTTTTTCTCGACCGCATAGCTGAGAAAAGTCGGAATTTCCGTGCCGCCGGCCGGAATGCAGCCGAACGGCGCACCGATTGCCGTGGCGCGCAGCCACGCCGGCCAGGAACGGCGCCAGTCGCGCCTGGTCATGTGGACCCGGCTCAGCTTGTTCTGGGTATCGACAATGCGGCCTTCATAGAGCACGGCGTACAGGGCCTCGGCCACGGCAAACAGGCCGACCGCCACCAGCACGATTTCGATGCCGTCAAGCAGTTCAGGCAAACCGCCGGTGTAGCGCGCCTGCGCTGAAATCTGGTCCAGCCCGACGAGGCCGGCCGCCAGGCCGATGAACAGCGCCGTCATGCCGCGCACCGTGCTTTTGCCAAGAACGGCGCTCACGGTGGTGAAGGCCAGCAGCATCAGCATGAAGTATTCGGGCGGGCCGAGCTTGACCGCCAGGTCAGCCACGATGGGCGCAAACAGCGTGACCAGCACCGTGGCAATCGTGCCCGCGACAAACGAGCCGATGGCGGCAGTCGCCAGCGCCGCACCAGCGCGGCCGCTCTTGGCCATCTTGTTGCCTTCCATCGCCGTGACCATGCTGGCGGTTTCCCCTGGTGTGTTCAGCAAAATGGAGGTAGTCGAGCCGCCGTACATGGCGCCGTAGTAGATGCCGGCAAAAAAGATCATTGAGGCCGTGGCCTCGACCTTGACGGTGATCGGCAGCAGCATCGCCACGGCCACGGCGGGGCCAATGCCCGGGAGCACGCCGATGGCCGTGCCCAGGGCGCAGCCGACAAAACACCACAGCAGGTTGATGGGGGTGGCCGCCGTGGCAAATCCCTGCAGCAGCTGGTTGAAAATATCCATTTAGAGCCATCCCGTCGAGGTCAGGCCTGGCAGGTTGATGGCCAGGAATTGGGTGAACATCCAGAACACCGGGGCGGCAATCGCCATGCCGATCAGCGCGTCCTTGAGCAGGAACGCAGGCCCGCGGTCATTGCGGCCCTCGGCGCCTTTAAGGCCCTGGACTGCCAGCACAAAGCACAGGGTGCAGCTGAAGATAAACCCGATGGTGGTGATCAGCGCCGCATTGGCCAGCAGCCCGGCCGACATCCAGGCAAAGCCCAGCCAGTAAGGCTGGGGGCCGTCAGCCGATTCGTCCATCGCCCGAAAGCCGCCCGAGCGCGACTCCCAAATGATGAAGCCGCTGCACACCAGCAACGACAGGGCCACCAGCCAGGGCAGAAAGTTGGGGCCGACGCCGCCGTAGCCGGCAGCGGACGGGATGGTGAGTGCGCCTGCGGCCAGGCCCAGGCCGATCAGCAGCACGCCGAGGCCAACCAGGGTCTGGAAGGGAAATGATTTTTTGGGAGGGGTCATCACTTGTTACCTACTTAAACATCTTCGTGGGCACGATGAGACGGCGTGAATGGGTCTGTTGCACAGGCAAACGGCTCCCGCACCCGTGCTGCACGGTGCCGGATGTGAGATGGAAAAACAGGGGCGCAGCCCTGCAAGGCCGCATTTCCCGTTGACCGGAAAAATCGCCGGGCGAAGCGGCAAGCGGCCAGCAGTTTCAGATCATGCCGGACTTGACCATAGTGGCGCGAAGGGAGGCGAAATCGTCATCAACGAACTTGTCGAACGCCGGACCGGTGAGCACCGCAGGCGTCCAGTTGTTTTTCTGGGAAGCTTCGATCCAGCTCTTGGACTTGACGGCCTTCAGGACCATGTCCGTCAGTGCCTGGCGCTGGGCGGGCGTGATGCCGGGCGCGCCATACACGCCGCGCCAGTTGCCGATCACCACGTTGATGCCCTGCTCCTTGAGTGTCGGAATGTTCACGCCCGGCAGGCGCGCGTCGGACGTGACCGCCAGCGCCCGCATCTTGCCGGTGTTGATGTATTCGGAAAATTCGCTGTACCCGCTGCCGCCGATGGTGACGTTGCCGCCCAGGATGGCCGCCGTGGCCTCGCCGCCGCCCCGGAAGGCGACGTAGTTGATCTTGGCCGGATCGGCGCCGACCTCGCGGGCAATCATGGCGGCGGCAATGTGCTCGGTGGCGCCGCGCGAACCGCCGCCCCACTTCACGCTGCCCGGGTCTTTCTTGAGCTGTTCGACCACTTCCTTGATTGACTTGAAGGGCGAGTCGGCCGGTACCACGAACACGTTGTATTCGCTGGTCAGGCGTGCAACCGGCGTGGCCTGGCTCAGGCTGACCGGCGGCTTGCCGGTGATCTGGCCGCCCAGCATGACCGCGCCCATGACCATCAATGCGTTCGGATCGCCCTTGCTGCCGTTGACGAACTGGGCCAGGCCCAGCGCGCCGGCCGCACCGCCCTTGTTGTCGTAGCTGACGGTGGAAGCTGCGCCCGAATCAACCAGCGCCTTGCCCAGCGCCCGACCGGTGGTGTCCCAGCCGCCGCCGGGATTGGCCGGCACCATCATCTTGACATTGGCAGCGGCAAAAGCCGACAGCGGAAAAGCACCGGCAGCCGCCAGGGCCGCCATGGATTTCAAAAAAGTGTCGCGACGCATGAATGTCTCCTTGTTGTGGTGGTAACACCCTGATGATGCCCAGTCTGGCTGTCAAGTGGCTGTCCAAATATCTAGGGGAAAGTGCTAATGTCCAGCCATGACCTCCCCTCTGAAACTGTTGCTGATTGAAGACGACGCCGCCATGCAGACCGCCTTGCAACGCGCCCTGAGCCGGCGCGGCATGGACGTGTGTGCCTGCACCGACGGCCGGCTGGCGCTGGCGCAGTGGACGGCGGCCCAGCCCGATGTAGTGGTGCTCGACCTGAGCCTGCCCGGACTGGACGGCCTGCAGGTGCTGGAGCAGGCGCGCCGTCAGGGGCTGGCCACACCGGTGCTGATCCTGACCGCGCGCGGCACGGTGGGCGACCGCATCATCGGGCTGAATACGGGCGCAGACGACTACCTGCCCAAACCCTTCGATCTGGACGAACTGGAGGCGCGACTGCGTGCCCTGATCCGTCGCCGCCCGGCACACAATACCGAATCAGGCTCTACCGCTTACCTGGCCGGCACACTTCGCTATGAAAAAGAGAGTGGCGCCATCTACCACCAGGGCCTGGTGCTGGAACTCACGCCGCGCGAACTGACCCTGCTGCAGGCGCTCATCGTCAAGCCCGGCCATGCGGTGTCGAAGGAAAAACTCTTCGAGCTGGTGTTTCCGGGCGAAGCCGAGGTGCGGTACGAAGCCGTCGAAGTGGTGGTCTACCGGCTGCGCAAAAAGCTGGTGGGCACCGGCGTCACGCTGGTCACGCTGCGCGGCCTGGGCTATTTGCTGAAGGTCGATGCGTGAACCGCAATGAAAACGTCGCAGCACGCGAAGCGACAAGCGTGGGGGCAACCTCCCTTCGGCGCTACCTGCTGCTGGGCATTTTGCTGCCGGTAGGCCTGCTGGTCATCGTGAACACCGTGGGGCTGTACAGCCAGGCGTTCAGCGCCATCAACACCGCTTATGACCGCACCCTGCTGGCTTCGGCCAAATCGATTGGCGAGCAGCTCGACGTGACCGGCTACGACGAGCTGTCGGTGTTGCGCGTTGCCGTTCCGTATGCCGCGCTCGAAGCCTTCGAGGCCGACAACCAGAGCCGCCTGTTCTACCGCGTGTCCAGTCTGGACGGCGAAATGATGTCGGGTTTTGCCGGGCTGCCGTTCTGGCGCGGCCGCATTCCGGCCAAGCCGCCGTATTCGGCACTGGTGGATTTTTACGACGATGTGTTTGGCGAGGACGCGGTGCGCGTCGCCGTGCTGCTGCAGCCGGTCGCCAGTTCCGAAGGCCGCAGCATGGCCGTCATCCAGGTGGCCGAAACGCTGGAGCTGCGCACCACCCTGGCACGCAAGATCCTGCTGGACACGCTGTGGCGCCAGGCGCTGTTGCTGGCCGTGATTGCGCTGGTGGTCGTGGTCGTGGTGCAGCGCGCCACGCGGCCGGTGCGTCGGCTCAGCGCCGAACTTCAGGCGCGGCCCGAAGGCGACCTGAGCGTGATCGACGCACGCGATGCGCCGCGCGAACTGCTGCCGCTGGTGGAGGCGACCAACCAGGTGATGGGCCGGCTGCAGCACCTGCTGGAAAACCAGAAGCGCTTCGTCCGCGACACCGCCCACCAGCTGCGCACACCGCTGGCGGTGCTCAAGGTGCAGGTGCAGTCGGCATTGCGCGGCGACCTGGACGCGCACGAGGCGCTGGCCGACATCAGCCACACGGTGGACCGCGCGACGCTGCTGGCCAACCAGATGCTGGCGCTGGCCAAGGTCGAGCAGTTGCGCCAGCAGCCCGACCCGCAAGACATCGACCTGGCCCAGGTGGCCCGGCAGGTGGCGCTGGACGTGTCGCCGCTGATCGCCGAAAAAGACATCGACTTCGGCATCGAAACACAGCCCGGCCGGGTCCGGGCGCATGAATGGATGCTGGGCGAACTGACGCGCAACCTGCTGCACAACGCCATCAAGCACACGCCGGCGGGCGGCACACTGACGGTGCACACCGCCTGCGCGGAAGGCCGCATGATGTTGCGCATCAGCGACAGCGGGCCGGGCATTCCGAACGAACTGGCGGCGCGGCTGTATCAGCCCTTTTCCGCCGGCGACGTTCCCCACGGCTCGGGCCTGGGACTGGCCATCTGCCTGGAGATCGTGCAGGCGCTGGGCGGCAGCATCGCCCTGGAAAATCGGCTTGCGCACGGCAGGGTGATGGGCCTGGACGCCACGGTGCGACTGCCGCTGGTCCAGAATGTGAGTTCAGGAGGAAGATGAATGGATAAATTGCGTATCGACAAATGGCTGTGGGCGGCACGGTTTTACAAGACCCGTTCACTGGCCGTCGAGGAAATCGACAAGGGACGCGTTCGTGTCAATGACCTGGAAGCCAAGCCTTCCCGCGAAGTCAAGGCGGGCGACAGGGTGGCGCTGCGGCAGGGAACGCTCACCCGCACGCTGGTGGTGCGCGGCATCAGCAGCCAGCGTGGGCCGGCACCGGTGGCGCAGCAGCTTTACGAAGAGACCGAAGAAAGTCTGGCGCGCAAGGCCCAGGCCACCGAACACCGGCACCTGACCAGCGACCCGGCCAGCAGCCTGGAACACGGCCGGCCCACCAAGCGCGACCGCCGCAGCCTGGACAAGGCGAATGGCAAGGACTGGGACAGCCGCTGGAGCGCTTCGGTCGAGCGTTAGGAAATTGCTACGTTTTCAATAGCGCTGTGTGCATGTCAGTAGTGCGCAAGCAGCCATTTTGGTTCGAAATCACAGTGCCGGTGCGTCGCTCATGGCCTTCAGGTTGGCCTTGAGCTGCTCGCTCATCGGCAGGTTCAGGTTCACGCCCTTGGGCGGAATCGGCGAGGCGAACCACTTGGTGTACATCTTCTCGAATTCGCCCGACTTCATCAGCCGGTTGATGGTGCCATCGACCAGCTTCTTGAATTCCGGGTCGTCCTTGCGCAGCATGCAGGCATAAGGCTCGACCTGCAGCGAGTCGCCCACCACCTCCAGCGCCGCCGGATTCTTGGAGTTGGCCATCAGGCCGAACAGCAAGATGTCGTCCATCGCAAACGCCAGGGCGCGGTCGTTTTCCACCAGCAGCAGCGAGTCGTCATGGTCCTTGCCGAGGATCAGCTGCATGTCGAGATTCTTGTCGGCGCTGTACTTGCGGATCACCTGCGCGTTGGTGGTGCCGGTGGTGCTGGAAACCGTCTTTTTGGCCAGGTCGGCGTAGTTTTTGATGCCTGAGCTTTTCTTGGTCAGCAAACGCGTGCCGGTGTAGAAATGGTTGATGGCGAACGTTACGTCCTTGGCGCGCGTCGAATTGTTGGTGGTTGAGCCGCATTCGAGGTCATAAGTGCCGTTGACCAGCAATGGAATCCGGTTTTGCGAGGTCACCGGCATGGTGGCCACTTCAAGGTTGGGTTTCTTGAGCTTTTTGCGCACGTCGTCAATGATGGCATCGGTCAGTTCGACCGAGAAACCGACGGACTTGGACGAGCCGATCAGGTAGCTGAACGGCACCGACGCCTCGCGGTAAGACACGGTGATCTTGTTGCTGTCATTGATTTTCTGCAGGGTCTGGGCGCTGGCTGTACTGGCCAGACCGGCGACCAGCAAAACGGCAGTCATGAGGTTCGAGAATTTCATGCTTTTTTCTTTCAATGAAGTAAAGGCGATCGCCTGTCAGGAAAAAATTTTCCACTGCAAACAGCCTCATTGGGTGAGGCTGGATTTTCACCATAAACCCGTCATGCAAGCCTATGGTTTACCCAAGCCTTGCACTGGCCGGAGACCTGGTGCGACTGACGCAGGCTGAACAAGGCGCAGGGTGGGGATTCGGACAGCCCTTGGAGCGCGTCGGCCGACAAATGGCTTGTGCTGCACCCTTTACTGCGCACAGCGCACGTCCCCAAGAGGAGCGCGCCCAGCCATCACGAGTCTTGCCAAGTGTCAACGATGACTTCATGCAATTCATTAGTCCGTTTGCCAGATTGACTGAATGGATTGCAATCACGATCATCTTTGGTGTTCGGCGAGTCATGGCCGGTCGAACAAAAATTGAAATCTCACCAGCGCAACTCCTGATGAAAAAGAGCGCGTCCTGTTCTGCAAGTTGAAATACACCGGCTGCAGCGGACCAACAATTAGCTAAAAATCACCCACAAGCAAAAAAGATGAAACCGAATATTGTTTTTCTTGTGATGTCTGCTGTCAGCAAGCCGGAAACCGTCGATCAGCTTGCAAGGGCCCTGGCGCCGCATACCGTGCTGGTGCACCATGATTTTCACCAGACCCCCGCTTTCCCGCTCAGCGCTTCGAATGTTGTGTTCGTTCCCGATCCCAAGCGCACAGGCTGGGGGCTGTTCAGCTTCGTGGAAGGTGTCTTTCATTCGATGCAGTACGCGCTGGCCAACCTCGATTTTGACTACCTTCAATTGTTGAGCCCCTCATGCCTGCCGATCAAGCCCATTCAAAAGTTTGAAGCGCATATCTCGGGACGTGCCGACGCACATTTCGACTGTGTTGACGTGTTGCGCGACCAGGACGCGCTGATGTCGATCGGCTACAGGGCACTGACGCCGGACATGTCATTTCGCTTTCGGGTTGCCAGGCGGCTTTCAAATGTGTACTTCGGCGCCTCGCTGGGCCGGCGCGAAGAAGCCGGAATCTGGCTGCGCAGCGGGGACCGAAGAAATCCCGCGTCGTGGCTCGCGCTTCAGTTGACGAAGACACTTGGCCAAAAATCAATTGGAAGGCACATTTTCGACGAAAACTTTCGCGCTTATTACGGCACCACCTGGTTCGGTGCACGCCGGCACATCGTTGCTGAAATGGTTGACCGGTTTCAGCGTCCCGAGATAAAGGACTATTTCAGCCGCTTGTGCCTGCCCGAGGAAATCGTGCTGCCCACGCTGCTGATGCATCTGCAATTGAACAAAGGGCCGATGAACCATTGTTTCCAGCACTTTGACCAGTCTCACCCGCGCCTGTTCGAGGAAAAAGACATCGAGCAGCTCAAGACTTCACCCGCATTCTTTGGGCGCAAGTTTCCCAACGACCCTGCTGCGCCGGTTCGCACCCGGGTGCTTGGCGAGATGGTCGGTAGCTAGGGGCAAGGATGCAAGGCCTGGCCGTGCACCTGCCAACCCTGATGGGCAGTCTGGCTTATAGTGCCATCTGTTTTCCTTACCCACTCTGTGAAGCAGACCCAAACCCCATGAAAACCAAAGCCGCCGTTGCCTGGAAACCAGGCGAACCCTTGACCATCGAAACCGTTGCCCTCGAAGGTCCGAAGTTCGGCGAAGTGCTGGTCGAGATCAAGGCTACCGGCATCTGCCACACCGACTACTACACGCTCTCGGGCGCCGACCCGGAAGGCATCTTCCCCGCCATCCTCGGCCACGAAGGCGCGGGCATCGTGGTCGATGTCGGCCCCGGGGTGACATCGCTGCAAAAGGGCGACCATGTCATTCCGCTCTACACGCCCGAATGCCGCCAGTGCAAGTTTTGCCTGTCGCGCAAGACCAACCTGTGCCAGCTGATTCGCGGCACCCAGGGCAAGGGCGTGATGCCCGACGCGACCTCCCGCTTCAGCCTGGACGGCCAGCCGATCTTTCACTACATGGGCACGTCAACCTTCAGCAACTTCACCGTGGCGCCCGAAATCTCGCTGGCCAAGATCCGCAAGGACGCGCCGTTTGACAAGGTCTGCTACATCGGCTGCGGCGTCACCACCGGCATCGGTGCGGTGCTGTTCACCGCCAAGGTCGAGGCCGGCGCGAATGTCGTGGTGTTTGGGCTGGGCGGCATTGGCCTGAACGTGATCCAGGGTGCGAAGATGGTCGGCGCCGACAAGATCATCGGCGTCGATTTGAACCCCGAACGCGAAGCCATGGCCCGCAAGTTCGGCATGACGCATTTCATCAACCCGAAAAATGTCGAAAACGTCGTCGATGCGATTGTTCAGCTGACCGACGGCGGCGCCGACTACAGTTTTGAATGCATCGGCAACACGCAGGTGATGCGCCAGGCGCTCGAATGCACCCACAAGGGCTGGGGCCGCAGCATCATCATCGGCGTGGCCGAAGCCGGCGCGGAAATCAGCACCCGGCCGTTCCAGCTGGTCACCGGCCGCAAATGGGAAGGCTCGGCCTTTGGCGGCGCGCGCGGCCGCACCGACGTGCCGAAAATCGTTGACTGGTACATGGAAGGCAAGATCAACATCGACGACCTGATCACGCACACCATGCCGCTGGAAGACATCAACAAGGGGTTTGACCTGATGAAACGCGGCGAATCGATTCGCGGCGTGGTGTTGTATTAGCCCCCACGCCCCCCCCTGCTGGCAGCCTTTGACTGAACTGAAAAGCGCATGAAAACACAACCAGAATTGCTGGGCGAGCACGGCTGTTTTGGCGGCACGCAGCGTTTTTACCAGCACGAGTCCAACGAAATCGGCCTGCCGATGAAGTTCTCGGTATTCTTGCCGCCGCAGTCCTCAACGGGCCCGGTCCCCGCCTTGATTTATCTGGCGGGCCTGACCTGCAACGAGGAAACCTTCATGACCAAGGCGGGCGCCCAGCGCCTGGCCGCCGAGCTGGGCCTGGCACTGATCGCGCCCGACACCAGCCCGCGCGGCGCCAAGGTGCCGGGCGAGTCCGACAGCTGGGATTTTGGCGTGGGCGCCGGTTTTTACCTTGATGCCACGCAGGCGCCCTGGTCTGAAAATTACCGCATGGAGAGTTACCTTACGGTCGAACTGCTGCCACTGCTGACGGCCAGCCTGCCGCTGGACGCCGAACGCATCGGCATCTTTGGCCATTCGATGGGCGGCCATGGCGCCCTGACGCTGGCGCTCAAGCACCCCGGCCTGTTCAAGTCCGTGTCGGCCTTTGCACCGGTTTGCGCGCCCAGCCAGTGCCCATGGGGCCGCAAGGCGTTCACCGGCTACCTCGGCGTTGACGAATCGGACTGGCTGGCCCAAGATGCCAGCGTGCTGATGCAGCAAAAAGCCAGCGCCCCCTACCCCGGCGGCATCCTGATCGACCAGGGACTGGCCGACAAATTTTTGCCAGACCAGCTCCATCCGCAAGTGTTTGAGGCGGCCTGCACCTTGGCCGGCCAGCCCCTCACGCTGCGGCGTCATGCTGGCTACGACCACGGCTACTACTTCATCGCCACTTTCATGGCCGACCACCTGAGGCACCACGCCGACCAGTTGCAGCCTTAAGTCTTAAGCCCGGCCTAAGCTGGCCGCCCCTACAATGCCGCGCTATGTCGTTGCACTTGCCTACCCCACACGCCGCCCAGCCTGTCCCGCCTCTTTCAAGTTTGAAGGCCGGGCAACGTCCTGCCGGCATGCGGCCGCTTTGGGTCGTCGTGCTCGCCAGCTTCTGGATTGCCACGGTTTGCAACGTGGCGCTGTGGCGCGCGCTGGCCCGGCTGCCCGACCTGAGCGGCGGCCAGGCGGTCACGGTCAGCGTGGGGCTGGCATTGGTGATTGGTCTGGCGACGGCCGGATTGCTCAGCCTACTGGCCTGGCGCTGGACGCTCAAGCCGGTCATCATGCTGTTTTGCGTATCGGCAGCTTTTGGCGCCTATTTCATGATGGCCTATGGCGTGGTCATCGACAAGGCCATGATGGTCAACACGCTGCAGACCGATATGCGCGAAACGCGCGACCTGCTGAACTGGCGCCTGCTGGCCACCGTGCTGTTGCTGGCGGTGCTGCCCTGCGTACTGCTGTGGCGCAAGCACATCCGGCTGCAAAATCCGACGCGCCAAGCGGTCTTCAACCTGGCCGCCCTGCTGGCAAGTTGCGCCCTGCTGGTCGTGGTGATGGTGCTTTTCTTTCAAAGCATTGCCTCGGTGATGCGCAACCACCCCCAGGTGCGCTACCTGATCAACCCGCTCAATTCCTTCTATGCGCTGGGCTCGGTGGCGGCCAGGCCGTTTCAGCGCGACGAGTCGGCCATCCTGCCGCTGGGCGAAGACGCCACGCTGGGCGCCAGCTACACGGCGCAAACCAAACCGCCCCTGCTGCTGCTGGTGCTGGGCGAAACCGGCCGCAGTGTCAATTTCGCCGTCAACGGCTACGGCCGTCCCACCACGCCCGAACTGTCCAAGGAAAACATCGCCAGCCAGCGCAACGCGTGGTCATGCGGCACCAGCACGGCGGCCTCGGTGCCATGCATGTTTTCCCATTTCGGGCGGGCAACCTATGAATCGCGCCCGGCCAATTACGAGGGCCTGATGGACGTGCTGCAGCATTCCGGCCTGGCCGTGCTCTGGCTCGACAACCAGTCGGGCTGCAAGGGCGTTTGCGACCGCGTTCCCAATGTCGATACCAGCCAGTTGAAAGTTCCCGGCCTGTGCGACGGCGGCGAATGCTTCGACGAAGTCATGCTGCAAGGACTGGACGCGCGCATTGCCGCCCTGCCCGCCGAGCGCCGGGCCAAGGGCGTGGTGGTCGTGATGCACCAGATGGGCAGCCACGGACCGGCCTACTTCAAGCGGTCGCCGGCCGCCTTCAAAAAGTTTCTGCCCGAATGCACCAACAATTCGCTGCAAAGCTGCACATCCGAAGGGCTTGTCAATGCCTACGACAACAGCATTGTGTACACCGACCACGTACTGGGATCCGCCATCCAGTGGCTCAAGGGGCAAACGCCGCGCAATGCGCCCGCCCTGCTCTATCTGGCCGACCATGGCGAGTCCTTGGGGGAAAACAACCTCTATCTCCACGGCATGCCCTACAGCGTGGCACCCGACGTACAAAAGCATGTGCCGTGGATCACCTGGCTTTCACCTGAATTCGAGCAGCGCACACAGATCACCACCACTTGCCTGCGCAAGGAACTCGAGGCACCAATCAGCCATGACAATTATTTTCATTCGGTGCTGGGCCTGATGAACGTGCAAACCAGCGTTTATCAGCCAGGGCTGGACATTTATGCCCACTGCAAGCCCTACGCGACCGCGAGTCGCCCGGCCTCGCTGTAGCCAGCGGACGGACTCAGCACCCCGCCAGGGCGCAATAGGCCTTGCGGGTCTCGGGCGCCACGGCGTTCACGACTTGCTCATAGGATGTTTTCTGCCGGCCCAGCATGCGGGCGGAAGCAACGGTTTTTGACTTGCAGAACCAGTGGCAGGTGTGCTGCAGCAGGAACAGCTCGGCCGATACGGTGAACGCCTTGGCCTTGGGGCTGCGGTTGTCGCCATTTCTTGCCGCCTCGGCAATACCCTGCGCATGAATCGCCAAAGCCTTGCGCAGGTCAAACGTAGCGGCAGGAAAAATCTTGTCGGCATAGGGAATGGCCAGGGGCAGCTTGCTGACCCGGGCCTCGGCTTCATCCACTTTCGAAAACTCGGCGCTGAAGCGATTGAGCTGGTCGCACAGCGAAGCCTCGGTAGTGCCAAGCAGGTTGAAAATCTGTTCGCGGCGCTGGCCATCGGATTCACCCAGCGCCCGCATGTAGCCTTCGGTCAGCGTTTCCATCAGTTTTTCAATCTGGTATTTCCCAAGGTGGCTGCCCAGCAAGGCAATTCGCCCGCGCTGGTATTTTGACTTGAGCATGTGCGCGGCGATGGCGACAAGCATCGCCAGCATAAAAATATCCATGGGTACGGTTTTTTCGGAAAGTTTGAAAAACAGGAAAGCGGAAAAACGAACTCTGCAGTGTAGTCACCCTGCATTTTCGGCCAAGACGGCTGAGCCAAAAGCACAAAGCGGTTGCCCGCGTGAACGGCCTTCGTCCGGCGCATCGCACGCATGAAACACGGCACGGCCTCCTCTTCATCGTGTGCGGCGGCATGGCTTCATTTCATCTTGACGCGGTGGCCAACGCCGGCATGGTGAGCACTGCCTTCGACAATTCCCCTGCCGGCGCGGCCTACGGCATCGACGTGACGCCAGTCACACTTGCAGCCATTCGCGCACCGGGATGAATCCGGTCAAGAATCAAGCAAAAAAAACCACCGACGACCACATCCACCCCATCGGTTCACGCTACAAACAAAACCTGTCCATGCAGCACCGACGCTGCAGCCGCCACCATTTACCGCCACACCTGCCCATCCGCCCATGACCCCACGCCACCAAAACATTTACGAGCGTTACCACGCCCACGTCTATTTCGGCCCCGAGACGCCAACGCAAGCCCGCGCACTGTGCGAACAGGCCGGCGAGCTTTTCGACATCGCCGTGGGCCAAGTGCATGAGCGCGAGGTCGGGCCGCATCCGCACGGGAGTTGCCAGCTTGCGTTTGACCGCGCCGGGTTCAACCGGCTGATTCCCTGGTTTGAGGCATCCCATTACACACAAGTCACCCATCGTTGAACTGCCGGGCATAACGGGCACCCTCGACGAAGATGGCAATCTCCTGCATGCCCAGCCAAATCGTCCTGGCACCCGGTTCGCCATCGTGCTTTCTGCCCAAAAAGCCGCCGCGCTGAGCAATCAAACGCACCACGGTGTTGAGCGTAGGGGTCTGGCGGGGCACGGGCTTTTTGTTCAGGATGAACGCCGCTCGCCACTCGTCAGGCTCGAACAATAGGTCGGCTGGTAAATCGGGCAACGTGCGCCCCAGCCGCATCAAGCGGTTGATGCGCCAGGCAATCACCATGTACAGCGCCAGAGCGGTCTGTAGCCGCCCAACATCGCTCAGCTGCAGCCGCTCGACCCGACAGCCCTCCTTGAGCACCAGGAAAAAAAGCTCAATTTCCCAGCGCGCGCGGTACCAATCGATGAGTTCGACTGCCGCTGCCAGTGTGCTTGCCACCCGGTTGGTCAGCAGCCGCCAGACCACCGGCTTGGTGCCTGCCGGTGCGTTGACTTCCGAGGCAATAAGGCAGGTCACTTCGAGCTGGCCGCCCTGGCGGTCGGGCAGCATCACGCGCTGGGCGCGCACCTCCTGCTCGACCGCGCGCGCCTTGCGCCCGCGACCGGCCGGCATCTCAAAGCGAATACGCCCCAGCGGCGCGCTGGCCATGACGCCATCCCACAGCTTGCCCCCTTCGGGCAGCACCCGGTTGTGCTGGCAGCGCACCAGGTAATCGGCCGCGTGATTCATCTTGCGCGCCATCACCAGCAACGCCAGGATGTCCGACTCGCGGTCGCCAATGCACACATGACGCGTGCCGGGCAACTCGCCAGCCTGCTCGGCGATGCGCTCGTAGCTCTCCACCCAGCGCACGCTTTCGAGCACGCCGCCGCGCGGCGCATCGCCTTGCTTAAACTCGCGTGCCCACGTCCAGGCGTTCATCACCCCCAGCGGCTCGCGCTGGGGCGTGACCACGTAGGTCGGGTGCAGATACAGCCCGCGCTGGGGTAGTGCAACATTCGTTCTGTAATTTCCCCGACCATTGAAACTGAACCTGTTTGGAAGTTTCTGGTTTTGGGATTTTTCAATCAGGCCCCTGCCAGGCCGCCGGAGGCCCCCCCCCCGATGGCACAGACTGGCAAGCCTGGACCGACATAGAAAGAACGTATTTCCATGGCCCAACGAACCCAACTCGATGCTAGCTGCCACCCGCTGCATGAAGCCTACGCCTGCCTGCTCGCCAATGGCCTGGACGGCGCCGGTGAAGCCTTGCGCATCCTGGTCAATGAAGCCTCCCGCATTGAGCGGGCCCAGCACCTTCAGGCCACGCCGTACGAGCGCTCGGCCCAGCGGGTCGATTACGCCAACGGCTACAAGGACAAGACTGTTTTGACCCGCATGGGCGAAGTCACCTTCGAAGTGCCGCAAGTGCGCTCTGGCGGGTTCTATCCCAGCGCCCTGGAGCGCGGCAGTCGCTCGGAGCAAGCCATGAATCTGGCGCTTGCCGAGATGTATGTGCAGGGCGTCTCCACCCGAAAAGTCATCGAAGTGTTGCAAAAGCTGGTGGGGCCCGAGGTGAGCATCTCCAGCACGCAAATCAGCCGTTGCACAGCGCTGCTGGACACGGGCTTGCACGCCTGGCGTACCCGGCCCCTGGATGAGACACCGTACGTGATTTTGGATGCGCGTTATGAGCGCGTGCGCGAGGCCGGCCGGGTAGTCGATTGTGCGGTTTTGGTGGCCATCGGCGTGACGGCTTCAGGCCACCGCCGGGTGTTGGGCGTGTCGGTGGCGCTGTCAGAAGCTGAGGTGCATTGGCGGGCCTTGTCTAGACAGCCTGATTGAGCGCGGCCTGCGCGGGGTCAAGTTTCTCGCCAGTGACGACCATGCCGGTTTGAAGGCCGCGCGCAAGGCGATGTTTCCCGGTGTGCCCTGGCAGCGCTGCCAGTTTCACCTCCAACACAACGCACAGGGCTACGTCAGCCGGCTGGACCAGCGCACGCCGGTAGCGCGCCAAATACGCGGCATCTTCAATGCGAGCGATGCCATTGAGGCACAGCGACTGCTCAACGCGGCGCTCAAAGACTGGCAAGTCAGCCACCCGCAACTGGCCGCCTGGGCCGAGAAAAACCTGCCGGAGGGTTTTGCCGTCTTCGACTTGCCCGAGGCCCATCGGGTGCGCATGCGCACGACCAACGGCCTGGAGCGTTTGAACAAGGAGCTCAAGCGGCGTACCCGTGTCGCCACGTTGTTTCCTAACTCGGCCAGCTGCCTGCGCTTAATCAGCGCCTTGCTGGCCGAACAAGACGAGGAGTGGATGACCGCAAAAATCTACCTCTCCATGAAGCCCTGAGCATTGCCAATCACCAGTACCCAAGACCGAATCTCGGAAATTTACAGAAAAGAAGTTGCTTTATCCGCGCTGGGCCTCGTAGCTCAGCGGCCCCAGGCCCGCCGTCGCCTGCCCGTTGTAGTCCAGCTCGGTCGTATCCTGCAGGCACAGCACCACCGCGTGCTCGCGGATGCGGCCCATCGTCGCCTGGCGGTGGGCCGTCATCACGTCTTCACAGCTGACCTGCTCGTTGCGCAGGAAGCGGTAGGCCGCCGCCGTCTCGGCCCCGTTCTCGCACGCCCCCGGAATGCTCGCGCCGGGCTTTTGCCCCAGCCGCTCAGCCAGCAGCACGGCGCGCCGGTTCAAACGCGGGTCGCCCAAATCAATCGTTTCAAATTCTCGTTCCGCCCAGCCCATCGCCTCATCCCTTCAGTGATTCAGCTGCCTATGGTACGGACTTGTGTGTAATGGGATGGGTTTGAGGAGCACCGCAACGGACTGAATGTGCTGGTGCACGGCCTCACCGGAGACGACCTGGCCGACCACACCACCCATGCGTCGCGGCTGGGCCATGAAGCGGCGTTGAAGCTGGACATGTTCAAGCGCTGACCGCTATATATTAAATAGCATCATAAACCCGTCCAGCGGGCGCAACCGGCACTTTTTACTTGAATTTATCGCGCGTCACGCCGCATCAGGCAACAAAGCGAAATTTCAGGCGGCCAGAATAAAGCGAGGCTCTGGATTCAACGTTTCGGTACAACACGCTGCCCGCGCCCACCGACAGCGCAAACGCCGCCAGCAAGCCCGCCACATTGGCCAGCAAGTGCGCAGGCCAAAAATAGCTGACCACCGCGTTGACCAGCAGGCAGACCGGAAAGTGAATCAGGAAAACCGAATACGATATTTTTCCGAGCCCGGCCAGTTGCCGCTGCGGCCAGCGTGGCACGCCTGTCCCTGAAGCGTAACGCTGCAAGAACACCAGCCCGAACGCCACTGCCAGCGCCACCAGCAGCCGTCCCCTGAAATCCAGCAGCAAGGCGGTGCCGGCCAGCAGGCCGATGAACAGCAGCCACGAAGCCCACCGGTTTGAATTGCCAGCCCAAAAAGCCAGCATGCCCAGACCGTAAGCGCCAAAGAAATACACGCCGGCCATGTCCCAGCGGCTGTCGTTGTTGAACAGGAACAGCGACGCGGCGCAAACGATCACCGTCAACATCAGGCCCGGCGCAACCGGCCAGGCACGCAAGCCCGGCCAGCGCCGCTCCAGCCGCCGCGACAGACTGAACAGCAGCACCGACATCGCAAACAGCTGGAAATCAATCGCCACATACCAGACGCCAGCGGACAGCCCTTCAAATTCCAGCATGTCCTGCAGCAGCAGCCCATGGGCCAGCAACTGGAACAGCGTGGCTTCAGACGGAACCGAAGGATGAACAAACCACGGGCGCACCAGCGCGGCCACCGCCACGCTCGCCGCCACTGCCACCACATAAGGCAGCACCAGCCGCCGGTAGCGGCGCGCCAGCAGTCTGCCCGGCGACGCATAGGTCGCCTGGCCTTGCGGCGCCAGCGACCTGGCCGCCAGAAAGCCGCCCACGACCAGAAACACCTGCACCGCCATGCGGCCATAGTCATACAGCCAGCCCGTCAGGTCAGGCGCAAAGGGATAGACCACATCCGACATCGGCCCGTAAAAAGCCAGGTGATGCCAGATGATGAGCAGACAGGCCAGACCCTTGAGCGCGTCAATGCCGGGCTGGCGCAGGTGAACGGGCCGCCCCATCAGGCCAGCAGACGCTGGCGCGCTGTTTCACTTTTGCACGGTCGCCGGGCAATAAAAACAGCCTTCACGCAGGCTTGACGGTCAGCGCCTGCCGCCGCAGTTCAAACTCCTGCCGCAGTTCGCGGCGGATCTTGGCAGCGGCGTAGCGCCGGACCTGGTCGGGCGTCTGGACTTCAAGCGGCGCGATGGCTTTTGGCTTGCCGTCTTCGCCCACCGCGACCATGGTGAAAAAGCAGCTGTTCGCATGCCGCACGCTCTGGCCCCGGATGTTTTCGGTGACCACCTTGACACCCACTTCCATCGACGTGTTGCCGGTGTAGTTGACCGACGCCAGAAAAGTGACCAGCTCGCCGACGTGAATCGGCTGGCGGAACATGACCTGATCGACCGACAGGGTGACAACGTACTCGCCCGCGTAACGGCTGGCGCAGGCGTACGCCACCTGATCGAGCAATTTGAGGATGGTGCCGCCGTGGACATTGCCGGAAAAGTTGGCCATGTCCGGCGTCATCAGCACGGTCATGCTGAGTTGGTGATTGGGGAGAGGCATGGAGGGGTTTGGAAAATGGAAAGCGCGATGTTACCGCTGGTCGCTGCGCTGCCTAAGCAGGCTAAGGCTGCCGCAGGCGTGGACTGTGCTTAGCCCGCTTTTTTCGAAACCAGAGGAAACATTGAAGGATTTCGAATGGACTCGACGGAAAGATCGGCGTCCAGTTGAGGCCAGTAAAGATGATCGGGCGCGGGCCACTGAACATCCGAGAGTTGCGCGATCGTTGCATTTTTGAACCATGGAAAGTGTTCAAACGGAACGAGCAATTCCTCTGCGTCAAGCAGCAACCAGAAGCCGTGCTTCGACACGTGTGTCACCTCGGCTACCGAAATGATCGTTCCAGGCATCTTTAATCTCCTTGATATGTGTCTCGACAACAGCCTGCGCTTCGCGCAGTTGTCGTGCTGAAAGACCCGTGTAGGTGGCTACCGTGACAACTGGCGTTAACCAGAATTTTGCTTCTCCATCAGGGTGGGCCACGTGGACATGAATGCGCAGTTCTTCACGGGAAAAAAAGAATAAACGGAACTGTCCGTCGCGGACGACTGTAGGGGCCATATTTCTACTTTACCGCAAGCCCTACTTCAAACAAGCTCGCTAACGGATGATTTCAGCGGGCGGCGATGCCATCCACTGCAATATTTTGTTAGTCATGCCCGACCCTTCTATGCGCGCCGTAGTTACGCAGAGCAGATTGAACCTGCGATTCTTCCGTTGTCTCGGATGGATAAAAAGCATAGCTTGGCGCAATAATCCGATGAACAGAAGTAGCACAGACAACGAACACGCTGTGCATTGGAAAGCAATCACCCACCATCGCGTGAAGTGGCCCAGCCCATTTCGAAAACTCAGGCGCAGAAGGCTTCAGGTCAGTTGCGGTGCCGATTATCTTGAATCCCTTCTGAACGAAGATATCAATGAAGCTCAAACACACCTTCGCATTGGCCCCAATGTTCATGGCTGACCCAGGCGAGGCAATGTTTGCCACCACGATGTGCGCGTCATCCGCGACGGCCCAAACCTCTTTGGGTGAAACACTTGTCTCGCCGTGTTCGTCACTGGTAGCCAGCCAACAAAGTACGCTTGCCTCGCCGCTTCGTGAACCTCAGCAGTAAAGAGGGTTGGCATTTTGTTTTTCTTCCAATGTGCCTGTCGTAAATTCATCAACTCAATACTACCTAACACCTGCAATCTGAAACCTAATAATTCTAGAATTTTTTCTTTATTTTCAATAACTTATCAAATCGCCATTTATCCGGCAAAACCTAAAATCCACCGGATTAGCCACACCTGACTCGCTCGTTAAGAAACATCAAAACCCGCCATCAATCGCAACATCAACCCAGCAGCCGCCCCCGCGCCTCCTCATACTCCCGCCTGAGCTGCGCCACAAAATCAGCCGTGCTTTGCACCTTGCTGACCGCGCCAATGCCCTGCCCGCAACCCCAGATGTCCTTCCAGGCTTTGCTCTTGTCGCCGCCGAAGTTCATCTTGCTGGGGTCGCTTTCGGGCAGGTTGTCCGGGTCCATGCCGGCGGCGCGGATGGAGGGGGCTAGGTAGTTGCCGTGTACGCCGGTGAACAGGTTGCTGTAGACGATGTCGTCCGAGTTGCTTTCGACAATCGCCTGCTTGTAGGCGTCTGACGCCCGGGCTTCTTCGGTGGCGATGAAGGCCGAGCCGATGTAGGCAAAGTCCGCCCCAATAGCTTGCGCGGCCAGTACGCCGCCGCCGGTCGAGATCGAGCCGGACAGCGCCACCGGGCCGTCGAACCACTGGCGGATTTCCTGGATCAGGGCAAACGGGCTTTTCACGCCCGCATGGCCGCCCGCGCCGCAGGCCACGGCGATCAGGCCGTCCGCGCCCTTTTCAATCGCCTTGTGGGCATGCTTGTTGTTGATGATGTCGTGCAGCACCACGCCGCCCCAGCCGTGTACGGCCTGGTTCAGGTCTTCGCGCGCGCCCAGCGAGGTGATGATGATGGGCACCTTGAAGCGGGCGCACACCTCCAGGTCGTGCTCCAGCCGGTCGTTGCTTTTGTGGACGATCTGGTTGATGGCATACGGCGCGGCGGGTTGGTCAGGGTTTGCCAGGTTGTAGGCCGCCAGCGTCTCGCTGATTTCGGCCAGCCAGTCTTCGAGCTGCGCGGCCGGACGCGCATTGAGCGCCGGCATGGAGCCGACGATGCCGGCCTTGCACTGCTCGATGACGAGCGTGGGGTTGCTGATGATGAACAGCGGCGAGCCGATGATGGGCAGCGGCAAATGGTTCAGGGCGCCGGGAAGTCTGGACATGGTGGTCTCCGTGGTCGTTGTTTGTTTTTTAAGTAAAAAGTGGCTTTTGCGCAAGACTGGCGTGCGCAGTCAGCTATTGATTCAGTAGCAAAACCCAAGCACGCTCAAAACGCGTCGAGGGCCAGCGCATTCACGCTGTCAGCGCCGTCGACGATGCTGTCGCGCAGGCCGGGCACCTTGGTCAGCAGGTGGTCGGCGTAGAAACGCGCGGTGGTGATCTTGGCCTGCATGAACGCCGCATCGACGCCTTGCGCCAACTGCTCTTGCGCCACCAGCAGCGAACGCGCCAGCTGCCAGCCGGCAACCACGTTGCCGGCCAGCATCAGGTAAGGCACGCTGCCAGCGAACACTGCATTGGGCTGGCTGCGGGTGTTGTTGGCGACAAACTCGACCACATGGACAAAGGCTTCGCGCGCGGCTTTGAGGCGCTTGGCCACGGCCAGCGCGTCGGCGCTGCCTTGGGCCAGCAGCTCGTTTTCGGTCGCTTCGATCTGACCAGCAATGCCTTTGGCGGTCTGGCCGCCGTCGCGCACCGTCTTGCGGCCGACCAGGTCGTTGGCCTGGATGGCCGTCGTGCCTTCGTAAATCGTCAGGATTTTGGCGTCGCGGTAATACTGTGCGGCGCCGGTTTCCTCGATAAAGCCCATGCCGCCATGCACCTGAATGCCCAGCGAGGTGACTTCCTGGCTCATCTCGGTGCTGTAGCCCTTGACCAGCGGCACCATGAATTCGTAGAACGCCAGGTTCTGCTTGCGCACGTCGGCGTCAAGGTGTTGGTGCGCGGCATCGTAGGCAGCGGCAGCGACGGCGGCCATGGCGCGGCAGCCTTCGGTGTAGGCGCGCATGGTCATCAGCATGCGCTTGACATCGGGGTGGTGAATGATGGCGACGCTGGCCTTGATGGAGCCATCGACCGGGCGGCTTTGCACGCGGTCCTTGGCGAAACTCACGGCCTTTTGGTAGGCCCGCTCGGCCATCGCAATGCCCTGCACGCCAACGGCGTAACGCGCCGCATTCATCATGATGAACATGTATTCGAGGCCGCGATTTTCTTCGCCGACGATGTAACCGACCGCGCCGCCGTGATCGCCAAACTGCAGCACGGCCGTGGGCGATGCCTTGATGCCCAGCTTGTGCTCGATGCTGACGCAATGCACGTCGTTGCGCGCGCCCACCGAGCCGTCGGCATTGACCATGAATTTCGGCACGACAAACAGACTGATGCCCTTGACGCCTTCGGGTGCGCCACTGGCACGGGCCAGCACCAGATGGACGATGTTCGCGGCCATGTCGTGTTCGCCGTAGGTGATGTAGATCTTGGTGCCGAACACCTTGTAGCTGCCGTCTGCCTGCGGTTCGGCGCGGGTGCGCACGGCGGCCAGGTCCGAGCCGGCCTGCGGCTCGGTCAGGTTCATGGTACCGGTCCACTCGCCGCTGACCAGCTTTTCAAGGTAAACCGCTTTCAGCGCGTCAGAACCAGCCGTCAGCAGCGCTTCGATGGCGCCGTCGGTCAGCATCGGGCACAGCGCAAAGCTCATGTTGGCCGAGTTGACCATTTCGCCGCACACCGCGCCAATGGTTTTGGGCAGGCCCTGGCCGCCAAAATCGGCCGGGTGCTGCAGCCCCTGCCAGCCGCCTTCAGCGTATTGCTTGAAGGCTTCCTTGAAACCGGGGGTGGTGGAGACCACGCCATCTTTCCAGCTCGAAGGGTTTTTGTCGCCCTCCCAGTTCAGCGGCGACAGCACGCCTTCGCTGAACTTGGCGCATTCCTCAAGCACGGCCTGCGCGGTGTCGAACCCGGCGTCTTCAAATCCCGGAATCTGCGCGATCTGGTCAATGTTGGCCAGATGCTGGATGTCAAACAACATGTCTTTAAGGGGTGCTTTGTAGCTCATTTCTTGTCTCCAATAAATCAACAGTTGCCCGGCAGCGCAGGCAGTACAGATAAAAAAAGGGCGTCCTGCAAGACGCCCTTTGGCTTGTCATGGGTTACAGCGCGGTAACCAGTTCCGGCACGGCGTTGAACAGGTCAGCTTCAAGGCCGTAATCAGCGACGCTGAAAATCGGTGCTTCCGCGTCCTTGTTGATCGCCACGATGACCTTGGAGTCCTTCATGCCGGCCAGGTGCTGGATGGCGCCTGAAATGCCGATGGCCACGTACAACTGCGGCGCAACGATCTTGCCGGTCTGGCCGACCTGCCAGTCGTTCGGGGCGTAACCGGCATCGACCGCCGCGCGCGAAGCACCCAGTGCGGCGCCGAGCTTGTCGGCCAGCGGCTCCAGCACTTCATGGAATTTCTCGTTCGAACCAAGTGCCCGGCCGCCGGAGACGATGATCTTGGCGGCGGTCAACTCGGGCCGGTCGCTCTTGGCGATTTCGGCGCTGACAAAGCTCGACTTGCCGCTGTCGGCCACGCCGCTCGGGGTTTCAACGCTGGCCGAGCCACCGGTGGCGGCGGCGGCGTCAAAGCCGGTCGTGCGCACCGTGATGACTTTGGTCGCGTCCAGGCTCTGCACGATGGCAATGGCGTTGCCGGCGTAGATCGGGCGCTCGAAGGTGTCGGCGGCATCGACCTTGGTGATGTCGGAAATCTGGCCCACATCGAGCAAGGCCGCCACGCGCGGGGCAATGTTCTTGCCCGACGCCGTGGCGGGAAACAGGATGTGCGAATAGGCGCTGGCCATGCCAACCACCTGCGCCGCCATGTTTTCAGCCAGGCCGTGGGCGAAGTGTTCGCCTTCGACGTGGATGACTTTGGAGACGCCGGCTATTTTGGAAGCGGCCTCGGCGGCGGCCTGGGCACCGTTGCCAGCCACCAGCACATGCACGTCGCCGCCGCACTGGCTGGCTGCGGTAACGGTGTTGAGGGTGGCGGGCCGGATGCTGGCGTTGTCGTGTTCTGCAATAACAAGTGCGGTCATGTCATGTTCCTTGAAAGTAATGGATCCCCGCCTTCGCGAGGATGATTTGCGTTTCGCGTTAAATCACTTTGGCTTCGTTCTTGAGCTTGTCCACTAGGGCGGCCACGTCGGCCACCTTGATGCCGGCGCTGCGCTTGGGCGGCTCGCTGACCTTCAGGGTCTTGAGGCGCGGGGCGACATCGACGCCCAGATCGGCGGGCTTGACGTTTTCGAGCGTCTTTTTCTTGGCCTTCATGATGTTGGGCAGCGTGACGTAGCGCGGCTCGTTCAAACGCAGGTCGGTCGTGATGATGACCGGCAAGCTGAGCGAGAGCGTTTCCAGGCCGCCGTCAACTTCGCGTGTGACGCTGGCCTTGCCGTCGGCGACTTCGACCTTGGAGGCAAAAGTGGCCTGGCCCCAGCCCAGCAGCGCGGCCAGCATCTGGCCAGTCTGGTTGCAGTCGTCATCGATGGCCTGCTTGCCCAGAATCACCAGTTGCGGCTGCTCCTTGTCAACCAGCGCCTTGAGCAGCTTGGCCACGGCCAGCGGCTGCAGTTCTTCGGCGGTTTCGACCAGGATGGCGCGGTCGGCGCCGATGGCCATGGCGGTGCGCAGGGTTTCCTGGCACTGCAGCACGCCGCAGGACACGGCGATGACTTCCGTGGCCACGCCCTTTTCCTTAAGCCGCACGGCTTCTTCGATGGCGATCTCGTCAAACGGGTTCATGCTCATCTTGACGTTGGCGATGTCGACGCCGCTGCCGTCGCTTTTGACACGGACCTTGACGTTGTAATCGACGACGCGTTTGACGGGGACCAGGATTTTCATGACGGGGCTCCAAAAATTATTGATTGACGTTGACGTAAACGTAAGCTCTGCATTCTATGCCGCAGCACCCCGGGTGCCGTGCGGCCGTCTTGCGAAATAAAAGCGTATCTTGCCGCAAATACAAAAAAGAACGATCGTTCTATTTAATTATAGAGGGCATGCTGCCCCAAATTAAAGCACTTCCTGCAACAGCTGTCATTCGGACTCCGGCAGGGCTTTACCGAAGCCGGCGGCCAGCGTCGATGACTCATGGCCGGACTCTGCGGCCGGGCCTGCATGGATGTGAATCACCCGCTGCGGATAGGGAATCTCGATGTGGTGCGCGCGCAGTGATTTCAGGATGGCGAGGTTGACTTTTGAGCGCACGTTTTGCATCCCATTTTCAGGATCGCAAATCCAGTAGTTCAGCGTGAACTCCAGGCCGTCGGCGCCAAAATTGGTCAGGTTGACCCCCGCCGCCGGCTCTGGCAGCACGCGCTCCTGCGCCAGCGCCGCCTCGGTCAGAAGGCGTATCACCAGTTCCTCGTCGCTGTCATAGCCAACCGACACCACGGTGGACTGCAGCACCCGGGTATCGCTCAACGACAGGTTTTCGATGCGGTTGATGATGAACATCTCGTTCGGCACGATGGATTCGCGTCCGGACGGCGCGCGCACCACGGTGTAGCGGGCATTGATGTCGGTGATGCGGCCTTCGAAGTTGTCGACGCGAATGTTGTCGCCGATGCGCACGCTGCGTTCGGCCAGCATGACAAAGCCGCTCACATAGTTCGAGGCGAGCTTTTGCAGGCCAAAACCCACGCCAACCCCGATGGCGCCGCCCAGCACCGACAGCGCCGTCAGGTCGATGCCGACGGACGACAGCGCCAGCAGCAGGCCGACGAACATCAGCGCCGCGCGGGTGGCATTGCTCACCGCCTTGCGCAGCGACAGCTCGCCGCCGGTGGCCGAGCGCAGCAGCCGGCTTTCAATCGCCGAGGAGATCCACAGGGTGATCAAAAGCACGACGCCGGCCGTCAGCGCGCCCTGCAGCAGGGCGCGCACCGACAGCAGCGACCCGCCGACCTTCCATTTGATGTTGTCCAGTTCGTCCAGGATGATGGGCAGCAGGCCGCTGACCCAGAGCACCATCAGCGCCCAGGCCAGCCAGGAAAAGGTACGCTCCAGCGCGCGCACCACCGGCGCGTTCTTGAAAGCGACCTGCAGCACCTTGACGCTCAGGCGTATGACCGCCAGCGCCAGCAGCACCGGAATGGCCAGCCTGAACAGCGCCAGCGGAAACAGCCGCGCCAGCAGCATCTGCGCGACATACGCCAGCACCAGCAGCAGCAGCGGAAACAACACGCCATCGACGATGCGCCGGCCAAACAGGATCGACGCGTCGTGCGCCACATGCCGCGTGCGGCTCAGCAAGCGCACGGCCAGCCAGGCGAGCAGCACGCAGGCCATCAGCGATGCCAGTTCAATCAATGCGTTGGTCTGGGTCATGGCGCGCAGCCAGGCGTCCAGGCTGTCCAGAGGCGCGGGCGCGGCAGAGACCGTCACAGGAGGAGCCTCAGCCAGGCTCACGGCGCCGGCACCGGCACCAGCACCGGCCACTGCGGTTTTCGTTTCTCGATGAAGGCCTGCACACCCTCCTGCGCGACGGGATGCATCATGTTGCAGGCCATGGTCTGCCCGGCCAGCTGGTAGGCCGCCTCAATACCGGTTTCACGCTGCTGGTAAAACAGCGCCTTGCCCAGGGCGACGGCTTCGCGCGGCTTGGACAGGATGGCCTGCACCATTTTTTCAACCTCGTCGTCGAGCGCCTCCAGCGGCACGACGCGGTTCACCAGCCCCCGGACGCGCGCCTCGTCGGCGCTGATGAAGTCGCCGGTCAGCAGCATTTCCATGGCCTGTTTGGCCGGCATGTTGCGCACCAGCGGCACGCTGGGCGTGGCGCAGAACAGCCCCACGTCAATGCCGTTGACGCCGAAGCTGGCCTGGCTGGCGGCCACGGCCAGGTCGCTTTGCGCCACCAGCTGGCAACCGGCGGCCGTCGCCAGGCCCTGCACCCGGGCAATCACCGGCACCGGCAGCTTCTGGATGCAGAGCATCATGCGGCTGCACTGCGCAAACAGCTTCTGGTAATAGGCCAGTTCGGGCCGGACGCGCATTTCCTTGAGGTTGTGACCAGCGCAAAAGGCCTTGCCCTGCGCTGACAGCACCACGACGCGGGCCGATTCGTCCAGCGCAATGGCGTCGAGCGCCGACTGCAGCGCGGACAGCATGTCCTCGCCCAGCACATTGAAGGTTGCCGGCCGGTTCAAGACTAGGCGGTGAACGCCGTGCTCGTCCCGGGTGTGCAGCAGCGGCGACGAGACGTCGGCCAGGGAAATAACGCTCATGAACAAATTCCTATAAATCAGCCAGCACGCGGAGATGCGCCTCGACGCTGCGGCCCAGTGCGCCGTGGCTGTAGCCGCCCTCCAGAGACGACACAATGCGGCCCCTGGCATGGCGGTCGGCAACCTGCTTGATACGTGCAGTGATCCAGGCGAAATCCTGTTCATTCAGGTTCATCTGACCGAGTTCGTCGTCGCGGTGGGCGTCAAAACCGGCACTGATGAAGATCATTTCGGGCTTGAAGTCTTCCAGCCGGGGAATCCACATCATGTCGATCAGTTCGCGAACGTCCATGCCCCGGGTATGCGCCGGCACGGGCAGGTTGAGCATGTTCGGCGCCTCGCTGTCGGCGCCGCTGAACGGAAACAGCGGGTGCTGAAAAAAGCTCACCATCAGGATGCGCTCATCGCCCTGGATGATGTCTGCGGTGCCGTTGCCGTGGTGCACGTCGAAATCGACAATGGCGACGCGCTTCAGGCCGTGGCGTTCCAGCGCGTACTTGGCGGCAATGGCGATGTTGTTGAAAAAGCAGAATCCCATGGCTTTGCTGCGCTCGGCATGGTGGCCCGGCGGCCGCACCGCGCAAAAGGCATTGGCCATTTCTCCGGCGATGACGCTGTCGGTGGCCGCAATGGCCGCGCCCGCCGCGCGCAGGGCAGCACGCCATGTGTGGACATTCATCATGGTGTCGGGGTCGATCTGCACATGGCTCGGGCCACCGGCCACGATGTCGTCGGCGAGCTGTTCGCCCAAGCCGCGAATGGCCGCCACCAGCATGCGGTCGTGCGCCAGTTCGATGTCGCCAATGGCGGCGAGCGGCGCTTCCCGGCGCGCCAGCAAATCGGCCAGCCCGCACGCCAACAGTTGGCGCTCGATGGCATCGAGCCGCTCGGGACATTCGGGATGGCCTGGCCCCATTTCATGCTTCCAGCAATCCATATGGGTGAAATAGCCGGTTTTGTTCATGATGAGTAAATCATGTTAAAAATTACGTTATGGTTCGAAGCATGCATGCAAAAGAAAAACTTCAGGCG
The DNA here is from genome assembly GCA_000751355.1 of Polaromonas sp. CG9_12. Classification (GTDB taxonomy): domain Bacteria; phylum Pseudomonadota; class Gammaproteobacteria; order Burkholderiales; family Burkholderiaceae_C; genus Polaromonas. The sequence continues at coordinate 3,360,921 of CCJP01000005.1, read as the reverse complement.
CTCCTGAATCAGCTTAACACGGTGATTGTGGGCAAAACCGCCCAGGTCAGCGACTGCGTGGCCTGCCTGCTGGCGGGCGGCCACTTGTTGATTGAAGACGTTCCAGGCGTCGGCAAAACCACCCTGGCGCATGCGCTGTCGCGCTCTTTCGGGTTGCAGTTTTCACGCGTGCAGTTCACCGCCGACCTGATGCCCAGCGACCTGTCGGGGGTGTCGATCTACGAGCGGCAAAAGGAAAGCTTCGTGTTCCACCCCGGGCCGATGTTTGCCCAAGTGCTGCTGGCCGACGAGATCAACCGCGCCAGCCCCAAGACGCAGAGCGCGCTGCTGGAGGCCATGGAAGAAAAGCAGGTGACCATCGAAGGCCAGACACGCCCCCTGCCATTGCCGTTTTTCGTCATTGCGACGCAAAACCCGCATGACCAGCTCGGCACCTACGCCCTGCCCGAATCGCAGCTCGACCGTTTCCACATGCGGATTTCGCTCGGTTACCCTGACCGCGCCGCCGAACGTGAACTGCTCAAGGGTACTGACCGGCGCCAGATGCTCGACACCCTGCCGGCCATGCTGGCGCCGCACGAGTTGCTGGAACTGCAGCAGCGGGTCCAGCAGGTGCATGCCGCCGAGCCACTGCTCAACTATCTGCAGGACCTGATCGCCGCGACCCGGTCGGGCCGCTGGTTTGTGCAGGGGCTGAGCCCGCGCGCCGGCATTGCCATCATGCGGGCGGCCAAGGCGCAGGCCTTTTTGAGCGGCCGGGATTACGTCGCGCCCGACGACATTGCCGCCATCCTGCCGCAGACCGCCGCGCACCGGCTGGTGCCGGTGAGCAGTGCCGGGCGGGGCGCGATCGAGCAGGTGCGCGCCATGCTCGACGCCGTGCCGCTGCCCTGAGCCGCAGTCCTTCTGTTCTCATGGCCGCATTCGCTGTTCTTTCCAAGCCGTTGTCGTTTGCAAGGACACGCCTTCGACATTGGTTCGAAGCCCGTCTGCCGCTGGCCGACAGCGTCACGCTGACCCAGCGGACCGTCTACATCCTGCCGACGCGCCCCGGCCTGATGCTGTTCCTGACGCTGTTGGTGCTGCTGGTCGCCTCGATCAACTACCAGCTCAACCTGGGCTACCTGCTGACCTTCCTGCTGGCCGGAACCGCGCTGGTCGGCATGCATGTGTGCCACGGCACGCTGCGCGGTCTTGCCATGAATTTGATAGCACCCCACGCCCACTACGCGGGCGCTAACACTGCTTTTGACATCAAACTCACGAATGCGCGGCGCTCCGTGCGCCACGGCATCGGCCTGAGCTTGCTGGACCCGCAGGCGGTTGACGGCCAGCCAGGCGCCGGGCGGCATTGGGCCTGGACCGACGTGCCGGCGCAAGGCAGCAGCCTGGTGCAGGTGGCCTTCACGCCGCAGCGGCGCGGCCTGCACCGCCTGCCGAAGCTGACGGCCGAAACGCGTTTTCCGCTGGGCACCTTCCGGGTCTGGACGGTCTGGCGACCCGCCGCGCAGGTCATGGTTTACCCCGCGCCCGAGGCCAGCCCGCCGCCCCTGCCGCCCGGCGAGCCGCGCGCCCAGGGCGCGGGCGATGCAGCGCGTGCGCAGAGCAGCGGCGAATTCGACGGCGTGCGCGGCTACCGGCGCGGCGATCCGCTGAAAAACGTGCTCTGGAAAAAAGCCGCCAAGACCGGCGACCACGGCGGTGAAAGTGCCGGGCTGGTGGTGCGCGACACCCAGCAGGCCCAGCGCCACGAGCTCTGGCTCGACATCCGGCAGGCCGGTCCGCCGGACCTGGAACGCCAGCTGTCGCGGCTCTGCGCCTGGGTGCTGCAGGCCGACCGTCTTGGCCTGCGCTACGGCCTGCGCCTGAGCGCTGGCGACATCGCTCCGGCCAGCGGCGAAGCCCACAAGCGCCATTGCCTGGAAGCGCTGGCCACATGCTGACACCCGGGCTGGCCACGCTGCGAAGCTTGCCGCGCGACGGCCGCGACACGCTGTTCCTGCTCGCGGTCATCGGCTGGGTGCTGTTGCCGCAGGCAGGCCGGCTGCCGCTGTGGTGCAGCCTGGGCGCCGGCGCGGTGTTGTTGTGGCGCGGCTGGCTGGCGCTTGATGGCCGCGCCCTGCCCGCCAAGCGCTGGCTGCTGGTGCTGCTGGCACTGACGCTGGCCGCGACCTATGCCAGCCATGGCACGCTGCTGGGCCGCGACGCCGGCGTGACGCTGCTGGTGGTGCTGATCACGCTCAAGACGCTGGAATTGCGCGCCCGGCGCGACGCCTTCGTGGTCTTTTTCCTTGGCTTTTTCTGCATGCTGAGCAACTTTTTTTATTCGCAGTCGCTGCTGACCGCCGTCAGCATGGTGATTGGCCTGCTGGGCCTGCTGACGGCGCTGGTCAATGCCCACATGCCGGTCGGCAAGCCGCCGCTGGCGCAGGCCGCCAAGACCGCCGGCACCCTGGCCCTGCTCGGCGCGCCCCTCATGCTGGTGCTGTTCGTGCTGTTTCCGCGCATGGCGCCGCTGTGGGGCGTGCCCAGCGATGCCATGACCGGGCGCAGCGGCCTGAGCGCCAGCATGGAAGTCGGCAGCATCGCCACGCTCGCGCTGGACAACAGCGTGGCCATGCGCATCAAGTTCGAGGGCGAGACGCCGCCGCAGCGCGAGCTCTACCTCCGGGGGCCGGTGCTGTCCAGCTTTGACGGCCGGCAGTGGCTGCCCTTGCGCGCCAGCCTGCCAGCGCGCTACGCCCTGCCCGCCGACCTGCAGGTTTCCGGCCAGCCCGTGCCGTATGAAGTCACGCTGCAGCCGACCCACCAGCCCTGGCTGTTCCTGCTCGAAGCGGCGGCGCAAAGCCCGGTGCTGCCCGGCTACCGCGCGGTGATGCAGGACGACCTGCAGTGGCTGGCCAACCGGCCCATCACCGACCTGGTCCGCTACCAGGCCGTCAGTTACCCGCACTTCAGCCATGGGCCGGCGCAGCAGGTGCTGGGCCTGCAGGAGTTCGTCGATTTGCCGCCGGGTTTCAACCCGCGCACGCTGGCGCTGGCCAGCGAACTTCGGCGCGATCCGCGCTATGCCCAGGCCGACGCCGCTGGTTTGGTGCAAGTGGCGATGGACCGGCTGCGCCTGGGGGGCTACAGCTACACGCTGGAGCCGGGCGCCTATGGCCGGAACACCGCCGACGAGTTCTGGTTTGACCGCAAGGAAGGCTTTTGCGAGCACATTGCGTCGAGTTTTGTCATCCTGATGCGCGCGCTCGACATACCGGCGCGCATCGTCACCGGCTACCAGGGCGGCGAGATGAACGCCGTGGACGGCTTCTGGGTGGTGCGGCAAAGCGACGCCCATGCCTGGGTCGAGGTCTGGCAGGCGGGACGCGGCTGGATGCGCGTCGATCCGACCTCGGCCGTGGCGCCCGGACGCACCGGCGCCTTCCAGCGGCTGGCTCCGCCCCGGGGCGCCGTCGCGCAGGCTTTCGGCAATTTGAGCCCGAACCTGTCGGGCCGCGTGCGCGCCACCTGGGAAGCCGTCAACAACGGCTGGTCCCAGTGGGTGCTCAACTACACCCAGGGCCGGCAGCTGAACCTGCTGAAAGACATCGGCTTCGAATCCCCCGGCTGGGAAGACCTGGCCACGCTGCTGATCGGCGCCGTGGTGCTGGCCAGCGTGGCCGGCGGCGGCTGGGCCTGGTGGGAGCGCAGCCAGCACGATCCGTGGCTGCGGCTTCTGGAGCAGACGCGCAAGCGGCTCGCCCGGACCGGCATCGACAGCACGCCCGCCACGTCGCCGCGCCAGCTGGCCCGGCAGGTGCTGCAAAAATACGGCCCCCAGGGGCAACCGCTGCATGACTGGCTGATGCAACTGGAAATGCAGCGCTATGCCGGCACCGCCCCTTCACCCGGCGCGACCACGACCACCACCGCGACAACGCCAGCCCGGGTCCAGCCGACGCATCGCCAGCTGGGACACCTCCGGCAGCAATACAGCCGCCTGCGCTGGCCTGCTTAAAATCCGCCTCTAGCCTATTCACTTCCCTGCATGACCATTCAAATCCGTTCGCTCCGATTCAAGATTGCTCTGTTTTTTATAGCTGCAAGCGCATGCCTGGCAAGCGCAGAAGCAGAAAAACCCTTGAAAAACAAAGTTTCCGCCGGAACCGGGCAGTCGCAGGGGCCGCTGTACGCCACCCGCGAGGACGCGATGCACTTTGCCGACGACCTGGCCAGCCGACGCAACCTCGACCCCGCGTGGGTGCGGCAAGCCATCGGCCAGTCGCGTTTCAACCCGACCGTGTCGCGGCTGATGCAGCCGCCGACGAAAACTTTCGTGAAAAACTGGCGCGCCTACCGCAACCGCTTCATCGACCCGGTCCGGATTCGCGCCGGTGTCGATTTCTGGCAGGCCAACCGCAGCAGCCTGGCGCGCGCCGAAGCCGACTACGGTGTTCCGGCCGAGATCATCGTCGGCATCATCGGCGTTGAAACCATCTACGGCCGCAACACCGGCAGCTTCCGGGTGATGGATTCACTGGCCACGCTGGCCTTCGACTTTCCCGCCAGCCATGCGCGCGCGAAGGAGCGCAGCGACTATTTCAAGGGCGAGATCGAGCAGTTCCTGGCGATGCAAAGCCGCCGCAACGCCGATCCTTTTAAGCCCCTGGGCAGCTATGCCGGCGCCATGGGCATGCCGCAGTTCATGCCCTCCAGCCAGGCCAGGCACGCGGTGGACTTCGACGGCGACGGCACCATCGACCTGTGGAACAGCCCGGCCGACGTGATCGGCTCGGTCGCCAGCTACTTCAAGGCCTACGGCTGGCAGCCGGGCATGCCGACGCACTACCCGGTCAGCTTTGACACCAGCCGCCTGGACATGGACGCGCTGATGGCGCCCGACATCCTGCCGACCTTCGGCGTTCCCAGCTTCATGGCCAAGGGCGCGGTGCTCGAAGGCCCGGCGCTGGAACACCAAGGCCCGCTGGCGCTGGTCGAGCTGCTCAACGGCCCGGACGCACCGAGCTATGTGGCCGGCACCGAAAATTTTTATGTCATCACGCGCTACAACTGGAGCAGCTATTACGCGCTGTCGGTGATTGAGCTGGGGCGCGAAGTGGCGCAGGCCATGGGCAACGGCAACGGGCGCTAGCGTTTGAAGCCTGCTGTCGACAACGGCAAGGGATCACGGATTTCCGTCCGCGCCGGGGTTGGAAGATTTGGCAGGTGCCACGGGCCACCTTCAACGGGACGCCCCTTGGTCTTGAAAAAACAGAAAAACAGTGCGTTTGCGCAATACAGACAAGCACAAGCAGCTATTCAAACGATAGCGGGCATGCGCGACGCGTCTGAAGCAGCCCATCGGGCCATGCCCACCGTGTCATTCCGCCAGCCGCACCTGACCGGCCAGTTCCGCAACAATTTCCAGCGCCAGCAGCCGGTCAAGCGCTTCATCCGTGCGCGCTTGTGCATCGGCCGGGATGCGCGTCATGCCCAGCAGCCGGCACACCGACCGGGCCACATCCTGCCGGGACGCGGCGCCGGCCTGTTGCAGCACATGGTGGGCCAGCGCTGAAATCTCTTCCAGGCAGACTTCGTCGATGCGCCGGCGTGTCAGCTCGTCGCCAGCATCGGCAATGCGCAGGCGCTCCCACGCGCTGATGTCCGATCCGGCAGGCCAGTAGAAAATTTCATCCCCCTCGATGGTGCGAACCATGCGGTCAGGCACCAGCCCCCTGAGACGCTCGACCACCCGCGCGCCGCACCGCTCCAGCCCCCAGGCGCGGGCAACCCGGCGAAACAGCTTGCCTTCGGTGACCGGCCCTTCGGCGTCGATGACCCGCGTCAGGTGCTCGACCAAAACTTCCGATGCGTCCGGTGCATGGAACAGCAAAGGGTCGCCGGCAGGCAACAGGGCGTGGCGGTAGATTTCCAGCGCTTCGCCCGGACCGGCCAGCGCATGCGCTTGTGCACCTGCTTCGTGGACCTGGACCGCTTCCCCGGCAACTTCGGGCGGCGCAGGGGCGTGTGCATCGGCTTGAGCATCGGCGTGTTCATCCGGCAGGTCCGGTTCCGCCTCGACGACAACCGGCTCCGGCATGGCACCCTGTGCCCCGGTGGCCTGTGCTGTCTGCCTTAAATCTGGCAGCGCCTGAATCGCCTGGAGCCGCTGGCTGATCTTTTCCATCTCGCCTTCGGGGTCGAGCCACCAGTCGGTGGACCAGATGCGCAGGATGGTCCAGCCCAGGTTTTCCAGCACATGCTGGCGCAGCCGGTCGCGGTCGCGCGCGCTGGCCGCCGAATGGTAGGCGGCGCCGTCGCATTCGATGCCGGCCAGGTAGCGGCCCGGCGCGCGCGGGTCGACCACGCCGATGTCCAGCCGGTAGCCCGAGCAGCCGACCTGCGGATGCACCTCCCAGCCCTGGCTGCGCAACAGCCGGATCACCGCCAGCTCGAACGGGCTGTCGGGCTCGCGGCCCGTCGGCAGGCTCTGGCTGGCCAGTGCGCGGTAACCCTGGATGGCAAATTCCAGGTAATGCTTCAGGTCGCGTACCCCGGCGGCGCGCACGCGGGCCAGGTCGATCTGCCCGGGCAGCAGGGTGCTGTAGATGACGACCGCTTCGCGTGCCCGTGAAATCGCCACATTGAGCCGGCGCTGGCCGCCCTCGCCGTTCAAGGGCCCGAAGTTCATCATCGTCTTGCCGGCGGCGTCGGTGCCGTAGGTGATTGAGAAAAAGATCACGTCGCGCTCGTCGCCCTGCACGTTTTCCAGGTTCTTGATGAACAGCGGCTCGCTGGCACGCGCTGCGATCGCCCGGTCAAGTTCGGGGTGGCTGCGGCGCCTGGCATCGAGCAGCGTCTCGATCAGCTGCTGCTGGGTCTGGTTGAAGGTCACCACACCAAGCGTCAGCTGCTTTTTTTCCGGTGCCAGGTAATGCGCGCTGATGCCTTCGACAATCGCGTCAGCTTCAGCCCGGTTGGTGCGGCTGCCGCCCCGGTCGTACACGCCCTGGACATGCTCGAAGCGCACCGCGCTGTCGTGGGTGACCGGCGAGGGAAAGGTGATCAGGCTGGAAGCGTAATAGTTGACATTGCTGAAGGTGATCAGGCTTTCGTGGCGGCTTCGGTAGTGCCACTGCAGGTTCAGGCGGTTCATGCCGGCGCCCAGACATTCGTCCAGAATGCTTTCCAGGTCTTCAACCTGTTCGTCGCCCACGCCGCTGCCTTCAGGGTCGCTGGACTTGCTGAAAAAGCGGGTCGGCGGCAGTTGTTTCGGGTCGCCCACCACCACCAGCTGCCGGCCCCGGGCAATGGCGCCAATCGCGTCCCAGACCGGAATTTGCGAGGCCTCGTCAAACACCACCAGGTCGAAGGGCGCATAACCGGCGTCCAGGTACTGCGCCACCGACAGCGGCGACATCAGCAAACAAGGTTTGAGCCTAGGCAGCAGTGTCGGCAAGCCGTGCACCAGCTGGCGCACCGGCATCTGCCGGCGCTGCTTTTGCAGCTCGCGCCGCAGCCGGCCCAGTTCACTGTCGGGGCCGACGGCATCGCCGGAAATCGACGGAATGCGGCCCGACAGGGTGGCGACGATGTACTGCGCCGTCAGCGTCTGGAAACGGGCGTCAAGTTCGCGGAACTCGCGGATCTTGCGTGCCTGGTCGGCACTGGAAAAGCCGCGCAGCAGCGGGTCCTGGTCGATGGTCCGTTTGAGCCACCAGTGGCGGTAGCTGTAGTTGAAATGCGACACAACATCGGTCAGCGGCACGGCCCCGCTTTCAAGGCGACTGACCAGCGCCTGCAGGCCCTGGTCGATGGCTTGCTGGCGAACGTTGCGCCACAGGCACCAGGGCTGGAGCTGCCGGCGGCTGGCTTGCCAGGCACCCAGCACGCCCTGGATTCGCGCCAGCGCGGCGCCGGCACCCACCGGGCCTTGCAAGGGTTCGACTAGCTGCGCCAGCGCGGCCAGGGCTTCGAGTTGCTGGCTGAATTCACGCCAGGCGTTCCGGTATGCCAGCAAGGCAGCACCGGCAGCGCCACTGGCGGACAAGGCCGCACGGCCATCGGACACCAGCGGCGCCAGTGCCTGGTGCAAGGGCGCGAGCCGCGCCAGATCAGCGCCGGCCACCCGCGTGACCGCATCGCCGAACTGCTTCGCCCACTGCTCATGGCCGGCCAGGCTGGCCCAGTCGGTCGCCAAGCCGGCATACGATTCCTGCAGCAGCGCCTCGGCGTCTGGCTGCATCGCGCGCAGCGCCCGGTCTTCCTCGTTCAGCGCCGCCAGCGGCGCCAGCAGCGCCTGCACATCGGTATCCAGCGGCCGCTGGCCGTCGCGGCGAAAGCCGCTCAGGCGGCCGGTGATGGCGCGCTGCGCCAACATCGACTTGGGCCACCAATCGGAACGGGCCTGCGCCCATTGCGCTTGCAGCTCGGTGTCATCGAGCGTGGCGACCTGCTCCGTCCAGCCGGGGCCGACCTGCTGCCAATGCCGGTTGCGCGCCAGGCCATGCTGCCCCAGCGCATGTACCCGGGCGCGGGTGCCCGGCACATGCGCCTGGCCGGCCAGCCCGGCGGGCACATTGGGCGCCTGCAGCAGCACATCTGCCAGTTCGTCCAGTGCGGCATGTGCCTGCAGGCTCAGGCCGACTGCGGGCTGTCCGGTCAGGACTTCGAGTTCAGAAGATTTTTCCTGCAGCGACACACATGCAGCATCCAGCGACCGGGCAGCGTCCAGCAGTTCATCCTGCCATGAAGGCGACCAGTCGGTCTGGCCCATGAGGGCCAGCGGATGCGCCTGAAGCGTTGGCAGCGCGCCAGCCAGCGAGGCCATGCGCCGGACGGTTTCCTCCAGCCGGTCCAGCGCCGCCCGGTCGTGCGTCAGCGGGTCGCTCCACGGCATGCTTGAGGCCTCCTGGCCGGTGTGCGCAATGCAGATGCCGGTCGCCTCAAAAACAGTGAAGCCATTGGGGTATTCGCGGTGCAGCGAATCGACCAGCCCGTTGAGCGACTGGCGCATCTGCCCCAGCCGGTCGGCCTCGCGCGCCCAGTCATCGGCCGTGCGCTGGGCATTGATGGCCAGCGATTGGCCGAGTTGCTGGAGCACGTCGGTCTTGCGCGCTTTGGATGAATGCAGTTCCAGGCAGAACGGACCGAGCCCGATGCTGCTCAAGCGCCGGTGCACCACCTCCAGCGCGGCCATTTTTTCCGAGACAAACAGCACCGTCTTGCCCCTGGCCAGGCTGTGCGCGATGAGGTTGGTGATGGTCTGGCTCTTGCCCGTGCCGGGCGGGCCTTCGAGCACCAGGTCGCGGCCTGCATCGACCGCACAGATCGCCTTGAGCTGCGACGAGTCGGCCAGCAGCGGCGCCAGGATGTCCTGCGGGCGATGGGTGGCGTCGAGCCGGTCGAATTCGCCAGGCGTGCCTTCGCGCGGAAAAGCCTCGCCGGGCTTGTCGATCAAATGCCTGACGACCCGGTTTTGCCTGAGCTGCTCGGTGCGGTCCTGCAGGTCTTTCCACATCAGGTACTTGGTGAACGAAAAAATGCCCAGGTGCGCCTGCTCCAGCACTTCCCACTGGGCAATGTCGCGCACCGCCAGCCGGAACGACTGCAGCACCTGCGCCACGTCAATGCCCTTGTCGTCCGACGGCACCGACTCCAGGCCGGCGACCTTCAGCTCGAAGCTGGTTTTCAGCAGGTGCAGCAACGTCGGGTTGACGATGGCTTCGTCGTCATGGCGCGTCAATCGAAAGCCGCTGCGCACCGACTGGCGCTGCAGCGTGACCGGGATCAACAGCAGCGGCGCGAGGTGCACCGCCTCGGCATCGTCGGCTTCGGTCCAGCGCAGCAGGCCAATCGCCAGGTAGAGCGTGTTGGCGCCGCCTTCTTCCAGCCCGGTTCGGGCGGCGCTGTAGACGGCCAGCAGGTTGCCGTCCAGCGCGTCCTTCGTGGCCCGGGCCAGCAATTCGCGGTTGCCCAGGGCCTCCAGCGCCATGTCGTCCAGTGGCGTGCTGCCTGCGCGCTGCGTATGCACCTGCGCCATGCGTGGGTCGGTGCCTTCCATCAGTTCGGGCAGCGGCCGGATCCTGAATTCGGCGCCCTCGGCCAGCGCGTCTTCCAGCCGTGCCAGGTCGGGCGCGACGAACTGCAGCGTGGCCTTGGTCGGCTTGAAGTTGAGCAAGCGGTTGCGCAATGTCAGGTCGAGCAGCCGCGATTTCCAGGTTGACAGCCGGCCCTCGGGCGTGTCGTCTGCGCGCACGTTGAGCGGCGCCAGCGAATCGGCGTCGAGCGACGGCAGCAGCGGCATCGCTTCAATGGCCGCTGGCGCAGGCTCTGGCAGCGCCTCGCCCGGTACGGCGGGAAGCGCGCGCGACGGCAGCGGCTTGATCTGCGCCTCGCGGGCGCGGTGAATGTCCACGGCATAGCGAAAGCTGGCGTCTTCGAGCAACTGGGCATGGCCCTGCGCCATGGCGACCCGCAGCGAGGGCCGCTGGCTGGCGTGCCGGGCCACGCCGGTGGTTTCAAATACCAGCAACTCACCGCTGTCGACACGCTTGCGAATGGCCTGCACATCATCGACCAGCACATCGGCAAAAGACGCCAGGTGCAGCCAGACGCCGACCCAGGCATGGCCTTCCTTGACCAGGATGACCGGTCGAAGGCCGGCCTGCTCCAGGCACGAGGCAAACAGCATCGCCAGGTCCAGGCAGGTGGCGACGCGCGCCTCCAGGATGCGGTCGGGCGTGCGGATTTTCTGGCCATCGCTGCCAAAGGAAGCTGGCGGCAGGGCATATTGCAGGTTTTCCGCCGCAATCGTGCTGTAGAGGCTGGACACCTGTTTCCAGACCACATCGCGGCTTTTCGCCTGGTAGCCGTTCATCGACAGCTCGGGATGGCTGGCGCGCAGCAGCCGGGACGCCTTGCCGATCAGGCCATCGACCGCCGGATGATTGGGCATGCAAAACGCCGCCAGCAGTTCGGGCAGCGCGCGCGTTCCGGCCCACTGGTCATAGGCCAGCACCTGCACGGGCTGGCTGACGCTGGCCAGTTCCTGGCTGCCGGCGGTGGCCACCACCCGGATGGACGCGTTGACCGACTCTTTCAGGTCAGCCAGAAAATCATGGTCGGGGAGCAGGTCCAGCGGCGAGATGCGCCGGGTTTCGCCGACGGCCAGCTTGTCGAAACGCAGTGTCAGGCCGCGGGCAAAGGCGGGGCTGCATGAAATCGTCACTTCGAGTTGCCCGATCGCTTCTGGCTGCAGGTTGGTCAGGCGCAACGCGCGCACCACCGGCACGGCATTCTGGATCGCGGCGTACCCGGTCGTGGGGTCGGCCTCGATGTCGATCCGGATTTTTGTTTCAGGGGCGGCGGCGGGCACGGGCGCCATCGCGCCGTCCATGGCCTGGGGTTCGTTCTGCAAATAACGCATCAAGGCTCAACTTTTTGGGGAATTTTTGGCGGGGCGAATGCCCGATTTAGGGGCAGCCCACAGGCATGGAAGACAGCAGAATTATGCGGTGAGTTGTCCTGTGAAACTGGATGCGCCAGATGCAACGGGATGAAACACAAGCCGATAGTGCAGCGATAGTGCATGGATTTTGACGCGGTACGATGCTTGCGCGCTCCCGCCAAGAATTCAATCACCAAGCCAAAGGAAATCACATGTTCAAAGCCCTGCTGCTGACCAAAACCCCTGAAGGCACGACGCTTGCCGACGTGGCATCGCTTGACGAGGCGCAGTTGCCCGAAGGCGAGGTGCTCGTCAACGTGGCGTATTCGACCGTCAACTACAAGGACGCATTGGCCGTCACCGGCCAGTCGCCGGTGGTGCGCAAGTTCCCGATGGTGCCGGGCATTGACCTGGCCGGCACGGTGGCCGAAAGCCTGGATGCGCGTTTCAAGCCGGGTGACGCGGTATTGCTCAACGGCTGGGGCGTCGGCGAAGGCCACTGGGGCGGCCTGGCCGAAAAGGCACGGGTCAAGGCCGACTGGCTGGTGCCGATGCCCGCAGGCATGGATGCGCGCCAGGCCATGGCCATCGGTACGGCCGGCTACACGGCGATGCTGTGCGTCATGGCCTTGCAGGACCGGGGCATCACGCCGGCGGCTGGCCCGGTGCTGGTCACCGGCGCAAACGGCGGCGTCGGCAGCATTGCCATCGCGCTGCTCGCCCGCCTGGGCTTTGAAGTGCATGCCTCGACCGGCCGGATGGGCGAGGCCGACCACCTGAAGCAACTCGGCGCCACCGAACTGATCGACCGCGCCACGTTAAGCGCGCCGGGCAAGCCCCTGCAAAAGGAACGCTGGGCCGCCGCCGTGGACAGCGTGGGCAGCCACACGCTGGCGAACATCTGCGCCAGTCTGAAATACGGCGGCACCGTGGCGGCGTGTGGTCTGGCACAGGGCATGGACCTGCCGGCCAGCGTGGCGCCCTTCATTTTGCGAAGCATCACGCTGGCTGGCATTGACAGCGTTCAGGCGCCCATGGCCAAGCGCCTGACGGCCTGGGAACGGCTGGCGCGCGAATTGCCTGCCGATGTGCTTGAAGCCAATACCGAAACCATCGCACTGGAAACAGTGGCTGCGCTGGCACCGCGCCTGCTGGCGGGCCAGGTGCGCGGCCGGGTGCGGGTTGATCTGGCCGCCTGACGGCCTGGCCAAGCCAGCCCGCGCTGTCGGTTGTTGACACCAGGTATCAGCCGCTGGCACCGCCATCCGTTTTCCATCTCAAGCAGCAGTGCCGAGCGGTGATTCGCGGCAAGGTCAGGCTCAGACCGGCTCAATGGTGATGCTGACGGTCATCGACTCCTCGCCGCCGCCGTGCCGCACGCCCTTGATGGGCGGGCAGGCGCTGTAGTCGGTGCCCATTGCCAGGCGCACATGGCGCTCGTCAATCACGCAGCGGTGGGTCACGTCAATGCTGACCCAGCGCCGACCGGCCACGTCCAGGCAGACATCGGCCCAGGCATGGCTGGCCAGGTCGGGCTCGTTGGCGGCGTAAAAATAGCCGCTGACGTAGCGCGCCGGAATCCCCAGGCTGCGGCAGATGGCCACCATCACATGCGCCTGGTCCTGGCACACGCCGGCACCGGCCTCGAACGCCTGCAATGCTGTGGTGGTAACAGTAGTACTATTTTTTTGATAGCTGACAACGCCCGCCACACCTGCGGCCAAGGCCAAAATCGCTTGCAAATCGGCTGTTCCGTCAAGTGCCGGGGATGCGATGAAGCGGCGGCCGAACTCGGCCAGGCGCGGATGCGGCCGGGCCAGTGGCGACTCGCGCAGGTAAAGCTGCGGCAGCGGCATGCCTTGCCCGTCGGTGAATTCGGCAACGCCGAGGGTCTCCACCACGCCGGCGGCGTTCACCAGGCTCCAGCGCACGTTGTCGGTCAGTTCGCCGACAAAGGTATAGGAGTGGATGCTGTTGCCAAAGGCGTCGGTCTGGGCAAACAGTTCCTCGGGCGCGCCCAGGCTCCAGAAGTCCACGGTTTGCGCCGGCCCGCTCAAAGGCGTGAGCCACAGCGTCTGCAGGGCATAGCGCAGGGGCTCGGTGTAGCGGTAGTCGGTGGTGTGCTTGATGTGCAGCTTCATGGCAAGGCCTTTGCAGGAATCGCGGCCGGCACCGTGCTCAGCGCGTTCAACGCGTCACCGGAACCAGGAACTCCCGGCTGATGTGCGCGCCGAGTTCGTTCACGCGGTCCAGGAATTGCATCAGGAAGGCATGCAGGCCGGCCGACAAAATTTCGTCGATGCGGGCGTACTGCAGGTCCGAGCGCAGTTTGCCGGCGCGGCGCTGGGTTTCGCTGAGCGGGTCGCTGGTGACCATCGACAGGTTGGTGATCAGCTCGTTCAGGCAGGCCAGCAGCGAGCGCGGCATGTCCGGGCGCAGGATCAGCAACTCGGCCACCCGCTCGGGCTTGATCACGTCGCGGTAGACCTTGCGGTAGACCTCGAAGGCCGAGACGCTGCGCAAAATCGCGCTCCAGTGGTAAAAATCGTGCTCCTGCTCCTCCTCGCCCGCCACGGTGGGAAAGTCGCTCTGGATGGCATGGAACTTCACATCGACCAGCCGGGCGGTGTTGTCGGCGCGCTCCAGGAAGGTGCCGACACGCAAGAAATGATAGGCCTCGTCCTGCAGCATGGTGCCGGTGGTCACGCCGCGCGACAGGTGCGAGCGAAACTTGACCCATTCAAAGAACTTGCCCGGGTCCCGCTCGAAATCCCCGGCGCGCAGCATGCGGATGACTTCGAGGTGGGTCTGGTTCTGGGTTTCCCAGACCTCGGTGGTCAGGGTGCCGCGCACCGCACGGGCGTTTTCCCGCGCATTCTTCAGGCAGGACACGATGCTGGACGGGTTTTTCTCGTCCCGCACCATGAAGTCCATGACGTCCTGGGCGGTGATGCTCTCGCCGTAGCGCGCCGTATAGGCGGGCTTGAGCTCGCTGATGCTGAGCAGGCCGCGCCAGCCGGTCTGCACATCGGCGGTGGACTGCGGCAGCAGCGAGGTCTGGTAGTTCACATCGAGCAGGCGGGCGGTATTTTCAGCGCGTTCGGTGTAGCGTGACATCCAGAACAGGTGATCGGCAGTGCGTGACAGCATGTTCAGGTTCCCTCGGCGACAGTGACGGTGACGGATTGCGACTGTGATTGCGACTGCGACGGCGTTTGTGTCTCAGGCGGCAGGAAGGAAGCGCCATCGGCCTCCAGTATCCAGGTGTCCTTGGTGCCGCCGCCCTGCGACGAATTGACCACCAGCGAGCCGTCCTTGAGCGCCACCCGCGTCAGGCCACCGGGCACCATCTGCACGTCCTTGCCGCTCAGCACGAAAGGCCGCAGGTCGATGTGGCGCGGCGCCACGCCGCTTTCGACATAGGTCGGGCAGGTGGACAGGCTCAGCGTCGGCTGGGCAATGTAACCCGACGGATTGGCAATGAGGGCGCGCCGGAAATCCTCGATTTCAGCCTGCGACGCGGCCGGCCCCACCAGCATGCCGTAGCCGCCGGCGCCATGGACTTCCTTGACCACCAGGTCCTTGAGGTGGGCCAGGGTGTATTTCAGGTCTTCCGGGTTGCGGCACATGAAGGTCGGGACGTTCTTGAGGATCGGCTTTTCGCCGAGATAGAACTCGATCATCTTCGGCACGTAGGGGTAAATCGACTTGTCGTCGGCGACGCCGGTGCCGATGGCGTTGCAGATGGCGACATTGCCGCTGCGGTAGACGTTGAGCAGGCCGGCGCAGCCGAGCGTTGAATTGGGCCGGAACGCCAGCGGGTCGAGAAAATCGTCGTCAACCCGGCGGTAGATCACATCGACCCGCTTGGGGCCGCGCGTGGTGCGCATGTAGACGAAGTTGTCCTTGACGAACAGGTCCAGGCCCTCGACCAGTTCGACGCCCATCTGCTGGGCCAAAAACGCATGCTCGAAATACGCCGAGTTGTGCATGCCGGGCGTCAGCACGACCACGGTCGGCTCGGCGGTGGCGGGCGGCGCCATGGCGCGCAGGGTTTCCAGCAGCAGGTCGGGGTAGTGCTCGACCGGCGCGACGCGGTTCCTGCTGAACAGTTCGGGGAACAGCCGCATCATCATCTTGCGGTCTTCCAGCATGTAGCTCACGCCGCTGGGCACCCGCAGGTTGTCTTCGAGCACGTAGTATTCCCCCTCGCCCTGGGCGTTGGGCGCGCGAACGATGTCGATGCCGCTGATGTGCGAATAGATGTTGCCCGGCACGTTGACGCCGATCATTTCAGGGCGGAACTGCGAATTCTGGAAAATCTGCTCGGACGGAATGTGGCCGGCCTTGATGATTTCCTGGTCGTGGTAGACATCATGGATGAAGCGGTTGAGCGCGGTGACACGCTGGATCAGGCCCTTTTCCATCGACGCCCATTCGTGCGCCGGAATGATGCGGGGGATCAGGTCGAACGGAATCAGCCGCTCGGCGCCGGAGCCGTCCTCGTCCTTGTCGCCATAAACGGCAAACGTGATGCCGACCCTGCGAAAAATCATTTCTGCCTCGGCGCGGCGCGCCTGCATGACGTCGGATGGCTGCTGTGCCAGCCAGCGCTGATAACCCTGGTAGTGTTTGCGCACGCTGGTCGTGCTGGCATTCATCTCGTCAAACATCGGTGGGCTCATAAGCTTGAATTTCCGTCTGGGTTTGCAATCATTGAATAATTTTTTTATAGCTTAGCAAGTAATGCGCCATGAAAATGTAGGCCAGAAGATATTAAAGACCCTCCCGGGGTTGCCAATAGCGTTTTTGTGCCTGCCGCTGGCAGGTGAGATGCGCCGGCTCCCAACTCTGCCAGGTCGCTGCGCCGCACGCAGGCGAGCGCACCAGTCGGATGCCGCGTTCGTCATAGCGCGCCGCCACCACGGCGACCGGATGGCCGAAGCGGTTGCGGTAGCCCGCCTGGGCCAGCGCCAGACGGGGCTGCACCGCGTCGAGGAAGCCGGGGCTTGACGAGGTCTTGCTGCCATGGTGCGGCACCAGCAAGAAGTCGGCTTTCAAGCGGGCCGGATCGCCGGCCACCAGTCGGGCTTCCTGCGGCGCCTCGATGTCGCCGGCCAGCAGGGCCGTCTGCGCGCCATTGGAAATGCGCAGCACACAACTCATGGCGTTGGACTTGTTCGGCACGTCGTAGTCGCCCGCCGCTGGTGCCAGTACTTCGAAATCGACGCCGTCCCAAACCCAGCGCTGGCCGGCGATGCATCGCGTTGACGGGCGCAGTGCCTGAAGTTGATGGCCGTCCTCGATGGAAGACAGCAGCCGGGCCTGCGGCTGCATGGCCAGCACAGCCGGGGCGCCACCGGTGTGGTCGCTGTCGCGGTGGCTGAGCATCAAAATATCGATGCGTTCGCCCAGCGCCCGCAGCAGCGGCACCAGCACCCGGTGGCCGGCATCGCTTTCGCGTGAAAAACGCGGACCGGTGTCGTACAGCAGGCTGTGGCTGGCCGTGCGCACCAGGACGGCATTGCCCTGGCCGATGTCGGCCCCGAGCAATTCAAACTGGCCCGGCGCGACGCGGGCCGGCTGCCACAGGAGCACCGGCAGCAGCAGCGGAACACCGAGCAGGCGCCAGGGCCAGGGCAGGCGCAGGGCGATCAGCCCGCCGCCCAGCACGCCGGCCAGCGCGCACCACAAAGGGGCTGCGGCGACGCTGACCGAAGCCATCGGCCAGCCGGCCAGCCCCTGCAGACCCCCCGTCAGCAACCCGACCGCCCAGGCAGCCATTTCCCATATTGGTGCATAAATGACACCCAGCAGCGCCAGCGGCGTGACGACCAGCGTGACCCATGGAATGGCGACGGCATTGGCCAGCAGGCCAACCAGCGACACCTGGTTGAACAACAGCAGCGACAGCGGCGTGAGCGCCAGCGTGACGACCCACTGCTCGCGCGCCGTGCGCCACAGGCCATACAACGGCCGGTGCAGCCACCAGGGCAGAAATTTTGAATCTGACAAGGACTCTGCGCTTTGCTGGCCTGCGCCTTCAGCGCGTGAATCGGTAGCAAACAGCACGCCCACGGCGACAAACGACAGCCAGAATCCCGCCTGCAGCAGCGCCCACGGGTCGAGCATGACGACCACCGCCATCGCCAGCAGCCAGGTATGGGCCCACGGCCAGTGCCGGCTGCCCTGGCGCAGCATGACGACCGTGGCAAGCATCCAGATGGTGCGCTGCGCCGGAACGCCCCAACCCGAAAACAGGGCATACAGCGCCGCCAGCAGCAGCCCGCCCAGCGCGCCGGCGCTGCTGGCCGGCAACGCCAGGCACAGCCGGGGCGTCAGCCGCACCGAAGCGCGCCACAGCCTGCCGATGAGCAGCGACGCGACCCAGGCGAACATCGTGATGTGCAGCCCCGAGATGCTCATGAGGTGGGCCACACCGGTGGCGCGAAACACGTCCCAGTCGGCGCGCTCGATGGCGTTCTGGTCGCCGACCACCAGTGCGGCCAGCACGCCAGCCAGTTGCCGGTTGTCCACCTGCCGGTAAATCGCCTCGCGAACCGACTGGCGGGCGCGTTCCACCGGATGGCGCCAGTCGCTGGACAGCCTGAGCGGCGGCGCATCCTGCGGCCCGGCGCGCACATAACCGGTGGCCTGAATGCCCTGCTCCCAAAGCCAGAGCTCGTAGTCGAAGCCATGCGGGTTGCTGTTGCCGTGCGGCGCCTTGAGCCGCACCGTCATCCGCCAGCGCTCGCCGGCGCGCAGCGGCTGCGGCTGGCGCTGCAGGTCGAGCGCCAGTTCGGACGCGTCGCTGCTTTCGACCGACGTGGCTTTGGTCTCGCGCGCTGCGAAACCCGAATACCAGCCCAGCATGATCTGCGGCGGCAGCGTCACCGCCCGGCCGTCGAGGCGGGCCGACGCCACCTCCAGGCGAAAGCGCACCGCATCCTCGCCGATCTGCGGCATCGCCATCACCGTGCCGGTCACGTCGATGTCGCGGCCTTCCAACGACGGATTCAGCGCGGTCGCCTGGAAGGCGATGGCCCGCCAGCCGGTCAGGCCAAAGCCCAACAGCAGGGCCATGGAAAACACCAGTACGCCAGCCATCCGGGAAGCCGGGCGTTCAAGGTGCCTTGCCTTGAACGCGTAGCCGCCAGCCGCCAGCACCAGGGCAAATGCCGCCAGCGCGGCATAGCGGTCGGCAGGCCACAGCGCGGACTGCTGCAACTGCCAGGCCACGCCCGCAACCAGACCGGCCAACGCAGGCCCGAAGCCTGCATGGCCGGTGGCAATGGAAGAACGCAAGGAGGTCTTTCTGGACGGGTGGCAGGCACACGCCGGCTTGAAAAACCGGCCCATGGCAGAGCTTACATCGCTTCAAGCGCGCGATTGCAGTGCGTTAATATGCCAAAGCGCCGGGGCCACCAGTGCTTTTTTATTCATAGCATGGCATGCCCGCAACTGTTGCGCAAACACCGTATTTGACTTGTTTCATGTAATTTTCCGGCTTCACAATCCGGACTTTTCCGCGCAGGCGAACATCAGCCCGGTTTTTTCCCTTTACACCCACCCACCACCATGACCACCAGCACCCATCCCGTCCATGCCAAACTCAAGTCCCTGGGCATCACCCTCCCCGAAGTCGCCGCGCCGGCGGCCGCCTACCTGCCCTTCGTGCGCACCGGCAACCTGGTGTTCCTGAGCGGCCATCTGGCCAAGCGTGACGGCCAGGTCATCGCCGGCCAGTTGGGCAAGGACGTGACGACCGAGGAAGGCAAGGCTGCCGCCCGCCTGATCGCCATCGACCTGATGGGCACCCTGCAGGCCGCCGTGGGCGACCTGGGCAAGGTCAGGCGCATCGTCAAGGTCATGAGCCTGGTCAACTCGACCGGCGACTTCACCGAGCACCACCTGGTCACCAACGGCTGCAGCGAACTGCTCGGCGAGGTGTTTGGCGACGCCGGCAAGCATGCCCGCAGCGCATTTGGCGTGGCGCAGATTCCGCTGGGCGCCTGCGTCGAGATCGAACTGATTGCCGAAGTCGATTGACGCAGCGCAAGCCCCGCTGAAATGGCAGCCGGCCGCAGCGTCTGTCGGCTGCTGCCCAGCTTGAAAGCGCACCCCTTGCGGGTGTAGAGTGGGCGCCCACTCGTCACAGGGGCGCGCCATGTCAACACCCACTTTCCAGCGTTTGTCGCCGGATCAGTTCGAGCAGCTTCTCCAGAAGTTTCCCTTTACCCGGAAGATCGACGCGGTGCACATGCACCATACCTGGCGCCCCCGGCACGCCGACTTTCGCGGCCACGACACGATTGTCTCGATGTGGCGCCACCACACGCAGGTCAACGGCTGGAGCGACATTGCCCAGCACCTCAGCATCGACCCCGACGGCATGGTCTGGCTGGGGCGCAACTGGAACCTGTCGCCGGCCAGCGCCGCCGGGCACAACGGCAACAAGGCCTTCGGCCCGTTCATGTTCGAGATGATCGGCGACTTCGACCAGGGCCGCGACCCGTTCGGCGGCGCGCAGAAGGAGACAGCGCTGCGGGTCGTGGCGCTGGTCCAGTCGCGCTTTCACCTGCCGGCCAGCACGCTGCGCTTTCACAACGCCATGTCGCCCAAGTCGTGCCCTGGCAGCGCGCTGGTGTATGCCGACATCCTGGACGAGATCGAAGCCGTCAAGCGTGCAATGCAAGCCAGTGCCTCGCGCGGCCCGGCGCAGCCCCAGCCGTTTCCCGATGAAACCGAGCGCTTCATCGCCGAGGCCATCCGCGCGTTGTCGCGCACCGCCGACAATGCCGGCGAGCGCGGCGATGCCGAGTTGTCGCATGACGAGCAGGAAGCCGGCCAGGCCGCCGCTGCAAGCCACGCCGGCCCCGCTGGCGATGCCGGCGGCACATCGGCCGCTGCGCAAAGCCGTGACTCGGGCCTGGGCACGGCAGCGCTCCATGCCATGCGGCCGCACCTGGTCAACCTGCGGGTCGGCCGCCTGTCGGGCGAAGGCGAGGCAGCCTCGACGGCCGGGGACATCGACGCGATCTTCGAGCAGCACCTGCCGCAGGCGGTCAGCGAAATGCCTGCGGGCCACAAGCTGCGCCTGGTGTTCTACGCACATGGCGGGCTGGTGTCCGAATCGAGCGGCCTGCAGATCGCCCACAAGCACATCGACTGGTGGCAGCGCAACAATATCTACCCGATCTACTTCATCTGGGAAACCGGCTTTTTCGAGACCATCGGCCAGTTGCTTGGCCGTGCGCAACAAGGCAGCCGCGCCCTGTCGCGCGGCCTGGCCGACTTCACCACCGACCCGCTGGTCGAGATCGGTGCGCGCGCCCTGCAGGGGCCGCGCATCTGGGGCGGCATGAAGTCCAGCGCCGAGCATGCGATGGACGCGCCGGCGGCCAGCGGCGACGATATCGGCGGCGGCGCGCATTACGTCGCCACTCGGCTCAAGGCGCTGTGCGACAAGCATGCCGACCGGATCGAACTGCATGCGGTCGGTCACAGCGCAGGCTCGATCTTTCACAGCCATTTCCTGCCGCTGGCCCACGCGCTGGGCGTGCCGGGCTTCAAGACCGCGCATTTCCTGGCGCCTGCAGTGCGCGTCGACACCTTCCGGCAGCGCCTGCTGGCGCACATTGGCCCGGGCCGCGCGGCCGAGTCGCTCACGCTCTACACCATGCAGAGGGACTTCGAGCGCAAGGACAACTGCGCGCAGGTCTACCGCAAGTCGCTGCTCTACCTGATCTTCAATGCGCTGGAAGACCGGCGCGCCACGCCGATCCTCGGGCTGGAGGAAAGCCTGCGCGGCGATGCCGACCTCAAGCGCCTGTTCGGCCTGGCGGGCGCATCGCCAACGCCCTCGAGCGTGGTCTGGTCGCCCACGCCGGGCGACACCGGCCGGTCGGCCAGCCGGTCGCTGTCGCACGGCGGCTTCGACGACGACGCGCCGACCATGAACAGCATCGTGCGCCGCATCCTGGACCAGCCCGACGCGGCCGATATCGCGGCGTTCCCGGTCACCCGCAGCGCACCGCGGCCCTGGATTGAAGAGGTCGACTGGCCCGCCGAATTCGGTTTCAGCGCACTGCCCGCGACCCCAGGCATCCCATACGCGATGCCGCCGGTCAGCCTGCCCGCGTCGATGCCAGGCGCCGCAGCGATGCCGCCTTATCCGCTTTCCCCGGCGGCGCCCCTGCCGGTACCGGCCATCAGCACTGGCAGCAGCGGCGGCCGGCGCGTAGCGCTGTGCGTCGGCATCGACGCCTACCCGGCGCCGGAGCACCAGCTCGCCGGCTGCGTCAACGATGCCCGCAACTGGGCGCGCACCCTGGGGGCGCTCGGTTTCGAGACCCGGCTGCTGGTCAACCTTGACGCGACCCGCGCCACGCTGGAGCGCGAACTGAACCGTCTGGTCGGCGAATGCTGCTGCGGCGACGTGATCGTCTTCCAGTACGCCGGCCACGGCACACAGGTGCCGGATTTGAACGGCGACGAGGACGATGCGATTGACGAGGCGCTGTGCCCGGTTGACTTTGCCAGCGGCGCGCTGTATATCGACGACGACATTGCCGAGCTGTTTGCCCGCATCCCCGACGGCGTGAACATGACCTGCTTCATGGACTGCTGCCATTCCGGCACCAACAGCCGTTTCGCCGTCGGTTTGTCACCGGGGGAAATGGCCGTGCCGCCCGGCACCAGGGCCCGCTTCGTCAGGATGACTCAGGAGATTGCCGAGGCGCACCAGCGTTTTCGCCGGCAGTCGCGCAGCGCCACGCGGGCCGTTGGCAGCGGCGGGCCGCAACGGATGCGCGATGTGAAGTTCTCGGCCTGCCTGGACCACCAGGTCGCGCTGGAAAGCGGCGGCAATGGCGACTTCACGCGGCGCGCCACCAAAGTGCTGGCCGCAGGCATCAAGGGCCTCAGCAATGAGGAGTTCCTGCACCATGTGCTGGCCGAGTTCGGCAGCGCACCGCGCCAGGCGCCGATGCTCGACTGCGCCGAAGCCGCGCGCCAGGGCGCACTCCTTCAGTCACTGGCTGCGGGCAACCGCGCACCTGCTACCTGGGAGCCAGCCATGGCCGCAGCCCCCGGCGACACCAGCTTGCGCCACGCCGTGAATGAACTGACCCAGGCCGTGAAAGCGCTCGCGCCGGGCAGGCGATGATGGCATCCGAGCCTGCGGCTGGAACCGCAACCGCAACGACCACCGAGGCCGTCGCCGCCGATGCCGCCAGCCGCGAAGAAGGCCGGCCCGGGGACGCTCCTCACATCGCGCGCCACTATCCTGGCGACGGCGAAGACTACCGCATCGGGACCGGCGTGCAGCAGCCGCCGGTCGTACCGTATGAACGCCGGCACGGCGACCCGCTCTACCGCCCGCTGCGCATCTACACGGTGGATCCGTCGGTGTCGCGGCTCGAAGGCTCGATCGCGACCCTCAACGTCCCGTTTGAGCCGCTGCAGCCGGGTCCGGTGGGCAAGCTGTTCGAGGTCGATCCGAACGACGGGCAGCGGGGCGTGCGCTACCGCGAGGCCGACCTGGAAGACCGCAAGGTGCTGATGGCCAGCGGCTACGACCCCTCGCCTTCGGACCCGCGCTTTCACCACCAGATGGTCTATGCCGTCTGCAGCAATGTCTATTCGACCTTCAAGACGGCGCTGGGCCGCAACCTGGGCTGGGGCTTTGGCGACGGCAAAACGCCGGCGCGGCTGGTGCTCAGGCCGCACCATGGCCAGGAGCAGAACGCCTACTATAAAAACGGCATCACCACCGGCGAATTGCGTTTTGGCTATTTCCCGGCCAGCGACAAGCCGACCACGCGCACCATGCCGGGCGGCTATGTCTTCACCTGCCTGTCGCACGACATCGTGGTGCACGAGGTGACGCATGCACTGCTCGACGGGCTGCGCGCGCACTTCATCGTGCCGACCAACACGGACGTCGTCGCGTTTCATGAAGCCTTCGCCGACCTGGTCGCCATCTTCCAGCATTTCAGCTACTCCGAGGTGGTGCTGACCGCGATCCGGCGCTGCAAGGGCGCCTTGCAGCATGCCAATCTGCTGACCGAACTGGCCGGAGAATTTGGCCACACCACCGGCCAGAACGGCCCGTTGCGCAGCGCAGTCGAGAAAGACGCCGGCAACCCGACCCGCTACCAGCCCGGGCTGGAGGCGCACCAGTTGGGCACGGTGCTGGTCAGCGCCGTGTTCGACGCCTTCGTGCAGGTCTACCAGCGCCGCACCGAGCGCTTCGTGCGCCTGGCCACCAACGGCAGCGGCGTGTTGCCGCCGGGAGAACTCTCGCACGACCTGCAGACCATCCTGGCCGAGCGCGCCAGCAAGCTGGCCAGCCAGTTCCTGGGCATCTGCATCCGCGCCATCGACTACTGCCCGCCCGTCGGCATGACCTTCGGCGACTACCTGCGCGCCCTGATCACCGCCGACTACGACCTGGTGCCCGACGACCCGTGGGACTACCGGGGCGCGCTGATTGATGCCTTCTGGCGGCGCGACATCTATCCGCGCAGCGCCAACCACCTGTCGCAGGACGCGCTGCTCTGGCACCGGCCCCGGCTGGAACTGCCGCCGGTGCCGGGGCTCGATTTCGCGGCGCTGCGCTTCAGCGGCGACCCGGCCAATGCGGCCGGTCTCGACGAGCTGTACCGGCAGGCCTGCATGCTCGGCCACTACGTCACGCACGCTGGCCGCACGGAGGAATTCGGGCTGGTGGCCAATGGCGACGCGCGCCTTGACGGCGACACGGTCGGCCTGCCCTGCGTCGAATCAATCCGTTCGGCGCGGCGCGCCGGACCAAACGGGCAAATTGTCTTTGACCTGGTTGCCGAAATCACCCAGGAACGCCATGTCCGCGCCTCGGCCGAAGGGCCGGCTTTCACCTACTACGGCGGCTCGACGGTGATCCTCGGGCCGACCGGCGAAATCCGCTATGTGGTGCTGAAAAATGTCGTCGGTGCCGGCCGGCTGGAACGGCGGCGGGCGTTTTTCGACACCGCCTGCGGTCAGACGTACTGGCACCTGGCAGACAACCGCTGGCTGCCGCTGCCAGGGCTTTTTGCGCTGGTGCATGGCGGACATTGACGGCTTGCGTCGGTCTTGCAGCAATGGATGGCCGCGCTGGAGCACCTGACACATATACTGCTATCAAATAAATAGCGGGTTATGTTCGCCTATATTGCGAAAGCATGCTTTTTGATTGGAAATTTGTAACTGCTGACGTTTGCGGTTTGATCGCTGCGTTTTCTGTTTTGGGGCTTTGGGTGGGTTCTTCTGTGGATTGAGGGGTGAGCGCCTTCCCGGCGGGGGGTAACTTTCTTTTCTGGCAAAAAAGAAAGTAACCAAAGAAAGTTGCCTGGGCAACGGGAGCGGGTTAGAGCTGAACGCTCTGTCGGGCCTTCGCTTCGCTGGGCCCTGGATTCTTTGATCTACAGCCGGTGATCATGCCTGTCGCTGGCTGGTTCGACCGCTCGTTCGCCAACAGCTTCACGCTCTGCTTGATCTGGTTTACTCGCGCTGCGCGCGTCGCTGTCAGCTATCGGCTGCGCCTTTTTTTTCTCTCCCTCACCTGCTGGGTACAAACCGGTGGGTCGGTGGGTGTGGAAAAACGATTGCCCTTTTTACTGTCCCCTGTCAGCCGCCGGCCTGCCTTGGCCGAGAAAAAAAAGGGCAAGAAACTGCCAGCAGTGCTTGGAACACAAAAGAAACGATCAAGCAGAGCGTGAAGCTGTTGGCGAACGAGCGGTCGAACCAGCCAGCCACCGGCATTGGCCACGAGCCACCGATCAAGGAACCCAGAGCCCAGCGAAGCGATGGCCCGACAGAGCGCTCAGCTCTAACCCGCTCCCGTTCCCAAGGCAACTTTCTTTGGTGACTTTCTTTTTTGCCAGAAAAGAAAGTTACCCCCCGCCGGGAAGGCGCTCATCCCTCCAACCATAGAAGAACCCGCCCAAAGCCCGACAAAACAGCGCCTGGCGGAATCGCTATTAAATATATAGCTGCTCGCGCCCGCCCCTATTGCGCAAACAACCATTTTCATCACTCAACCCGGACAATTCCCGTCGGCTTGAAGCCCAGGTCGGCTGATTTTCCTTTTCGGGCGCGCACGGTGCGCGCGTTGTTCAGGCTGCGGATTTCCAGCGTTTCCTCGCGCGCCTTGGCGCCGCGCCCGATGCCGTCGATGCGCACGCTGCGGGTGTAGGCGGCCGCGCCGGCCAGCGCGTCCGTGCCCTCCAGGTCGATCAGCATCAGGCCGCGCCCGCCCTTTTCCATCTGCTTGATCTCGGCGATGTCAAAGGTCAGGATGCGCTGGCCGGTCGAGGCACAGGCCACGTGCGTGGCGGGCGGCACCGGCTGGCTGCCCGACGTGCCCTTGACGTGCGACGGCTGGCAGATGGTTTCGCCCTCGCCCAGCGTGATGAAGGCCTTGCCGCTCTTGTTGCGCGACACCATGTTGTCCACCGTCGCCAGGAAACCGTAGCCGCCCGAACTCGACAGCAGCAGCATGGCCGGGGTGGGCCCGGCAAAGTAGTGCAGCAGCTGCGTTCCCGACTCCAGTTCGATCAGCGTCGTGACTGGCTGGCCGTCGCCGCGCGCGCCGGGCAGCAGCGCCACCGGCACCGAATAGAGGCGGCCGTTGCTGCCAAAGGCCAGCAGCGTATCAACCGTGCGGCATTCAAACGTGCCATACAACGCGTCGCCGGCCTTGAAGGCAAAGCTGGTCGGCGCATGGCCGTGGCCGCCGCGTGCGCGCACCCAGCCCTTGCTGCTGACCACGACGGTGACCGGTTCGTCGAGCACCTTGACTTCCAGAACAGATTTTTTCTCGGCCTGGATCAGGGTGCGGCGCGGGTCAGCGAACTGTTTGGCGTCCGCTTCAATTTCCTTGATCATCAGCCGACGCAGTGCCGTCGGGTTGCCCAGGATGTCTTCGAGCTTGCCCTGCTCGTCGCGCAGGGTTTTCAGTTCCTGCTCGATCTTGATGGCCTCCAGCCGGGCCAGCTGGCGCAGGCGGATTTCCAGGATGTCCTCGGCCTGACGCTCACTCAGGCTGAACCTGTCGATCAGCGCCGATTTCGGCTCGTCTGACTGGCGGATGATGGCGATCACCTCGTCGATGTTGAGCAGCACCAGCTGCCGCCCTTCGAGGATGTGGATGCGCGCCAGCACCTTGTCGAGCCGGTGCTGCGAGCGTTTTTCAATCGTCGTCTGGCGAAACGCAATCCATTCGTTCAGCATCTGGCGCAGCGACTTTTGCGTCGGCCGGCCATCCAGGCCGATCATGGTCATGTTGATCGGCGATGAACTCTCCAGGCTGGTGTGCGACAGCAGCGTGTTGATGAGTTCGGCCTGGGCCGTGCGGCTGGTCTTGGGCTCGAACACCAGGCGCACGGCGGCGTCCTTGCTCGATTCGTCGCGCACCACGTCGAGCACCGCCAGCATCGACTGCTTGAGCTGCACCTGGTCCAGGCTGAGCGCTTTTTTGCCCAGCTTGATCTTGGGGTTGGTGATGTCCTCGATTTCCTCCAGCACGCGCTGGGTACTCACGCCGGGTGGCAGTTCCTGCACCACCAGCTGCCACTGGCCGCGCGCCAATTCCTCGATTTTCCAGCGCGCGCGCACTTTCAGCGAGCCGCGTCCGGTGCGGTAGGCGGCGGCAATCTCGGCGCCGCTGGAGATGATCTGGCCGCCGCCCGGGTAGTCGGGGCCGGCAATCAGCAGGTACAGCTCTTCATCGCTCAGCTTGGGCGCCCGGATCAGGGCGACGCAGGCATCGGCCACCTCGCGCAGGTTGTGGCTGGGGATTTCGGTCGCCAGCCCGACGGCAATGCCGCTGGCGCCGTTGAGCAGCGTGAACGGCAGGCGCGCCGGCAACTGGCGCGGCTCCTCGGTCGAGCCGTCGTAGTTGGCAATGAAATCGACCGTGCCTTCGTCGATTTCGTCCATCAGCAGCGTGGTGATGCGCGCCAGCCGGGCTTCGGTGTAGCGCATGGCGGCGGCGCCGTCGCCGTCCCGGGAGCCGAAGTTACCCTGCCCGTCGATCAGCGGGTAGCGCTGGGAGAAGTCCTGCGCCATGCGCACCAGCGCGTCATACGCCGCCTGGTCGCCGTGTGGATGGAAGCGGCCGAGCACGTCGCCGACCACGCGGGCGCATTTGACGGGCCGGGCGCCGGTCGCGCCATTCGGGCCGCCAAAGGCCAAGCCCATGCGGGCCATGCTGTAGAGAATACGCCGCTGCACGGGTTTCTGGCCGTCGCAGACATCGGGCAGCGCCCGGCCCTTGACGACGCTCAACGCGTATTCAAGGTAGGCACGCTGGGCATACGCCGCCAGCGAGTCTTCATCAGGCGTTGCAGGCATCGGCAGTTCAGCATCTGGCGTGAAAAGATCCATGGTTTTTTTAATCAGTCAGTAAGTGGTCAGGCATTGAAAAAGACAAGGCGGATGCCTGGTCCGGTTTCCAGACCCATCCGGGATGAGATGCGAAGCCACAGGCAACGCAGTAAAGGACAAGGCGAAAAACCACCGGGCGATATGGGCTGGAAATAGAAGGATATGAATGGGAATGGAGGGCAAAGCCGGGATTTCCAGCTCACCACGTTATGCAACAAAAGTAACGTAACGCTGATTGTGGTGGGTTAATGCCCGAA
Organism: Polaromonas sp. CG9_12; assembly: GCA_000751355.1. Taxonomy (GTDB): domain Bacteria; phylum Pseudomonadota; class Gammaproteobacteria; order Burkholderiales; family Burkholderiaceae_C; genus Polaromonas. Next base: position 3,332,820 of record CCJP01000005.1, on the reverse strand, counting down.
ATCGGGAAAACGTCCCAGCCCTTCGAGCTTGCGGCGCAAACCAGTTTCAGCGCGCAAACGCAAGCGGCTACTCGCGGGGAAACTCAGTCCGATTCAGTGGAGAAGCCAGGTTGCCCTGCGTGGGCATGCTGGCGCGCCCGATGCTTGTGCCCTTGAGCTCCACATGTACCCGGCCAGTCGGTGCCTTGAACCCGGGAGGCGTCAGCCCACTGTAAAGCTGCATGACGGTCTTCACGTAGTTCTGGGTTTCGGGGTAGTTGGGAATCCGGTTGCCGGCCCGCTGCACCGCGCCTTCGCCAGCGTTGTAGGCGGCCAGCGCCAGTTCCAGCCGGCCCGGAAACATGTGGATCAGGTAGGCCAGGTAGCGCGCACCCGCCCGGATGTTGGTTTTCGGGTCGGTGAGCTTTTTTTCAATTGATCCGTCCTTGCCTGCCGTGACGCCGTAGCGCTCGGCGGTCGGCGGTATCAGCTGCATCAGGCCCACGGCGCCCTTGGGCGACACCGCAAAGGTGTTGAAGCCCGACTCGGTGGCGATCAGCGCCTTGAGCAGCGAGTAGTCGATGCCATGCCTGCTGGAGGCTTCGCGCAGCAGGGGGCTGGCCGCCTTGTAGCCTGGCGAGCGGTCAAAAAAAGCCACCATGCGGGGCGAGAGCACGCCAATACCCGCCACGTCGGCCACGGCCGGTGCAGCAGCCTCGTCCAGGCCCCTGTCCTGCGCCTTGCGGGGCACGTCCATCAGGCGGTAGGGTTCGATGTTGTCGCGCAGAAAAAGCTCGTAGCGGTCGTCAAGGCGGCTGGAAGCAAAGTGTGGGATCCGGTCCTCGTCCACATAGCCCCAGATGTCAGCCCGTGCCGGCGCGGCCTGCAAGGCCAGCAACATCAACGTTGCCAGAAGACCGGCACGCCCGCACAGCGATTTGCGGGGCTGTCGATCCTTGGCGCTTGTCGCGACGGGTAATGGGTCAATGGTCATCAAATATCAATCTCCACAGCATCGCCATGCAATTCCATCAACTCGCGGCGCGCTGCGGCCTCTCCCTTGCCCATCAGTTTAGTGATGAGGCTCTCGGTCTGCAAGAAATCCTGGTTACCCAGCTGGACCGGCAGCAGGCGCCGGGTGTCGGGGTTGAGCGTGGTGTCCCAGAGTTGCTCTGCGCTCATCTCGCCCAACCCCTTGAAACGGCTGATGCTCCAGGCGTTTTCACGCACGCCATCCTTGCGCAGCTTGTCCAGGATGGCGGTCAGTTCGCCTTCATCAAGGGCGTAGACCTTGGATGCCGGCTTCTTGCCGCGCGCCGGCGCATCAACCCGGTACAACGGCGGACGTGCCACGTACACATGGCCAGTTTCGATCAATTTTGGAAAGTGCCGGAAAAACAGCGTCAGCAGCAGCACCTGGATGTGCGAGCCGTCCACGTCGGCGTCGGACAGGATGCAGACCTTGCCGTAGCGCAGGCCACTCAGGTCCGGCGTGTCGTTCGGACCGTGCGGGTCCACGCCGATGGCCACCGCGATGTCGTGGATTTCGGTGTTGGCAAACAACCGGTCACGGTCCACTTCCCAGGTGTTGAGCACCTTGCCGCGCAGCGGCAGCACCGCCTGGCTTTCCTTGTTGCGGCCCATCTTGGCGCTGCCGCCGGCCGAATCGCCCTCGACCAGAAACACCTCGTTGTTCGCCAGGTCGCGGCTTTCGCAGTCGGTCAGCTTGCCGGGCAGCACGGCCACGCCCGAACCCTTGCGTTTTTCAACCTTCTGCCCCGCTTTCTGGCGGGTCTGCGCGGCCTTGATGGCGAGTTCGGCCAGCTTCTTGCCATAGTCGACATGCTGGTTCAGCCACAACTCCAGCGACGGGCGCACGAAACTGGACACCAGCCGCACCGCATCACGCGAATTGAGCCGCTCCTTGATCTGGCCCTGGAACTGCGGATCGAGCACCTTGGCGCTGAGCACGTAGCTGGCGCGGGCAAACACGTCCTCGGGCAGCAGCTTGACGCCTTTGGGCAGCAGCGAATGCAGTTCGATGAAGCTCTTGACCGCCGTGAACAGGCCGTCACGCAGCCCGCTTTCATGCGTGCCGCCGGCGCTGGTCGGGATCAGGTTGACATAGCTTTCGCGCACCGGCGCACCGTCTTCGGTGAAAGCGACGCACCAGCTGGCGCCCTCACCTTCGGCAAAGGTTTCATGCGCACTGTCGGCAAAGCCTTCGCTCTCGAACATCGGGATCAGCGGATCGGCGGTGAGGGTCTGCATCAGGTAGTCGCGCAAGCCGCCCTTGAAGACCCAGGTCTGCACGTCCTTCGTTTTCTCGTTCGTCAGCGTGACGGTCACGCCGGGCATCAACACCGCCTTGCTGCGCAGCAGGTGCGTCAACTCAGCCATCGGCAGCGCTGGTGATTCAAAATATTTGGCATCCGGCCAGGCGCGCACCGTGGTGCCGGATTTACGGTCGCCGCTTTCGGTCTTGCGCAGCACCAGCGGCTCGATCACGTCGCCACCGGAAAAAGCCAGGCTGGCGACCTTGCCTTCGCGGTAGGACGTGACTTCAAGCCGGGTGGACAGCGCATTCGTCACGCTGACGCCGACGCCGTGCAGACCCCCCGAAAAACTGTAGGCGCCGCCCTTTCCCTTGTCGAATTTGCCGCCGGCATGCAGCCGGGTGAACACCAGCTCGACCACCGGCGCCTGCTCTTCCGGGTGCAGGCCAAAGGGAATGCCGCGCCCGTCGTCCTCGATGGTCACCGAGCCGTCGGCGTGCAGTGTGACCTTGATCTTCTTGCCGTGCCCGGCCAGTGCCTCGTCGGCCGAGTTGTCGAGCACCTCCTGGATGATGTGCAGCGGATTGTCGGTTCGGGTGTACATGCCCGGGCGCTGCTTGACGGGCTCCAGGCCCTTCAAGACGCGGATCGAACTTTCGGAATAAGCGGGAGGAGCAATGATGTTTTTGTCGGCCATGGCAGTTCAAGTGTTGCCTGAATTGTAGACCGGGGCGACCAAGTCAACTGTACAAACATACAGCCCTCAAGCCCGCTCATTTCCCCCCGTGGGGTTGGCCGAGTCAACTTTTGCGCAGACGACTGCCGCTGGAGAACATTTTCGTTAAAGTCTGCCCATGACTTCAAGCGCGCTTTCGTCCCCCCAAAAACTGTCGATGTTCCAGGTTCTGGCCTGCGGCGCGGCCATTGTCACGCTGTCGATGGGCATCCGGCATGGCTTTGGCCTGTGGCTGCAGCCCATCACCCAGGCGCAGGGCTGGACGCGCGAAACCTTTGCCTTTGCGATTGCGGTGCAGAACCTGTCGTGGGGTATCTTTGGCATTTTTGCCGGCATGGTGGCCGACCGCTTCGGCGCGTTCCGGGTGATTGCCGGTGGCGCTGTGCTCTATGCCCTGGGACTGGTGGGCATGGCGCTGTCGCCGACGGGCCTGCTGTTCACGCTGACGGCCGGCGTGCTGATCGGCGCGGCCCAGGCGGGCACCACCTATGCGGTGATTTACGGCGTGATCGGCCGCAACATCTCGGCGGACAAGCGCTCGTGGGCCATGGGCGTGGCGGCGGCGGCAGGATCGTTTGGCCAGTTCCTGATGGTGCCCACCGAGGGTTTCCTCATCAGCACGCTCGGCTGGCAGACCGCCCTGCTGGTGCTGGGCGGCGCCGTGCTGCTGATCGTGCCAGTGGCACTGGGCCTGCGCGAAAACGGGTTTGACGGCGGCGTGCCCGCCAGGCGCGACCAGAGCATCGGCCAGGCGCTGCGCGAGGCGCTGAAGTACCCGAGCTTTCAGATGCTGATGGCGGGTTACTTTGTCTGCGGCTTCCAGGTCGTTTTCATCGGCGTCCACATGCCCAGCTACCTCAAGGACAAGGGGCTGTCGCCGCAGGTGGCCGGCTACGCGCTGGCATTGATCGGCCTGTTCAACGTGTTTGGGACCTACGCGGCGGGCGTGCTCGGCCAGCGGATGGCCAAGCGCAAGATCCTGGCGACGATCTATTTCTCGCGCGCCATCGTGATCAGCGTGTTCATCGCCGCGCCGCTGAGCCCGGCCAGCGTCTATATCTTTTCCAGCCTGATGGGCCTGCTGTGGCTCTCGACGATTCCGCCGACCAACGCGGTGGTGGCGCAGATCTTCGGCATCCAGCACATGTCGATGCTCAGCGGCTTTATCTTCTTCAGCCACCAGATCGGCTCCTTCATGGGCGTGTGGCTGGGCGGCTTCCTGTATGACCGCACCGGCAGCTACGACATCGTCTGGTACATCGCCATCGTGCTGGGCGTGCTGGCGGCGCTGATCAACCTGCCGGTCCGGGAAACGCCGATTCACCGGGTCAGCCCGGGCGGCCTGGTACAGGGCGCTTGAGATGCTGCGCAAAGCCGTGCTCTGGAGCCTGGCCATCGTGGTCTCACTGGGCGTGTTTTCGCTGTATACGCGGCCCGAGTTCCTGATCTCACTGGCCGACCAGATGTGGTCGTGTTTTTAGGTCTTCTTTTCAAAATTTCAAGCCTTTCAGGCCTCTTGCGCATGCAGGTATTGCCTTGGCAGCTACAAAAATGATAGTAAACCAACCGGCTTCTGACGCCCTTCATGCAGACGCAACAGCACCTTCCCCCTGGGTGCAGCGCTGGTCGCATCTGGTCACGCCGGGCGGTGTGGTGCTCGACGTGGCCTGTGGCCATGGCCGCCATGCGCGCTGGTTTCATCAGCAAAATCATCCGGTCGTGCTGGTGGACCGGGCGCAGGCAGCAATTGAGTCCATCGCCATTCCGGCGCCGGCCTGCGAAGCCGTGGTGGCCGACATTGAAAACGGCCCCTGGCCGTTCGCGGGCCGCCAATTCGATGCGGTGGTGGTCGCCAACTACCTGTGGCGACCGCTGATGCCCACCCTGCTGGCCAGTCTCGCGCCCGGGGGCGTGCTGATTTACGAAACCTTTGCGCAGGGCAACGAAACGGTTGGAAAACCCTCAAGGCTTGATTTTCTGCTGCGTCCCGGCGAACTGCTGGAGACCTGCCGCACATTGCGCATCGTCGCCTTTGAAGAGGGCTTTCTCGAAGGGCCCAACGGGGAAAATCCGCGTTTTGTCCAGCGCATCGCCGCTGTCCGGAAAGCGATGGATGCAACGCATTCAGGCGGGGTGCTGCCCGCGACAGCGTCCAGCCCGCCCAGGTACCCACTTTGCTGAGCTCTGGGTAGAATGCGCATTTGGCTTTTTGGGCCGGCCTTCAGCGCCTTGAAGCCGCTTCATCACACCAGCCACGACGTTACAAGCACGACATGAACCCCATTACTGGCAGCATTGTTGCTCTGGCAACCCCCTTGCATGAAGACGGCAGCGTGGACTACCCTACGCTGCGAAAACTCGTTGACTGGCACATTGCCGAGGGCACCGACTGCATCGGTGTGGTCGGCACCACCGGGGAGTCGCCCACGGTGAACGTCGAGGAGCATTGCGAGATCATCCGCGTTTCTGTCGAGCAGGCCGCCAAGCGGGTGCCGATCATGGCCGGTTGCGGTGCGAATTCAACTGCCGAGGCCATCGAGCTGGCAAAGTTCGCCAAACAGGTCGGTGCCGACTGCCAGTTGCAGGTGGTTCCCTATTACAACAAGCCGACGCAGCAGGGCCAGTACCTGCACTTCAAGGCGATTGCCGAAGCCGTGGGCGACCTGCCGCTGGTGCTCTACAACGTGCCCGGCCGCAGCGTGGCCGACATGGCGCATGCCACCGTGGTGCGCCTGGCCGAAGTGCCCGGCATTGTCGGCATCAAGGAAGCCACCGGCAACATCGAGCGCGCCCAGTGGCTGATCAAGGAAGTGCCCAAGGGCTTTGCCGTGTACTCGGGCGACGACCCGACGGCCGTGGCGCTGATGCTCTGCGGTGGCCAGGGCAACATCAGCGTGACGGCCAATGTCGCGCCCCGGCTCATGCACGCGCTGTGCATGGCCGCCGTGGCCGGCAACGTCAGGCTGGCCATGGAACTGCAGTTCAGACTCCTGCCGCTGCACCGCAACCTGTTCGTCGAAGCCAATCCGATACCGGTCAAATGGGCCATGGCCCGCATGGGCCTGTGCGGCAACACGCTGCGGCTGCCCATGACTCCGCTTGAAACCAGCAACGAAGCTGCCGTCGAAAGCGCCTTGCGCGCTTGCGGCCTGATCTGATTATTAAGGGAACCCCACGTGAAGACATTGCCGAGATCCCCCCAGCGCCAAGCCCTGCGCAACGCCCGCAGCGCGGCCGCTCTTTCAGCACTGCTGGCCGCCAGCCTGCTGGCAGGCTGCTCCACGATCCGGGACACCATGGATGGCGAGCGGGTCGATTACAAGTCGAGCGGCGCCAAAGGCCCTTCGCTTGATGTGCCACCCGACCTGACGCAGCTCAGCCGCGACACCCGCTACGTGGTGCCGGGCACGGCCGTCAGCGCCAGCAGCTACCAGATTGCCCAGCCGGCGCAGACCGTCACCACAGCGGCCGCTGCGGTCGGCGATGTGCGCATCGAACGCGCCGGCAACCAGCGCTGGCTGGTGGTCAACCGTCCGGCCGACAAGCTCTGGACGCCGGTGCGCGATTTCTGGCTGGAAAGCGGATTCCTGCTGGCACAGGACCAGGAAAACCTCGGCATCATGGAAACCGACTATGCCGAAAACCGCGCCAAGCTTCCCCAGGACTTCATCCGCAATGCGTTGGGCAAGGTCTTCGACAGCCTGTACTCGACCGGCGAGCGCGACAAGTTCCGCACCCGCCTGGAGCGCCGCCCCGACGGCGGAACCGAAATCTACATCAGCCACCGCGGCATGGAAGAAATTGTCACGGGCGCCAAGAGCGGCGGCAGTTCGGCTGGGGGAGACGGCACGATCTGGCAGCCGCGCGCAAGCGATCCCGAACTCGAAGCGGAGTTCTTGCGCCGCCTGATGGTCAAGCTGGGCGTGACGCAGGAGCAGTCCAAGGCGCTGATTGCCGCCGGCGCCACGGCGCAGACATCGCGTATTGCCATGGTCAACAACCTGCCCGTGGTGCAGATCGACGAAGGCTTCGAGCGGGCCTGGCGACGGGTCGGCCTGGCGCTGGACCGCACCGGCTTTACCGTCGAAGACCGCGACCGCAGCCAGGGCACCTACTTCGTACGCTATGTCGAGCCGACCGCCAACAAGGGCGAACAGGGCTTTTTCAGCAAAATTTTCAGCGGCTCGGCTGCAGCCGTCATGCCGTTGAAATACCGCATTTCGGTCAAGAGCGAAGGCGAAAAAACCACGGTTTCAGTCTTGAATTTCCAGGGAACGCCCGAGTCGTCTGCCAATGCCCAGCGCATTGTCCAGGTGATTGCAGACGACCTGAAGTAAGCACCGCCACGGCGGCGTACCAGCAAGCGTTGATCTGATGCGTTTCAGGAGTCTGGGCAGCGGCAGCGGTGGCAACGCCACTCTGGTGGAAGCCGGTGGCCTGCTACCCTTTCGCCTGCTGGTGGACTGCGGCCTGGGCATCCGGCAACTCGCGGTTCGCCTGGGTCAGGCCGGGCTGCAAGCTGAAGATATTGACGCGGTGTTCATCACCCATGAGCATGGCGACCACATTGGCTGTGCGCATATGCTGGCGCTGCGCTACCGGATTCCGGTCTGGATGAGCCAGGGGACGCATTCGGCGATCGGCTCGCCTGACTTTGATGGCTTGCTGCATATTGCGCGAGACGCCAAGGCCATTGACATGGGCGGCCTGCAGCTCATGCCGTTCACCGTTCCGCACGATGCCCGGGAGCCGCTGCAACTCAGTTGCACCGATGGCTCGTCCAAGCTGGGAATTCTGACCGACCTGGGCCATGCAACGCCGCATGTAATGGCCCATCTGCAGGCCTGCCATGCCCTGCTGCTGGAATCCAACCACGATACCGACCTTTTGGAGCAGTCGGTGTATCCGCCTTTTTTGAAGCGACGGGTGGGCGGCGACTACGGCCATTTGTCGAATATGGCGGCGGCCGCCATTGCGAATGCCGTGAACCACGGCGGATTGAAGCACGTGGTGGCGGCGCACCTGAGCGCCAAAAACAACCGGCCTGACTTGGTCCAAGAGGTGCTTTCCAACGCCCTGGGCTGCCAGCCCGGCGACATCGTGGTGGCCGGGCCCTCCATCGGGACGCCATGGCTGCAGCTTTGATGCGGCCATGAAAAAAGCCGCCCGGGGGCGGCTTTTTAGGGAATCAGGAAGTCTTACTTCGCAGCGGATGCAGCAGAAGAGGCAGCGCTGCCAGCAGCAGAAGCTGCATCCATAGCGGCGCTTACAGCGGTATTGGCGGAGTCGGCGGCGGCGGAAGCGGCGCCGGTAGCGGCTGCGACCGCGGCCGCAGCAGAAGGAGCCTCTACAGGAACGACAACGACGGAAGGCGCAGGTGCAGGCGCAACGACTTCTTCTTTTTTACCGCAGGCGGCCAGGGCAACAGCGGCAACGATAGCGGCCAGTACGAGGGACTTGTTCATTTTTACGATCCTTGATGATATTTAAGAAAACAATTTCCGGAAATTGTCAAAACCCAAGCTCAAACGACAAATTCGAGTAATGTCCTGACCTGTGAGGAAAGGACTCGAGCTCTTTCTACGCAGCCCTAAATTATATGCTGCCAAGCACAAGCATGAAAACCCTTAACCACTCAAAATAAGCTGTGGGGGGCCAGCCCGCAACCGTAAAACCACACTTACAAGCCCAAAACGGTTGCTGGAAAACCCGCTGAACTGGTCAAAAGGTGCTCATTGAGGCGCTCCTTCAAAGCGCTGCGGCGGGCAAGGTCCGCACCGGCAACGCCTGTGCAGCGCGGGCTGTCCAGCCGTTCAAACACCCACACCGGACTCCAGAACGCGCTGGGCAGGCTGCCTGCCGAAGCCGCACCGCTCTTGCGGCACTCGATAACCTGCGCCCAGGTCCGCCGCCAGTTGACGAAGCGCGCATGCTGACGGAGAACGGCATCGTAATGCCCGGCCAGCAGGGTGAGCTTGCGGCCGCTTCCCGCCCAGTCGTTGAGCGACTGCGCCACGGCGCGCTCGCCCAGTGGCCAGTCGCCGAAGTCCGGATCGCACCAGATCATTTCGCGCCAGCCCTGCGCCGCGGCTGCAGCCAAGGCTTGGCGAACCAGTTCGGCGAATTCACTGCGACCGCCGAAACGGCCATCGGGCAGCATCGAATGCGTAGCGCCTGCCTGTCCGGATGTCATGTTGCTTGAACCTTGAATTCGGGCGAAGTGCGAACCTTTAGCCCTGGCCTGCCAGCGTGTCCTCGTGTTGCATGAGCCAGCCTGCTTCATGCCAGTCGCCCAGCAGGGCAATCGCGCTTTTACTGGCCTTGCGCAAATCACTCGCGGCCAGGTGGCGCTGGTTGGCCAGGCGCTGCATCAAGGCAGCATCGGCACCTTTGGCCCGGTAGCTTTCGCCATTGATGAAGAGGTGGTCGCTGTCATACAGCATGCGGGTGCGCGCATCGAGCGCAATGCCTGTCTGGCCGGCCTTGGCAGCTTCGCCGTCCCAAGCCTGTTCGGCTTCGTCAAACCAGATGCCCGGCTTGGGCTCGGACATGGATTCACCCAGCGCGCAAGTCAATGCCAGCGAGTCGTTCAGGGCGTCAAGCACCGCCTGCCGGGCAAAGTCCGCCAGGCCGATGGGAATGGCGGCCGGCGTTTCGGTGGCGGTTTGCGCGGGGTCGCGGTACATGCGCTTGGGAACGGCGCGCGCGCCCTGGTTTTCTTCGCCACACAATTGGGCGGCATCTTCACCCATTTCAGCCAGCCGGTGCAGTAGGTCGGCGGTCAGTTCGCCCTGCACAGGGCAGCGAAAACCAATGGAATACGTCATGCAGTCAGCGTGCTTGCCATCTGGCCCGATGCTGGCCTCGGCAATGCCGTCGTGGGCATAGCGCGGCGGCAGATAAAGCATGTCGCCGGCCTCCAGCACGAATTCCTCGTCGGCTTCAAAGTTCTGCAGGATTTTCAGCGGCACGCCCGGCTGCAGTGAAAAGTCTTTCTGCTTGCCGATTTTCCAGCGCCGGCGGCCGCTGGCCTGGAATAAAAACACGTCATAGCTGTCAAAATGCGGCCCCACACCGCCGCCCGGCGTGGCAAACGAGATCATCAGGTCATCCATGCGCACATCGGGAACGAAACGGAATTGCTGCAGCAGCGCGTGACCAGCAGGCTCGTGCAAATCCACGCCCTGAACCAGCAAGGTCCAGCCTTGCTGGCCCAGCGGCGGCAGACTCCGGGGAGCAAGCGGCCCTTTTTTCAGCGTCCAGCCAGTGTCCTGCTGGACGATCAGGCGCGACTCGACCTCTTCCCGGGAAGCCAGCTTGGTCAGGGCCGTGCGGCTGAGAAAAGGCTGGTAGCCGGAAATCGCCTGGCGCACCAGCAACGGCTTTTTCTGCCAGTGGCGGCGCATGAACTGGGCGGGGGTAAGACCGGCGAGAAGGGAGAGGGGCTGATTGACATCCATGGGACAATTGTCGGATGAAAATCACCCCGCAATGCGTCGTTGCCCTGACATGGACGCTGAAAGACACTTTGGGCGATGTGCTGGACGAACTGGACGAGCCGGTCGATTTCCTGCTCGGCGGCAAGGACCTGCTGGCCAGCATCGAGGAAGCACTGCTTGGCCACGCCGCCGGCGACACGCTGGAGCTTCACCTGGAGCCTGAAAACGCCTTTGGCGACTACGATGAAAACCGGGTGTTTCTTGAGCCGCGCAGCATTTTTCCAGCCGAACTCGAAGAAGGCATGACGTTTGACGGTGCGGCCATGCCGGCAGGCGCTACCGCGAAAATTCCGCCCGAGCACATCTATACCGTGACGGACATCTATCCCGAGCATGTGGTGCTGGACGGCAACCACCCGCTGGGCGGCATTGCCATCCGGCTGGCGCTGAAGGTCGAATCGGTGCGCGAAGCCACCGAGTCAGAAATCGGCCAGGGTTCTCTAGGCACCGGTTTCTTCAAGCTGGAGTCCACGGCAACCGGCAACGACACACTGCACTGAAGACAGCCACAGTTACTGGCCCATGAAAAAGCGGCGCGACAGATGAAACTGCGGCGCCGCTTTTGCGTCAGGGCGCCAGCGAATCAGTAGCGAAACAGCTGGTTGTTCTGGATCCTGACGCGGTCACCGATGCGCAACTCGCCGGTGGCCGGCACGTCGTAGGCGCGCGCCCCGCCGTTGTCCAGCTGGACGGTGACGCGGTAGGTCTGGCTGACGTTGGCGTTGCGATTGTTGTTCTGGATCGCATTGCCGGCCACGGCGCCGCCGACGGCGCCGGCTATTGTTGCAAAGTCACGGCCGGTGCCGCCACCGATCTGGCGGCCAACCACCGCGCCAGCGACACCGCCCAGAACCGCGCCAAGGCCGGGACCCTGCGCTTGCGGTTGGCCCTGGAATACCTCGATGTTGTTGACACGACCGTATTCCGCGTAATTGCCTTGCTGGTTTTGGGCGGGGTACTGGGATTGCGTGGGGTACTGATTCGGATACTGGCTGGGGTACGGACCCTGGCCCGGGTACGCTGGCGACGGATACGACGACATCTGGCCCTGGTTATCCATGGGCACGGAGCCACAGGCAGCCAGACCGGCCAGCACAAGCACTGAAGCAGTCACTGAAACAAAGCGGGAAATACGGCGCATGAAACTCTCCTGGATAAAGTCATTGAAATTCTGTCCTGCTTCGGCTTTTATTTTCTAATTCAGCCAAGCGTGAAGGTAATCCGAAGCCTTGATTTGAATGGCAGACCAAGTGTTTCTAGGTCAGGTCCGAAGCTTAGCGTGCGTGGGAGGAATGAATCAATGAGGGTAGGACAGACCTCACGCATGCCATGGGCCGGGCGCAATGATGGCTCAGACTTTTCCTGTAGAGCCGTAGCCGTTCTCGCCCCGTTCGGTGGCAACGAATTCATTCACCACCCTGAATTGCGCCTGCACCACCGGAACGATGACCAGCTGGGCAATCCGCTCCATCGGCTCAATGGTGAAGGGCACGTCGCTTCGGTTCCAGGCGCTGACCATGAGCTGGCCCTGGTAGTCGCTGTCGATCAGCCCGACCAGGTTGCCCAGCACGATGCCGTGCTTGTGGCCCAGCCCGGAACGCGGCAGGATGATCGCGGCATAGCCTGGGTTGTGCAGGTAGATGGCCATGCCGGTCGGAATCAGCTGCCAGGCGTTGGCGCCCAGCGTCAGGGGCGCGTCCAGGCAGGCGCGCAGGTCGAGTCCGGCGCTGCCGGGCGTGGCATAGCCGGGCAGGTTGTCCTGAAGGCGCGGGTCGAGGATCTTGAGGTCGATGTTCATGGCTTGTTTTTGGGAAGGGTTGAGGATACTTTTCGGGCTTCTTCGGCTGCGCGCCTGGCCAGCGCGACCATTTTTTTGCCGAAAGCGCCCGGTGGCTGCGATCTCAAGCAGTAGATGTGCCAGGCGACATACCCCGCGAGCATGGGTATGAACAAGAACCCGGCGCCGGGCACGAAACGGGCCAGGATTTGCGTGGCCACCCACAGGCCGGCGACCCATTTGACGTGCCGAAAAAAAGGAATGCGCGCCATGGATTTCAGCCCCGCCGCCACCGACGGCAAGCCCTGAATCGCCATCGTCGCGCCTGGCGCAGGCGTATCCCTTGCCACCGCCTGGGCGGCCGTCAGGCGTTCCAGATAACGCACAAAGTCACCATCAGGCGGGGTATTCGAAGGCTGCATCACGCGGGCGCAGTGTTCTGCCCGGCGGGTGCATGGGCTTGTACCCGGCGGGCAATCTCACCGACCAGCCGCAGCGCCAGCGACCGCTTGGACGCCCGGGGCAATTCAAGGCTGCCGTGCGCGTCAATCAGCAGCAGGGCATTGTCGTCCTGGCCGAAGGTGTCGGGGCCGATGTTTCCGACCAACAGAGGCACCTGCTTGCGCAAGCGCTTGGCCTGCGCGTTTTCCAGCAGGTCATGGCTTTCCGCCGCAAAGCCGACGCAAAACAGCCGGCCCGCCAGCGCAGCCGGTGAGCGGGCCACGCTTGCCAGGATGTCGGCGTTTTCAGTGAAAGCCAGCTGTGGCGCCTGGCCGGAACCGTCCTTCTTGATTTTTTGCAGCGACGGGTCGGCCGGCCGCCAGTCAGCCACAGCTGCCGTTGCTATGAAAATACTGGCTGACTGCGCCCTTTCAGCAACTGCTGAGAGCATGTTTGACGCAGATTTCACGTCGATTCGCGTGACGCCGCGCGGCGTGGCCAGGCTGACCGGACCGGCCACCAGCGTGACCTCGGCACCGGCTTCGCGTGCCGCGCGGGCAATGGCAAAACCCATCTTGCCGCTGGACCGGTTGGTGATGCCGCGCACTGGGTCGATCGCTTCGTAGGTCGGTCCGGCGGTCACCAGCACACGCTGGCCGTTCAGGACCTTGGGCGTGAAAAAGGCCATCAGGTCTTCCAGCAGTTCGCCAGGCTCCAGCATGCGGCCGTCGCCGGTTTCGCCGCAAGCCTGAAAGCCGGTGCCGACGCCCAGCACCGTGGCGCCGTCCTGCGTCAGTTGCGCCAGGTTGCGCTGCGTGGCGGGATGCGCATACATCTCGCGGTTCATGGCCGGCGCCACCAGCAGCGGAACCCGGTCGACGGGTCGCGCCAGGCACAGCAGGCTGAGTAGTTCGTCGGCCCTTCCCTGCACCAGCCGGGCGATGAAGTCGGCGCTGCACGGCGCGACAAGGATCGCATCGGCTTCGCGTGACAGGTTGATGTGCGCCATGCCATTCGGCTCGCGGCCGTCCCACTGGCTCGAATACACCGGCCGGCCGCTGAGCGCCTGCATCGTGACCGGCGTGATGAACTGGGCGGCGGCCTCGGTCATCACCACCTGGACCGTGGCACCGGCCTTGACCAGCAGCCGGCACAACTCGGCCGACTTGTAGCAGGCAATGCCGCCCGACAGACCGAGCACGATATGTTTGCCCGCCAGCTCGGGCGCGTCGGCGCCACACACGTTTACTTGATTTGTCATGGCTGGCAATGTATCAGCTAAGCACGGCGGGCCGGCAGACCGCGAAGCATCGCATCAACCGCCAAAACCGCCGTCTGGTGGCATCGGGCGAGAGTTGGGCAGAGTACGGAGCGTATTGGGCACGGCGCTGCAGCGTCTGCAGCCCGGGACGGCTGATTACTATTCTTTTGATAGCTTGCGCTGCATGCGCAGTATGCGCAAACAGCTTTTTTTGTCATGAATTTTTTTATTCCGCGCTTCTGGCACATCCAGAACCTGACGTGAAGTTCCGAGCCAGCGACAGACAATTTCTTGAAGAATGCAGCCGTCTGCGCCCGACAGCCAACCCCTATAATCTCCGTTTACCACCTCAGCGAACTTGCAGGTTCGTACATGGCATGACCAAATTTGTCTTCGTCACCGGCGGTGTGGTGTCTTCCCTGGGCAAGGGAATCGCCTCAGCCTCCCTGGCTGCGATCCTTGAATCGCGCGGCCTCAAGGTCACCCTCATCAAGCTCGACCCCTACATCAACGTAGACCCGGGCACCATGTCTCCTTTCCAGCACGGCGAGGTGTTCGTGACCGAGGACGGCGCCGAAACCGACCTGGACCTGGGCCACTACGAGCGTTTCGTCGAAACGCGGATGCGCAAGGCCAACAATTTCACCACCGGCCAGATTTACCAGAGCGTGCTTGAAAAGGAACGCCGCGGTGACTATCTTGGCAAGACGGTTCAGGTGATTCCGCACATCACCAACGAGATCCAGGACTTCATCAAGCGCGGCGCGCGCTACGACAAGCCGGACGCGGTGGATGTGGCGATTGTCGAAATTGGCGGCACGGTGGGCGACATCGAGTCCCTGCCCTTCTTGGAGGCGGTTCGCCAGATGAGCCTGCGCATGGGGCCGAACAACACCGCCTTTGTGCACCTGAGCTACGTGCCGTGGATTGCCGCTGCCGGAGAACTCAAGACCAAGCCGACGCAGCACACCGCCAAGCAACTGCGCGAGATCGGCATCCAGGCCGACGTGCTGCTGTGCCGCGCCGACCGCCGGATTCCCAACGAGGAGCGCGAGAAAATCTCGCTGTTCTCCAACGTGCCCGAATGGGGCGTGATCTCGATGTGGGACGTGGACACGATCTACAAGGTGCCGCGCATGCTGCACGAGCAGGGTCTGGACGGCCTGATCTGCGACAAGCTGCGCCTGAACACGCCGCCGGCCAACCTCAAGCGCTGGGACGACCTGGTGTATGAAACCGAGCACCCTCAGTCCGAGGTCAGCATTGCCATGGTCGGCAAGTACGTGGAACTGAGCGACAGCTACAAGTCGCTCAACGAAGCACTGCGCCACGCCGGCATGAAAAACCATGCCAAGGTGCGCATCACCTACTTCGATTCCGAAACCCTGACACCCGACACCGTGTCGTGCCTGGCAGCGTTCGACGGTATCCTGGTGCCCGGCGGTTTTGGCATCCGCGGCGTCGAAGGCAAGATCTGCGCGGCCCGCTTTGCCCGCGAGAACAAGATTCCCTACCTCGGCATCTGCCTGGGCATGCAGGTGGCGACCATCGAGTTCGCACGCCATGTCGCCGGGCTGAAAGACGCCAACAGTACCGAGTTTGATCCCGCCACAAAACATCCGGTGATTGCCCTGATCACCGAATGGAAAGACGCCGACGGCACCATCAAGACGCGCCATGCCAAGTCCGACCTCGGCGGCACGATGCGCCTGGGCGCGCAAAGCTCAGACGTCGCGCCGAACAGCCTGGCGCACCAGATCTACGGCGACGTGGTGACCGAACGCCATCGCCACCGTTACGAAGCCAACGTCAACTACCTGGATGCGCTGCGCAAGTCAGGCCTGGTGATTTCAGCGCTCACGCAGCGCGAGAACCTGACCGAAATCGTCGAGTTGCCGCAGGCGGTGCATCCCTGGTTCATCGGCGTGCAGTTTCACCCCGAATTCAATTCGACGCCGTGGAACGGCCATCCACTGTTCAATGCCTACATTGCCGCCACCTTGGCTCACCGCGATGCGGCCAGCCTGGCACAGACGGCGGACGCGGCCAAACCCCTCAAAGTGGTGGCAGCGGCATGAAGCCCTGCGGGTCCGGGATTGAGCTGGGCAACCTTGTGCACAGGTCGCAGGCCCGAATGCCTTTCTGTCCTGGCACACGAAAGCCCGTCTGAAAAACCTTCTTCTTTCTACTTCCCAAGGAAAAAAATGAGCGCAATTGTTGATATCGTCGGCCGCGAGGTTCTCGACAGCCGTGGCAACCCCACCGTCGAATGCGACGTGCTGCTGGAGTCCGGCGTGATGGGCCGGGCTGCCGTGCCGTCAGGCGCCTCCACCGGCTCGCGCGAAGCCATCGAGTTGCGCGACGGCGACAAGTCGCGTTACCTTGGCAAGGGTGTGCTCAAGGCCGTGGGCCATATCAACAACGAAATCTCTGAAGCCGTGCTCGGCCTGGATGCCAGCGAGCAGGCTTTCCTGGACCGCACGCTGATCGAGCTCGACGGCACCGACAACAAGTCGCGCCTGGGCGCCAACGCCATGCTGGCCGTTTCCATGGCCGTGGCCCGTGCCGCCGCCGAGGAAGCCGGCCTGCCGCTGTACCGCTACTTTGGCGGCATGGCGGCGGTGCAAATGCCCGTTCCCATGATGAACGTCATCAATGGCGGCGAGCATGCCAACAATAACCTGGACATCCAGGAATTCATGATCATTCCGCTGGGCGCGCCAAGCTTTCGCGAAGCGCTGCGCTATGGCGCCGAAGTGTTCCACGCCCTGAAGAAAATCCTGCACGACCAGGGCATCAGCACCGCCGTCGGCGACGAAGGCGGCTTTGCGCCCAACGTCCCCAGTCATGAAGCGGCGATCCAGATGATCCTGCAAGCCATCGACAAGGCCGGTTTTGTCGCCGGCGAGCAAATTGCCCTGGGCCTGGACTGCGCTGCCTCCGAGTTCTACAAGGACGGCAAGTACGAGTTGTCCGGCGAAGGCCTGAGCCTCTCGGCACAGGAATGGACCGACATGCTGGCGACCTGGGTCGACAAGTACCCGATCATCAGCATCGAGGACGGCATGGCCGAAGGCGACTGGGACGGCTGGAAAATTTTGACCGACCGCCTCGGCAAAAATGTGCAGATCGTCGGCGACGACCTGTTCGTCACCAACACCAAGATATTGAAGGAAGGCATCGACAAGGGCATCGCCAACTCGATCCTCATCAAGATCAACCAGATCGGCACGCTGACCGAAACCTTTGCCGCCATCGAAATGGCCAAGCGCGCCGGCTACACCGCCGTGATCTCGCACCGCTCGGGCGAAACCGAGGACTCGACGATTGCCGACATCGCCGTGGGCACCAACGCCGGACAGATCAAGACCGGCTCGCTGTCGCGCTCGGACCGCATGGCCAAGTACAACCAGTTGCTGCGCATCGAGGAAGACCTGGGCGAAGTCGCCAGCTACCCTGGCCGCGCCGCTTTCTACAACCTGCGCTAAGGCATCCGCCAGCCCATGGGCAAGCACTTATTGGTTCCTGCCGTTCTGGTCGTGCTGCTCGGGCTGTTCCAGGCCCAGCTCTGGCTGGGCCGCGGCAGCATCCCCAACGTGCGCGAGATGCAGCAGCGCCTGGAGGAGCAGCTGGCGAACAACAAGCTGCTGCAGGCGGGCAACGACCAGCTGGCCACCGAGATCAAGGATCTGCAGGAAGGTCTGGAAATGGTCGAGGAGAAGGCGCGCAGCGAACTCGGTATGGTCAAGCCCAATGAAATGTTCGTCCAGCTAACCGAATAAGCTTAAGCGGCCTGCTCCGTGGCTTGCGGGCAACGCGCCCGTTCAGGGCCGGCTCCACCCGCATCGATCACCATGCTGACCATTGCGCTGCTGGGCGACTGCCCGGTCCAGTTGTCCGAACTCGCCGCAGCCCTGAAACAGGCGACACAAGCCCTGGACCGCCAAACCATGCTGGTCACGGCGGCCGGGGCCGACGCCCTGCCCACAGGCTTGCCCGGCTTTGACCTGGTGTTGCTGGCAGGGCTTGAAGCGCCGTACAAGGCTGTGACGGACCTGCACGCTGCGACCGACCCCGAAGCAAAAGACCACTTGATTCGCGCCGCGCTGGCGCGGGCTGGTGTTGCCTACCGGGTGCTCTATGGCACGTCCGGCGAGCGGCTTGCCCACGCACTGCAGGCAGTGGAAAGCCTGCGGCCTTCGGCCAGCCGGCCCAGGCAAGCCACCCGCCCGGAACGCCAGAAAAACCAGTCATGGATCTGGATGTGTGACAAGTGCAGCGACCCGCAGTGCGAGCACCTGTTGCTGACGGCCTTGTTGGCCAGCCGCGACAGCGCGGCTTCAACGCCCAGCGAGCAGGCGCGCCACTTATTGAACCGTTGACGTCGGCGGCGGTTGCTGGAGCGGGTTGGTGAAAAGCTGCGCCGCATCGACCGGATCGAATTCATACTGCGCACCGCAGAATTCACAGGCCACATCGACCTGGCCACGCTCGGCGATGATGCTTTCGACCTCTTCCGTTCCCAAGCCGCGCAGCATGTTGCCCACGCGTTCGCGCGAGCAACTGCAGGCAAAGCTCGGCGTGAGCGGCTCGAATCGCGTGACGGGCTCTTCCCAGAACAGGCGGCGCAAGATCGTGTCGACATCCAGGGTCAAGAGTTCCTCGCGCTTGAGCGTTCCGGCCAGCAGCGCGATGCGCTGGTAGTCTTCGTTCACGCCAATCTGGTCTTCATTGGCTTGGCAGTCTCTCTGGCCTTCAAGGTTGCCCTCGCCCTGTACCGGCAGGCGCTGGATCAGCAGGCCAGCGGCCACGTTGCCATCGGCGGCCAGGATCAAACGCGTGTCGAGCTGCTCGCTTTGGAGCATGTAGTGCTCCAGCACCTCGCTGAGCTTTTCGATCTTTTCATGCTGGTCGCCAAACAGCGGCACCACGCCCTGATAAGGCTGCTGGCCCGGAAACTTGGTCGTCGGGTCGAGCGTGATGGCGCAACGCCCTTCGTTCTTCACGTTGACCAGCTGACTCAGTGAACCGCCCTCGGGCACGTCGCCGGTCACGGTGGCGGTGGCGCGCAGGCTCAGGTCGGGCTGCACTTCAGCCACGGCCAGCTTGACTGGGCCGTCGCCGAA
Organism: Polaromonas sp. CG9_12; assembly: GCA_000751355.1. Lineage (GTDB taxonomy): Bacteria > Pseudomonadota > Gammaproteobacteria > Burkholderiales > Burkholderiaceae_C > Polaromonas. The sequence goes on along the minus strand of CCJP01000005.1, from coordinate 3,313,725 downwards.
AATCTGCAGGATCAGCGCGCCGTTGAAGCTGATGCTGCTTTGCATCAGGGCGCCGGCTGCCGTCATTTCGCCCAGCAGTTGCATGACTTCGGCCGGGTAGCCGCCGGCGGCCTCGCGGCGCTTGAGGATTTCCTGCCACGCGTCGGTCAGGCGCACAATCATGCCGCGCACCGGCAAGCCGTCGAAGATGAATTTATGCAGTTCAGACATGGAGCCCCCACGCTTGTCGCTTCGCGTACTGCGCTGCCCCCCGAGGGGGCCGCTGCGCCTGCGGCCCGGCAAAGCCGGTTCCGCGGCCCTGGCTGGCCCGGAACGCTACCGCTTCCATGCTTGTCGCTTTGCGTACTTCGGTTCGCCTGCGGCTTAGCAAAGCCGGTTCCGCAGCTCCTGCTGATCTGTGCGGTTTCGGGGACGACCGCGTTTTTAAATGGTTCATGTTCTGGATGTCGCTCTCAATGTCGTTCTGGAGGCCGTTCAGGCCAGTTTCTTGAGTCCGGCTTTGTAACGCCGGGAATTGTCCATATAGTGCTGCGCGCTCATTTTTAAACCCTCGATCTGTTCGGGCGAGAGTTGCCTGACCGCCTTGGCCGGGCTGCCCAGGATCATGCAGCCATCGGGGAACTCCTTGCCCTCGGTGACCAGCGAGCCGGCGCCGACCAGGCAGTTTTTGCCGATTTTCGCGCCATTGAGCACCACCGCCTGGATGCCGATGAGCGAGCCGTCGCCAATCGTGCAGCCATGCAGCATGACCTGGTGGCCGACGGTGACGTACTCGCCGATCACCAGCGGCAGGCCTTCGTCGGCATGCAGCACGCTGTTGTCCTGGATGTTGGAGCCCTTGCCTACCCTGATGCTGGCGGTGTCGCCCCGGGCCACCACGCCAAACCAGACGCTGCTGCCCTCGGCCAGCGTCACATTGCCCATGACCTGCGCGCTGTCGGCCACCCAGGCCGAGGCGTGGATGGAAGGTTGCAGATCGTCCAGCTGGTAAATGGCCATGGGGTTCCTAATCAATAGTGGGTCAGTGGGGGTTGAAAACGGCTTTTGATTGTAGGCAAGCGCCAAGCGGCATGTTCAGGCCGGGGTTCTGGCCTTCTACCCGCATCAACCCCCATCAACGACAATCCCGGCATGACCGCCACGCCACCCGCGCCCGAAGTGCGCCAGCTTGCCCTGCAAGCGCTCCTGGAGCCTGATCCACATCAAAAAGTGCTGCTGACGCAAGCGCTGCAAGCGCAAGCAGCTACGCTTTTAATAGCAACCGATCAACCCCTCAGCGCACCTGCCGGTGTGCCCGGTTGTCCGCTGCGGCCCGAATTGCAGTTGCACCTGAACATGCCCCGTCGCTCGCCGTTCACCCCGGACGGACTGGCTGCCCTGCTGCATGCGGTGACGCACATCGAATTCAACGCGATCAACCTGGCGCTCGATGCCGTCTGGCGCTTTGCCGGGATGCCGCGCGCCTATTACATCGACTGGCTCGGGGTGGCGGCCGAGGAAGCCGAACACTTCAGCCTGTTGCGCGGCCACCTGCAAACCCTGGGCTACGACTACGGCGACTTCGCGGCGCACACCGGCCTGTGGGACATGACGCAGAAAACCGAGGGCGATGTGCTGGCGCGCATGGCGCTGGTGCCGCGCACGCTGGAAGCGCGCGGGCTGGATGCCACGCCGCCGATGCAGGCCAAGCTGCGCAAGGTCGGCACGCCGCAGGCGCTGCGCGCCGTGGACATCCTGGACATCATCCTGCGCGATGAAATTGGGCATGTCGCCATCGGCAACCACTGGTACCGCACCCTGTGCGCCCAGCGCGGCCTGGAACCGCTGGCCACCTATGCGCTGCTGGCGGCGCAATACGGCGCGCCGCGCCTGAAAGGGCCGCTGAATCTGCCCGCCAGGCGCCAGGCAGGCTTCAGCGATGCCGAAATGGACGCGTTGAACGCCAGCGCCTGAGGGTGCCCTGCCATAGTCCAAACGGCCCAACCACCTTTTTGCACAGCTGGACTGGACGGCGATACATTTAAAACCACTGGCAGGAAACACCGGGCGACTGAAAACAGGAGATTCGCAATGATGATGATGCAACTGATTCAAAAGGCAAAAATCAAGTTTTTTGAACCCGATGAAGTCAGCGGGCCCATGCTCCGTTGCATTGCCAGCCCCCTGAAGGTGGACATGTTCAACCGGCCGGCCACGCTCAACCGGCTGAACGCCGAGCAGCAACGCATCCAGCTGCTCGAAAACCAGATACAGCAGCTTCGTGCCGACGTTGCCCGGTGGAAAAATTCGTCGCTGTGCTTTGCGCAGGAAATGCGGGACCTGCTCACCGACTGAGGCACTGGCTCAGCAGCGGCCTTCCGCGTGCGCAAACAGCGCCCCGGCTGGCGACCGTGCATTTCAGGTGATGGCAGCCCGCACGGTGACGCGCTAGACTTTTTGGAACCCCAAGGAGTCGCTCATGTCCCAGTCCCTGGCATCCGGTCCTTTGTCTTCCCTTGCGGCCCTTGCCGGAATGCCCGAAGAAATGGCAGTGCGTTTGCCGCAGGGCCAGCAACTGGGGGCAGCAGACGCGCCGGTCAGGCTGTCGCTGTCCCGGTGGTCGAGCATTGCCCGCCTCAAGGCGGGGCAGATCGGCGAACTGGCCGAAGAGTATGTCGAGGGCAAGCTGCAGTTCGAGGGCGCCATGCGCGATGTGATGGGCGTCATGCTCAAGCTCCTGCCCAAAAGCCCGCTGGAAAGCAACACCGGCTGGTGGTCCCGCCTGATGACCCGTGCACGCTCTACATCGACCCACACGCGTGCCAGGGACTCGGCGCAGATACAGTTCCATTACGATGTTTCAGATGCTTTCTATGGGCTCTGGCTGGACCCGCGCCGTGTCTATTCCTGCGCCTATTACCGTGACAACGGCATGACCCTGGCACGGGCGCAGGAAGCCAAGCTCGAGCATATATGCCGCAAGCTGATGCTCAAGCCAGGCGAGCGTTTCCTGGACATCGGGGCCGGCTGGGGCGCCCTGCTGCTGTGGGCCGCCGAGCATCACGGCGTCGATGCGACCGGCATCACGCTGTCGGAAAACCAGTACCGGCATGTGCGGCAGTTGATCGCCGACAAGGGCCTGGCGCGCCGGGTGCGCGTTGAACTGCGCGACTACCGCGACCTGCCGGAAGCGCAGCCGTTCGACAAGATATCGTCGGTCGGCATGTTCGAGCATGTCGGCCAGGCCAACATGGACGCCTACTTCGGCAAGATCATGCGTTTGCTGGCGCCGGGCGGGCTGGTCATGAACCATGGCATCACCGCAGGCGACCTGCAGCACCGGCAAATAGGTGCCGGCATGGGCGACTTCATTGAAAAATACATTTTCCCGGGTGGCGAGTTGCTGCATGTCAGCGCCGTGCTCGGCCACCTGGCGAATTCCGGACTGGAAATGGTCGACACCGAGAACCTGCGGCCCCACTACGGCCGCACGCTGTGGGACTGGTCGGATGCGCTGGAAGCGCACCTGGACGAAGCGCGCCAGGCGCTGGCAGCGGGCAGCCCGCCCGAACGTGCTGAAAAGATACTGCGCGCCTACCGGCTGTACCTGGCGGGCAGCGCCATGAGCTTCGAGCAGGGCTGGATTGCGCTGCACCAGGTGCTGGCGACGCGGCCGGCAGCGGCCTTTCAGGACGAAGCCATCCGGGGGGCGAAGTCGCCCTACCCCTTCAACCGCGAATTCATGTATGGCTGACAGCGCCTGCATGCGGCATTGATAGCGGCGCCGGACCCGTCATTCCATTTCGCATTAAAAGCGACCACAAGGCGCGAAGCTGCAAACAGTGCGACAAGCAGCGCCAGGCGAAGCAACGCAGTTGTCGTTTGAAATGTGCAGCATCAGCCGCGCGGATGATGCTCCGCATGGATTGCCTTCAGGCGCTCGCGCGCCACATGGGTGTAGATCGTGGTGGTGGAAATGTCGGCATGGCCGAGCAGCATCTGCACCGCGCGCAGGTCGGCGCCGTGGTTCAGCAGGTGCGTGGCGAAGGCATGGCGCAGCGTGTGCGGCGACAGCGGTGAATGGATGCCGGCCAGCAGCGCATACTTTTTCACCAGTTTCCAGAACATCACCCGGCTCATGCCGTGGCCGTGGCTGGTGACGAACAGGTCGTCGGTCTGCTGGCCGCCCAGGATGACCGGCCGCGCCTCGGCGATGTAGCGAACGATCCATTCACGCGCCACTTGGCCAAACGGCACCAGCCGCTCGGTGCTGCCCTTGCCCAAGACACGCAGCACGCCCTCGTTCAGGCCAACGTGAAACGTTTTGAGCCCGACCAGTTCACTGACGCGCAGGCCGCTGGCATACATGGTTTCCAGCATGGCACGGTCGCGCAGCCCGAGCGGCAGGTCGTCGTCGGGCGACGACAGCAGGGCCTCGACCTGCGGCTCAGACATCACCTTGGGAACGCGCAGGGCCTGCTTGGCCGACGCCAGCTTGAGCGTGGGGTCGGCGGTCACCAGGTTTTCGCGCAGCGCCCAGCGAAAGTAGCGCTTGAGCACCGTCAGGCAGCGGTTCGCCGAGGTGGCCTTGGTCACTGCATGGCGAAACGCAAAGTAAGCCTTGATGGCGCCTTCATCCGAATCGTCGAGCTTGCAGTGGTGCTGTTCCCTGGCATTGAGCCAGGCGGCATACAGCGACAGGTCACGCCGGTAGGCCGCCAGCGTGTTGCGCGACAGGCCGTCCTCCAGCCACAGGGCGTCGATGAACGCGTCGATGGCTGACTGGCTTTGCGGGTGCATGGTGTGGCGCTCGTGAAAAGGGTGGCAAGTCCACCTGCCGAAACCGGCATGAACCGGACGGGCGGGCAAGGCAGTGAGAAAGTGGCTTATTCCAGCTTGAGTTTGGAGGTTTCGACGACTTTTTTATACACGTCGAACTCGGCCTTGATCTGGGCGGCGAACTGCTCGGGCGTGTTGGCCACGATCTGCGAGCCGGTGTCCTCGATGCGCTTGCGAACGGCCGGGTCTTCGAGTGCCTTTTTCACGCCGGCGCTGACCTTGTCGACCACCTCCTTCGGCAGATCTTTCGGGCCGACGATGCCGTAATACGCCATGCGGTTGACCGGCTCCAGCCCGACTTCCCTGAAGGTCGGCACATCGGGCAAGGCCGCAAGACGCGCAGGCGCCGCGACAACAATCGGAATCAGCCTTTTTTGCTGGACAAAGGGCAAAGTGGACGGCAGATTGTCGAAAATGATCAAGACCTGGCCGGCCACGGTGTCGTTCAAGGCCGGGCCGGAACCGCGGTAGGGAATGTGCGTGATGAAAGTGCCGCTCAGGCTCTTGTACAGTTCCATCTGCAGGTGCGCAATGCCCCCGGTGCCCGACGATGAAAACGAGTACTTGCCGGGGTTTTTCTTCAGCTCGGCGACAAACTCCTTGTAGTTGCGCGCCGGAAAGCTCGGATGCACCGCAATGATGTTGGGCGTGGCGGCAATGTTGATGATCGGCGTGAAGTCCGTCAGCGGGTTGTAGGGGATTTTTGGATTGATGGCGGGATTGGCAGCGGTGGTGGACACCGTGGCAATGCCCAGCGAATAGCCGTCGGGCAGTGCGCGCGCGGTTTCGGTCGCGCCAATCACGCCGCCGCCGCCAGCCTTGTTTTCCACAATCACCACCTGGCCCAGCGCCTTGCCCAGCGGATCGGCCATGACACGGCCAATGATGTCGGTCGTGCCGCCCGGCGCGAACGGAATCTGCAGCTTGATGACCTTGTTCGGATAGCCTTGGGCCAGCACGGCGCCAGAGGCAGCGCCCAGGGCCAATGCGGAAAAAGCCAGCAGGTAGCGACGTTTCATGATCAATTCCTTGTAAGAAGACAACCTTGCATCGTAAACGCTGCCATGGGCGGGCCTACCTGTGGAAAACGCATAAGGGCTAACCCCGACGATTGCGGTTATTCTTCGCCCGGTGATTTACGCCCAGCTGCTTTTGCCCGACTTTTCGCTCATTTTGTGCGGCTACCTGCTGTGCCGCCACACAGCGCTCAATCGCACGGTATGGGGTCCGGTGGAAAACCTGGTCTATTATTTTTTGTTTCCAGTACTGCTGTTCCAGTCCATCGTCAAAAGCCCGCTCGACCTGGCCGCGACATCCAACCTGATCGGCGCCGGCGTGGCGTTGGGGCTTGCGGGCATCGCCCTGGCCTACAGCCTGCCTTTCCTGCCTGGCTTGCGCCGTCACATCGACCGTCGCGAGCATGCCGCCAGCGCCCAGGTGGCTTTTCGCTTCAACTCCTTCATCGGCTTGGCGCTGGCTGAGCGGCTGGCGGGCAGCCAGGGGCTGCAACTCATCGCCGTGCTGATCGGCGTGTGCGTGCCACTGCTCAATATGGCGGCGGTGTGGCCAATGGCACGGCATGCGGGGAACGGCTTTTTGCGTGAACTGGCGCGCAATCCGCTGATCCTGGCCACGGCAGCGGGCCTGGCGGCCAACCTGCTGGGGTTCAGCCTGCCCGCCTGGTCGGTGCCGACGCTGTCGCGCCTTGGCGCCTCGGCCATCGTCCTCGGCCTGATGACGGCCGGCGCCGGCATGCAGTTGGGCCACCTGTCACAGGCCAAGACCCTGTCGGCGGCCGTGCTGTCGATCAGGCATTTCCTGATGCCTCTGGCGGCGCTGGGACTCGCCCGGGCCTTTGGCCTCGATGCCGTGCAAAGCAGCATCCTGCTGGCGTTTTCCGGCCTGCCGACGGCGTCGAGCGCGTATGTACTGGCCGCGCGCATGGGTTACAACGGCAGCTACGTCGCCGGCCTCGTCACGCTGTCCACGCTGCTGGGCGTGGTGAGCCTGCCGTTCGCGCTGGGCCTGCTGCCGTAAAGCCGGCGGTCGCGGCACACTAGACGCTATTTATTTGATAGCTACTAATGTATATCCACCGTGCGCAAAAATCACTTTACATCATATTCTGCATTCCAGCAGCCTCACGGGTCCAGCGCCCACGCCACCTGCTCGCGAACCACCTCGCTCGGGTGATCGGCGCGGCCCTGCAAGCTGGCGCGCAGGGCGGCCTCGTCCGCCGGATTTGCCACGCCGCCGCGCAAGGCATTGCCCATGGCCAGCGCGATGTTGCGCAGCCAGCGTTCATGGCCGATGCGGCGGATCGGGCTACCTTCGGTCAAGCGCAGGAAGGCGTCTTCGCTCCAGCCGAACAGTGTGGCCAGTTGCTGTCCGCTCAGGCCCTGGCGTTCGTCGAAATCAGGCAGGCTGCTGCGTTGGGCGAACTTGTTCCAGGGGCAGGCCAGCTGGCAGTCGTCGCAGCCGTAGATGCGGTTGCCCATCAAGTGGCGAAGTTCCAACGGAATCGGGCCGGCGTGTTCTATGGTCAGGTAAGAAATGCAACGCCGCGCATCGAGCTTGCCGGGCGCAATGATCGCCTGCGTCGGGCAGATGTCGATGCACGCCTGGCAGCTGCCGCAATGCGGCGTGACCGGCGCGCTGGGCGGCAGGTCAATGTCAACGTAGATTTCGCCAAGGAAGAACATCGAGCCCGCCTCGCGGTTCAGCAGCAGCGTGTGCTTGCCGCGCCAGCCCTGGCCGCTGCGCGATGCCAGTTCTGCCTCCAGCACCGGCGCCGAGTCGGTGAAGGCGCGGTGGCCAAAAGGGCCGATCTCCTCGCCGATGCGTTCGGCAAGCTTTTGCAGCCGGGCGCGCAGCACCTTGTGGTAGTCGCGTCCCCGGGCATACACCGAGACGATGCCTTCGGTCGGCCGCTGCAGGCGGCCGAGTTCCATCGCCTGCCATTCGCCGGGCTGGCGCGGGGTGGAGGCCGGCAAATAATCCATTCGAACAGTGATTACGCTGACTGTGCCCGGAACCAATTCGGCCGGACGTGCTCTTTTAAGGCCATGCGCCGCCATGTAGAGCATGCTGCCATGAAAGCCGGCAGCCAGCCAGGCCGATAATCCGGCTTCGGCTGACGACAAGTCAATATCCGCGATGCCGGTTTGCGAAAATCCAAGCTCGCGCGCCCAGGTTTGAATTTGAGAAACGAATTGATGACTGTTCCACTGATTGCAGGTCGGCATGCGCTGATTGTAAAAAACATCACCTGGCCAGACGAGGCGGCCACGCAATCCCTTGCGCGGGCGCTGGCCGCCAAGCCGGCGATTCGCCGGGCGCTGATCGAACTGCACGGCGACCTGGGTGCTGGCAAGACGACGTTTGTGCGCCACCTGCTCGGCGCCCTGGGCGTACAGGGACGCATCAAGAGCCCCACCTATGCGGTTGTAGAACCTTACACATTGAAGGCATCCAGCCTTGACTCGGGCCACAATCTGGAATGGGCAATCTGGCATTTTGACTTTTACCGTTTCAATGATCCGCATGAGTGGGAAGAAGCCGGGTTCCGCGACATTTTCGCCAGCCCCGGGCTCAAGCTGGTCGAATGGCCGGAAAAGGCAGGGGATCACCTACCCCGGCCCGACCTGGTGATTGCCATCGAGATGCAGCCCGACGAATCACGGCGCATCACCCTGACGGCCCATACCCCCACGGGGGCGGAGTTACTGGCATGAACAACAACAAAAAGTCTTCCCGGGGTCCGAGTCGTCGCCATGCGCTGCAGATGGGCGGCATCGTGCTGTTGCTGGGCACCCAGCACATCGCCCGGGGTGCCTCGATCGTGGCGGTGCGCGTCTGGCCGTCGAAAGACTACACCCGCCTGACCATCGAGTCCGACACCGCAATCAAGGCGCGCCAGTTCTTCATTCCCGAGCCGCCCCGGCTGGCCGTGGACATCGAGGGCATCGACCTGATCCCGGCGCTGCGCGAACTTGTTGCCAAGGTCAAGTCCGATGACCCGAACATCTCGGGCATTCGCGTTGGCCAGAACTCGCCCGGCGTGGTGCGGCTGGTCATGGACCTGAAAAAGCCGATGCTGCCGCAGGTTTTCAGCCTGGCGCCGGTGGCCGCCTACCAGCACCGGCTGGTGTTCGACCTGTATCCGGCGCAGCCGGTGGACCCGCTTGAAGCGCTGATTGCCGAACGACTGGCCGACCCGGTCAAGCCGGTAGCGCCCGCAGCTACCGCGCCCGTAACCGCTGCGCCCGTGGCGCCGCCGGGCAATGCCGCCGCACAGGCCAATGACCCGTTGGGCACCTTGATGGCGCAGCAAGCGGGCAAGGCCGCTTCCGCGCCTTCCGTGGCGGCGCCTGCTGCACCGTCAGCCAGCGTTGCAGCCAACGCCAGCCGTCCGGCCACCTCCAGGCCACCGGTGGTCGCGTCCGTGGAACCGCCGGCCATCAGGCTGCCGCCTGCACGGCCGCAGGCCGACACCACACCCTTTTCCAGGGGCGATACCGCGCCCGAGATTGAAAACAAGACCGACCGCCTGGTCATCGTCGCCCTCGATCCGGGCCATGGCGGCGAGGACCCCGGCGCCATCGGTCCGGGCGGCACGCGTGAAAAAGACGTGGTGCTGCAAATTGCGCACCGCCTGCGCGACCGCATCAACCAGCAGCCCAACATGCGCGCCTACCTCACGCGCGATGCCGATTTTTTCGTGCCCTTGCATGTCCGGGTGCAAAAGGCACGCAGCGTGAAGGCCGACCTGTTCATCAGCCTGCATGCCGACGCTTTTTTCACCGAAACGCCGCAGGGCGCCAGCGTCTTTGCCCTGAGCGAAAAAGGCGCGTCGAGCAGCGCGGCACGCTGGATTGCCGACAAGGAAAACTCCGCTGACCTGGTCGGCGGCATCAATGTCAAGGCCAAGGATGCGCAGGTGCAGCGGGCCCTGTTCGACATGAGCACCACGGCGCAGATCAATGACAGCATGAAGCTGGGCAGCGCCATGCTGGGCGAGATCGGCAACGTCGGCAAGCTGCACAAGCCCCGGGTCGAGCAGGCCAGCTTCGCCGTGCTGAAGGCGCCTGATATTCCGAGCGTGCTGGTCGAGACCGCCTTCATCAGCAACCCGGTTGAAGAAGCCCGGCTGCGCAGCGACGGCTACCAGATCCAGCTGGCCGATGCGCTGATGCGCGGCATTTCACGCTACTTTGCCAAGAACCCGCCGCTGGCGCGCAACCGCGCCCTGTAAAACCGGCTGACCTGATCAGGAACCGTCCATACGACAAGGGCCGGCGGTTTCTTCCTACAGTCCGGCTTGGATGCATGCTCTAGACTGTGGCTCACAGGCTGCGCCGAGATGTCACAACGTGACGATCCCTGGTGAATCAGCCTGGATCCAAACAGAAAAGGTGAAAACCATGATCACGAAAATTTTGATGTCAGCCGCTGCAGCTTCCCTGATTGCCCTGACCGGCTGCGGAACCAACCCGACCAATGCGCAAATCGGCACCGGCGCGGGCGCAGTGCTTGGCGGCGTGGCTGGAAATGCAGTCTTCGGCGGCACCCTCGGAACCGTTGGCGGTGCCGCTGCCGGCGCGCTGATCGGCAATGAGGTTGGCAAGCGCAAATAAGCCTTTGGGCTTGCATGCCGCCCGCCAAGCTTGGGCGAAGCGGCGGCAACAGCGTTCAGCCGAACCGGTTGAAATAAAAAAGACGATTCCTGACCAATGTCAGCGGATCGTCTTTTTTTTTGCCCAAGCCGCCCCGCAAGTCCTCGAAGGTCAGGAAGGTTTATGCGCTCACCTTCGCCTGACGCACTTCGGTACGGTACATCGATTCGATTTCAACAGCAAAGCGTGCCATCAGGGTGCTCCGCTTGAGCTTGAGGGTGGGGGTCATCAGGGTGCTTTCTACCGTCCAGGCAGCGCGCGTCAGGAAGATCGCCCGGGGCGTGGCACAACGGGCAAAGTTCCGCGCCTGGGCAGCCACGCGTGTCAGCGCCACCCGGCGGACGGCCGGCAAATTCAGGCTGGCGTCGGCTTCGGCATCCAGCTCCAGCGAGGCCGCCAGGCGGCGCCACTCCACCGGATTGACCACCGCCACGCAGCCGATGAAGGGCCGGTTTTCGCCGACCACCAGCACCTGCGCGAACAGCGGGTCCACCGCAATGGCCAGCTCCAGATCGCCCGGCGGCACCTTTTCGCCGGTCGATGTCACGATGATTTCCTTGATCCGGCCCCTGATGCGGATGCGCCCGTCCTGCATGTCGGCCTGTTCGCTAATGGACAGCCTGCGCGGCGGGAACAGGCGCGACTTCAGGGGCGGGACGGCCAGCGATTCCTGCAATTTGCCGACCACGCGCTCATGGATGCGCGGCACCGAGATCAACACCGTCGGCCGCACGGTCTTGAGGTCTTCTGCCAGCAGCGCCACCGACCGCGCATAGGCCACGCAACGGCCAGTGGCCAGCGGCAGGCAAGTAGCCGGTCATGCGCTCGAAGGTGTGCGACAGCGGCAGGAAGGACAAAAACACATCGTCTGCCGTCGGCACCACGCGCGCCAGGATGGCGAGCACGTTGGAGACCACGTTCGCATGCGTCATGCATCACGCCCTTGGGCTTGCCGGTCGTGCCCGAGGTGTAGACGATGGCCGCCAGCTCGCCTGCATTGGGCGGCTTCGCGTCCTCCGGCAGAACGCCCTGCCCCGCTGACAGCCAGTCCGCCAGTCCACCAGCGAAACCACTGGCACGGCATGCAAAGCGATGGATGGTCTGTCGCCCGGTAAGGCCGTGGCCGCTGCAACGCCGCGCCGGTGTCAAGGCTGGACCGGTGTGCTGCCAGCCTGGCGCCGTGCCCGCCAGGCGCCAAAAAGCACGAACAGGCCAGGAACCAGAATCATCGCCCAGATAATCTTGTCCAGGTGCGTCTTGACGAAGGGAACGTTGCCAAAGGCATAGCCGGCGGTGACGATGCCGCCGACCCACAAGGCCGCGCCGACGACGTTGAACAGCGAGAACTTGCCGCGGCTCATGTGCGAAATGCCGGCGACGAAAGGCGCGAAGGTGCGCAAAAAGGGCATAAAGCGCGCCGCGATGATGGTCACGCCGCCATAGCGCTCGTAAAACGCATGCGCCTGGTTGAACGCCCTCTTGTTGAAAAAGCGCGAGTCTTCCCACTGGAACACCTTGGGCCCGATGTAGCGGCCAATCGAATAATTGCACTGGTCGCCCAGCACCGCCGCGACAAACAGCAGGCCCACGGCCAGCGGATAGCTCATCAGGCCGACGCCGCACATTGCACCCACCACGAACAGCAGCGAATCGCCCGGCAAAAACGGCATGACCACCACGCCAGTCTCGACAAAAATGATCAAGAAAAGCAGCGCGTAAACCCACAGGCCATAACTGGCCACGAAGGTTTCGAGGTGCTTGTCGACATGCAGGATGAAATCGATGAGAAAGGCGGCTAGTTCCATGCCGCTGATTTTGACAGGTCTGCCGAAGCTTTTTTTCCAGGACTCCCGGAAAAGGCGTCACATCACGCCGAGTGGTCCTGCACCGTTTGGGGCGCGGTGCTGGAACCATCCGGGAGGCATGCGCCATCGGTCGCCGGCGCGGCCATGCCCCTGTAGCCGGGGCGGGCCGCAAGGCTGCCGAGCCTAAAATCAGCGCTTCATGACGCCTCAAGACACGGCCACGCGCCGCCCCATCCGTGACCTTCCCGATGAACTGATCAGCCAGATCGCCGCGGGCGAGGTGGTGGAGCGCCCGGCTTCGGTGGTGCGCGAGCTGCTCGACAACGCGCTTGACGCCGGCGCAACGCAACTCACCGTGCGCCTGTCGGCCGGCGGCGTGCGGCTGATCGTGGTCGAAGACAACGGCCTGGGCATTGCCAGAGAAGAACTGCCGGTGGCGCTGCGCCGCCATGCGACCAGCAAGATTGCGTCGCTGCAGGACCTCGAAGCCGTCGGCACCATGGGCTTTCGGGGCGAGGCGCTGGCCGCGATCAACTCGATTGCCGACATGAGCCTGATCTCGCGCACGCTGGACACCGACCACGCCTGGCAACTGGACGGCCGCACTGGCGAGTTGAAGCCGGCGCCGCGCGCGCGCGGCACCAGCGTCGAGGTGCGCGAGCTGTTCTACGCCACGCCCGCGCGGCGCAAGTTCCTGAAAACCGATGCCACCGAACTGGCGCACTGCATCGAAGCCGTGCGCCGCCATGCCTTGGTGCGGCCCGATGTGGGCTTTGCCATCTGGCACGAAGGCAAACTGGTCGAGCAATGGCGCGCCTGCGTGGGGCCAAAGGGCACCGACGGTTTTGAAGCCCACACCCAGCGCCTGGCCGATGTGCTGGGAGACGACTTCGTGGCGCAGTCGGTGGCGGTGAGCTACCAGAGCAGTGCCACCCGGCTGGATGGCCAGCCAGTGGTGCGCATTTGGGGCCGGGCTGGCATTCCCGACGCCGCCCGCTCGCGCGCGGACCAGCAGTTTGCCTATGTCAACGGCCGCTTCGTGCGCGACAAGGTGCTCATGCATGCCGCCCGCAGCGCCTACGAGGACGTGCTGCACGGCCACCGCCAGCCGGTGTATGCGCTGTATGTCGAGATCGATCCGGCGCGGGTCGATGTGAATGTGCACCCGACCAAGATCGAGGTGCGCTTTCGCGACAGCCGCGAGGTGCACCAGGCGGTGCGCCATGGCGTGCAGGATGCGCTGGCCGCGCCGCGCGCCGGGGCGGCCAGCGCGAACGCCACGTCCAGCGAAGCATCCCCTGAGCCGTCGCTGACCCTCAATGTAAAGCCAAATAAGGCTTTTGCGCAGCAGGGGTGGGCGCAACCAGCTATCAAATTCGGAGCAGACCAGACAAACCGCGTTTCGGACTTCGAAGCGCTGTGGCCGGTGTCGCCCGGCACGCTCAAACCCGCTGCGCCTGACCGGCCACAAACCACCGCCACGGCCGCCACGCTGGAAAGCCAGCCGTCCGGTCTGCCGCCAGAGGACACCCTGCCCCACGGCGACTGGCCGCTGGGCCGCGCTTTGGCGCAGTTGCAGGGCGTCTACATCCTGGCCGAAAACGCCCAGGGCCTGGTCATCGTGGACATGCATGCCGCCCACGAGCGCATCGTCTACGAACGGCTGAAAAGCCAGTTTGACAGCGCGCGCATCGCCAGCCAGCCCTTGCTGATTCCCGCGACATTTGCCGCCACGCCGCACGAAGTGGCGACGGCTGAAGCCTGCATCGACACACTGGCCCTGCTGGGCCTGGAAATCACGCCGTTTTCGCCCAAGACGCTGGCGGTGCGGGCGGTGCCGACCAGCCTGGCGGCCGGTGATGCGGTGGAATTGGCCAGATCCGTGCTGGCCGAACTGGCGCAACACGATGCCAGCACCGTGGTCGAGCGGGCGCACCACGAGTTGCTCGGGACCATGGCCTGCCATGGCGCGGTGCGCGCCAACCGGCGGCTCACGGTCGACGAAATGAACGCCCTGCTGCGCCAGATGGAAGCGACCGAGCGCTCCGACCAGTGCAACCACGGCCGGCCGACCTGGCGCCAGGTCAGCACCAAGGAACTGGACGCATTGTTTTTACGGGGGCGCTGAGGCAGCAACCCAGTGAACGAAAGCATCCAAATTTAACTTCCAGGTTAAATCTTGAACCTGCGTCGCCAGCTTTCAGCCTTCAAACGCCTTCAGCAGGCCGAAAACAGGCTTTATCGAGCATTAAATCAGGCTGTAGCCTAATCATTCATTGCAGGACCAGCTCCTCAATTGATAGCGAATTTCATCGTTGTCTTGCGCAGCAGCGGACATGGCGCTAGGCGAGGGCTGTTCCACCAGGCCGCAGGCATTGAGGGGTCCTACTTCGGCATGGCAAAAACTGGAATGGTTAGCGGGTCAATGCTGACGCATCACCCAAGCCCCGGCCAGGCAGCTTGCTGTTGCCACAGCGGTCAGTTGCAGACGCAGGCCAAGCCAGCGTGACAGTCCGGCGCTGGCATAAAGCCGGCGATCGACCACATAGCAGATCACCAGCAATGCGGCCAACAGCACAAGGCCGGCGCTGGGCGGGAGCAGCACGGCGATCCAGGCCAGCAGGCTGGGCAACACCCCCCAGCCCAGACGCAGGCTGACCGTCTGCTGGCCCACCATGGCCAGCCCCCAGTGAATGCCGCCCAAAAAACTGGCAATCAGCGCACCATAGGCCACCAGTGCCGTCCCCGCCCAGGCCTGCAGGCCTGGGGCCTGCAACATGGCCAGCGCTGCTGCGCCGGCGACAAAAGGCAGCAGGCCTGCAAGGCCCAACGCGCGGGCCGTGGTGGATGGCACGGGAAAACGGCTGGTTGTCATGACCAAAGTGTAGATCAGCGTCAATCTGGCAACCGCCTTGCAGCGATGCGTGCCAGGGCTGGCCAGCCGTGGCCTGCACTTCAAGCAGGCAGGTGCTGCCAACGGCAATGTCACCGGCGGCACAGGCTGAACCGGGCATGTACCGCCCGCATGACTGGCTTCCTGAATGGCGGGTGAAAACCCTTGGGCGCGAACTATTTACCTGCCAGCGGGTCAGTCCAGCCAATGAAACATTGGCAATTCCTGTTTTCCGTGCTGCTGGCATTTGTCGTTCTGGCTGGCGGCGCAACCCTCGACGAAAAACAGCGTGGCTGGATTTTTCAGCCCAGCGACCGCAGCTGGGGCAACAGCGCCGAACAGGTTCAGGACATGCAGGAGGTCTGGATCGGCTTTGACTCCCGCGCCACCGGCCAGACGGTCAGGCTGCATGGACTGTGGCTGCCCGCCACCGGACCGGCGGCCTGGAGCGGTGCCAAGGCGCCGTTGATGCTGTACCTGCACGGTGCGCGCTGGAATGTCGAGGGCTCGGCGCCGCGCATCCGCCGCATGCAGGAGCTGGGGTTTTCGGTGCTGGCGATCGACTACCGGGGTTTCGGCAAAAGCTCGCCCGGCCTGCCCTCGGAACACATGGCCGCCGAAGACGCCGGCGCTGCCTGGGACTGGCTGGGCGAGCGGCAGCCGGGCCAGCCACGCTACATTTTCGGCCATTCGCTGGGTGGCGCGGTGGCCATCGAACTGGCGGCGCGGGTGGACAACGAGGCTGGCACCATTGTCGAGGGCACCTTCACCTCGATTGCCGATGTGGTCGGCACCATGCAATGGGGCTGGCTGCCGCTGCGCCTGCTGATCACCCAGCCCTTCGACTCGGTGGACAAGGTCAGCCGCCTGGGCGCGCCGCTGCTGGTGGTGCATGGCTCCGATGACCAGCTGATCCAGCCGGCGCTGGGCCGCAAACTGTATGAAGCGGCGCAGCAACCCAAGGCCTTCGTGCTGGTCGAGGGCGGTTCGCACTACAACACCAATTCCCTGGGCCAGGCACAGTTGCGCGTGGCGCTGGACACGCTGTTTAACGCCAGCCCCACCGGCGCACAGGTTATGCCCCAGGTGTCTCCCCAGTGGTTGCGGCCTTGAGGATCTGGCAATCAATAACGTCCCGTCCGGCATTCCCGCGAAGGCGGGAATCCAGCGACACCGGCTGAAACGCTCAACCGAGTCTGGATATCCGCCTTCGTGTCTATGACGCAGAGAAATTATTTTTGGCCGCATCCTAAGCTCCAAACCGGACACCGGGGCGCCTGCGCTGGCAGGGGTTTCTGGTAGCCTCAAGCGCATGCCCGTTTCTTTTGCCTTGGCGCGCAGCGCGCCAAACCCCCACACTTTTTGCATTGGCCTGGCCGGCCCTACGGCGTCTGGCAAAACCGCCGCCGCGCTGGCCATCGCCCGGCAGTACCCGGTCGAGATCATCAGCGTCGATTCAGCCCTGGTTTACCGGGGCATGGACATCGGCACCGCCAAGCCTGCTGCCCGCGAACTGGCCGCCGTGCCGCACCACCTGATCGACATTCGCGACCCGCTGCAAGCCTACAGCGCGGCCGAATTCGTGCAGGACGCGCAGCGGCTGGTCGAAGACATCAGCGCGCGCGGCAAGCTGCCGCTATTGGTGGGCGGCACCATGCTGTATTTCAAGGCGCTGTTTGACGGGCTCGACGACATGCCCAAGGCCGACCCGGCGGTGCGCGCGGCATTGCTGCTTGAAGCCAGCGCCCAAGGCTGGCCGGCGCTGCACCAGCAACTGGCGCGGGTCGATCCGGTCACGGCCGCGCGCCTGGCACCGCATGATTCGCAGCGCATTTCGCGGGCGCTGGAAGTGTTCCGGCTGACCGGCCAGCCACTGTCGTTTTTCCACCAGCGAAACGCTAGCAAAAATATAGCTGACAGCGCACGTCCAGTATGCGCAAACACCCTTATTTCTCTTGAACCAGCAGATCGTGCCTGGCTGCACGAGCGTATTGCCCAACGCTTTGACACGATGCTGGCCGCCGGCTTCATCGATGAAGTCAAGGCCTTGCGCGCCCGGGGCGACTTGACGCCTGACTTGCCGTCCATGCGCTGCGTCGGTTACCGCCAGGCGTGGGAAGCGCTGGATGCGCTGCAGGCCGACGGGCTGGGCGACAATTTTTCCGAAAAAGACTTCAACGCCTTGCGCGACAAGGGCATTTTTGCCACGCGCCAGCTGGCCAAGCGGCAGATCACCTGGCTGCGTTCCATGCCGCAGCGCGAGGTGGTGGCCTGCGACGACCCGACGGCGATGCAACAGGTGCTGGAACGCGTCAAGGCACACAGGGACAACTTTTCATGCGCCTGAAAATCAGCCAGCTGGGCAAGCACTATGGCGATGCCGCCGTCTTCAGCAACGTCTCGCTCGACGTGGCGCCGGGCGAATTCGTCGCCATCGTCGGGGAGTCGGGCGTGGGCAAGTCCACGCTGCTCAACTGCATGGCGGGGCTGGACAGCTGGGACGAAGGCACGGTCGTGCTGAACGGCGCTGACCTGGGCACGATGAACGATGACCAGCGCGCCCTGCTGCGCCGCCGACAGGTCGGGTTTGTGTTTCAGGCCTTTCATGTGCTGCCGCACCTGGACGTGGCGCAAAACGTGGCACTGCCGCTGCTGCTGCTCGGCGCGCCCGACGACACGCGCGTCGAGGCGCTGCTCGAAGCCGTCGGCCTGGGCGGCCTGGGCCGGCGCCTGCCGCAGCAGCTGAGCGGCGGACAGTTGCAGCGGGTGGCGATTGCGCGGGCGCTGGTGCATCGGCCCGGCCTGCTGCTCGCCGACGAGCCCACCGGCAACCTGGACCCGACCACGGCGGCAAAAGTCATGGACGCGCTGATCGCCCAGACCCGCGAACATGGCGCGTCCATGGTGCTGGTGACGCATTCACAAGCCGCCGCCGCACGCGCTGACCGGGTGCTGCAGCTGAGCGCCGACGGCATCCGGCCCTGACTGCCGGGCCAGGCGTTGCAGCGCTCTGACAAAAAGCCGAACTATTTTTCTATATTTTGACCAGCGACACCAGTTGTCAGGCAAAGTTTGTAAGCTAGTGTTGCTGCGGTGTAAAAATCACCGCAATCCTTGCTTCTACCGCGCCAACCGGAGTCGAAAATGCCCCTTAACATCGCCCCTCAGCCCCAGCGCCCCGCCTCTCTGATCGCCAGCATGAGCCGCTTGGCCACAGACCATTCCTGGGGTTTGCGCCGGGATGGCAGCTATTTCCTTGCAGACGAAGCGATGTCCGCCACCCACATGGTTTCCGAGCCGCTGGATGATTTCAGCCGGCTTTTCCGCACCGTGCCCGTCCGGCAGCAGCCCGCCGGTCAAATTCAGGCAGAGGGCAGCACGCCGGATGACAGCCGCGCGCTGTTGTCGCTGCTGCTGGCGTCATCCCTGGAAGGTATTTACGGCATCAACGCCGCCGGTTGCTGCACCTTCATGAACGCCGCCGGCGCGGCCCTGCTGGGGTATGAAGCCAGTGAACTGGTTGGCCAGCCACTGTCTAAACTCATCCATCACCGCCCAGCCGATGCTTCAGGCTTTTGGCCGGCCAGGGACCAGACAACGGCAGTACCGCCCGAAAAAATGGCCGGACCATTGAGTGAAGACACCTTCTGGCGCAAGAATGGCACGCCGGTCCCGGTCGCGTATTCGGTGTCGCCCCTGACGGCCAATGGCAAGCCGGCAGGGGCAGTCGTCCGGTTTTCCGATCTCACCGAAAGCCGGTGCCAGCAGGCCGAGCGTCAGCGCCTTCTTGACGAGTTGCAGGTCGCCCATGACGGCCTGCAAGCCTTGCGCAGCTGCAAGGAACGCTACCGCAGCCTGTTCGAATCGATGGACCAGGCGTTTTGCGTCATTGAAATGCGGTTCGACCCGGCCGGTGCGCCGATTGACTACTGGTTCGTGGAAATGAACGCCATGTTCGAGCAGCAAACCGGCATTGCCGGCGTCCAGCGCAAAACAGCGCGCATGCTTTTCCCCGAACACGACAATTTCTGGGCAAACGCCTGCGGCCGGGTGGTGCTGACGGGCAAGCCGGTACGGTTTGACCATGAAGTCAAGTCCGTGAATCGCTGGTTCGAGGTTTATGCCAGCCCATTCGGTAGCCCCGGCAGCCTGAAGGTGGCCGTCTTGTTCAGGGACATCACCAGCCGGCGGCAATCCGACACAGCGCTGCGCCAGCTGGCCACGGAGCTGGCCGAAGCCGACCGCTGCAAAACCGAATTCATGGCGACGCTGGCCCATGAACTCAGGCATCCACTGGCACCGATCAGAAGTGGCCTGGGCCTGTTGCGCCTGGGCGGCAGCAGCCCGGAAGGCAAAGAAAAGGTGCTGGACATGATGGATCGGCAGGTCAGCCAGATGACGCACCTGATCGACGACCTGATGGATGTGGCACGCATCAACGGCGGCCAGGTGAAACTTCGCAAACAGCGGGTGGCACTGAAAAGCATCGTCTCGTGTGCGATTGAAACCAGCCTGCCGCTGATGGAAGCCGGGCGCCATGCGCTGATCGTTCAGATGCCCGATGCATGCGTGGAGATTGAGGCCGACCCGGCACGCATGACCCAGGTGGTGGTGAATCTGCTGAACAACGCGGCCAAGTACACGCCGGTTGGCGGCCGCATCGAAATTACGGCACACCAGGAAGGCAACGAAGCGGTCTTATGGGTGAGCGACAACGGCGTCGGCATGGCCGAAGCGTCGCTGGCCACGATGTTTGAGCTGTACCAGCAGGTCGAGCAAAACCTGAATGGGGCACAAGGCGGGCTGGGCATCGGGCTGGCCCTGGTGCGCCGTCTGGTGGAACTGCACGGCGGCACTGTTGAAGGGGTGAGCGACGGCCTGGGTCAGGGCAGCACGTTTACCGTGCGTTTGCCGCTGGCCAGCAACGCCCTGAAGGCCTTATCCGATGAATTGCCCATGCCGCAGCCAAGCCTACCCGACCAGGCGCCAGCCCGGGCGCTGCGCATCCTGGTGGTGGACGACCATGCCGACGCAGCCACCACGCTGGCAGCCCTGCTGGAAATCCAGGGCCACACGACCCAGGTGGCGCACGATGGACAGCAGGCGCTGAAAACCGCCGGCAAGTTCAAGCCCGACGTGGTTTTTCTCGACATTGACATGCCCGGCATGAATGGCTACGAAACCGCGCAAGCCCTGCGCAAAATGGAAGGGCTGACGCAGACCGTTCTGGTTGCCTTGACAGGCTGGAATGGCAGCAAGGAAAAGGCCAGGTCCCAAACCGCCGGCTTCGACCATCATCTGGCCAAACCCGCAGCGTTGACCACGCTCAACGCACTGGTGTCAACAATCGCCGCGAGCTTGAAGTAATGCCGCCCAAAAAAGAGCCAGCAGGCAGCCGGATTTCCAAATTTTCCTTCATCTCCAAAGATTTCATCATGTCGTCAGGCCGTATTTTGTTCAGTGTGGTTGCAGCGCCTGCAGCGGCCTTGACCGTGGCGATATTTGGAGTGGGCTTGGTGAAAACAGCCGTAGAACTGGTCCGCGATTAACGCTGGAATTTATCCTTCCGCAGGACGCGCCTTGCGGGCGCAGGCGGCCCAATGAAGTCGCGCGGCACAATCCCTTCATGCGCGCACTTTTGACCAGTTTTTCGTGGCGGGAACTCATTCACCATCCGTGGCGCAATGCCGCGGCCGTCCTGGCCGTGATGCTGGGCGTGGCACTGGCGTTTTCGGTGCACCTTATCAACAATTCAGCGCTCAGCGAGTTCTCGCAGGCGGTGCGGGCCGTCAATGGCCAGCCCGACCTGGAATTGCGGGCGGTGCAGGGCAGCTTTGACGAAAGCCTGTACGCGCGCGTCGCCAACCACCCGCAAGTGGCCATGGCCAGTCCGGTGCTGGAAATCACCAGCTACGGGCTGGATGACAAAAGCGACAGCACCCGGCGGCAGGCGCTGCGCATCATCGGTGTCGATGCGCTGGCCGTGGCGTCCGTTGCGCCCGCGCTGATGCCGGTGCCGTTCAAAGATGCAGAGCGGCTGGCGCTGTTTTTGCCGGCCACGGTGTTTCTCAATCCAGCGGCGCGCCAGGTCTTTGCCAGCAACCAGCTGCAGCTGCAAGACGGCCTTCAGCTGCGCAGCGTGCTAGTCGCGGGCAGTGTGAACGCGGGCGGCGGGCCGCTGGCGGTGATGGACATTGGCGCGGCGCAAGACCTGTTCGGCCGGGCTGGCCAGCTGTCGCGCATTGACGTGCGGCTGACCGCCGGCGCTGACATGCGCCGCTTTGCCGAATCGCTGCAGCTGCCGGCCGGCATCACGGCCAGCGCGCCCGGCGATGCCGCCGAACGGGTCAGCAACCTGTCGCGCGCCTACCGCGTCAACCTCACGGTGCTGGCGCTGGTGGCGCTGTTCACCGGCGCCTTTCTGGTGTTTTCGGTGCTGTCGCTCAGCGTGGCCAAGCGGGCGCAACAGTTTGCGCTGCTTGGCGTGTTGGGCTTGACCGGGCGCGAGCGCCTGCAAATTGTGCTCGTCGAATCACTGGCGCTGGGCGTGGTGGGCAGTGTGGCCGGCATTGCGCTGGGCACCGGGCTGGCGGCGCTGGCCCTGCGGCTGCTGGGCGGCGACCTGGGCGGCGGCTACTTTTCAGGCGTCGCGCCGGCGCTGCAGTGGAGCAGCGGCGCGGCGCTGACCTACGGCGCGCTCGGCGTGGTGGCGGCGGGCGTGGGCGGCTGGTGGCCGGCACGCGCCGCGCAAAAGCTGCCGCCGGCGCAAACATTGAAGGGACTGGGCCTGGCGCCCGGTGGCGGCTCCAGCCACTGGCTGAGCCTTCTTTTGCTGGCGGCGGGCGGCCTGCTGGCGCTGCTGCCGCCGGTATTCGGCATTCCGCTGGCGGCCTATTTTTCGGTCGGGTTGTTGCTGGTCGGCGGCATCACGGCGCTGCCCTGGCTGATCACGCTGCTGTACGACCGGCTCAGCCCGTGGGTGGCGCACCGCTTGCTGCCGCTGCTGGCCGTAGAGCGCGCGCGCCGGGTGCGCGAAAGCGCGGCAGTGGCCGTCAGCGGCGTGGTGGCGTCGCTCAGTCTGGCGGTGGCGCTGACGGTCATGGTGGCGAGCTTTCGCGACTCCGTGACGCACTGGCTCGACGTGGTGCTGCCGGCCGACCTGTATGTGCGCACCACGCTGAGCACGTCGGCCAGCGACGCGGCTTACTTTTCACCCGGGTTTGTCGAGTCGCTCGGCGGTCTGCCCGGCGTGGCGCGCGTCAGCACGCTGCGCTCGACGCCCTTGCTGCTGGACGCCGGCCAACCCGCCGTCACGCTGATTTCCCGGCCCATCGACGACCCGGCCACGTCGCTGCCGATGGTCGGCGCGGCGCTGCCGGTTCCAGACGGACAGATCGGCATTTATGTCAGCGAGGCGATGGTTGACCTGTACGGCGCCCGGCCGGGCACCGTATTCTTGCCACTTTCACAGTCTTTTAGTGCTCTGGCGCAGTCTGGACGGTCGCAAGCAGCTATTGATTCAATAGCAAATCAAAAATTCTACGTGGCTGGCGTGTGGCGCGACTATGCCCGGCAGTTTGGCGCGATTGCCATGTCGCAGCGTGACTTCGAGCGCCTGAGCGGCGACCGGCGCGTCAACGATGTGGCGCTGTGGTTGAACGGCAACGTGCCGGATACCGACGTGCAACAGGCCATACGCCAGCTGGCCGATGCCCAGTCACCCGGCGGCGGCGCACTGCTGGAAATGGCCTCGGTCAGCCAGATTCGCACCACGTCGCTGAAGATTTTTGACCGCAGCTTTGCCGTGACCTACTGGCTGCAGGGCGTGGCGATTGCGATTGGCCTGTTTGGCGTGGCGGCCAGCTTCAGTGCGCAGGTGCTGGCGCGGCGCAAGGAGTTTGGCCTGCTGGTCCACCTGGGCTTGACACGCCGGCAAATCCTGACCGTGGTGGCTGGCGAAGGCGCAGCCTGGACGGTGATTGGCGCATTTGCGGGCTTGGCGCTCGGCCTGGCGGTGTCCACCGTGCTGGTGTTTGTCGTCAACCCGCAAAGCTTTCACTGGACCATGGACTTGCAGGTGCCGTGGGCTCGGCTGTTGTTGCTGTGCGCCGCCGTGGTGGCGGCGGGCACGCTGACCGCCTGGCTGGCCGGGCGGTCAGCGGCGGGCCGGGATGCGGTGCTGGCAGTCAAGGAAGACTGGTGATGGCGCTGGCCTGAGCAGCTTGCGCATCTCCAGGCCGGTCAGGCGCCTGTCCCGGTCTGAAAATTCAGATGCCGAGAAGTTTCTTGGCTTCTCCCAAGGCCTTCTCGGATTCGGCATGCTTGCCCGCCTTGTGGAAGGCTTCGCCGTCAGCGCGAAGCTTTTTGACCTTTGCCATGTCGGCGGCTGCGACCGCAGGGTTGCTTGAAAGCTTGGTGTCAATCTCTTTCATGTGCATGGGGCAGCTGTTGGCAAAAACCAGTGATGAGCTTGCCAGGGCCATGGCGGCAATGATGCGTTTCATGTGAGTCTCCAGTCGGCGTCAAAAAATGTTGAACACAAATAGTAGCAAGTCACATCCAATTCAGCACGTTTTTTTCTGGACATACCCACGGGCGTCGCACCCTGTTTTACGTGCTGGAGGTCAGGTGAAACGCTTCAGCCAAGAAAAAGCCGCTCGGGGTTGGGCGCAGAAATGGACTCCAGCAGGCGGGCAAAAGCGCCTGGAGCCGGGAGTCAAAGCTTGGGAAAGCGGATGCGGCTGACCATCAGCGAGCCGGACAGCGCGAACAGCAGCACCAGCGGATGCAGCGTGAAGCCGCCAAACACCACCTGCCCGAACCACAGCGAACCCTGCAGCGCGCCCTGCCAGGCGGCGACCAGCATCATCATGACGAGTGCCAGCGATGTCGGGATGGGCGTTCCCTCGAAATACTTCACCTTGCCGCCGTCGCCCGTCAGCGACTCGGCGGTGACGTTGTAGCGTGCCAGCCGGGACACGCCGCAGGCGACGAAACCGGCCAGGATGATGCGGTCGTAGAGCCCCTGCATGCCGCAGCCGTAGGCGATCACGGCCGGTGCGACGCCGAAGGAAATGATGTCGGCCAGCGAGTCGAGTTCCCGGCCCATGGCCGAGGTTTTCTGCCGCCAGCGGGCAATGCGTCCGTCCAGCACATCGAAAATCAGCGCGGCCACGACCAGCCAGCAGGCAAAGTAGACGTGCCTGACGTCGTTCACCTGGAGGTAGGTCATCATGGAAAACAAGGCCCCGATGCCGCAGATGGCATTGGCCAGCGTGAACCAGTCGGCCAGGTGGAATTCCCGGATCATGGCGAAAGGCTTGTTTATTTTTGGCAGGTTCATGGAAGAAAGCGTACCTGAGTTTTTTAAAAATGAAATCGTCCATCAGGACGGGTTCATAGATGAACATGGCGTTTTAACTGTCGCAACCCGGCCCGGCCGCTTGGCTCATTCAAAAATCAGCAGGCTGCCCCAGTAGGCCATGGCGGCCACGCAGGCCGAGGCCGGAATCGTCAGGACCCAGGCCCAGACGATGCGGCCGGCCACGCCCCAGCGCACGGCCGAGGCGCGCCGCGTCGAGCCGACACCGACGATGGCGCCGGTGATGGTGTGCGTGGTGGAGACCGGGATGCCCAGCATGGTGGCCAGGAACAGCGTGATGGCGCCGCCGGTTTCAGCGCAGAAACCGCCCACCGGCCTGAGCTTGGTGATCTTCTGGCCCATGGTCTTGACGATGCGCCAGCCGCCGAACAGGGTGCCGGCGGCAATCGCCGTGTAGCACACCACAATCGTCCAGGTCGGGGGCATCGCGTCGCTGGCCGAGGTATAGCCGGTGGCAATCAAGAGCATCCAGATGATGCCGATGGTCTTTTGCGCATCGTTGCCGCCGTGGCCCAGGCTGTAGGCGCCGGCCGAGACCAGCTGGAGGCGGCGGAACCAGCGGTCCACCTTGGACGGCGTGGCGCGCAGGCATATCCAGGACACGGCCACCATCATCAGCGAGCCCAGCAGAAAACCCAGCAGCGGCGAAATGAAGATAAACGCCACCGTCTTGACGAGGCCGCCCGAAATCAGCGCACCCGTGCCGGCTTTGGCCATCACTGCGCCCACGATGCCGCCAATCAGCGCGTGCGACGAGCTGCTGGGAATGCCGTAATACCAGGTCACCAGGTTCCAGGTGATGGCCCCCATCAGCGCCCCGAAGACGACGTGCGTGTCCACCACGCCGATTTGCACAATCCCCTTCCCGACCGTGGCGGCCACG
Source organism: Polaromonas sp. CG9_12 (assembly GCA_000751355.1). Classification (GTDB taxonomy): domain Bacteria; phylum Pseudomonadota; class Gammaproteobacteria; order Burkholderiales; family Burkholderiaceae_C; genus Polaromonas. The sequence continues at coordinate 3,288,269 of CCJP01000005.1, read as the reverse complement.
CTGAGATGGAAGACGAACAGCGCCAGCAAATTGAAGGCGGCGGCAAACATGACGGCATGGCCGGGCTTGAGAACGCCGGTGGACACCACCGTGGCAATGGAATTGGCGGCGTCGTGAAAGCCGTTCATGAAGTCAAAGGCGATGGCCATGAAGACAAGCAGGGCCACGACCCAGAGGGCGGTCTGTGCAGTTTGCATGAGAAGGTCGGGTTCAGTCGCCGGGAATCAGGAGTTTTCGAGGACGATGCCCTCGATCAGGTTGGCCGCGTCCTCGCACCGGTCGGTGATGGTTTCCAGCAGTTCGTACACCGCCTTGAGCTTGATGAGTTCGCGCACATCGGGCTCCTCGCGAAACAGCCGGCTCATGGCCGAGCGCATCACATGGTCGGCATCGGATTCGAGCTGGTCGATTTCCGCGCAGGTCTTGAGCGCGGCTTCGGCGGTGGCGGCATCGCGCACCTTGCCGATCAGGCCCACCGCGTCCTTCAGGCGTTCGCAGCATTTGACGCTCAGGTCGGTCAGGCGCACGATGTCGTCGGTCATGTGGCGCACGTCGTAAAGCGCCATGGTTTCGGCCGAATCCTGGATCAGGTCGGCCACGTCGTCCAGCGTGTTGATCAGCTGGTGGATCTGGTCCCGGTCGATGGGCGTGATGAAGGTCTTGTGCAGGACGCGGCTGACTTCATGCGTGATGCGGTCGGCGGCGCGCTCGGCCTCGTCGACTTCGCGGTGGTGCAGGTTGCGTTTGTCCACATCGCTGTAATTGGCCACCATCTTGGAAAAAGCATGGGCAGCTTCGACAATCCGGTTGGCATGCTGGTCAAACATCTCGAAAAAATTGCCTTCACGCGGCAACAACTTGCTGAACAGCATGGAATACCCTCAAAAAATCAAGTCCGAAATATGACGGATTTGTGACTGCCGGGAGTTTAACCGCGACCTCTGTGCCAACACGGGCAGCGCTTGCAGGGATTGCCCCCAGGGCATCAACAGTTGGCCAGTTGCTGTTTTCCCCGCGCCTCATTCGGCCGGGTGGGTTCAGGCGTTTCGGCCTGAACTGTGCGCTTAAAAAGCCAGCTGCAGCACCAGCTTCAGGCTGCGACCCGGCAAGGGCGCTTTGGAACAGGCGGTGGTCGGCAGGACCGACGTCGCGCTGTAAGCCAGCGGGTCCGTCAGGTTGTTCACCCGGGCATACCAGAGCAGGCTGGAAACCCCCGCTTTCCTGGCCGTAGGCATTGCCCGTTCCCAGCAGCCCGATGTAGTTCTTGAACCGGTGCATATAGGCGTTGACGGCCAAGCTGTTGGCCCCGGATGTCCAGCTGGTGCCGACATCCAGGCTGGTGGATTTTTCCTTGCCCAGCGCGCTGTTGCCGTTTTCCCAGGCATGGGTGGCGATGTGCGGCCCCTGGGCGAAAAGCCCGTAGTCTTTCGGCGCCCGTTCGGTGCAGGCCAGGTTGGTCGTGACCTGCCAGCCGGGCGCGGTGCTCCACAAGGCGCCCAGTGCATAGCTGTGCGGCGTGAAGTCCCGCGTCGCAAGCGCAAAGCGCGCCACCAGCGGGTTGCCCAGGGACTCGACCTTGACCGATTCCAGCCGTCCGCCAAAGCTCAGCTTGCCCCAGCTTGCCCTGTACTCTTCACAGGCAAAAACAGCTTTCTGGGAAGTCCGGCTGTAAGGAGCGAAGGCCTCGGCGCCGTCGGCCGAGAAACCGTTGTTTTCAGCCTGAAAACCGACCACGCCCTCCAGACCGCCGAGACGGGCATGGCGCGCCTCCAGCCGGAAGTCGCTGCCTTTGTTCTTGAACACCGTGCCCGGGTCGGCGGTCACCGCATGGTCATGGCTCAGGCTGGAGGCATCGAGCGTCGCACCGCCATTGCCCAGAATGCGGATTCGGTCGCCGTCCAGGCCGCGAATGATGGGCCAGCTGGCGTTGGGCCCGAAATAGGTGCTGCTCACGCCCGGCACGCCATCAAGTGTTTCGCCCAGCGTGGTTTTGGAGCGCAACAGCAGTTCTGCGCCCGAGTACTGGGCAGCAGGCGCTATCAGATCAGTAGCGCCCAGCGGATTGCCGGTGATGGTGATTTCTTGCAGCGCAGCCGCCGTGCCAAGCGCCCGCACGGCGCGCTGAACGCTGTTGCCCGAACAAAGGGGACCGACCGGGCACGGGGAGGCACCACGCCATGCATCAGGCCCAGCGTCTGCGCGAGCAGCAGCAGGCAGGCCAAAAAGCAGGCCGTTGCCCAGGCCACCGAACAGACCGGCGCGCGCAGCGGCACCAAGCTCATGAATTCATGCCCGAATGCTCACTTGACGCCAGTCGCGTCGGTGATGCGGTAGTACATGCCGAAAGCGTCGTCAACGAGCACCCGGAAGTGGCCTTCGACCACGACCGGCTCCATGCTGTATTTGACCGGCGTTTTGCTCTTGACTTCCACCATGCTTTCCGGCCCGCCCGGCATGCAGAACCCGCAGGTCAGCGGCACCGACGACAGCAAGAAATGCCGCTGCGTGGCACCCGGCTCCAGCGGCATCATGAAACCCTGGATACGCTGGATTTTCTGGTTCAGGGCCAGCTGCTTCATGGTGAATACCGGAACAATCCGGTTTTTTTCAGTCTTGGTCTTGACGTCCGTCAGCACCGACCAGGGCACCACGTCATCGCGGGCCGAGAGCGGCGCAAAAGGACTGTTGGCGCCATGCACGCCAGCGCCCTGCCCCGCCGGCACCCCCAGACCGGGCGCTGATGGCACTGCGGATTTGGGCGCGCTGGCCGTCGGGGGAGAAGGTGGCGTTTGCGCAGGAACGCCCATGCTTGCCAGCATCAGGCCACACGCTGCGCCCAGGCTGATCGCCCTCAGACGGCTCGAACGCTCAATGGAAAAAGGGTTGTTCATGCTGGGTTCCAGAAATTTCAGAAGCATCACTTGCCCGCCGTTGCACGGCTCAGTGAACGTGTTTCATGCCGCAGTATTTGCCGATGGCCAGCCCCTTGCAGGCGGCCTGCAATTGTTTTTCGCAAATTTCGTCTTTTTTGCCCGATTCCAGGCATTTGGCGGCATTTTCATGGGCTGCGGCCATGGCCCGGTGGCGCTGGATGTCTTCCTTCGTTTCCTTGTCGCCGTGCTGCGCCAACGCTACTGAAAACGTAGCGCTTAGTGCAATCACAGCGGGCACCAGCAGCATATTTTTAAAAATATTCAGGTTTTTCATAAGACGTTTCACCATGACTGGAGAAGTTCGAACACACTGACCCGGTAGGCCTCCCAGGCGGGCAGCAGCGCGGACGCCACCGCCACGCCCAGGGCCAGCACCGGCACGCTGATCAGTTCGACCGGCCACGACAGCGTGCCGATCAGCACTGATTTTTCAAGCTGCAGCGCCCAGCCGAGCAGCGCCGTCAAGCCCTGGCCCGCCAGCACACCGAGGACAGTCGCCAGCACGGCCAGCCACAGCGCCTCGCACAGCAGCAGGCCGGCCACCTTGCGCGGCGGCGCACCCAGCATGCGCAGCAGCGCCAGGTCGGCCCGGCGCTCGCGCACGGCGCTCCACAGCGCGATGAAAACACTCAGGCCCGCCGTCAGCAGCAACACACCGGCCAGCGCCCGCAGCACGTCGATACCCACGCCCACCAGGCTGAGCAAACGCGTGATTTCCAGCGCCGGTGCGGCGGCCTGCAGGTCGGTGGTGGTGTTGATGAAGCGCGGAAACGTCTCCGCCGCCAGCGGCGTTTTGTACTGGATCAGCGCCAGCGTCACCTCACGCTCATCCGCCATCACCCGGCGGTCTTCGTCGTCCAGCGCGGTGTCGGTTTCATGCACCTGCCAGACCGACTCCAGGGGCGTGAACACCAGCCGGTCCAGCACCGACCCGTTGGGCGCAAGAATGCCGGTGACGGTGTATGGACTCTGGCCGTGCGCATGCCCGCCAGCGGCCAGACCGTGCGTGCCGGTGAAGGTGTCGCCGACTTTGAGCCCGCTTTGCTGGGCCACGCGCGCGCCCAGCACCGCCTGCATCGACGATTTCCACAGTACGCCCTGCGCCAGTTGAGCGTCGTAATGACGCAGGTAGTCAAGCGTGGTGCCGACGATGCGAAAGCCGCGAAAGCTGTCGCCCATGCTGATGGGAATGACCTGCGCCACCTGCGGATGCGCCTGCAGCGCCTTCACTGCGGCCAGCGGGATATTGCCGGTCGGCACATCGAGCTGGAACACGCCCGACAAAATAAGCTGCATCGGGCTGCCCTTGGCGCCCACCACCACGTCGATGCCGGCCAGGTCGCGCTCAAAGGCCTGGTTGATCTGGTGGCTGACCCCCAGCAAAAACGTGATCGAGGCCAGCCCAAGGCTGAGCAGCAGCACATTGAGCGCTGCCGCAAGCGGCCTGGACCAAAGGTAGTGCCATGACAATGCTATTTTTTTCATAGCTGCTTGCGCTCGATTCGTAAGCGCTGAAGGCCTTTTTGACATGGATTTTCAGCAAAAAAGGCCGCCACGCGGGCGTCGTGGGTGGCAATCACCAGCGTCGCGCCTTGGCGGCTGGCCGTGGCCTGCAGCAGCGCCAGCGAAGCTTGCGCCGCTGCGTCGTCCAGGCTGGCCGTGGGTTCGTCGGCCAGGATCACTTTGGGCTGCAGCAGTACCGCCCGCGCCAGGGCGACGCGCTGGGCCTGGCCGCCCGAGAGTTGCGCCGGCTTGCGCTGGGCCAGGTCGTGCACGCCGAGCGCCGACAGCGCCTCGGCGATGCGCTGATCGTCCTGCACGTCACCGGCGGCCCACTGGGCCATGGCCAGGTTGCCATGCACCGTCAGCGCGGCGCTCAGATGCAGTTTTTGCGGCAAGAAACCGATGCTCCTGGCGCGCCAGGCATCCCCGGCGACTTTGCGCAGCGCGTGGATTGACTGGCCGGCCACAGTCATGTCGCCCTCGCCGGGACGCAACAGGCCCGCTGCCAGCGCCAGCCAGGTGGATTTTCCGGCGCCTGACGCGCCCTGCAGCAGCAGCACACCGCCTTGCGCCACGTCGATGTCGTCAAACCGGAGTTCGGGACCGCCGGCATACCGGTAGACCAGTTGCCGGGTGCTGATCACGACACCGCGCCCTGCCCCTCAAGGCTGCCGCCCGTGGCGCAATCAGCGCACACGCCGCGCACGGCGACATCCATGTGCATGCCCTGGTAGCCCAGCGCCTGGAGGGCCTGCAGCGCCGTTTGCGCGGCCCGCTCCAGGTCGTGGGCACTGGCTTTCAGCGCGTCGGACAGGGGGCTGTCGCGGTGGCAGCTCTGGCATTCGAAGTGCGGCATGGCATGCACGCTGGTCGGCATGGCCTGGTAACGGCGCACCCGCTGTATGTCCACCCGGCACAGCAACAGGCCGACCTGCGTGAGCCGGTCGATCAGGCGGTACAGCGTCACGCGGTCAAGCCCTGCGCCCCCGGCCGGGTCGATTTCGCTGGCCAGGGCGGTCTGCAACTGGGCGTGGGTGTAGCTGGTGTCGGGATGGGCCAGCAGCCAGCCCAGCACCCGCCGCGCCGCGCTGGTGCGGCGCAGGCCGTGCGCTGAAAGCAGGGCATCAATCGGGTCTGGGGCGGGTGTGCCGGAAGGGTCTCTTGGCAAGTGGGCTGAGGCCATGTTTTTTTGGGTCTCTGTAATTTTCAGCAAAAAGAACAATAACGCAATCAAGTTGCATTAGACTATACCGCAATCCTGTTGCATTATCACGGCAACGCTGGCCTTTTACCCGGCGTGCCCGTTTTGCAGAACCCAATTTCTTATGTCCTCGTCCCCCCCCTCCCAAAATTCCTTGAAGCCTTCCCTTTCCAGCATGCTGGCCTGGCCGGCCTGGCTGCGCGTGCTGGCGGTGCTGCCCGCCGTGGCGCTGCTCTGGCTGGCGGTGGCCTGGGCGCAACTGGAAGTGGCCCCGTGGTGAGCGCCCGCCCCGTGGTGGCGCTGCACAACCTCACGGTGAGCTACCGCCAGCACCCGGCACTGCACCACATCAGCGGCAGCTTTGCGCCCGGCTCACTGACCGCCGTGGTCGGCCCGAACGGCTCGGGCAAAAGCACGCTGCTCAAAAGCATCGTCGGCCTGCTGCCCATCGAAGGCGGACGGTCGGGCGGTGCACTGACGGTGACGCTGGCGCGCCAGTGCATCGCCTACCTGCCGCAGGTGGCTGAAATCGACCGCAGCTTTCCCATCGATGTGCGCGACTGCGTGCTGCTGGGCTGCTGGTCAAGCGCCGGGGCGTGGGGCGCCGTCACGCAGACCATGCAGGGCAAGGTCGATGCGGCCCTGCAAGCCGTAGGGCTGGAAGGCTTTGAGCGCCGCACCCTTGGCAGCCTGTCCAGCGGCCAGATGCAGCGGGTGATGTTTGCCCGCATGCTGGCGCAAGACGCCGAGTTGATCCTGCTGGACGAGCCCTTCAACGCCATTGATGCCAAAACCACCGCCGCCCTGCTGGTGCTGGTGCGGCAGTGGCATCAGCAGGGACGCACCGTGATTGCCGTGCTGCACGACGATGCGCTGGTGCGCCAGCACTTTCCGTCAACCTTGCTGCTGGCCCGCGAACTGGTCGGCTGGGGCGCCACCAGCGAAGTGCTGACCGAGCGCAATTCGCGCCGTGCCCGCGCCATGGCCGAGGCCTGGGACGAGGCCGCAGGGCTGTGCGACATCGACGCGCTGGCCGCGCAAAAGGCCTCCGCATGATGGCGCTTGCCGCCTGGCTGTGGGACACGGCCTTTGCCCCGTTTGCCGAATTTGCTTTCATGCGCCGCGCGCTCGTCGCCACGCTGGCGCTGTCGCTCAGTGCCGCGCCGCTGGGGGTGTTTTTAACGCTGCGGCGCATGAGCCTGCTGGGCGATGCGCTCAGCCATGCCGTGCTGCCGGGCGTGGCCATTGGTTTCATGCTGAGCGGTTTGTCGCTCACCGCCATGGCCTTGGGCGGCGTCGTGGCAGGCATGCTGGTGGCGGCGCTGGCCGGACTGGTCACACGTTTCACCGCCCTCAAGGAAGACGCCAGCCTGGCCGCGATTTACCTGGTGGCGCTGGCGCTGGGCGTGATGCTGATCTCGGGCCACGGCTCCCAGCTCGACCTGCTGCACATCCTGTTTGGCAGTGCGCTGGGCGTGGACAGCCAGGGCCTGCTGATGGTGGCCGGCGTGGCCAGCGTCAGCGTGCTGCTGCTGGCCGCGATGTACCGCGGGCTGGTGCTGGAAAGTTTTGACCCGGTATTTCTAGGCGCGGCCGGCCGGCGCGGCTGGCTGTGGCAGCAAGGCTTCTTGATGCTGGTCGTCATCAACCTGGTGGCCGGTTTTCAGACCCTGGGCACCTTGATGGCGGTCGGGCTGATGATGCTGCCCGCCGTGTCCAGCCGGCTCTGGCACGACACGCTGCCGGCGCAACTGGTCAATGCCAGCGTGCAGGCGATGCTGGCCAGCGCGTCAGGGCTGCTGCTGTCCTACCACCTCGACACGCCCTCGGGGCCGACCATCATTGCCTGCGCCGGCGCGCTTTACCTGGCGTCGCTGCTGTTCGCGCCCGGCGGCTGGCTGCCGCGCCTGTGGACAACGACGCACCGGGTGGCCTGAACGAATCTGGTTTTTTTCGCCATTTTTTTCACCCTTTTTTTCACCTCTTTCCAAAGGCCCATCCATGAACCCTGTATTTCGCAAACTTTTGCTGGCGGGTATTGCCAGCGCCGCCCTGCTGTCCGGCACCAGCTTTGCGGCCGACAAACTGCCCGTCATTGCCAGCTTCAGCATTTTGGGCGACCTGGTGCGCGTGGTGGGCGGCGAGCGCGTCAGCGTCACCACCCTGGTCGGACCCGATGAAGACGCCCACGTGTTTGAGCCCAGGCCGGCCGATGTCAAGGCCATCGCACAAACCAAACTGCTGGTGACCAACGGCCTGGGTTTTGAGCCGTGGGCGCAAAAAATCGTCAAGTCCGCCGGCTACCTGGGCCAGTCCGTGGTGGCCTCGCAGGGCGTGAAGCCGCGCCAGCTGCCGGCTAAAAAAGGCCATCAGCACGCAGAAACCGATCCGCACGCCTGGCAAGACCCGGGCAATGTGATGCTGTATGTGCGCAACATCGCCGCCGCACTGGCCAAGGCGGACCCGGCAGGCGCCAGCGTTTACCAGGCCCACAGCGACGCCTATGTGAAAGAGCTGCAGACGCTGGACGCCTGGGCCAAGGCACAGTTCGCGGCCCTGCCGCCGCCCAAGCGCCAGGTGATCACCTCGCACGATGCGTTTGGCTACTTCGGCGCGCATTACCAGATCAGGTTTCTCGCGCCGCAAGGCGTGTCCACCGACATGGAACCCAGTGCCAAAGAGGTGGCCCGGCTCATCCAGCAAATTCAGCGTGAAAAGATCAAGGCCGTGTTTATCGAAAACATGAGCGCGCCCAAGCTGTTGGCCCAGCTCAGCAAGGACGCAGGCGTGACGGTCGGACAGACCCTGTATGTGGACGCCCTGTCAGCGCCGCAAGGCCCTGCCGGCAGCTACCTCCAGCTGATGCGCCACAACGTGACGCAACTGGCCGCCGGCATGAAGCTGAACTGAGTCAACCACTGTTAAAACCATAGCTGCCAGCGCATGCTCCGTAAGCGCTGGTGGCCTGAAACACCCTGAACACGTCAAGGATCAACGCCATGCGAGACACCCGTCTTCCCGTCACCATCCTCACCGGTTTTCTGGGCAGCGGCAAAACCACGCTGCTCAACCACATCCTCAAGGCCGACCACGGCCACCGCATTGCCGTGATTGAAAACGAGTTTGGCGAAGCCGGCATTGACAACGAGCTGCTGGTGCAGGACCGCGATGAACAGATCATCGAGATGAACAACGGCTGCATCTGCTGCACCGTGCGCGGTGACCTGGTGCGCATTCTGGGTGAGCTGGCGACAAAAAGGGCGGCAGGCAGCCTGCACTTTGACCGCGTGGTGATCGAGACCACAGGCCTGGCCGATCCCGCGCCGGTGGCGCAGACCTTCTTTGTGGACGAGGCCGTCGTTCAGCGCTTCCTGCTCGATGCCATCGTGACGCTGGTGGACGCCAAACACGCGCCCGCGCAGCTCGACGAGCACCACGAGGCGCAGGAACAGGTGGGCTTTGCCGACCGGATACTGCTCAGCAAGACTGACCTGGTGGACGATGCCAGCCTGCAGTCGCTGCGCCAGCGCCTGGTTCGCATGAATCCGCGCGCCAAAATTTCAGAATCGCGCCATGGGGTGGCCGCCATTGATGATTTGCTCGACATTCGGGGCTTCAACCTGAATGCTATTTTGGAGATCGAGCCCGACTTTCTGACCGATGTGGCGCACCAGCACGACGACGATGTGACATCGTTTGTATTTCGCGAAGACCGGCCGCTCGACATGGCAAGACTGGAAGACTTTCTGGGCAGCATGGTCCAGGCGCATGGCACCCAAATGATGCGTTACAAGGGCGTGCTCAGCGCATACGGTGAAGACCGCCGCATCGTGTTTCAGGGTGTTCACATGCTGATGGGCGCCGAACTCGGCTCGCCGTGGCGAGCGGGCGAGGTGCGCACCTCCAAAATGGTGTTCATTGGCCGTGACCTGCCGCGCCAAGTCCTTGAAAAAGGTCTGGCCCAGTGCGCCGTGGATGCCAAACCCGAGCGCTCGGCATGACCGCCCCGCGCCCCGAACTGGCCGAGGTCGAAGCCGCCGTGCGAACCCTGTTGCGCTGGGCCGGCGATGACCCCGGACGCGAAGGCCTGATGGACACGCCCCGCCGCGTGGCGCGCGCCTATGGTGAGTTTTTTTCGGGCTACGGCGCAGACCCGATCGCCACCCTGGCCGCCCTGGCCGCCACCTTTGAAGAAGCCGGCGACTATGACGACATGGTGCTGGTGCGCAACATCCGGCTGGAGTCGCACTGCGAGCACCACCTGGTGCCCATCATCGGGTGGGCCCATATTGCCTACCTGCCCGACAAGCGCGTGGTGGGCCTGAGCAAGCTGGCCCGGGTGGTGGATCTGTATGCGCGCCGCCTGCAAATCCAGGAACGGCTGACCAGCCAGATTGCCCAGACCCTTGCCGATGTACTTCAGCCCCGCGGCGTGGCCGTGATGATTGAGGCGGAACACATGTGCATGACCACCCGCGGCGTGTACAAACCGGGCTCCACCACCGTCACCCAGCGCCTGTTGGGCGTGTTTCGCACCGATGCCCATCTGCGCCGAGAAGCCTTGGCGGCGATCAGCCACGCGACCCCGTCAGGCGCATTTCAGGTCTGAGGCTGGCCTTGATTTTTCCGCCGCCCGGCTGAAGGGCATCGTCACCATGAAAGCCCTGCAAAAACTGCTGACGCGCGAACCCGCGGCGCTGGCCGCGGGTGGGCGGGCGCAAGCTGAATCGAGCCAGCGCGCGTCTGCGCAGTGCCGACAGGTGCGTGGTTGCCTATGCGTTGACTTCGAGCATGCGGCCGGGCTTTTGCTGCTGTGCTTTGCGGCAGCGGGGGGGGTTGCGGAGCTGAGCGCAGTCGGCGGCTGGCGCCCCTCAGCAGCGTTTTCGTTGCTGCTGGCGCTGCTGGCCAGGCTGGCAGCCGCCGGGCTGCCACGCCGCAATCGCCTCGCGCCCCGGAGTTTTGTGTAGACCGATGAATCGAAGCGGGTCATCTTTCTTCTTTGAACGAGGTTTCGGCCGCCTCAACAGAGGAAGGCAAGGCGGCGGCTTGCAGGGTCCCGGCCGCCATCCCGACGGCTTGGTGCAACTCGTCTGTCAGGGCCATGGCACCGGCCACACTGAGGTGATGGGCATCGCGGTAAAGCGACACGCCGTCCCGGATCAGCTCGCATTGCGGCGTGCAGAGCCAGGGTACCGGATCGACGAACCGAAACCGCTCGCCTGACTCGAATTCATCCACCACCGCCATGAACGGCGCGTTGGCCAGCCTTTCTTGGCTGGCGGATGAACGCGCGAACTTCTGGCCGCCGGCGGCCTCCAGCGCCAGCGCGGCCGGGATGCTCATGGCGTAGGCCGGCAAGGGTCCGACCAGAATGGCGGCGCGCTGGTTCAGCCCAAGCCACTGCAGCGTGGCGCGCAAGCCAGCCCGGGCAGCAGCCTGCCCGTGGACAGACTTGCCCGCCGACCCGACCATCTGGAGCGGACCATCGGCACGAAAGTAGGTGCGCCAATAGGCGGTTATGACCACTGTGCTGATCTCTGGGTGGGCCACCAGATAGGCCTTCACCTTGGCCTGCGCCTCACGGCAGCCGGCCCTGATCGAGCTGCTCGCGTCAAACACCGGCGCGCAGCCCGGATAAGGCACAAGTACCGCCCGCGCGCCACGCCGGCGAAGCACCTCATGGAGCACCGGCGCATACGACACCAGGTGGCTGTCGCCCCACAGCAGCATTTGCAGCTCGCCTGTGCCCGCCCCCAGCAGACAGGCAGCCTGGGGCGCAAGGTCACCGCATTCGGCAAACGGAATCACCGGCGAGCGGGCCTTGTCCAGAGCGGACACCGCAGGTGCAAAGCGCCCGGGAAACCCGCCCATCGCCACCCCGGCCCCGCAGAACAGGAAAAGGACCAACGCCAAGGCCGCCCCGGACGGCAGGGCCCGGCGGGGCAGCCAGCCGGCGCCGCGCCGCAGCGGCTGCTCGATGAAATGGTAAGACGCGCTGGCCAGCAGCAAGGAGGCCGCCATCAACAGGACCGCCTGAAACGGTGCGGGCGGCTCCATGCCCGTCGAATACTGCGCCAGCACAATCAGCGGCCAGTGCCACAGGTACAGGGAGTAAGAGATCAAGCCGACATAGACCACAGGCCGCCATTGCAGCAGCCGCCCGGCCAACGTTGCACCGCTGCTGCCCGCATGGATGACTGCCGCAGCGCCCAGCACCGGCGCCAAGGCTGCCAAGCCGGGAAAGACGGTGGCGTCGCGGTAAAGCCAGCAGGCCAGCAGGATCGCCGTCAAACCGCCCGCAGACAGCGCCTCTCGCAGCAGGCGCGAGCGGATGGCGGGCAGCGCGCCATACGCCAGCAAGGAGCCGGCCAGCAGTTCCCAGGCACGAAATGGCGAGAGAAAATAGACAGCCGTCCGGTTGCCTGTGACCACCATCGCCGCGCCGGCCAGCGACACCAGCGCACAAAAGAGCACGATCCAGACCATGCGCTTGGGCCAGTAGCGGTGACACATCAGCAGAAAGATCGGGAACAGCAGATAGAACTGCTCCTCCACAGCCAGAGACCAAATGTGCAAAAGGGGGTCGAGCTTGCTTTCGGTGGCGTCGAAATAGCTGGACTGCTGGTACCAAAGCAGCACATTCGAGGCGAACCCCATCGTCGCCAGGGCAGCGCGCAGGGCGTGCAGGTAGTCGCTGGGCAGCAGCAGCCAGTAGCCCGCCGCGAGCGTGACGGCCAGCACGGCAAACAACGCCGAAAAGATCCGCCGCGCCCGGCGTTCGTAAAAGTGGGCAAAGGCGAAGCGGCCTTCCTCGATCTCGCGGCCGATGATGCGGGTGATCAGGAAGCCGGAAATCACAAAAAAAAACATCCACGCCGACAAAGCCGCCCGGGACCAGTGACGATGACAGGTGATTGAGCACGACCGCCAGCACGGCCACGGCGCGCAGTCCGTCGATGTCGGCTCAATAGTGAGATAAAGCCATGGAAGAAATGTCCTGCAAATGGTAACTTCTCAATAACTCAAGGCAAGAGCGCAGATCAAGGGATCAGCAGACTGTGTAGACTGGCAACCACGCCCAATCAGTTCCCAGACAAAGCCCCGAGTGCAACCGCAAAACGCCAACCCCCCTATTGACGAGCAAGAGATGACCCCGGTGGTCAAAAAGCTGGTGGCGCGGATAGACGGGCTGCTGCAGGCGCTGCAACGCGCCCAAGACGAAATCGGGCAGCTGCGCGATGAAATCGCCGTGCTCAAAGGCCAAAAGGCCAAGCCGAAGTTCAAATCCAGCAAAATGGATCAGGGCACGGACAAGAACAAGAACGCTGAGCAAGGCGACGACGAAGGCGCACCGCCACAGGACGAGGAGAAAAGCAAACGAGCCGGCTCGGCCAAGCAAAGCAAAACCGCAGCGCTGCAGATTCACGAAGAACGCGTGCTCGCCCCGGCAACGCCCGTGCCTGCCGGTGCCCGGTTCAAAGGCTACCGGGACTTTGTGGTTCAGGGCCTGCTCATCAAAGCCCACAACATCCGTTACCGGCTGGAATCCTGGCGCACCCCGGACGGCAGTTGGCTGACAGGCCAACTGCCTTTATCGGTGCAGGGCCATCACTTTGACCCCCAACTGCGCAGCTACGTACTGCACCAGCACCACCACTGCCATGTTACGCAGCGGTAGTGCAACATTCGTTCTGTAATTTCCCCGACCATTGAAACTGAACCTGTTTGGAAGTTTCTGGTTTTGGGATTTTTCAATCAGGCCCCTGCCAGGCCGCCGGAGGCCCCCCCCCCCCGATGGCACAGACTGGCAAGCCTGGACCGACATAGAAAGAACGTATTTCCATGGCCCAACGAACCCAACTCGATGCTAGCTGCCACCCGCTGCATGAAGCCTACGCCTGCCTGCTCGCCAATGGCCTGGACGGCGCCGGTGAAGCCTTGCGCATCCTGGTCAATGAAGCCTCCCGCATTGAGCGGGCCCAGCACCTTCAGGCCACGCCGTACGAGCGCTCGGCCCAGCGGGTCGATTACGCCAACGGCTACAAGGACAAGACTGTTTTGACCCGCATGGGCGAAGTCACCTTCGAAGTGCCGCAAGTGCGCTCTGGCGGGTTCTATCCCAGCGCCCTGGAGCGCGGCAGTCGCTCGGAGCAAGCCATGAATCTGGCGCTTGCCGAGATGTATGTGCAGGGCGTCTCCACCCGAAAAGTCATCGAAGTGTTGCAAAAGCTGGTGGGGCCCGAGGTGAGCATCTCCAGCACGCAAATCAGCCGTTGCACAGCGCTGCTGGACACGGGCTTGCACGCCTGGCGTACCCGGCCCCTGGATGAGACACCGTACGTGATTTTGGATGCGCGTTATGAGCGCGTGCGCGAGGCCGGCCGGGTAGTCGATTGTGCGGTTTTGGTGGCCATCGGCGTGACGGCTTCAGGCCACCGCCGGGTGTTGGGCGTGTCGGTGGCGCTGTCAGAAGCTGAGGTGCATTGGCGGGCCTTGTCTAGACAGCCTGATTGAGCGCGGCCTGCGCGGGGTCAAGTTTCTCGCCAGTGACGACCATGCCGGTTTGAAGGCCGCGCGCAAGGCGATGTTTCCCGGTGTGCCCTGGCAGCGCTGCCAGTTTCACCTCCAACACAACGCACAGGGCTACGTCAGCCGGCTGGACCAGCGCACGCCGGTAGCGCGCCAAATACGCGGCATCTTCAATGCGAGCGATGCCATTGAGGCACAGCGACTGCTCAACGCGGCGCTCAAAGACTGGCAAGTCAGCCACCCGCAACTGGCCGCCTGGGCCGAGAAAAACCTGCCGGAGGGTTTTGCCGTCTTCGACTTGCCCGAGGCCCATCGGGTGCGCATGCGCACGACCAACGGCCTGGAGCGTTTGAACAAGGAGCTCAAGCGGCGTACCCGTGTCGCCACGTTGTTTCCTAACTCGGCCAGCTGCCTGCGCTTAATCAGCGCCTTGCTGGCCGAACAAGACGAGGAGTGGATGACCGCAAAAATCTACCTCTCCATGAAGCCCTGAGCATTGCCAATCACCAGTACCCAAGACCGAATCTCGGAAATTTACAGAAAAGAAGTTGCTTTATCTACGCAGCCCTTGCTGGTGGAGCAATTGAGGCAATGGGGTGTTGACATCTCGGCCGGCCAGATGGATGCCTTGCTCAGCGCCGGCAAAGAGCCGTTCCATGCGGAAAAGGACGACATACTGGTGGCCGGTCTGCAGGTCGGCCGCGCCATCACGGTCGATGACTCGGGCGCGCGCCACCAGGGCAAGAACGGCTACGTGCTGCACATTGGCAACGAGCTGTTTGGCTGGTTTGGCAGCACGGCCAGCAAGAGCCGGATCAATTTCCTGGAGCCGCTGCATGCCGGCGCCATCACGACCCGCGTCAATGAAGTGGCGCTGGACTACATGCAGGCCCAAGGCCTGAGTGCGCAGGTACGCGAGCAGCTGGCCCAGACGCCCGAGCAGATGCCATCACAGTCCTGCCGCCCCCTGCAGGACTGGCACGAGCACCTGGCGCGCCTGAAGATCACCGGGGAGCGCCATGTGCGCATGGCCACCGAAGGGGCGTTGTTGGGCAGTTTGCTGCACAAGGGGTTCAACCCGGATTTGGCCATCGTCAGTGATGGGGCCAGGCAGTTTGCGGTGGGCCTGCACGCGCTGTGCTGGATTCATGCCGAGCGGCTCATCCACAAGCTGATCCCCATCAATGAGGCCCAACGCCAGAGCCAGGAGCGGGTGCGCGGGCAGCTCTGGGACTTGTATGCTGATTTGAAGGCGTACAAGCGGCAACCGGAGCCGGGCAACGTCGCGCCGCTGCAGGCGCGCTTTGATGCCTTGTTCACGCAAAGCACGGGCTACTACACGCTCGATGATTTGCTGGGGCGACTGCACCGGCGCAAAAGTGAGTTGCTGCTGGTCTTGAAGCGCCCGGACATCCCGCTGCACACCAACGGCAGTGAAACCGATATCCGGGACTACGTGAAAAAGCGCAAGGTCAGCGGGGGCACGCGCAGTGATCTGGGCCGCCAGTGCCGGGACACCTTTGCCAGCCTGAAGAAAACCTGTCGCAAGCTCGGTGTGTCTTTCTGGCTGTACCTGCTCGATCGGGTGTCTTTGAACCATGCCATCCCGCCGCTGCCTACTCTCATTCGCCAGGCTGCTGCGGCTGGCTTGCCTTGAGTTATTGAGAAGTTACTGCAAATGTTTTGCAAATGCTTCAAAAATTCATGGCATTCGCCGGCCGGAAAAAGCGCTTTCTTGCGAACGCGCAGCGTCAGGCAAGGCTTGACAGCCAGAAGGAATTCAAAACGGGGAGGTGGCACACCAGGCGCGCAAATTGGCGCCTGGCAGGCAAGCATCAAGGCGCGTGGCGCGCCGGGTCAGGGCCTATGGCGGCGTGACCGAGCAAAAGTAGCCGCGCGGCATGCCACATCCGGGGTAGAACACCACGGAGTGACGAAGCAGAGAGCTCGGGTTGCGCATCGGCAAATTTTATAGCCCGCCAATCGTAGGACGGGTGCCTGTCTGGCTATCGGAATTTGCTGCAGGGCAGCGCGCAGCCCAGGCATGGCAACTGGCCTGTGCCAATCCGAAGCATAGTATGAAGGGCCAGAGCGCCAAGGCCAAAAGCGTTCGCACACCAGCGCATCCAGTGCAAAGGCGCAGTGAACAAGACACGCAGGCCCCCCCCCGGTTTGGCCGAAACTCGGTGCGAAACGCCGCTCGGACACGTTGGCGAATCCGTTTGACTGGCTTTTTCGTACAGACAAAAGACCTGAGCCTCGCTTATGCTTTGGTGGCGATCCGTTCCACGGGTCGCGGTCAGACCCTGACCAGCGCTTGTCTGCAGCGTCCATGCAGGCCTCATCCAGGAACCCACATGCATCAAGAACCCACTCAGTCAAGTCCGGGCCGGCGCACAAGGCTGCGCAAATCCCATGCGGCGGGTCTTGTCATGCTGCTTTGCAGTGCGGCAGCGCAGGCCCACACCGACGTCGGCGTGGCCGGCGGCCTGTTGACGGGTTTCATGCATCCGCTGTCCGGCATCGACCATCTGCTGGCCATGGTGGCGGTCGGCATCTGGGGCGCGACCCTGGGCCGGCCGCTGGTCTGGGCCTTGCCGGTGGCTTTTCCGATGCTGATGGTGGTGGGCGGCGTGCTGGGCATTTCCGGCGTGCCGCTGCCCTATGTCGAAACCGGCATTGCGGTGTCGGTGGTCGTGCTCGGCCTGGCGATTGCCGCGGCATGGCGGGCGCCCATCGGCGTGGCGCTGGCGATCATTGCCCTGTTCGGCGTGTTCCACGGATTTGCCCATGGCCAGGAGCTGCCCGAAGCCGCCGCGCCGGCAGCCTATGCCGCCGGTTTCGTGATCTCGACCGGCTTGCTGCACCTGGGCGGCATTGCGATTGGCCTGCTCAAGGGCGCGCCGCGCGGCATGCAGATTTTGCGCGCCAGCGGCGGACTGATCGCAGCGGCTGGCGTGTGGATCCTGGCGGGCATGCCTGGTGTCGCCTAAACCTTGGGTAGCCGCCCTGGCGCTGGCCGGTTCGGCGTTCCTTGGCTGCGGCCATGCCTGGGCGCATGGCGCCTTTGGCGCGGACACGTCTATCTGGACGGCAAGCTACCACTTGTTCACCTCGCCGCTGTCGCTGGCTGCCCTGATCGGCCTGGCGCTGGTCCTGTTTGGCATCAGGGAACCTGCGTCGTTCATTGCCGCAGCGCTGGCCTCGGCGGCGGCGGTTCTGGCCACCTTGTGGCTGGTGCATATTCCGCCTGTGGCAGCGCCGGCGGCCGTGGTGGTGATTGGCCTGAGCGCGGTTGCCGCCTGGAAACCGTCCACCGGATTTGCCTTTGTGCTGGCCGCGCTCGCTGGACTGGCGGCCGGGTCTGCCGCCGAACTGGAACAGCCGCGCTGGCAGGACCTGGCGGGCATGGCCGTCACGGTATTGATCGCCACGTTCTGGCTGCTGGCCACGGCGGAAAATTTAAACCAGAGCGGTCGCCTGCAGGTTGTCCTGCCCATCGCCCGACGGGTGCTGGGCTCCTGGGTGGCGGCGATTGCGCTGCTGCTCGGCGCCCTGGCAGTGCTGGGCAAGCACGCTTGAGGCAGAACACTGGACGCTGAACGCTGAACGCTGAACGAGCGACGCTGACAGGCCCGCCGAGTGTCAAGGCATGGCGCCTGCAACCGGCCTGGAGCCCTGCCGCAACGGCTCGGTCTGCCGGCCTGCCAGCCTGCCATGCCATCTTCGAGCCCGTGCCGGCCCAACGGCGATATAAACGAGGGATGACTTACAGCACCTCACCCCACACGCCCGCCACCGCGCAGCGTCCAGCCCACTTGCGCAGCCACACCTTCCTCGGCCTGGCCCCAGGCCCTCGCCTGCTGGTTCTGGGCGCGGTGCACGGCAACGAAACCTGCGGCTCGCGAGCCATCGGGCAGCTGCTGCAGGAACTCGACAACGGCGCCATCCGCATCGAGCGCGGCAGCGTCACTTTCGTGCCGGTGACCAATCCGCTCGCCTGGCAACTCGGCCAGCGCACCGGCGAGCGCAACCTCAACCGCAATATGGCGCCGACTGCGATTCCGCAGGATTTCGAGGACCGGATTGCCAACGTGCTGTGCCCGCTGCTCGATGCGCATGATGTGCTGCTCGACCTGCATTCCTTTCACACCGGCGGCTCGCCGTTCGTCATGGTCGGCCCGCAAGACAACCGGGGAACGCTGGAGCCTTTTTCGCAGGCGGCCAGCGAATTCCAGCTGGCCCTGCACACCGGGCCGCACCGGATCGTCGAAGGCTGGCTCGACACCTATGCGCGCGGCGTTCAGCGGCGCGCCGCCAGGCCGCATGCTGACGGCACGGCCCGGTCGCTGGCGCTGGTCACCAACACCAACTATGGCGTCGGTACCACCGAATACATGCGGTCGCGGGGCGGCTATGGCGTGACGCTCGAATGTGGCCAGCATGACGATCCGCAGGCGGTGGAGGTGGCGCGTCATGCCATCTTGCAGGCACTGGCGCTGCTGGGCATTTCGCCGCTGCCGCTCATGCCCGAGCCGGTAGCGCGGGAAATTTTGCGGCTGGTCGATGTGGTGGACCGGGAACATGCAGACGACGCATTCACCCAGGAATGGCGCAGTTTCGATACGGTGCGCGCCGGGCAGGTCGTTGGCCACCGGCGCAGCGGCGTTGCCGTCACCGCACCGCACGATGGATTCATCGTGTTTCCCAATCCCCGGGCCGAAGCCGGCCAGGAGTGGTTTTACTTTGCCCGGCGCCAGGCCTGACGCCAGGGGATCGGCAAAGGCGACTGGCACTTTTTATGAATCAAAAAGGCCTTTTGCGCAGCATTCATAAGCACATAAAGCTATTGATTCAGTAGCAAAATCCGCCTAATTTCCACAATCAACCCTTCACCCGCGACGCAAACGTCTTGCGAAATTTCTCGACCTTGGGACCGACCACGAAGGCGCAGTACCCCTGGTTCGGGTTGTTCTCGAAATAGTCCTGGTGGTAATCCTCGGCCGGCCAGTAGTCCGCCAGCGGCAGCACTTCCGTGACGATCGGCTTGCCAAAGGTCTTGTCCTGGCTGGCTTCGCGGATGAAGTCGTCAATCACGTCCTTCTGCTCGGACGTTTCGTAATAGATGCCGCTGCGGTATTGCGTGCCGGCGTCATTGCCCTGGCGGTTCAGGCTGGTCGGGTCATGGATGACAAAAAAGATTTCCAGGATTTCGCGCAGCGTGATCCCGGCCGGGTCGTAGGTCAGCCTGACGACCTCGTTGCAGCCGGTGCGGCCGGTGCAGACGGCTTCATAACTGGGCCGCGCCGCCTGGCCGTTGCTGTAGCCCGACTCCACGTCGGTGATGCCGCGCACCTTGACATACACGGCCTCGGTGCACCAGAAGCAGCCGCCGCCCAGGGTGATGGTGTGTGATTCGCTCATGACTAGGGTTTCCTTTTTTGACCAGCCACTTTAGCCGCTTGGCTGCACGCTTGCATCGCGCACGGCTTGAACAAATGCCGCCAGCGCGGGATTGTCGCGGGCGGTTTTCCACAGGCAATGGGTGTCGTAGGGCGTGGTGGTGCGGTCCAGCGGCACGAACACCGTGCCCGCCATGGCCGAGCGGCCGAGCGCCGCCGGCACCAGCGCCACACCCATGCCCTGCGACACCAGCGACACCACGCTCAGCCAGTGGCGCAGCTCATAACGGATCTCGGGGTGAAAACCGGCGTCGATGCAGATGCCGACGATGCGCTCATGGTAGTCAGGCGACACCGCGCGCGACACCACGGCAAAGGGCTCGCCCTGCAGCGCCTTGAGCGACAGCGTGGCCTGCTGCGCCAGCCGGTGGCCGGCCGGCAGGCAGCCGACCAGTGCCTGGCTGGACACCAGGATTTGCGACAGCTCGGGTGGCACGCGGGTGGTGTGGACAAAGCCGATGTCGAGCCGGTCGTGCGCCAGTTCGATCAGTTGCTCGCTTGAACTGAGCTCCTTCAGCATCAGCCGCAGCAGCGGATGCTGTGCCTGGAAACGCTCCAGAATGCCCGGCAGGCCGCTGTACAGCATGGTGCCGGCAAAGCCGATCACCAGGCTGCCGGCCATGCCCTGCCCCACGTCCCGCGCATGGCGGGCCGCCTGCGCCGCCTGGTCCAGCAGCGCCCGCGCGGCCGGCACCAAGGCCAGGCCGGCGGCGGTGAGTGCCACCTGCTTGCTGTTGCGCGTGAAGAGCCGGGCGCCGACCGACGCTTCGAGCTGCTGGATGTTCAGCGACAGCGGCGGCTGTGAAATGGACAGCCGGCGCGCCGCCCGGCCGAAGTGCAGTTCTTCGGCCAGGGTCAGAAAATAGCGCAGGTGTCGGAATTCCATGGATACAAATAATATATCGTTGCATTGCAAATTGATATTGGACAAGTATTCATGATGGCCTAACAATCAGGCTAAATACGCGTGTTGGGCAGGCAAAAAATGTTTCCCCTACACTTTGTCCACGCCCCCCATTCACCCGCCCCACCACCTCCGAAGGACTGCACCATGAAAACCAAATTCAACTGGGAAGACCCGCTTTTTCTGAACGATCAGCTGACCGAAGACGAGCGTGCGGTGCAGGAGGCGGCCCACACGTTCTGCCAGGAAAGACTACAGACCCGCGTGCTGATGGCCGCGCGCCATGAAAAGTTCGACCGCGAGATCATGAACGAAGCGGGCGCCATGGGCTTTCTGGGCTCGACCATTGAAGGCTACGGCTGCGCCGGCCTGAACTACGTCAGCTACGGCCTGGTGGCGCGCGAGGTCGAGCGCGTCGACAGCGGCTACCGCAGCGCCATCAGCGTGCAGTCGTCACTGGTCATGCACCCGATCAATGCCTACGGCAACGAAGCGCAAAAGCAAAAATACCTGCCCAAGCTGGCGACCGGCGAATGGGTCGGCTGCTTCGGACTGACCGAGCCCAACCACGGCTCCGACCCGGCCAGCATGCTGTCGCGTGCCAAGCCGGTCGATGGCGGCTTCATCATGAACGGCGCGAAGATGTGGATCACCAACAGCCCGATTGCCGACGTGTTCGTGGTCTGGGCCAAGCTCGAAGACCCCGATGGCAAGGTCGGCGGCCAGGAAGCGATTCGCGGCTTCGTCCTTGAAAAAGGCATGAAGGGCCTGAGCGCCCCCAAGATCGAAGGCAAGATGAGCCTGCGCGCCAGCATCACCGGCGAGATCGTGATGGACGGCGTGTTCGTTCCAGCGGAAAACCTGCTGCCCAACGTCAGCGGCCTCAAGGGTCCGTTCGGCTGCCTGAACAAGGCGCGCTACGGCATCGCCTGGGGCGCACTGGGCGCGGCGGAAGACTGCTGGCACCGTGCCCGCCAGTACACGCTGGACCGCATCCAGTTTGGCCGCCCACTGGCGCAAACCCAGCTGATCCAGAAAAAACTCGCCGACATGCAGACTGAAATCGCGCTCGGCCTGCAAGCCTGCCTGCGCGTGGGCCGCCTGATGGACGAAGACCGGGCCGTGCCCGAGATGATCTCGCTGATCAAGCGCAACTCGTGCGGCAAGGCGCTCGACATTGCCCGCATGGCACGCGACATGCACGGCGGCAACGGCATCCATGACGAATACCACGTGATTCGCCACATGATCAACCTGGAAACCGTCAACACCTACGAAGGCACGCACGACGTGCATGCCCTGATTCTGGGCCGCGCGCAAACCGGCCTGCAGGCTTTTTATTGATCATTCTTGCTTCCAGCGCCCGTCCATCATGCATGAACAGCTATTAATTTTATAGCTTTTGATGGAACTGGGTGTCTTGAAACCGTTGCTGACCAGCCTGGCAATGCCGCCATTGGCACCGCTACTGCTGGCGCTGCTCGGCATGTTGCTGGCATGGCGCCGAAAACGTGGTGGCTTGGTGCTGGTCGCGCTGTCACTTGCGGCGCTCTGGCTGCTCAGTTGCCACGGTACAGCGGTGTGGCTGGCGCGGCATGCGCTGCCGCAGTTCGACGCGGTGACCACTGCGCAACTCAAGGCAAATCAGGTTCAGGCTGTTGTCATCCTCGGTGGTGGCGTGTTGCCTGACGCGCCTGAATACGGTGGTGCATCCCAACCGTCCCCGGTTACCGCCGCCCGGCTACGCTATGGCATCTGGCTGGCGCGCCAGTCTGGCCTGCCGCTGGCTTTCAGTGGCGGCATCGGCTGGGCTGCGGACGGCATGCCGACGGCATCGGAAGCGGAAGTGGCCGCGCGCGTGGCGCAGCAGGCGTTTGGTTTTGCGCTGCGCTGGAGCGAAGCCGTGTCGCGTGATACCGATGGCAATGCGCGCCTGCTCGCGCCTGTGCTGATGCGCGAAGGCGTGCAACGCATTGCGCTGGTCACGGATGCCTGGCACATGCCGCGATCGGTGGCTGCTTTTGAGCGCGCCGGCTTTGTCGTGACGCCGGCGCCAATGGGCTTTACCCGGCCCATCGAAAGCACGCTGCTGGAATGGCTGCCGTCCGCGCAAGGGCTGCTGGCGTCGCGGCAGGTGTTGCGCGAATGCCTGGGCCGGGCGGTTGGACGCTTCACGCTGATGTGATGCCAAAGGGAAATGCCAGGCGCATTCATCCTTCATCGCGCCTCTGTTCAGGGCGTGGGGACCCGACCGATCAGGCGATGACCGGTAAAAACAGAAAAGCCAGCGCAAGCAGCAAATACACGCCGATGAGAAGGATGCCTTCAAACCAGGTGGTTTCTCCGTCGCGTGCGATGTTGTTGACGATCAAGACGGCGCTGGCAATGGCAAACAACGCCATCGGGTTGTCAAAGACGAGGTTCATGGGTTTGCCCATGAACCAGGAGCCGATCACCAGCAAAGGCGCCACGACAAGCGCCACCTGAATGGCCGAGCCCACGCAAATGTTGAGCGCCAGCCCCATCTTTCCCCGACGGGCAAACCAGGAAGCGGCGAACAGATCCGAGGCCGTGCCAATGACGGCCAGCACGATCACGCCGACAAAAATCGGCGACAGGCCCAGAACCTTCGCGGTGTCTTCAAGCGCCCCGGAGACCAGATGCGCCTCCATGGCGATGAAAACAGTTGCCGCGACCAGCACGCCAACCGCCACCTTCACCGTCCACTCGGCCGCTTTTTCCTTGTCGCTGCCCGCTGGGCTGTCATTGCGTATTTCCTTTTCAGGCGAGAAAACGTTTCGGTGCGTGATGAGTGTGTAGACCAGGTTGGCGGCATACAGCAGGATCAGCACGACCGACACGCCCAGGCTCAGATGCTCGTCGCTCACTGCCTGGTTTGCGCCAGGCGCAAGGTGGCCGCTTGCGAAGTCGAACACCGCCGGCAGCAACAGCGCGATCACGACCAGCACCAGAAGGCTGGACATTTGGCCCGCCTGGTCGCGGTTGAACAACTGCCGTGGACGGCCAATACTGCCGACAACGATGGCCAGCCCCAGACCGAGCAGGCTGGTGCCGATGATCGAGCCGGCAATTTGGGCACGTACCACTTCAGTGTTGCCGCTGGCGAGCACGAAGAAGGCCAGAACGATTTCCGCGATGCTGCCAAAGCTGACGTTCAGGAGCCCGCCAATGGCAGCGTTTGTTTTTGCGGCGAGTTGCTCTGTCGCCCGGCGTGCCCAGTCAGCCAGGACGCCGATGCCCACAGCACCGGCAAGAAAAGTCCAGACAGGGCTGATGGTCGACAGAGAGTGGATCGCTGGCGCCAACGGCACGAGCAACAAAAGACCCAGCGGGAAAGCATGTGCGCGCAGGTTCATGGAGACCTCTCTGCCAGGGCGATCTCCGCTATTTTTTAACAGCCATGGGGACCGCTTCTGCTAGGCCTGAACCGCGGCCTGAATGCGCACCGGTACGCCTTTGGACGCCGGGGTTTTAGACGCCTGGTCGTGATACCACAGCGGTATCAGGACATTCATCTCCGGGTAGTAGCCCCCTACGCATCCGTTCGGCAGGTTGAACGACGTGACCCTCAGACCCGGAACCTCGCGGTGCACATCGTCGCCCGCGTCGCTGACCAGGCTGACGAGATCGCCTTCCTTCAGGCCGGCCCGCGACATGTCGCCGGGATTGATCAGCAGGATGGCGCGCGAACCCTCCAGCCCGCGCAGCCGGTCGCTGAACCCATAGATGGTGGTGTTGAACTGGTCATTGGAGCGCATCGTGATGAGGTGATAGCGGCCCGGCGCATCGCCCACACCCAATGCTGACATCACCGTCGGATCAGTGAACTCGGCCTTGCCGCTGTCGGTTTCCCAAGTGCGTTCACGCGCCTTGTTGCCACGGTAAAAACCGCCTTTGTCGAACATGCGCGCATTGAAATCGCGAAACTCCTCGGGATAGGTTTCCTCGATCAGGTCGCGCACCACGCTGTAATCGCCCACCCAGTCGTCCCACTGCCATTTCGGATGCACCGGCAAGGTCGCTTTTGCCATTCCGGCGACGATGGCCAGCTCGGACAAAAGATGCCCGCTGGCCGGTGTGCGCTTGCCGATCGAGCCATAAATGTGGCTGAAGGTGTCTTCGATCGACACCGACTGGCTGCCGCTTGCCTGAACGTCTTCCTCGGGCCGCGCCAGACAGGGCAAAAGGTAGGCGGAGCGGCCATGCACCAGGTGGCTGCGGTTGAGCTTGGTGGCGATATTGACCGTCAACGCCATGGCGCGCCAGGCTTTTTCCATGGCTTCACGCTCCGGAATGGCGCGCACAAAGTTTCCGCCCAGACTCACAAAGCCGCGCACAGAGCCATCAAGAATGCCTTCGCAGGCATCGACCGTCGTCAAGCCTTTTTCGCGCGGTGGTTCGAAGTCAAACATTCCGGCCAGCTTGTCGAGCGGCACCAGTTCCGGCTTTTCGGAAATGCCCACCGTACGCTGTCCCTGTACGTTGGAATGGCCGCGCACCGGCGACATGCCGGCGCCCTGCCGGCCGATATTTCCCCGCAGCAGCAACAGGTTGACGAACAGGCCGATGCACTGCGAGCCATGGACATGCTGCGTCAGGCCCATGCCATACACGCCGATGACCCGCTCGGCGGCAATATAAACCTCGGCGGCCTGCTCGATATCAGCACGCACCAGGCCCGACACGGCTTCGATTTCCGCCCACTCGGCGGCTCGGGCCGAAGCCGCGAACGCTTCCAGCCCGTCGGTATGTTGCGCGATGAATTCGCGGTCGAGCACGCCCGGCTGGCCAGCCGCCTGCCGGCTGTCGTCCACCGCCAGCACATGCTTGCACAGTCCCATCAGCGCTGCGATGTCACCGCCCGGACGAACCTGCAGATACATATGCGAAAGATCGGTGCCGTGGCCGGTCAGCATTTCCACCGGACTCTGCGGATTTATAAATTGCACCAGACCCGCTTCGCGGACCGGGTTGAAGGTAATGATCTTGCAGCCCCGCTTGACGGCTTCTTGCAGCGGATGCAGAAAACGCGGGCTGTTGGAGCCGGGGTTCTGGCCAAAATAAAAGATCGCATCGCAATGGTCAAAATCTTCCAGCACGCAGGTGCCGACGGCCGAGCCAATCACTTTCTTGAGCCCGACCGAGGTTGTCTCATGGCACATGTTGGAACTGTCGGGAAAGTTGTTGTGCCCATAGAAACGGCCAAACAGCCCAAACAGGTAGGAGGTTTCAAGCGACGCTTTTCCGGAGGTATAAAAAACCACCGACTTTGGGTCCAGCGCCTTGAGTTCCTGGCCAATGCCGTCAAACGCTTCCTGCCAGCTGCAGGCAAGGTATTTGTCCGTAACCGCATCGTAGCGAAGCGGCTCGGTCAAGCGTCCCTGCATTTCCAGGTCATAGTCACTCCAGCCCCGCAGTTCGGTGACACTGTGCTGTGCAAAAAAACCGGGCGTGCAGCGGTCGATGGTCAAGTCCCAGATGGTGGCCTTGGCGCCGTTCTCGCAAAACTCGAACACATGCGGATCGGCCGGCTTTCCCCAGGCGCACGAGGTACACATATGACCGCCGGCCTTGTTTTGACTGGCCAGTGTTTCAAGAACGGCCGGGCTCGCACGCTCCCGGAACAAGACACTGGCGATGCCTTTGAGTGAGCCCCAGCCACCTGCCGGGGGCGCCTCTTTTTTCGATATGGTCGAAGGATTGGTGGTCATTTCAATTCCGGGTTAAACCATTTTTTGGTCGTTGACACACAGGCTTTTCACATCATGCGGTGGCGTAGATTGAACATGATGACAAGCGTTCCGCCCACCATCAGCAGCACGATAAGACTTGCAAAAAGAATGAGCTGGAGGTCTTCACGGACGGATTTGCGAAGATCGACGTGCAAAAAATACCTGAAATGCGCAATACCCTGAAGCAGAGCCAGTCCAAAAACACTCCATAAAGTCACGGTCGGCGTTGCAAGTTGCCAGGCCACCAGGGCAAAGGCCAGGCAACTCAATATGAGTGCCAGCACCAATCCCTTTACATAGGACCGAAAGTCGTGCCGATAGTCGGACTGCGCTTTCACCGAATCAGCCCCTGCAGATAGACGACCGAAAAAATCGCGATCCAGATAATGTCCAGAAAGTGCCAAAAAAGGCCCAGTCGCAGCAGGTTGGTCTTTACCCCTGTGTCCCTGCCGAAAACCTTGAGCTGTGCCATCAACACGACGATCCAGATACAGCCCGCCGCGACATGCAGGCCGTGGGTAGATAGCAATGCAAAAAAAGCAGACAAAAATCCGCTGCGGCTGGGCACGGCTCCAATTTCAAACAGGGTCGAAAAGTCTCGGCCTTCCATGGCCAGAAATGCCAGCCCCAGCACCAGCGTCAAGACCAGCCAGATGACAAGCAGCTTTTGGCTGTGCTGATATTTCATCGCCAGTGAGGCCATGCCAAAACTGAAGCTGCTGAAAAGCAGGATCAGCGTCTGGACAAAGGCACTGCGCAACTCAAAAATTTCCGATGGAACCGGCCCACCAGCGGTCCCCGGCAACATCACGCCGTAAGTGGCCAACAACAGCGAAAACAACACGGCATCGCTCATCAGGAACACCCAAAAGCCAAACACGGTGCTTTCCACCCCGGCTTGCGTTGCCGTATCGTCGCCCTCAAGGTTGAGGCCTGCGTGCCTGAACTGACGGATGCTCATGGTTCTGCCCTCGCCAGGCCCTGATTGAACGCAGTGGTTTCGAGTTCGCGCGAGATGGCAACGCAATTGCCAACGCGCGTCAACCAGCCGGTGTGACTGCGGCAAACATCATCTGCCTTGATCACCTGCTGCGTGTTGCGCACAAAGCTTCTGGCAATGACGGCACCCCAAATCACAACGAAACCCAAAATGGCCAGCCACCAGATGTGCCAGACCAGTCCAAAACCGCAGGCAGTGCCGGCTACTGCGATAGCCGCGCCAATCGCACTGTTTTTGGGCAGCTCGATATCCGCGTAATGCGCGGCTGGCACATAGGCTTGTGCACGCAGTTTGCTTTGCCAGAATGCATCGCGGCCACTGATTTCGGGAAGAACGGCAAAGTTGTAGGCAGATGGTGGTGCCGCAACCGACCATTCCAGTCCACGGCCATCCCACGGATCGCCCGCAGCAACCCGGTTTTGGTCACGGCGGCGAATACTGACCCACAACTGGATAAACAGGCTGGCGAGGCCGCAAAACAGCACCAGTGCACCCACTGCCGCAACCAGCAACCATGGCCGATAGGCCGACTCGAAAAGCGCCTGGCTGCGGCGCGGCATGCCTTGCACTCCCAGCACGTAAAGCGGCATGAAAGCCAGATAAAAACCGGCTGACCAGCAAACAAAACCGATGCGCCCCCAGGTCTCGTCAAGCCGGAACCCGAACGCCTTGGGAAACCAGAACTGGTAACCCGCAAGCATGCCGAAGAGCAAACCGGGGATCAGCATGTTGTGAAAATGGGCCACTAAAAACACGGTGTTGTGCACCACATAGTCGAGCGGCGGCGTGGCCAGCATGATGCCGGTCATGCCGCCCAGCACGAAGGTCACGATGAACATTTGCGCGTACAGCATGGGCACGGTAAAACGGATACGCCCGCGAAACATGGTCAATATCCAGTCGTATACCTTGACACCTGTCGGAATGCCGATGGTCATGGTGGCTATGCCGAAGGCCGCGTTCATATTTGCGGTTTGGCCCATCGTGAAGAAATGATGCAGCCACACGGTGAAGGAAAGCACCGCAATGGCCATGGTGGCGTACACCAGCGACACATAGCCGTACAGGCGCTTGGTGGCAAACACCGGAATCACTTCCGAATACACACCAAAGGCCGGAAGAATCAGGATGTACACCTCGGGGTGGCCGAACAGCCAGAACAAGTTGGCATAGTTCATGATGTTGCCCCCCATGTCATTGGTGAAAAAATGCATGCCCAGGTAACGGTCAAGGGCCAGCATCGCGGTGGCGACCGTCAGGGGCGGCATCGCAAACAGCATCAGAATGCTGGTGCACAGTGCCGTCCAGCAAAACAGCGGCATGCGAAACAGCTGCATCCCCGGTACGCGGTTTTTATAAATCGTCACCGCGAAATTGATGCCGGTCATCGTGGTGCCAAGGGAAGTGAGCGACACGGCCCAAATCCAGTAATCCGGACCGACGCCGGGACTGAATTCGATGCCGGTAAAGGGCGGGTAGCCGGTCCAGCCGCCGGTCGAAAACCTGCCCACCACCAGCGCCACCATGACCAGCGCAGCCCCTGAAGCGGTTAGCCCCAGACTGATTGAGTTGAGCAGCGGAAAGGCCACGTCGCGCGCGCCGATCTGAAGCGGCATCACATAGTTGATCAGGCCGGTCAAGAACGGCATCGCCACGAAGAAAATCATGACCGTGCCGTGCGTGCTGAAAAGTTGCGCAAAGTGTTCGGGCTCCAAAAACCCGGGGGCATTGATGGCCACTGCCTGCTGCAGCCGTATCAACACCGCTTCAACCAGCGCGCGGCTCAACATCACCATTGCCAGCACCACATACATGATGCCGATGCGCTTGTGGTCCAGGCTCGTCAGCCATTCAGACCAGACATAGCGCCATTTGCCATAACGCGTGACAAGACCGACGACTGTTAGCGCACCCAGTACCACCATACCGGCGGCCACGCTAGCCAGCAGGCTGTAAAAAGGCAAGGCGTCATAGCCCAGATTGCCAAATACCCAATACCTCAACCCATAGGTTTCAGTCATTGGCTGTCATGGCCTGCATGGCCGTGCCGCCGTGGTGGTAGCGCGCGATGACCTTGTCAAAAAGACCCGGCTCGACTTTCGAGAAAAACAGCGGCGTGGGCGTCACTGATTTTTGGCTGAGCTCGGCGTATCTGGCGACGTCAAGCCGCGTGGGCGAAGCCTGTACGCGTGAAATCCATGCGCTGAATTCATCCGGTGAAACGGCAACGGCCTTGAACTTCTGATCTTGAAAACCCTTGCCGTTGTACTGCGTGTTTTCCCCGGTAAAAATTCCAGGCGCGTCCGATTTCAGGTTCAGTTCAGTGCGCATGCCAGCCATGGCATAAATTTGCCCACCAAGACGCGGAATCATCAATGACTGAAGCACCGTATCACTGGTGATCAGCAGCCGTATTGACTGGTCGACCGGAAAGACCAGCTCGTTTACGGTTGCAATGCGCTGGTCCGGATAGATGAACAACCACTTCCAGTCCAGTCCGACAACCTGGATTTCAAGCGCTGGTTTGTTGGAAGCAATGGCCCGGTACGGGTCAAGATGATGGGTTGCACGCCACACGAAAACGCTCAGCGTTGCAACAATGACGACCGGCACGCCCCAGATCAGAATTTCGAGCGGCCATGAAAATGTCCAGTTCGGCCGATAGAGGGCGCTGCGGTTTTTGTACCGATACCGCCAGGCAATCAGCGGCATCAAAATAAATACTGGAATGATGACCACCAGCATCAGCAAAATCACGTTGACGAACAGGTCGCGCTGTGATGCAGCGACAGGCCCGGCTGGATTTAAAAAGCCCAAGCCGATCGGAGTGCAGCCAGAAACCAGCAAACTTGCCAGCGCCACCGAAGCCCGCCGTACTGTCGTCGCCAGTAATTGATGTATTTTTTTACTCCTCAAAACGTCAAACATGCTGGCGGCCACGTCAATCAGGCTTCAACCGGGGCAGTGCGACCAAGGCGTGCCGCCATGTCAAGCCGCTCTTCGTGGCTGTAGACCACCAGGTCCTGCCGGCGGGCAAAACCCACCAGCGTCATGCGAAGGCGCTGGGCCGTCCTGATGGCCAGCGCGGTCGGCGCCGAGACGGCAGCCAGCAGGGGCACACCCGCCGACGCCGCTTTTTGCACCATCTCGAAACTGGCGCGGCTGGTCACACAGATGAATCCGGTGGACGCGTTGACCTTGTTCAAAGCCAGCGCACCAATCAGCTTGTCAAGCGCGTTGTGCCGTCCCACGTCCTCGCGCAGGCACACCACTTCACCTTGCGGCGAACACCACGCGGCGGCATGGACGGCACCCGTGGCTTGCTGCAAGGCTTGCAGGGCCACAATGCCGGACATCGCCCGCGCCACCGCCAGGCGGCTGATGGGCGCTGTGTCCGGCAGAACCGGCAAATCACGCGCGACATGGTTCAGGCTTTCGGTGCCGCACAGGCCACAACCCGTGCGCCCTGCCAGCGAGCGACGGCGAGACTTGAGGCGCGCAAAGGCTGCGCTGGCCACGTTGAGTTTGAGGGTGATACCCAGTTCAGACAACTCCTCGTCCACCGCATAAAGCTCGGCTGGCGCATCGATGATGCCCTCGCTCAGCGCAAATCCGAGCGCGAACTCGGCGAGATCCAGAGGCGTTGCCAACATCACCGCATGCGAGATGCCATTGAACTCCAGCGCCACCGGCACTTCGTCTGCCACCCAGTCATCGGCTTCAAACCCGGTGCCTTCCCGAAAGCCGCTTACCTGGCACTTCTGCGCTCCCTGGCAAGGTTGTTCAACCAGGTCATCGTCTTTCGCCAAAAAATTCTTGGTGAGCGGAGCCGGTACCGTCCCGAATAGTGATCGCTTTTGTTCGCATTGGTCCGGACCGGGCAGCGCCACCAGCAAATCGGCATCCTCACGCATATTTGTACGCCTTGCGCGGAAGAAAAACACGATTCGGGTACGACTGCATCGAAACCATTCTGGTCATGCGGGCAAAAGGGACTGTAGGAACGTGCCAGCTTGTTTTGTCGGAAGCCAGCGGCGAAGTGCATCAGTGCGTGAGAAGCTTCAAATTTGACATCGAAGGTGCTTGCGCCTTTCGGGACATCGAGGCATAAGACACATGATGGACATACCTCGCAGCACGCTCAAACCGGCCATGCGCCTGGCTTTAGGATGTGTTTTTCTCTGGTTTTTCATAGGCGGCATCGGCCATTTCGTTTTCACCGAAGCCGAAATGCGCATCGTGCCGCCCTATATTCCCTGGCCGCGCGGTGCCGTGCTGGCCAGCGGCGTATTCGAGCTGCTCGGCGCTGTCGGCCTGTTATGGCAGCCGACCCGTCGCCTTGCAGCCTGGGGACTGTTCGCCCTGACGCTGGCAGTGACACCGGCACATGTCTACATGCTGCAGCAGCCGGCGCTTTTTCCCTCTTTCCCCTATTGGGCACTGGTCTTGCGGCTGCCCTTGCAGGCGGCATTGCTCGCACTGATTGCCTGGATTGGGTCAAGACCTGTGCCGCCTGCTTCTTTTGTGGTGCCGCTTTTCCGGGTTTGATGCAGGATTCAGGCTGGCTGAATTCATGTTCTGGCTGATTTTTTGATGCATCAGGGCTGCAACCTGACCATGGGCGCAGCGTTCAGGCCGCACGGCAAACTGCTGCTGGCTCTGTCCAACACTGCAAAAAACATTGTTGGCAACCAGCCTGACGAGCCAGGCGCTCCATAGAAAAAATACACTGTACAAGTTCAGTTTTGATCCGACGGATTGGGAAAATACGCCATCAGGTTCGTTGAAACGGAAATAATCGGCATTGATTGAACGCATACGCAACCTGTCGTCCGCCGGGCGATGGGGTTGGTGAACGGGCTTTCATGCCAGCGCCTTTTTCCAACCTTTTAAACACCCCTCCATGCCCACCCACTCCACCCCGCTGGTAACCGACCTGCAAGTGATCCCCGTCGCCGGCCGCGACGCCATGCTGCTCAACCTGAGCGGCGCGCACGGCCCTTTCTTTACGCGCAACCTCCTGATCCTGACCGACAACGCCGGGAATACCGGTGTGGGCGAGGTGCCGGGCGGCGAGAAAATCCGCCAGACGCTGGAAGATGCCCGGGCACTGGTCGTCGGCCAGCCCATTGGCAGCTACCTGCGCGTACTCCAGCAGATGCACAGCCAGTTTGCCGACCGCGACAGCGGTGGGCGCGGGCTGCAGACCTTTGATTTGCGCACCACCATCCACGCCGTGACGGCCGTGGAGTCGGCGCTGCTCGACCTGCTGGGCCAGCACCTGGGCGTGCCAGTGGCCGCCTTGCTCGGCGAAGGCCAGCAGCGCGAAGCGGTCGAGATGCTCGGCTATCTGTTTTATGTCGGCGACCGCAGCCGGACCGGTCTGGCCTACAACAGCGAGCCTGACGCCGACAACGACTGGTCGCGCGTTCGCCATGAAACGGCGCTGACGCCCGAGGCCATCGTGCGCCAGGCCGAAGCGGCCCATGCGCGCTACGGCTTCAACGACTTCAAGCTCAAGGGCGGTGTGCTGCGTGGCGAGGAAGAAATCGAGGCC
Source organism: Polaromonas sp. CG9_12 (assembly GCA_000751355.1). GTDB lineage: Bacteria > Pseudomonadota > Gammaproteobacteria > Burkholderiales > Burkholderiaceae_C > Polaromonas. The sequence goes on along the minus strand of CCJP01000005.1, from coordinate 3,255,427 downwards.
GTCACGGCGCTGCACGAGCGCTTCCCCCAAGCGCGGGTCACGCTCGACCCGAACGGCGGCTGGCTGCTGAAAGACGCGATTCGCCTGATGAAGGACATGAAGAACGTCGTCGCCTACGCCGAAGACCCGTGCGGCGCCGAGGACGGATTTTCAGGCCGTGAGGTGATGGCCGAATTCCGCCGCGCCACCGGCCTGCCCACGGCCACCAACATGATCGCCACCGACTGGCGCCAGCTGACGCATGCGCTGTCGCTGCAATCGGTGGACATTCCGCTGGCCGACCCGCACTTCTGGACCATGGCCGGCTCGGTGCGCGTGGCGCAGACCTGCCGCGACTGGGGGCTGACCTGGGGCTCGCATTCGAACAACCATTTCGACGTGTCGCTGGCCATGTTCACCCACGTCGCCTCTGCCGCGCCGGGCCGCGTCACGGCCATCGACACGCACTGGATCTGGCAGGACGGCCAGCGCCTGACGAAAGAGCCGCTGCAGATCGTCGGCGGTCTGGTTCAGGTGCCCCAGAAGCCCGGCCTGGGCGTCGCGCTGGACATGGCCGAGGTCGAAAAAGCCCATCAGCTGTACAAGCGGCACGGCCTGGGTTCTCGCGACGACGCAGCCGCCATGCAAAGCCTGATTCCCAACTGGACCTTCGACCCGAAACGCCCGGCGTTCGACCGATAAGCGCGCGCGCTTGCAGCCCGATCGAACCGCCTCCCAATCACGGCGCAGAAGGTAATCAGGGATTAATTGCTACAGTATTCATAGCTGCTTACGCACACTGTACATGCGCAAGCAGCCTTTTTGATACTGAAACTGTTATAGCGAAATAAAACCACTTCGCCTCAGCCAAAAGCACCGCTGGCCGCCTTGCGCCATGAACTCTTTTCCGGATTATCCAGTCGTTCATCACTGCGGGCCTGGCGGTTGACGTCACAAAGGCAAAAAGTTATATTACTAACCCATTAGTCAGTAATATAGAAATCACTTCATTGTCCACCGACACCTCCCCCACCCCGGGCGCCAAACGCGAGCGCCGCAAAGAGGCCCGGCCCGGCGAACTGCTCAACGCTGCGCTCGACCTGTTTGTTGAAAAAGGCTTTGCGGCCACCCGGGTGGAAGAAGTCGCGGCGCGTGCCGGCGTGTCCAAAGGCACGTTGTTCCTTTACTTTCCCAGCAAGGACGAGCTGTTCAAGGCGGTGGTGCGCGAAAGCATTTCAGGTCGCCTGGTCGAATGGAACAGCGACTTTGAAGCGTTCAAGGGCAGCAGCTGCGACATGCTGGCTTACTGCATGAACAGCTGGTGGGACCGGGTCGGCGCGACCAGGGCCTCGGGCCTGACCAAGCTGATGATGAGCGAGGCCGGCAACTTCCCGGACATTGCCGCCTTCTACCACCAGGAAGTCGTCCAGCCCGGCCATTCATTGATTCGCCGCATCCTGCAGCGCGGCATCGACCGCGGCGAATTTCGCAGCATGGATTTGGACTATGCGGTGTACAGCGTGGTCGCACCGATGGTCTTCATGATCCTGTCGCAGCATTCGATGGGGGTATGCATGCCCATCGATTGTCCACTCGATCCCCAAAAATACATCGCATCGCAGCTGGGCATTCTTCTGGACGGCATGCGCGCCGCGCCAGGCGACCCACAGGCCTGAAGCATGAAGCGCGCCATGCCAAGGGCGCTGGGCCTTGCGTTCACCAAATCCCGCTTTACCGGCGAACTGCAGGGCCTCACGGAGCGTGAAAGCGATGTCCGTCACGCCGACAGGGACAACTTGGCGCAAGGGCGCAAGGGCAGGTTCCGGGGTAAACCGTTGCCGGCAGCGCAAGCCCCTGCGCTCAATCCGCGTCAGAGTTAATGCATCGCACGCCGTCTAAAATCAGCGCCTGCGCTGCATGCCCTCTTCTTTTCAATACCACCGCCTCACCACCCATCTGCCATGAACTACGAACAAGCCCGCTTCAACATGATCGAGCAGCAAATCCGCCCCTGGGAAGTGCTGGACAGCCAGGTCCTGGCCCTGCTCGCCCTGGTCCGGCGCGAGGACTTTGTGCCACCGGCCTGCAAGGCACTGGCCTTTGTCGACATGGAAATCCCGTTGCCGCCACAAAACAATCCCAGCCAGTGCATGCTCGCGCCCAAGGTTGAAGCCCGGCTGCTGCAGGACCTGTCCGTGCAAAAACATGAAAAAGTGCTGGAGATCGGCACTGGCTCCGGCTACATGACCGCGCTGCTCGCGCACCGCGCCCAACAGGTCATCACGCTTGAAATCGAGCCTGCGCTGGCCGAAACCGCACGCCGCAATCTGCAAAAGGCTGGCATCTACAACGCCGAAGTGCGTCTGGCTGACGGCGCGGCCAACCTGGCCGAGACAGTGTCCGACAACGGCCCACTGCGCGGCCCGTTCGACGTGATCGTGCTCAGCGGCTCGGTCGCTGAAGTGCCGCCGTCGCTGCTTGACCTGCTCAAAGTCGGCGGCCGGCTGAGCGCCATCGTCGGCTACGAGCCGATGATGCGCGCCACGCTCATCACCCGCGTCGGCAAAGAATCGTTTCGCACCGCGCAAGCGTGGGACACGGTGGCGCCCCGGCTGCTCAATTTCCCCGAGCCGTCCAAATTCACTTTCTGACCCCCTGAACCCACCGCAAGGCCAGCCGAATGATTTCTCAACTCAATCCCTCCGACTTTGCCGCCTGGCGCGACCGTGTCGCTGCTGATCTGGCGCCAACCGTCCTTCCGGTGGTGCTGGACGTGCGCGAACCCTGGGAAGTGCAAACCGCATCGGTCCGGGAAGACGGCTTCAGCCTGCTGGCCCTGCCCATGCGCGAGGTGCCGGCCCGCCTGGCCGAACTGAAGGACATGCTCGGCACCGGGCATCCCATTGCCTGCCTGTGCCACCACGGCATGCGCAGCCAGCAGGTGGCCAACTACCTGGCGCAAGGCGGTTTTGCCGAAGTCGTCAACCTGCAGGGCGGCATCGACGCCTGGACGCAGCAGGTCGATCCATCGGTTCCTCGCTACTAGAAGGCCTGTTGGGCGGCTGTGGTGCGACACGGTGAACCGGGCCGCCGTCTTTGGCGCGTTGGCCACGCTGCGTTTTAATCCTTGATTCATTCAACCTCGGCAAGACTTTTATGACCCTGCTCACCCAATTGTCGGCACCCCGCCGGTCGATGCTTGCCGTTTCGGTCGCATTTTCGCTGGCAAGCCTGGCGCCACTGGCGCAGGCGCAGAGCCTGGTCGAGTTGTATGAATCAGCGCGTGCTTTTGACGCCACCTACCAGTCGGCCAAGCTGCAATACGACGCCAACCTGGCGCGTGCCGACCAGGCCCAGGCCGGCATATTGCCAAGCGCCGGCCTGTCTGCGGGTGCCTCGCGCATCAACATTGACAGCGCCACCGCCACGGCAGACCGCAGCACCAGCTTCAACACCCAAAACGCCACGCTGAGCGCCAGCCAGCCCTTGTACCGGCCGGGCAACTGGGCCACGTACGAGCAGGGTTTCCGGCAGGTTGACCAGGCCCGCGCCCAACTGGAAGCCGCATCGCAGGACCTGATCGTTCGCACCAGCCAGGCTTATTTTGACGTGCTGGCATCGCAGGACACGCTGGCTTTTGTGCGCGCGCAAAAGGAAGCGGTGAACGAGCAACTGGCCTTTGCCAAGCGCAATTTTGAAGTCGGCACCTCGACCATCACCGACACCCGCGAAGCCCAGGCGCGCTTTGACCTGGTCCGCGCCCAGGAAATCGCCGCTGAAAACGACTTGCGCGTGCGCAAGATCGCGCTTGACCAGCTGGTCGGCATCACCGAATCGCAGCCCCGGCCGCTGGCCGTTCCGGTGAATCTTCCCGATGTGGTGCCGGCGGATGTCAACACCTGGGTCAGCCAGTCCGAAGGGCTCAACCCCGCGATTCGCCAGGCGCGCAGCAATGCCGAGATTGCCGACCTGGAAATCAGGAAAGCAGAAGCCGGCCACAAACCGACGCTGGACGCCACCGCCAGCTACAACGTCACCAAAAATCCGTCGAATACCGTGGTGCAGTCCGGCATTTCCTCACGGGCCAACACCGGCAATGTCGGCGTGCTGCTCAATGTGCCGCTGTTTGCCGGTTTTTCGACGCAAAACCGCATCCGCGAAACGCTGGCGCTGCGCGACAAGGCGCTGAGCGACCTCGAAGGAAGCCGGCGCAGCGTGTCGCAGAACGTGCGCACCGCCTATTTCGGCGTGCAATCGGGTCAGGGCCAGGTCCGTGCGCTGGAAGCCGCCGAGCTGTCCAGCCAGAGCGCGCTGGACGCCAACCGCCTGGGCTACCAGGTCGGCGTGCGCATCAACATCGACGTGCTGAACGCCCAGAGCCAGCTGTTCCAGACCAAGCGCGACTTGGCACAGGCGCGCTACAACGTGCTGCTCGGCGGATTGCGGCTGCGTCAGGCCAGCGGCACGCTGACGCCCGGGGATTTGCAGCAGGTCAATGGCTTGCTGACCCGCTGATTCACTACTGAATCCATAGCTGCTTGCGTCCACCACGCCTGCGCAAAGCCTTGATTTTTTAAAAATCAGTGACTGCTCAGGTCGCTTGTCAGGTTAATGCGCAATGACAGGGGTTTCTGCCATCCCGGCCCCGGATCAAGTCCGCAGTTTCAGCACCCGGGAACCATGCCGTCTCCCCAGCAGGGTCATGGGTTGCGGATTTCCGGATCGAGTCCGGGGCAGTCTGATTTTGGAGACCTTGAAGTGCACCCGAAAATTCGCATTTACTCATTCGCCCATTCGCTCCTGGGCATCACCTCCGCGCCTGCACTGGCCCGCGCCGGCACCATCGGCTGAGCTGTACGCCATCGTTTTAAACAGCCAACAACCGTTGTTGTATCCAATAGACCTCTGGCACAGGCACGGTCTGCGCAGGCAGCCCTGCATTCGATGGTAAAAAACGGGCAGATGCCTTGAATGCCAAGACCAACGGTCAGGGTGGTTTCGCTCAACCGGAAGTTTGAAGCCAAAAACAGTTGTGGAGTCCCCGTCCGGCGCACTTTGCGTTCTTGCCAGCAACGCCAGCCCCGCTTCGGCCAATAAGGGACTGGAGATCGTGCGCCAGTCCTACAGCCGTTTTGATGTGGCCTCGTTAAGCTGGCGAGGAACAAAAAAATGCACATCGGGTGCGTTCAGGTTCATCCAAAGGATTACCATGAAATACGCATTGCTCTCAGCCGCCCTTGTCATGACGCTGGGCCTCGCAGCCTGCGAAAAAACCGTCGTTACCCAGCCAGGCCCGGCAGGAGCGACCGGCGCAACGGGTTCCACGGGCAGCACCGGCTCCAGCGGCGCCACAGGGGCCACCGGCTCGACAGGCGCTGCCGGAAAAACCGGCGACGCGCCTGCCAAATAAGGCTTTGGCAACGCTGCGTGCAGATGCTCGCATACCAACCATTCCCCTGGGATGACGATTAAGAGAACTCGAGCTTTTCTCTCCCTCCGGTTTTACAGCCAGGGGGATTTTTTTTGCCTGTAATCTGGCAGCACCCGCGGGGCCAGGGCCTTGTCCGGAAATGCCAGGCCCGAGGCCATGGCGTTTGCAAATCTGCCCTGGTACTTCTGCCAGGCTACAGGAAGGCCTGCAGCGCTGTTGCCGTGCGGGCCATGGCGCCCTGGTTTTGCGCGGCAAATGCCAGCCCGGCGTTCACCGCCTTCCCCAGCGCGGCCCGATCGTTGATCAGCCCCAGCCCGGCTTGCACTGCTTGCGCCATGCCCTCTACGCGCAGCGCCGCGCCCTCGGCCTCGGCCAGTTCCGCCGCTTCGGTGAAATTGAAGGTGTGCGGTCCCATCACCACCGGGCAGCCGCAGGCGGCGGCTTCGATCAGGTTCTGCCCGCCCAGCGGCGCAAAGCTGCCGCCCAGCAGGGCCGCGTCGCCCAGGCCGTAGTACAGCGCCATCTCGCCCAGCGAATCCCCGAGCCAGACCTCGGCGGCCATGGCTGCTTCACTGTCGGCGGGGCTGCCCGTCCAACTGGAACGGCGCGACACACGCAGGCCGTGCTGCACGACCAGCGCGGCCACTTCGTCAAAGCGTTGCGGGTGGCGCGGGACGATCAGTGCCTGGAAGACAATAAGCAATGGGTTTGCTACTGAATCCATAGCTGATCGCGCCCGTCCCGCCTGCGCAAAAGCACTTATTTGCTTGAGAAAATCGTCTTCTTCGCCTTCCCGCGAGCTGGCGAACATGAGTACCGGACGCGCCAGTGTTTCGCGCCACACCCGACCCTTGGTCAGCAGGGCGGCATCCGGCGTGGCGTCGAACTTCAGGTTGCCAAACACGCCCGCGACGGGCGCGCCCAACTGGCAAAAACGCTCGGCATCGGCTTGGGTCTGCGCATACACGGCCGACAGCGCGCCATAAGCCGGCAACGCGAGCGCCGCCCATCGATGCGCCTGCTTCAGCGACTTGGCCGACAGCCGGCCGTTGACGAGCACCAGCGGCATGCCGCGTCGTTTGGATTCGGCCACGGTGTTCGGCCAAATTTCGGTTTCCATCAGCAGGCCCAGCCGCGGCCTGAAATGGCTGAAGAAGCGCTTGACGGCCATTGGGCTGTCCCAGGGCTGCCAGACCTGCACGTCACCGGGCCGGCCAATGGACTGGAGCAGCGCCCTGCCCTCTTCGCGGCCGGTGGCGGTGCCGTGCGTGAGCAGCAAACGCAGCGCGGGATGCTGGGCACGCAAGGCCTTGAGCAGCACGGCGGCGGTCCGGGTTTCGCCCAGCGACACGGCATGCACCCAGACCAGTTCGGACGCCATCTCAGGCGGCTGGTGGTAGTGGCCAAAGCGTTCATCGACCGCTTCCCGGTAGCCCGGCTCCTGCCGCCCGCGCCGCGCCAGTTTGCGCCGCAGCAGTGGTTGGCCAAGCGTCATGAGCACCGAATACAGCGCGCGCGCCCAGCCGCTCATGCGCCGTCAGTCTCGCACGACGACCATTCCAGGACTTGGGATGGCCGTTCCTGCGCCCCTTGCACGGTGTCCAGGCAGCCCAGCCAGGCCTGCCAGACCTGATCCACGCCAGGCGCGGGCGCGGCATACACGCTGACTTGTCGACCGCTGGCCGCGTCGGGGCCGGTGCGCCAGGCGGTGTCGAAGTTGTACAGCTGCACATGCGGCAGGTCCAGCGCCACGGCGATGTGGCTGACGCCGCTGTCCACGCCGATGACGCCGGCGCACTGGGCCAGCTCGTGCGTCAGCGCATCGAGCGGCAGCAGCGGCAGGGCAACGGCATGGCCGGGCGCGCTTTCGTTGAGCACCCGGGCAATTGCCTGGCTCTTGAGCTTCTCTTTTTCATTGCCGTGGGCCAGCGCGACCTGGTAGCCGGCGGCATTCAGGCGATGGCCCAGGGCCGTCCAGTGGTCCAGCGGCCATTCCTTGTCAGCACGCGATGTGCCATGCACGAAAGCCACCCTGTTTGCTATTTTTTCAGTCGCTGAATGCGTCCATCCTGATTGCGCAAGTTGCCGTTTCAGCCCGTAATCGGGGCTGGGCGCAAGGGAATAGCCCAGCGCCCGGGCCGCCAGTTCGCGCGAGCGCTGCACGGCGTGGATGTGCGGCTGGGTGCGTATCGCCACGTCGGCCACCCAGCGCGTCGGGGCTTCGTAGCCGGAACCGTCGGTCTGGTTACCCAGCGCATAACGCTTGCCGCCGGGCGCCAGCCGCGCCAGCCAGGCCACCACGGCGGATTTGGTCAGGCCCTGCAGGTCGATGATGGCGTCGTACTCGGTCTGCCGCAGGTCGGCCTTGAAGGCGTTCCACTGCTGGCGCGTGGCTGCCGACAGCGGCGACTTGCGCCAGCGCCGGATTTCGCACGGGATGATGCGCCGCACGCCGTGGTGCAGCGCCAGCACGGGCGCAAACGATTGTTCAACCACCCAGTCGATCTGCGCGCCCGGCAGGGCCGCGAGTAGGTCCTGCACCACCGGCAGGGCATGCACGACATCGCCGAGGGATGACAGCTTGACGAGAAGGATTCGAACCCCCACGCTCCCCGCTTCGCGTGGTTCGCTGCCCCCCGAGGGGGCTGCTGCGCCTGTGGCCCGGCAAAGCCGGTTCCACGGCCCTGACTGGACTGGAGAAGGTCCCTCCACGCTCCCTGCGGCCTGTATTGCGCTGTGCACTTCTATATTCAATGCGCTGGCGCGGCAAACACCGCATCGGGTTTGACGCTGCGCAGCAGTACCAGCATGTCGGCCTGGATGCGGTCCAGCGCCGCCTGCGTCTGGCCCTCGAAGCGCAGCACCAGCACTGGCGTGGTGTTGGAGGCGCGAATCAGGCCAAAGCCGTCCGGCCAGTCCACGCGCACGCCGTCGATGGTCGTGACCTTGGCCGGCGCGTCGAACAGAGCCCCCACGCTCCCCGCTTCGCGTGGTTCGCTGCCCCCCGAGGGGGCTGTGCTTGCTTGGGGCGACCCGGCGCTGCGCACGGCCTCATTTGCCATGCCAACCATTTTTGCCACGGCCGTGTGCTGCTCGCCTTCGGCACAGGGCACGTTCAGCTCGGGCGTGCTGAAGCTGGTCGGCAGGCTGTTGAGCAGCACGCCGGCGTCCGCCGCCTTGCTGACGATTTCCAGCAGCCGGCAGCCGGCGTAGGTGCCGTCGTCAAAACCGAACCAGCGCTCCTTGAAAAAGATGTGGCCGCTCATCTCGCCACCCAGCGGTGAATCGACTTCTTTCATCTTGGCCTTGATCAGCGAATGGCCGGTCTTGTACATCAGCGGCACGCCGCCGGCCGCTTCAATCTCGGGCGCCAGGCGCTGCGAGCATTTCACGTCATAAACAATCGTGCCGCCCGGCACGCGGCTCAGCACGTCTCTGGCAAACAGCATCATCTGGCGGTCGGGGTAGATGTTCTGGCCGTCCTTGGTGACGATGCCCAGGCGGTCGCCGTCGCCGTCAAAGGCCAGACCGAGTTCGGCGTCACCGGCCTGCAGCGCCTGGATCAGGTCCTGCAGGTTTTCGGGCTTGCTCGGGTCGGGATGGTGGTTGGGAAAGTTGCCATCGACCTCGCTGAACAGTTCGGTCACTTCGCAGCCGATGGCGCGGAAAATATCCGGGGCCGTGGCGCCGGCAATGCCGTTGCCGCAATCGACCACCACCTTCATCGGCCGCGCCAGCTGGATGTCGGACACGATGCGCGCCTGGTAGGCGTCGGTGACATCGACACGGCGCACGCTGCCGCTGTCCTTGAGCGCCCAGGTTTCGCCCTCCATCATGGCGCGGATCGCCTGGATGTCGTCGCCGTAGATGGCGCGCCCGGCCATGACCATCTTGAAGCCGTTGTAGTCCTTGGGGTTGTGGCTGCCGGTGACCTGGATGCCGCTGCTGCAAAGCGTGTTGGCGGCGAAGTACAGCATCGGCGTGGTGACCATGCCGACATCGATCACTTCGATGCCGACCGCCTGCAGGCCGCGCATCAGTGCAGCGCTGAGCGACGGGCCGCTGAGCCGGCCGTCACGGCCCACGGCCACGGTGGTTTCGCCCTGCGCCAGTGCGATCGTGCCAAAGGCCTTGCCAATGCCCTCGGCAACCGCTTCGGTCACGGTGCTGGGGACGACGCCCCGGATGTCATAGGCCTTGAAGATCGAAGCGGCTACTTGCATGGTGGGGCTCTTTTTGAAGTGTTGTTGATGGTGATGGCGCGACAGGGCCGGAGTGCAGGAAAAGGAAAAACACTGCCTGGAAATTTTAAACAGCGTCTGTCACCGCGAGGAAACTGCAGGCCGCAGGCGAAACGAACCTTGGTTATACACGCGCCTCGGTGACAGACGCCGCCCGAGCCTCGCGGTACAGCGTCATGTACTGCGCGGCGGCGGCTTCCCATGAAAAGTTCTGTGCCATGCCGCGCAGCATCATCTGGCGCCAGAGCGCAGGCTGGCCGTGGGCAGCGACCGCCTGGCGCAGCGCTTGCGCCAGGGCGGCGGGGGTGGCCGGCCCGAAGCTGAAACCGGTGGCCAGGTCGCTTTCCAGCGTGGCCTGCGTGGCGCCGACCACCGTGTCGGCCAGGCCGCCGACCTGGCGCACCACCGGCACCGTGCCATAGCGCAGCGCGTACAGCTGCGTCAAACCGCAGGGCTCGAAGCGCGACGGCACGAGCATCGCGTCGGCGCCGGCCATCATGCGGTGCGCCAGCGCCTCGTCATACACCAGCCGCACCGCCACACGGCCCGGATGCACGGCCGCCGCCTGGGCAAGGGCGGCTTCGAGCGCCGGGTCGCCATTGCCCAGGGCGGCCAGCTGGGGGCCGCCCGCCGTCGGAAAATCGAGCAGCGCGGGCAAGGCGTCGAGCAGCAGGTCCAGCCCCTTTTGCGACGTCAGCCGGCTGACGACGGCAAACAGCGGCGCCCTGGCATCGACGTTCAAGCCCAGTTCGCGCTGCAGGGCCGCCTTGCACAGCGCCTTGCCGTCCAGCCTGTCGGCCGAATACGGCGCGGCAATCAAGAGGTCGGTGGCCGGGTTCCAGACCTCGCCGTCCACCCCGTTCAAAATGCCGGACACGTCCGCGCCCCGGGCACGAATCACGCCGTCCAGGCCGCAGCCAAAGGCGTCGGTGGCGATTTCCTGCGCATAGGTCGGGCTGACCGTGGTGATGCGCCGGGCATATTTCAGGCCGGCCTTCATGAAGGACAGCTGGCCATGGAATTCGAGCCCGACCGGCACCATCAGGCGCGACGGCAGGCCAAGCAGGTGAAAGTCGCCTTCGTCAAACAGCCCCTGGTAGGCCAGGTTGTGAACCGTGAAGACCGTGGCCGCACGGGTGGCCGGATGGCAGGCGGCATAGGCGCAGGCCATGGCGGCATGCCAGTCGTGGGCATGCAGCACATCGGGCGTCCAGTCGGGGTCCAGCTCGCCGGCGGCCAGGTGCGCCGCCGCCCAGCCGAGCAGGCCAAAGCGCTGCAGGTTGTCCGGCCACTCGCTGCCGCCCGGCATCAGGTAAGGGTTGCCCGGCCGCTGGTACAGGTAGGGCGCGTCGATCACATAGGCAGCGACGCCGTTATGCGCCAACCGGCCCAGGCGCAGGGTAACGCGGCCGGCGCCAAAGAGCGCGCCCAGTTCACAGATTGCCTTCGAGCTGGACAGGCCCGACAAAATGGCCGGCAGGCCGGGCAGCACCAGCCGGACATCGGCGCCCTGCGCCATCAGTGCCCCGGGCAATGCGCCGACCACATCGGCCAGGCCACCGGTCTTGACGAGCGGAAACACCTCGGCGGCGGCATGCAGGACCTTCATGCGGCAATCTTTTCCAGCATGCTGCGGGTGACCAGCGTGATGCCGTTCGGGCTGCGGTGAAAGCGCTGGCTGTCGAGCTCGGCGTCTTCGCCGATCACCATGCCGTCGGGAATGCTGCATCCCCGGTCAACCACCACCCGGTTCAAAATGACGCCGCGTCCGACCTGCACGCCGGGCAAGAGCACGGCCCAGTTGACCTTGGCCTGGGAATGAACGCGCACGCTGGAAAACAGCACCGAGCGGAACACATAGCCCGACACGATGCAGCCGCCCGACACGGTCGATTCGATCGCCATGCCGCGCCGGTCTTCCTGGTTGTGCACGAACTTGGCCGGCGGCAACTGCGCCTGGTAGGTCCAGATTGGCCAGTGCTGGTCGTACAGGTTGAGGTCGGGGTCGGTCGCGGTCAGGTCGATGTTTGCCTCCCAGTAGGCATCGATGGTGCCGACATCACGCCAGTAGGGCTCGGCCACATCGCTGGACGGCACGCAGCTTAGCGCGAACGGATGCGCCGCCACTTCACCGTTCCTCACCGCGCGCGGAATAATGTCCTTGCCGAAGTCGTGCGTCGAATCGGGGTCGGCGATGTCGCGCGCCAGCTCCTTGTAAAGGTACTCGGCGTTGAAGATATAGATGCCCATGCTGGCCAGCGCCATGTCGGGTCGGCCCGGCATGGACGGCGGGTCGGCAGGCTTTTCCAGGAATTCGGTCACCATGCTGTGCTCATCGACCGCCATCACGCCAAAAGCGGTGGCTTCCATGCGCGGCACGGCAATGCAGCCGACGGTGCAGTCGCGGCCCTTGGCCACATGGTCGGCGAGCATCAGCGCGTAGTTCATCTTGTAGATATGGTCGCCGGCCAGCACCACGATGTAGTCGGCGCCGTAGCTCTCGAGGATGTCGTAGTTCTGGTGCACCGCGTCCGCTGTTCCCCGGTACCAGCTTTCGTCGCCGCTGCGCTGCTGGGCCGGCAGCAGATCGACAAATTCGTTCATCTCGGTTTTCAGGAAGGCCCAGCCACGCTGCAGGTGGCGCAACAGGCTGTGCGACTTGTACTGCGTGATGACGCCGATGCGCCGGATGCCCGAATTGAGGCAGTTCGACAGCGCAAAGTCGACGATTCGGAACTTGCCGCCGAAGTAGACCGCCGGCTTGGCACGGCTGTCGGTCAGGTTCATCAGACGGCTGCCGCGCCCGCCGGCCAGCACCAGGGCAATGGCCCGTTTTGGTAAATCAAGGCTTTGCGCGAGTTCATTCGATTTCATTGTTTCCTGCCATGGGAGTGATGAAGGGCGGCACCATCTTAATACCGCAAACCGCGCGGGCAAGGGCTTTGCACAAGACAAGACAGTGCATCAACCGCCAGCGGCGACCTCAGCCGGCAGCCACCGATGGCGTTGCTGGCGGTCCTCCCAAGGACGGGCCTGCGGTCTTTTTCACATGCGAGAATCAACCAAAATTTGCAGATGGCCCGCTCCTTGCCGATAGCCGTGCCTGTCTGCCGCACCTTAAAGGATACCGCCGTGAACTCAAGCCCCCCCATCGCCAAGCATGCCCTGGCGGCGCACATTGAAGCGCATTTGCTGTGCACCGTCGGCGTGGCTTCCGAAGACGCCACGCCCACCGACCTGATGCAGGCCGTCGCCCAGGTGGCGCGCGAGCAGCTGTCACAGCGCTGGGTAGAAACCCAGGCACGGCAACGCGCAGCCAAGGCGCGCCGGGTGGTTTACCTGTCGATGGAATTTTTGATGGGCCGCACCCTGTCCAATGCGCTGGCAGCACTCAACTTGACGAGCGGCGCCGCGCAGGGCTTGACGCAGCATGCGCAAAGCATGGAAGACGTGGCCGACCGCGAGGCCGACGCAGCCCTGGGCAATGGTGGCCTGGGCCGGCTGGCGGCGTGCTTCCTGGATTCGATGGCGACGCTCGGCCTGCCCTCGTTCGGCTACGGCATCCGCTATGAATACGGCATGTTTGCGCAGGAAATCCAGGACGGCGCGCAGGTCGAATACCCCGACCCCTGGCTGCAGGACGGCACGCCATGGGAATTTCCCCGCGCCGGCATCAGCTACCCGGTGCGCTTTGGCGGCTGGGTCGAGCATGTTGAGGGCACACCCCTCTGGCGCCATGCAGGGGAAGTCGCCGCCAAGGCCTACGACATGGTGGTGCCCGGCCATGGCACGCCGCTGGTCAGCACCTTGCGGCTGTGGAAAGCCGTGGCGCCGGCGCACATTGACCTGAATGCCTTCAACACCGGCGACTATGCCCGGGCGGCGACGGCCAAGAACGAATTCGAGAACATCTCCTGGGTGCTCTACCCCAACGACAGCACGCCGGCCGGACGCGAGTTGCGGCTCAAGCAGGAGTACTTCTTTGTCGCCGCGTCCATCCAGGACCTGGTCAAGCGCCATCTGGACGAACACCCGACGCTGGACAACCTGGCCGACAAGGTGGCGATTCACCTGAACGACACCCATCCGGCCATCGGCGTGGCCGAGCTCATGCGCCTGCTGTGCGACGAGCACCAGATGCCCTGGGCCGATGCATGGGCACTGTGCGGCAAGACGTTCTCATACACCAACCACACCCTGATGCCCGAGGCGCTGGAAACCTGGCCGGTCAGCCTGATCCAGCAGGTCCTGCCGCGCCACCTGGAAATCATCTTCCGCATCAACAAGGAATTCCTGGAAATGGCGGCGCGCCACCGTCCCGGCGACAACGCCTTTTTGTCCCGCCTGTCGCTGATCGACGAGCACGGCGAGCGGCGCGTTCGCATGGCGCATCTGTCGGTGGTCGGCAGCCACAAGGTCAACGGCGTGTCGGCGCTGCATTCGAACCTGCTGGTGCAGACCATCTTTGCCGACTTCGCCGACCTGTGGCCGGAACGCTTCACCAACATGACCAACGGCGTCACACCCCGGCGCTGGCTGGCACAGGCCAACCCCGGCCTGTCTGCGCTGCTTGACAGCACGCTGGGCAAGCACTGGCGGCTGGACCTGGACCAGCTCAAGCGGCTGAAGGAATATCGCAGCGACGCCGATTTCCAGGGCAGGTTCATGGCCATCAAGCGCGCCAACAAGACCCGACTGGCGGCGTATATCGAGAAGACGACCGGCATCACCGTCAGCCCCGACACGTTGTTCGACGTACAGGTCAAGCGCATCCACGAGTACAAGCGCCAGTTGCTCAACGTGCTGCATGTGGTCACGCGCTACCAGGCCATCCTGGCCAATCCGCAGGCCGACTGGGTGCCGCGCACGGTGATCTTTGCCGGCAAGGCGGCGTCGAGCTACCACACGGCCAAGTCCATCATCCGGCTGATCCACGATGTCGGCAGCGTCATCAACCACGCCCCACGCATTGGCGACAAGCTGAAACTGGTGTTCGTGCCGAACTACGGCGTGTCGGTGGCCGAGGTCATCATGCCCGGCGCTGATTTGTCAGAGCAGATATCGACAGCCGGCACCGAGGCCTCGGGCACCGGCAACATGAAGCTGGCCCTGAACGGCGCGCTGACCATCGGCACCGACGACGGCGCCAACATCGAAATCCGGCACAACGTGGGCGATGACAACATCTTCATCTTCGGCTTGAGCACGCCCGAGGTGCATGCGCTGCGGCAGACCGGCTACCAGCCGATGCGCCACTACGAAAGCATTCCCGCGCTGAAAAGCGTGCTCGACGCGATTGCCGGCGGCCAGTTCTCTCTGGAAGAGCCGGGGCGCTACCGCGCACTGGTCGATTCGCTGCTGTGGGGCGGCGACCATTACCTGCTGCTGGCCGATTACGAGTCGTATGTCGCCACCCAGTTGCGGGTCGATGCGCTGTACCGCCAGCCAGCGAAATGGTCAGAGCAGGCCATCGCCAATGTGGCGGGCATGGGTGCGTTTTCGTCCGACCGGACGATCCGGGAATACGCCCGCCAGATCTGGAACATCGAGCCGGCCACGCACTGAGCGGAGTTTTTCCTGTTGAGCCACATGTCTCACACGCCCATCCCTGCGTCATTCCCGCAAAGGCGGGAATGACGGTTTGACCGCACCCGAGGACTCATCCATGCTGAACCCGCAAGCTATTGAACTGATTTGCAGCGCCCGCCACGCCGACCCGTTCTCGGTGCTGGGGCCGCATGCGGACCAGGGCGGCGTGTCGATCCGCGCTTTTTTGCCAGGTGCCCGGCGGGTGGAGGTGCTCGATGCCGATTCGGGCCATCCGATCGGCACGCTGGAGCAGCAGCATCCCGACGGATTTTTCGAAGGCCTGCTGGCGCTGCCGGCTCCGGTTGCTTACTGCCTGCAGGTGCAGTGGGACAACTACCAGACCGCCGTGCTGGAAGACCCCTACCGCTTCGGGCAAGTGCTGGGTGACATGGATGTCTGGCTGCTCGGCGAAGGCACGCACCTTCGGCCCTATGAAATCCTGGGCGCCAACCCGCGCATGATGGATGGTGTGGACGGCACCAGTTTTGCCGTGTGGGCACCGAATGCCTCGCGCGTCAGCGTGGTGGGCGACTTCAACCTCTGGGACGGCCGGCGCCACCCGATGCGGCTGCGGCGCGAGTGCGGCGTCTGGGAAATCTTCCTGCCCGGCGTGGCAATGGGCGCCCGGTACAAATTTGAAATCCTGGCGGCCAATGGCCAGGTATTGCCGGCCCGTGCCGATCCGTATGCGCGTCAGGCCGAACTTCGCCCCGCCACGGCCAGCATCGTATCAAGCATGCCGGCGCGCCAGTCTGTATCCAGCGTGCGCCAGCAGGCCAACGCGCTGGACGCGCCCCTGAGCATCTACGAAGTCCACCTCGGTTCCTGGCGGCGCATCGACGACCCGGCCAGCGGCCTGCAGCGCTGGCTGACCTGGGACGAGCTGGCGGCGCAACTGGTGCCCTATGCGGTGGACATGGGCTTTACCCACCTGGAGCTGCTGCCGATCAGCGAGCATCCGTTTGACGGCTCCTGGGGTTATCAGCCAGTGGGCCTGTACGCGCCGACTTCGCGTTTCGGCGATGCCGACGGCTTCGTTCGCTTCGTGGCGCACTGCCATGGGGCAGGCATTGGCGTGCTGCTCGACTGGGTGCCGGCGCACTTTCCGACCGATGCCCATGGCCTGGGCAACTTTGACGGCACGCCGCTGTATGAATACGCCGATCCGCGCGAAGGATTCCACAACGACTGGAACACGCTGATCTACAACCTGGGCCGCACCGAGGTGCGCAATTTCCTGATGGGCAATGCGCTGTACTGGTTGGAGCGCTTCGGCGTCGATGGCCTGCGTGTTGATGCGGTGGCGTCGATGCTCTACCGCGACTACAGCCGCCAGCCCGGCGAATGGATTCCCAACATTCACGGCGGCCGGGAAAACCTGGAAACCATCGCCTTTTTGAAGCGCATGAACGAGGTGATTGGCACCGAGCGGCCGCAAGCCGTCACCATGGCCGAGGAATCGACCTCATTTCCCGGTGTCTCGCGCCCGACCTTTTCAGGCGGCCTGGGCTTTCACTACAAATGGAACATGGGCTGGATGCATGACACGCTGCAGTACATGGCGCGCGACCCGGTGCATCGCCGCCATCACCAGAACGAAATGACCTTTGGCCTGGCTTATGCCTTCAGCGAGAACTTCGTGCTGCCCATTTCCCATGACGAGGTGGTGCACGGCAAGGGCTCGCTGCTGGGCAAGATGCCCGGCAACCCCTGGCAGCAGTTCGCCAACCTGCGTGCCTACCTGGGTTTCATGTTCGGCCACCCCGGCAAGAAGCTGCTGTTCATGGGCTGCGAGTTTGCGCAGATGCGCGAATGGAGCCACGACCGCAGCCTGGACTGGCACCTGCTGGACGATGAACGGCATGTGGGCGTGCAGCAACTGGTGCGCGACCTGAACCGGTTGTACCGAAGCGCACCGGCGCTGCACCAGCTCGACTTCGTGCCTGCCGGTTTTGAATGGATGGACCATCAGGATGCGGCGCATTCGGTGCTCGGCTTCGTGCGGCGCGGCCTGGAAGCGCGGCGCTTCATGCTGGTGGTCTGCAACTTCACCCCCACCGTGCAGACGGGCTACCGCATCGGCGTGCCGCAGCCCGGCGAATACCGCGAGCGGCTCAACACCGACTCGGTGCATTACGGCGGCAGCAACCTGGGAACACCGCTGGGCGCTGCGACGGCAGAACCGCTGCCCTGGCACGGCCAGCCGTACTCTGTCGTGCTGACGCTGCCGCCGCTGGCAACAATTTTTCTGGAGTGGACGGCATGAGCACGACCGACAAACTTCTGCCCGGCAAGCCCTGGCCGCTGGGCGCCCACTGGGATGGACAAGGCGTGAATTTCGCTGTCTTTTCGGCCCATGCCTCGGCCATCGAGCTGTGCCTTTTCGACGATGCCGGCACGCTGCAGATGCGCTGCGAACCGCTGCCCGGCCACACCGACGACATCCGGCACGGCTACCTGCCGAAAGCCACCCCTGGCCTGATTTATGGCCTGCGGGCGCATGGCGACTGGCAGCCCCGGCACGGCCACTACTTCAATCCAAACAAGCTGCTGCTCGACCCCTATGCCCGCGAGGTCGTCGGCACTTTCGAGTGGTGTGATGAAAACTTTCCCTATGTTCACCCCAGCCCGCAAGATACACCGCCCGGACAGCCGCCAGCCATGGACAGCCGCGACAACGCTGCCGGGGCGCTGAAGGCGCGGGTGGTTCAGGAGGACAGCTTCGACTGGTCAGGCGACCAGCCGCCGGGCGTGCCGCTGCCCGACACGGTGCTCTATGAGGCCCACGTCAAGGGCTTTTCAAAACGCAACCCGGCGGTGCCCGAAGCCTTGCGTGGCAGTTATGCCAGCCTGGCCGACCCGGCTTCGCTGGCGCACCTCAAGCGCCTGGGCATCACCAGCATCAGCTTGCTGCCGGTTCATTACGCGCTCGACGAAGAACGGCTGGCCGGCATGGGCTTGAGCAATTACTGGGGCTACAACACGCTGGCCTTCTTTGCGCCCAGCGTGCGGCTGGCGTCGCAGCAGGGCGGCGTCAACCCGCGCGATGAATTCCGCAGCATGGTCAAGGCGCTGCATGCCGAGGGCCTGGAAGTCATTCTGGACGTGGTGTACAACCACACGGCCGAGGCCGACGGCGGCGGCCCGTCCATCAGCTTTCGCGGCCTGGACAATGCCAGCTACTACCGCCTCAGCCCGGAGCCGCCGGTCGGCTTCGAGAACCACAGCGGCTGCGGCAACACGCTGGACATCCGCCAGCCCCGGGTGCTGCAGCTGGTGATGGACAGCCTGCGCTACTGGGTGCAGCGCATGCATGTCGATGGCTTCCGGTTCGATCTGGCGCCGGTACTGGGCCGCAGCAGCGAAGGCTTCGAGCGCAACGGCGCGTTTTTCACCGCCGTGGCGCAGGACCCGGTGCTGTCGCGCGTCAAGATGATTGCCGAGCCGTGGGACATCGGCCCCGGCGGCTACCAGGTTGGCGGTTTTGCCAAAGGCTGGCTGGAGTGGAACGACCATTTCCGCGACGGCATGCGCAGCTTCTGGCTGCAACCGGGCGAGCAAGCCACCTCGCTGGGCGACTTCGCCCGGCGGCTGTGCGCTTCGGCCGATCTCTACCAGGGCAGCGGGCGGGCGCCAAGCACCTCGGTGAACTACCTGGTGTCGCACGACGGCTTTACCCTGCTTGATCTGGTCAGCCACAACGAGCGCCACAACGAGGCCAACGGCGAGGACAACCGCGACGGCCACGGCAACAACCTGAGCAACAACTGCGGCGCCGAGGGTCCGACCGACGACCTGCAGATCAACGAACAGCGCGGCCGCATGCAGCGCGCCCTGCTGGCGACCACCCTGCTGGCCCAGGGCACGCCGATGCTGTGCGCGGGCGACGAACTCGGCCACAGCCAGCAAGGCAACAACAACCCGTATTGCCAGGACAACGAGAACACCTGGATCGACTGGACACAAGCCGACGACACGTTGATCAACTTCACCGCCTGGGTGCTGTCGCTGCGCCGCCAGTTGCTGCCATTTGGCAACCACTGGTACAGCGGCTTGAGCGACACGCTTGGCCTGCACGACCTGCACTGGTTGAACAGCAGCGGCGAGGTCTTGCAAGACCAGGATTGGCGCGACAACAGCAAGCGCGTGCTGGGCTGCCTGATCGGCCAGCCGGGCCGCGCCCGCGCACCATTGCTGCTGCTGGTCAACCCGGAGGCCGAAGACCGGGACTTCATGCTGCCCGCCGGCGTCTGGCAGGCGGTGCTGGACACGGCCGATCCTCGCGGCGTGACCCGCTGGCAGGGTCAGGGCGAGGCGCCCTTGAAGCTGGCGGCGCACAGCCTGATGCTGCTGGTTGTCGCTGGTACCGAAGTGCAGTTCTAGAAAAAATCCCCTTGCACTTTCACCATGGCGTACAGGCAATCTACAGAATGGCGCCTATATTTGCTACTTAATACATAGCTAAAAGTGCTTACACAATATGCGCAAAACACCTTTTTCATGCCTGAAATCTGCTTGCTGACCACGGTGAGCAGAAAATAGGCTTCCCGTCTTTTTAAGGGACAACCTCCATGACCTTTCCCCGTGCCAGCGGCGTGTTGCTGCACCCCACTTCCCTGCCCGGCCCGCATGGTTGCGGCGACTTGGGACCCGCCGCTTATCACTTTGTCGACTGGCTGGTCACAGCCAGGCAAAGGCTCTGGCAAATTTTGCCGCTGGGCGGCATCGGCCCCGGCAACTCGCCTTACATGAGCAGTTCGGCCTTTGCCGGCAACCTGCTGCTGATCGACCTGGCCGAATTGCAGCAGCACGGCTGGCTGGACGACGCCGACCTGCAGCCGGACGCCGGCTTCAGCGATGCCCGCGTTGACTTTGGCGCCGTCGTGCCGTGGCGCATGGCGCGGCTGCAAAAAGCCGCCGCCCGTTTTGCGCAACACATCAGCGCAGCCGACCAGGCGGACTTCGCCGATTTTTGCCTGCACCACGCCGGCTGGCTGGAAGACTACGCGCTGTTCATGACGCTGGATGAACAGCACGGCGGGCGCGACTGGAGCGACTGGCCAGCGCCGCTTGCCCAGCGCGCACAGCAGGCCCTGCAAGAAGCCAGCAGCGCACATGCCGAACGCATTGCCTTCTGGAAATTCAGCCAGTGGTGTTTTTACCGGCAATGGAAAAATCTGCGCACCCACGCCAACGAACGCGGCGTGAAGATCGTCGGTGACGCGCCCATCTTCATTGCCTACCAGAGCGCCGAGGTCTGGGCGCGCCAGGAATTGTTCGAGCTGGATGCCGACGGCCGCGCCACAGTCATCGCCGGCGTGCCGCCCGACTATTTCAGCGCCACCGGCCAGCGCTGGGGCAACCCGCTGTACCGCTGGAGCGCCCATGCGGCCGAAGGCTATGCCTGGTGGATCGAACGCGTGCGGCGCATTTTCGAGCTGGTGGACATCGTACGCATCGACCATTTCCGGGGTTTTGCGGGTTATTGGGAAATCCCGGCCAGCGAGCCCAATGCCATCCGGGGACGCTGGCTGCCCGGCCCCGGCGCGGCGCTGTTCCAGGCCATCGAAGCAGCGCTGGGCGAATTGCCCATCATTGCCGAAGACCTGGGGCAAATCACGCCCGACGTGGACGCCTTGCGCCATGAATTCAGCCTGCCCGGCATGCGGATTTTGCAGTTTGCATTCAACGAAGACGGCGACAACACCAATGCCTACCTGCCGCACAACTACGACAGCAACACCGTTGTCTACACCGGCACACACGACAACAACACCACGCAAGGCTGGTGGGCCGAAGCCTCGCCCGCGATGCGCCAGCAGGTGCTCGACTACCTGGGCACCGGTGACGGCCACGACATCCACTGGCAATTGATCCGCGCTGCCAGCGCCAGCGTCGCCGACACCGCCATCCATCCATTGCAGGACGTGCTGGGCCTGGGCAGCGAACACCGCATGAACCTGCCTGGCCAGGGCGAAGGCCACTGGGCCTGGCGCTTTGTCTGGCACCAGGTGCAGCCTTTGCATGCCGAACAGCTGGCCCGGTTTGGCAGCCTGTACCGGCGCGAATAACCGCCAGGCCAAGCGGTCAAGCCGCGCACCGACAGGTCCGAAAACGACCAGCCGTCATCATGTGATCGCCGTATCATTCACAGATGACGACGAAAAATTCCCTGCTGACCGACGATGACTGCTATCTCGCGCTGAAGGCCAAGGACGCGCGTTTTGACGGCCGATTTTTCACAGGCGTGACGTCTACCGGCATTTACTGCCGGCCGGTTTGCAGCGTCAAGACGCCGCTGCGCAAGAACTGCCACTTTTTCAGCCATGCCGCGCAAGCTGAAAGCGCCGGCTTCCGGCCCTGCCTGCGCTGCCGTCCCGAACTGGCGCCGCATTCGGTGGCCTGGTCGATCCAGGATTCGTCTTTTATTCTGGCGCACCAAGCAGCGCGGCTGCTCGATGCGCCGGACGGCTGGACGGATGAAAGCCCTTCCGTCGAAAAGCTGGCCGCGCGCCTGGGCGTCAGCAGCCGCCATGTACGGCGGATCTTCGAAGCCCAGTTTGGCGTGTCGCCGTTGCAGTATTTGCAAACCCGGCGACTGTTGACAGCCAAGCAGTTGCTGGCCGATACCGATATGCCGGTCACGCAGGTGGCATTGGCCAGTGGCTTTGCCAGTGTGCGCCGTTTCAATGCCGCGTTTGTGCAGCACTACCGGCTCAACCCAAGCCAGATGCGCCGGCAGCAAGCCCGGCCTGAGCATGAAGGCATCACCGTGCGCCTGGGTTACCGCCCGCCTTATGACGTGGCCTCCATGCTGAAGTTTATTGAAACGCACCGTATAAACGCTATTGAATTCATAGCTACTGACGCGCATCAGACAAGCGTAGGAAGGACATTCAGCGTTGAATCGGGTGGAAAAACACATGCTGGCTGGCTGCTCGCCCGTTTTGACGAGCCGCGCAGCCAGCTGGTCTTGCAGGTGAGCGAGTCGCTGCTGGGCGTGCTGCCACTGGTGATTCGACGGGTGCGCGCGCTGTTTGACCTGGACGCCGACCCGGCTGCCATCAACAGCGTGCTGCAAAGCAGCTTTCCGGGAGGCGACGGGCTGCGCGTTCCCGGCGCGCTCGATGGTTACGAGCTGGCCGTGCGGGCGGTGCTGGGCCAGCAGGTCACCGTGGCGGCAGCGCGAACACTGGCACAGCGCCTGGTGGACCGATTCGGCGAACCGATAGAAACGCCATGGCCGCTGCTGACCCGGCTGTTTCCCGCACCCGCCGTGCTGGCCGCCGCCAGCAGTGATGCACTGGGCCAGTTGGGCATCGTGCGACAGCGCCAGGCGGCCATCAACGGCATTGCCCGGGGGGTCGCCGAGAAGCGGCTGCAGTTGCACGGCGGCGCCGATGTCAACACAACGATTGCCCAACTCAAGGCGCTGCCCGGCATAGGCGACTGGACGGCGCAGTACATCGCCATGCGCGCGCTGTGCTGGCCCGATGCATTTCCGGCCGGCGATGTGGCGCTGCATAAAATGCTGGGTGTGCAGGGGCTCAAGTCGCCGGCCCGGGAAGCCGAGAAGGCATCGCTGGCGTGGAAACCGTGGCGCAGTTATGCGGTCATTCGCGCCTGGAGCGGTTTGCTGGTCGCAGCGCCGGCCATACCAGCGTCACTGGAAATACCATGAACGCTATTAAAATAATAGCTGCAAATGCATACTCAGTATGCGCAAAACCTGTAAAAACCATAAATTTCTGCAATTTTTCCTGCCCATATGCCCGAAAGCAAACAAGAGACACGCCCAAGAGACCCTCATGAAATTCGCCCCTTCCATCGTTCAAGCCACCGTTGCCAGCCCGCTCGGGCCCATCGTCATCGCCGCCACCGACAAAGGCCTGGCCGGGCTGTGGTTTGCTGAAAACCAGCGCTATCTGCCGCCTGAACTCACAAGCCCGACGGCCTGGCGCGAAGACGCCAGCCATCCGGTTCTGCAGCAAGCCTGCCAGCAACTCAGCGAGTATTTCGCCGGCCAACGCAGCCAGTTCGAGCTGCCATTGGACCTTGGCTGCGGCTCGGCGTTTCAGCAATCGGTGTGGCAGGCGCTGCGGGATATTCCCCAGGGCGAAGTCACCAGCTATGCAGAAATCAGCCAGCGCATCGGCAAGCCGGCGGCGGTGCGGGCCGTGGGTGGCGCCATCGGGCGCAACCCCATCAGCATCATCGTGCCCTGCCACCGGGTGACTGCTAGCTGCGGCGCGCTGACCGGCTACGCCGGCGGACTGGATCGCAAGACCGCGCTGCTGCGGCTTGAAGGCGCTCTGGCGGAGAGTCTTCTTTGAACGCGCGGTCCTCCACGATGGGCGCGGGCGCCGGTCTTGCTGTGGCCAACCCCAAAAGCTGGCTGAATGACTTCGTGCTGCTGGCGGCCATCTGGGGTTCGTCGTTTCTGTTCATGCGCATGGGCGCGGTCGAGTTTGGACCGCTGCCAACTGCCGCCGTGCGGGTGACGATTGCGGCGCTGTTTTTGCTGCCGCTGGTGTGGTTGCGCGGCTTGCTGCCCGTGCTGCAGAAGAACTGGAAACGGGTTTTTTTCATCGGCCTGCTCAATTCGGGCATTCCGTTTGCCTGCTTTTCGTTTGCGCTGCTGTCCATCAGCACCGGACTGGCTTCGATCCTGAACGCCACCGTGCCGATGTTCGGCGCGCTGATTGCCTGGCTCTGGCTCAAGGACAAACCCACCGCCTGGCGCATCGCAGGGCTGGTCATCGGCTTCGCCGGCGTGGCGCTGCTGGCGTGGGACCAGGCCAGCTTCAAGCCCAACGCTTCGGGTGTGGCGCCGGGCTGGGCCGTGCTGGCGTGCCTGCTGGCCTGTGTTTGCTACGGCATCTCGGCCAGCTACACCAAACGTTATCTTTCCGGCTTGCCGCCGCTGGTGACAGCCGCCGGCAGCCAGATCGGTGCCACGCTGGGGCTGGCCCTGCCGGCCTTGTGGCTATGGCCGGCGCGCATGCCGGGTGCTTCGGCCTGGCTGGCACTGCTGGCCGTCGGTGTGGTTTGCACCGGCATTGCCTACATTCTGTTTTTCCGGCTGATTGAAAACGCCGGCCCGGCGCGCGCGCTGTCGGTGACGTTTGTGGTGCCGGTGTTTGCGGTGCTCTACGGCGTGCTGTTTCTGGGCGAGTCGGTCACCCCGTGGATGGTGGGCTGCGCCGTGGTCATCGTTTGCGGCACCGCGCTGTCCACCGGACTGCTTCGGCCAGGACGCCAGCGCGCCTTGCCGCGCTGAGTTATTGCAGCACGCCGGCCACCACGTTGATGCTGAGCGCCAGCACCAGCATGTTGAAGCCGAACGACAGCACACTGTGGACCAGCGTGAGCCGGCGCATCTCGCGCGAGGTGACCTGCACATCGGACACCTGCGAGGTCATGCCGACCACATGCGCGTAGTACAGAAAATCAAAATAGTCCGGATCCTGCCCGCCCGGAAACTGCAGGCCCGCCCCACCTGGCTCACTGTTTTTCTCTTCCTG
The DNA here is from genome assembly GCA_000751355.1 of Polaromonas sp. CG9_12. Taxonomy (GTDB): domain Bacteria; phylum Pseudomonadota; class Gammaproteobacteria; order Burkholderiales; family Burkholderiaceae_C; genus Polaromonas. Next base: position 3,230,663 of record CCJP01000005.1, on the reverse strand, counting down.
GTAGTAGCGGTGGGCATAGCGAAACGCAAAGATGGTCTGGATGAAAAGCCACGAGGCGATCAGCGCCACCACCGACAGCGCAATATGCACCGAGCGTTCGGTGCCCGTGTAGTCATGGCCCTGCTGCATCATCACGACGATGGCAGCCACGCAGGCCATGCTGGCCAGCAGCATGAGAAAAAACAGCACCACGCTGGGTTCATCCTGCGCCTGCGCCCGCTCGCGGGTTTGTTGGGCATCAAAGCGCTCGCACAGCCACCAGGCCAGCGCCAGGTACACCGCCACGCCGGTGCTCCAGCCCAGCAGTCCGCGAAACTGCCAGACCAGCGGCAGCGGCAACGCAGCGCTTGCCAGGCCTGCAAAAAAGCCATACATCAGCCGCTGCGGGCCGGTGGTTTCAGAAAATCGGTGACGCATGGCGCCATTGTGCAGCCCAGCCGGCGCGGACAATAATCGATATTCCCATTCGCCAGACCCAGGCTTGCCCATGTCGTTCAAGAAACACCCCAGGAAAGTCCATATCGCCCGCCAGGGAGTGTTTTATTCGCTGGTTCTGTGCGGTCTGATCCTGCTGTTGGGCGGCTTTGGCTTCTGGATGCTGGACCCGGGTGTAGATACGCTGGCCGAAGGCCTGTGGCTGGCGTTCACCACGGCGGCGACGGTGGGTTATGGCGATGTGGTGCCCAGCACGCATGCGTCGCGCATGTTTGCCGTCATCGTGGTGCTGCTGGGGCTGGCGGTGCTGTCGCTGGCTACCGCGTCGCTGGCGGCAATTTTTGTCGAGAAAGATGTCGAGGAAGGCGAGGAGCGCCAGATCGAGTACGAACTGATGCGTGAAATCCGGCAGTTGCGGGATGAGGTGCAGCACCTGCGTCAGGAAATAGTGGGCGAAAAAACAGCCCGGCCCGTGCAGGTCGCGCCTGATAAGGATGCAAGATAGCTGCATTTACCGAATCGGCGTCCGTGCCTTTTAAATGCGACTGACGCACTGACTGCCCATGGACACATCAAACCATCCCTGCCCACCTCGGCGCCGCAACTGACGCCCGGAAGCCGCCTGTGGGTCACTCCGCAGTGATCACGCGCCGCCCTTGACGCCGGAAAGTTCCTCACGGTTGGAGCCCCTCCTTTGCGCTGGGCAGCGGCCATAGCACATGGGTAGCACGCAGGGAGGCCGCCGCCTGTCGACAGCCCGGCGTGATGGCGCAATGTGGCGGTGTGCTTTGTCACCGCACTGCGCACCACGCCCGAGGGCAGCACAATTGCGGTCATTACCCACAAGGCCGATGATTTCACGCGCCTCATTGCCAACGCGCCCTTCGCCTTTCCGGCCACCTGCACCGCACGCCTTTCAGCCCGGGGCAAGGCGCAGCACCAGCCGCTGTCGCAATCACAATCACAATCACAATCACTGGAGGAATTTTCGAGCAGCTGCAGCCGGGCGCAACTGTTGTCCCTGCTGCTGCCGGTGCGACATGCCGCAAAGCACTGCGAATGGCGGCGCAACAGGGTCCAGGCCGGTGAGCTTTGCCATCCGCTTCGCTGGACCGCCGCCTAGGCCTACCGCTTTGCGATCGACATGCCCCAGTTCGAAACCGCTGGCATCATGGCTTACCCCCCTGGCGCCTGGCGCGCGGGTGCCGTTGCAGCAAAGCAAGGATGTGCTGCTGGACAGTGAAAGCCTGAGCAAAGCCTTGCTGGAAGGCAGCGATGGACTGCCGTTTACCGAGGACATGCGGCTGGAGGCGGACGCGTCCATAGAAGAAACTGGCAACGGGCTGGATCCGACTGGTCGCAACTGCCTGCAGCGCGTGGCTGGCGGTGACACGGCAGAACTTGCAACAGTCCGAAGGCCCGGGCCCGGTCAAGCCGGGAACCGTGGACTCAAGGCAAGCTTGCGGCCCTGCCAGCAGGCGGGCGTGCAATGGCTGTATATGCTCACGCGGCTCGGCATGGGTGCATGCCTGGCCGTCGACATGGGGCTGGGCGACGATTCAGGTGCAGGCGACACCGGACTTTTCCCGTCGCCTAAAGTGATCACGTTCGACACTGGTTGCCCGGATGACGCATCGATGTGCAAGCATGTTGCTGCCGTGTTTTACGGCATGGCCGCCCGGCCTGAATGAAGGCAGCAACTTGCTCCACAGAAGAGACTCGGACAGTGCTCTTCCGACAGAACGCCAATCAAACAAAAAAAGCCGCTGCAAACAAGCGTGTGCAGCGGCTTTTTCAAATGACTGGCGGAGCGGACGGGACTCGAACCCGCGACCCCCGGCGTGACAGGCCGGTATTCTAACCAACTGAACTACCACTCCTGGTAGAAAAGCGTTTGCTCTTTCGAGCCAAGTGCTTGACAACTTGTGCTTTGTCCCCTCGCCTTGCAGCGAAGAAATTTGGCGACCCTACGGGGATTCGAACCCCGGTACCTACCGTGAAAGGGTAGTGTCCTAGGCCTCTAGACGATGGGGTCTTAACCTGGTGACTTCCGGCGCAGGCTTTCAAGCGCCTGAAAAAATCCAAACAACCTTTTAGATCAAAAACAAGTCTAAGAGGAAAGCCCTTGTAACTTATAAAATTGCAAGGGCTTCAATCTGGCGGAGCGGACGGGACTCGAACCCGCGACCCCCGGCGTGACAGGCCGGTATTCTAACCAACTGAACTACCACTCCTGGTAGAAAAGCGTTTGCTCTTGCGAGCCAAGTGCTTGACAACTTGTGCTTTGTCTCTTCACCTTACAGTGAGGAAATTTGGCGACCCTACGGGGATTCGAACCCCGGTACCTACCGTGAAAGGGTAGTGTCCTAGGCCTCTAGACGATGGGGTCTTAACCTGGTGACTTCCGGCGCGGGCTTTCAAGAGCCTGCAAAAAAAACTTCGAAAAACTTTAGCGACGTTGGTGGAGGTAAACGGGATCGAACCGATGACCTCTTGCATGCCATGCAAGCGCTCTCCCAGCTGAGCTATACCCCCTCTGGCCACCAATCTCTTGGCAACCTGTCGAGCCTCAAATTATAACGAGGAAATTCCGTCTTTTTGAAGATTTCAAATTAATTTCAGTTTATCGATTACTTTTTCCCGCCCCATGAGTTCGACCACGGCATCAAGCGACGGCGTTTGCGGTGTTCCCAAGAGCAGCACGCGAACCGGCATGGCCAGTTGCGGCATTTTCAAACCGGTATCCAGCAGCACCTGCTTGATGGCTGCAGCAATCGCCGCCTTGTTCCACTCGCAAGCGGCCAGCGCATCAGACAGATTGGTCAGCGCAGGCCGCACCGCCTCGGTCACATGCTTTCCGATATCTTCTGCGCTCGCCTGCCCGCCTGTGACGAGCAGTTTGAGCCAGCCCGCCAGTTCGACCAGCGTACTGCAGCGGTCCTTGAAAAGCGCGCAGCCGCGCGCCAGCCAGGCAGGATCGACATCACTTGCACCCTGCTGCGCCAGGAAAGGCTGGACCAGTGCCGCCAGTGTGTCATCGGCCATGGCCTTGAGGTGCTGGGCATTGACCCAGCGCAGCTTGGCTTCGTCAAACTGCGCAGCGCTCTTGCCGAGGTGGTCGAGGTTGAACCACTGCAGAAATTGCTCGCGGCTGAAAATCTCGTCGTCGCCATGGCTCCAGCCCAGGCGCGCCAGGTAGTTCACCATCGCATCGGGCAAATAACCCTCGGCGGCATATTGCGTCACCGGCTTGGCGCCGCTGCGCTTGCTCATCTTCTCGCCCTGCTCGTTCAGCACCGTGGGCAGATGCGCATAAACCGGAACGTCCTTGCCCAGCGCGCGAAAAATATTGATCTGGCGCGGCGTGTTGTTCACATGGTCGTCGCCGCGAATCACATGCGTGATGGCCATGTCCATGTCGTCGACCACGACGCAGAAGTTGTAGGTGGGCGTGCCGTCGGGCCGGGCGATCACCAGGTCGTCGAGTTCGTCATTGCTGATTTCGATGCGGCCCTTGACCTTGTCGTCCCAGACCACCGCGCCGCCCTGCGGATTTTTGAAGCGCAGCACCGGCTGCACGCCTTCGGGAATGGCGGGCAGCGTCTTGCCGGGCTCGGGCCGCCAGGTGCCGTTGTAGCGCGGTTTTTCCTTCGCAGCCATCTGTGCTTCGCGCAGCATGTCCAGTTCGGCCATACCCATGTAACACGGATAGACATGGCCTGCGGCCACCATCTCGGCCAGCACCGCCTTGTAGCGGTCCATGCGCTGCATCTGGTAGAACGGGCCTTCGTCGTAGTCCAGGCCGAGCCAGCGCATGCCTTCGATGATCACATCGACGGCGATCTGGCTGGAGCGCTCCACGTCGGTGTCTTCAATGCGCAGGATGAAGTCGCCGCCGGTGGCGCGGGCAAAGGCCCACGGATAGAGCGCCGAGCGGATGTTGCCCAGGTGGATGAAGCCGGTGGGCGAAGGGGCGAAACGGGTTCTGGTTTTGGGTGTCATGCCAGGCTGTCCAGACCGCGTGCGAGGTCGGTTTTCAAATCGTCAATGTGTTCCAGTCCGGCCGCAAAACGGATCAGGCCCTGGCCGATTCCCGCCGCCTGACGCTGGACTTCGGTCAGACGACCATGGGAGGTCGACCCCGGATGGGTGATGATGGACTTGGTGTCACCGAGGTTGGTGGCAATGCTGACCACCTGGGTGCTGTTGATCACCTGAAAGGCGTTGGCACGGGCCGTTTCCGGATCGCCGCCGCGCACGTCAAACGACACCACTGCGCCGCCCAGTCCAGACTGCTGGCGCATCGCCAGCTCGTGCTGCGGGTGCGACGGCAGGCCGGGGTAATGGACGCGGGTCACGGCTGGATGCGTTTCCAGCCATTGCGCCATTGCCAGCGCCGTGGCGCTTTGCGCCTGCATGCGGATGCGCAGCGTTTCCAGGCCCTTGAGCACGACCCAGGCATTGAAGGGCGCCAGCACCATGCCGGCGGTGCGCACGATCGGGCCAAACACATCGACGATCAACTTCGACGGGCCGCAGATCGCGCCTGCCATGACGCGGCCCTGGCCATCGAGGTACTTGGTGCCCGAATGGATGATCAGGTCGGCGCCCATCTCGGCTGGCCGCTGCAGTGCGGGCGAGCAAAAGCAGTTGTCAACGGCCAGCAGCGCACCGCCCGCATGCGCCACGTCGGCAAGCGCCCGGATATCGCACACCTCGGTCAGCGGATTGGTCGGGGTTTCGGCAAACAGCAGTCGGGTCGCAGGACGCATGGCCGCGCGCCACTGCGCGATGTCGGTTTGGGACACAAACGTGGTTTCAACGCCGAACTTGGCAAATTCCTTACCAAACAGGTTCAGCGTCGAGCCGAACACCGACTGCGAACACACCACATGGTCGCCCGCCCTGAGCAGCCCCATGCCCATCATCAAAATGGCGCCCATGCCGCTGGACGCGGCGATGGCCGCTTCCGTGCCCTCCAGCGCGGCCAGCCGCTGCTCGAAGGCAGCCACGGTTGGGTTCGACGTGCGGGCGTAGGTAAAGCCTTCCTCGGTGCCGGCAAAGCGGCGCGCCGAGGTTTCGGCATCGGGCTGTACAAAGCCGCTGGTCAGGTACAGCGCCTCCGAGTTCTCCCCGAACTGGCTGCGTTCGATGCCAGCGCGCACGGCCAGCGTGTCGGGGTGCAGGTTGTCGGGTAATGCTTGCCGGGTCATGATCAAGCCTCCTGCGGATTGGGCAGCGCCAGGCGCGAGACGTCTACATCGCTGTCTTCGCCAATTTTCTCGGCGGTGTCGCCGCGCGACGAATTCATCGCGGCAATGGTTTCGGCCGTCACGTCGCCCGTGACGTACACGCCGTCAAAGCAGGACGCGTCAAAGCCATCGAGATCCGGGTTCAGCGAGCGGATGGCGCGCTTCATGCCCTCGACATCCTGGTAGATCAGGGCATCGCAACCAATCTCCTTGCGGATTTCTTCCACGCTGCGGTTGTGCGCGACCAGTTCGCCAGGCGTTGGCATGTCGATGCCATAGACATTCGGAAAACGCACCGGCGGCGCAGCGCTGGCCAGATAGACCTTGCGCGCACCGGCATCGCGTGCCATCTGCACGATTTCACGGCTTGTGGTGCCGCGAACAATGGAATCATCGACCAGCAAGACATTGCGGCCCTTGAACTCGCTGGCGATCACGTTGAGCTTCTGGCGCACTGATTTCTTGCGCACGCCCTGCCCCGGCATGATGAAGGTGCGTCCCACATAGCGGTTCTTGACAAAGCCTTCGCGGTAGGGAATGCCCAGCAGGTGCGCCAACTGGGTGGCGCTGGGTCGGCTGGATTCGGGAATCGGGATGATCACGTCGATCTCGTTCGGCGGCACGGTGGAGACGACCCGCTTGGCCAGCGTTTCGCCCAGGTTCAGGCGCGCCTGGTAGACCGAAATGCCGTCGAGCACCGAGTCCGGGCGCGCCAGGTACACAAATTCGAAAATGCAGGGCATGAGCTGGGCGTTGGCCGCGCACTGTTCGGCATGCACCTTGCCGTCCAAATTCACATACACGGCTTCCCCAGGCGCAATGTCGCGCTCGAACTGGTGCGCGGTGCCTTCAAGCGCCACCGATTCGCTGGCCACCATGACGGTTGCGCCGTCTTCGTTCTGGCCATGGCCCATGCACAGCGGGCGAATGCCGAACGGGTCGCGAAACGCCAGCAAGCCATGGCCGGCAATCAGCGCCACCACGGCATACGAGCCCTTGACGCGCCTGTGCACGCCGCGCACGGCGGCAAAGACGTCGGCCGGCGTCAGTGGCAGGCCGCGCGTGGTTTTTTCCAGCTCATGCGCCAGCACATTGAGCAGCACTTCGGAATCGCTGTCGGTGTTGATGTGGCGGTGGTCGGTGTTGAACAACTCGGCCTTGAGCTCGGCCGCGTTGGTCAGGTTGCCGTTGTGCGACAAGACCAGGCCAAACGGCGCGTTGACATAAAAGGGCTGCGCCTCGTCCTCGCTGAAGGCATTGCCCGCCGTCGGGTAACGCACCTGGCCCAGCCCGACATTGCCCGGCAGTGCGCGCATGTTGCGGGTGCGGAACACGTCCCGCACCATGCCCTTGGCCTTGTGCATGTAAAACTTTTGTCCCTGCTGGGTAACGATGCCGGCGGCATCCTGGCCTCGGTGCTGCAGCAGCAGCAGTCCGTCGTAAATCAGCTGATTGACCGGCGCCTTGCTGACGATTCCAACTATTCCGCACATGGTTTTTTACTCATGGTGTGTTGATTTCTCAACGTAAAGACAAAACAACAAAAATCAACCCAGATACCTTGCAAACGGCTCTGGCAGCAGCGGCTTCAGGCTGGCAAGCGCCGCCGTCAGCGTTTGCGCCCCGATGGACTCCTGCCACCAGTCGCTCGACTTCAGCGCCGTCATGTCCATGACGACGGTGGCAGCGAGCAGCAGGATCATGCCGCGCACAACGCCGAACGCCGCACCCAGCGTGCGGTCTACAGGCCGCAGGCCGATGGCGTCCACCAGCCGTTTCAACAAGGCGGCCAGCAAACCGGCCGCAAACAGTGCCGCGATGAAGACCAGCACGAAAGCCGCTGCATAGCGCACTGGCTCGGTGGCCGACGGCCAGGGAAGCAGCAGCGCCACCTGCGGCGCAAACCATTGCGACGCATAAAACGAAGCCGCCCAGCCCAGCACCGACAACACTTCATAGACCAGGCCGCGCCAGGCGCCCAGCAACAGGGAAAAAAACAAAATCCCTGCCAAAATCCAGTCAAGCGGCATCACAGCGCAGCCAGCAAGACTAGAAACTCAGGATGGCAACCGGCAAATCAAGCGACCTGATCTTGTTCACCGCTTTTTCAGCCTCCGCCTTGTTGGCAAAGGGCCCGACGCGAACCCGGACGCGCTTGCCATCCTTGGTGTCAGCCACCTGGGTGTAGCTGGTGAGGCCGGCCTTTTCCAGCCGGCGACGTGTTTCCTCGGCCTTGGCGGCATCGGCAAAAGCACCGACCTGCACCACCATGCGACCTTTGGTTTCAGCGGCAGCGGCCTTGGTTTCTTCAGTGGCTGCCGGCTTGGTCAGCGCCGCCACCTTGGGCGGCTGCGGTGCGGCCGTGGCATTGAGCAACGCAATCGCCCGTGCGCCGTCGTCGCTTGAAGTGGCGGACTTGGCCGGCGCAGGCGCAGGCTTGGGCTCGGGCTTGACAACAGGCCGGGCTTCAACTATTTCGACTGGCCTGGGTTCAGGTTTAGGTTCAGGGCGTGGCTTGACCTCTGGCCTGGTTTCGGCTTTTGCCTCCTGCTGGGCCTCCGGTTTTGCTTCTTTTTTAATAGCTTGAGAAGAAGGATCAGCAAGCGGTGGTGCGGGTTTTGACGAATAAATCTCTTCGCTGGGCGCCAAGCTGGCCGCCGCCGTCACTGTCTGCGTTGCAGACGCAGCCATTTTGGCCGGTGCGGGCGCAGTGGCCAGCGCAGGCGCAGGCGCAGGCACCACCAGCGGCCTGACGGCATTTTTTCCCGGGATTTCAATCGGAATATCGACAGCCACCGGGCGTGGCTGGGTTTCGAAAAGAAGGGGAAAGCCGACGACGCCCAACAGCACCAGCACCGATGCACCGATCAGCCGGTGCTTGGCGCGCTTGCGTATCACTTCAACGCTTTGCGCCTGGGCGGCTGAACCGGCAGGAGGGGTTGGACTGGCGTCGCCCCGGCGGAACTTGAAAAACGGCATGGTGTGATTGGAGTCCGTTGAAGGCCAGGTAAGGGTTGCAAGCCGCTTGCCGTTCTGGTGCAGGCGATGGGTCCGGTTGATTCGGCCTCAGGCCGAAAAGTGCGGCGCCGAAAAACGCGGCACGCCGTTCTTGAGGATTCCGCCCACGGTGTAGAACGAGCCAAAGACGACGATTCTATCAGTGGGGTTTGCCGCCTTGACAGCCGTCTCCAGTGCTGACTCGGGGCTTTTGTAAGCACTGGCGGTTGCGTCCGACCGGGTGTTGCCAGCCTGCCAGGCGGCGCGCAGCGCTTCGCCGGTGGCAGCCCGCGGCGTTGGCAGGTCAGTGAAATACCATTTGTCCACGAGCGGTCCGATGCGCGCCAGCATGGGGGCGACGTCCTTGTCGGCCATGGCGCCAAACACTGCATGGGTGCACGGGTAAAAACCCATGGCGTCAAGGTTTTCGGTCAGCGCGGCCACTGAATGCGGGTTGTGTGCCACGTCAAGCACCAGCGTCGGCTGGCCGGGAATGATCTGGAAACGCCCCGGCAGCTCGACCAGCGACAGGCCATTGCGCACCGACTGCGCAGTCACCGGCAGCCGGTCGCGCAGCGCCGTCAGCGCCGCCAGCACACCCGAGGCATTGACCAGCTGGTTGGCGCCGCGCAGCGCCGGATAGGCCATGCCGGCGTAGCGGCGTCCGCGGCCGGCCCAACTCCACTGGAGCTTGTCGCCGGAAAAATTGAAGTCGTGGCCAAAACGCCACAAATCAGCGCCCAAGGCTGCCGCATGGTCCAGCACGCTTTGCGGCGGAACCGGGTCGCTTACGACGACGGGACGGCCTGCGCGCAGGATGCCGGCTTTCTCGAATCCGATGGCTTCCCGAGTCTGTCCGAGCAATTCCATGTGGTCCAGGTCGATGCTGGTGATGACGGCGCAGTCGGCATCCAGGATGTTGACGGCGTCGAGCCGGCCGCCCAGGCCAACCTCCAGGATCACCACATCAAGCTTTGCGTCGGCCAGCAGCTGCAGGATGGCCAAGGTGGTGAATTCGAAATAGGTCAGCGAGACTTCATCACCATTTTGGCTTCTTGCGCTTTCCACACGGGAAAAGTTTGCTAGCAGATCAGTAGCATTGACGATGTTGCCGCGCACCCGGCAACGCTCCTCGAAATGCACCAGGTGCGGCGAAGTGTAGACGCCGGTCCGGTAGCCGGCCTCCATCAGAATGGCTTCGAGCATGGCGCAGGTCGAGCCCTTGCCGTTGGTGCCGGCCACGGTGATGATGGGGCAGTCAAACTTCAACCCCATGCGTTCGGCCACGGCCCGGACACGGTCCAGGCCCATGTCGATGCTTTTCGGGTGCAGGCGCTCGCAGTGCGCCAGCCAGTCGTCCAAAGTGGTGTGATATTGCATATGCACATTGAAGCACACCCCCCGTTGACGCTCACTGCGTGTGGCATCCGCCCCCCTTGCAGGGGGGCGGCGCCTGCGGCCCGGCAAAGCCGGTTCCGCGCCCCGCTGAAAAAATCATTTCGATCCGCTGTTTGTCAATCAGCGAAGCGGTCATTGGCGGCCAGCAATTGCGCCAGGATGCCGGGCTCATTGAAGGCATGGCCGGCGTTGGCGACCAGGTGAAATTCCGCTTCTGGCCAGGCCCGGTGCAGGTCCCAGGCAGTTTTGGTGGGGCACGCCATGTCGTAGCGGCCCTGCACGATGACGCCCGGAATGCCGGCCAGCTTGCCCGCATCGCGGATGAGCTGGCCCTCCTCCAGCCAGCCGCCATGCACGAAATAATGGTTTTCGATGCGCGCAAACGCCAGCGCAAAGTCGTCGCCACCGTGCCTGGCCGCGCCCGTCGGGTCCGGCAGCAGCGTGATGGTCTGCCCTTCCCACAGGCTCCAGGCGCGGGCGCAGGCCCGTTGCGCAGCCCGGTCGCTGCCGACCAGCCGCCGGCGGTAGGCAGCCATCAGGTCCCCACGCTCGGCCGGTGGTATTGGTGCCACAAAGTCCTCCCACAGGTCGGGAAACAGCCAGGACGCGCCTTCCTGGTAGTACCAGTGCAACTCGGCGCGGCGCAGCGTGAAAATGCCGCGCACGACCAGTTCGGACACCTGCGCCGGGTGCGTCTGCGCATAGGCCAGCGCCAACGACGAACCCCAGGAGCCGCCAAACACCAGCCAGCGCTCCACGCCGATCAGGCTGCGCAGCCGCTCGATGTCGGCGACCAGGTGCCAGGTCGTGTTGTTGTCCAGCGACGCATGCGGGCGCGAGCGGCCGCAGCCGCGCTGGTCGAACAGCAGCACACAATAGCGCGCGGGGTCAAACAGCCGCCGGTGGTCTGGCGCGCAGCCCGAACCTGGACCGCCATGCAAAAACACCGCAGGCTTGCCATGCGGGTTGCCGCACAGTTCCCAGTAGATCGAATGGCCGTCGCCGGTGTCGAGCGTGCCGGTGCGAAACGGCTCGACGGGCGGATAAAGCGCAGGCGCGGCAACAGTGGAGGCGGAAGAAATCATGGGGTTTCCCTCAAAACAATTCAGGCAGCAACGGCACGCTGCCAGGACGCTGGCGGATTCATGCCTTATTCCCGCCCGCAGACTGGGGGCCGAATGCTACACAATCAATAGCTGCTTGTGTCCGTGGATAGTGCGCAAGGCACATTATTTCCTTATAAAACCTGAAAAAGACGACATGACCATTGTTTACGGAATTCCGAACTGCGACACCGTCAAGAAAGCCCGGACCTGGCTTGTGAAACACGGACACGACCACGTCTTTCATGACCTCAAAAAGCAGGGCGTTCCTTCGGAGCAACTGACGCGGTGGGTGCGCGCTGCCGGCTGGGAAAAGCTGCTGAACCGCAAGGGCACGACCTGGCGCAAGCTCGACGCGACCACGCAGGCCGCCGTGGTCGATGCGGCCAGCGCCGAGGCCCTGATGCGCGCCAATCCGAGCGTGATCAAGCGGCCGGTGGTGGACTGGGGCCCGGACATCACCGTCGGTTTCGATGCCGCCGACTGGGCTGGACGGGTTTGAGTCGGTCCGGCAGCGCTGGATGGTCACCAGCTTTACAGTGCAGCCACCGAACTTTGTGCCTCGAAACAGGTCCGATTCGTTAAAATCCGGAGTTTTCGAAAGTCCGAAGACACGGCATTTGCCACAGCGCTCCCGCGTGATTGGCGAGTTGGACAAAGAGGCCTGAACATGAAAAATACCCTGATCAAAACTTGCATCGGTTCTGCAGTGGCGGCTGCCTGCCTGGTGTCGGTGCCCGCATCGGCCATGGACATCCTGGCGCGGGTGATTTCCAGCACACCGGTGGTGCAGCAGGTGGCTGTGCCGCGCCAGGTGTGCAGCCATGAAGCCGTCGTGGTGCAGGCACCCCGGTCGGGCGCAGGCGCCCTGATGGGCGCCATCGCCGGCGGCGCGGCGGGCAATGCGATCGGCAACGGCGGCGGCCGGGCGGCGGCCACCATGATCGGTTTGGTCGGCGGCGCCATGCTGGGCGACCGCATTGAAGGCCCGAACAACCAGCTGCAAAATGTCCAGCGCTGCAGCACACAGACGTTTTATGAAAACCGGGCCAGCTATTTCAACGTGGTGTATGAATACCAGGGCACGCAATACAGTGCGCAAATGCCCAGTGATCCCGGCCTGCATGTGCGCCTGAATGTCACGCCGGTTGGCGCCATCGAGGCCGGGCCGCAACCTTTCCAGTCGTCGCCGCAAAGCTCTTTCCCACCGGTGCAGGTGCAGCCGCAGCCGGTTTACGTGCAACCTCAGCCGGTTTACGTTCAGCCGGTGATGATGGCACCGGTCTACGAACCGGCCTATTACGCCCCCCGTCCCTACTACGCCCCGTATTACCCGCCCATCGGCCTGTCACTCAACTTCGGCTACAGCCGGGGCTTTGGCGGCGGGCACCGCGGCCATTGGCGCTGAATTTTTTATCCTGAAAGCAAAAAGATACGCTTCACAAGCGTCCCTTTTCAAGGTTTGCCCTCATGACGCGCCGATTTTTCGCTGTTGCAGGGTGCCGGCTATTCGGGTGTCCTGATCAACGCACCCTTGAACAGAATCGGCCCGGTGGCGGCGGTTCCGGGCGGCACGCCGCCCTTGGGTTCCAGCGTGATGGCCAGCATTGGCGATCGGCGGATGTCGGTGTCGGCGGCGGTCAGCTGGACCACCGCGTCGCCGCTCATCACGCCCAGCGACTTGGCCGGCGCCCCCGGCGGCAAGGCCCACAGTTCGAGTGACTTGTCGGTCTGCTCGCGGAAATCGCCCACGCGCTTGAGCATCAGCTTCTGGGTCTTGGGGTCAAACGTCACCAGCATCGAGGCATTGGCCTTGTCATCGGCCAGCACGGCGACGTATTCAATGGCCGGGGTGGCTGAAAGTTTGGCGCTGAGTTCCTGCACCTGACCGTTCAGCTGCTTTGTGAAATTCACGCCGGTCACCACGGCCAGCAAAGTAGCAAACGCGCCGGCTGCGGTGGCGCCACGCCACAGGCCCAGGCTGGACCACCAGCGGCCCCCGGCAGGCGCTGGCACGGCAGGCATGCTTCGGGCCGCCTGCATGGCCTGGGCCTGCTTCTCTGCATTGATGAGGTTTTCGATCCGCTTCCAGATCACCGGGCTGGGCGCCACTTCAGGCTGCAGTTCGGCCACCGACGCCAGCCGGCTTTGCCAGATCAGCGCGGTCGCACGCAAGGTCGCGTTGTCACGCGCCAGGGTTTCAAAGCGGCGCCGCGCGCTGCCGCGCAACGTGCCCAGCGCATAGCTGGCGGCCAGCTGGTCGGCCAGCGCGGGGTTTTTGTGAATATTCATGAAGCTGCTTTAAAAAATGAGGCACACCAACCGGCAGGCAAAGGAACTGCGCGCCAGCAGGCGCCGCGGAACTGGCTTTGCCAGGCCGCAGGCGCAGCGGCCCCCCGAGAGGGCAGCGAACCACACGAAGTGGAAAGCACAGGCGCGTCCGATCCAGACCAGCAGGCGCCGCGGAACTGGCTTTGCCAGGCCGCAGGCGCAGCAGCCCCCCGAGAGGGCAGCGAACCACACGAAGTGGAAAGCACAGGCGCGTCCGATCCAGACCAGCAGGCGCCGCGGAACTGGCTTTGCCAGGCCGCAGGCGCAGCGGCCCCCTCGGGGGGCAGCGAACCACACGAAGTGGGGAGCACAGGCGCGTCCGATCCAGACCAGCAGGCGCCGCGGAACTGGCTTTGCCAGGCCGCAGGCGCAGCGGCCCCCTCGGGGGGCAGCGAACCACACGAAGTGGGGAGCGTGGGGGCAACATTCATGCAAACCTTCCCATGCAGCCACGCAATTGCTCCAGCCCCCGGCGAATCCAGGTTTTCACCGTTCCCAGCGGCAACCTGAGCTGCTCGGCCAGTTCGCTGTGGCTCAGGTCGCGCAGGTAGGCCAGGCTGACCACTTCGCGCTGTTTGTTTTCGAGCTGGCTCAGGCACTGGTGCAGCGCCCAGGCCTGCTCGCTGGCTTGGGTGGTATCCATCGGATTGGGCGAGTCGCCGGCGACCGTGTCCGAGATCACGTCATCAAGCTCCTGCACCCGGTCGGCGCGGTCGGAGGCGCGGCGGCGCAGAAAATCAAGCCCCCGACTGCGCACCAGCAAGCCCATCCAAGCCATGGGCGGCGACAGCGTGGATTTGTAAGTTCCGGCCACCTTCCAGATGTTCAGAAAGGCTTCCTGCAGCACGTCTTCGGCCCAGTCCCGGTTGGTGACCACGCGGACCGCCACGCCGTAGAGCTTGGAGGACGTCAGGCCATACAGCTCTTTGAGCGCCGACTCATCGGCCAGCGCCACGCGGTCCAGCAGTGCAATCAATTGGGTATCCGGGCTTTCTGGTTTCATGAACGACATTGTCCACACTATTCATACGCCAGAAACCGACTTCCGGATTCAGCGGCCACCAGCCGATGCAGCCGGCTGACCTAAAATCCACGCTTGATCTGCCCGCCTGCACTGGGCAGCATTTACACCGATACAAAACATCATGACCACCGAAAAAATCGACAACGTCAGCATCACCACCCAAGCCAATGTGTACTTTGACGGCAAATGCATCAGCCACGGCTTTACGCTGGCAGACGGCACCAAAAAATCGGTCGGCGTGATCCTGCCGGCCACCTTGGCATTCAACACCGGCGCCGCCGAAATCATGGAATGCGTGGGCGGCGCCTGCGAATACAAGCTGGCCGGCTCCGACAGCTGGCTGACAAGCTCGGCAGGCGAGTCCTTCAGCGTGCCCGGCAACTCGAAATTCGACATCCGCGTCGCACCGGGTTTTGAGGCCTTTCACTACATCTGTCATTTCGCCTGACCCCACACCCGTCTCACAACCTGCAGGAACACTTCAATTCATGGCCACCATTCTCCAAAACCTTCCCGCCGGCCAGAAAGTCGGCATCGCCTTTTCCGGTGGACTCGACACCAGCGCCGCACTGCACTGGATGAAGCTCAAGGGCGCGATCCCCTACGCCTATACCGCCAACCTGGGTCAGCCCGACGAGCCCGACTATGAAGACATTCCGCGCAAGGCGATGCAGTACGGCGCTGAAAAAGCCCGGCTGATCGACTGCCGCAAGCAACTGGCCGCCGAAGGCCTGGCCGCGCTGCAGGCGGGCGCCTTCCACATCACCACCGCTGGCGTCACCTATTTCAACACCACGCCGCTGGGCCGCGCCGTGACCGGCACCATGCTGGTAGCCGCCATGAAGGAAGACGACGTCAACATCTGGGGCGACGGCAGCACCTACAAAGGCAACGACATTGAGCGCTTTTACCGCTACGGCCTGCTGACCAATCCTGCCTTGAGAATCTACAAGCCGTGGCTTGACCAGCTGTTCATCGACGAGCTGGGCGGCCGCGCCGAAATGTCGGCCTTCATGACCGAAGCCGGCTTTGGCTACAAGATGTCGTCCGAAAAAGCCTATTCGACCGACTCCAACATGCTGGGCGCCACGCACGAGGCCAAAGACCTTGAATTCCTCTCCAGCGGCATGAAGATTGTCAACCCGATCATGGGCGTGGCGTTCTGGAAAGACGACGTCGAAGTCAAGCGCGAGGAAGTCAGCGTGCGTTTTGAAGAAGGCCGTCCGGTCGCGCTGAACGGCGTCGAATATACCGACCTGGTCGAGCTGATCCTGGAAGCCAACCGCATTGGTGGCCGCCACGGCCTGGGCATGAGCGACCAGATCGAGAACCGCATCATCGAAGCGAAAAGCCGGGGAATCTACGAAGCGCCCGGCCTGGCGCTGCTGTTCATCGCCTACGAGCGCCTGGTAACGGGCATCCACAACGAGGACACCATCGAGCAGTACCGCGACAGCGGCCGCCGGCTGGGCCGCCTGCTGTACCAGGGCCGCTGGTTTGACTCGCAAGCCATCATGCTGCGCGAAACCGCCCAGCGCTGGGTCGCCAGCGCCATCACCGGCGAAGTGACCATCGAGCTGCGCCGTGGCAATGATTACTCGATCCTCAACACCGAATCAAGCAACCTCACCTACCAGCCCGAGCGGCTGAGCATGGAAAAGGTCGAGGGCGCCTTCACGCCGCTGGACCGCATCGGCCAGCTGACGATGCGCAATCTGGACATCGTCGACACCCGCGCCAAGCTGGGCATTTATGCCAAGAGCGGCGTGCTGTCGCTGGGAACGGGCGGGGATTTGCTGAAGCTGACGGGAAAGGACGGGCAGTAAGGTTGCCTGCAAAACCTTGCCGAGACACCGCCACGCAGCCACGGCCAAGAGGTCGGGCTGCCCCCTCGCAGGGACTGGTTTTACATGCCTATCTGTGGCGCAAAACGCCAGTCTCGCGTCAGTCTTACTCGAATCCCTCAGAGAGTTGAAGAACTGCAAATTTAGGATTACTCTCCTCCTATGACCCAACCCGAAACGACAAAGCGACTGCCGCCACTGAATGCCCTGCGCACCTTTGCAATGGCGGCCCGCTGGGTTAGTTTCACTAAAGCGGCGGAGGCGCTTTATGTCACGCAGGGTGCGGTGAGCAGGCAGGTCAAGCTCTTGGAAGACTGGTTGGGTTCTCCCTTGTTTTACCGAGGTGCCCATGGCTTGGAGTTGACGCCGCAAGGGCGCGAATTGGCCCAGGGCGTGGATCAAGCACTAGCCCATGTAGCCAAGGTGATTGATCAGATTCAACATACACCTCGTCAGAACCAGCTGGCCATCAATATTCCGCCCACGTTTGCCACGCGCTGGCTCGCACCTCGTTTGGCCGACTTTCGTAAGCATCATCCGCACATTGATCTTTCCATCACCAACAATTTTGTGCGGCATCCCCGCGATGCCAAGCCGTACAGCTGCCTGATTACGTTTGACCAGCAAGCCTGGCCCGATTGTGATTCGCGCCTGCTGATGCACGAGCGCCATGTGATGGTCGCCAGCCCCGATCTTTGGCGCGATGGGCTGCCGCCGCGTCTGGAGAATGTGACGCTGCTGCACGTACTCAACGGTGAGGAACGTTTGCCGGTCTGGGAAAAATGGATCAAAAACTTTGCGTTAACCCACATCGACCCGGCACCAGGCTTGAGCTTCAGCACGCTCGATCAGGCCATCAATACGGCCATCATGGGCGCCGGTGTCGCGGTGGTGGACGCCGCCATGGTCACCCGAGAACTGGCCAGCTGCAGCCTGCGCCGGCTCAATCAACTCGAGATGCAAGGCAGCTACGGTTACTGGTTTATCAATCTCACAAAAGACCAACAAAGCCGGGCCTTGGTGACACTTTTTAGAGACTGGCTACAAGAACAATTGGCACAAGCTGAAGACATCCGTCGGGTTGTTCCCACGCCCTAAAAAAAGCGCCCACCGAAGTGGGCGCATCAATGCATGTCCGGGCCCTCCACAGACACGCGTCCCTGGAATGTTAGAAGGAGTGGTTAATGCCCACGCCGTAGGCTGCGAGGGAACCGGCTCCATCAAATTTCTTGTTCCCCAGGCTGGCGTAAACGTTGGTGCGCTTGGACAGGAAATACTGAGCGCCCAAGCCAATCATGTTGGCGTTCGGGTTAACGGCGGCCCCCGTGTCCAGGTGACCATAGCTCGCCATGAACCGCATCAAGCCCATGGTGTAGCTGGTGCCCAGCGTATAAACTTTGGCAGTTGACGTGCTGGTAGTGCCTTTGAATTTGCTTTTGTCATAGGCCCCCATCAGTTCTAGATTACCCACCGTGTACTTGGCTCCAGCAAAGGTGTCCGTGTCGCCGCTGCTATTTTTGGTACTTGCCAGCATCAGGGCAATGGGGCCGCCGCCGTACTTCAATGCGAGGCCATTGTTGTTGCCTGTTCCGGCGCCCGCCTGCGTCGATTTTTCAAAAGCACCGCTATAGTGGACCGAAAAACCCCCCATGCTAGGCGAATCGTAAAAAATGCCATTGTTCAAACGGCCATACTCGGCATTGCCGTTATTGCTGGTGCGGTCTGTCGCATAGTTCCAATGCCAAAAACTCCACGCTGGTGACGCCACGGAGTCAAAGTTGTACCAGGGATCAAAACCCCAGTCGTTGTTGCCCAGCACATCCAGTCGGCGCCCGAGCTGAACGCTGCCGAATCCCCCCTTCAGGCCAACAGTGGATTCACCGTGGAAGAACGGCTTTTTTCCCACGTCCGCCAGAGTGTCCACGCCGATACCGGTATCGGCCGAAAAGCGGTTTTTGAGTTTGAACGTGACGGCCAGACCGCCGCCCAGGTCTTCGACGCCCGAAAAGGTCAGGTCGCTGCGCGATATCTGGCCGATTTTGTTCATCTTGTCATAGTCTCGGTAAAGACCCATGTCAATCGTGCCAGACAATGTCACAGAGGACTGTGCCTGGGCGGGGGCGGAGAGGGCGGCGCTTAGTGCAATGGCTAAGGCAGTCACTGAAAAATTAAAGCTCTTCACGGGGATATCTCCTGGAAAATGTTAGGTTTTGTAGAAATTTGATGCGGCACGCCAGATTGCGGTCAAGGGAAGTCCAGCGAAGTGCGCGCCGCACCTCGTCCTCGCTGAACTGTCGGGGATTTATCAGTTCGCCGTGTGGACGTCAGCCGTGCGGCGCTCAACAAAGCGCTTCACGTAATCGTCGGCAGGGTTCTCCACGATGTCACGCGGTGTACCGACCTGCACCAACTCGCCGTCGCGCAGAATGGCAATGTTGGTGCCAATGCGCAGCGCCTCATCAAGGTCATGGGTGATGAACACGATGGTCTTATTCAAGGTTTGCTGCAATTCCAGCAACAGGGTTTGCATGTCGTAGCGGATCAATGGGTCCAGCGCACTGAAGGCTTCATCCATCAAGAGCACTTGCGAATCCATGGCCAGCGCCCGCGCCAAGCCGACCCGTTGACGCATGCCGCCAGAGAGCTCATCCGGGTAACACTGCTCGTAGCCTTTAAGTCCCACACGATCAATCCAGCGGCGTGCGTTGATCAGCACGGTCTCCCCCTTTTCGCCGCGCACGGTCAGCCCGTAGCCCACGTTGTCAATGACGTTCTTGTGCGGCATCAAGCCAAAGCTCTGAAACACCATGCTCATCGTCCTGCGGCGCAATTCCCGCAAGCCCTCGGTATCCAGTTGAACGACGTTGCGGCCATCGATCAAAATCTCACCTGCGGTAGGCTCAATCAGCCGGTTGAAGTGGCGAACCAATGTCGATTTTCCGGAGCCAGACAGGCCCATGATGACGAAAATTTGTCCACTCGGAATGCTCAGTGAAACATCCTTCAGACCCACGTTGCAGCCGGTACGCGCCAACACATCCTGCTTGCTGGCGCCTTGTTTGAGCATGGTCAACCCAAGATCAGCTTGGGCCCCAAAGATTTTGTATATGTGCCGAACCTCAATGCCACTCGTGCCTTTGACCTCGCTCATGCTGCGCTCCTGCTGGATTTGGCACTCAGGGCCTGACGCTCACGACGGCCTCGACCATAGGCTTGTGAGATTCGGTCAATCACCACCGCCAAGATAACAATGGCAATGCCGCCTTGCAGACCACGGCCCATGTCCATGTTGTTGATGCCCGCCAGCACGTCTTCGCCCAGCCCGCGCGAACCGATCATGGAAGCGATCACCACCATGGCCAGCGCCATCATCACGGCCTGATTTAAGCCGGCCATGATGCTGGGCCGCGCTAGTGGCAAATGCACGTTGATGAGCAACTGCCAGGGCGTGACCCCAAAAGCCCGCGCGGCCTCCACGACCTCTTTATCTACCTGCCGTATGCCCAGCTCAGTGAGCCGCACCAGAGGCGGAAGGGCGTAAATCACCGTTGCAAACACAGCAGGCACCTTGCCCAAGCCGAACAGCATCAGCACCGGAATCAAGTACACAAACGTGGGTAAAGTTTGCATCACATCCAGCACCGGTTCCAGCACTCGGCGCAGGCGCGGGCTTGCGGACATCCAAATGCCCAGTGGCATGCCCAGCAGAACCGTGAGGGTCGTCGACACAAACATCAGCGCCACGGTTTGCATCAGCTTGTCCCACAAGCCAAAACAACCGATCAGGTACAGGCCCATCACGAGCATGACGACGGGTCCGATACGCCGCAAGGCGTGCCATGCCAGCAGGCCGATGGCCAATAAGACCGCCCAGGGCGGCAACTTCAGCAAGAATTTTTCCAGCGGCACCAGAAAAGAAGTTAGCAGCACGCTGGTTATGTCGTGGAAAAAGTCGCCGTGCCGAGAGACGAACGACATCACCGCGGAGTTGACGGACTCCGCGACAGTGAGGTCTATAAAGATCGAATTCATATTGGCCTGATTTAAGTTAGTGCACACGCATCGCCGCCGTAAACCCGGCCAGACGCTGACAGATGCGAGTCCGCCCCTGGCAACGCCAGAGGCGGAACCGCTTAGTTCAGTACAGACTGCACCTTGGCAGCCACATCAGCACTGACCCATTTTTTCCACACATCAGGGTTGGTTTTCAAGAACTCGCGCGCCACGACATCACCGCCAACCTTGCGTTCAGTCATTTTCAACACTGCACCGTTGATTTGATCGGGGTTGAGCTGCACCTTTTCGATAAAGGCCACCACACCCGGGTTTGACTTTGTCAAAGGGGTGGAGACCCCCACCAGCAGTTTGGTGTTCGGCGTGGCTGACGGGCACGCGTCCTTCACTTTGGGATCCTTCAAGGTATCCCAGCACTTTTGATTAAAGGCGGGTTCTTGAATTTGCACCAGCTTGTATTTGCCCATCAGGCTGGCCGGCGACCAGTAGTAAAACAAAATAGGCTTGCCGCGCTCAATCGCCGATGAAATGGCGGCGTCGAGCGCTGCGCCCGTGCCCGCGCGAAAGTTGGTGTAATCGCCTTCGAGCTTGTAGGCCTTGAGCTTTTGCGTGTTGATCTTTTCGCAGTCCCAGCCTACTGGGCATGACAGCAAACGGCCCATGCTGGGGTCTTCGTCGTCTTTGAACAGAGCTTTGTACTTCGGCAAATCAGCCATGGTTTTGAGGTCAGGAGCCATGGGCTTGATGCCACGCTTGGCATCGCCCTTGATCACAAAATCAGGAACAAAGAAGCCTTCCACGGCACCGCCACCCGACAGCAAATCGCCGACGAGTTTGACTTTACCCATCTCCACGCCCTTTTTGATGACGTCCGTGCGGTTCCATTGCTCAACCCATACCTGCAAGTCGTTGCCGACCAAGGCGGTTTCGGTCGCTGCGGTACTGCCGGTGACTACCTCGGTTTTGCAGCCATAGCCTGTTTCAAGGATAGTGCGAATCAGGTCGGTATAGAACTGGCCGGACTCCCAAGTGATGCCCGCGAACTTGATGGGCTTGTCGTTCGTGCACACGGGGGACTGGGCATAGGCCGCCGGAGCGGCCAGGCACGCCGAAACGACGAGGCTGGACAAAAGGGGGGGAATAAATTTCATGAGTGTCTCCTTGGGGTCGAAAAATGGTCGCCAGATCGAATGTGTCTGCGCTTGTTATGGTTTTACAAACAGTGAGGGTGGTTTATGCCGGAGGTGAATAATTACGTTTCTTACTGAGGTTGAAAACAATGGTGAGGCGGTGGCACCAACCCCCCAATCAGCGAGGCACCCGAGCAATGCGATTTGCGTTGTAGTCGTTGATCACATCGCAGGGGGTATACCAGCGGTCAATTTCGGCCAACTCTTCAGGCGTCAGCTTGATGTCCAGTGCGGCAATGTTTTCGTCGAGTTGGGCGATGGTTTCCACGCCGATCAGGGTAGAGGTCACGCCGGGGCGACTGTTGACCCAGGCCAGCGCAATTTGCGATGACTTGACTCCCCGCCCTTGCGCCACACCCGCCACCGCACGGGCGATGTTCAGGCTGGTTTCATCGCCGTATTGATCGCCAGTGAATGCGTCGGTCTTGTTGCGTAGCGAGTCCAGGTTGCCTGAAAGCAGCCCCCGCGCCAAAGGTGAAAACGGTGTTACCGCAATGCCTTCGTGCTGGCAGTAGGAAATCATCTCGCGCTCTTCTTCGCGGTAAGCGGCGTTGAGCTGGCACTGCATGGAGACAAACGGCGTCCAGCCGTTCAAGCGGGCGATGTAGTTCATCTTCACAAATTGCCAGGCGTACTGAGTTGACGCGCCGATGTAGCGCACCTTTCCGGCACGGATCACGTCATCTAACGCACGCATGGTTTCTTCCATGGGCGTGAACGGATCGAAGGCGTGAATGACAAACAAGTCGAGGTAGTCAGTGCCGATCCGCTTGAGCGAAGCGTCCACCGCATCCAGAATGTGTTTGCGCGAGAGACCCTGGTCGTTGACATCCTTGCTCATGGAGTAGAAGCATTTGGAAGCCAGCACCAGCTGGTGGCGCGGCACGCCGCGCAGCGCACGGCCAACCACCTCTTCAGACACGCCCATCGAGTAAAAATCGGCCAAGTCGATGAAATTAATGCCACGTTCCACAGCCGCCTGAATCACCGGCGTAGAAGCGGGCTCATCGAGAACCCATTGGCGCCACTTCGAGCTGCCAAACCCCATGGTACCCAGACACAAACGCGACACCTTGGTGCCCGTGTTGCCAAAATTCACGTAGTTCATGGTCTTATTTGCTCTTGGGAGTGTAGAACGGGTTGGTCACGGCTTTGGCTGCAGCCGTCACAGTGGCAAGCGTGGGCTCTTGGCGCATGGCCGCTGTAACAGCGCCTTTGGCGGCCTTGTAGTTGTTGGCAAATACCTCGTCTGCATCGTGCGCCGACCAGTTCACCCACACGGCGGCAATCACGCACCAGTCGTTTTCGGCCTCGGACGGCAGCACGCCTTCGAGCAAGCATTCCTGCACGCCTTGGGCTACACCCGCTTGGGCCGGGCCCCAGGTCATGGATTCGTGTTGGTCACCGCGCAGGTCCGCTTTGTTAATAAAAGCAGTCATGGGCTTGACCGGAACGCCGGGCTGCAACACCACCATGTAGGGCAAGTGGCCCTTGGTGGGTGACGACAATGCGCCCGCCCAAGCGCTGCCAACTGGCCCGCTGCGGGGGCCGATCATGACGTTGATGTGGGCGGCATTGGGGCCGCTGCCGATAAAACTTTCTCCGATGTGCATAAAGGTGCTCGTGTGTTGTTGGGTTAGAAAGGGTTGGTAAGTCTTAGTGAAAAGTAGCCACGTTACTGGCGGTGCGCGCTAGCGCTGCCTCGTTTAATTGCAGGCCTAGACCGGGGGTGTCAGGCAGGTGAAACCAGCCTTGCGCGTCGGGTCGCAGCGGCTCGGTCAGCATAAAGTCACGTCGCTCGGCGCTCCACTCCGGGTCATCCAGCGGCCACTCGATGAACGGTGCGCCGACCGTGCCGGCGGTGAGTTGCAAATTCGCCATCAGGCCAATGCCATTACCCCAGGTGTGGGGGGTGAAAATCTTGCCTTGCGCATCCACCTCTCGGGCTACTTTGGCCAAACCAGTGATGCCGCCGCTGCATACGGCGTCGGGTTGGAACACATCCAGGCAGTCGCGCGCAAGCAGTTCACGGAATTCGTAAGGTTCGCGGGTCATTTCACCCGCGGCGATACGCAAGGAGGTAGCTTTTCGCAGGGCTGTCATGCCGTCGTAATCGCCACGATGCAAGGGCTCTTCCATCCAGTACACCTTGAGCACTTCCAACTCGCGAGCGACTGAAATTGCATGCTTAAGCGTCCAAGGCTGGGCCGTGTCCCACGGCATGCGCCAACCTTGGTTGCAGTCCACCATCAGCTCCAGCTGCATGCCCACAGCTTCGCGGATAGTGCGCAACACGGCCAGATCGTCTTCCAGACGCGGGCGGCCAAAGCGCACTTTCAAGGCAGGGTAGCCGGCGGCAATTGCACGCTGGGCCACTTTCACCATGTCCGGCACGCTGCGGTGTACGCCGCTGGAGACGTAGGCGCGCAATTTGTTGGTTTTTCCGCCCAACATCTTCCACACGGGCTCACCGCGCAGCTTGCCAGCCAAGTCCCACAGCGCCACATCCATAGGCCATGGCCTACCGGCGTGGAATTCGATGTTCATCAGCACTGCGTGGTGGCGCTCCAGGTCGAGCGGATCGGTACCGATGAACAAGTCAGCGTAGTCGGAAAAGCCGTACATCGCGTCACCCGAGCCGATGCCGACATGACCTTCGTCGTCGTGCACACGCAGCAGCGTGGCCGGAAAGCGGGTGCGCGGGCGGGTGTCCCACGAGGCAGGAAAGGGCGGGTCCAACACCAGTTGATGGTGCGTAATGTCGATACGGGTAATGCGTGCCACCGGAGTTCCTTGGTCAGTGTTTTTAAAGGGTGTGCGAGAGAAGCCTTACTGCAATTCCACCCAGGTGGTTTTGAGCTCGGTGTATTTGCTGAAGGCGTGCAGCGATTTGTCGCGGCCATGACCCGACTGTTTGTAGCCACCAAACGGCGCGTTGATGCTGGTGTGGTCGTAGGCATTGATCCACACCGTGCCTGCACGTAAGCGGCGGGCGGCGCGGTGGGCCTGGGTAATGTCACGGCACCACAGCGCGGCGGCCAGGCCGTAGTCGCTGTCGTTGGCGATAGTGATGGCCTCGTCCAGGGTGTCGAAGCCAATCATGACCACAACAGGGCCAAAAATTTCTTCACGCGCGACGCGCATGGAGTTGGTGACGTCGCCCAACACCGTCGGGCCAACAAACCAGCCGCCCGATTCGCTGCGCTGGCGCTGCCCACCCATCAGCAGGGCTGCCCCTTCGCTTTGGCCCAGGGCCACATAAGAGAGCACTCGTTCGCAATGCTCGCGCGAGATCAGCGCGCCCATTTCGGTCGTGGCATCGAGCGGATCACCGGGCACCAGGCGGCAGGCCCAGGGGCGTAGTTTTTCAATGAACTCGGCCTGCACACTGCGCTCGACCAGCAGACGCGATCCGGCATTGCACGTCTCGCCCTGGTTGTACCAAATGGCGTAGGCCGCGTACATGGCGGCTTTGTCCAGATCGCAGTTGGCGGTGATGATGTGCGGGCTTTTGCCGCCGAGTTCCAGCCCTACCCGCTTGAGGTTGGATTGGGCCGAATATTCAAGGTACTTGCGTCCCACCGCAGTGGAGCCAGTGAAGGCGATGGCGTCCACGTCCGGGTGAAGGCCCAGCGCTGCACCGGCCTCATGGCCCAGTCCGGGCACCACGCTGAGCACGCCGTCGGGTAAGCCTGCCTCTTTGGCCAATGCGGCCAAGCGCAACGCTGACAAGCTGGTTTGTTCGGCGGGCTTCAAGATGACCGAATTGCCGCTGGCCAAGGCCGGACCGAGCTTCCAACTAGCGATGATCAGTGGGTAGTTCCACGGCACAATGGCACCCACCACGCCGACAGGTTCGCGGGTGACCAGCACCAGACTGCCGTCGCCGTTGGGAGCGACTTCATCGTAGAGCTTGTCGATGCACTCTGCATACCACTGGATGCCCGCCGCGCAGGAGGGCACATCGACAGCCAAACTCTCCTTGATGGGTTTGCCGTTGTCCAGCGTTTCCAGCAAAGCCAATTCGTGGAGATTGGCGCGAATCAAGTCGGCCCACTTCAGCATGACCGCCTTACGGGCGCTGGGGGTTTGACCTGTCCATACACGGGCATCAAAAGCCTTGCGCGCTGCCGCCACGGCAACGTCCACATCGGCAGCATCACAGGCCGCTATGTGGGCGATCGTCTTGCCGGTCGCCGGATTGACACTCGCAAACGTGCGGCCTGACAGCGCTGCGACATACTCGCCATTGATAAACGCCCGCCATTCGGGGCGAAGGTCGGCGGCGCGTTGATGCCAATCTGTGGTGGTTGCAGTCATAAGATCGTTGTCAGTCAATTGAAGGAGGGCTTTGTCATGCCCCGCACTTTGCCTGTGCTCTTTCAAAGCGGCAAACCATTTTCTTCACTCTCCTGTCATGATAAAAAGTCATGCGATGCGTGTTTACCCGTAGCGGGGACCTCATTCAGGTGTCTCGCTCATGGGCGTACCTTTAGGCGCTGATACGGCCCGCCCTTAGGCCAGGAAAATTACTCATGGGCAGCCCGAGAAATCATGACTTGTCAGTGCTACGGGCTCGCGGTTAGCCTCTGCGCACTCCATCCGACCTTTAACTTAACTCTGTCCTTCATGAACCCCATTGCACTCACGCACACTGCACTTTTTCAAACCCAGTCCTACATTGATGGCATCTGGCAATCGGCTGATGCCACCTATGCAGTGAGCAACCCCGCCAGTGGAGAGCTGGTCGCCGAGGTGGCCCGCGCCGGTGCGGCGCACACTCAGGCGGCCATTGATGCCGCCCACCACGCGATGACCGCCTGGCGTCGACGCACCGCCAAGGAGCGCGGTGCCATCTTGCGCCGCTGGGCCGAATTGATGCTTCAACACCGCGAAGACTTGGCCTTGCTGCTGACCACCGAACAAGGTAAACCCCTAGCGGAAGCCCGCGGTGAAGTGGCCTACGCCGCCTCATTCCTCGACTGGTTTGCGGAAGAAGGCAAGCGCGCGTATGGCGACCTGATTCCCACCCACAAGGCCGATGCGCGCATCGTGGTGATGAAAGAACCGGTGGGGGTGGTGGCTGCCATTACCCCCTGGAATTTTCCGCTGGCGATGGTGACGCGAAAGCTTGGCCCGGCGTTAGCTGCTGGTTGCACGGTGGTGCTCAAGCCATCAGAAGAAACGCCCTTGTCGGCGCTGGCGCTGGCGGTGCTGGCGCAAGAAGCGGGCGTGCCCGCCGGTGTGTTGAATGTGGTGTCGGGCGACGCCCCGGCGATTGGCCAGACCCTGATGGACAGCCCGCTCGTGCGCAAGCTGTCGTTCACCGGCTCGACTCGCGTCGGCAAGCTGCTCATGCGCCAGGCAGCAGACACCATGAAGCGGGTCTCATTGGAATTGGGCGGCAACGCGCCTTTCATTGTGTTTGATGACGCGGATGTGGATGCTGCGGTGGCCGGGGCCATGGCTTCAAAATTCCGCAATGCGGGCCAGACCTGCGTGTGCGTGAATCGCTTTTTTGTGCAGGATGGCATTCATGACTTGTTCATGGAGAAATTCGCCGCAGCCATTGGCAAACTAAAAGTGGGGCCCGGCACCGAGGCCGGCAACGATCAAGGTCCGCTCATCAACCAAGCCGCACTCAAGAAGGTGCAACACCATGTGGCCGATGCACAAGCCCAAGGCGGCCATGTGCTAATGGGTGGTCAGCCCCACGCGCTGGGCGGCACTTTTTTCCAACCGACCCTGATTGCTGAAGCCAAGGCCAGCATGCAGTTGGCACAAGAGGAAACCTTCGGCCCGGTGGCTGCGTGCTTTCGCTTTACCACCGAGGACGAGGTGATTGCCCTGGCCAATGACACCCCGTTTGGTTTGTCCGCCTATTTTTACAGCCGCGATTTGGCGCGGGTGTGGGACGTAGCCGAGCGCCTGCAAGTCGGCATGGTCGGGGTGAATGAAGGCCTCATTTCTACTGAAATAGCGCCGTTCGGCGGCGTCAAGGAATCCGGCTTGGGCCGCGAAGGCTCTCACTACGGCCTAGACGATTTTCTCAGCATCAAATACGTATTGATGGGCGGCATGCGCACTGGGCGCTGAGGCGCGCACCGTTTGCTGAAGCCGCCGCCTGTGTCTTTGCGCTCAACCGTGTCATCCGCTTCGCGCAAGCTGCGCTTAGCCGCCGCGCTGTTCACCGTCTACGTGCTGTGGGCGACCAGCTACCTAGCCATCAAACACGCCGTGGGGGTGTTCCCGCCCCTGTTGATGAGCGGCTTGCGCAGCTTGCTGGCGGCAGCGGTGCTGTATGGCTTGTTGCGTCTTGGTGGGCAAACGTTACCTCCGTTCAGGCAATGGCGGGACGCCAGTTGGGTGGGGATTTTTGCCACCACAGGCGGGAGCGCATTGTTGGCCATGGGTATGCGCGACACACCCTCCGGCATGGCTGCGGTGCTGTACGCCACCATGCCCATTTTTGCCTGCCTGATGCTGGTGTTCTGGTGGGGCGCACGAATTTCTGGACTGCAGTGGTTGGGTTCGGCCTTTGGATTGGTGGGCATCATCTTGCTTAACCGTGACGCTTTTTGGGGCAGTGCAGCGTCGTTGGATGGCCCGCCTCGCCTTCTGGGGCCTGGCCTGGTGCTGGCCAGCGCGGCCTGCACTGCGCTGGCTGCCGCGTTGACCTCTCGCGGAAAGATGCCACATAGCGTATTGGCCTCAACCTGTATCCAGCTCTTGGTGGGCGGCGTGGTCACTACCCTGGTAGCCATCGGCTTGGGCCAAGACATCGGGCGACCGAGTGGCTCCGCCCTAGGGGCTTTTTTGTACCTGAGTCTGGTGATTTCAGTATGTGGCTGTCTGGCGTTCAATGACCTTACACATCGGGCAGGGCCCGCAGTTGCCACCAGTTATGCCTACGTAAACCCGCCGGTCGCTTTGGCGCTGGGGGCGCTGTTTCTTGGCGAATCCGTCACCGGCCAAGGCATGTTGGCCATGGTCATCGTTTTGCTGGGCGTGGCGATGATGCTGTATTCCACGACACGACTCAGCGCGGACAGCGCACCCAATTTAATTAATCATGAATTGAAACAATGAACCCAATCAACCAAAACAACGAATACGACTACATCATCGTCGGCGCTGGCTCAGCGGGCTGCGTGCTGGCTAACCGACTCAGCGCAAGCGGGCGCGACCAGATTTTGCTGTTGGAGGCCGGCGGCTCTGACGCGAGCCCATGGATTCAGGTGCCTATTGGTTACGGGCGCACCTTCGCCGACCCGAAATTCAACTGGATGTACCACACCGAGCCCGACCCTGCTCTGGCAAGTCGAGCGCCCTACTGGCCGCGTGGCAAAGTCCTCGGTGGCACCAGTTCGATCAACGCCATGGTCTATGTGCGCGGTCAGCGCGAAGATTTTGACGACTGGGCCGCAGCAGGCAACCCCGGCTGGGCGTGGCAAGACGTGTTGCCTTATTTCAAGAAATCCGAGGATCATGTGTGGGGCGCCTCCGACTTCCATGGCGCCAACGGTCCGTTGAGGGTCAGTGATTTTGCCGACAAGGTGCATCCCCTGTGCGAGAACTTCATACAGGCCTGCGGCGAGCTGGGCTACCCTCGCACTCGGGACTTCAACGGCCAGCAGACCGAGGGGGCGGGCCTGTGGCAAATGACAATTCGCAAAGGGGTGCGCGAATCCACGGCTAACGCCTTTTTAAAGCCCGCTCTCAAGCGGGCCAACCTCATCCTGACGACCCATGCCCTGGCCACGCGTATTCTGTTTGAAGGCAGCCGCGCCGTGGGCATTGAATATCAGCACGGCGGCGATGTGTATCAAGTCAAGGCGCGCAAAGAAGTCATTTTGTCGGGCGGTGCGGTTAACTCGCCGCAGCTGTTGCAGTTATCGGGCGTAGGCGACCCCGCATTGCTGCAAAGCCTGGGCATTCCCGTGGTGGCGAATTCGCCTGCTGTGGGCTTGCACCTGCAAGATCACGTTTGCGTGTCGTACTTCTTCAAGTCCAAAGTGCCCACGCTCAACGACGTGCTGTACCCGCTCACAGGCAAGATCAAGGCCGCTCTGCAGTATGTCTTGGGGCGCAAGGGTCCGTTGGCAATGAGTGTGAACCAGGCCGGGGCCTTTCTGCGCAGCCGGCCTGACCTCGAACGGCCCAATATGCACGTGTACTTCAACCCGATCAGCTACACCGCCAACATCGGGGACAGCACCAAGTTGACCAACCCAGACCCGTACTCTGCGTTCTTGATGTCGTTCAACACCTGCCGCCCTACCAGCCGGGGCCGCATTACCATTACTTCAGCGCGGCCACAGGACAAACCAGCGATTCACACCAACTTTCTGAGCACCCCCGAGGATGTGGCCGACGTGCTGGAAGGCAGCCGCTTACTACGCAGAATTGCCGCAGCCGGACCACTGGCAGGGGTCATTGAGTCAGAGTTGACTCCCGGACCGCAGGTTCAATCGGCGGACGCAGTGCTGGAAGACTTCCGCCAGCGCGCGGGCTCGGTCTACCACGCCTGCGGCACCTGTGCGATGGGGTCAGCCCCCAGGCAGTCGGTGGTGAACCATCGCCTGAATGTTCATGGTGTAAAGGGGCTGAGGGTCATTGACGCCTCGGTCTTTCCGGCCGTCACCTCAGGCAACACTAACGCACCCGCCATCATGGTCGCCGAAAAAGGGGCTGCCATGATTTTGGAGGACAACGCAGCCGCGTAGCGAGAATGCCCAATCCACCATTTCAGCCCGGACGGCTAGCTGAGGAAAAAAGCGAGTCGATATTCACGCCGCTGGACCGCATCGGCCAGCTGACGATGCGCAACCTGGACATCATCGACACCCGCGCCAAACTGGGCATTTATGCCAAGAGCGGCGTGCTGTCGCTGGGAACGGGCGGGGATTTGCTGCATCTGGCGACTAAAGACGCAGAATAAGGTTGCGCTGACCGCGCAGTCATTGCAGCCCCTGCAAGCCGCCTCAAGTCACTATGAGGCGGCTTTTTTGTGGGCCGCCGAAGGCTGAAAAGCTAAACCACCACCGGCTCATGCTCCAGCAATATGCCAAAGCGCTCATAGACGCTGGTCTGGATCGCCTTGGCCAGCGTCATCACCTCGCCGCCGGTGACCGGGTTGGCGCTGCCGCCCCGGTTGACCAGCACCAGCGCCTGCTTGTCGTACACACCGGCGTTGCCAATGGACTTGCCTTTCCAGCCGCAGGCGTCAATCAGCCAGCCGGCGGCGAGCTTGACCGAGCCGTCAGCCAGCTGGTAGTGCACGATTTTCGGATCGCGCTGGATGATGTCCTCGCACTGCTCAGGCGAGACGGTCGGATTTTTAAAGAAGCTGCCGGCATTGCCAATGACTTTCCAGTCAGGCAGCTTGGCGCGACGAATTTCACAAACCCACTCATAAATTTGTAGCGCATCAGGCACGTCCACCTTGCGCTGGAGCCTCTTTTTCTCGATATCTGCATAGCCGAGCACGGGTTTCCAGGCTTTCGGCAACAAGAAGCGAACGCGGGTGATCAGCGCCTTGTCCTTCAAACCCAACGCTTGCGCGCCCGACGCTTCGCCAGGCTTGCTGGCGTGCTTGAAAACCGAATCGCGGTAGCCGAACGCGCATTGCGCGGCGTTCAGCGTGAAGCTCTGGCCGGTTGTCAGATCGACGGCATCGAGCGACTCGAAACGGTCTTGCAACTCGACACCATAAGCGCCGATGTTCTGCACCGGCGAGGCGCCCACCGTGCCGGGAATCAGCGCCAGGTTTTCCAGGCCGGGAAAGCCGTTTTCCAGCGTCCAGGCGACCAGTTCGTGCCAGTCTTCGCCGGCGCCGGCCTCGACAATCCAGGCCTTGTCGGTCTCGCGAACCAGGCGCTTGCCCATGATCTCGACCTTGAGCACCAGCGGCTTGACGTCGCCGGTCAGCACGATGTTGCTGCCGCCGCCGAGCACAAATTTGGGGGCAGCCTGCAAGGCCGGGTCTTGCAGCACGGCGTGAATGTCGGCTTCGCTCCTGAGACGCACAAGATGAAGCGCCTTGGCGACGATGCCGAAGGTGTTGGAGGACTGGAGGGGAACGTTTTTCTCGACTAACATTCCGGGATTGTCTCACCCATGCGGCCCCCCCTTTTTTCAGGAAACCCACACCATGCCTTCATTCGACACTGTTCTTGAAACCGACCTGGTCAAGGTCAAAAACGCGGTGGAGAACACCGCCAAGGAAATCGGCACCCGGTTTGACTTCAAGGGAACGGCTGCCTCGGTCGAACTGAAGGAAAAGGACAAGGAAATCATCCTGATTGGCGATGGCGATTTCCAGATTGAGCAGATCCACGACATCTTGCGCAACAAGCTGACCAAGTCCGGCGTCGATGTGCGTTTTCTGGACATCGGCAAGGTCGAGAAAATTGGCGGCGACAAGGTCAAGCAGGTCACCAAGGTGCGCGACGGCATCGAGACCGAAGAGGCCAAGAAGATCCAGCAGCTCATCAAGGGCAACAAGATGAAGGTGCAGGCCGCCATCCAGGAAGGAAAAGTCCGGGTGACCGGCGCCAAGCGCGACGACCTGCAGGCCGCCATGGCCTTGATTCGCGCCGAAATCAAGGATTTTCCGCTGAGTTTCGACAACTTTCGGGATTGAGTGAGCCCCCACGCTCCCCGCCATGCGTGGTTCGCCGCGCACGTTGTTGGCTTTTTTGCCTTCTTCCTGCTGACCTGGAATCCGGCTGGCGCACAGGCCGAAAGCGTTGCGCTGGCGGGAATGATGGGCGGCAAGGCGCTGCTGATCGTCAATGGCACGGCGCCAAAAACAGTGGCCACCGGAGAGACGCACCAGGGTGTCAAGGTCATCTCCACCTCCGGGGACCAGGCGGTCGTTGAACAGTCGGGCAAACGCCAGACGCTGCGGGTTGGCCAGGCGCCGGTCAGCCTGGGCGGCGGCGGCGGCGGCGGGCGCGGCACCCGCATCGTGCTGACCGAAAGCAGTGGCGGGCACTTCATGACCGCCGGACAGATCAACGGCCGGGCGGTACAGTTCATGGTCGATACCGGCGCCACCAGCATTGCCATGGGCGCGCCGGATGCCGAACGCGCAGGCATCACCTACAAAAATGGCGTGCCGGTGCAGATATCCACTGCCAACGGCGCGGCCCTGGGCTTTCGCATCAAACTCAATTCGGTGCGCGTGGGCGATGTCGAGGTGTATGACGTGGATGCGGTGGTGATACCGCAGCCCATGCCGTTCATGCTGCTGGGCAACAGCTTTTTGTCACGCTTTCAGATGCAACGCGACAACACGCTGATGACGCTGGACCGACGTTACTGACGCGGTTTTTTTCCGGGCTGCCTGGAAGCCCCGAGTTTCGATTCGGTCCCCTTGAGCAGCTTGCCGATGTTTTCGCGGTGGCGATACACCAGCAATGCGCCAATCGCCACCAGCGCCAGCACGATGGTGCTGTCGACATTCCAGGCGGCGCGGTCACCCAGCAGGTAGAAAAATGGCGCAAACACGGCGGCGGCGATGGAGGCCAGCGACACATAGCGCGAGAAGAACACCACGATGCCGAAGGTGGCCAGCGTGGCCAGGCCCAACACCCAGTGGATGCCCAGCAGCACGCCGGCCGCCGTGGCCACGCCCTTGCCGCCCTTGAACTGGAAGAACACCGGGTACAAATGGCCGACGAACGCCGCCAGCGCCACCGCCGCCACGGTGCCGTCGCCCAGGCCGTAGTCGGCCCCGAACCACTTGACCAGCACCACCGGAAGCCAGCCTTTCAGGCCGTCGAGCAGCAGCGTGGCGACCGCTGCTGGCTTGTTGCCCGAACGCAGCACGTTGGTCGCGCCGGGGTTCTTGCTGCCGTAGCTGCGCGGGTCACTCAAGCCCGACAAGCGGCTGACGATGACGGCAAATGACAGTGAACCGAGCAGATAGGCCAGCAGCGTCGCACCGAGAAAGTAGGCGTAATTCAAAGTCAGGTCTCCTTGTTGTTGTTACTCAGCCAGTGCGCACTGCACCGGCTTGGCGCCCAGCAGCGTCACGCATACCTGCGGGTCGAGGCGCACCAGGTAACCGCGCCGCCCGCCATTGATGGCGATCTCGGGCAGCGCCAGGATGCTTTGCTCGATATAAACCGGCATGCTTTTGCGGGTGCCGAAAGGCGACGTGCCGCCGACCAGGTAGCCGCTGTGGCGACTGGCAACTTCGGGCTTGCAAGGTTCGACCGACTTGGCACCGATCTGGCGCGCCAGGCTCTTGGTCGAGACCTTGCGGTTGCCGTGCATCAGCACCAGCAGGGGTTTGGCGTCCTGGTCCTGCATCACCAGCGTCTTGACGACGGTGAACGGGTCAAACCCCAGTACCGCCGCGCTGTGCTGCGCACCGCCATGCGCCAGGTATTCGTAGGGATGTTCGGTAAAAACCACGTTGCTGGCCTTGAGCCATTGCGTGGCCGGGGTCTCGGAAACATGGTCTTTTTTAGCCATGGTTTGTAGATGCAGCAGTCCGGACAGACACGGCGTTCACAGGGCCGGGTCGCGGGCTTCCCAGCGAATCCGGTCGATTTCCGCCAGCACCTCGGTGCTCAGCACCGTGCCCCAGGCGTCCAGGTCTTCGTCAAGCTGCGCCACCGAGGTCACGCCGATGATGGTGCTGGCGACCTGCCACCGGGTGTAGCAAAACGCCAGCGCCAGCTGCGCAGGGCTCAAGCCGTGGTCGCGTGCCAGCTGGTTGTAGCGGCGGGCGGCCGCCAGCGCTTCGGGACGGCCCCAGCGCTGCTTGCGAACCGACTCATAACGGGCGATACGGGCGTCCTGTGGGGCGCCGGCGCCGTCCAGGCCTGAGGCGTCGTACTTGCCGGTCAGCAGGCCGAAACCCAGCGGCGAATACGCCAGCAGCGACACGCCCAGGCGGTGCATGGTTTCGTCCAGGCCGTTTTCCACGGTGCGGTTGACCAGGCAGTACGGGTTTTGCACCGTGGCCACGCGCGGCAGGCCATGCTGCTCGGCCAGGCGGACGAACTCGTGCACGCCGTAAGGCGTTTCGTTCGACAGGCCGATGTGGCGCACCTTGCCCTGGCTGACCAGCCGGCCCAGCGCTTCGAGCTGCTCATGCATGGAGGTCGTGCTGCGTTCCTGGGCCGGGTTGTAATACAGCGCACCAAAGGCGGGCACATGGCGCTCGGGCCAGTGGATCTGGTAAAGGTCGATCACATCGGTCTGCAGGCGTGTCAAGCTGGCATGGCAGGACGCGGTGATGTCATGCGCCGTCATGCCTGTGCCTTCGCGAATCCAGGGCATGCCGCGCGACGGTCCGGCGACCTTGGTGGCCAGCACCAGTTGCCGGCGCGCGCCCGGGTGCCGGACCAGCCAGTTGCCGATGATGGTCTCGGTGGCGCCAAAGGTTTCGGCGCGCGCCGGCACCGAATACATTTCAGCGGTGTCGAGGAAATTGATTCCCCGCGCCAGCGAGCGGTCCAAAATGGCATGGGACGCGGCTTCATCGACCTGTTCGCCAAACGTCATGGTACCCAGGCAGACCGGGGTCACCTGCAAATCGCTTGTGCCGAGTTGAACTTTATTCATGAAATGGAAGGGTTGGAATGAACGGGTTGGAAAAAGAAACCAGCCTTGCCGGCAATAGCCGAAAAGCGCTAGTTTAAAGGCAGTGAAAGTGGCTTCATCGCACGCTTGCAGGGGCGTTTGTCTGACAATTTCATACAAATGAAACGTTTAGCATTCACCTACTGGCGCTCTAATGCGCAGTTCGAATCAAGCAATATCAATATTTTTGAGGAGCCTTCCATGAGAAAAGCATTCACCACCACGATGACCTGCGCAGCATTGTCCCTGGCCGTCTTGTCGGGTTGCGCAAACATGAGCGAAACCCAGCGCGGCACGGCACAGGGCGCAGGCATCGGCGCCGGCCTGGGCGCACTGTTGGGCGCGGCCACCGGCGGCTCCAAGGGCGCGGCGCAGGGTGCGGTGCTGGGCGGCGCGGTCGGCGCCGGCGGCGGCTACATCTGGTCCAAGAAAATGCAGGACCAGAAAGTTGCCATGGAACGCGCCACGGCCGGCACCGGCGTGGGCGTGAGCCAGACGCAGGACAACCGCCTGAAGCTGGACATTCCGAGCGACGTGTCGTTCGACGTGGGCCGCTCGGCCATCAAGTCGAACTTTGCGCCGGTGCTGACAAATTTCGCGACCAGCCTGAACCAGAACCCAATCACCACGGTGTCCATCATCGGCCACACCGACAGCGAAGGTTCTGACACCATCAACAACCCGCTGTCGGTTGACCGCGCCAATGCTGCCCGCGACTACCTGGTCGGCCGTGGCGTGGCAGCGCAACGCATTGCCACCGACGGCCGTGGCGAGCGCGAACCGATTGCCGACAACACCAGCACACAAGGCCGCGCCAAGAACCGCCGTGTTGAAATCTACGTGGCTGAGCCTGCGGCACGTTGATCCGGCCTCGACCGCTTGAATGACAAAAGCACCTCCGGGTGCTTTTTTCTTGCCTGCCAGCACCTTGCCTGGCCAATGGCGGGGCGTTCAGTTGTTTTTGAAGCGTGCTTCTTCCAGTAACCGCAGCACCCGGCGCTGCACCTTGCCAGTGGTGGTCATCGGCAGCGCGTCGATGAATTCGATCTCCTTGGGATATTCATAGGGCGCCAGCATGTTTCTGACGTGGGCCTGCAGTTCGGCCATCAGATTTTTATCAAATTCAGCTATTGCGCCTGCTGCAGCTGCACGAGCAGCTATTGAATCAGGAGCAAGCACAACGTAGGCCTTGACCACTGCACCACGTTCGCTGTCGGGTTTTGGCACCACGGCGGCGTTGGCCACGGCCGGATGCTTGACCAGGCAGTTCTCGATTTCTCCGGGGCCGATGCGGTAGCCGGCGGCCTTGAACACATCGTCGGCCCGGCCTTCATACCAGAGGTAGCCGTCGGCATCGCGACGCGCCAGGTCGCCGGTGCGGCACCAGTCGCCGGTGAACTTGGCGCGCGTGGCGGCTTCGTTCTTCCAATAGCCCAGGAAAAAAATCGGGTCCGCATCGCCGTGACTGTCAAAGCGGCTGACCGCCACGTCGCCCGGCACGCCGACCGGGCATTCGTGGCCGTCGTCGTCGATCACCTTGACCTGATGGCCCGGATAGGCTTTGCCCATGCTGCCCGGCCGGGCCGGCCAGCCGGCGCGCCCCCCCAGGGCGGCCAGCACCGGAAACAATTCTGCCGACTGGCCTCCCTGAAGCGGCACGAAGCCCTGTGACGGCAGCGCAGCCAGCGAAGCAGCCGCCTCGTGGCAGTTGCCAACCACATAGTTGATTTCCGTCTGGCCGAACATCTCGTTGACCGTCACGCCGAGCTGCTCGCGGCAGTAGTCGAACACCGCGTCGCCGACCGCCTCGCCGGCGCTCATCAGCCCTTGCAAGCGGAGCGTGAACTGCTCGCGGGGACGCGCAAAAGCCTTCATCATGGCCTTGAGCGCGGTGGGAAACAAAAAGGTGTGCGTCACGCCGTGTTCGGCCATCAGGCCAAAGGCGAGTTCGGGGCTGAAGCGGCCGTTGAAAGCGACAATCGGCCGGCCGAAATACAGCGTCGGCAGCAGCGCATCCATCAGCCCGCCGGTCCAGGCCCAGTCGGCCGGGCTCCAGAACACGGCGCTGGAGGCTTGATTGCCGATGCCGTCAAAGCCGAACCAGTTCTGGCTGCAGACGAAGCCGGGCAGGTTGCCGATCAGCGCGCGGTGCGCCAGCAACGCGCCCTTGGGCGGGCCGGTCGTGCCGCTGGTGTAGATCAGGATCGCGGCGTCGTCGGCGCGGGTGCGGGCCGCGATGAATTCGCCCTGCTGCGCCTGCAAGCTCGCCGTGTAGTCCACGTCGCCCTGCCCCGCCGCGCTGCCCGCGGCCACCAGCGTGCGCAGCGCCGGGCATTCGGCCCTGACGGCGTTCACGCTGTCAATCGAGCTTTCATCGCAGATCGCCAGCACTGCCGCGCTGTCCTGGAGCCGGAAGGCCAGCGCTTCAGGCCCGAACAGCATCGACAGCGGCATGGCGACGGCGCCTAGCTGGAACACGGCCATGTAGGCCACGGCTGTCTCGAAGCGCTGCGGCATCACGATGGCCACCCGGTCGCCACGCTGCACCCCCAGCGCGGCCAGCCCATGGCTGAGCGCATCGGCTGCCTGCTTCAGCTCGGAATAGGTATGAAAAACAGCTTTTGCGCTGGTCTGGTGAGCACGAACAGCTATTCTTTCCATAGCATCTGGTTGCGTATTCGCGGCCCTGGCCCAGCGGCTGCAGCAGACCTCGGCAATGTTGAAGAACTCATCCACCTGCCAGCGAAAGCCGCCGTGCAGTTGCGCATAGTGATCGGGCGGGTCCTGCGCCAGGCGGTGGCCGGGCTTGTCGCTGTCTTGACTGCTGTTCAAGGCGTGTCTCCTTATGATGTGCGTCCAATGTACAAAGAAATCCGAACTTTTCGCAGCGAGTTTGTCCCTATGCGCGGACTCGACCACCATGTGCTGACCTGGAGCAGCGGGCAAGCCCCGGCGCTACCGCCGCTGTTTTTAGTGCATG
Organism: Polaromonas sp. CG9_12; assembly: GCA_000751355.1. Lineage (GTDB taxonomy): Bacteria > Pseudomonadota > Gammaproteobacteria > Burkholderiales > Burkholderiaceae_C > Polaromonas. Next base: position 3,192,493 of record CCJP01000005.1, on the reverse strand, counting down.
GCTGGATGGATGTGGCGGCTTCCTACCAGTTCATGGTCGACGCCTTCACCGACGCGTTTGCCGCCGGCCGCACCATCATTGCGCCCGACTGGCGCGGCTTCGGGCAGACCGGCCTGTCGCCCTCAGGCTGGCAGGCCGACAGCTACTGGTTTGCCGACTACCTGGCGGACCTGGACGGTTTGCTCGACCATTACGCGCCCGGCCAGGCGGTCGACCTGGTGGGCCACAGCATGGGCGGCAACGTGGCCATGCTGTATGCCGGCGTGCGGCCGGCGCGTATCCGCCGGCTGGTCAACCTGGAAGGCTTTGGACTGCCGGGCAGCCGGCCCAGCCAGGCGGCCGGCCGGCTGGCTGACTGGCTGGACGGCCTGAAAAGCCTGCAATGCGGCGATCTGGCGCTCAAGACCTATGACGATGTTGATGGGGTCGCCCGGCGCCTGATGAAGACCAACCCCCGGCTGACGCCGGACAAGGCGCGCTGGCTGGCCGGCCACTGGGCACGGCCCGACGCCTCGGGCCAGTGGCGCATCCTGGGCAATCCGGCGCACAAGGTGCCTGGCGCGCAGCTCTACCGGGTGGACGAGGTGCTGGAAATCCACCAGCGCATCAGCGCCCCGGTGCTGGCCGTCGAGGCTTCGGGTGACTCGATGGCGCAGTGGTGGAAAGGCAAGTATTCGCTCGATGAATACCATGAGCGGCTGCGGCAGGTGCCCGACGCGCGGATTGCCGTGGTCCAGGACGCCGGCCACATGCTGCACCACGACCAGCCCGAAGCACTGGCGCGGCTGATCGAAGATTTTCTGGCCTGAAACCAGGCGGGTGGCCTGCCCGGCAGGCCTCATGCTATTCAAATGATAGCTGCTTAGGCAAGCCAGTCGGGCGGAAAATTCCTTTTTTGCTACAAAAATTGCAGCTGCTCAGGTGGCTTTTCAGTTCAGGTTGATGCGCAATGACAGAAGTCCGTGTCATTTCCTGCCGCCTCCGTCATTCCCTGCTCCCTCTGTCATCATCTGCTCCCTCTGTCATCCTCTGCTCCCTCTGTCATCCCGGGCTTGACCCGGGATCCATCTCTACCCCCAACAAGTCATGGATTGCGGATCAAGTCCGCAACGACAACAAAGAACGCGAAGCGCGCCGAAGACGCTGAATAATTACCAAAAATTCCGTTTCAACCTGGAAACGTCCGCGCCATAGGGCAAACTTGACGCTTTGCGCCCACGGGCGCCAGGCCTCCTGTTCATGAATCCTTCCCAAGCCGTCAACCAGGAAAGCTTTCGCCGTATCCTGTCGCGCAACATCAGCTTTCCACTGGGGCTGGGCGCCCTGAGCGCGGTACTTTTCCTGGCCTTGATCGTCTACCTGCTGTCCACCCTGAACTGGGTGGAACACTCCGAGCGGGTCATTGGCAACGCCAACCACGTGGCCCGGCTGAACTCGGAAATGGAGTCGAGCATGCGCGGCTACCTGGTGACCGGCGATGAATCCTTCCTGGAACCCTACGAGGCGGCCTTGTCCCGCTTTGACAGCGAGGTCGCGGTCCTGTCCGCCATGGTCAGCGACAACCTGGCCCAGGTGGCCCGGCTCCAGCGGATCACCGGCTTGCAGCAGCAATGGAAAGAATTTGCGCAAGAGTGTATTGCCCTGCGGCGCAACAATCTGGACTATGTTGCCTTGGCGCGCACAAGTCGTGGCAGGCGCCTGAAAGACGCGATACGCCAGGAACTGGCTGGCTTCATTGCGATGGAGCAGCGGCTGCTGCTGGAGCGCAATGAAAAAGCGCGCGACACCACGTTCTGGAGCGTGCTGGCTTATCTGCTGTTCACGCTCGGCGTCAGCGGCCTGCTGGCGTTTCGGGGACGGCGCGAATTGCTGGGCCTGTCGCTCAATTACGACGAGGTACTCAAGCAGCAGGCCGGCCATGCCACCCAGTTGAAGCAGCAGGCCTGGCTGCGCAGCGGCCAGACGCGGCTGGCCGAACAAATGCTTGGCCAGCCGGACATGGCGCGGCTGGGGCACAGCGCGCTGGAATTCCTGGCGCACTACCTGGATGCCCCGGTGGCGGCGCTTTACAGCCGGGGCAGCGATGGCGTGCTCAGGCGCGTGGCCGCCCACGGCTTCACGCCGGCAAGCGAGGCGGTCGAGCAGACCTACTACAGCACCCAGGGACTGGTGGGCCAGGCGGCGCTGGAAAACCGCATCGTCCGGCTGGATGACGTGCCGCCCGACTACCTCAAGGTGTCGTCGGGCCTCGGGCAGGCGGCGCCGCGCCATGTGCTGGTGGTGCCGCTGCACCACGATGCGCAGGTGACGGGCGTGGTCGAGATGGCCTTTTTCCGCGAACTGCAGCCGCGCGACATGGAACTGGTCGGGCTGGTGGCCCACACCATCGGCACCGCGCTGCATGGTGCGGTGTACCGCCAGCGCCTTCAGGATGCGCTGGGCGAAACGCAGCAGCTCAATGAAGAGCTGCAGGTCCAGCAGGAAGAACTGCGCACGGCCAATGAAGAGCTGCAGGAGCAGTCGCATGTCCTGCAGCAGTCGCAGGCGACGCTGGAAAACCAGCAGGCCGAACTGGAGCAGACCAACGAGCAGCTGGCCGAGCAGGCCATGTCGCTGGACCACAAGAATGCGGATTTGCGCCAGGCGCAAGCCGACCTGGAAGCGCGCGCCGAGGAACTGGCGCGCGCCAGTCGCTACAAGTCCGAGTTTCTGGCCAACATGTCGCACGAATTGCGCACACCGCTGAACAGCTCGCTGATCCTGGCCCGGCTGCTGTCCGAGAATCCCAAAGGCAACCTGACCGACGAACAGGTGCGGTTTGCCCAGTCGATCCATTCGGCCGGCAATGACCTGCTGAGTCTGATCAATGACATCCTGGACATATCCAAGGTCGAAGCCGGCAAGCTCGAACTGGTGCCGGAACAGGTCACGCTGGCCACCCTGGTCGATGCGCTCAAGACCAGCTTCGAGCCGCTCGCCCGGCAGAAAAAGCTGACCTTTGACGTGCAGATCGCGCCGGGCACGCCGGCTGCCCTGCTGACCGACCGCCAGCGCGTCGAGCAGATTTTGAAAAACCTGCTGTCAAATGCGCTCAAGTTCACCGAAACCGGCGCTGTCCGCCTGCAGGTGGCGCCCGAAGCCGCCGGCGGCATTGCGCTGGCGGTGCAGGATTCGGGCATTGGCATTGGCCAGGAGCAGCAGGACATCATTTTCGAGGCCTTCCGCCAAGCCGACGGCACCACCAGCCGGCGCTACGGCGGCACCGGGCTGGGACTGTCGATCTCACGCGACCTGAGCCTGCTGCTGGGCGGCTCGATTTCGGTGCAAAGCGTTCCCGGACAGGGCAGCACCTTCACGCTGCACCTGCCTGCCGCCCTGCCCGCGCCGCTCGACAATTTGCCCTACCAGCCGCCAGCCGCCGCGCAGCCTGCGGTTCAGCCCGCTGGTCAGGCGCCGGCCCAGGCAACGCCATCCGCCCCATCGCAGCCTGCGCTGCCGGCTTTTGCCGATGACCGCTTCATGAAGGGCAAGGGCCGGGTGGTGCTGGTGATCGAGGACGACGCGGTCTTCGCCCGCATCCTGTACGACCTGGCGCACGAGCTGGGCTTCAACTGCCTGGTGGCGCACAGCGGCGAAGACGGGTTCTTGCTGGCTGGGCAGTTCATGCCCGATGCGGTGCTGCTCGACATGGGCCTGCCTGACCGCTCGGGCCTGTCGGTGCTGCAGCGCTTCAAGGAAACGCCCAGGACACGCCATATTCCGGTGCATGTGGTGTCCGGGCAGGACCACCGGGAAGCCGCCATGCTGCTGGGCGCCGTGGGCTATGCCATCAAGCCGTCGAGCCGCGAACAGCTGAAGGAGGTGTTCACCACCCTAGAGCACAAGCTGACGCAAAAGCTCAAGCGCGTGCTGCTGGTGGAAGACGATGAACTGCAGCGTGAAAGCGTGATCCGGCTGATTGCCGACGACGAGGTCAACATCACTGCGGTACGGACCGGCGCCGAAGCGCTGGCCCTGCTGGCCAGCACGATCTTCGACTGCATGATCGTGGACTTGAAGCTCCCCGACATGCAGGGCAATGAACTGCTCAGGCGCATGTCGGCGGGCGACATCTGCTCGTTTCCACCAGTGATCGTGTACACCGGCAGAAGCCTGAGCCGCGCCGAAGAGGCCGACCTGCTGAAATACTCGCGCTCCATCATCATCAAGGGCGCGCATTCCCCCGAGCGCCTGCTCGATGAGGTGACGCTGTTCCTGCACAAGGTGGAGTCCAGCCTGTCAGCCGAACAGCAGCAACTGCTGAAAACCGCCCGCAGCCGCGACGAGGTGTTCGAGGGCCGGAAAATCCTGCTGGTCGATGACGATGTGCGCAACATTTTTTCGCTGACCAGCGCGCTGGAGCAAAAGGGCTTCGTGGTGGAAATCGGCCGCAACGGCTTTGAGGCGCTGGAGCGGCTCGACGCGGTGCCGGGCATCGAGCTGGTGCTCATGGACATCATGATGCCCGGCATGGACGGGCTTGAAGCCATGCGCCGCATCCGCCAGAACCCACATTTGCAAAAACTCCCCCTCATTGCGGTGACCGCCAAAGCCATGAAGGACGACCAGGAACAATGCCTCGCGGCCGGCGCCAACGACTACCTGGCCAAGCCGATCGACCTGGACCGGCTGTTTTCCCTGCTCAGGGTATGGATGCCCGTGGCCGGGCGGACTTAAGCCATGGCCCAAAAAACCAGCCTGTCAGGACCACCGGCGGCGATCGGCCCGGTGGCTGAACCGGGCAATACCCCCCAGGCCGCCACTACTGCCCCCACCACAACCGACATCGAGCTCACGCGCCTGATGGAGGCGATCTACCTCAAGTACAGCTACGATTTCCGCGATTATTCCGGCGCCTCGCAAAAACGCCGCGTGCTGTATGCGCTGACGCAACTGGCCTGCCCGAGCATTTCCGAGCTGCAGTCCCGGGTGGTCCACGACCCGAGGGTGTTCCAGCAGGTGCTCCAGTACCTGACGATACCGGTCAGTGAAATGTTTCGCGATCCGTCTTTTTTTCTGGCCCTGCGCCAGCAGGTGGTGCCGCACCTGCGCACCTATGCCTCCATCAAGGTGTGGATCGCCGGCTGCAGTACCGGGGAAGAGGTGTATTCGCTGGCTATCTTGCTGCGTGAGGAAGGCTTGCTGGAGCGTTCACTGATCTATGCCACCGACATCAACCCCGCTTCCCTGGACAAGGCGCGGCAAGGCATCTTTCCCCTGAGCAGCATCCGTGGCTTTACCGCCAACTACCAGCAGTCCGGCGGCAAGCGGGCCTTTGCCGACTACTACACCGCCGCCTACGCTGCGGCCATCTTCGACAAGTCACTGCGCGAAAACATCGTCTTTGCCGACCACAGCCTGGCCACGGACAGCGTGTTTTCGGAAACCCAGCTGGTGCTGTGCCGCAATGTACTGATCTATTTCACCAAGAAACTGCAGGACCGCGCCTTTGGCCTGTTTCACGAATCGCTGGGGCATCGCGGCTTCCTGGGCCTGGGCAGCAAGGAAAGCATTGATTTTTCCAGCTATGCCACCCGTTTCGAGCCGCTGGTGCGCGCCGAGCGCATCTTTCGCAAACGGCCGGGGCTGGGGTGATGAACGAGATCACCCAGGCGAAATTGCAGCGCGTCAAGGCGGTGGTGATCGGCGCTTCGGCCGGCGGCGTGGACGCGCTGATGGACATCCTGCCCGGACTGCCAGCCAGCTTTGGCGTGCCGCTCGTGGTGGTGCTGCACCTGTCGGAAAGCCATCACAGCCAGCTGGCGGAGATTTTCCAGCGGCGCATGTTCTTGCAGGTACGGGAGGCGGCAGACAAGGAAACGCTGGTACCGGGAACGCTCTACTTTGCGCCGCCGGGCTACCATTTATTGGTCGAGACGGACCATTCGCTGTCCCTGAGCTGCGAGGCACAAGTGCATTTTTCGCGTCCGTCGATCGATGTGCTGATGGAGTCGGCAGCCGATGCCTACGGCTTGCACCTTGCCGGAATCGTGCTGACCGGCGCCAATGCGGACGGCGCGCGGGGGCTGAATAAAATTGGCCGGCAAGGCGGCCTGACCGTAGTACAGGACCCGAACGAAGCGCGCATGCCCGTGATGCCCGAAGCGGCCATTCGACTGCGCCAGCCCGACCTGATTCTTGATTTGAAAAGCATCCACAGCCTGCTGCTGGAAATGGGAAAGAATTCATGCTGAACGACAACAACGTCAACGTCCTGATCGTTGACGACCTTCCCGACAACCTGCTGGCGCTCGAAGCCGTCATCCGCCTGGAAGGCCGGACGGTTTTTCAGGCGTCCAGCGGCGAGGAAGCGCTGGCCTTGCTGTTGACGCATGAATTTGCGCTGGCCATCCTGGATGTCCAGATGCCGGGCATGAACGGCTTCGAGCTGGCCGAACTGATGCGCGGCACGGAAAAAACGCGCCACATTCCCATCGTCTTCGTCACGGCGGCGGGCAAGGAGTCGAACTTCGCGTTCAAGGGCTATGAAAGCGGCGCCGTTGACTTTTTGTACAAGCCGCTCGATGTGCAGGCGGTCCAGTCCAAGGTGAATGTGTTTGCCCTGCTTTACCGGCAGCGCCTGGAGACCCGGCGCCAGGTGCTGGCGCTTGAAAAAAGCAGGCAGGAGCAGGACGCCCTGCTGGAGAGCCTGCAGACCACGCAGATGGCGCTGCAAAAGGCCCTGAACATGCGCGACGAGTTCATGTCAGTGGTGGCGCATGAACTGCGAACGCCGCTGAACACGCTCTTCATGGATGTCCAGATGCGCAAAATGCTGCTGGAGCGCGGCAAGGTGGCCGTTTTCGATGCGGCCTACCTGGAAAAAATGGTCGCGCGTGACCAGCGCCAGGTCCAGAGCATGGTGCGACTGATCGACGACATGCTCGATGTCACGCGCATCCGCAGCAACCGGCTGTCGATCCGTCCGGGCCCGGTCGACCTGCCTGCATTGCTTGGCCGCGTGACGGGCAACCTGAGCCATCAGGCAGAGGCCGCAGGCAGCGCCATCACCCTGCATGCCGACCAGCCGGTGACCGGCTGCTGGGACGAATTCAGAATCGAGCAGGTGGTGACCAACCTGCTGACAAATGCATTGCGCTACGGCAATGGCAAGCCGGTGGAGGTCAGCCTGGTCCTGCTGGGCGACAGCGTGGTCCTTCACGTTCGCGACCAGGGAAAGGGCATACCGGCCCGGGACCAGCAGCGTATCTTCGATCCTTTCGAGCGGGCCGTGGGCCAGGACGACAGCACGACCGGCCTGGGGCTGGGGCTGTACATCACCCGGCAGCTGGTCGAAGCGCACGGCGGAACCATCAGCGTGCAGAGCCGCGAGGCCGAAGGCGCGCTGTTCAGCGTCACGCTGCCGCTGGCGGTGCCGGCCACCGCGCCCCTTTGACCTGCCCGCGCGCCGGCCTGCAAGCAGGCACGCGGCAGACGGCCGGGAGCATGAGAAAATGGCCGATTGAATTCAGACAACGACAGGACTTTTCCCCATGGACGCAGAACACATCAACATCATTGCCAACCAGATCGAGGACCTGAGCAACCGGGTGAATGAACTCAGGGGGTATCTTTGACTACCCTGCCAAAGCCCGAAAACTGAACGAAGTCAACGCCGCGCTCGAAGACCCGAAGGTCTGGGACAACCCCAAGCGCGCGCAGGAACTCGGCCGCGAGAAAAAATCCCTCGAAGACGTGGTGCTGATCCTGGACCGGCTGGAGCAGGAACTGCTTGACAACACCGAGCTGTTCGAAATGTCGAAGGACGACAACGACGAAGCCGGCATGCGCGCCATTGAGGGCGAAGCCGCCCTGGTGGCCGCAGAGGTCGAGAAGATGGAATTCCGCCGGATGTTCAACAACCCGGCCGATCCGCTCAATTGCTTCCTCGACATCCAGGCCGGCGCCGGCGGCACCGAAGCCTGCGACTGGGCCAGCATGCTGTTGCGCCAGTACCTGAAGTACGCCGAGCGCAAGGGCTTCAAGACCACGATCGAAGACGAGTCTGCGGGCGACACCGCTGGCATCAAGGGCGCGACCATCAAGATCGAGGGCGAGTACGCCTTTGGCCTGCTGCGCACCGAAACCGGCGTGCACCGGCTGGTCCGCAAGTCGCCGTTCGACTCGTCGGGCGGACGCCACACCTCGTTTGCTTCGGTGTTCGTCTATCCCGAGATTGACGATTCGATCGAGATCGACATCAACCCGGCCGACGTGCGCACCGACACCTACCGCGCCAGCGGCGCCGGTGGCCAGCACATCAACAAAACCGACTCGGCCGTTCGCCTGACGCACATCCCGACCGGCATCGTCGTGCAGTGCCAGGAAGGCCGCTCGCAGCACGGCAACCGCGATGTCGCCTGGAAACGCCTGCGCTCGCGGCTGTACGATTTCGAGCTGCGCAAGCAGCAGGAAGCGCAGCAAAAGCTTGAAGACACCAAGACCGACGTCGGCTGGGGCCACCAGATCCGCAGCTATGTGCTGGACAACAGCCGCATCAAGGACCTGCGCACCAACTATGAAACCTCGGCCACGCAAAAAGTGCTGGACGGCGACCTGGATCCGTTTATTGAAGCGTCCCTGAAACAGGGCGTCTGATGGCGGCGCCTGCCGCCCGTTTTGAATTTCTGGATTTTTGAGGAACCAGCCATGCTGCAAATGCTTGACGGAACAGGACCCGGCACCGCCGTGGTCATCAACCGCGCTGACTACACCGCCCCGGCCTACTGGATCGACACGGTCGACCTGTGCTTTGACCTGGACCCAGCCAAAACGCGCGTGCTCAACAAGATGCGGTTGCGCCGCAACCCGGAGGTGCCGGCGCAGCCGCTCCGGCTGGACGGCGAGGAACTCAACCTGGCGCGGGTGATGGTCAACGGGCAAGGCACGTCGTTCAAGATGGAAGGCGGCCAGCTGGTGCTGTGCGACCTGCCCGATGCGTTCGAGCTGGAAATCTTCACCACCACCTGCCCGGCCAAGAACACCAAGCTGATGGGCCTGTACGTCAGCAACGACTCGTTCTTCACGCAGTGCGAAGCCGAGGGCTTTAGGCGCATCACCTACTTCCTGGACCGTCCGGACGTGATGGCCAGCTTCAGCGTCACGCTGCGCGCTGACAAGGCGAACTACCCGGTGCTGCTGTCCAACGGCAACCTGGTGGCGCACGGGCCGCTGGACGACGGCCCCAACGGCGCGCGGCATTTCGCCAAATGGGTCGATCCACACCGCAAGCCAAGCTACTTGTTTGCGCTGGTGGCCGGCCAATTGGTGGCGCGGGAGCAGCGCATCACCACGCGCGCTGGCAAAGAGCATTTGCTGCAGGTCTATGTGCGGCCCGGCGACCTGGACAAGACCGAACACGCCATGGTCTCGCTGATGCATTCGGTCGCCTGGGACGAAGCCCGCTTTGGCTTGAAGCTTGACCTGGAGCGCTTCATGATCGTCGCCACCAGCGACTTCAACATGGGCGCCATGGAAAACAAGGGCCTGAACATCTTCAACACCAAGTACGTGCTGGCGAACCAGGCCACCGCCACCGACGTTGATTTCTCGAACATCGAAAGCGTCGTCGGCCACGAGTACTTCCACAACTGGACCGGCAACCGCATCACCTGCCGCGACTGGTTCCAGCTCAGCCTAAAGGAAGGCCTGACGGTGTTCCGCGACCAGGAGTTTTCGCAGGATTTGTGCGCCGAGCGTTCAGCCCGCGCCGTCAAGCGCATCGAGGACGTTCGCGTGCTGCGCACCGCCCAGTTCCCCGAAGACGCCGGCCCGATGGCGCATCCGGTGCGGCCCGACAGCTATATCGAGATCAGCAACTTCTACACCGTCACCATCTACGAAAAAGGCGCCGAAGTCGTCCGCATGATGCAGACGCTGGTGGGTCGGGACGGTTTTGCCAAGGGCATGACGCTCTACTTCGAGCGGCACGACGGCAACGCCGTAACCTGCGACGATTTTGCACAAGCCATTGCCGACGCCAATCCGGCGTCCGACCTGTCGCGCCTGTTGCCGCAGTTCAAACGCTGGTACAGCCAGGCCGGCACGCCTCGCCTGCAAGCGCAGGGCGTGTACGACGCCGCCGCGCGCAGTTACACGCTCACGCTGGCGCAAAGCTGCGCGCCTACGCAGGGCCAGCCGGTCAAGGAGCCGTTCGTGATTCCGGTCAGCCTGGGCCTGCTTGGCGTGGACGGCCAGGATGTGCCGCTGCAACTGGACGGCGAAACCGTTCCGGCGGCAGGAACGCGCACCGTCGTGCTGACGCAGGCGCACGAAAGCTTCACCTTCGTCAACATCGACGCCGAACCGGTTCCGTCCATCCTGCGCGGCTTCACCGCGCCGGTCGTGCTGGATTTTGCCTATACCGATGCGCAACTGCTGCATCTGCTGGCACACGACAGCGACCCTTTCAACCGCTGGGAAGCCGGCCAGCGACTGGCTGTCAACCAAGCCGTAAGCGCTATTAAAACTATAGCTACCAGCACAGACGCATCATGCGCAAACGTGCTAAATGATGCTTATCTGGACGCCATGCGCGAGGTATTGCGCCATCCGTCGCTCGATTCGGCCTTCAAGGACCTGGTGCTGACGCTGCCGTCGGAAACGTACCTGGCCGAACAGCTCGACGTGGTCGATCCGCAGCACATCCATGCCGTGCGCGAAGCCATGCGCCAGCAGCTTTCCACCGCACTGCAAGCCGACTGGGAAGCGGCGTACGAAGCGAACCACGACACCGGCGCCTACACGCCCGACCCGGTGTCGAGCGGCCGGCGCGCGCTGGCCGGCATGGCACTGACGCATCTGTGCCTGGCAGCCCAAGCCAGCGGCGACACCGTCTGGCCCGGCAAGACGCTGCAGCGTTTCAAGGACGCCGGCAACATGACCGACCGCTTCAACGCCCTGGCGGCTCTGGTTTCGAGCAGCCATCCGCTGGCTACCCAGGCACTGGCCCTGTTCCATGCCATGTTCAAGGACGAGCCCCTCGTCATCGACAAATGGTTCAGCCTGCAAACCGGCGCGCCCGACCGCGGCGGCAACATCCTGCCGGCGGTCAGGCAACTCATGAAGCATGCTGACTTCAGCCTGAAAAACCCGAACCGCGTGCGCAGCGTGGTTAGCACCTTCTGCCAGGGCAATCCAGCTGGTTTTCACCGGCTTGACGGGGCCGGCTACACCTTCTGGTGCGAACGCGTCATTGAACTTGACGCCCTCAACCCGCAGGTCGCCGCCCGGCTGGCACGCGCGCTGGACCGCTGGAGCAAACTGGCCGAGCCCTACCGCAGCCAGGCGCACCAGGCAATTGCCCGCGTGGCCGCCCGCTCCGACCTGAGCAAAGACACGCACGAAGTGGTCGCGCGCGCGCTGGGCCATTGAGCCGGCTTGCGATCCACTCACCCTCCTCACCCTGTCCACGGAGTTCTTGATGCCCAAAAATATTTCCCTTACGCGCTATCTGGTCGAGCAGCAGCGCCTCGACGGCCACATTCCGCCCGAGTTGCGCCTGCTGATCGAAGTGGTGGCCCGCGCCTGTAAAGGCATCAGCCAGGCTGTCAACAAAGGCGCTCTCGGTGACGTGATGGGCACGGCCGGCAGTGAAAACGTGCAGGGCGAGATCCAGAAAAAGCTCGACATCATCGCCAATGAAGTGCTGATCGAGGCGAACGAATGGGGCGGTCATCTGGCGGCCATGGCCTCGGAAGAAATGGACAGCATCTACGTGGTGCCGAACCGCTATCCGCAGGGCGAATACCTGCTGATGTTCGACCCGCTCGATGGTTCCAGCAACATCGACGTCAATGTCAGTATCGGCACCATCTTCAGTGTGCTGAAAAAGGCCGAGGGCCACCACGGCGTCGAGGAAAGCGATTTCCTGCAGGCCGGCTCCAGTCAGGTGGCGGCGGGTTACTGCGTCTACGGTCCGCAGACCACGCTGGTGCTGACCGTGGGCGACGGTGTGGCCATGTTCACCCTCGACCGTGAACAGGGCTCGTTCCTGCTCACGGAAGAAAACGTCCGGATTCCGGCTGACACCCAGGAATTTGCCATCAACATGAGCAACATGCGGCACTGGGACGAACCGGTCAAGCGCTACATCGACGAATGCCTGCAGGGCAAGGAAGGACCGCGCGGCAAGGACTTCAACATGCGCTGGATTGCCTCCATGGTCGCCGACGTGCACCGCATCCTGTGCCGGGGCGGCGTATTTTTGTACCCGTGGGACAAGCGCGAGCCGCAAAAAGCCGGCAAGCTGCGCCTGATGTACGAAGCCAACCCGATGAGCTGGCTCATCGAGCAGGCCGGAGGCGCCGCCACCAACGGCAAACAGCGCATACTTGACCTCCAGCCGACCAAACTGCACGAGCGTGTCAGCGTGATCCTGGGCTCTAAAAATGAAGTCGACCGCGTAACCGCCTACCACGCCGGGCTATAATTGAGGGCTTAAGCCGGTGTAGCTCAGTCGGTAGAGCAGCTCATTCGTAATGAGAAGGTCGGGTGTTCGATTCATCTCTCCGGCACCAATAAAGACAAGGGTTCATTGCTATTAAAATAGCAGTGAACCCTTTTTCTTTGGCGGGTATGAAGCGGTTGCCACAAGAGCCATTGCAGGAATCGGACTCCCCGTGGGCCCTGGGGCGCTTGCATCATCTGCAACTGCCTGCATCACGTCCCTCAAGACCTGCCCCACCAGGCATCCGGGCAAAACCCCGTCGCTGCGTAGTTAAAGTTTCAAGCCGCTCAAAACCTATGGCCATCGCTGCTATAAATGGAAACTCTGGGCATGAATCGTGCGTCCGGAACAATCGTCCATTTTCCAGCGATACCGCCTAGTCCGACTCCTTCCCTCATCCACCGAAAGGTACTTTCAATGGCCATCCGTGTTGCGCTGCACCACAAAACCAGCTACCACTACGATCGCCTGGTCGCACTGTCACCGCATGAGGTTCGCCTGCGACCGGCGCCCCATGCGCGAACCCCGATTCTTTCCTATTCGCTGACCGTCACGCCAGAAAACCATTTCATCAACTGGCAGCAGGACCCCTACGGCAATTACATCGGCCGCTACGTGTTCCCTGAAAAATCAAACCAGCTCGAATTCACGGTTGACCTGGTGGCAGACATGACCGTCATCAATCCGTTTGATTTTTTCGTCGAAAAATATGCCGAATTTTTCCCGTTCAGCTACCCGGTGCAACTGGCCGCCGAACTCAGCCCCTATTTGAAGGCCGACAAGCCCGGAGAATTGCTGGTGGCCTGGGTGGCAGACGCACGGCGCGACCTGCTGAAGAAAAACCTGGCAACCAACGACTTTCTGGTGGCGGTGAACCAACGCCTGCAAGGCGACATTGCGTACTTGCTGCGCATGGAGCCTGGCGTGCAGACACCCGAAGAAACGTTGCAAAAACGCTCGGGCTCCTGCCGCGACAGCGGGTGGCTGCTGGTGCAGATCATGCGCGAGATGGGTTTGGCCGCACGGTTCGTGTCGGGTTACCTGATCCAGTTGCGTGCCGACCAGGCCTCGCTCGATGGCCCTAGCGGCACCGAAGTCGACTTCACCGACCTGCATGCGTGGACCGAGGTGTATGTTCCCGGCGCCGGCTGGATCGGGCTGGACCCGACATCGGGCATGCTGGCCAGCGAAGGCCATATTCCGCTGGCCTGCACGGCCATGCCTTCGTCGGCGGCGCCGGTGACCGGCTTTACCGACAAGGCCGAGGTCACGTTCTTTCATGAAATGACGATCACGCGCATTCATGAAGACCCGCGCGTGACCAAGCCTTACAAGGAAGAAGACTGGCAAAAAATCAACCTGCTGGGTCAGCAGGTCGACGCTGACCTGAAGCGCCAGGATGTGCGCCTGACCCAGGGCGGCGAGCCGACCTTTGTGTCCATCGACGACATGGACGGCGCCGAATGGAACACCCTGGCGCACGGCGACAAGAAGCGTGAACTGGCCGGTCAGCTCATGCATCGCCTGAAAAATCACTTTGCACCGGGCGGGATGCTGCATTACGGCCAGGGAAAATGGTATCCCGGCGAACCCCTGCCGCGCTGGGCCCTGAACATTTACTGGCGCATTGACGGCCAGCCGATGTGGCTCGATCCCACGCTGTTCTCGGACGAGGCCATCCCCGATGGCTATGGCAGCGAAGAGGCCGAGCGTTTCAGCGCCGAATTGGTCAAGGCGCTGGGCTTGCCGGCCCACAGCCAGATTCCCGCCTATGAAGACGTCTTGCAACAAGCCCGGCTGGAGCAAGGCCTGCCGGTGAACCTGGACCCGCTGCAGGTTGACCTGAAGGCCCCGGAGCAGCGGCGACGCCTGGCGCGCCTGCTTGAAGACGGACTGGGCCAGGTCGTGGGCTATGTGCTGCCGCTCAAACCCAGGGACCTGGACCCGAGCATTGCCCTGGGAACCGCCTGGCGCACCTCCCCCTGGCCGCTCAAGCGCGAGCATCTTTACCTGACCGAGGGGGACTCGCCTCTGGGGCTGCGTCTGCCGCTGAATGCACTGCCCTGGGTGCAGCCCGAAGAAAAAGAGCCTGACTTCGACGTCGATCCTTTCGCACCGCAGGCGCCGCTGGATGCCGGCCGAAAGGAAAAACGAGGCACGGCCAAGGCGAAGAAGCCGGCGCCTGCGAGCGAGCAGCCCGAGCCAAGTGAAGTCATCCACACCGCGCTGTGCGTGCAGGCAAGGGGTGGCCGGCTGCATGTCTTCATGCCCCCGGTCAAACGCATCGAAGACTACCTGGCGCTGGTCACGTCGGTCGAGAACACAGCAGCCAGGCTCAAGCTCAAGCTGTGGATCGAAGGCTATCCGCCGCCGCGCGACCCGCGCATCAAGCTGCTCAGCGTCACGCCCGATCCGGGTGTCATTGAGGTGAACATCCACCCGGCGGCCAGCTGGAACGAGCTGGTCTACAACATGACCACCTTGTATGAAGAGGCACGGCTGACGCGCCTGGGCACTGAAAAATTCATGGTCGATGGCCGCCATACCGGCACCGGCGGCGGCAACCACGCGACGCTGGGCGGCGCGACCGCCGAAGACAGCCCGATGCTGCGCCGGCCCGACCTGCTGAAAAGCCTGATCACCTACTGGCAGAACCATCCGGCGCTGTCGTATCTGTTTTCGGGCACCTTTATCGGCCCGACCAGCCAGGCGCCGCGTGTCGATGAGGCACGCGACGACAACCTGTACGAACTGGCGATTGCCTTTCAGCAGATGGACCAGGTGCTGCCGACCCTGCAGCCGGGCGACAAGCCCTGGATGGTGGACCGCCTGCTGCGCAACCTGCTGGTTGACCTGACCGGCAACACCCATCGCTCGGAATTTTCCATCGACAAGCTGTATTCCCCTGACGGCCCGACCGGCCGCCTGGGGCTGGTCGAATTCCGCGCCTTCGAGATGCCGCCGCATGAGCGAATGAGCCTGCTGCAAATGCTGCTGCTGCGCGCGCTGGTGGCGCGTTTCTGGCGCCAGCCCTACCAGGCCAAACTGGTTCACTGGGGCACTGCGCTGCATGACCGCTGGATGCTCCCGCATTTCGTGGCACAGGACATCCGCGATGTGGTCAAGGATTTGCGCGCCTCGGGTTACGCCTTTGAAGAGCATTGGTTCGACCCGTTCATCGAATTCCGGTTTCCGCGTTTTGGCACCGTGGTCTATGAAGGCGTGGAGATGGAACTGCGCCAGGCCATCGAGCCGTGGAATGTGCTGGGCGAGGAAATGACCGGCGGCGGCACGGCGCGCTATGTCGATTCATCGGTGGAACGCATGCAATTGCGGGTACGCGGGTTGACCGACGGACGCCATGTGATCGCCTGCAACGGACGCATGCTGCCGCTGCATCCGACCGGCGTTCCGGGCGAGTATGTGGCCGGCGTGCGTTTTCGCGCCTGGAGCCCGTGGTCCGCCCTGCACCCGACCATTGGGGTGCAGGCGCCGCTGACCTTCGACCTGGTGGACACCTGGAGCGGTCGCGCCATCGGCGGCTGTACTTACCACGTCGTGCATCCGGGCGGACGCAGCGAAGCGCATTCGCCGATCAATGCCAACGCGGCCGAGGCACGCCGGTTCGCGCGCTTTTGGTCGCACGGGCATACGCCCGGACCGATGAACGTGTACAAAGAGGAGTTGAATCCAGGCTTCCCCATAACGCTCGATTTACGGTGGCAGCCTTATTGACTGTATCCTTGCACGCTCACCCAACGCGGATGCCTCGCTTTTGAGTCATCCGCGTTTTTGCAAGAGAAATACCCGATCCGATGTTGAATCAACTACTTGCCGGTTACCCGGCTGCGCCAGATAGTTTTGATGAAATGCTGGACCGCTCGGGCCAGCCACGCGCGCATTGGCGCACCTTCCTGGACAGCCTGGCACACGAAACGCCTGACGTCATGCGCAAACGCACCGAGTCGGTGCAAAGGCAGGTGCGTGAAAACGGCGTGACCTACAACGTCTACACCGATGACAAAGGCATGCAGCGCCCCTGGGACCTGAATGTCCTGCCGATGATCCTGCCGCCGGGCGAGTGGGCAGGCATTGAGGCCGCAGTGATCCAGCGTGCCACGCTGATGAACCGGCTGCTGATCGATGTCTACGGCGAGCAAAAAATGCTGGCAGAAAGGCTGTTGCCGCCCGCACTGATTCACGGACACGCCGGCTTCCTGCGGCCATGCCATGGGATGCGGCACAAGGACGGCGTCGCCCTGCACTTTTACGCCATCGACCTGGCCCGGGCACCCAACGGCGGCTGGTGGGCCGTGGCCGACCGGACGCAGGCACCCTCGGGCGCCGGGTATGCGCTGGAAAACCGCTCGGTCATCTCGCGGACCTTCCCTGATCTGCTGCGCGACCTGAACGTCCAGCACCTGGCCGGCTTCTTTGACACGCTGCGCGACAGCCTGGCCACCTGGGGGCGCCAATGCGCGGCCAGTGGCCCAGGGGGAGTACCGTTGCGCGAGAGTGAAGCGCCGCTGATCGTTCTGCTGACGCCAGGGCCGTACAACGAAACCTATTACGAGCAGGCCTACCTGGCGCGCTATCTTGGATTGCCGCTGGTTGAAGGCAGCGACCTGACGGTGCGGGACGGCATTGTGTGGCACAAGACACTGTCCGGCTTGCAGCGGGTGCATGTGGTCATGCGCCGGGTCGACGATGACTACTGCGACCCGCTTGAATTGCGCACCGACTCGGCGCTGGGCGTGGCCGGACTGACCGAGGCCGCCCGGCGCGGCAATGTGCTGATTGCCAACAGCCTGGGGTCGAGCCTGCTGGAGTCGGGTGCGCTGCTCGGCTTCCTGCCGTCGCTGTGCAAGCGCCTGCTGGACGAGCCGCTCAAGATGCCGTCGGTGGCCACCTGGTGGTGCGGTGAACCCGCTGCACTGGAAGTGGTGATCAACCGGCTCGACCAGCTCATCATCAAGCCGAGCTTTCCCCAGCTCCGGGAATTTCCCGTCTTTGGCAAAGACCTGACAGGAGAGGCGCGTACAGCGTTCATCCACAAGATGCGCGCCAATCCCAAAAACTATGTGGCACAGGAACTGGTCCGGCTGTCCCAGGCGCCGGTGTTGGATCATGATGCTGGCGGCGGCCTGAATGCCCGCGCCATTGGCCTTCGGGTCTACGCCTGCGCCACGCCAAAAGGCTACGTCGTGATGCCGGGCGGACTGACCCGCGTGGCGACAGGGCTGGATTCGCGCATCATCACCATGCAGCGTGGTGGCGGCAGCAAGGACACCTGGATACAGGCCAGCCAGCACGTCGAGGTGCCCAGTCTGCGCAAACGCACCATCACGCACCAGGACCTGGTCCGCGACGACACCCATATTTCCAGCCGTGTGGCAGAAAATCTTTTCTGGTTCGGTCGCAATGCAGAGCGTTGCGACAACACCGCCCGCCTGCTTCGCGTCGCGCTGAATTTCCTGTTCAATGTGGGACCGGCAAATCGCGGCGACGAATGGCCAACCGTGGTGGCGCTGTGTACCTGGTTCGGCCTGATCGAATTGAAGGAAAGCATGCCAGGTCAAAGCCAGGCACAGGCCGGCAAGGTGGCATCTCTCCTGAGCGACACCATGATCAAGGCAGAACTGATGCAGGCAGTGGCTTCACCAGACGTTCCGGGGCTGGCCAGGCAGCAGCAGCAGCTCTACCAAAGTGCCGGCCAGTTGCGCGAACGCTTTTCCGTTGACAACTGGCGCGCCTTCAACCAGATGGTGCAAGGCGTGTCTGGCGCTGACGCCCGGCTGTCCCAGTCAGAAGCGATGACGATTCTTGATGACGCCACCACCGCCCTGATGACCATGTCCGGCTTTGCCCTCGACGGCATGAGCCGCGACCTGGGCTGGCGTTTCATGTCCTTGGGGCGGCGTCTGGAACGCCTGCAGTTCCAGGCCGTGACGCTGCAGCATGCGCTTGGCATGCAAGCCAACGGCAACCTGGACTGGCTGCTGGAACTGTCCGATTGCATCATCACCTACCGTGCCCGCTACCGGGCGCAGCCCGAATGGCTGCCGGTGCTGGACCTGCTGCTATTGGACGAAAGCAATACCCGTTCGATTCTGTTCCAGCTCGAAGGCGTCCTCAAGAGCCTGACGAAGATATCGCTGACCTACGGCCCGTGCGGAGAACAGGAACTGGCCCTGTTGAGGAACGAGTTGGTGTCGCTGGCGCCCGACACGGACCTGTATTGCGGCAATGCGCACCTGATGGACCTGCTCCGCCGTATCCAGGTGGCAAGCGCGCAAATGTCGCAACAGGTCAGCGTTCAATTCTTCAGCTACACCGGTAGCCACCCAACGAAGACGCAAACAGCATGAATCCCTTGCCCGTGAGCACTGCCGTGCGCGCCCGTTATCACGTTGTTCACGAAACCCAGGTGACCTACGGGAGCGCGGTTACGCTGTCGCAGCAATACCTGCACATGACGCCGAGGTCCTTCCCCTACCAGCAGATCGAGTCGCATGCGCTCTGGGTGACGCCAACAGAAAACGATGGCATCGACGGGATGGATTATTTTGGCAACAAGACCCGTCAGGTCACCATCACCGCAGCGCACCAAAGCCTGATGGTGCATGCCGAATCGACGGTTGCGCTGATGCAGCGGCCCGATCGGGACGGCATCCAGGGAAGCGCTTCCTGGGAAAGCCTGCGCGACCGGCTGCAACAGGGCATGGATGCCGCCATGATTGATGCCTACCGCTTTCTGTATGCCTCACCGCACGTGAGCTGCAGCCTGGAACTCGAAGCGTTTGCGCGCATCAGCTACACGCCGGGCCGGGCGCAGCTTGATGCCGCACTCGACCTGACCCAACGAATTTTTGACGAGTTCGATTTTGACGACACCGCGACCGACATTTCCACGCCGCTGGACGAGGTCCTGCGTGGCCGCCGGGGCGTCTGCCAGGATTTTGCCCAGTTGATGATCGGCTGCCTGCGCAGCCTGGGCCTGCCCGCGCGCTATATGAGCGGCTACATCCTGACGCACCCGCCCGCCGGCCAGCCGCGCCTGATCGGTGCCGATGCATCGCATGCCTGGGTGTCGGTTTTTTGCCCAGGTCCGGGCTGGGTTGATTTTGACCCGACCAACCGCTGCCTGGTGCAGCACGAGCACATCACCCTGGGCTGGGGCCGCGACTTCAGCGATGTCACGCCGATGCGCGGCGTGGTGCTGGGCGGCGGCGAGCAGGAACTCGAGGTGCGGGTGACCGTCACACCGCTGCCGCTGGAGGGCGTATCGCGGCCAGGCAACAAGGTGGCGGCAGTTTGCCAAACTTGAGCGGCAATGCGCCGTGCTTCCGGGCAGTCCATGTCAACACGTTGAAACCCGGCCCGCCACAACCTTGGCGGAGAATTTTCCGCCGCCTTTTTTGCATTTCATAAAATTGAACCCTCCCATGAAACAACTTTCAAACAGCGGCCACCAGGCCGTCAACGACATCGCCCAGCGCCACGGATTCAGCCCTGAGGCGGTAGCGAGCATGCTCGAATCCGTCATCAACGGCAACGGCAGCATGGCGCAGTTCAACCATCCCGAATTCAGCGGCTCCGGCCAGTGGATGCGCGGCGGCATGACCATGGTGTCCGACATGTTCAACAACCAGCTCAAGGGTCGCGTCGATGCCCTGTGCGCCGAACTTTCAAGGCTGGTGGCCAGCCAGCCCGAACTGCTCAGGACCGGCAGCTTCCAGTCGCAAAACCAGGGCGGCCAGCAGCAAACCAGCCATGCCGGCGACGCGTACCAGAACGTCACTGCGCCCATGAATCCTCCAGCCAGCCTGTTTGCCGCGCCGGCCCCGGGCACGTCGCCCGACTGGTGGCCGTCCGACCTGCGCTGGCCCAACAGCACCGGCGCCCAGAACGGCGTGCGCTATGCCTACTTTGCGCAAGCGCGCCGCCTGGCCATCGAAATGAATGGCAGCGTCACCGTCTATGACACGCAGGACCACCAGCTCGGCGGTTTTTCGCAGCAGCAGTCCTTCAGCGGCTCGGTCACCTTTTCCAGCCAGTACGGACTGGTGGATGTGACCCGCCTGCCGGTCGTGTCGGTCAATGGCATGCAGCACAACCTTGACGTAGCCGGGAGCGCGAACGGCTTCGACTCAACGCAGGCAGCCATTCGTGAATTTTTGCCAGCAGCCTGCGCGGCGCAAGCCCCTTTTCCGCTCCAGCCGGGATTGCAGGCCGGTCCTGGCAACCCCACGCCAGGCAATGCAGACATTTTCCAGATGATCGAGAAGCTTGCCGACCTGCGAAGCCGGGCCATCATCAGCGATGAAGACTTCAACGCCAAGAAAACCGAATTGCTGTCACGGCTGTAGGCCTGCCCGCGGCGGTTGCACCGTGCACCCCGGTCAAGACGGGTAGGACGCATCCGACAGGCTTGCCTGTCGGCCACTGATTGCACAGTTCAGCCAAAAAGCGGACGCTCTGCAGTCTGCAACTCCCGAGCCTTGATGTGTCCGCCATCTTCGACATCACCCACACCACCCATTACCGGTATGCCCAGCAGGTCACGCTGGGCGAGCACTGGGTGCAGTTCCGCCCGCGCGACAGCCATGACCTGCGGGTCCTGGCCACTGACCTGCGGGTCACGCCTGCGCCGGTGGACATCCGCATGTTTCAGGATGCCTATTCCAATTCCATCGCCAAGATCCAGCCGCAGAGCCCGGCGAATGAACTGGAGGTGGTGTGCATGTCCTCGGTCGAACACACTGGCACCCGAGCGGTCAACTTTCCCATGAGTTCGCGCGCCCGGCAGTTCCCGCTGGCGTATGGCGACGAAGAACGCATGGTGCTGCACCATTACCTGACGCCCTACTACGACGACCCCAGCGGCATCCTGCAGGACTGGGCCAACCAGTTCATCCGGCCCGACGAAACCACCGGCACCCGGGAATTGCTGGTGGAAATGACGCAATACATCCGCAACACCATGACCTACCACGTGCGCCTCAATCCCGGGGTCCAGACGCCGTATGACACGCTGCGGCTGAAAAGCGGCGCCTGTCGGGATTTTGCGACCCTGATGATCGAGGCGGTGCGCCGGCTCGGCTATGCGGCACGCTTCGTTTCAGGCTACCTGTACACGCCGTGGCTGGACACCGAGGACCAGCAGAGTTATGGCAACGGCTCCACCCATGCCTGGGTGCAGATCTACCTGCCCGACGCCGGCTGGATTCCGTTCGATCCGACCAACAACCTGATCGGCGGCACCGACCTCATTCCGGTTGGGGTGGCCCGCCATGCCAGCCTGGCCAAGCCGCTGCATGGATCCTGGGACGGTTCGCCAGGAGACTTCCTGGGCATGGATGTCACCGTCCAGGTGCGCAAGCGAGGCTGAATCGGCTCCAACAGCCTGCAACGGCGGGCTTCGTCCTACAGCGCCAGTTCCGGCCTGCCGATGTGCCGGCTCTGCACAAACTGGTTCAATTCATAAGTTTTCGATACTGCTTGAGTCATGACTCAAGCCATCCTATTGCCCCGCAGGAACTCCGATGAACGATACCTTGATGAACGACCCCAGCACTGCCTTGATGTTTCAGGACCAGCTGGCCCCCGCCGCCGCCGTGGCGCAGCCATTCAACACCAACCGGTTGCAAATTGATTCGACGCTGGACTATGCCGTCGATGGCCCTTCCGAGTTTGTGTTTCTGATCCATGTGGCCAACGGCATGGGCCAGACGCTGGTGCAGGAAAATTTGCAGATCGAGCCGCCCACGCCTTTTCGAACCTATTGCGACAGCCAGTCGGGCAATCGCTTCTTGCGCTTTCAGGCCCAGCCCGGCCCGCTGAAAGTGGTCTACCACGCCTTGGTCGACCGCATGATCGAGCCCGCTGATGTCAATGCGCCGGAAGTGCCGGTGCACGAGCTACCGGACGATGTGCTGCATTACCTGACGCCCACCCGCTATTGCGAATCCGACCTGCTGGGGCCGAATGCCGCTGAACTGTTTGGGCAGTTGCCTCAGGGCTACGCCCGCGTGCAGGCCATTTGCGAATGGGTGCGCGGCAACATTGATTACCGCATCGGCTCGACCAACGCCACCACGACAGCGCGCGAAGTCTTCATGCAGCGAGCCGGCGTTTGCCGGGACTTCGCACACCTGGCGGTGACCTTTTGCAGGGCGCTCAACATTCCGGCCCGGCTGGTCAGCGGCTATGCCACGTTCGACGAACCGCCGCCGGATTTTCATGCCGTCTTTGAGGCTTACCTGGGCGGGCGCTGGGTAATGTTCGATCCGACCGCGATGTCGCCGCTGGACCAGATCGTGCGCCTGGCCCATGGCCGGGATGCCAAGGACGTAGCCTTCGCCACCATTTTCGGCCCCGCGCGCATGGTCGCGATGAGCCCTGATGTAATGCTGTTGAACCGCAACGCGGCCTTTCCGGGATAAGCGCACAAGCGGAGCTGCTGTCGCGCAAGGATCCTAAAAACTGCTTTTTGCTATTTATTTGATAGCTAAAAAATCAATGCAGTCGGGCGCAAAAGGCTGTTTAAACCTTATTGATAGCCTTCCGGGTTGCCGCTTTGCCAGCGCCAGGCATCGAGGCACATGTCGGCCAGGCTGCGGCTGGCGGTCCAGCCCAGCAGGCGATGCGCCAGTGACGGGTCGGCATAGCACTGCGCCACATCACCCGGCCGGCGCGCGGCGATCTGGTAGTTGACCGGACGGCCGCTGGCCTTTTCAAACGCCTTGACCACTTCCAGCACGCTGTTGCCGCGGCCGGTTCCCAGGTTCACGGCAAAGCTTTTTTTGGTTTCCAACAGCGCCTGGAGTGCGGCCACATGCCCTTCGGCCAGGTCCTGGACGTGGATATAGTCGCGCACGCCGGTGCCGTCCGGCGTGGGATAGTCACTGCCGTACACGTTCAGGAAGGGCCGCTTGCCAATCGCCACCTGCGTCACGAAAGGCATCAGGTTGTTGGGAATGCCGCTCGGGTCTTCGCCGATCAGGCCGCTTTGGTGCGCGCCAACCGGATTGAAATAGCGCAGCACGCCCAGCTGCCAGGACGGGTCGGACGCCTGCACCGCCGACAGGATGTCCTCGATCACCAGCTTGGTGTGGCCGTAGGGGTTGGTGTGGCTGCGCGGAAAACCTTCGGTGATGGGCACCGATGCCGGATCGCCATACACCGTGGCGCTGCTCGAAAACACCAGCGTCCTGCAACTTGACGACTGCATCGCCTCCAGCAGGCTGACCGCGCCGCCAATGTTGTTGCGGTAGTACCTGAGCGGCCGGGCCACGCTTTCGCCGACCGCCTTGTCGCCGGCAAAGTGCAGCACGGCAGCAATGCGGTGGCGCCCAAGCACGTCGCCAACCCACGGCGTGTCGAGCACATCGCCTTTTTCACACGCCACGGTCTGGCCGGTGATCTGCTGCAGGCGCTCCAGCACGGCCGGATGGCTGTTGGAAAAGTTGTCCAGGATCACCGGGGTAAAGCCCGCCTCGATCAGTGCGACGCAGGTATGGCTGCCGATATAGCCGGCACCGCCGGTCAGGAGTATGTTCATGGAAGGGTGGTCTATTGGATGGATGGTAGCTGGGCGGTCTGCGCTGTCCGGCTTGGCACCTCATGGCAAGCCGGTAAATCGCAAGTCGGGTCTCGCGGTTGTGTTCCGTCTGATTATGATCAAATCACCCGCTTGCGCAATACCCGTCTGCACAAGCCGCTATGGATTCAGGAGTTCATCAAACGGTGCGTCGGCCAGCGGACGCCAGTGCGGTGGCCTTCAGTCGAAATAGTCTTACAGGTTGCGGGCGCCAAAGGTGTCGCAGGCCTTGACGCTGCCGTTCTTCAGGCCGGTGTCGAACCACCGCTGACGCTGGGAACTCGTGCCATGGGTGAAGCTTTCAGGCACCACGGCACCGCGGCTTGAGCGCTGCAATGCATCGTCGCCAATCTGGGCCGCAGCATTCATGGCTTCCTCGACATCGCCCTTCTCCAGGATCTGCCGGGCGCTCTGGGCATGGTTGGCCCAGACGCCGGCAAAGCAGTCAGCCTGCAGTTCCAGGCGAACGCTCAGCGCGTTGTACTCGACCTTGCTGACGCGGCCGCGCATCTGCTCCATTTTTTCGCTGATGCCCAGCAGGTTCTGCACATGGTGGCCGACTTCATGGGCGATCACATAGGCCTGCGCAAAGTCGCCGGGGGCGCCCAGCTTGTTTTTCAGGGTTTCGTAAAACCCGAGGTCGATGTAGACCTTTTGGTCGCCGGGGCAGTAAAAAGGCCCCATGGCCGCCTGTCCCTGGCCGCAGGCGGTTTGCGTGGCGCCGCGAAACAGCACCAGCCGGGGCTCCTGGTAGGTGCCGCCACCCTTGGCGAACACGTCTTTCCAAACGTCTTCGGTATCGGCCAGCACGGTGGACACGAAGGCGGCCATGCGGTCGTCGGCTGGCGGCCGCTGCGCGGGGGCTTGCTGCTGCACCTGTGCGGTGGGCGCCCCTGCGCCGCTGAACATGCTCAAAAGGGTCAGCGGGTTGATGCCGAAAATCCAGCCGCCCACCAGGGCCACGACGATGGTCCCGATGCCAATGCTGCGCCCACCCAGCAGGCCGCCGCCGCCGCCAAAACCGCCGCCGCCGTTGCTGCGCCGGTCCTCGACGTTGTCAGATTCTCGATTGCCTTCCCATTTCATGGTGCCTCCGGGTACAAAGTGGTCAACAGGCCAATGCCAGCGTCCAGCTGCCCGCATGTCGAAAAATATTCAGGATGGACCGCCCGGTTTCAAGACCCATTTGGCGTGATCCATGAAAGGTTATTCAAAACGAACCGTCAGCCCCGCAAGCGCGCCGCCCACCGGACCCGACGACTCGATCTGGGTCTGCCAGGTTTGCCCCGGCGCCACCGGATGGGCATCGGTCAGCGTGCCGGTGGTCACCAGGTCGCCGGCTTTCAAGGCGGGCGCGCCAGGCGTGGCACGCAATTCCCGCACGAAGTGAAGCAGCGCCTGCACCGGGCCATCGAGCACATTGGCGCCCCGGCCTTCGTCTTTCAGCGCACCGTCACCGTACAGGCGAATGGTCAGGCCGGCCAGTGCCTGGACCAGATCGACCGTGGGCGTGCCCGCCGGGACCGGAATGCGCGCTCCGACCAGCAGGAGGCCATGCAGGCCGGCATCGGCGACGGCCTGGGCCGCGGTGAACTTCCAGTGGGAAAAATGCGTATGCACGATTTCAAAACCATGCGCCACCCAGTCGAGCGACGCCACCAGCTCGTCTGCCGAGCAGTCGGGGGGCGGCGCATCACGCAGGCAAAACACAATTTCGGGTTCGATACGCGGCTCGCACAAGCCGTCAAGGGACAGCACCGCCGCATCGGGCGCATCGGAGGTCGCCTGCGTCACGCTGCCTTGCCAGACGGTTCCCCAGATGGGTGAATCAACCTGGTAATGCGGCCAGATGTTGCGGTTGGTAAAGCCGACCTTGTAGCCCGCCGGCACGTCGCCAGCCCGGATTCGCGCTGCGCGCACTGCCAGCGCGGCTGCATAGGCCTGCGGCAAGTCCACGGGCATGGTGGCGGGCCAGTCCAGCGGCAGGGCCTTCAGGCGCGCCTGCTCCAAGCGGTCGGCCAGGTCAGAAAAGGATTTTGAATCAGTCATGGGCTTGAGCTTCAGGAGGATCAGGTGGGGCGCAAGGGCTGCAGCTGGGCATTGTGTCGCATGCGGCTTGAATCACGATGGGTCAAAGCGGCCTGCTGAAAGCCTGGCGCACGGGCAATGGCCGGCGCGCCAGCCAGTGCATCGGTCTCGATCTGGGGGTAGGTCGAATAGGGCAGGAAGCCTGCATTGACCTGTTCGACGCATTGCCTGCGTACTGCGCCCGAGTCGCTGGCTGCGCAGCCTGCAAGGGCGGCTTGCGCCGCGTTGTGCTGTGCCTGGCGAAGGGCAGCCTGTTCAAGCTGTCCGGTCACCACCTGAAACAGGGCTGCCAGCAGGACCACAAAAGCCATGCAGGCAGCCACCGTCAGCCAAACACCGCAAGGCGACTTGTCAACTTTTGTTAATTGGTTTGCAACCATGGCCCGGCTCCGCTGTTTATTTAATTGCTGTGCCCATGCTACTGGTCGAGCTTTCCGGAAAATCCGGCCATTTTCGCGTCACCGCGTAGGATAAAAGCGGTTTCCCGAACCTGCGGCTGCAAGTGATCGGGTTTGCCATCACGCCACGATGTCTGTCAACTTCAAACGGCCACTTCAGACTGCCATTTGGCAGCTGCGGCTGGCCTCTGACTGCAGCCCGGTCGGCCATGGCTTTCAGGCCGCGCACTGACCGCAGGCATGGGGCCGTCGTCAGCGAACCAGACGGGTGCGGCCGCGCCATTTTGAAAAGCTGCCGCAGAGTTCGTCCACCGGCGTGAACAAGCGCGGCGCAGCATGCTGTTGGACTGAAGCGGGCAACCAGGGCGTGCCCGGCTCCCGCAGGTGCGGATCAGCCAGCAGATGCACCGAACGCGCACCGCGCAGCGCCGTGCCGAGGGTCTGCGCCGGTGCGTGCCAGCACAGCGGGGCCAGCTGGCGCATGCGGCGGGTGACAAAGTCCCAGCGCTGCGCCGTCCAGGGATGCTGCTGGTGAAACTCGGCCACGGCAATGCCCAGCGCCAGCGTGCCTGCGGGCAGGTCGGCAGGCAATGCGCCCAAGGCCCACGGATGCACCAGCCAGACATCCCTGCCCTGCACCGCCTGCGCATCGACCGGGGCGAAATCGTCTGGCCGTGGCGGCAGGCTGAACAGCTCGGGCGGTTGGACGCCGCCTTCGCTGCCACGGCCCCAAAAAGCCGGCTTTGTACTGCGGGCAATGCGGTCGAGCGCTTCATAAGAAATATCAATGACGCTGCCCGGGCTGTGCCAGCTGGCCGGGGCAAAACGCTGCACATTGTCGGCATTGAACACATACGGCTTGCTGCTGCCAGTGCCGGCCACCCACTGCCAGCTCAGGTGGTTGCTGGCCAGGTCGCCGTCGAGCAGGTGCGAATACAGCCATTCGGCGCCGACATGCCAGTGGACTTTTCGCAGGTGCACCACATAGCTGGCCAGCCACATGCGCGCATGGTTGTGCAGATAGCCGGTGGTATAAAGTTCGCGCACCGCGCAGTCGATGGCGGGCACGCCGCACCTACCCTGCACGATATCGTCCGGCATCACTTGCGCATAGGCCGCTTCCGGCAGCAGGCCGTCATGCAGCGACTGGTGAATCCCCGAACCGACATGACGCCAGACATGCTGGAAATACGCGCGCCAGCCCAGCTCAAAGACAAACTTGTGCTGGTCATCAAGCGGATACACCGCATCGACGCCCGCATGCACCTCGGGCAGCGAGACAAAACCATGCGTCAGGTAAGGGGAAAGCCGGGTGACCGCGCCGTCCAGGGCATTGCGCGTGCGGGCATAGTCCTGCGGGCGAACCGCCTGGATGCGCGCATGGGCGGCCTGCAAGGTCGGCTCAAAGACAAAGGGGGTCATGGCGATACCGGCTGGCTGGCCAGCGTTTGATGAGACAGCGCCTGCTGAAGGATCAGGGCGCGCTTTTCCGGGGCCAGCCGGGCGATGTTTTTCACCTGCAGCGCCATGCGCGGGTTTTTTGCCAGCCGGGGTTCGTGGCGCATCAAAAAATCCCAGTACAGGGTGGTGAACGGGCAGGCCTTGTCGCCCGTGGCCTCAGCCGGATCGAAGCGGCAGCCCTTGCAGTGGTTGCTCATGCGCTGGATGTACTTGCCGGTGGCGGCATACGGCTTGCTGGCCATCAGCCCGCCGTCGGCAAACTGGCTCATGCCCAGCACGTTGGGCATTTCCACCCATTCGACCGCATCGACATACACGGCCAAGTACCACTCGTGCACCGCCTGCGGCCTGACGCCCAACAGCAGCGCATACAGGCCGGTGACCATCAGGCGCTGAATATGGTGCGCATAGCCGTGCGCCAGGGTTTGCGTGAGGGCGTCGCGCAGGCAGGCCATGTCGGTCTGGCCAGTCCAGTAAAAATCCGGCAGCGGCTGCTGCGCGTCCAGTTCGTTGCAGGCGGCGTAGTCGGGCATTTGCGTCCAGTAGATGCCGCGCACAAATTCGCGCCAGCCGAGGATTTGCCGGACAAAGCCTTCCACGGCCGCCAGCGGCGCATGCCCGGCCCGCCAGGCCGCCTCGGCCGCCGCCACCACTTCGCGCGCGCCCAGCAGCTTGAGGTTCATCGACGACGACAGGTGCGAATGGTAGAGCCAGGCCTCGCCATGCCACATGGCGTCTTCGTACTGGCCAAACAGCGGCAGCCGCTGGGCAATGAAGCCATCGAGCGCCAGCAGCGCCTGCGCCCGGGTGACCGGCCAGCCAAAGCTGTCCAGCGTGCCAGGATGGCCGGAAAAGCGGGCATTGACCAGCGCCATGACGCCCTGCGTGATCGCGTCGGGCGCGAAAAAGCTGCGCGGCGGCAGCGCGCCCGGCCCGGCCGCGCCAAAGGACTGGCGGTTGTCGGCATCAAAATTCCACTGCCCGCCCGCCGGCTTGCCGCCTTCCATCAAAATGCCGTTTTTGGTGCGCAGCTCGCGGTACCAGTATTCCAGCCGCAACTGCTTGCGGCCCTCGGCATGCGCGGCAAAGTCGCGCACGGTGCTGAAGAAATGCCGGTCATCACGCAAGTCAAGCGGCTTGCCCGATGCGTTTGCCGCAGTGCGCATCGACTGCAGCACGCGCCAGTCGCCCGGCGCGGTCATGACCAGCGCTTGGGGCGACAGGGTGTCGATGTCGCGGTGCAATTGGGCCGCCAGCGTGCCGCCATTGGCGCTGTCGTCCAGCCGGGTGTAGTTAACCGTCCAGCCCCGGGCGCGCAGCGATTCGGCAAAGTGGCGCATGGCGCTCAAAAACAGGGCAATGCGCTGCTTGGCCGACCAGACGTGGGTGGATTCCTCGGCCACTTCGGCCATCCACACGCAATCACGTTCGGCATCAAAGCCATCAAAGGCAGATGACTGTTCATCCAGCTGGTCGCCCAGCACGATGACCAGATGGCGCAGCCGCCCGGGAGGTGCGGGGGTGGCTGCGGCCGCTGCCGTGTGTTCGCCGGTCATGCCGCTGCGCCGCTTTTATTTTTCCTGGCGCGGCAGGCATCCGAGCAGTCAAGCACGTCGGCCCAGTTTTTGGCCCAGGCCTTGCACCAGGTCATGGTGCGGCCGCAAACGGCGCACAGCTTGTGCGGTAGGGCCTGCTTGTTGCCCTTGAAGTCATTTTTCATGGACCGATTGTGGCAAGACTGATCCGCCCGCCAAGGCCAGCCTGATTTTCAAGGGTTTTTACACGCTATTTATTTAATAGCTATTGACGCAGACAGATATTGCGCAGGAGGGAGTTTTTGTTCGGAAACTCGAACACAGCAGGCAAAGATCAGGGGTTTACTTTTCCAGCATCCACTGGATGACGTACTTGGCGACAAAGCCCACCATGCCAAAGGCCAGGCCCAGAAAAATCACGAAAGTGCCAAACTTTCCGGCCTTGGACGACCAGGCCAGCTGGCCGATGATGAACAGCATGTAGAGCATGAACGCACCGACGCCGAACGACAGTCCAAAGGCGGCCACCTGCTCCTCTGAATAGCCGAACATCAGGCGGCACCCTCGGGCGGCAGGCGCTCGGGCAGCGCACTGGCATCGACCAGGTCGCGGTAGGCATGCCAGCTGGCATGGCCCAGCAGCGGCAGCACCACGACCAGGCCCAGCAGCAGCGTGCCCAGGCCGAGCAGCGTCAGCACCATGATCAGCGCCGCCCACAAGACCAGTGGAAGCGGGTTGGTCAGCACCGCCTGCCAGCTGGTCAGCACCGCCTGCAGCACATCGACCCGGCGGTCGAGCAGCAGCGGCATGGCAATCACGCTGGATGCAAAGATCGGCGCCGCCATCAGGCCGCCCATGGTCAGCCAGAGCTCGAAGACGTAGTGGCCTGGCGCCAGCACGATGTGGCGCAGGAAATCCAGCGGCGAGTTGACGGGTTCGGGCGCCAGCAGGGTGATCAGCGCGGCCGATGTCAGCACCCAGCCGGTCCCGGCCAAGGCCAGCAGCAGGCCGAAGCGCACCATGCTCCAGTAGCCGCCCCTGGCCGCATAGCGCGAAAACTGCCAGCGCGTCCAAGTGTTGACGATGAGCCGGAGATTGACCGGCTCACCGCGTTCAATCGCCCGGCTGATGGCATACAGGCTGGTGGCCAGCACCGGCGCCACCACCAGAAAACCGGAAAAGGCACCGGCCAGCAGCCAGAACCGGTCGCGTGCCAGCAGCACCAGCAGGCCACCGAACGCGGCAGGGACCAAGCCGTGCAGCAGGCTCAGCCAGCCGCCGCGCCGCATGTCCCGGGCACCGCGCGCCAGCCAGTCCAGGGGCTGGGCCATGCCGATGTTCCGGATGCCGGGCAGGGCCAGCGCGCCGCGGCGGGTGCGCGGCGCAAGGGGTGGAGGGGGAGGAAGATTGGATGGGGACACGGTGGAAAGGAAGCTTACCTGCAATTCTTCGAGCAGCGCCTGGATTCAGCGGCAACATGGCTGAAAATCGCCGCGCATTACCCCATGCAGGCATGCGATGCAGGCACTTCACGGGTGTTTTCATGCGCGTTGACTCTTGTCAATGACAGAAATCCCGGACAGGCGCATGATCAATTTCAATCCACCAAGGAGACCTTTCAATGACCCCAGAACAAGCCACGCCCTACCGCCAGCAACTGATCGCCATGCACACCGCCATGCTGGCGCAGATGAGCGACCAGCGCGGCGGCCTGCTGGGCCGCGCCGAAGCGGCAGCCGACCATTTCAATCGCCGCGAGGACTCCAGCGCCCAGGTGGCCACCGAGCGCGAACTGGAGTTTGCCATTGGCGAGCGCGAAACCAGCGAACTGGCACTGATCGACGCGGCCCTGGCGCGCATCGACGCAGGCAGCTACGGCGAATGCATCAACTGCGCAGCCCCCATCCCCGCGCCAAGGCTGCAAGCCAGCCCCGAAGCACCGCGCTGCATTGCCTGCCAGGAAAAATTCGAACAGCGCCAAGCCGCCTGAAATCCGGTTTCTCCTGCTTTTTTTATCCTGTCCCGGGACAGCATTGCACGCGCACTTTTCACGTTGTCGCCGGGATGGCCCATTCCGAAGTCCATGTGTGGATGTCTGACCGCGATCTGGCCAGGTCCGTCCGCCTCCCTGCCCGCCCAACCGCAGTGCGAGGCGCAGGCCCTGTCAATCCGCAGCGGCAGCGCTTGTTGGTACTTTCCTGCTGGTCAGGGCCGGGGGAACGGGTTAGGCTGACGCCTGACGACAGACCCGCCTTTTCAACCAAAACCCCATGCGCTCGCCCCCTTCCCGCGACGACGGCTGCAAGCCGCCCGCAACCGTTTCGTCCCAAGCCCGTCTTCTGCGCGACGACCTGCCCGTCATGGCCGCGCCGTATGTGCCTCCGCCTCCGGTCGGGCCGCAGGCCATGATGCAGCCGCTCGGTCCGGGCGCGCCCTTTGCCTGGCTGGGCGCAGGATGGCGCGACCTGAAGGCGCACCCCGGCATCGGCCTGTTTTACGGCCTGTGCTTCTGGCTCATGGCGGTCACGCTTGGCGCCGTGTTTCGCGCCCGGCCTGAATACACGCTGACGATTGCCTCGGGCTGCCTGCTTGTCGGCCCCTTCCTGGCGATGGGGCTGTATGAAGTCAGCCGCCGCCGCGAGCAAGGCCTCACGCCCGAACTCGGGGCATCGCTGACCTGCTGGGACAGCCACATCCGCAGCATGGGCATGCTGATTCTGGTGATGATCGTGCTGGAACTGCTGTGGGGCCGGGCGTCGCTGGTGGTGTTCGCGGTGTTTTTCAACACCGGCATGCCTTCGACCACCGGGGTGCTCAATGCCGTGTTCAACCCCGACAACTGGGAATTCGTCGCCGTTTACCTGGTACTGGGGGGAATGTTTGCGGCGCTGGTGTTTTCGACCGCCGTGGTGTCCATCCCGATGATCCTGGACCGCGACACCGATGCCATTTCAGCCGCCATTACCAGCATCCGGGTGGTGTTTTCAAGCCCCGGCGTGATGCTGCTGTGGGGGCTGGTCATCACCACGCTGATTGCCTTGGCGCTGCTGCCCTGGGGCGCGGGCCTGGTGGTGATAGGCCCGCTGCTCGGCCATGCAAGCTGGCACGCTTACCGGGGAACGGTGCGCTGGCAGGAAGCTGATGCATCGGCCAGCAGCACCGCCCACGGCTGAAACAGACGGCAAAAAAATGGCCGGTGAACGCCGAAAGTTCAGGGGTTTTTGACTTCCACCTGTATTTCGTTTCGCCGCCACATGGGCAGGGTCCACGGCGGGTCATAGCGCGCCAGCAGCGGCGCGCCGACGGGCTGCAGTTGTCGCGACCGCATCCAGGCCGCCAGTTCATCGGTTTTTTGCTGCACCTTGGATGCCGTATTCAGGCCCGAGTAACCCAGCACGGCAAAAGTCCTGGCGGGCAGTTCACGCAGACTGACCGCCGCGTTGACCGGTTTGGGCAGCGTCTGCATCGAATACTGGCCCGGCATCACGAAATGAATGCGCCACTGGCTGGCAGTCGCCATGGAGGCATCAGCCGCCACGGGTTCCGCCGTGACCGGGGCGGTCATGGCTATTTTTGCGGAGCGGGCCACCGGCTCCAGGGTGACAGGCGCGGTCATGGCGATTTTTTCGGAAGCGTTTTCAGCGCCGGTGGCCGCCAGCGTGTTGTTGCCGAAGATGTAGTCGGCAATCAGCCTGAAGCCCTTGCTGGACGCCGCGTCCATGTCGCCATCGACGAGCGTTTCGGCAACGATGACCGGCGCATACCGGCGGACTTCGTAGCTGCCATCCTGCGTCAGCACGTCAAACCGGGGTTCTTCAACAGCCATCGCCATGCTCCCTGCAGTGATTCCGGCCATGAGCAGGCCAGCAAAGCGCCCCGGGCGACGCCACGCCGCCGGGGTTGACCTCAAGCGGACGGCCTTCATACCCACCCCTGCTTCCAGACTTCTTCGTTTTGCAGGTCACGCCAGGCAACCCGTTGCGTGGCGCGTGAAAAGACCGCCTCGATTTCCACCCACTCCGCGTTGTCGGCTGCCACCAGCGGCTCGATCACCTTGGTGACCAGAAAATGCTTGTCCTTTTGCACCGGCTGCACGGCCGTCCATTTGGACAGCAGGAGTTTTTTGGCATTCAGGGGGTTCATGCGTCAGGCAGATGATCAACCGTCCGAAGTTCCAGGGGTGTTTCAGGCCGCCGGGCGTCAGGCGCTGCCTGGACTGACGGCTCGCTGGACAAGCCCGGCGCGCACATTTTCTCTCCGTCCCAGCGCTGGCCACACCAGCACATCCCTTCTGCATTGATCATGCAGGTGCCGGTTCCGCAGCAGCGGGTGTCGTCATTTCTCATGGGTTGCTTGCCTTTCGTGGGTGGACTTCAGGCCTTGGGCAGCGTCACGCCGACCTGCCCCTGGTATTTGCCACCCCGGTCTTTGTAACTGATTTCGCAGACATCGTCCTTGTCGCTTTCAAAAAACAGCACCTGCGCGCAGCCTTCTCCGGCATAGATGCGGGCCGGCAGCGGCGTGGTGTTGGAAAATTCCAGCGTCACGTAGCCTTCCCATTCGGGCTCAAAGGGCGTGACGTTGACGATGATGCCGCAGCGCGCATAGGTGCTTTTGCCCAGGCAGATGGTCAGCACGTTGCGCGGAATGCGGAAGTATTCGAGCGTGCGGGCCAGCGCGAAGCTGTTCGGCGGAATGATGCAGCTGTCGCCGTGCATGTCGACAAAGCTTTTTTCATCAAAGTTCTTCGGGTCCACCACGGTGCTGTGGATGTTGGTGAAGACCTTGAACTCGGGCGCGCAGCGAATGTCGTAGCCGTAGCTTGACGTGCCGTAGCTGATGATCTTGTGGCCGTCTCGCTCGCGCACCTGTTTCGGCTCGAAAGGCTCGATCATGCCGGTGGTTTCGGCCATGTGGCGTATCCATTTGTCGCTCTTGATGCTCATTGGGAAGGTTCCTTGCGTTGCCGGTGATTGTAGGCAACGTCGATTGAAGAAGCTGGCATTTGGCTACGGTGTGGCAGCACTCCGTGCGGGCGATTATTTGCTACTATTTTAATAGCTGATTATGCTTGCGCACTGTGCGCAAGAGGCCAATTTGATCATTAATTTACAAGCTGCACCTGGCCAACACCGCCGGCCTGTGAAATCACGGTCTTCTCGACCAGCCGGTCGTCGCCCAGCACGATCATGGAAAACAGCAGCTCGTCCAGGCTGGCTGCCTGCGCGGTCTTGCGCGCCAGCAACGGCGTGGCCTGCGGGTTGAGCACGACAAAGTCGGCCTCGCAGCCCGGCAGCAGGTTGCCGACAACGCCCGACAAGCCCAGCGCCTGCGCGGCGCCGGCCGTGTGCTGCCACCACAGGTGTTGCGGGCTTAATGAAACGCCGGGCTTGGTCTGGCCTTCCCGGCCGACGTAATACGCCGCCAGCATGGTGTGAAACGGGCTGAAGGAGGTGCCGCCGCCGACATCGCTGGCGAGTCCGTAATGAAAACCCACGCGGTCAGCGCCGGCATAGTCAAAAAACCCGCTGCCCAGGAACAGGTTGCTGGTCGGGCTGACGGCGGCCGCGGCGCCTGTGCTGCGCATCAGCGCGCGGTCTTCGTCGTCGAAATGTATGCAGTGGGCATAGAGGGCGCGCGGGCGCATCAGGCCGAACTGTTCGTACACGCTCAGATAGCTGCGCGCTTGCGGGTACAACGCGCGGACCCAGGCGATTTCGTCCTTGTTCTCGGCGACATGCGACTGAATCCACACGTCTGGATATCTGGCGGCCAGTTCGCCCGCACCGCGCAACTGGGCGGCGCTGCAGCTGGGCACGAAGCGCGGCGTGATGGCGTAACCCAGCCGGTCCACGCCGTGCCAGCGCTGGATCAGCGCTTCGGTATCCCGCAGGCTTTGTTCGGTGTCGTCACGCACGCCGTCGGGCGCGTGCTGGTCCATCAACACCTTGCCGGCGATCAGGCGGAGCTGGTGCTGTTGCGCCTCGGCAAACAGCGCATCGACCGATTCGGGATGCGAGGTGGCAAAGGCCAGCGCTGTCGTCACGCCGTTGCGCAGCAGTTCCGCTATGAAAAACGTAGCTGCTTGCGCACTGTAGTCGGGCGCAGAGAACCTTTTTTCATGTGGAAAGGTGTAGTTTTCCAGCCACGGCAGCAGTCCCTCGGCCGGCGATCCGATGACATCGGTTTGCGGAAAGTGGATGTGCAGGTCGACAAAACCGGGCGCAATGATGCGGCCGGGAAAATGCTCGGTGGGCACATCGGCAAAACGCGTCGCCAGCTCGGCGTAGCTGCCCAGCGCCTGCACCACCTGCCGGCCCCGGGCGTCCGGACCGACAACCAGCAGGCCGTCGGCTTCGAGCACCGCACGGGGGACCGCAGGATCGGGAAAACAAAGAATCGGGGCGCGCAAGGCTTTCATCGTGCCAAGATTACCCGATCACAGCGGCCGGGTCACCCGGCAGCCATCGCCAATCGAGACGCGCCAGACCCGCACCGAGGTCAGTGTCGGCAGCGCGGGCAACAGCTTGCTGAAGATGAACTGGCACAGGTTTTCCAGCGTCGTTGGCCCCAAACCCGGCACTTCATCGAGCAGGTGGTGGTCAAGCTGTTCGCGCAGCAGCGCCAGCTCGCGCCTGACCAGCCCGAGGTCGGTCACCATGCCGGTGGCCGGGTCGGGCTGGCCGGTCAAAAACACCTCGGCGTTGTAGGTGTGGCCGTGGATGCGCCGGCTGGCAGCGGTTTCAATCGCGCGGTCCAGCGTATGCGCGGCGTCGAAAAAGAAGGACTGGCTGATCTCGCAGACCATGGGCGTCAAGAAAGTGTGGTTCATCGGATGCCCGTGATCTTGTGGGTTTGCAGGCTCAGCCGCCAGGCGGGCTGGGCCAGGCACAGCGCAATGCAGGCTTCGGTATTGCGCAGCCGGTCGGGGTTGTCCATCGGCTGCAGGTAGCGGTGGGTGAAGCGGGCGGCCTGCAGTTCGGCCCAGTCAAGCGCCGGCTGCGGCCAGACGACCTTCAGTTCATCGCCTTCGCGCTGGACCCACGGCGCGCCGGCCTTGGGGCTGACGCAGACCCAGTCAATGCCGGGCGGCGCGGCAATCGTGCCGTTGGTTTCGACCGCAATCTGGAAACCGCGTGCATGCAGCGCCTCGATCAGCGCCCCATCGACCTGCAGCAACGGCTCGCCGCCGGTCATGACGACGAAGCGGTGCGCGCTGTCGCCCACGGGCCACTGGGCTTCGATCTGGCCCGCCAGCGCGTCGGCGTCCCTGAACTTGCCGCCCAGCGTGCCGTCGGTACCGACAAAATCAGTGTCGCAAAACCGGCAAACAGCCGTGGCACGGTCCTGCTCGCGGCCCGACCACAGGTTGCAGCCGGCGAAACGGCAAAAAACCGCCGGCCGGCCGGCATGGCTGCCTTCGCCCTGCAGGGTGTAAAAAATCTCTTTGACCTGGTAGCCCATGGTGTTCCTGATGCCTGTTAATTCAGCGTGCCCTGAACGCCCTGCACCAGGAAGTTCATGGTCAAAATCTGCTCATCGCTCAGCGTTTTGCCGACGGCCAGCACTTCATGGCCCTGGTTGTCCAGCAGCGCCGTGCGCGCCGTGAAAGGATGCAGCCGGCCAGCGGCAATGTCGCGTTGGCGGGACAGCACTTCGTCGGCCACTTTTTGGGGCACCTTGGGGCCAAAACTGTCGACGCGGATCATGCCTTCCTTCACGCCGCCCCACAGCGCGGCGCTTTTCCAGCTGCCTTCCAGCACGGCCTGGGCACGGCCGGTGTAGTAGTTGCCCCACTGGTGGGTAATGGCCAGCACCTGCGCGTCGGGCGCGACCTGGCGCATGTCGGAATGGTAGGCAATCGCCAGCTTGCCGCGCTCTTGCGCCGCACGCATCACGGCAGTCGAGCCGGTGTGAAAGGCCATCACCTCGACGCCCTGGTTGAACAGCGCCATGGCGGCTTCGCGCTCACGCGGCGGGTCAAACCAGGCACCCAGCCAGACGACCTTGACGGTTGCCTTCGGGTTGACCGAGCGCATGCCCAGCGTGAAGGCGTTGATGCCCTGGATCACCTCGGGAATCGCAAAGCCCGCCACATAACCGGCGCTCGTGGCCAGCCGGCCGGCGGCAAGGCCGGCCAGGTAGCGGCCTTCGTAATAGCGCGCATTGGCCACCGCCACGTTGGGCGCAGTCTTGTAGCCGGTGATGGATTCGAACTTCACGTCGGGAAACTCTTTGGCGACCTTGAGCGTGGGCTCCATGTAGCCAAAGCTGGGGGTGAAGATCAACTGGTTGCCCTGGCTGGCCAGGTCGCGGATCACGCGTTCGGCGTCGGCGCCCTCGGCGACGTTTTCGACAAAGCGGGTCTTGACCTGGTCGCCCAATGCAGCTTGCACGGCCTTGCGGCCTTCTTCATGCTGATGCACCCAGCCCGCGTCGGTAACGGGCGTGACATAGACGAAGGCTATTTTCAGCACCTTGGGCGGCGCTTGAGTTTGGGAAAAAGCGGGTGCAATGCAACAGGCGGCCACGAGCGCGGCAGCGAGGTTTTTACACATGGTAGTCCTCTACATGGTCCCGGAAAAATGAAAACACCAGCGCGCCGGGACGGCATGCTGGTGAACCCGTGATTTTAACGTGTTACTTCAGGACCGGATAAGCGCGCACCATCCAGGCATACAGGGACGCGCCGACCAGCAGGGCACTGGCGGCAATTTCAAGCGACAGGGTGAAGCCTTCGCCCGTGGTGGCGCTGTGCCTGAGCAGCAACGCCACCAGCGGCGGACCGGCAATCTGGCCCACGCCGTAGGCGGCGGTCAACAGGCCGATAAAACTCGATGCCGTGGCCGGGCGCAGGCGCCGCACTTCCTGCAGCGCAAAAAAAGTGATGGCGGTAAACGGAATGCCCAGCAACAGGCTGCCGATGATGAAACCGGTCAGGCTCGGGCTCCACAGGCTGGCAGCAATGCCCAGCGCCTGCAACACGTAGCAAACGCCCAGTCGAACGCGCAAGTCGCCGCCATGCGGCAGGCGCGTGGCCAGCAGCGCGCCAAGCATGACACCCAGACCAAAGATTGGCCAGAACAGGTCCAGCCAGGCCGAACCGGGCAGTGCTGCGCGGGCAATCACCGGCAAAAAGGTGGCCGTGATGATGTAGCCAAAACCGGCCAGGCCGTAAGCCAGCGTCAGCACGGTCATTTCACCCGGACCGTGACTTGCTGGCGCGTGGGGCAGGTCGGCCGCCTGTGGGACGCGCGCGCCCAGCGCCATCAGGCGCTCATCGCCGCCGCGCAATATGTGCCACACAGCGGCTGACAATGTAAACGCCAGCACACCCAGAATCACCCAGCCGCTCGCCGCCGTCCAGTGCAAGGCGACCATGCCGCTGGCCAGCAGGCCGCTGACGACAATGCCCGCGCCAGGGCCGGCATAAATGATGCCGCCCATGCTAGGCACACCCAGCCGCGACAGGCGCGACAGGCACCAGCCCGAGGTATAGACAAACACCACCGCGCTGGTGACGCCGGCGGCAAAACGCAGCACCGGCCAGGCCGCCGGAAGGGGCCACGCCATGGCCAGCGTCAGCGCGCCGGTCGCCAGCAGGCCCGCGCG
Organism: Polaromonas sp. CG9_12; assembly: GCA_000751355.1. Classification (GTDB taxonomy): domain Bacteria; phylum Pseudomonadota; class Gammaproteobacteria; order Burkholderiales; family Burkholderiaceae_C; genus Polaromonas. The sequence goes on along the minus strand of CCJP01000005.1, from coordinate 3,153,310 downwards.
CACCAATGACGAAAAGGCCAGCGCCGGCAGCCAGCGCAGACGCGCCCAGATCCAGGGCTGAAGCGTGCAGAAAATGGCGCCCAGCATGTAGCCCAGGTAATTGGCGCTGGCCAGCCAGCTGGCCCCCGCCAGGTCAACCACGCCGTCGCTGAGCATCATCGGCAAGATGGGCGTGAAGGCAAACCGGCCGATGCCCATGGCCACGGCCAGCGACACCAGCCCGGCCAGTGCAATCGGCCAGGCGCCCGACGGCCCTGCAGAAATTGGTTGTTTTATCGTGAACGCCATGCCAGGTGTCTGTCTTTTCTCGTTTGCGCTTGTTCCTGGCGTCCGGGCACCAAGAAGTTGCATGAAGGCAGGAGGGAGTTTTTGGCTCTCGGTCAGCCCGCCGTCAGGCCAGGGTCAATGTTCAAGAGCGCGCCGCCCATACCTGGCGTATCTGCTCGGACAGCTTCATCGGATCGAACGGCTTGGAAATCACCTCCAGCGCCCCCATGGCTTTGTAAAGCACCACTTCAGCAGCCTGCACCTTGGCGGTCATGAAGATCACCGGCGTCTGCGCCGTGGCAGGCAGTTGACGCAAGGCCTGCAAGGTGCTGGGCCCGTCCATGCCGGGCATCATCACGTCCAGCAGCAGCAAGTCGGCCATGGCGTCAGGGGCCATACTCAGCGCCTCCTGGCCTGAAGCGCAGGCCACGACAGCAAAGCCCCCCACGACTTCCAGCGCCATCTTGGCCACCAGGCGAATGTCAGGCTGGTCTTCAACATACAGGATGCGGTAAAGCGGTGAGGTCATGGTCAATTTTGATAGTTGGTATGAATGAGCCCGGGGTTTCCGGAATTTTCGGGAATCAGGAGGGCGCGCTGTATGGCCTTGAGCAATTCCGTATTGGAGGTGTTGGACTTGACCAGGACCGCTTCAACCTTTTTGCGTTGAGCCGGGTCTTCATCGCTGGCCGAAAACACGATCACCGGCGGCCGTGGCTTGAGTTTATCGATGTCCTCAAACAGGCTCCAGCCCGAATCCTCGCCCAGCGCAAGGTCCAGCAGGATCAGGTCAAAGGCGTTTTCGCGCAGCTGGGCACGGGCTTCACCGAGCGTGGCCGAAAACTCAAACACGGCATTGTCCTGAACGACAGCGGCAACGATGCTCTGGATGTCGGGATCGTCTTCCACATGCAGGATGCGCGCCTTGGCGCCCTTCGAACCCGCCACGGCCCGGCGCACGCTTTGCACCAGCCGGCTTTCGTCGATGGGTTTTTCAAGCCAGTCCGACACGGTGAGCAGTTTTTGATTGAATTGCAGGCGCCCTTCCCCCGCCATGGCGGAGATTGCCACGACCGGCAGATGGCGTGTGCGTTCATCGCCGCGCAAGGCGTTGATGAAGGAGGCGCTGCCCTGGAGATTCAAGTCCACGGTGATGGCAACAAAGTTGCCGCACAGGACGCGGTCCTGCGCCGGCGGCGCGCCATGCACCATTTCCGAGTCAAACCCTGCCTTTTCCAGCATCATGCTGATCAAAAGCGCGACGTCCGGATCGCTCTCGCAAATCAGGATGCGTGGCCGTTTGGGGACGGGTTGAATCTCGCAAGACGGCAGTTGCACCGTCGGCTCCGGGTTCAGCCATTCGGAAAACTCAAAGAAAAACGTGGAACCCGCGCCAGCCTGGCTGGCAAAGCCGATCTGGCCGCCCATCTTGTGGACAAGGGCCTGTGAAATATTAAGCCCCAGGCCGGTCCCGCCTTTTTCCCGGCTGTCGGACGCATCGGCTTGCGAGAACTTCTGGAATATCCGGCTGCGAAAATCATCAGGAATGCCCGGGCCGCAGTCAACCACCTCCACACGCACACCTTGGGGGACCCGCAACACGTTCACGGTCACCGTGCCGTCAGGCGGTGAAAACTTCACCGCATTGGACAACAGGTTGGTCACGACCTGCACCAGCCGGTCGCTGTCGACGCTTGCCTGCAGCGAGCCATCGGGCGCTTGCAGCACCAGCTTCACGCCGTGCTGGGTGGCGAAGCCTTCATGGGCAGCCATGGCCTGCTGCACCAGTTGCGCCATGTTGACGACCGCGAGCTCCAACCGCATCTTGCCGGACTCGATTTTTTCGCTGTCCAGGATGTCGTTGATCAGGCGGATCAGGCGTTCGCAGTTGTTCTTGGCAATGTCCACCAGGCTTTTGGCCGCCTCGGGCAATGCACCGGCGACACCCCCGGCAACCAGCCCCAGCGAACCGCGAATGGAGGTCAGCGGGGAGCGCAACTCGTGGCTGACGGTTGAGATGAATTCGGTTTTCATGCAGTCAATCCGCTTGAGCTCTGTGATGTCGGCGCCCAGCGAGAAAAACCCGATGACATGGCTGGCGTCCGCGCCCTCGCCATAGCGCGGGAAATACTGCATGTCGTAGATCCTGTGCTCGCCTTTGCGGGTGATGTAGGTTCGCTCGTAGCGAACATGGCACCCACGCAGCACTTCCTCGGCCTTGTCATGGACAGGTCCGTAGGCTTGCGGGCTGACCAGTTCGGCCACCGTGCGGCCATGAATCTGCTCAAAACCCATGTTCAAGACCTCTTCATAGGCTTTGTTGTGAAAGATGAAGCGCTGGTCACGGTCCCGGTAGGCGATCAGGGCGGGCACGGTGTCGGTGATCTGGCGCAACCGCGATTCGCTCTCCTTGGCTGCTTTGACGGCCTCGGCCAGTTCCTTGTTCGCCAGCTGATCCAACACGATTGCCGCCAGGTCGCGCAATGCGGCGGCATCGTCCGGGGTGAATTGGCGTGGTTTCTGGTCAATCAGGCACAGGGTGCCAACCCGGTAACCGTTCGGGCCTTGCAGGGGCATGCCGGCATAAAACCGGATACCCAGGGGGCCCGTGACCAGGGGGTTGTCCGAAAACCGTGGATCAACTGCCGCATCTTCCACGACCAGCGGCGCATCGCTCAAAATGGCATGGCCGCAAAACGAGATGTTCCGGGGTGTTTGCAGGGCATCTAATCCCTGCCGCGACTTGAACCACTGCCGATCATGGTCGATCAGCGACACCAGGGCAATGTTCACACCGAACAGCCGCTGGGCAATGCGCGTGAGACGGTCGAAGCGTTCTTCAGGCAGCGTGTCCAGTACACATAAATCGTGCAGTTCCGTGACGCGGGCAAGCTCGTCTTGCGGTTTTTCAGGTTCGATCATGGTTTTTTTAACGTCTTGTTGGGGAGCGCACAAATGCCGAAACAGCGCTCAGGCCTTTGTCCAGTTTTCGAGCGTGTCAGCAAAAATTTTCGAAATATGCATTCAGCCGGTCGATATGACGCTTTTTGGCTGACGCACCGATAAAACTGGCCTCGAAACTGTTGCGCGCCAGGGTGTAGGCATGCCCGGCGTTGAGTTGGGTGGCGGCAAAGGTCTGCGTGAAGTTTTCGTTCAGGTAGCCGCCAAAATAGGCCGGGTCGTCGGAGTTGACGGTGGCCGCCAGCCCGGCCTCTAACAACTGGCGCAGGTTGTGGCTGGCCAGGTCCGGGAACACGCAGAGCTTGAGGTTGGACAGCGGGCACACGGTGAGCGCGATGCGGTCTTTGGCCAGCCGCTGCATCAGCAAGGCATCCTTGCTCGACTGCACGCCGTGGTCGATGCGCTCGACCTTGAGCACATCAAGCGCTGTCCAGACATAGGCCGGCGGGCCTTCCTCGCCGGCATGCGCGACCAGGTGAAAGCCCAGTTCACGGCAGCGCGCGAACACGCGGGCGAACTTTTCCGGCGGATTGCCGACCTCGCCGGAATCCAGGCCGATGCCGATCAATTTATCGCGGTAGGGCAGCGCCTGCTCCAGCGTTTCAAAGGCCTCTTCTTCACTCAGATGGCGCAAAAAGCACAAGATCAGCGACGCGCTCACGCCCAGTTCAGCCTGCGCATCGACGCAGGCGCGGTGCAGGCCATTGATGACGGTTTCCATGCTGACGCCGCGCGCCGTGTGCGTCTGCGGGTCGAAAAACAGCTCGGCATGGATAACGTTGTCTTCGGCTGCCCGGGCGAAATAAGCCATCGCCATGTCGTAGAAATCCTGCTCGGTGATCAGCACGCTGGCGCCGGCGTAGTAGATGTCCAGGAAGCTCTGCAGGTTGGTGAAGGCATAGGCGCTGCGCAGCGCGTCCACACTGGCATAGGGAAGCTGCACGGCATTTCGCTTGGCCAGCGCAAAAATCAGTTCAGGCTCCAGCGAGCCTTCAATGTGGATGTGCAACTCGGCCTTGGGCATTTGCCTGAGCAGCGCGCTCAAGCGGTCGGCGGCTACGGGTTTGACAAGCTTCATGGCAACTCCAAAAAAAGAAAAGGCTGCCCGAAAGCAGCCCGCAAGTATCTCTGTTTTGCCGCCGCCCCCTTCGGGAAGGGGGCAAGCCGGACATCAGCCGCCCGGAACCTTGCCTTCGACGCCCTTGACGTAGGTCTTCAGGCCGCCCAGGAACTTGTCGTCGGCGACCACGTCCTTGGCGAGCAATTCCTTGCCGGTGTTGTCCATGATCGGGCCTTTCCAGATGGCAAAGCTGCCGTCCTTCAGGCCGGCCCTGACCTCGTCAATGCGCTTTTTGGTGTCGTCGGGCACGTCGGCAGCAATCGACACCAGGTCGATCGCGCCTTCCTTCACGCCCCACCAGGCCGAGGTGCCGCCAGTCCACTTGCCCTCCAGCGCCTCGCCCACGGCCTTCACATAGTACGGACCCCAGTTGATGATGGCCGATCCCAGGTGGGCCTTGGGGCCGTAGGCAGTCATGTCCGAATCCCAGCCAAAGGCGCGCTTGCCCATTTTTTCGGCGGTTTGCAGCACGGCCGACGAGTCGGTGTTCTGGAACAGCACGTCGGCGCCGCCGTTGATCAGCGCCGTGGCGGCTTCGGTTTCTTTTGGCGGGTTGAACCATTCGTTGACCCAGACCACCTTGGTCTTGATCGCCGGGTTGACCGACTGCGCGCCCAGCGTGAAGCTGTTGATGTTGCGCACGACCTCAGGGATAGGCACCGACCCGACCACGCCCAGCGTGCCGGTCTTGCTCATCTTGCCCGCGATCACGCCGGCCATGTAGGCGCCTTCATAGGTGCGGCTGTCGTAGGTGCGCAGGTTGGCAGCCGTCTTGTAGCCGGTGGCATGCTCAAACTTGACATCCTTCAAATCAGCGGCGACCTTGAGCATCGGCTCCATGTAGCCGAAGGTGGTGCCAAAGATCAGCTGCGCGCCCTGCCCGGCCATGTCGCGGATGACACGCTCGGCATCGGCCGACTCGGGAACCTTTTCGACAAAGCTGGTCACGACCTTGTCGCCAAACTCTTTTTCAACCGCCTTGCGGCCGTTGTCATGCGCATAGGTCCAGCCGCCGTCGCCCACCGGGCCGACATAGGCGAATGCGACCTTCAGTGGCGCAGCCTTGGCCGCAGGCGCCACGGCGGGTGCCGGCGCGGGGGCCGGCATGGCCTCTTCCTTTTTGCCGCAACCCATCAGGGCCGCCGCGGCCACCGCCGAGAGGGCAGCCAGCTTGAGCAGGGAGCGTTTTTGCAGGTCTGTCATGTCATGTCGCTTTCATTCAAGGGTCAAAAAAAATTGGTCACGCCAGGGCGGGGCAGGCACCATTATCGGGCGCGGAACACTCAGGCGCCAGGGTGGAATGGCTTGCCGATGGAGGTCGGCATGTTGATGCGTATCCACAGCGGATTGCGCGAAATCAGCACCAGCACCACGATGGTCGCCAGGTAGGGCAGCATCGACAGGAACTGGGGCGGCACATCCACGCCCAGCCCCTGCAGATGGAACTGCAGCATGGTCACGCCGCCGAACAGGTAGGCACCAAGCAAGACCCGCGCCGGACGCCAGGTGGCAAACGTCGTCAGCGCCAGTGCAATCCAGCCCTTGCCGGCAATCATGCCCTCGACCCACAGCGGCGTATAGACCACCGACACATAGGCCCCGGCCAGCCCGCACAGCGCGCCGCCGGCCACCACGGCGGCCAGGCGGATGCGCCGCACCGGGTAGCCCAGCGCATGCGCCGACTCCGGGCTCTCGCCGACCGAACGCAGCACCAGGCCGGCGCGGGTACGGTACAAAAACCAGATCAGCCCGGCAGTCAGGGCCATGGCGATGTAAACCATCGGATGCTGGCGGAACAGCGCCGGGCCGATGAAGGGAATGTCGGCCAACAACGGAATCGGGTAGCGCGTTTGTTCGGGCAGCTTTTCCTGCACATAGTTGATGCCGGCAAAGGCCGAAAAGCCGGCGCCGAACAGCGTCAACGCCAGCCCGGTGGCGTACTGGTTGGTATTGAGCCAGATCACCAGCCCGCCAAAAATGGCCGCCAGCAAGGCCCCGGCGGCCATGCCGGCGGCAAAACCCAGCCAGGTGTTGCCGGTGTGCACCACGGTGGCAAAGCCGGCGATGGCGGCGCACAGCATCATGCCCTCGGCGCCCAGGTTGACGATACCGGCCTTTTCATTGACCAGGAGGCCGAGCGAGGCAATCGCCAGCACGGTCCCGGCGCTCAGGGTCGAGGCCAGCAGCAAGGCGGTGGAATCCATCAGCGGGCTCCTTGGGCGCAAAGGGGAAGCGGCCGGGACAGCCGCAGGCGGTAGGCAATCAAGGTGTCGCAGGCCAGCAGGTTGAACAACAGCAGCCCCTGGAACACGCCGGTGATCGACTTGGGCAGGCCCAGGCGCGACTGCGCGAGTTCGCCGCCGATGTAGAACATGCTCATCAACAGGGCCGAAAACACCACGCCGACCGGATGCAGCCGGCCGACAAAGGCGACGATGATGGCGGCAAAACCGTAGCCCGCCGGCACATAGGGCGTGAGCTGGCCAATCGGCCCGGCCACCTCCAGCGCACCGGCCAGCCCGGCCGCGCCGCCCGAGACCAGCAGCGCCACCCACAGCGCGCGGCGCGAGGAAAAGCCGGCATAGCGCGCTGCCGCCGGTGCCAGGCCGCTGACCTCCTGCGCAAAGCCGGCATAGGTGCGGTACAGGTAGAGCCACAGCGCGCCCACGCCGATGAGCGCCAGCACGATGCCGATCGTCACGCGCGAGCCGGCCATCAGCCGGGGAATCTGCGTGACCGCCTCGAAGTTCTTGGTCTGCGGAAAGTTGTAGCCGTTCGGGTCTTTCCACGGGCCGAACACCATGTAGTTCAGGATCAAGCCAGCCACGTATACCAGCATCAAACTGACCAGGATTTCATTGGCATTGAAGCGGTCGCGTAAAAACGCGGTGATGCCCGCCCAGGCCATGCCGCCCAGCACGCCCGCCAGCAAGAGGGCAGGAATGATCCACGGCCCGGTGGTCTTGTCGGCCAGCAGCGCGACGCCGCCCGCGGCCAGCGCGCCCATCACGAACTGCCCTTCGGCGCCGATGTTCCAGACATTCGAGCGAAAGCACACCGCCAGCCCCAGCGCGATGATCAACAGCGGCGTGGCCTTGACCAGCAGCTCGCCCATGGCATAGGAGGACTTGACCGGCTCCCAGAAGAACACCTGCAGGCCCTTGACCGGGTCCTTGCCCAGCGCCAGGAACAGGCCAATGCCGATGGCCACGGTCAGCAGCAGCGCCAGCAAGGGCGAGGCATAGCTCCAGAACGATGACGGCTGCGGCCGGATTTCAAGCTGCATGCCGCGCTCCTGCTGCCTGTGCCTCTGCAGCAACGGCAGGCGCCCACAGGCCGCTCATCCACAAGCCGACCTTTTCCACCGTGGCGTCGGCGCGCGGCAGCGAAGGCGACAGCTGGCCCTTGGCCATGACGTACAGCCGGTCGCAGATCTCGAACAGCTCTTCGAGCTCCTCGCTGACCACCAGCACCGCGCAGCCGGCGCCGGCCAGCTTGAGCAACTCGCCGCGAATCTGGCGGGACGCGCCCACATCGACGCCCCAGGTTGGCTGCGAGACGATCAGCAGCGCCGGCCCGGCATCGATCTCGCGGCCCATGATGAATTTTTGCAGGTTGCCGCCCGACAGCGACTTGGCCGCTGCCTGCGGTCCGCCGCACTTGACCTTGTAGCGTTCAATCGTCTGCCGGGCCTGCGCCAGCAGCTTGGCGCCGCTGATCCAGCCGCCGGACGACACCGCATCCTTGCGCGTGAGCAACAGGTTGCGCGCCAGCGACAAGGTGGGCACCGCGCCGCGCCCCAGCCGCTCCTCGGGAACGAAATGCAGGCCCAGCCGGCGCCGGCGCGCCGGGCTCATCCGGCCGGCGCTTTGCCCCCGGACGGTGATCGCGTCGCTGGCAGCGCGCGTGTCCTCGCCCGACAGCGCATACAGCAACTCCTTCTGGCCGTTGCCCGACACGCCGGCAATGCCAACGACCTCGCCGGCGCGCACCTGCAGCGCCACCTGGTTCAGGTCGACGCCGAACTGGTCTTCCCTGGCCAGGTCGAGTTGCCTGACGTCAAGCACGATGTCGCCGGTTTTCACGATGCGGCGTTCCAGCGCGGGCGGCTCGGCGCCAATCATCAGGCGGCTCAGCGACGCGTTCGATTCTTCGCGCGGGTCGCATTGGCCCGACACCTTGCCGCCGCGCAGCACGGTGCAGGCGGTGCACAGCGCACGGATTTCGTGCAGCTTGTGGCTGATGTACAAAATGCTGCAACCCTCGGCGGCCAGCGTGCGCAAGGTGACAAACAGGTTTTCAACCGCTTGCGGCGTGAGCACCGACGTCGGTTCGTCCAGGATCAGCAGCTTGGGATTGGTCAGCAGCGCCCGCACGATCTCGATGCGCTGGCGCTCGCCGACGCTCAGCGTATGCACCGGCCGCGTCGGGTCCAGTTGCAGGCCGTAGGCCTGGGTGGTCTCCAGGATGCGCTGCGACACCTCGGCCAGGCTCAAATGCTTGCCCAGTCCGAGCCAGACGTTCTCGGCCACCGTCAGCGTGTCGAACAGGCTGAAATGCTGGAACACCATGCTGATGCCCAGCGACCTGGCTTCCTGCGGATTGCGCACCGCCACGGGTTGGCCGTCAAGGGCCATGCTGCCGGCGTCGGGCTTGACCGAGCCGTAGATGATCTTCATCAGCGTGGACTTGCCGGCGCCGTTTTCGCCCAGCACCGCATGGATCTGGCCGGGCAGCACGCTGAGCGCAATGTCGCTGTTGGCGACCACGCCCGGATAGCTTTTGCTGATGCCGGCAAGCTGCAGCCGGGGCGGCGCACTGACGGCGCTTTCAGTCAGGGTTGAGAGTGCAGTCATGAGTAGTCTGGGTAATCTGGGTAGGCGAAAATTTCTTTTTCTTGAGACTTTCAGGCTCTTTGCGCAGACAGAACCGGCGCAGGCAGCTATGATTTTCAGAGCATATCAGTCGCCGTGCATTTCAGGAGCCTGCGCGGCATCCTGGTTGCCTGGCATTCAGGCACCAAGCCTTTCAGCATAGCCTGCGGCAAACTTGACGCCATCATGAAAAGTCACGAATTCAAGCGCGCCGAATGGCCGATACCTGTCCATCCCGGCGGGTAATATGAAGCGCTGCAGGCGGCGCACGGTCCCTTTGTTTTAACCTGATTCTCATGAACCTCACCCTTTCTCCAGTTCAGCATTCCGTCAAATCCATCCGCTTCATCCGAAGGGGCGAAGTGGTCAATCTCGGCAATGTACCACCCGCACGCACGCTGCTGGAGTTGCTGCGCGAAGACTTGGGGCTCACCGGCACCAAAGAGGGCTGCGGCGAAGGCGACTGCGGCGCCTGCACGGTGGTTCTCGGCCAGATCGAGGACGGCGCGCTGCGCTTTCGCGCCATCAACAGCTGCATCCGGCTGGCCCATTCGATCGACGGCATGGCCTTGTGGACGGTGGAAGACCTTGCCGCGCCGGACGGCAGCCTGCATCCTGCCCAGCAGGCGATGGTGCAATGCCACGCGTCCCAGTGCGGCTTTTGCACGCCTGGTTTTGTCATGAGCCTGTTCGGCATGTACCAGAACCATGTTGCCCCCACGCTTGGCGCTGCGTGTGCTTCGCTGCCCCCCAAGGGCGGGCAGCGCCTGCGGTCCGCCGAAGCCGGTGCAGTGGCCCCGACGCTTGCCCCTGCGGGTGAGGACCAGCCCATCACGCGGGCGCTGGCGCAGGAAGAGCTCTCGGGCAACCTGTGCCGCTGCACCGGCTACCGGCCGATTCTGGACGCTGCGCAGCACATGGCCCGCCTGCCACCGGCCTTCGTCGATGCAAGCGAATTGCTATCAAAATTAGAGCTTCTTGGACACGCCAGTCATGCGCAAGAGGCAGATTTGGCTTATAAATTGCCGCAAACGCTGGCTGCACTGCTCAGGCTTCGCGCCGCGCATCCGAAAGCGCAGCTCGTGGCCGGCTGCACCGATGTCGGCCTGTGGGTGACCAAACAGCACCGGCAGTTCGACCAGGTCATCGACCTGACGCAGGTGGCCGAATTGCGCCGCATCGAGCACCCTGCCGGCCATGTCCTGATCGGCGCGGCAGTGACTCTGGCCGATGCCTTTGCGGCGCTGGTCACTGACCGGCCGCAGCTGCACCCCTTCGCCAGCCGCTTTGCCGGATTGCCGGTGCGCAACTCGGGCACGCTCGGCGGCAACATCGCCAACGGCTCGCCGATTGGCGACTCGATGCCGCTGCTGATCGCGCTGCGTGCTTCGGTCGTGCTGATGCGCGAGAGCGGCCAGCGCGAGTTGCCGCTCGAAGCGCTCTACACCGGCTATCGGCAAAACGTGATGGCGGCAGATGAAGTGCTGGCCTTTGTCCGGGTGCCGAAGCCGGGGAGCCCTCACCCCCACCCTCTCCCGCTGGGAGAGGGTGTTCAAGCGGAGACAGGCCATCCCATGCAGCCCGACCCTCTTGCTTCCTCGCCCCTTGGGGGAGCGGGGCGGCCCGAATTCCTGCGCGTCTACAAAATCTCCAAACGCTACGACGACGACATTTCCGCCGTCTGCCTGGCCATCAACCTGCACATCGCGCAAGGCGTCGTGGCCGGTGCGTCGATTGGCGCGGGCGGCGTGGCGGCCACGCCGGCCAGGGCGGTCCAGACCGAAGCGTTCCTGACCGGCCAGCCCTGGACGCTGGCCACGGTGCGGCAGGCCATGGCCGTACTGCGCGCCGAGTTCTCGCCGATTGCCGACATGCGCGCCTCCGGCGCCTATCGCCGCGAAGTGCTGGGCAACCTGCTGGAGCGCTACTGGCTGGAAAACCGGGGCCTGCAGCAGATCAACCTGGAATCGTTCGTCCTGCAAGAAAGGGCATGACCATGGACAAGGACATTTCCCCCAGCCGCGATGAAGTCGCCGACCCGGACGTGATCGCGGCCAACGCGCATGCCGACCGGCTGGCCGACCCCCAGCCCGCCGCCGTCAGCCCGCCACCGGTGCCGCAGGCGGCGGGAAGCTCACGCTTTCACGAAAGCGCCCGCGCCCAGGTGGCGGGCGCCGCGACCTACGTGGACGACATTCCCGAGATCAGGGGCACGCTGCACGCCGCGCCGATTTTGTCCACCGTCGCCCACGGCCGGTTGCTGGGCGTGGACTGCGAGGCCGCGCTGGCCATGCCCGGTGTGCGCGATGTGATCCTGGCACGCGACATCCCCGGCGACCCGCTGCTGGGCAATTTCTCGCACGACGAGCCGGTCTTTGCGCAGGACACCGTGCAGCACATCGGCCAGGTGATCGGCGTGGTCGTGGCCGACACCGTGATGCAGGCGCGGCGCGCGGCGCGGCAGGTGACATGCCGCATCGACGCCCTGCCCGCCATCCTCAACGTGCATGACGCGCTCGCGGCGCAGAGCTATGTGCTGCCTCCGGTGTTCGTCAGGCGTGGCAATGCGCAGGCAGCGCTCAAGGCAGCGCCGCACAGGCTGCACGGCACGCTCGAAGTCGGCGGTCAGGAGCATTTCTACCTCGAAGGCCAGATTGCCTATGTCCTGCCGCAGGAGCAGAACCAGTGGCTGGTGTATTCCAGCACCCAGCACCCGGGCGAGATCCAGCACTGGGTGTCGCATGCGCTGGGCATTGACAACCACGCGGTGCGCGTCGAATGCCGGCGCATGGGCGGCGGCTTTGGCGGCAAGGAAACGCAGTCGGGCCACATGGCGGTCTGGGCGGCCCTTGCCGCACGCAAGCTTCAACGACCCGTCAAGCTGCGCATGGACCGGGACGACGATTTCCTGGTCACCGGCAAGCGCCATCCGTTTGCCTACGACTACACCGTCGGTTTTGACGACACCGGCCGCCTGGCTGGCTTGACGCTGACAATGGCCGTGAACTGCGGCTTCAGCGCCGACCTGTCCGGCCCGGTGGCCGACCGCGCGGTGTTCCATGTGGACAACGCCTATTTTCTGCAGGATGTCGAAATCGCGTCCTACCGCTGCAAGACCAACACCCAGAGCCACACCGCCTTTCGCGGCTTTGGCGGGCCGCAGGGCATGGTCGTGATCGAAACCATCATGGGCGACATTGCGCGCCACCTCGGCCTGGACCCGCTCGATGTGCGCAGGCGCAACCTGTACGGCACGGGCGAGCGCGACGTGACGCACTACCAGATGACCGTCGAGGACAACATCCTCGACCCGTTGCTATCGAAACTGGAGCAGACTTCGAGCTACCGCCTGCGCAAACAGGCAATTTCGGCATGGAACGCCGCCAGCCCGGTGATCCAGCGCGGCATGGCCCTGACGCCGGTGAAATTCGGCATTTCCTTCACCGCCACGCTGTTCAACCAGGCCGGCGCGCTGGTGCATGTGTACACCGACGGCTCCTGCCAGGTCAACCACGGCGGCACCGAAATGGGCCAGGGCCTGAACACCAAGGTCTGCCAGATCGTGGCCGATGAACTCGGCATTGCATTCGAGCAGGTCCTGGCCACGGCCAGCGACACCAGCAAGGTGCCAAACGCCTCGGCCACCGCCGCATCGGCCGGCACCGACCTGAACGCCAGGGCCGCGCAGTACGCCGCCCGCCATGTGCGCGACAACCTGGCGCAGTTTGTCGCCGGTCTGGATGGCTGCGGCGCCGGCGCGGTGCGCTTCCAGGGCGGAGAAGTCAGCACGCCCGCCCGCCGCCGCCCCTTCACCGAAGTGGTCAAGCTGGCCTATGCCAACCGCATCCAGCTCTGGAGCGACGGCTTTTACCGCACGCCGAAAATTCATTACGACAAGACCACGCTGACCGGCCGGCCGTTTTATTACTTTGCCTACGGCGCGGCCTGCACCGAAGTGGCCATCGACCTGCTCACCGGCGAGAGCCGGGTGCTGAAGGTGGACATCCTGCACGACGTGGGCAACTCCATCAACCCGGCGATCGACATCGGCCAGATCGAAGGCGGCTTCGTGCAGGGCATGGGCTGGCTGACGACCGAGCAACTGGTCTGGAATGAGAATGGAATGCTCAGCACCCACGCCCCCAGCACCTACAAGATTCCGACCACCGGCGACATCCCCGCGCATTTCAAAGTCGATTTTTGGCCCGAGCCGAACCGCGAGGACAACGTGTTCGGCAGCAAGGCCGTTGGCGAGCCGCCGCTGATGCTCGCGATCAGCGTGTTCGAGGCCCTGCGCGATGCCGTGGCCCAGGCGCGGCCGGGCACGCGGGTGCAACTGGACGCGCCGGCCACGGCCGAGAACGTGCTGCGCGCGCTGGGGAATTTGTGAACGTGGCGTTCAGCAGCCGCCGTAGTTCTTGTTTCCTGATGCCGTGAGCGTGTAGGTGCCGCCGCGAGGGCCTGTATAGCAAGTCTGTGGTGACGCCGCGCTGCCGATGTTGCCAGCGCTGTTGGCCGGAGTGGTCGGGCCAACGCTTGTCAATGCGGAATTGGCCGACCAGACGGATACGCCACGGGTGCAGACCGGCGTCACGGGCTCGGAGCCGTTGCGGTAAAACCAGGGCGCTTCGGGATCGCTTTGTGCCCACAGGCCCGCTTTTTCCTGCACGGCCTTGTTTTGCGCCTGCATGAATTGATTTCTGGCCGCTTCGCTGATCTCGCATTGGTAGGCCTTGTAAAACCATGCCAGGCCCACTGCTACCTGATCCAGGTTGACGTACTGGCAACTGTCGGTGAACACCGCGCCCACGATCCGGCCATACTGGTCAGTCTTGCTGTAAGCCACTTCCACAGATTTTCCCAGCACGGCCTTGGCCAGGGCAGCTTGCGACAAGCTGCCAAACGGCTGCGCCAGCTCCGGCGCGTCGATGCTGTCCAGCCGGATTTGATAAGCGCTTGCAGCACTGCCCAGCGTGACCGTATCGCCATCGTGCACCTGGGTCACCAATCCTTCGAGAAGTTTGTTCCCGACATCGACGCCGCACAGCGTGGTGCCCTGGGTTTCGGATGCCGTTGCGCCGCTGGCCAAGCCCGTATTTCCCGTCGATTTAGAGTCGTTCGGCAAGCAGTTGGCAGTGCCGCCCGAACAACCGTCAGAGCCGCCATCCCCACCGCCGCAGCCCAAAAGCAGCGCCCCGGTAAATACGCAGGCCAAAATATTTCGCATGTGTGTGCATTTCGTCAAGTTTTTCAAATCGGGACCTTGTGGATGGGTGGGGATCATAGGACGCCTGCCGGCGCCTGGGTTCTGACCTGCGCCAACCGGGAACAAGTCTGGGCACAGTCCTTGCCTTCCAGCAACATATGGACACGTATTCGCCAGATTCCTTGCGAATAGTCCCTACCGATGCCGAGTGATCGGCGCTTTCACCTTTTGCTGGAATTTCAATGCATCAAAAAATCATGGCCCTGGGCGCCGCACTGCTGTGCACCGCCGGAGCCCACGCGCAAACCGCTGTCCAGTTCACGGGCATCGTGGACGCGTATGCCGGCTCCCTGAAAATGGCCGGCGACGCCAGCCGCCAGTCGGTCGTCAACAGCGGCGGCCTGACCACTTCCTGGTTTGGTCTCAAGGGGTCGGAAGACCTGGGCAGCGGCCTGAAGGCCAACTTTGCACTGACCGCCTTTCTCAGGGCGGACACCGGTGCGCAGGGCCGCTTTGCCAACGACCCGCTGTTCTCGCGCGATGCGAATGTCAGCCTGTCGGGCGACTTCGGCACGGTGCTGGTGGGCCGCTGGATGGCGCCCAACTTCCTGCCTTCGGTCGTGGGCAACCCGCTCGGCGATTCCTTCACCTTTTCGCCACTGATCCTGCACATGAACGTGCCGCTGTTCAACGGCACGGGCTGGGCGGCCACCACGCCGTCGGACACCGGCTGGAGCAACCAGATTGCCTACACCACGCCGAAGTTCGGCGGCTTGCAGGCCAACTTCCAGTACCAGTTCGGCGAACTGCCGGGCGACAACGGCAAGAAAAACGTCGGCGCCAATTTCTTTTACTTCGGGGGGCCGCTGACCCTGACCGGCTTTTACGAACGCGACCAGATCAGCAACCCCGGCATTCCCAATGCCTATTTGGGCACGACCAAAAAGGACTGGATGCTGCTCGGCGCCTATGACTTCGGCGTGGTCAAGCCTTTTGCCAGCTACGGCCGCTCCAGGGCCGACAACTCGACCAATGAAGCCAAAACCATGCAGCTCGGCGCGTCCATCCCGGCCGGACCCACCGGCAAGGTGCTGGTGGACATGGTCAACACCAAACTGTCGCAGACCGGCGTGAAACGCACCACCGCCACCTTGGGCTACGACTACAACCTGTCCAAGCGCACCGATGCGTACGCCATCCTGATGAACGACCGCATCACCAACAAATCCACCGGCAACAGCGTCGGCGTCGGCATTCGCCACCGTTTCTGATCCACCGGGCCATGCGCAGCAGGCATGCGAGGCCATTCGCATGCCTCTTTTTTGTTTGCGGCCGCGCTGGCCCGACCAGCCAGGCGGCTGGACACCCGGGCCCTCAGGAAACGCCCGGCACCTGCAAGCGCTGCGAAAGCCCAGCCTGCAGCCGGCAGCGGACATCAAGAAGCCCGGACTTCCCGCACAAGCCATAAGATTTATTTAAAATACATCTTATGGCATACACGGGCCGCAATGTTTGCAGCCCCGCCCTGCCGGGAAAAGGAACACAGCATGCCAGCCGCCGATCTATGCAGCGAAGATGAAATTGTCCAGCTGGTGCACGGTTTTTACGACGAGGTGCGCCGCGATGACGTGCTGGGCCCGATCTTTGAGCGTCATGTGAAGGACTGGAATGCGCACCTGCCGACAATGGTGGATTTCTGGTCATCGGCACTGCGCGGAACGGCCCGGTTCCGTGGATCGCCGATGCCCAAGCATGCGGCGCTGCCGGGGCTCAGCATCGAGCTGTTCCAGCGCTGGCTCCGGCTGTTCAGGCAAACCACGGGCGCGCTGCCGAACCCGGATTTGGCCGCAAAGGCCAATGACTTGGCCGAACGCATTGCGCACAGCCTGTGGTACGGCTACCGGATGCGCCAGGACACGCCGGAGTCTGCCCTTGCCGGCCGCCGCTCGGCCGGCTTGACGGCCATCGCCAAAGAAGAAGCCTGACATCACCATGCCAAGGGAAATCCCACTGTCTGCCCAAGAGGGCGCGTCCTAGAATTGGCAACCACGACGTGCCCGCAGCACGGGGCGCGCAGTTCAGCGGCCCAGCCCTGCCGGCCCATCCCCAAGCCCTTCACCGAGACCCTTGATGCTACGCAAACTATTTTCCTTCCTGCTGATTGCATGCGCCCTGACAGTCGCGCAGGCGCAGACCTACCCGGCCAAGCCCATCCGCATGATCGTTCCCTTCCCGCCCGGCGGCGGCACCGACATCCTGTCGCGGCTGGTGGCCAACAAGCTGACCGAGGTCAGCAAATGGACGGTGATTCCCGACAACCGGGGCGGCGCTGGCGGCACCATCGGCATTGCCGAAGCCGCGCGGGCCGCGCCCACCGGCTACGAGATGGTGATGGGCCAGAAAGACAACATGGTGGTGGCGCCCTGGCTGTACAAGAGCCTGAGCTATGACCCGATCAAGGACTTGGTGGCGGTGGCCCATGTGGCCTACACGCCGGTGGTGATCGTCACCGGCATCAACTCCCGTTTCAAGACGCTGGCCGACGTGGTGGCGGCCGCCAAGGCCGCCCCTGACCAGATCACCTATGGCTCGCCCGGCAACGGCACCACCATTCACCTGGCTGGCGAAATCTTCAATACCGCCGCCGGCATCAAGCTGCGCCATATTCCTTATAAGGGTTCCAACCCCGCCATGATGGACGTGCTGGCCGGCAATGTGGACCTGATGGTGTCGTCGCTGCCGTCGGCCATGGGCCAGATCAAGGCCGGCAAGCTGCGCGCACTGGCGGTGACCTCGGCACGGCGCAGCACCTCGCTGACCGATGTGCCCACAGTGGCCGAACTGGGTTTCAAGGACTTCGATGTGAGCACCTGGTATGGCCTGTTCATGCCGGCCGGCACGCCCAGGGAAATGGTCGCCACCGTCAACGCCGAGGTCAACAGGCTGCTATCCATGCCCGACATCAAGGCCGCCATCAATGCCCAGGGCGCCGAGACGCAGAGCATGACGCCCGAGCAGTTTTCCACCCTGCTCAAGGCCGACTACCTGAAGTGGAAGGGCATCGTGCAGGCCTCGGGCGCGACCATCGAATAAGCCTAAACCCATGCTTCACCCAAGGGACGGCCAAGCCCTCCCTTTTTCATGGGCGGCCGCGAAGTGAAAACCCTGAGTCCTGCAAGGGCAGCTCAAAAGCCCAAGCCGATGCCCACGCCGCTACCCCAACTTCCCAGGCCGATGCCCAAGCCAACGCGTGGCACGCGGCGCGGCACCACTTCGACCGGAACGCCATTGGCGTCCTGCGTCACGACCGGATAAGCGGTATTGCCATCGGGATTGGCGTTGGCATTCGAGCCAGACGGCGCTGTGGCGCATCCGGCCAGCAGGGCGGTGATCAGGGCGGCGGCTAACCAGGGTTTCATTGCGGGGCTCCTGCAGTTGATACCCAAAATGGTAGATGCCTGGTCAGGTCCGTATCGGGGACCACTGAAAAGCCATCCTGCCGTGCTGGATTTTGTCGGTTGCGGGATTCCCCGAAAACAGCTTAATGATGAGCTGGCGCAGGCGGCGCGATGGCCGGCGAGGTCCTCAAGGACATGACGCAGACCCATTCGGTGCATGTGCCCTGCCGGGGCGGGGCGCCCTTCCTGCAGGATTTTCTCGACGGCCAAGCAGATTTCATGCACGACCCGGTTGGACAGCGAGATCACAACAATATCCTGATCATCCAAGCCGTCAAAGAACGCATTGCCGGGCTGGATGGCGAAGTCACGCTGCTGACGCCCGCCGAATTCGGCTCTAGGGCGCATGAGGACACGGCGCGCTTTGGCAAGCGGATCAAGGATCCGGCACATCATGGGCGATGGATGGCCGACCAGCCCATGCGCAGTTGGATTACAGAATCAACAGCGCCCGGAAATCATTGACATTGGTGTAGGTCGGCCCGCTGACAACCAGATCACCCAGCCGGTCAAAGTAGCCGTAGGCGTCGTTGCGGTCCAGGAACTGGTCCAGCTTCATGCCGGTTGCCATCGCGCGCGCCAAGGTGTCGGGCGCGACGAACGCACCGGCATTGTCTTCAACGCCGTCAATGCCGTCGGTGTCGGCCGCCAGCGCATACACGCCCGGCTGGCCCTGCAGGCCCAGCGCCAGTCCCATGCAGAACTCGCCGGCGCGCCCGCCGCGCCCCCGGGGGGTGGCGGGCAGCTGCTTGCGGATGGTGACGGTCGTTTCACCGCCGCTCAAAATCACGCAGGGTTTTTGAAACGGCTGGTTCTTCATGGCCACGGCGCGGGCCAGCGCGGCATGCACCTTGCCGACTTCGCGCGACTCGCCTTCCATTTCATCGCTCAGGATGTAAGCGGCCAGTCCGGACGCCCGGGCGGCTTCGGCCGCCGCCTCCAGGCTTTGCTGCGGCGTGGCAATCAGGTGGACTTCATGGCCGTCAAACACCGCATCGCCGGGCTTGGGCGTTTCCAACGCGCCTTGCTCCAGCTGGTCTCTGATGTTGCCGGGCACCGCGATACCGTAGCGCTGCAGGATGGCGACGGCCTCGGCGCAACTGCTGGCGTCGGGTACGGTCGGGCCGCTGGCAATGATCGAGGGGTCGTCACCCGGCACGTCGCTGATGGTCAGCGTGACGACGCGCGCCGGTGCGCAGGCGGCCGCCAGCCGGCCACCCTTGATGCGCGAGAGGTGCTTGCGAACGCAGTTCATCTCGCTGATATTGGCGCCGCTGTTCAGCAATGCCTTGTTGATGCCCTGCTTTTCCTGCAGGCTCAGGCCTTCGGCCGGCAGGGTCAGCAGCGACGAGCCGCCGCCCGAGATCAGGCACAGCACCAGGTCGTTTTCGGTCAAGCCCTGGACCATCGCCAGGATGCGCTGCGCCGCCGCCTGCCCGGCTTCGTCGGGCACGGGATGGGACGCTTGCACCACTTCAATGCGCTGCGGCACGCCGTCGGGGCGCGGCGGCACATGGTGGTAGCGTGTCACGACCAGGCCTTCGAGCGGCGCATCCGCCGGCCAGTGCGCTTCAACGGCCTGCGCCATCGCCCCGCCGGCCTTACCCGCGCCGATCACGACGGTGCGGCCGCCGCTCCCGGGCGTGGGCGGCTCCGGCAAAAACCGGGCAGTGTTGGCCAGCGGCAGGGCGCGGGTGACAGCGGCCTGGAACAGGTGGTCGAGAAACCGACGCGGCTGGGCGTGCACGTCGGAAAGCGAATGAAACGATGGTGTGGTCATGAAATGGGTGCCTCCAGCCCGGATTGTGCCGCGCAGCGCACCCCTCAAATGGTCGTTTCTCTTTGAACATTCTGAAAGCGCGGCGCATGGGTGCTTGTCTTGCCCCGGGCATTGCCATTGTTTGCCGAAGTGATCGCCACCACCGTCTTGAAAGCCAGCGACAGCTTCACGCGCGTGCTGCCTTCGGCGCTGGCCGTGGCCGGTGATGCCATTGCCTTTTATTTTTTGAGCATTACCCAGCGGTCCATGCCGACGGGCATTGCCTGCGCCATCTGGTCGGGGCTGGGCATGGTGCTGATCACCATTGCCAGCTTCATGGTCTACCGGCAGACCATCGACCTGCCCGGGCTGCTGGGCATGGGGCTGATGATTGCCAGCGTCGTGGTGCTGAACGTGTTGTCAAAGTCGGCGGCGCAGTGACGGCGCAAAGGCAGCAGGCCTGGCATGCCGAATGCTTGCGTTTTTCATGACCAAACAGTGCTTTCGGGCAGGTGTTGCTTACCAAAGCAGCTATTAATTGCATAGCATACACCCGTCATGCACTGCCCGAAGGCCCGCCAGGCATCTGCAACAACTGCGCCGCCACCGACACCGCAATCACCTCAGGCTCCTTGCCCGTGATGCCCGGAACGCCGATCGGGCAGGTGATGTGCGCCAGTTCGGCCGGGCTGAAGCCGCGCGCTTCCAGACGGCGGCGAAAGGCCGCCCACTTGGTCTTGCTGCCAATCAGGCCGACAAACGGCAGGTCGGCTTTCTCGCGCTGGCGCAACAGGCAGCTGGCGACGATTTCCAGGTCCTCGGCATGGCTGAAGCTCATGACGAGCACGCGCGACTGCGGCGCCAGGCCGGAGACGGCCGACTGCACCGGCTCGGAATGCTCGCAGACCACGCGCGCCGGCAGGTCCTGCGGAAAAACGCCGTCGCGGCTGTCGATCCAGCTGAGCCTGAACGGCAGCGGCACCAGCACCCGGACCAGCGCATGGCCGACATGGCCGCCGCCGAACAGCGCCACCGGTGTCAAGGGGCTGGCCAGGGTTGACGCCAGCGCCGGCAGGTCGCTGGCGCTGACGCGTTCAAACGCCAGCTGCACCACGCCGCCGCAGCACTGGCCCAGCGAAGGCCCAAGGGCGAACCGCAGCCGCAGGGCAGCGGCGTTTTCCGGGACGGAGAACTCGCTGCATGCCGCCAGCAGCGTCCGCGCCCGCGCCATGGCCTCGAATTCCAGGTGGCCGCCGCCAATCGTGCCGACCACCGCATCGGCAAACACGCCCATCCAGGCGCCTGCTTCGCGCGGCACCGAGCCCCGGGTCGACACGACCCGCACCAGCACCGCAGGCTGCTGGGCCAGCCCTGCAAAAAAGTGTTCGGCACAATGCACGGAATGGCTGAGAATCATGAATGAAGCGTCTTGAAATGAAAACCATGCGAATGAAAAACAGCAACACCGGTGCCCAATACAGCCCTGAGGCGCTGGGCGCCCTGCGGCCCGGTCGCCGGCGCCACTGTGCATGATGCACCTTGCCGGTTCCGGTCCGGTCCGAATCACCTTACCAAGATATGCCCATGTCTGAATCCAAACCCCGCCGATTCTGGCTGCTCAGTTGGCTGTCAGGCGCCGCCGCACTGATGGCCAGCGCCTGCAAGATGGCGCCTCCGACCGTCCCCGGTTCAGCGCCGGTCCAGCCGCCCGGTGTCGTCGGCCCGGTGCCCGCCACCCGGGGCTCGGCCCGGAATTCCTCGGCGACATCGCCCCGGGCCTACCGGGAAGATGGCGCCACCCACCTGTACGGGCTGAATGCCGATCGCATCTACAAGGGCAGGCTGCCGCCCCTGCTCTACGCCGTGGGGGTGATGAATGTCGAAATCGACCGGGTCGGCCGCGTGACCCGGCTGGACTGGATGCGGGCGCCGCGCCATGCGCCCGAAGTGATGGCGAAAATCGAACGCACCATCCGGCAGGCCTCGCCCTTCCCGGCGCCGGTCCGGCTGGGCAAGGTGGTCTACACCGACACCTGGCTGTGGCACAAGAGCGGCAAGTTCCAGCTCGACACGCTGACCGAAGGGCAGGACTGACTGTTGCCCCCACGGTCGCTCACTGCGTGTAGCTTCCTGCCCCCCGAGGGGGCCGCTGCGCCTGCGGCCTGGCAAAGCCAGTTCCGCGGCCCCTGCTGGCTGGAGCGTCTCGCCTCCACGCTTGTCGCTTAGCGTACCGCGCTGCCCTCCAAAGGGCCACTGCTGGTGGGGATGTGACGACGCCGCACTTGTCGTTTTGTGTGATTCTCTAAATTGAGTGGTTTGACTTCGCGCACTTGGCGCAACAGGCCGCTGTTGCCGCTTTACCTGCAAATCCGCAGGCTATTCGATCTTCAGGTTCTGCGTCTTCACGACGTTGCGCCAGGCGCGGAAATCGGCTTCGATGAAGTGGCCGAGCAGCGCGGGTGAGCCGGGCGCGGCTTCGACCGGATCGGTCTTGAAGCGGGCCAGCACCTCGGGCAGCGCCACGACCTTGTTGATCGCCGCATTCAGGCTGTTGACGATGGCGGGCGGGGTGCCGGCCGGGGCCACCAGGGCAAAGTAGTTCACCACGTCAATGCCCGGCAGGCCAGCTTCGGCCATGCTGGGCACGTCGGGCAGCGCGCTGGAGCGTTTGGCACTGGTCACCGCCAGCGGCTTGATGCTGCCGTTCTTGATAAATGGCAGCAAGGCCGGAATGGTGCCGGTGACCAGCTGGATCTGCCCGCCGATCATGTCCATCGTCGCCGGTGCCACGCCACGGTAGGGAATGTGCGTGATGAAGGTGCCTGTGCGGGCCTTGAGCAGTTCGAGCACCAGGTGGTTCACGCCACCAGCGCCGGCCGAGCCGTCATTGAGCACCCCGGGTTGCCGCCGGGCCAGCGCGATCAGCTCGGGCATGCTGCTGGCCGGCAACGCGGTGTTGGCCGCCCAGACCAGCGGACCGGTGGCGATCATGCCGACCGGCATGAACTGGCGCAGCGGGTCGTAGTGGGCGCCGGGTACCGACGCAGCCACGGTGGTGAAGGGCGACGCTGCCAGCAGCAGCGTGTAGCCATCGGCCGGGGCCTGCGCCACGTATTGCGTACCGATGGCCCCGGAGGCGCCTGCGCGGTTGTCCACGACAAAGGTCGCGTTCATGACTTCTGCAAGCTTTTGCGCCACCAGGCGCGCCATTGCATCGGTGCCTGCGCCAGGGGCAAAGGGCACGACGATCCGGACGGCGCGTTCCGGATACACCGCCGACGGTGTGGACGGCCCTTGCGCCAGCGCGGCCGGCATCCAGAGGCTGGCCACTGCGGCGGCTGACAGCGTCAGCGCCTGGCGACGGCGCAAGACGGCTTTTGAATCAACAGGCATGGTTGCGCGAAAAAAGTTGCGAATCGCCGGATTGTCGCCTCGGCCGATGACAGTGGCATGACCGGTCCGCACACACTCCAGCGCCCGGCCTGCACTGCAAAAACAAACCTCGTTGGACCGTCTCCAGGCAAAACCCGCAGCAGTTCAGCATCAAGTTGCGCGCATTTGCAGTACCCTTTGCTTTTCTCTGTACGTGTTCAACAAAAAATCAGGAGACTCCATGGACAAAGCCCTTTCCCCGGCTGAAGTGGCCCTGCGCGAAGCCGCGCGCGACTACCACCGCCTGCCCACGCGCGGCAAGATTTCGGTCAATGCCACCAAACCCCTGTCGAATCAGCGCGACCTGTCGCTGGCCTATTCGCCCGGCGTCGCCTACCCCTGCCTGGACATCCAGGCCGACCCGTTGCTGGCGCACGACTTCACCTCGCGCGGCAACCTGGTCGGCGTGATCACCAACGGCACGGCCGTGCTGGGCCTGGGCAACATCGGACCGCTGGCCGCCAAACCGGTGATGGAAGGCAAGGGCTGCCTGTTCAAGAAATTCGCCGGCATCGACGTGTTCGACATTGAACTGGCCGAGAACGACCCGGACAAGCTGGTCGAGATCATTGCCGCCATGGAGCCGACGCTGGGCGGCATCAACCTGGAAGACATCAAGGCGCCCGAGTGTTTCTACATCGAGAAAAAGCTGCGCGAGCGCATGAACATTCCGGTGTTCCACGACGACCAGCACGGCACCGCCATCATCTCGTCGGCCGCTCTGCTCAACGGGCTGGAGCTGGTGGGCAAGGAGATTGGCAACGTGCGCGTCGCCGTCTCGGGCGCGGGCGCCGCCGCCCTCGCCTGCCTGGACGTGATGGTTGGTCTGGGCGTGCGCGTCGAGAACATCTATGTCTGCGACTCCAAGGGCGTGATCTACGAAGGCCGGCCCGGCGGTTTTGACGAGTCGAAAGCCCGTTACGCACAAACCGGTGCCGAGCGCACGATGGCCGACGCGGTCAACGGCGCCGACGTGTTCCTGGGCTGCTCGGCGCCGGGCGTGTTGACGCAGGACATGGTCATCACCATGGCCAAGAGCCCGATCATCCTGGCGCTGGCCAATCCGGAGCCTGAAATCCGGCCCGAGCTGGCCAAGGAAGTGCGGCCCGACTGCATCATCGCCACCGGCCGCTCGGACTACCCGAACCAGGTCAACAACGTGCTGTGCTTTCCCTACATCTTTCGCGGTGCGCTCGACTGCGGCGCAAGCAAGATCACCGAGGAAATGAAGCTCGCCTGCGTGCGCGAGATCGCCAACCTGGCCAAGGCCGACATCAGCGAGGAAGTGGCCAGGGCCTATGCCGGTCAGGAGCTGTCCTTCGGCCCCGACTACCTGATCCCGACGCCGTTCGACTCGCGCCTGATCTTGCGCATCGCCCCGGCGGTGGCCAAGGCGGCCGAGGCCTCGGGCGTGGCCACGCGGCCGATCCAGGACATGGACGCCTACCGCCAGAGCCTGAGCCGCTTTGTCTATTCCACCGGCATGCTGATGCGCCCGGTGTTCGGCGCCGCCCGCGCCGCCACCGCCAAGCGCGTGGCCTATGCCGAAGGCGAGGACGAGCGCGTGCTGCGCGCCGCCCAGTTGGCGCTCGACGACGGCATCGCCACGCCGATCCTGATCGGCCGCCCGGCCGTGATCGAGGCGCGCATCCTGAAAGCCGGACTGCGGATGCGGCTGGACCAGGATGTCGAATGCGTCAACCCCGAGGACGATTCGCGCTTTCGCCAGTACTGGGAAACCTACCACCGGCTGCTGGGCCGCGAAGGTATCAGCCCCGAAGCCGCCAAGGCCGCGGTGCGCCGCTCGACCACCAGCATTGGCGCGCTGATGGTTCACCTGGGCGACGCCGACGCCATGCTGTGCGGCCTGCACGGTCGCTTCGACGTGCACCTGGACCATATCCGCGACATCATCGGCCTGAAAGACGGCGCGCCCGGTTTTGCCACGGTCAATGCGCTGATGCTGCCCAAGCACACGCTGTTCATCGCCGACACCTTCGTCAACGAAGACCCGAGCGCCGCGCAGCTCGCCAGCATTGCGCTGATGGCTGCCGAGGAAGTGCGCCGCTTCGGCCTTCCGCCCAAGGTGGCCTTTTTGTCGCATTCGAATTACGGCTCGTCCAAGCGGTCTTCCGCGCTGAAGATGCGGCGCGCCCGCGAGCTGTTTGCAAAAATGGCGCCGGACGTGGAATGCGACGGCGAAATGCACGGCGATGCCGCCCTGTCCGAAACCATTCGCCGCAATGCGCTGATGGACACCACGCTGACCGGCGAGGCCAACATCCTGATCTGCCCCAACCTGGACGCGGCCAACATTTTGTTCAACGTGCTGAAAGTCACCGGCGGCGAAGGCATCACCATCGGCCCCATCCTGCTGGGCGCGGCCGCCACGGTGCATGTCATGACGCCCTCGGCCACGGTGCGGCGTATCCTGAACATGACGGCGCTGGCGGTGGCCAACGCGGGCGCGGCGCGCTGAGAGCCGCCGGGCCTGCGCCTGGATCAGGCGCAGGCCCGGGGCTGCGGGCTGACAGGCCGGCGCACAGCCAGCGCGGCCATTGGCACAGTCATTGCATGGCCTTGGGATCAATATTTTTCATTCCCAAGGCACTCCATGCAATTGCGTCCTTTCCTCGTCACGGCGTTGAGCCCTGCCGTGCTTGCCGCCACCCCCGCCGCCCAGGCCCAGAACACGCCCATCAAGTTCCAGCTCGACTGGCGTTTTGAAGGCCCATCGGCCCTGTTCCTGACGCCGGCGGCCAAGGGCTACTTCAAGGACGCCAAGCTCGACGTGACGATCGATGCCGGCAACGGCTCGGGCGGCACCGTGACCCGCGTGGCATCGGGCGCCTACGACATGGGCTTTGCCGACATGGCCGCGCTGATGGAATTCCATGCGAACAACGCTGACGCGCCGAACAAGCCGGTGGCGGTGATGATGGTCTACAACGACACGCCGGCCTCGGTCATGGTGCTGAAAAAATCCGGCATCAAGACCCCTGCCGACCTGAGCGGCAAGAAGCTCGGCGCGCCGGTGTTCGACGCCGGCCGCCGCGCCTTTCCAATCTTTGCCAAGGCCAACGCCATCAGCAATGTGACCTGGACGGCGATGGACCCGGCGCTGCGCGAAACCATGCTGATTCGCGGCGACATCGACGCGATCACCGGCTTTACCTTCACCTCGCTGCTGAACCTGGAGGCGCGCGGCGTCAAGGCCGCCGACGTGGTGGTGCTGCCCTACCCCGACTACGGCGTGAAACTGTACGGCAACGTCATCATTGCGTCGCCGAAAATGATCAAGGAGAATCCGGCGGTGGTCAAGGCCTTCCTGGTCGCCTTTGCCAAAGGCGCCCAGGACGTGATCGCCAACCCGGCCGCAGCGATTGCCGATGTCAAGGCGCGCGACGGCATCGTCAACCCGGAACTGGAAACCCGGCGCCTGAAAATGGCGATTGACAGTGCCATCAACAGCCCGAACGCCCGCGCCGAGGGCTTCGGCCAGGTGAATGGCCCGCGCCTGTCGCTGATGGCGTCCCAGGTGTCCGACGCCTTCAACACCAAGACGCGCGTAAACCCCGAGGCGGTCTGGAACGGCGCATTCCTGCCCACCAAGGCTGAGCTGAACGTGCTGCCCAAATAATCGATCGCTCTGTTTTTAATAGCTGGTTGCGCTTGCAGGACAAGCGCAAGCGCACTTTCTGATACCAAAACCCATGCAAGAAACCGAACCCCCCTGGTTTGTCGATTTCCAGGATGTCTGGCTGGCCTACAACGACGAGCTGCTCAAAGCCAACAATTTTGCGGTGGAAGCAATCGATTTGAAGGTGCGCTCGGGCGAGTTCATTGCCATCGTCGGGCCGTCGGGCTGCGGCAAGTCGACCTTCATGAAGCTGGCAACGGGGTTGAAGATGCCGTCGATGGGCAAGATCCGCATCGACGGCCAGCCCGTGACCGGGCCTTTGATGATCTCGGGCATGGCGTTTCAGGCGCCGTCGCTGCTGCCCTGGCGCACCACGGTGGACAACGTGCTGCTGCCGCTGGAGATCGTCGAGCCCTACCGCAGCCAGTTCAAGCACAAGCGCAAGGAATACGAGGAGCGCGCGCGCCGGCTGCTGCAAAAGGTCGGCCTGGCCGGCTACGAGGACAAGTTTCCGTGGCAGCTGTCGGGCGGCATGCAGCAGCGCGCCAGCATCTGCCGGGCCTTGATTCACAAGCCGAAGATGCTGCTGCTCGACGAGCCCTTCGGCGCGCTTGACGCCTTCACGCGCGAGGAACTCTGGTGCATCCTGCGCGACCTGTGGACCGAGCAGCGCTTCAACGTGATCCTGGTCACGCACGATTTGCGCGAGTCGGTGTTCCTGGCGGACACGGTGTATGTGATGAGCCGCAGCCCGGGCCGCTTTGTCGTCAAGCGCGAGATCGACCTGCCGCGCCCGCGGGAGCTGGAACTGACCTACACCCAGGAATTCGCCGACATCGTGCTGGAGCTGCGCGGCCACATTGGCGCTTTCCGCAAGCCGGCCGCTGTCGCCAGCGCCTGAGCAGCGGCACTTTTTCTTTTCTGCTTTTTTGCCAAGGCTTTCATGCACAACAAAACCATTGAACGCTGGTCGCCCTGGCTGCTGCTGGCCACCGTGATCGTGCTGTGGCAGGTCATCTGCTCGGCCTTCGCCATTTCCGAATTCATCTTTCCCAGCCCCTGGCGCATCTGGACGCAGCTGGTGGAGTACAAGGGCTTGATTGCTGGCCATGCCTGGCGCACCTACTGGGTGACGATGGCCGGTTTCGGCCTGGCGATCGTGGTGGGCGTGCTGCTGGGCTTCCTGGTCGGCAGCTCGCGCCTGGCGTATGCCGCGCTGTATCCGCTGATGACGGCGTTCAACGCGCTGCCCAAGGCGGCGTTCGTGCCGATCCTGGTGGTCTGGTTCGGCATTGGCGCCGGCCCGGCCATTCTGACGGCATTTTTGATCTCGTTTTTCCCGATCATGGTGAACATCGCCACCGGCCTGGCGACGCTGGAGCCTGAACTCGAAGACGTGTTGCGCGTGCTGGGCGCCAGGCGCTGGGACGTGCTGGTCAAGGTCGGCCTGCCGCGCTCGATGCCCTACTTTTACGGCTCGCTCAAGGTGGCGATCACGCTCGCCTTTGTCGGCACCACGGTGTCGGAAATGACCGCCGCCAACGAAGGCATCGGCTACCTGTTGATCTCGGCCGGCTCGTCGATGCAGATGGGCCTGGCCTTTGCCGGGCTGATGGTGGTGGGCGCCATGGCGATGGTGATGTACGAGCTGTTCAGCTTCATTGAAAAGCACACCACCGGCTGGGCGCACCGCGGCTCGCAGGGCTGAGGCCATAAAAGCCCAGCCCCCACGACATTGCAGATTCCAAATCTGCTATCGTTTCAGTAGCTGCCTGCGCAATCCACGCTTGCGCAAAGCCATGTTTCCTCATAAAAACCGCTCCAGTAACCGGCGCGACGCCTTGTCCAGCGCCGCCATGTCGGCAATGCGGTACTGAACGCCTTCGCTGGCGGCGATCAGCAGTTCGCCGCCTTGCAGCCGGCGAATGTCTTCTTCGCCCTTGAGCACAAAGGACGTGTGGCCCCGGTCGGTTTCCACCGTCCAGGTACTGGGCGTGCCGAACGACGACACGCTCACCAGCCGCCTGACCTCGGGAACGAAGTCGCGCAGCGTGAGTTCTTCATGCAGCAGCCGCCGCACGGCGGTCGGCAATTCTGACAGCTGCTCGATCCAGACCAATTCATGGCCTTGGGTGCTGACCAGTGAAATGCCTTCCTCGGGCGCGGCCAGCGGAAAGGCACGCACCGGCACGACGCCCGTGTGCGTCTGGCCGTGGGCATCGACAAAATGCAGCCGCCCTGAAGCTTCGCGGTATAGCTGGAATTGCGGGGTGAACGTGAAATTGGTCATGATCGGTCCTTGGCTCAGGAAGGGGTGGTGCCTGCCCGCTGGGCGGTATGCTCCAGCTGCGAAATTGCAATGGCCACACTGCTGCCACGGCGGCTTTCGGCGGCACTGCTGTCATCGCCCTTGTCATCCACCTGGCGCGACTGCGCTTCGTACAGCCGCCAGTAGTGGCCCTGTTTGGCCATCAGTTCGTCATGCGGGCCGACTTCGACCACCTGCCCCCGGTCCATCACCACCAGGCGGTCGGCCTTGCGCAGCGTGGACAGGCGGTGCGCAATCGCAATCGTCGTGCGGCCCTGCACCAGGTTGTCCAGCGCCTTCTGGATTTCCTTTTCGGTCTCGGTATCAACCGACGAGGTGGCTTCGTCCAGGATCAGGATGCGCGGGTCGATCAGCAGCGCGCGCGCAATCGAGATGCGCTGGCGCTCGCCACCCGACAGGCCCTGGCCGCGCTCGCCGACCAGCGAGTCGTAGGCCTGCGGCAGCCGCAGGATGAACTCATGCGCGTGGGCCGCGCGCGCGGCGGCAACGATCTCGGCGCGCGTGGCGCCGGGCTTGCCGTAGGCAATGTTCTCGGCAATCGTGCCGAAAAACAAAAAAGGCTCCTGCAGCACCAGCCCGATGTGGCGCCGGTAGTCGGCCACGGCAAAGCGCCGGATGTCGGTGCCATCGACCTGGATGCTGCCGTCGGTCACGTCGTAGAAGCGGCACAGCAAATTGACCAGCGTGCTTTTACCCGAGCCGCTGTGGCCGACCAGGCCGATCATCTCGCCAGGTTTTATTTCCAGGTCGAGGCCGCGAATCACCGACCGGTTGCCGTAGCGAAAGCCCAGGCCCTTCATCTCGATGCGGCCGGCCAGCCGGTCGATCTTCACCGGCTGCGCCGGCTCGGGCACATTGGACACATGGTCGAGGATGTCGAAAATCCGCTTGGCGCCGGCCGCCGCCTTTTGCGTTACCGAGACGATGCGGCTCATCGAATCAAGCCGGCCATAGAAACGGCCGATATAGGCAATGAAGGCGGTCAGCACGCCGACGGTGATCTCTTGCCTCGACATCAGCCAGATGCCAAAGGCCCAGACCACCAGCAGGCCCATTTCGGTCAGCAGCGACACCGTGGGCGTGAACAGCGACCAGACCTTGTTCAGCCGGTCGTTGACCGCCAGGTTGTGCTGGTTGACAACGCGAAAGCGCTCGGCCTCGCGTTTTTCCTGCGCAAAGGCCTTGACCACGCGGATGCCGGGAATGGTGTCGGCCAGCACATTGGTCACGTCCGACCAGACGCGATCGATCTTTTCAAAGCCGGTGCGCAGCTTGTCGCGCACCACATGGATCATCCAGCCGATGAAGGGCAAGGGCAGCAAGGTGGCCAGCGCCAGCCACGGGTTGATGGAAAACAGGATCGCGGCGGTCATGCCGATCATCAGCACGTCGGTGGCGAAGTCCAGCGCGTGCAGCGACAAAAACACGCAGATGCGGTCGGTCTCCGAGCCAATGCGCGACATCAGGTCACCCGTTCGCTTGGCGCCGAAATAGTCCAGCGACAGCTCCAGCAGGTGGTCGAAGGTGGCGGTGCGCAGGTCGGCACCGATGCGCTCGGACACCAGCGCCAGCAGATAGGTGCGCGCCCAGTTCAGCGCCCAGCCCAGCAGCGCCGCGCCCAGCAGCGCCCCCAGAATCCAGCCGACCTTGCCGGGCTCGATCTGCTGGCCGTTCTGGAACGGAATCAGGATATCGTCCATCAGCGGAATCGTCAGGTACGGCGGCACCAGGGTGGCGGCGGTCGAGGCCAGCGTCAGCA
Organism: Polaromonas sp. CG9_12; assembly: GCA_000751355.1. GTDB lineage: Bacteria > Pseudomonadota > Gammaproteobacteria > Burkholderiales > Burkholderiaceae_C > Polaromonas. Next base: position 3,122,505 of record CCJP01000005.1, on the reverse strand, counting down.
AAAACCCGGACAGCAGTTGCCAGCGGTAGGGCCGGGCGAAGCGCCACAGCCGCAGCAACACCCAGGTCGAGGGCGGCACATGCACCTCGCGGGCGCAGGCCGGGCACTCGTCGCTGTCCGGCGGCAACGGCGCATCGCACTCGGGGCACAGGGGAAGCGCCTGGCCCGCACGGTCCAGCTCAATTGCCTTGAGCCGGGCGGCGCTGGCCTGGCGCTGGGCCTGCTGCTGCGAAAACAACCGCACCATGCGCAGCGCCTGCGGATTCGCACCCAGGGTGAAGCGCCACAGGGCCAGGCGCCGTGAAGGCTCGCCCTGAACGTCATGCAGTTCCAGTGTTCCAACACCGGCATGGTCAAAATGCCGCAAATCGAGCTTCTGGATGGGTTCGTCGTCATGATTCTGCATAAACAGGCTGGACCAGTTACCGGCAGCGCTGCGTGAGAGCAGGCGGCGGTCCGTCAGGACCAGCGCGCCGGCAGCAAAATGCAGCGCCGAGTCCAGGTCAACCAGCAGGGTGCACAAAACGTTCTCTTGGGTTGCCAGTTGTGAAGCGAGCCCTGCGAGTGTCGGGTCGTCGGAACTGGAATCTTCCACGGGGTGCTGATGTTGCATGTTGTCTCGAATTCATTTTCCGGTCATGACCGTGTGGCCGATGGCAGGTCTGACACCCCCCAAGCGAACGGGTGCGGTGCACAAGTCATTGAAAGCCTGGATTTTCGCCCAAGCGTCCTGTTTGCCCGCGAGGTTAACCTCCATGGGTCGATGGCAGGCCCGGCCCGTGCAATCCCGAATTCGTGAAGCGTCACAATGAGGTCAGCCCCATTGACCACGATTCTCTTCCCCAACCCTGGCCGGCATGTCGCCGGACCGGAATCAAAACATTGCACCGGCCCGGCCGGTTGCCCTTAATAAATTTGCCAACCATGAGCAAACTGGACGATATCAAACTGTTGCGCATCCACTACCTGCGCGGACCCAACCTCTGGACCTACCGGTCGGTGCTGGAAGTCTGGCTGGATCTGGGCGCGCTGGAAGACTTTCCGAGCAACCTGCTGCCCGGCTTCAACGACCGGCTGCTCGGCCTGCTGCCAGCGCTTCTGGAGCACCACTGCGGCGTCGGCGAACGCGGCGGCTTCCTGCAGCGTCTGAACGAAGGCACCTGGACCGGCCATGTGCTGGAGCATGTGGTGATCGAACTGCTCAACCTGGCCGACATGCCCACGGGCTTTGGCCAGACGCGCAGCACCTCGCAGCGCGGCGTGTACCGCATGGTGTTCCGGGCGCGCGACGAGCAGGTGGCGCGCACGGCGCTGGCCGAGGGCCACCGGCTGCTGATGGCCGCCATCAACCACCTGCCCTATGGCGCCGCCGACGTACAGGCCGCCGTGCAGGCCATCCGCGACCAGATCGACGACTGCTACCTCGGCCCCAGCACGGCGGCCATTGTCGCCGCCGCGACAGAGCGGGGCATTCCGCACATCCGCCTGAACGACGGAAACCTGGTGCAGCTCGGCTACGGCGCCAGCCAGCGGCGCATCTGGACGGCCGAGACCGACCTGACCAGCGCGATTGGCGAAAGCATTGCCCACGACAAGGACCTGACCAAAAGCCTGCTGGCCAGCTGCGGCGTGCCAGTGCCCGAAGGCACGATCGTGAACAGCGCCGAAGAAGCCTGGGACGCAGCGCAGGACATCGGCCTGCCGGTCGTTGTCAAGCCGTCGGACGCCAACCACGGCCGGGGCGTGTCGCTGGAGCTGAACACGCGCGAAGAAGTGCTGGCGGCTTTCGCGGTGGCCGAGCCCGAAGGCAGCGAGGTGATGGTCGAGCGCCATGTGCGTGGCCATGAACACCGGCTGCTGGTCGTGGGCGGGCGCGTGGTGGCCGCCGCGCGCGGAGAAATCGCGTTGATCACCGGCGACGGAGAACAGACGGTCAGGCAACTGATCGACGAACAGCTCAACACCGACCCCCGGCGCGGCCTGGGGGAGGATTTTCCGCTCAGCCGCATCGACACCGACACCGACGGCGCCATCGTGCTCGAACTGCAGCGCCAGGGCTTGACGCCCAAAGCCGTTCCCGCAGCCGGCCGCGAGGTGCTGATCCAGCGCAACGGCAATGTGTCCATCGACTGCACTGACGAGGTGCATCCCGAGGTCGATTACATCGTCTCGCTGGCTGCCCGGGTGGTGGGACTGGACATCGCCGGCATTGATGTGGTGGCCCAGGACATCTCGCGCCCGCTGCACAGCCAGGGCGGCGCGATCGTCGAGGTCAACGCCGGTCCCGGCCTGCTGATGCACCTCAAGCCCGCGCAGGGCGCGCCCCGTCCGGTGGGCCGCGCCATCTGCGACCACCTGTTTGCGCGCCATGCCGAAACACCGGACCACCGCAGCCACGGTAGCGACGGCCGCATTCCCATTGTTGGCATTGCCGGACTGGGCGGCACACAGCACATTGCGCGGCTGGTGGCGTGGCTGCTGCACCTGTCGGGCCGCTACACCGGCCTGGCCTGCCGGGATGGCCTGTTCCTGGACCAGCGCCGCGTGGAAAGCGCTGACAGCACCCATTGGGAAGCCGGCCAGCGCCTGCTGATCAACCGGGCAGTGCAGGCGGCGGTCTTTGAAAACGGCGCCGACACCATCTTGCGTACCGGGCTGACCTACGACCGCTGCCAGGTCGGCGTGGTCACCGACCTGGGCGGCGCCGACGGGCTGGCAGAATTCGACATTTTTGACGAAGCCCAGATGTTCAAGGTCATTCGCTCACAGGTCGATGTGGTGCTGCCGGGCGGCGCTGCGGTGCTCAATGCCACCGATGCCGGCGTGGTGGAGATGCAGCGGCTCTGCGACGGCGAAGTGATTTTCTACAGCAGCGACCCGGGTGTCGAGGCCATTGCCGCGCACCGCGCCGGCAATGGCCGCGCGGTGTGCGTGCGGCAGAACCAGGTGGTGCTGGCCACCGGCGGGGCCGAGACTTTCCTGCCCGGGCTGGGCAAACTCAGCGCCTGGTGCAAGCGCCATGCAAAAAGCGGCATTTCCGAGCCTTCGCTGCTTGCCGCCGTCGCCACGGCCTGGGCGCTCGATATTCCGCTCAACCTGATTGGCGCGGGCATTGAAGCATTTGAATCCAACCCACTACCTGCCGGGAGGGCAGCCTGATGGAAGTTTCCCGTATCCGGGCCCTGCGCGGCCCCAACCTCTGGAGCCGCCGCACAGCCCTTGAAGCCATCGTTGCCTGCAGCCCCGACGAAAGTTCCATCGACAACCTGACGGGATTTGAATCACGCCTGCGTGCGCTGTTTCCGGACATCGGCATTCTGCGCGACACCGGCCATGCCGGTCCGGTGTCGCTGGCGCATGTGCTGGAAGCGGTGGCGCTTGAGCTGCAAGCCGATGCCGGCTGTCCTGTCACCTTCAGCCGAACTTCTGCCACGCTGGAAACCGGCACTTACCAGGTCGTGGTCGAGTACAGCGAAGAAGCCGTAGGCCGGCTGGCGTTTGAACTGGCACAGGCACTGGTGCATGCCGCCATGCAGGACGGCTCTTTTGACCGGCAGGCCGCCATTGGCCGCTTGCGCGACCTGGATGAAGACGAGCGCATGGGGCCGAGCACCGGCGCGATTGTCGATGCCGCCGTGGCGCGCGGCATTCCCTACCGGCGCCTGACCAAAGGCAGCATGGTGCAGTTTGGCTGGGGCTCGCGCCAGCGCCGCATCCAGGCCGCCGAACTCGACAGCACCAGCGCGGTGGCCGAATCGATTGCGCAAGACAAGGACCTGACCAAAAAGCTGCTGCGCGCCGCTGGCGTTCCCGTGCCGCTGGGCCGGCCGGCCGCCAGCCCGGACGACGCCTGGGCGGCGGCCCAGGAAATCGGCCTGCCCGTGGTGCTCAAGCCGCAGGACGGCAACCAGGGCAAGGGCGTGACGGTCAACGTCACGACGCGCGAGCACCTGGACATGGCCTACCGCGCCGCTGCCGAGCATGGCGAGGTCATGGTCGAGCGGTTTCTGCCAGGTTGCGACTTTCGCCTGCTGGTGGTCGGCAACAAACTGGTCGCCGCGTCACGGCGCGAGCCGCCGCAGGTGGTGGGCGACGGCCGGCACACCGTGCGCGCGCTGGTCGACATCGTCAACCAGGACCCGCGGCGCGGCGAAGGCCATGCCACCTCGCTGACCAAAATCCGCTTTGACGAGATTGCCGTGGCCCGGCTCGATGTGCAGGGCTTGAGCCCCGAATCGGTTCCGGCCAAGGGTCAGCGCGTGATCCTGCGCAACAATGCCAACCTGAGCACCGGCGGCACCGCCACCGATGTGACCGACGAGGTTCATCCGGAGGTTGCCGCCTGCGCCGTGACAGCCGCGCAGATGATTGGCCTGGACATCTGCGGCGTCGACGTGGTGTGCGAGAGCATGCTGCGGCCGCTGGAAGCGCAAAACGGCGGCGTGGTCGAGGTCAATGCCGCGCCCGGCCTGCGCATGCACCTGTCGCCTTCGTACGGCAAGGGCCGGGCGGTGGGCGTGGCCATGGTGGACGAGTTGTTTCCTGCCGGCGACAACGGCCGCATTCCAGTGATTGCCGTGACCGGCACCAACGGCAAGACCACCACCACGCGCCTGATCGCCCACCTGCTGGCCGCACATGGCCTGCGCACCGGGATGACGAACACCGACGGCGTCTATATCAACGGCCGGCAGACCGACCGCGGCGACTGCAGCGGCCCGAAAAGCGCCCGCAACGTCTTGATGCATCCTGACGTCGATGCTGCCGTGTTCGAAGTCGCGCGCGGCGGCGTGCTGCGCGAGGGCCTGGGGTTTGACCGCTGCGAAGTTGCCGTGGTCACCAACATCGGCAGCGGCGACCACCTCGGGCTGAACTACATCACCACGGTGGAAGACCTGGCGGTGCTCAAGCGCGTGATCGTGCAGAACGTCGCGCCCACCGGTTACGCGGTGCTCAACGCGGCCGACGCCATCGTCACCGGAATGGCCCGGGCCTGCCCCGGCAAGGTGATCTTTTTTGCCGCCGACCGACACAACCCGCTCATGGCGACGCACCGCGCGCAGGGCAAGCGCACGGTGTTTGTTGACGGCCCGATGCTGGTGGCCGCCGAAGGCTCGCGCGTCGAGCGCATCCCGTTGCAAGGCATTCCGGTGACGCGCGGCGGCACCATCGGCTTTCAGGTCGAGAACGTCATGGCGGCCGTGGCGGCGGCCTGGGCCGTCAACCTGAGCTGGGACACGATCAAAAGCGGCCTGGCCAGCTTCGTCACCGACAGCCACAATGCGCCCGGCCGCTTCAACGTGATGGATTACGCCGGCGCCACGGTGATTGCCGACTATGGCCACAACCCCGACGCCATGCATGCGCTGGTGGCGGCCGTCAATGCCATACCGGCCCAGCGCCGCAGCGTGGTCATCAGCGGCGCGGGCGACCGGCGCGACAGCGACATCACCGACCAGACGGTCATTCTGGGCGCGGCATTCGACGAGGTGATCCTGTACCAGGACGCCGCCCAGCGCGGCCGGGCCGACGGCGAGGTGATGGCGCTGCTGCGCAGTGGCCTGCAGGGCGCCAGCCGCACGGCGCGGATCGATGAGGTGCGCGGCGAGTTCGCCGCCATCGACGAGGCGCTGTCACGCCTGCAGCCGGGCGACCTGTGCCTGGTCCTGGTCGATCAGGTGCAAGAAGCCCTCGACCACCTGGCGCTGCGCATCAGCGAGGCGAAGGACAAGCTGCTGGCGCTTCCCTGAGGCCCGGGCCGGCGGCTGCATGGCAGGCCGGCGCTGAAACCACGGCCAGCGCCACGGCATGCCGCCGACTGGAATTTCAAGCAAAACAGGCCTCTTGCGCCCACTCCATGGATATTATCAGCTACTGATTTAATAGCAAGCCGAGTGCTTTGCGGTCGGCTGCCGCGTTAAACTGCTGCGATGACATGGAACGCAACGCTGGCACTCGACTACACCCGACAGGCTGAAAAAACCGTCGCCCATTTTCGCCACAGCGGCCCGCTGCGCATCCTGCAAAGCCTGTACCCCGAGGGCGACGGCATCTGCCACAACGTCATCGTCCATCCGCCCGGCGGGCTGGTGGGCGGCGACACGCTGGACCTGGCCTTCAGCGCCGGCCCGGGCGCGCATGGCCTGGTCACCACGCCCGGCGCCACGCGCTTTTACCGCTCCAGCGGCGAAGCCGCGCTGCAACGCAGCCGCTTGTCGCTGCAGGCCGGCGCGCGCATGGAATGGCTGCCGCTCGAAGCGATCTGCTACAGCGGCTGCCTGGCGGAAAACCGCCTGACGATGGAACTCGCGCCCGGCGCCGAACTGATCGGCTGGGACGTGACAGCCTTCGGCCTGCCGGCAGCCAATGCGCCATTTGCACACGGCCACTTTTGCCAGCACATCGAAGTGCCTGGCGTGTGGCTGGAACGCGCGCGCATCAATGCCAGCGACACGCTGCTGTTGAACAGTCCGCTGGGCATGGCGGGCCACCGCTGCATGGCGTCGATCTTCTTCGTGACGGGCAGCAAGCTGGAGCGAAACCGCCGGCAGGCCGCGCTGGAGGTAGCGCGGGAAGCCATTGAGGCGCATGCCTTGCGCGCCACGGCAGGCGCCACCAGCCCCGACGCGCAGGTCGTCGTCGTCAGGGTGCTGGCGCCGATGGTCGAGCCCGCCATGGCATTACTCCGGCAGGTCTGGCAGGCCTGGCGCGGCCATTTCTGGCAGCAGCCGGCGTCCACGCCGCGCATCTGGTCGATGTAGACACACCTTTGAAGGTGGAAATCTCAAGGCGACGCACGTGCGTCTTGCTGAAAGACAGCTCCTACAACTGAACCCGGTATTGCACGCGCCCGGCCCGCCGTATTTCCTGTCAGGCTGCAAAGACTTGTGCTTTCATACTTACCGCATATATTTTTATCTGGAGTACCGGTCATGTTTACCTCCCTTGAATCCCGTTCCAGCGAGCCTTCGCGTATCAACCGTCTGGGAAAGGGCATGACCTACCTTGGAATCACCGCCTTGCTGGGTTTGACAGCGGCCACCGCCCAGGTCGCCCCGCTGGACTCCACCGGCCTGGATTCCTCGGGCAATGCCAAAAGCGAACGGGCCGCCTGCAACAGCGGCAAGACCCAGCAGGACAGGGCCGCCTGCCTCAAGGAAGTGCACAATGCAAACGCGGAAAAACGCGCCGGCACGCTGCGCAATGGTGGCGACTACAACGCCAACGCCATGCGGCGCTGCGAAGTTTTCAAGGAAAGCGACGACCTGGCGGCCTGCCGAGCCCGTGTCGAAGCGCAGGCCCGGCTGGATGGCAGCGTGGCCGGCGGCGGCGTGCTGCGACAGAGCGAGACCCTAGTGCCTGCCGCTGCGCAGTAAGCTAGACAAGGCCTTCGGCCACCCTGGCAGGAAGGCTGAAGAAAAAAGTCGCCCCCTCGCCCACCGCACCCTGCGCCCAGATCCTGCCACCGTGGCGAATCACAATCCGCTGCGTGGTGGCCAGCCCGATGCCGGTGCCTGGAAATTCTCCCGGCGAATGCAGGCGCTGAAACGTCCCAAAAAGCTTTTCGACATACGCCATGTCAAAACCGGCTCCGTTGTCACGAACGTAGAACGTATTCATGCCCAGGCTGTCTTCGGGCAGTTGACCGATCCAGATTTCCGGGACAGCCGCATGGGCCGTGAACTTCCAGGCATTTCCAATCAGGTTTTCCATTACCTGCCGAAGCAGGGCGCGGTCCCCGACCGTGACCAGGCCGGTTTGCACATCGACCTTCACCACCCGTCCAACGTCCTGCTCGCCACAGGTTTGGAGCACCGCTGCGGCCATGGCGCCAAGGTTGACGGTTTCGTTCTTCAAACTGGTCCGCGACACATGGGCCAGCGACAGCAGGCCGTCGGTAAGTTCGCCCATCTGCCTGACCCCGGCGCGGATGCGATGCATGTAATGCCGCGATCGTTCCGCCGTCTCATTGGCCATGGTCTTTTCAAGCAGATGGCTGAAGCCGTCGATTGAGCGCAACGGCGCCCGCAAATCATGCGCCACGGAATAAGAGAAAGCCTCCAGTTCCTGGTTGGCAGCCTCCAGCTCGGCGGTGCGCTGCCTGACCTTGTCCTCGAGCTGCGTGTTCAGCGCGTTGATCTCGGCCTCGGCCCGCTTGCGCTTGGTCACATCGCGCAAAAACAGGTTGTTGCACGCCTCGCCGCCTGGCGTCAGGTAGTTGGTCAGTGACATTTCGCATTCGAACTGTGAGCCGTCGCCCCGGTTCATGGTGACTTCGCCCCTGGCCTGGCCGGACAGCATCGCCTGCGCGACCAGGATGTGGAAGCGAGAGTCATGGCGGTCCACCAGTCCCGCTCGCCCGCGCTGCCGGATCTCGTCCTGGGTCAGCCCGAACAGCTGGCATGCCGCCGGATTGGCATACTGGATCGAGCCGTTCGGCATGGCCTGCAAAATGCCGTGAAGGCTGCTTTCAAACAACTGGCGAAAGTTTTCTTCGCTGGTGCGAAGCGCCATTTGCGTCGCCTGCCGGTCGGAAATATCCATGTGCGTTCCGGACATCAGGTCCGGTTTGCCCGCCGGTGTCCAGGTCGACACCTTTCCCCGGTCAAGCACCCATATCCAGCGGCCGTCGCGATGGCGTATCCGGTGTTCGCATTCAAAATACTGGCTTTCCCCCCGGAAATGCCGTTTCAGTGCAGCCGTCACCGCTTGCACCTCGTCAGGCGGGACGCGGTTTCGCCAGTCGCTGATCTGCTGGGAGCCCAGTTGCGCCAGGTCATAACCCATCATCGCCGCCCATCGCTCATCGAGCTGGAGCATTCCGGTCTGCACATGCCAGACCCATGTCCCCACATTGGTCCCTTCCACGATGTTGTGCAGGCGCTGGCGTTCGTGCGCCAGGTCAGCGGTCATCCGCTGCGCCAGCGCCATGGCGCGTGCCCGGCCACTGCCCAGCAGCCAGATGATCAGGGCCAGCAGGCCGCTCAGTGCGCTGCCTGACAAGCCCAGCAGCCAGGGCGCCAGCGTGCCCTGCTGGGCTTCAAAAGCTGCCGTGGTGCCCATGCGCAGCGTCAGCGGCCGGCCGCCGACGAGCACGACGCGCGAGGTCTCGAACATCGGCCTGGCGTCATGGGCCAGGCCGGGAATGCCGCCGAGTTCAAACAACAGCTTGTCCGGCGTCGCGCCTGAATCGGTCAGGCTGTCATACACCGCCAGGCGGGTCTGGCCGCTGGTCCTGGCAGTGACCTGGGCCATGATTTCCTCCACCACCACAGGCGCGACCAGAATGCCCAGCAATTGGGCTTGTCGCTGCTCCACCGTGGCGGGCTGCAGTCCCTGGCGGTAGATCGGCAGGAGAAATGCAACTGCAGGCCGCTGGCGGTCATCCTGGACCAGCTGGATGCGCCCGCTGAGCGTTGCCTCGCCGGTCGTGATGGCGCGCTCGATTGCCTGCATCCGGACCGGGTCGTCGGCCAGATTGAGTCCCAGCGCGGCCTGGTTGGGCGCGGCAGGCTCCAAAAACTTGATGATGTACAGGTCTGACGCCGTGCCCCGGTTTTTTACCGTGAAACCGGGGCTGTCATCGCGCCGCTGTGCCTGCACAAAAGCGTTCACAGCGCCGCTCTTGACCCACTCGATAAAGCCAAAGCCGCGGATCCCGGGGTATTCGATCCCGACATTGCTCGACTCGACAAAGGCGCGGAACTCGGCCCGCTCCACCGACACGCTGGCCGCATAAACGCCCGCAGCCCCTTTCAGGCCGGTGAAGGGCAGGTTGAGGTGGTGTTTGACGTCGGTTTCGATGCGTTCGACCTGCTGCTCGAAGCGGTTCCTGGCCCGGGCCTGAAAGTCCTGCTGCTGCCAGCGCAAGGCCGCCGCCGTAGCGCCCAACCCGACGACGAGCACCAGTGCCGTGGCCAGCCGCAGGGTGCGCACATTGCCGTCGGAACGGCTTTCACCAGCGGACCGGTAGAAGGGAAAGACTTTCATCGAGTCGAGCGCGTCGTGGAAGCGCCCTGTGGGGATAACCCGATAGTATCCCCCAGCCGCCCGACGCTTTTGCCTGGTGCCTGGCAGGAAAGCCGTGCAAGTCATGGCTATCCGGTCAGCCAGTCCACCTGCCAGTAACCGGCACTTGCCGTGTCGCCCGGAACCACCTCATGGCGCTTGTCGATCAATTCAAGATTGGGCGCGAAGCCGCAGAACAGGTTGCCGCACGGCAAGGCAAAGCAGCGACATATCGGATTGCTCCGAAAATGCCATCAGATTGCCACCAGCTGGCGCACGCCATCGGCCTGCATGTCCTTGCCCAGCCCCCGGGCAATGAACTCGCCTCGCTGCATGACGCGGTAGTCATCGGCCAGTTCCTCGGCAAAGTCGTAGTACTGCTCGACCAGCAAAATCGCCATGTCCCCCCGGTCAGCCAGCATGCGGATCACGCGGCCGATGTCCTTGATGATGCTGGGCTGGATGCCTTCGGTCGGCTCGTCCAGGATCAGGAGCCTGGGCTTGGCGGCCAGTGCGCGGGCAATGGCGAGTTGCTGCTGCTGCCCGCCCGACAGGTCGCCGCCCCGGCGGTTCAGCATCTGCTTGAGGACTGGAAACAGTTCAAACAATTCAGTCGGGATCGGTGTGCCGGCGCTTTTGTAGGCCAGGCCCATGCGCAGGTTTTCCTCGACGGTCAGGCGGGCGAAGATTTCACGGCCCTGGGGAACGAAACCGATACCGGCCCTTGCCCGTTCGTAAGGGGTGTATTTCTGGATTTGCTGGCCGTTGAATTCGATGGTGCCGGTCTTGATGGGGACCAGGCCCATGAGGGATTTGAGCAGCGTGGTCTTGCCGACGCCGTTGCGGCCGAGCAGGACGGTGACTTTTCCTGGATGCGCTTCGAGGCTCACGTCGCGCAGGATGTGGGAGCCGCCGCCGTAGTATTGGTTGATGTTTTTGACTGTCAGCATGACTGCGTCCTTGTGGCGATTTTGAAGTGGGTGTGGCTTTGCTTAGGCCTGCTGGCCGGGGGTAGCCCGGCGGCGACTCACTTTCTTTTGCTTCGCCAAAAGAAAGTAAGCAAAGAAAAGGCGACCCGGCTGCCTGGGTCCCTTCCCTTCGCTTCGGGCAACCTGTGATGGGGAGTCAAAGCGGGGGTCCGCGCAAACTCGCCTGCGGCTCAAACAGCGCGCGGCCCTGATCCCGCTTTGACTCCCCATCACAGGCCCAGTCAGAACGGGACTGGCAGGAGCGGATTCGGGTTCGGATACCGGCGTTTTTACATTAAAAGTGCCTCTAGCGCATACTGATATTGCGCAAGCAGCTATTGAATTAGTAGCGTTCATAGCTCGCATATGGAGGCTGTGGCTGTTTGGCTGTTTGGCTGTTTGGCTGTTTGGCTGTTTGGCTGTTTGGCTGTTTGGCTGTTTGGCTGTTTGGATTTTCATGCCCGCCTGTCCCGTTCTGGCCGGGCCTGTGATGACCCGGAAAAACGGGATCAGGGCGGCGCGCTGTTTGAGCGCAGCGAGTTTGCGCCGACCCCCGTTTTTCCGGGGCAGCGCAGGTTGCCCGAAGCGAAGCGAAGGGACCCGGACAGCCGGGTCGCCTTTTCTTTGCTTACTTTCTTTTGGCGAAGCAAAAGAAAGTGAGTCGCCGCCGGGTGATTCCCGGCCTCGAAACGTCGAAACGCATCGAACGCGCTGACTCATAAAGAAACCCAGATCACCGCCCAAGATAAACCTCAATCACCCGCTCATCCGCCTGCACCTGGTCCAGCGTCCCCTGCGCCAACACAGAGCCATCGCACAGCACAGTCACGATCTCCGAAATCGTGCGGATAAAGCCCATATCGTGCTCGACCACCATCAGCGAATGCTTGCCCTTGAGCGTCAAAAACAACTCCGCCGTGCGGGCAGTCTCCTCGTCCGTCATCCCGGCAACAGGCTCGTCGAGCAACAGCAACTTCGGGTCCTGCATCAAGAGCATGCCAATTTCAAGCCACTGCTTTTGCCCATGGCTCAAATTCCCCGCCAGCCGGTTCACACTGCCCGCCAGGTGAATCGTCACCAACATCTCGGCCAGCCGGTCAGACTGCGCCGAATCGAGCCGGAAGAACATCGACGCCTTCACACCCTTGGGCGTCTTGAGCGCCAGTTCCAAATTTTCAAACACCGTGAGCTGCTCGAACACCGTTGGTTTCTGGAACTTGCGGCCAATGCCCAGCTGCGCAATCTCGGCTTCCTTGTGGCGCAGCAGGTCAATCGTGCTGCCAAAGAACACCGTGCCTTCATCGGGCCGGGTCTTGCCGGTGATGATGTCCATCAGGGTCGTCTTGCCCGCGCCGTTCGGCCCGATGATGCAGCGCAGCTCGCCCGGCGCGATGTCCAGGCTCAGCTTGTTGATGGCCTTGAAGCCGTCGAAGCTAACACTGACATCCTCCAGGTACAGGATGCGGCCATGCGTCACATCGACCTCGCCCGGCGTGGCGATGCGGCCGGTGCTGGCGCTGCGCCCACCAGACTCGGTATTGTTCGCGCCGCCCAGCAGCGGACCATGTGCCTGAACCCGGCGGGCGCCCTCTTCCAGCAGATCGGGGGTCATTGTTCGCCTCCCTTGCGCAGTTTCTTCACCAGCCCGACGACACCGTTGGGCAAAAACAGCGTCACCCCGATGAACAAGGCCCCCAAAAAGTACAGCCAGAACTCGGGGTAGGCCACGGTCAGCCAGCTCTTGGCGCCATTGACGATGAAGGCGCCGACAATCGGCCCGATCAGGCTGGCGCGGCCGCCGACCGCTGCCCAAATGGCAATTTCAATCGAGTTGGCCGGGCTCATTTCGCCCGGGTTGATGATGCCGACCTGCGGCACGTACAGCGCGCCGGCCACGCCGCACATGACGGCCGAGATCACCCAGATCGTCAGCTTGTAGCCCAGCGGGCTGTAGCCCGAGAACATGACGCGCGTTTCGGCATCGCGGATCGCCTGCAGCACGCGGCCAAACTTGCTGCCGACCAGCCATTTGGCGAACAAAAAGAAACCCAGCAGCGTCAACCCGGTCATGACGAAAAGCGTCATGCGCATCGACGGCGTAGCAATCGGGAGGTCCAGGATGCGCTTGAAATCGGTGAAGCCGTTGTTGCCGCCAAAGCCGGTTTCATTGCGGAAAAACAGCAGCATCGCGGCAAAGGTCATGGCCTGCGTGATGATGGAAAAGTACACGCCCTTGATGCGCGAACGAAAGGCGAAGTAGCCGAACACAAAGGCCACCATGCCCGGCACCGCGACGATCAGGATCAAGGTGGCGACAAAGCTGTCGCTGAAGGTCCAGTGCCAGGGCAGTTCCTTCCAGTCGAGGAACACCATGAAGTCGGGCAGATTGGTTTTGTAGTTGCCGTCGGCGCCGATCTGGCGCATCAAATACATGCCCATGGTGTAGCCGCCGAGCGCAAAAAACACCCCGTGGCCGAGCGACAAGATGCCGGTGTAGCCCCAGATCAGGTCCATGGCCAGCGCCGCGATGGCGTAGCACATGATCTTGCCGAGCAGCGCCACCGCGTAGGTGCTCAGGTGCAGCGCATGGCCTTCAGGCACCCACAGGTTGAGCACCGGCGCCACGGCGCAGATAACGATCAGCGCAATGACAAAAGCGCTCCAGCCGCTGCGGGTGAGTAGCGGCCCCTTGCCGGGCAACGCAACCCGCCCCCGCATTGCTCCCTCGCCCCTCTGGGGAGAGGGCGGGGGTGAGGGGCGGGCAACCGTCACAGCGCCCGAAGCCGCTACACCGGCTTCGGCCTGCAGGGATTCAGTGATAGTGGAAAAAGATGTGCTCATGTTCTTATGCCTCCGCCGAACGGCCTTTCATGGCGAAGATGCCCTGGGGCCGCTTCTGGATAAAGACAATGATGATCACCAGCACGGCAATCTTGGCCAGCACGGCGCCGGTCCAGCCTTCGAGGAATTTGTTCAAAATGCCCAGCCCCATGGCCGCATACACCGTTCCGGCCAATTGGCCGACGCCGCCCAGCACCACAACCATGAAGGCATCGACGATATAGCCCTGCCCCAGGTCCGGCCCCACATTGCCGACCTGGCTCAACGCGCAACCGGCCAGCCCGGCAATGCCGGAACCCAGCGCAAAGGCATAGGTGTCGATGCGCGCCGTGTTCACACCCATGCAGGACGCGATCGGCCGGTTTTGCGTCACGCCGCGCACGAACAGGCCAAGCCGCGTCTTGCTGATCAGCCAGGCCACGCCGAGCAGCACGGCTACCGCAAAAGCAATGATGACCAGCCGGTTGTAGGGCAAGGACAGGTTGCCCAGCACCTGCACGCCGCCGCTCATCCAGACCGGGTTTTCCACGCCGACGTTTTGCGCACCAAAGATGGAACGCACCAGTTGCTGCAGCATCAGGCTGATGCCCCAGGTGGCCAGCAGCGTTTCCAGCGGCCGGCCATAAAGGAAACGGATCACACTGCGCTCCAGCGCCGCGCCCATCAGCGCCGATGCCATGAACGCCACCGGCACGGCGGCCAGCAGATACCAGTCGAACGCACCGGGCAGGTATTTCTGGAACAGGCCCTGCACCACATAGGTGGCGTAGGCGCCGATCATCATCAGTTCGCCATGCGCCATGTTGATGACGCCCATCAGGCCGTAGGTGATCGCCAGCCCCAGCGCCACCAGCAGCAGGATGCTGCCCAGGCTGATGCCGCTGAACATCGCGCCCAGCTTGTCGCCCCAGGCGAGTGAAGCCTCCACCCTGGCCAGCGCCGCCTTGAGCGCGACTTTCACATCGGCATCGGTTTCCAGCGGCAGGCGCGCCTCGTCAGTCTCACCGGTCAATGTCTTGATGGCAGCGGCGCGCGTCGTCTCGTCTTTGGACAGCAGCTTGAGCGCGGCCAGCGCGTTGTCCATCTCGCTGCGCAAAAAGTTGGGGTTGATCACGTCTTCGGCATCCGGCGGCAAGGGCACTTCGGCGCCGCTGAGCGGGTCCAGCGCCTTGTCGTCCTTGATGACGAACACTTTGTCGCCGCGCGTTTTGACGGCATCGTCAGACAGCGCCTGGATGAAGGCGACAGTTTTCTCATCTGCGTCGGCCGCGGCCTTGTTCAGCGCCGTCACGCGCGCTTCAACATCGCCAAATGTGATGCCTTTTACCTCATCTTCGCTTAAGGCATGGGCGGTAGCAGCTATGAAAAGCGTAGCAATCAGGAATAGGTGTCGAAGTGGCATGAAAAAACCTGTAGGTTGGGCGGGCACGGCCCGTGGCGGCACGCCCAGACTGCAACTTCCTTGAAACGTCGAGGGCCGGGAAGCCCCCGAATCAGCTTTACTTCTTCGCGACGCTCATGCCCTTGACCGGCTCGTCAGGCTTCTTGTCGTTGCCTTCGATGTACGGGCTCCAGGGCTTGGCCTTGACCGGGCCGGGCGTTTTCCAGACCACGTTGAACTGGCCGTCGGCCTTGATCTCGCCAATGAACACCGACTTGTGCAGGTGGTGGTTCTTCTCATCCATCTTGGACACGATGCCCGACGGTGCGCTGAAGGTCTGGCCGGCCATGGCGGCAATCACCTTGTCGGTGTCGGTGGACTTGGCTTTTTCAACCGCCTGCTTCCACATGTTGATGCCGATGTAGGTCGCCTCCATCGGGTCGTTGGTCAAAGGCTTGTCCTTGTGACCGGCAATGCCCTTGGCCTTGGCATAGGCCGACCATTTGTTGATGAACTCGGTGTTGGTCGGGTTCTTGATCGACATGAAATAGTTCCAGGCCGCCAGGTGGCCGACCAGCGGTTTCGTGTCCACGCCGCGCAGTTCCTCTTCCCCCACCGAGAAGGCGACAACCGGCACGTCCTTGGCCTTCAGGCCGGCGTTGCCCAGTTCCTTGTAGAAGGGAACGTTCGAGTCGCCATTGATGGTCGAGACCACCGCCGTCTTGCCGCCCTGGGAGAACTTCTTCACGTCGGCCACGATGGTCTGGTAGTCCGAATGGCCGAACGGCGTGTATTTCTCGTCGATGTCGGTGTCTTTCACACCTTTCGATTTCAGGTAGGCACGCAGGATCTTGTTGGTGGTGCGCGGGTACACGTAATCGGTGCCCAGCAGCACCCAGCGCTTGGCGCCGCCGCCGGCCTTGCTCATCAGGTAATCGACGGCAGGAATGGCTTGCTGGTTGGGCGCCGCGCCGGTGTAGAACACGTTCTTGCTCAGCTCTTCGCCCTCGTACTGCACCGGGTAGAACAGCAGGCCGTTCATTTCTTCCACCACCGGCAGCACCGACTTGCGCGACACCGAGGTCCAGCAGCCAAGAATCACGGCGACCTTGTCCTGGCCCAGCAGCTGCTTGGTCTTTTCGGCAAACAGCGGCCAATTGGAGGCCGGATCGACGACGACGGGCTCCAGCTTCTTGCCCATCACGCCGCCCTTGGCGTTGATCTCGTCAATCGCCATCAGCACCGTGTCCTTCAGCACGGTCTCGGAAATCGCCATGGTGCCCGACAGGCTGTGCAGGATACCGACCTTGATGGTGTCTTCCGCCGCGTACGCGGGCAGCGCAGACAGGGTGATCAGGGCGACGGCGGCGGTGAGCGCCTTGAGGGTGAATCGACGTTGCATGAGTGCTTCTCCGGTGGGGTTGACAAGTTTCCGTCTCGCTGGATGGGGCCTGGGAAAACAAGCCTTTTGCGTCGCGATGGATGAACTTTAGGGAGAAGCGGGAAATTGGGGAATACGCCGAGTGGCGTATGGGGTAGCTTGGCGCCTGTGCCAATCAATCGCCCTGCTACCGCCGCTATGCGTTGCATGCTGAAGCATCAAGGATCGGAGTTCGTGAACGAAGAAAAGCCAGCCGTTTCCATTGCATCTTCAGCAGAGGGCCTCGCGCAGGCTGAAGCCCTGAACGCAGACTTGGACCATGCGACACATCCCGACTCTCTGGCGAGTCGGCACCTTTGATCTTGGGTCGGTGACCATTGACGCCCTCGCAAAGAAGTCTTCAGTTGTGGACTTCGCGATCCTTGTCTTTACGCCAGAGAGCGTGGCAACCATCCGTAAATCAGGTTTTGAAAGCTGGCGGTGTCCAGCGCCGCCGGGCTGGCTTGTGTGGCCTCCAGATAACGCTTGAGCATTTTCCAGCTGAGTTCATAGCTGAAATCAAAGCACTGGATAACCGAGTTGCGCAACTGCTCAGCAAACCCGCGTCGGCCAGTGTGGCAGGCGAACAGGCACAGGCCAGACTTTTTTCAAGTTGCCCTATGGCGCTTTACAAGGCGGTGAAGTCAAGGCGCATGGTGGGGCTTTTTTGAAAATGTTGAATAAATTGTGTTGCAGACGCTGGCGGCTTATGTGCCGGTCTCGCGGCAACAGCCCCAGCTATGAAATAGATAGCTGTCTACGCAAGCACAGATTGCGCTAACGGCCTGAAACTCTTGGGAATTTATTAGAAAACCGCCTGGGTCGTTCCGCAGCACGCGCCCCTCTTCTCACGCTGTTCCACCGAGCTGTCAGTCTGAAAAGACCCGATGCCTGCCATGCAGGCTGGGCAGGCTGGGCAGGCTGTTGGCATGCGGTCAACAATAACGTTCCTGCGTGATACCCGCGCAGGCGTCTATCCAGACCCGTTTGAGCATTTCAGGCGGTGTCGCTGGAGGGCCGCCTTTGCGGGTATGACGGTCTGGAAGTTATGGATGGCCAAATCCTTGTTGCGTTTCTCATTTAATCCGAATTGAGGCGCTTACCGGACCGTCCCCAGGCCGCACTGGCTCAATGGCGCACACCCGGCAGGGCCATCATCAGCCACCATGAACAACTCACGTTTTCCAGATCGCAGGCAACCGGTTCAGACAGCGCAAGGTATTTTTTGGAGGGCAGACTCTTCTGCGAGCCAAAAAGGCGGTCAAGTTCCCGCTGCAGGCCAGGGCCGACCCCGGCATCGAAACCGCGACGCAAGCCATCAGCCAGCAGGTGTTTTTTGGCCGACCAGGAAAATCTGACCATTTCCAGGCCATAGAGCGACTCCAGGCGGTCGCAACGTTCAAAACAGTCAGCCGGCGAGCTGTTGTAGCCATGCAGGTAAATCAGGAGCGGTCGAGCTTCCTGAAACAACTGTAACAAATCATTCATGGATTTGGCATCATCCACGTCACAGTCTATTCGCACCACTTTCCAGCCATTTTCTTGCGTCTTTGGCGCGTGCTTTCGGCTGGCCCGCGCCAGCGGATCCGCAATGGCTGTAAATTGTTGTTCGACAGCTGTCGTGGCGACCCGGCCTCCAACCTCATGACTGCTGAAAATAAGCATCATCTTCCCCCTTGTTACTTTTTTATCCTACGGTGCGTGTGCGTACCGTTCAGCTATCGTGACCAGAGAGCGTGTCGATGGCTATCCCCCAAACAAGGGGGGTTTGCCGGGTGACTTTTGCGACAAGCGCTGGCAGCGTTCAAATGCCTGCGGATGGGCTACGCTACAAAATAAATAGCTGCTCATGCTTACCTGGCATGCGCAAGACATGCAAACCCCGCCTGAAATGAACGCATGACAATGAAGTCTGGTCCTACGCGGGTTTGGGCGACCAGATCATGTGGTGAAGGCGCCAAAGGGCTAGGATCAATGGCCTGTCAACTCTCAAGTCCTGGATTTCGCCATGACCCAAGCACTCGGCTATGCCGCCACCTCTGCTGCAACCGCGCTCGCGCCTTTCACCTTCGAGCGCCGTTCACCCGGCCAGCTTGATGTAGCGCTTGACATCCTGTATTGCGGCGTCTGCCACTCCGACCTGCACACGGCGCGCAATGAATGGGAAAACACGGTGTACCCCTCGGTTCCCGGCCACGAAATCGTCGGACGCGTCACGGCCGTTGGCGACCTGGTGAGCAAGTTCAAGGCCGGCGACATCGTCGGCGTGGGCTGCATGGTTGACAGCTGCCAGCATTGCGCGCCCTGCGAGGGCGGCCTGGAGCAGTACTGCGACAACGGCTTCACCGGCACCTACAACGGCCCCGAGCAGGGCACCGGCGCCAACACCTATGGCGGCTATTCCAGTCACATCGTGGTACGCGAATCGTTCGTGCTGCGCATCTCGCACCCTGAAGCTGACCTGGCCGCCGTCGCACCCCTGCTGTGCGCAGGCATCACCACCTATTCGCCGCTGCGCCAGTGGAAGGTCGGCCCGGGCCACAAGGTCGGCATTGTCGGCCTGGGCGGACTGGGCCACATGGGCGTGAAGATTGCCGCCGCCATGGGCGCGCATGTGGTGCTGTTCACCACGTCGGCAAACAAGCGCGAGGACGCGTTGCGCCTGGGCGCCAGGGAAGTCGTGGTGTCGAAAAACGCCGACGAAATGGCCGCGCATGCCGGGAGTTTCGACTTCATCCTGAACACCGTGGCCGCACCGCATGACCTGGACGCCTTTCTGGTGCTGCTCAAGCTCGACGGCACCATGACACTGGTAGGCGCGCCCGCCACCCCGCATCCGTCACCCGGCGTGTTCAACCTGATCATGAAGCGCCGCCGCCTGGCCGGCTCGCTGATTGGCGGCATTCGGGAAACCCAGGAAATGCTGGAGTTCTGCGCAAAGCATGGGCTGGTGTCGGACATCGAGGCGATCCGCATGGACGAGATCGAGACGGCCTACGAGCGAATGCTCAAGAGCGATGTGAAGTACCGCTTTGTGGTGGACATGGCGACGCTGACCACCGGCCAGCAAGCGACCCCGGTTCAGCCGGCTGTTTAATCGATAGCTTTCTGTGCTTGTGTCCATTGCGCAAAAAGGAATTTTCACTTGAAAAACCCGTGCTTCAAGCCAGTGGCGGTTCGGCAGGCTCGTCCTCCCGGGACTTCATGAAAATGTCCCATGTCGCCATGAACATCGCCGCGATCACCGGGCCGATGACAAAACCGTTGAGTCCGAACAGCGACATGCCGCCGATTGTGGAGACCAGCACCACATAGTCGGGCATCTTGGTGTCCTTGCCAACCAGCACCGGGCGCAGGATGTTGTCGACCAGGCCGATCACCAGCACGCCAAAGACGATCAGCAGCACGCCCTGCCAGATGGCGCCGGTGACCAGAAAGTAAACGGCCACCGGAATCCACACGATGGCGGCGCCGACAGCCGGCAGCAGTGACAGGAAGGCCATCAGCGTGCCCCAGAGCACCGGCGCATGAATGCCAAGAAACCAGAACATGAGTCCGCCCAGTGCGCCCTGCAGCATGGCCACGACGATGTTCCCCTTGACGGTGGCGCGGATCACGGTGGTGAACTTGCTGAAGATGTTGCGTTTGATCTCGGCTTCAAGCGGAATCGCCTCCTTGATGCGCCGGGACAGGGCCCCGCCATCGCGCAGAAAGAAAAACAACAGGTAGAGCATGATGAAAAAGCTGACGAAAAAATCAAAAGCGTTCTGCCCGATGCTCAGTGCCTGGGTGGCGATGAACTGGCTTCCCTGCGTCAGGCTGCTGGTCACGCGCTGCTGGATCAGCACCAGGTTGTCCAGACCCGAGCGGTTGAGGATTCCGGTCACCCACGACGGAAGGGCGTTGTAGATTTGCTGGAAATAGCGGCTGAAACTGAGTTCACCGGACTGCACACGCTGGTACATGCTGGCGGCTTCCTGCGTCAGCAGGGCGCTGATCAGCCCCACCGGCAGGATGACCAGCAACAGAATGATGGACAGCGTCAGCAAGGCGGCCAGCGTGCGTTTTTTCGGCATCTTTCTGAGCAGGCGAAGAAACAGCGCGTTGAACAAAATAGCGAGAACCGAACCCCAGAAAACGGCACCGTAATAGGGCCAGAGAACCCAGAAAAAAGCCAGTGAAACCAGGGCCAGCAGCAGCAGGAAGGACCGGTCTTCCAGACGGGAAGACTGGGCCATTTTTGAGAGTTTCATAGGCTTGCGCAAAGGATTGATAGAGCTGAAGCGCCCATGGTAATGCTATTGGTTGCCGAAACCGGGACCGGTTGCACCCAAGTCATTGAACCAGGCTGAAATTGGCTTGACTGTGGCAGTTGAATGTTTTTCAAGAGCCCGCTACACGGCGCGACCCTGCACCAGGAAGCCAACCCGCGACAAGTTGGCACCCAATGAAACACCGTGTTCTGCCGGAAACCACTGATCGGGAAGTGAAGCGAATTTCGGCACACACCAGGGTCAGCGCGACCTGTTTTCGGCCTCGTCGTCGTCATCCTGCATAGTGATGTCCAGGTCTGCGTTGTCATCGGCCAGCGCCTCGACGGTGCTCAGGTCATTCAAATCGGCGCCCGCATCCCCGCCAATGTCGGTGTCCGCATCGGCGCCTGGAGCCGGTTCAATGTGGTCGGGCAGGATGTCCGCATCCGGCTGATCGCGGCCAAGGCCTGCCGAAGCGCGCTCACCGGTGCCCGCGGCGTCGCTGTGGCTTGACAGTTCATCGTCACCGTAGGCGCCTGCCGCGTCACTTCCACTGTCGGAGTTGTCGCTGGGGCCCAGGGCATGCACGTCTTTTCCGCTGATTTCCTCGGGGGCTTTGGAGCCGCCCAAAATGCTGCTGGTTGCCATGGTGTTTCCTTGTGCTTTTAAAATCCGTTCGAATGCCTTGATTGTCGAAAGCCGGGCCAGCGGGTGCTGTGGGACAGTCCATGTCCCTGTTGTCAGCGCAAGCGCATGCATTGCCGTGGCATGAAACCATCCTGGCCCATTGAGACGACACAGCAATGCAGGCTGGTGTGCACGCCGCGTAAAGCCGCGAAACACGCTGCAAGTTTGCTGGAGCCGCCAAGCGAACTGGCGTCCAATGGCACGAATGTTTGATCCTTTCGCGTTAGCAAACCCCTCCATGAATTTTTCCACGGTCCATTCCCCGCAAGCTTTTCACCGCAATCCAGCTATTTCCGTAGTTCGCACGGCTCTCGCCGTGCGCGCCAGCAGGCCGTTCTTGCAAGCCTGGGTCAGGAGGCTGGGCGTGAGCGCGGCCGCTGCGGTGTTGGCCTTGAGCGTCAAGGCCCAAGACACCGATTCCCCCGCTGCGCCCACCTCCGGCGGGGCTGCTGCTGAAGTTCCGGCGCCGCGCTACGCGGCCAGCGAACTCGAACGGGCCTTCGGGTTCATGGACGGCAACCGCGACGGCAAGGTCAGTCGGCAGGAAGCTTCGGGGTTTCGCGGCGTGGCGAAAAACTTCGACCGGGCCGACACCAATCAGGACGCGTTCCTGTCGCGCGAGGAATTCGATGCGGCCATGAATTACGTCAGGCCCAAGTGACGGTCCCTCATGCCGTGGCCCGTCTGCCCAACGAGGCTGCCGAAACAGCCAGCGAGCGCCTGCATTGAGCTATGTCGTCGCCGTCCGGGCGCTGTGCGAATTTACTGCCAAGCAGGGCGACCTGGACCTGCGTTTCACGCCCTCCCCTTCTGCCCAGGAAGGCATCGCCGGCCATGCGCTGGTGGCATCACGCCGACATGAAGGCTACCTGGCCGAGCTGAGTCTGGCGGGCGACTACAAGGAGTTGCGGGTGCGTGGCCGTGCCGACGGCTACGACCCGCAAACCAAGCAACTCGAAGAGGTCAAGACCTTCCGGGGGGACCTGGCTGCGATGCCGGAAAACCACCGCCAGCTGCACTGGGCCCAGGTCAAGGTCTACGGCTGGCTGCTGTGCCAGAAGCTCCAACTGGCCGAGGTGCGGCTGGCGCTGGTTTACCTGGACATCGGCAGCCAGCAGGAAACGGTTTTAGCGGAAAGTTTTACCGCCGTTGCGCTGAAAGGCTATTTTGAAGCGCAGTGCGAAAAATTCCTGGGCTGGGCGCGGCAGGAACTGGCGCACCGGGCGGCTCGCGATGCAGCACTGGCGGCGCTGGCTTTTCCGCATGCGGGCTTTCGCACCGGCCAGCGCGAACTGGCCGAGGCGGTGTACCGCTCTGCCGCCAGCGGCCGCTGCCTGATGGCGCAAGCGCCCACCGGCATCGGCAAGACCATCGGCACGGTGTTTCCGCTGCTCAAGGCGGCGCCCCGTCAGCACATCGACAAGGTGTTTTTTCTGGCGGCCAAGACCCCGGGCCGCCGCCTGGCGCTCGATGCGCTGGCGCTGGTCAAGCACAGCGCGCCGCCCCTGCCGCTGCGCGTGATCGAGCTGGTGGCACGCGACAAGGCCTGCGAGCACCTGGACAAGGCCTGTCATGGCGAGTCGTGCCCGCTGGCCCGGGGCTTTTACGACCGCCTGCCGGCTGCGCGCAGTGCCGCGCTGGCCGAACCCGGGGCGGGCGGCCTGCTCGACAAGGAGTCGCTGCGCATGGTGGCGCTGGCGCATGGCGTGTGCCCCTATTACCTGAGCCAGGACCTGGTGCGCTGGAGCGATGTGGTGGTCGGCGACTACAACTATTACTTCGATGTGAGCGCCTTGCTCCATGGGTTGACGGTGGCCAATGGCTGGCGCGTCAGCGTACTGGTCGACGAGGCGCACAACCTGGTGGACCGGGCGCGAAAGATGTATTCCGCAGAGCTGGACCTGGCCGAACTGGCAGGCGTGCGGCAGTCGGCCGGGCCGGCGCTGAAAAAGCCGCTGGACCGCCTGCACCGCGTCTGGCGCGACCTGGCCAAGGACCCGCAACACCCGCCGGACCGCGATTACCAGGTTCGCGCCAGCCCGCCGGAAAAATTCCTGCTGGCCCTGCAACAGGCCACCAGCGCCATCACCGACGACCTGGAAGCGCATCCGACGCGGGTGGATGCCGCGCTGCAGCGCTTTTACTTTGATGCGCTGCATTTCTCGCGCATGGCCGAAAGCTTTGGCGCGCATTCGCTGTTCGACCTCACCCTCGAAGCCGCGCAGGGCAGGCACGTTTTTCCGGGGTCCAGCCGCCCGGCGGCCAGGTTCAGCCGGCTGTGCATCCGCAACGTCGTTCCCGCGCCTTTCCTGGCTCCTCGCTTTGCCGCTGCCCGGTCGGCCGCGCTGTTTTCCGCGACGCTGAGTCCGCAAAACTACCATGCCGACACGCTGGGCCTGCCGGCCGACACCGCATGGGTCGATGTGCCGTCGCCGTTCCTGGCCGCGCAGCTGGCGGTGCAGGTGGTCAGCGACATGTCCACGCGTTACCAGCACCGTGAGTCGTCGCTGACGCCCATCGCGCACCTGATGGCGCGGCAGTACCAGGACAAGCCAGGCAACTACCTGGTTTTCCTGAGCAGCTACGACTACCTGGAAAAGCTGGCTGAGCGCTTCAGGCAGTTGCACCCGCAAGTGCCGATGTGGAAGCAGACCCGGCGCATGGATGAAGCGGCGCGTGACGAGTTCATGGCGCGCTTTGTGCCGGAGGGAAAAGGCATTGGCTTTGCCGTGCTCGGCGGCGCGTTTGCCGAGGGCATCGACCTGCCCGGCCAGCGGCTGATTGGCGCCTTCATCGCCACGCTGGGCCTGCCGCAGGTCAACCCGGTCAACGAGCAGATCAAGCTGCGGATGGCTGAAAATTTCGGTGCCCGGCAGGCGTATGACTACACCTACCTTTATCCGGGCATTCAAAAAGTCGTTCAGGCCGCAGGCCGGGTGATACGCACCACGCGGGACCAGGGCGTGGTCTTCCTGATGGACGACCGGTTCGCACGGCCGGAAGTCAAACGCTTGCTGCCCGCGTGGTGGCAGGTGCGGCAAATGCGCCTCCAGCCCGCAAACAAGACCCATGCAGCCACGCCCAAGGCAGCATCCGCCGACGGAGATCAGCCATGAAAAAACCCGCCTCGGCGGGTTCTTTGGCCTCTCCAGATAAGCGACTTGCTTTTCAAAACACCCCGAAAAGCATCAGCAGCAAAATGACGGTGATGGGAACGCCGAGTAACCAGGCAATGATGGGCATTTTGATCTCCTTTGAAATGGGTCAGTACCGATGACAGCCCTAAGTTAAAAGAAAACGTTCGTGGTTCTTGCCAGCGTACAAGACACAGGCCCGTAAGAAATCTCCGAAGACCGTGTAGTTCTGCAAAATCGCTCTCGATCTCGGCATGCCAAACATCCGGTGCAGCACAAATGAAAATCGTCTTATACGCAATGTTGTAAAAGGTTTTACGCTATAAAAAACAGAGCGTCGTACACAGATGAAAACGCTGTATCACGTATGCTTTCGGACGCGATTCAGAGACATTCTTCGAACTTTTGTCACCTTATTCATTCGGGTTGTTTCCCTTGATCCCGTGCTGCTCTTTGTAAGCGAGCTGAACCAGTTCAAGCTGGTCAACCAGAGCATCGATTCTTTGAAAATCCTTCTCTGGCTGAGTCAGCAGGCGTTCCAGTTCTTCACGCAAATGGGCATATTCGATCCGGAGATCAGTATTTACTACATCCTTGGCAAGGTAGCCGCTGCGAAGCGAAGGGGTCGTGTTCAGGGACATGAAGGAACTCCTAGTGTGGGAATCACAGGCGTGGTGGCGACTCATGCCTACGCCGTCAAGCCAACCATCTAAGCATTCGCTGGCAGACATGACTGTAGGACGGCGGCGTTTCTTGTTCTTTCAATTCCGGTTGCGATATCCGCAAGGATTGTGGCGGTCATGGAATCGAAAAAATACGACGGACCCTTGTTTTCTTGCGGGAAAACGCCGCTTGTGGTTTTCATGAATATTCAATCAGCATGCCCCGGCTATATTGAATTTCACCTCGATGCCGCATCAGCCAATGTCCTACTTTCATGACCGCCTTGACACTCCCGTCCAAACCGCCGCCCCACCGTTCCCAGTACTTCCAGGTGATCTGTGCCCTCATTGCCGGTATCGCACTGGGGTTTTTCCATCCATCGTTGGGCGATGGCTTCATCTAGCTGGTTGAGATGATGATCGCGCCGATGATTTTCTGCACCGTGGTGATCGGCAATGCCGGCATGGAAGACATGAAGAAGGTTGGCAAGACCGGCGGACTGGCGATGCTGTACTTTGAAGGCGTCGATACCTTCGCGATGGTCATCGGGCTGGTGCTGGTCAAGCTGATGCAGGAAATCACGCTGCTGAGCGTATTGCTAATGACCTCAAAAGGCGCGGTGGGCGTGACCGAAAGCGGGCGTTCTGGCGGCGACACTGTCGGCGGTTGGGACTGTGCCGGTGGCAGGCGCGCTGATCCTGGGCATTGACCGCTTCATGCCAGAAGCGCGCGCGTTCACCAGCGTGTTCGGCAATAGCGTGGCCACCCTGGTCGTGGCGCTATGAACCAACGAGTTGGACGCCGTACGACTCCAAGCCGGCTTGAACAACGAGACATGGCGAGAAGCCCAGGAACCTGAAATGGTGCTGGACAAGAAGGCGGAAGACATGGCCGTTGGGCCTTGATATTTCCAACGAAGGCGCGCCGTGCCAAGCGTTTTTCGGGGTCTATCGCCCGCCAACTGCGGCAGCACGAAGGCTGCCGGGGACTGTGGAAATAGCGCGAAAACGGCGTTGCGCTTTAGCGGTTCTGGCGCGGCGCAGGGCCGGGTCCGCGACCGGCAATGTGGCGGAAGGTGATACGGCCCTTGCTCAGGTCGTAAGGCGAGAGTTCCAGCGACACCTGGTCGCCGGCCAGTATGCGAATGTGATTTTTGCGCATTTTGCCCGAGGTATACGCCACGAGCTTGTGGCCGTTGTCCAGCGTCACGCGAAAGCGCGAGTCAGGCAGGACTTCATCAACCAGTCCGTGCATCTCGATAAGTTCTTCTTTTGCCATCTAAAACTCCTGATATTTCGAAAAAATTATTTTGTGTCGCCAACCCACGCGGGCTGACAGTATTTCATGCGCAAACAGGTGCCGAGCGTTCGTGAATCCAGCCCAGCGCGTGTTCGGTAGCGTAATGTACGGCAGCGGCGGCGCTGTCGAAAAGTCCGGTGAAACGCAGCACCCTGTCGTGGGTACCACTTCCGTGTCCGGAGCGGATGGAAACTGAAGCTGCGTAGCGGCCTTCGCCTTGCTGCTTGGCAAGCGGCGATACAAGGTATTTTCCTACCTCTAATTGTGTGTCGTTCATGTTCATAAAAGTCTTCACCAGATATTGTTCCGGCTTGATGGGAAAGAAATAACCAGCCTGCGTGCAAGCCAACGTGTATTCGGTATCTAGCCTGCCAAGCTACTGAAAAGCCGGACAGGTTGAGCCATTGAGTGGGCACCGCGTTGGGGGAAGTGCTCGCCAGGAAATGAAACCGCGCTGTTGGTATCAAGGCTGAAAAAGCGTTGAAAGCACGGTCATCGCGCAGGGAATTCGGGGCTCCAGGAAGCGCCGCATTTGAGAAAGAAGCCGGATGTAATAAAGACTTCGATGAAAAACGCTGATGCGTTACCGAACCCCCCATTATAACCGCGCAGCCCACCAAGCACGGTTTATTCATTCAGCATTCAAAGTGCGGATGCAGTTGCCGTATGCGGTTCATGGCCCGGCCAGCGGCCGCGGTGCGGGTTTCCACGCCAAGCTTGGCGTAAATACGTTCCAGGTGTTTTTTCACCGTCGCAGGGCTGGAACCCAGGATGTCGCCAATATCGCGGTTGACCTTTCCCTTGACCACCCAGTACAGCACCTCGGCTTCTCTGGCGGTCAGCTTGAAGCTTAAGGCTATGGCTTGCAACACCGCATCGTCCGATATTTCGCGCATCACGATGAGCCAGTCGCCGCCGCTGTCGCTGTCTTCGGTTTGCTGGTGCAGCCGGAACGTCAGGCGGCGCGGCCCTTGCTCTACCGTCAGGCGCGGCGGTTCGATCTGGCGCTCGGCATCCGCCAGGTGAAGGCGCAACCAGTCGAGAACGGGGCCCGGCGTTTGCGGCGCGGTGGTTCCGTAGTAGCGCAGAAGCAGATCACGCGCCAGCGGCGTCTGCCAGATCAGCTTGCCGTGGCCGTGGCCCTGGCCGTTGACATTCATTCGTACCGTCATGCTGGCATAGCCGAACGCATCCAGGGCATTGCGCGCCTGACCGGCCTGCCGCACTTCCTGGCGGGCCCGGCGCGCGCCCTGCAGGTGCACGCCCATACGGGCCATCACCTCCTTGGGTTTGATGGGTTTGGTCACATAGTCCACGCCGCCGGCCTGCAAGGCGGCCACCAGGTGCTCGGTCTCGGTCAGGCCGGTCATGAAGATGATCGGAATATGGGCAGTTTCGGGCATCGCCTTGAGTTGCCGGGCGACTTCAAAGCCGTCCATACCGGGCATCATGGCGTCGAGCAGCACGATGTCGGGCAGGGCCTGCCGGGCGCGTTGCAAGGCAGCCTCGCCGCTGGTCGCCACCAACACGGTATAGCCCGATTCATCGAGTGTGTCGTGCAGCACCGACAGATTGTCGGGCACATCGTCAACAATCAACACGATGTCGCTGTTGGCGCGATCCAGTGTGCGGTCCAGACGGCTATCCGCCATCTGGCGGTCGTCAGTCATCTTGTTCACGGCCGCTCTCCTTGTATGGCTGTTTTCTGTGTGAGCTGGCTGGCCATGGTTTCAAACCGGAATTGCCGTGCCAGCACGCGCATTTCCTCCACAAAGGCAGCAGTATCGGGTTGCTGGTTTTCGATATCTGCAAGCTTGTTCAGGATGCCACGGTAAAACCCCAAATTGACGACTTCGAGCAGGCTGGCGAGCTGGGCGTCATCGGGGCAGACATGCGGCGCAGCCATTGCCGCAACCGGCTCGGCATTTACGGCCTGCGCTTCATACTGCCAACGCAGGCCCAGTTGTCGCTCCAGCCAGTCAAACAATTCGGTATGGCGCACCGGCTTGAGAATGAAGTCTTCAGGCCTGATGCCCACATTGTTGTCAATGCCCTTGTCAAAGGCGTTGGCCGACACAATCGCTAGGTGAATGCCGGTATGCCCCGAACTGCGCACACGGCGCAGCGTCTCCCAGCCGTCAATGCCGGCCATGGCCAGGTCCATGAAAATCACATCGGGCCGCAGGCCGGCCGCCAGCAGGTCCAGGCAGTCGTGTCCGCTGGCAGCAGCGTACAACTCGAAGCCCATGGGCGAGAACAACTGCACCAGCAATTCGCGGTCGGGTTCTTCGTTGTCGACCACCAGAATTTTTCTCCGCACCCCCTCATAACCCTGCGGTTGGCGCCTGGCAGAGCGCACTTTGATGCCACGGCTCGCACCGGCATCCAGATGCACTTCCGGCAAGAAAAGCCGGATGCGAAACACCGAGCCCTTGCCTGGCGTGCTGACCACCGTCATCTCGCCGCCCATCAGGTCGGTCAGCATTTTGGCAATCGTCAGGCCCAGGCCGGCGCCCGATGCACCGCCCACGCTCTGGCCGGCGGTGCTACCGCGCGCAAAGGGCTCGAAAATATTTTCCAGCTCGGCTGCGTTCATGCCGGGGCCGGTGTCCTTGATGTCGATATGTGCCATTTCACGTGCATGGCGCACCCGGAAGGTGACTTGCCCCTCGGCGGTGAACTTGATGGCGTTGCCCACCAGGTTGATCAGCACCTGCCTAACCCGCTGCTCATCGGCGCGCACCAGTTCGGGCAGGTTGCCAGCGGCTTCAAACGCAAAGCGCAGGCCTTTGGCCGCCGCTTGCAATTCAAACATGCCAGCCACTTCATGCACACAGTCGGCGAACTGCATCGGCCTGACATTGAGCATGAGCTTGCCGGCTTCGATGCGGGCGATGTCCAGGGTACCTTCAATCAGCGACAGCAGATGCTCGCCGCCGCGCTTGATGACACTGACGGCCTGCTGGCGGTGCGGCGGAATGGTGCTGTCTTCACCCATGTGCGCATAGCCCAGGATGCTGTTGAGCGGCGTTCGCAGTTCATGGCTGATGGCGCTGATGTAGCGGCTCTTGGCCTGATTCGCCTGGTCGGCCACACGCTTGGCCTGCTGCAGGGCTTCGTCGGTTTGCCGGTGCGACTCGATTTCCTGCATCAGGAGATGGGTCTGGCGGTTGGATTCTTCCTGGGCCACCTGCCGGCTCTTGTGCGCCAGCACCAGCCACCAGGCTACCAGCCCGGCAATCACCAGCAGCGCCATGTAGGCCTTCAAGAATCCGGAACGCAAGGCCGATTCAGACCCTGCCAGTTCAGCCAGCGAGGTCATCTCCTGGCGATAAAGCAGGCCAAACACCGTGGCCAGCAGCGGCACGATGACGCCCATCAGCAGCAGGAAGTGGCTCAGTCCATTGTCCAGAAAAGGCCAGGCCGCACGCGGCAATACCCAGCGCAACGCCGCCGACCACTGGGCCGTCAGGCTGGCGTGGGGTTTGCACAGGTCGCCGCAGCGCGCATCGAGCGTGCAGCACAGTGAGCAGATCGCCCCCTGGTAGGCCGGGCAATGCGCCATGTCAGGGCCTTCGTAGCTGCGCTCGCAAATCACGCAGCGCTGGGTGGCATAGCGCTCGTAGAGCCCGACATTAGCCGGTTGTGGGGTCTGGCGGGCGATGTAATAGCGACCCTTCGTGGCCCAGGCAATCAGCGGCGCCGCCACGAATGCCGTGGTCATCGCAATCACCGCTGAAAACGCCCGCGCCAACTCGCCATACAGCCCAAGGTGTGCGGTGATGGACAATAGAGAAGCGAGCACCATCGCGCCTACGCCGACCGGATTGATGTCGTAAAGATGGGCGCGTTTGAATTCGATGCCTTTGGGCGACAGGCCCAAAGGCTTGTTCACCACCAGGTCGGCCACCACTGCCATGACCCAGGCAATCGCGATGTTTGAATACAGCCCCAGCACATCGCCCAGCGCCTGGAATACATTCATTTCCATCAGCATGAAGGCGATGACTGTGTTGAACACCAGCCAGACCACCCGACCCGGGTGGCTGTGCGTCAGACGCGAGAAAAAATTCGACCAGGCCAGCGAGCCGGCATAGGCATTGGTGACATTGATTTTGAGTTGCGAGACCAACACAAAAAGCGCCGTCGCCCCGACGGCCCAGCCGTAGTCGTGAAACACGTATTCGTAAGCCGCCAGGTACATCTGGTTGGGGTCCACGGCACGGTCCAGGGGCACCATGTTGGAAATCGCCAGATAGGCCAGCAACGCGCCGCCCAGCTTCTTGACGACACCCAACACCACCCAGCCCGGCCCACCCACCAGCACGGCAGCCCACCAGCGCCAGCGGTTGGCCTCCGTCTGCACCGGCATGAAGCGCAAGTAGTCGGCCTGCTCGCCCATCTGGGTGATCAAAGCAATGCCAACAGTCAAGGCTGCACCAAAAAGATGCAGGTTGAATGTGCCCGATGCACCTTTTTCTCCTGCGTAATTCACAACGCCAGAAAATGCACCAGGCGCGTGCAAAAAAACATAGGCAAACGGCACCACCAGCATGATGAGCCACAGCGCCTGTGTCCAGACCTGCAGCCGGCTGATGGTCGAAACCCCATGCGTGACCAGCGGAATCACCACCAGCGCACAGACCAGGTAACCCCACCTGGGCGGAATTCCGAAAGCCAGTTCCAGCGCATAGGCCATGACGGCCGCTTCCAGCGCAAAGAAAATGAAGGTGAACGAGGCGTAGATCAGTGACGTGAGCGTCGAGCCGATGTAACCAAAACCAGCGCCACGCGTCAGCAAGTCCATGTCCACGCCATGACGCGCCGCATAAATGCTGATCGGCAGGCCGGCCAGAAAAATGATAAGCCCTGTCGCCACGATGGCCCAGAAGGCATTGGTGAAGCCGTACTTCACCAGCAAGGTCGCGCCCACCGCTTCCAGGATCAGGAACGAGGCCGCGCCAAAAGCGGTGTTGGCCACCCGCCATTCCGACCATTTCCGAAAGCGCTGCGGCGTGAAGCGCAGCGCATAGTCTTCCATGGTTTCGCTGGCCACCCAGCTGTTGTAGTCGCGCCTGACCTTGACTATGCGCTGCGCCGCCACCCCGGGGCCTTTGCCAACGCACGCGTCTGCACCCGGCAGGCCTGTAGCCGGGCCGGGTGGAGGCAGTGGCAGTGGCAGTGGTGACGACGAAACCAGGGCGTCCATGAATCTCTGAATGATCGGGAGATCGAGGATAAGAAGTGAAATACCCGAAATTGGTGCAGGTTTCATGCCATATAAGCGCGCCTCTGATCAGCACAAAATCCGGTGGCACCAATCTTGCAATTTTGAATCGCCGAACCCGAAAGAGCCCCATGGAATTGACCCCGCGAGAAAAAGACAAACTGCTGATCTTCACAGCTTCCCTGCTGGCCGAGCGGCGCCGCGCGCGCGGCCTCAAGCTCAATTACCCGGAAGCCGTGGCACTCATCAGCGCCGCCGTGATGGAAGGTGCACGCGACGGCAAAACCGTGGCGCAACTCATGAGCGAGGGCCGCACCATCCTGACCCGCGCCGATGTCATGGACGGCATCGCCGAGCTGATCCCGGACATCCAGATCGAAGCCACCTTTCCCGACGGCACCAAGCTGGTCACGGTGCATCAGCCGATTGTCTGAACTGCACCAGCCGGTTGACGCGCATTTGCCCCGCTCCACCGAAAGCCATTCATTCCAAGGAGATCAGCCCCATGTCTTGCAAACCGCTTCGCACTATTTTTTTGATAGCTATCAGCGCCCTATCCACGAGCGCCATGGCCCATATTGGCACTGATTCTGGTGCCCATGCAGAAATTGGCTTTGCCGAAGGCCTGCAGCATCCCTTCACCGGCCTGGACCACTTGGCCGCGATGCTGGCCGTGGGCTTCTGGAGCGCCTTGAGCGCCCGCCGCCTTTGGACGGTGCCGCTGGCCTTTGCGACCATGCTGCTGGCGGGCGCGCTGCTGGGCCTGGCCGGCATTGAATTGCCGGCGGTCGAACCGATGATTGCCGCTTCGCTGCTGGTGCTGGGTTTGCTGGTGGCACTGCGCACCCGCCTGCCTGCCGCGCTGGCCGCTTCATTGGTCGGCCTGTTTGCGATTTTTCATGGCGTGGCGCATGGAACCGAACTGACGGGCGCCGCGAACCTCTGGGCACCGCTGTCGGGCATGCTGCTGGCAACGCTGGCGCTGCATGCCATCGGTCTGGGCCTGGGCCTGGCCTTTCGCGACACCACCTGGATTTCACGCCTGGCCGGCACAAGCGTTGCGGCGCTGGGCGTGACACTGCTGGCCCAACTGGCCTGAAGGAAACACCCCATGATTCCAGGCGAACTGTTCACCGATGGCCCCGACCACCTTCTCAATGCAGGCCGGCGCACGCTGACCGTCATCGTGCAAAACACCGCTGACCGGCCGATCCAGGTCGGCTCGCATTACCACTTTGCCGAAACCAACGCGGCGCTCGGTTTTGACCGTGAGGCCTCGCGCGGCATGCGGCTGAATATTGCGTCGGGCACGGCCGTGCGCTTCGAGCCAGGCCAGCAGCGCACGGTGGAACTGGTCGACTACGCCGGCAGGCGGGAAATCTACGGCTTTCGCGGCCTCATCCAGGGAGCACTCTAATGGCCACCATCGGCAGACGCGCCTACGCGGAAATCTTCGGCCCCACGGTGGGCGACCGGCTGCGGCTGGCCGACACCGATTTGCGGGTCGAGGTCGAGGCCGACTACACCCTGCGCGCCGGCAGCTACGGCGAAGAAGTCAAGTTCGGCGGCGGCAAGACCATCCGTGACGGCATGGCGCAGTCGCAGAAAACCCGCGCCGAAGGCGCGATGGACACGGTGATGACGAATGCGCTCATCCTCGACCACTGGGGCATCGTCAAGGCCGATATCGGGCTGAAGGGTGGGCGCATCGCCGCCATCGGCAAGGCCGGCAACCCTGACGTGCAGCCAGGCATCGACATCATCATCGGCCCCGGCACCGAAATCATCAGCTGCGAAGGCATGATCGTCACCGCCGGCGGCATCGATTCGCATATTCATTTCATCTGCCCGCAGCAGATCGAGGAAGCCCTGACCTCGGGCGTGACCACCATGCTGGGCGGCGGCACGGGCCCAGCCACTGGCACCTTTGCCACCACCTGCACGCCCGGCCCGTGGAACATCGAGCGCATGCTGCAGGCCGCCGACGCCTTTCCGATGAACCTGGGGTTTCTGGGCAAGGGCAATGCCAGCCTGCCTGCGGCGCTGCATGAGCAGGTCAATGCGGGCGTGATCGGCCTGAAGCTGCATGAAGACTGGGGCACCACGCCGGCGGCCATCAGCAACTGCCTCGATGTCGCAGAAGAAACCGACGTGCAGGTCGCGATTCACAGCGACACGCTCAACGAATCGGGCTTTGTCGAGAACACCATTGCCGCGACCAAGGGCCGGGGGCTGTGCGCTTTTCATACCGAAGGCGCGGGCGGCGGCCATGCACCCGACATCCTGCGCGTCGTCGGTGAGGCCAACTTCCTGCCGTCCTCCACCAACCCGACCATGCCCTACACCATCAACACGCTCGACGAGCATGTGGACATGCTGATGGTCTGCCACCACCTGGACGCAGGCATTGCCGAAGACCTGGCCTTTGCCGAAAGCCGCATCCGCAAGGAAACCATTGCCGCCGAAGACATCCTGCACGACCTGGGCGCCATCAGCATGATGTCCAGCGACAGCCAAGCCATGGGACGCGTGGGAGAGGTCATCATCCGCACCTGGCAGAACGCCCACAAGATGAAACAGCAGCGCGGCAAGCTGCCGGGCGACACCGAGCGCAACGACAACTACCGCGTCAAGCGCTATCTAGCCAAATACACCATCAACCCGGCGATTGCCCACGGCATTTCGCACGAGGTCGGCTCGATCGAAGTCGGCAAGTTCGCCGACCTGGTGGTGTGGAAACCGGCGTTTTTCGGCATCAAGCCGTCGATCATCCTGAAAGGCGGTTTCATCGCGATGGCGGCCATCGGCGACCCGAACGCCTCGATTCCGACGCCGCAGCCGGTACATTACCGGCCCATGTTCGGCGCTTTCGGTGGCGCTATTGCCAAAGGCTCGCTCACGTTTGTGTCCCAGGCCGGGCTGGCCGCCGGAATCCAGGGGCGCTTCGGCCTGACCAAACGCTTAAGCGCGGTAAAAAACATCCGCAGCGTGCGCAAGCAGCACATGGTTCACAACGACCACCTGCCAAGCATGGAAATCGATCCGCAAACCTACCGGGTCCGGGCCGATGGCCAGTTGCTGACCTGTGAGCCCGCCACCAGTTTGCCGATGACGCAGCGCTACTTTTTGTTTTAATGGCCTGATGCTTCAAATCTCCAAACTCATTTCACAAGGCGCCGGCCTGGCCCCGGTGCTGGTCAAGCGCGCTGCCACCCTCGAACTCGACTGGGACGTGCGCCAGAAAAGCCGCTTTGACGCCACCGACTCGCTGGGCCGCCAGCTCGGTGTGTTCTTGCCGCGCGGCACGCTGGTGCGTGGCGGCGACGTGCTGATTGCAGAAGACGGCTCCATGGTCAAGGTGATTGCCGCGCCGCAAGCCGTTCTGCGCATCACGGCCTGTACGGCGCACGGCACGCCGTTCGATTTGACCCGCGCCGCCTACCACCTGGGCAACCGCCATGTACCGATCGAGCTCAAGCCCGACCACCTGAAAATCGAACCCGACCATGTGCTGGCCGACATGCTGCGCGCCATGCACCTGACCGTTCAGGAAGTTGCCGAAGCCTTTGAGCCCGAAGGCGGCGCCTACAGCGCGGGCGGCCACAGCCACGGACCCAGCCATACGCCTGACGCACCGGCTGTAACGGCGATGCCGCCCGCAGCAGCCCATGTCCACGGGCCGGACTGCCAGCACGATCACGGCCATGCGCATGCGCATGCGGCCATCAAGCCCGTCGCCATCCAGCTTCATCCGCGCAAGCCGCACAACCAATGACGAAGGCACGGGACTGATGACGCAAGCGGCACCCGCCCTGCCCTCGGCCAGCCTGCTCCAGCTGATCTGGCTCGCCTCCCCGGCCTTGCCCGTGGGCGGATTTTCTTATTCAGAAGTGCTTGAATCGGCCGTGGAACGGTCGGGAGTAGCCACAGAAAGCATGGCCTCTGACTGGCTGACCGACCAGCTCCACCTGACGCAGGCGCGCGGCGACCTGGCCGTGATTGCCCAGGCCATTCCGGCTTGGCGCGAAGCGGACCTGGTGCGCATCCGGCAACTCAACGACTGGGTGCTGCAGACCCGCGAAACCAGCGAGTTGCGGCTGCAGTCCGAGCAGATGGGGCGCTCGCTGCTTGACTGGCTGCGCAACCATGACGGCGTCAATGCCGACCATATTGCGGCCTGCGCCCTGATGCAGCCGACCTATCCGGTCGCGTTTTCCTTGGCCGCTTCGCAAATTGCGGCTGGCGTGCGCGACTGCCTGCTGGCTTATGCCTTTGGCTGGGCCGAAAACATGATGCAGGCCGCGCTCAAATCCGTGCCGCTGGGCCAGAGCGCCGGCCAGCGCATCCTGGCCCGCCTGAGCCGGGACATTCCGGCCGCCGTCGACGCTGCCATGCGGCTTTCGGACAATGAACGCCAGGCCTTTTCACCCATGCTGGCGATTCTTTCGGCCCAGCACGAAACCCAGTATTCACGGCTGTTTCGCTCCTGATGAAGCGCCGCCATCTTCAATCCTCCAAGGTATTTCCATGCGCCTGCACCACATCGCCCACCGCACCAAGAAACTGCCGCCCCTTCGCGTGGGCATCGGCGGGCCGGTCGGCTCGGGCAAGACCACCCTGCTGGAAATGCTCTGCAAGGCCATGAAGGAACAATACGATCTGGTGGCCATCACCAACGATATCTACACCAAGGAAGACCAACGCCTGCTTACGGTGAGCGGCGCACTGGACGCCGAACGCATCATGGGCGTCGAAACCGGCGGCTGCCCGCACACGGCGATCCGCGAAGACGCCTCGATCAACCTGGAGGCCATCGACCGCATGCTCGAAGAGTTTCCCGATGCCGACGTGGTGTTCATCGAATCCGGCGGTGACAATCTCGCGGCGACTTTCAGCCCCGAGTTAAGCGACCTCACGATCTACGTGATCGACGTGGCCGCCGGCGAAAAAATTCCGCGCAAGGGCGGCCCCGGCATCACCAAGAGTGACCTGTTCGTCATCAACAAGACCGACCTGGCGCCCTACGTGGGTGCCGACCTGGGCGTCATGGAGGCCGACACCATCCGCATGCGCACCACGGCCAAAGGCCTGAAGCCCTTCGTCATGACCAACCTGAAAACCAAGGTGGGCCTGGCCGAGGTGGTGGCCTTCATCGAAAGCAAAGGCATGCTGCAGACGGCCTGAGCGTTATTTTTCAGACAACCGCCCGTGGCTTGCCAGCCCAGCGGTTAAACTAGTGGGCTTGGAAGCGTGGCAGAGCGGTTGAATGCAGCAGTCTTGAAAACTGCCGAGGATGCGAGTCCTCCGTGAGTTCGAATCTCACCGCTTCCGCCAGAACCCTGGAATTCATGCAGGTTTCTCGGCAATCAGGTGACATTCCCCACACCGTTACCCCCATCGCTGAAATGCCTGAAAACGGGCTTTCATTGCAGCTTTCGGAGGTTGCCCCCCCGATACTGGGGCATGGGTATTAACCCTGAAGTACAAAATGCAGTCCGGCACCCGTCCGCTTCTGCACCAAGCCCCATTCGGTGAGATCGCGCCTACACCAGGAATGCACGCGTAAAACTGGAGACGTATTCCGAGTCAGCCTTTAACTTCGCGGCCAGCGCCTTGTGGACAGCTGCGTAGGCGACGTGCTCGCTCATCTCTGTGAAGGGCGTCTTCAAGCTGTCGCCGTCCGAGTCGATCCAAAACCCCTCCCGGCCCAGGACCACAGCATTTAGTTTTCGCGAAACGGTCCGGTCATCGACTCGTTTCTCATCGGTAAACAGCATGGCGGCGCCGGCATGTCCGTCATCGAAGGTATAGGCTGCGGTGGCATAAAGGCTGCCGAATGGCGTGATGACCCGCACCCGGGTCGGGCCATCGCCCTGCGGCATCGGTTCTGAAGCGATGTCAAGGCTGAGAAGCGCCGGCCTGTACTGGTCGAACAGTGCGAAAAACTGCGCATGGAGTTCCTGTGCATGCTGGACACCTTTGCTCAGCTTTTCAGCCGTTGTTGCATCCTGGTATTTCTTCATCTCTAGGTTGGCCACGTTCATCTCCAAACGCCAATATCGGCACTACGAAAGGTAGCACCTCTTCTTGTCGCCAGACCCTACCCGCTTGAAAAATCACGCGGCCTTTTCTGGCCCTCTGCGGAGCGCCTCAGCGCTTCTGGTCCGATGGCCCTTTTTCCCTCTGCTGAAGCTGCCGTTTGCGTTTGCTCTTGTTTTTCGATTCCGGCTCGGCAGGCCGGTCGCGCAGGGCTCGCGCCTCGCGTTCTCGGGCCTCTTTTTTCTGCGTCTTCTTGCGGAAATGCATGAAGGTGCGTCCTAAACCGAAGCTCACGGCGGTGCTGACGGCCAGCAGGACAATGCTTGAAGTTTCCAGTTGCATGATGTGTGAATGCCGGGTCAGTCAGCCAGGAAAAGCGATTGCAGATCGTTCAGAAAATCAAAGCCGCGCTCGGTCGGCCGGACATGCACAAGGTCGCGCACAACCAGTCCCTTGCGCTCGGCCTCTTCCAGCCCTTTCTGGATCGCGGTGAACGGCAGGCCGGTCTTGTCGGCAAAATCCTGTAGCTTGAAGCCCTCGCGCAACCGCAAGGCGTTGAGCATGAACTCAAACGGCAGATCGGCACGGCTGACCTCGGTTTCCTGCGTCACCGCATGGCCGGCCAGCGCCTTGTCCATATACAGCTTGGGTTCGCGGTAACGCACCTGGCGGACCACCCGGTGCGCAAAACTGAGCTTGCTGTGCGCGCCGGCGCCTAGCCCCAAGTAGTCGCCGAATTGCCAGTAGTTGGTATTGTGAAAACAGCGGTGACCGGGCCGGGCATAGGCCGACACTTCATAGCGCTGCAGTCCGGCGTTTTCTGTCATTTCGGTGATCTGGTCGAGCATGGCGTAGGCCGTGTCTTCCTCAGGGATCACCGGCGGAAACTTGGCGAAGTAGGTGTTGGGCTCGATCGTCAGGTGGTAGATTGAGATGTGCGGAGGCCCCAAGGCCAGCGCCTGGCGCATGTCCTGCGCCTGGTTTTCCAGCGTCTGGCCGGGCAGCGCATACATGATGTCGAGGTTGAACGTGTCGAAGGCCTGCGCGGCCTCTTCCACCGCCGCAATCGCCTGGGCGCGGTCGTGCACGCGGCCGAGCACCTTCAGGTGCACATCGTCAAAACTCTGCACACCGACCGACAGGCGATTCACGCCGGCGCTGCGAAACGCCTTGAAGCGGTCTTTTTCAAAGGTGCCGGGGTTCGCTTCGAGGGTGATTTCACAGTCTGCAGTCAGCTTGAGCCGGGCGCGGATGTCACCCAGCAAGCGGTCGATGGCCTGCGGCGAAAACAGGCTGGGCGTGCCGCCGCCAATGAAAATGCTGTGAACCGTGCGGCCCCAGACCAGCGGCAGCGAAGCCTCCAGGTCGGCCACCAGCGCATCGATGTAGCGCTGCTCGGGCATGTCGCCCGCCACTTCGTGCGAATTGAAATCGCAGTACGGGCATTTCCTGATGCACCAGGGCAAATGCACATACAGCGACAGCGGCGGCAGCGCGGCGAGTTGCAGCGTACCGCTGCGCATGTAGTGCTGAATGTCTTTTGGGATCATGAGGGATTCGAGTCCGGTTTTACAGCCAGCGTTCACGCAGCAATTCAATCATCTGGCGCATGGCCTTGCCGCGGTGGCTGTTGGCGTTCTTCACGCTGACCGGCAGTTGCGCAAAGGTCTGGCCGAATGCGGGGACGAACATCACCGGGTCGAAGCCAAAGCCGTTGCTGCCCACGGGCGAAAGGGCGATTTCGCCGGCCACGCGTCCGCTGGCGATCAGCGGCTCGGGATCATCCGCAGAGCGCACCGCGACCAGCGTACTGACCAGGGCTGCGCGACGCTCTGCGGGCTGCGTCAGGTGCGCCATCTGTTCCAGCAAGGCCTTGACGTTGTTGTCGTCGCTCTTGGCATAGCCATACTGCGTGGCATAAAACGCGGTGTCCACGCCGGGCTGCCCGCCAAACGCTTCCACGCACAGGCCGGCGTCATCGGCCAGCGCCGGCAGGCCGCTGAGGGCTGACGCATGGCGCGCCTTGGCAAGGGCGTTTTCGACAAA
Organism: Polaromonas sp. CG9_12; assembly: GCA_000751355.1. Lineage (GTDB taxonomy): Bacteria > Pseudomonadota > Gammaproteobacteria > Burkholderiales > Burkholderiaceae_C > Polaromonas. Next base: position 3,082,539 of record CCJP01000005.1, on the reverse strand, counting down.
GGTGCGAAACGGCTCTTCGGCCTCCGGGATGGCCAGATCGGACTGTCTGACCAGTTCCAGGCCCAGCGGCGCCAGCATGGCCTGAAGTTCGTCCAGTTTGCCCTGGTTGTTGGATGCGAGGATAATTTTCATGATGAAATAGAGGTTTAGCGCTTGTCCAACATGGATTGTTAGCTATTTATTTAATAGTAAATTCCGTGGCAGCACCAGGGATACCCGGAGACCGCTTTCGGCCAGGGCGAGCAGTGCATTCATTTCCTGACGCGAAAATGCCACGCCAGTTACGTAAGTACCTGTGATGCGGGTTGCGTGCGCTCAGTGATTTGCTAGTACGGGCTCATGGTGACTACTTTCGGTCTGGAAAACGCCGGATGGGGCAGCAAGGAGAAAACCAGGTTCGGCAGGACCTGGCCGGGGCGCACTGAACAGCGCCGCTCAGGCGTTCCTGGCAGCTGAACGGCGAATGGCCGCATTGATTTCGGCAATCGAGCGCTCGATCATGGCTTCATCAAGGTCATCGGCCTGACTGTCAAAGCCACCTGCATCGAGGGTGGAGGCGAAACTGCCGTCCATCGCGCTGTCGGCAGGGCCGTGCCGTGTGGGCGCAAACACATCGGGCGTTTCCCATTCCATGGCCAGGACGGTGACGTTGTCGCTGTGCTCGCCCCCAGCCAGCAAGGCACTTTCCACGAGGGCCGGGACTGCCTTGCAAACGCTCTGGCCGCTCAGTTGCGCAACCATCTCCGCATCGTTCAGGCTGCCCCATAAACCATCCGAGCAGAGCATCAGCTTGTCGCCCTGCTGCAAGGCAAACGGACCTGCAATCTCCAGCGTTGGCTTGGCGGGCGAGCCAAGGCAGGTGAACAGGATGTTGCGGTTCACGGGTTCGATCTCGTTCAACCCGGCCCGCTCCTGCTCAAGAAATGAATGGTCCCGGGTGCGCATCAGTAGCTGGCCATCGCGCACCAGGTAAAGGCGCGAATCTCCGCAATGCACCCAGCTAGCACTGGCGCCCTGCACAACCGCCGCCACCAGCGTGGTTCGCGGGGTGTCAAGCAGGCCTTTTTGGGAAGCATGCCGAATGATGCGGTGATGCGCTGCCAGCACCGCACTGGCAAGAAATTCAGCCGGATTGCCGACCATGGGTTTTGCCTCCTTGTGGTACAGGGCCGAAATGGTATCAAGGGCGATCTGGGCGGCGACTTCTCCCTCAGGATGTCCTCCCATGCCGTCGGCCAGCACAAACAGGCCCGACTCGCGGGTGTAACAGTAGCCCATGCGGTCTTCGTTCATGGCCCGGCCACCGATGCGACTGAGCTGAAAAACCGAAAACCTCATTTGAACCGGGTTCCCGATACATGGGCCTTGCGCGATGTTTTCTTGGTGTCGGACACCACGCTGTCAAACTGCAGCCGCACCCGTTCGCCAACCGTGAGCTTGGTATAGCGGCGCTCGCTTTCACGACTCAGTTCCTTTTGCAGCGCAAACACCGACTGCGGCCGCGCCAGGGGGTCCAGGGCCATACACCACTGGACGACCTCAATCAGGTTGTCGGAATAAACGCCGCGAAGACGGGACAAGGCCAGTGACAGCCGGTCTTTTTCAGTCCGTTGCGGCGCGTCGTTGGGCGGATAGCCCTGCATGCTGGCGTAGATGCAGGCGCCGATCGCATAGATGTCGGTCCAGGGACCCATGGACGAATCACGCCGGTACATTTCAGGCGCTGCAAAGCCGGGCGTGTACATGGGCCGTATGAAGTTGCCCTCCTTGCTCAGCACCTCACGGGCTGCGCCAAAGTCAATCATCACCGCCCGGTTGTCGTCGGTGATGAAGATATTGGCCGGCTTGATGTCCAGGTGCAGCATCTTGTGCTGGTGCACGATGCGCAGCCCGCGCAGGATTTCGTCGAACAGCGAGCGAATGGTGGATTCGCGAAACACCTTGGGTTTTTTCAGATCACGCGCCGTGATGATGAAGTCCTGCAGGGTTCCGCCCTCCAGATAATTCATGACCATGTAGACGGTTTCGTTCTCGCGGAAAAAGTTCAACACGCTGACCACCGACCCGTGTGAAATCTGTGCCAGCGATCGGCCTTCCTCGAAAAAGCTCTTCAGACCCAAGCGGTACAGGGACAGTTTTTCAGGCAGGACCTGCGGCAGCAATTCACCGACGGCGCGGCTGGCCAGAGAGGAAGGCAAGTACTCCTTGATGGCAAACTGCTGACCCTCTTTGTCAACGGCCAAGTAAACTACACCGAATCCACCCGCCGAAAGCTTTCGCTCAATGCGATAGCCCCCGATCATGGTGTCAGGCGGCAGGGATGAAGGTTTGACCTTTGACATAAATTCTCTGGTGGGCTGGGTGAAAGTCCACCCACTCTCTTCTCTCTTAAAGAAGGCGCAAAAAGCTAATGTCAGTTTACAGCATGACGGGCTATGCAAGCCTGCAGTCCAGCACTACGCAGCAAGCCATTGAAACCGAACCGGCACGCAGCAGCAGTTCCCGGCTGGGCGTTGAAATCCGTTCCGTCAACAGCCGCTTCCTGGACCTTGCTTTTCGCCTGCCCGACGAGCTGCGCCAGGCTGAACCTGCGCTGCGCGAGTTGCTCACTGGCAAGCTCAAGCGCGGAAAGGTAGAGATGCGTGTCTCGCTCGAAAGCACTGCTGCCGGCAGCCTGCGCGCGCCTTCAGCGGCCACATTGCAGCGGCTCGGCTCGCTGGAAGACAGCATCAAGTCATGGCTGCCGCAGGCTGCGCCTCTCAGCGTGGCGGACGTACTCCGGATTGCTACGAATGAAGATAAAAAACCGCATGACTACAGCGAGGAATTGCTTGAGACTGCCCGACAGGCGATGAATGAGTTGATGGCGGCGCGGGAGCGGGAAGGCGCACGCCTGAGCCTCATGCTGCTGGACCGGACAGCCCAGTTGCGGGCGCTGGCCGAATCAGCCGTTCCCATGGTCCCAAAACTGGTCGAGCAGCAAAAAACCCGTTTTCTGGAACGCTGGAAAGAAGCTCTGGCGCTGGGCAGCAGCAGCGTGCTGCCGGAAATTGCCCAGGATCGGGCACTGACTGAGGCGACCGCATTTGCCATCCGGATTGATGTGGCCGAGGAAATCACCCGCCTGGCATCGCACCTCGATGAAATCGACCGCCTGCTGGCCAGCGGCGGCGAGCTGGGCAAGCGCCTGGACTTTTTGATTCAGGAACTTCACCGCGAAGCCAATACCCTGGGCTCCAAATCGGCGTCGCTGGAACTAACGCGCGTGTCGGTCGACATGAAGGTGTTGATCGAGCAGATTCGCGAGCAGGTCCAGAACATCGAATGACACCGCATACCCTCTACAACTTCTAAACCAATAGCAAATATTACTTGCCCTGTATGGAATATCCCGGAAATCTATTTGTTGTAGCCGCCCCCAGCGGGGCTGGCAAATCCAGCCTGGTCAAAGCCCTGATGGAACTCGATTCAGCCATTCAGCCGGCGGTTTCACATACCACCCGCCCGCCGCGCGGACAGGAAAAGCATGGCAGAGAATACTTTTTTCTGTCGACTGAAGAGTTTGACGGCATGGTGACGCGCGATGCATTCCTGGAATGGGCGCATGTCCACGGCCACCGCTATGGCACGTCGCGCCACACCATCGAAGAACGAGTAGCGCATGGCGCCGACGTGATTTTGGAAATCGATTTCCAAGGGGCCATCAACATCAAGCAGATTTTTGCCAACGCAGTCCTGATCTTCATTCTTCCGCCAAGCTGGGAAGAACTGCGCTCGCGCCTGCAACGTCGCGGCGAGGACAGTCCTGAGGTCATTGAACTGCGGCTCCAGAACGCTGCCGTGGAGATGGCGCAGGCTCAAAAATTCGACTTCGTTATAATCAATGAATTGTTTGAGCGGGCAGTTTTCGACTTGAAAACCATCGTGCATGCCCAGCGGCTGAAATATTCGGCCCAGCGACGCGCCAGAGCCGAGACTTTCATGGCGCTTCACATTCCTTAAGTTACTGTCCCTAAGTCAACAATCACCTGAAAGAACACCATGGCCCGCATTACCGTTGAAGACTGCCTCGAAAAAATTCCGAACCGCTTCCAACTGGTTTTGGCTGCCACCTATCGCGCTCGCATGCTCAGCCAGGGACATGCCGCCAGGATTGAAAGCAAGAACAAACCCGGCGTCACTGCTCTGCGGGAAATTGCCGCAGGCAAGGTGGGTCTGGAAATGCTTAAAAAAGTCCCTAATTAAATTGATTCAATTTATAAAAAGCACCTTACGAGGTGCTTTTTTTATTTCAAAAGCCTTTTAAGACCATTTTTCATTAACTTTATTCAGGTAACGTTACATTTAGGGTTATGAACGCAATGCCGACGAACGACGTTCCCTATAAGCCGACACCTGCCGCAGCCAATGCGGCGGCAGCAAGTTTTGCGGCCCTGACGACCAAACTCGACTATCTGAACGCCGCGGACATAGAAAATGTCCGTTTGGCCTACCGCTTTGCCGACGAAGCCCACTTGGGACAGTTGAGAAATAGTGGTGAGCCCTACATCACGCATCCGATCGCGGTGGCCCAGCAATGCGCCGAATGGAAACTTGATGCGCAGGCCCTGATGGCAGCGCTGCTCCACGATGCGATGGAAGACTGCGATGTCAGCAAGCCGGAGTTGATCGAGCGCTTTGGTGCGCCGGTAGCCGATCTGGTCGATGGACTGACCAAGCTGGAAAAACTCGAATTCAACACCCGTGAAGAAAACCAAGCGGAATCTTTCCGTAAGATGCTGCTGGCCATGGCGCGCGATGTCCGGGTCATCCTGATCAAACTGGCAGACCGCATTCACAACATGCGAACACTTGGCGACGCGCCGCGTTCGAAATGGAACAGGATTGCCAGCGAAACGCTGGATATCTATGCTCCGATTGCGTATCGATTGGGCCTGAACTCAACCTATCGTGAACTGCAGGACCGGTCGTTTCAGCACCTGCATCCGTGGCGTTATGCCATTTTGACCAAAGCACTGACTCGTGCGCGGGGGCGCCGCCGCGACGTGATCAAGCGGGTGCAGTCTGAAGTCGAAGCGGCTTTTGCTACGGCGCAGATTCCCGTGCGGATTTACGGACGTGAAAAAACGCTTTATTCGATTTACCACAAGATGGACCAAAAGCACCTGTCTTTTGCGCAGGTGACCGACCTTTACGGGTTTCGGGTCATTCTGAACGAGGTAACGACCTGCTACAGCGCCATGGGTATCCTGCACCAGCTTTACAAACCCTTGCCGGGTAAGTTTAAGGACTACATTGCCATTCCCAAGGTTAATGGCTACCAGTCGTTGCACACCACACTGGTCGGCCCATTTGGAACCAACATCGAGTTCCAGATGCGCACCGATGCGATGCATGTAGTGGCAGAGGCAGGCGTGGCGGCCCACTGGCTTTACAAGGCGTCCGATCCAAACAGCGACACCTCGCAGCGCCTGGGAACCAAGTGGCTGCAATCGCTGCTCGACATCCAGAATGAAACCCATGACGCAGCCGAGTTCTGGGACCATGTCAAAATCGATCTGTTTCCTGAGGCGGTCTACGTCTTCACTCCGAAAAGCCAGATCATGGCGATGCCGCGAGGCGCCACGATTGTCGACTTTGCCTATGCCATTCACAGCGACGTCGGCCACCATGCGATTGCCGCCAAGGTCAATGGCGAACAGGTTCCGCTGCGTACTGAACTGCTGAACGGCGATGTTATCGAAATCATCACCGCACCGGTTTCCACTCCGAATCCAGCCTGGCTGGGATTTGTCCGTACCGGCAAGGCGCGTTCAAAAATTCGCCATCATCTCAAGAGCATGGCGATCACGGAATCCCAGGAACTTGGTGAAAAAATGCTCGCCCAGGCGCTGCGAGCAGAGGGCATAGACCGGCAGCGTCTTTCAGAAGACGACGACGCGCATCACGCGACCTGGGAAAAAATCCTTCGCTTTACTGGCAACCGCTCGCGCGCCGAGTTGCTGACTGACATCGGCTTGGGCAAGCGCATTGCCAGCATGATCGCCAAGCGTATCGTCGCCTTTCTGGCTGAGAAAGGCGAGAAACCTGATGCCTTGCTGATGAGCCGGGAACGCTACATTCCGCAGGAATCCATTTCGCAAGGGGGCTTGGTGCTTGATGGCAGTGAGAAAAGCTCTGTCCAGTTCGCACGGTGCTGCAGCCCGATTCCCGGCGATGCCATCGTAGGTTATCTTGGGCGGGGCGAAGGCCTGTTTGTTCACACCGAGGACTGCGCAGTGGCCAAGCGGCTTCAGCAACGTGACATTGAAAGGTTCATTGCCGTCGACTGGTCAGACGAGCCCACCAGAACGTTTGAAACCAATCTCATGGTCACGGTGTCCAATGGAAAGGGTGTGCTGGCCAAGGTGGCTGCCGCGCTGGCCAGCGCCGAGGTGGACATTACCCATGTGGACATGGGGCATGAACCGGCAAACGGCGCCACTGACCTCAGGTTCAGCGTGGCGGTGCGTGACCGTGTTCACCTGGCCGCAGCGATGCGCAATGTCAAGCGTGCCCCATCTGTGCTTCGGGTTCAGCGGTTCAAGGCCGGCGCATGAAGGGCTTGGCTTTTGCATTGGAGGACGGGACGGATCAGCCTTTCCCAACCGCCCTGCCGGCCTTCGGATAGTCTACTTTCAGTACTTCCAGCAACTGCGTTCCCTGCGGTGTGACCAAGGTCACTTCATCGCCTTTCCGCGCCTTCAATAGCGCGTGGGCCACCGGCGAAATCCAGCTGATCTGCCCCATGGCACTGATGGCTTCGTCAACGCCCAGAATGGTCACGGTCCTTTCGTGCCCCTGGTCGTCGGCATAGGTGACCGTCGCGCCAAAAAATACCTGGTCATTACCATAGTGGATGCCAGGGTCGGTGATTTCGGCGATTTCGAGACGCTGTGTCAAAAAGCGGATACGCCGGTCAATCTCTCGAAGCCGCTTCTTGCCGTAGAGGTAATCGCCATTTTCCGAACGATCGCCGTTGCTTGCCGCCCAGTGCACGATATCGACGACCTTGGGCCGCTCCTTGTCGATCAGATCGAGGAGTTCCAGACGCAAGCGCTCATAGCCCTCAGGCGTGATGTAGTTATTGCCACTTGCTGAAAGACGGGGTGCGGGGAATTCGTCTTCGTCGTCAGCATCGGTTTCTTTGGTGAAGGCTTTGTTCATTCTGGTGCCAGAATAGCATTCACACGCATGCAGTTGCCAGCGTCGAAACGCATAAGAAAAAAAAGCTGTAACTTTCGTTGCAGGCTTTTCATTTGCACCGCGCATCGCAATGCACCTTGCGCACTGCAAATGCCTGCGCATCACAACCAAACTCAGTCCCTTTGCGTTTTGCTGCAAACTGCTCATGCATCTTGCAACGCGTACGCCAAGCTTCAGCTTTTCATGGCGGCTGCGTAACAGCAGGTCGAAAAATGATCCCTCTACTTCAGCCACACGAGGCTTCTTTACAGTCAGCGGTCTTGTCCTACGTCACTGCAAGCGTGGCTTCAGAAAATAACCCTATGATTTTTCCGACAATTGAGGTTCATTCGGACGGACTGACTGTTTATGCGGGTTGCTGTCGATAGTGATGTTTTCGCCATCCAAATTGACGCCTGTCATATTGACGCAATACCCATCACCAACCATGCTGAAAATGAATGGAGCGAGATGCCTGATCCTAGGGTTAATACAGACCTTCCAAATCTCGGCGTTGTTGTCTCAGTGCGCGGCAGCGTCGTGGATGTGCGGTTTAATGAAAATTTACCACCGATCCACAGCATGCTGCATGCCGACGAAGGGCGCATCATCGTCGAGGTGCTTGCGCAGCGTGACCTGCAGCATGTGCGCGCAATTGCACTGACACCAACACAAGGCCTGGCGCGTGGCATGACCGTGACGGACACCGGCGGGCCGTTGAAGGCGCTCGTCGGCAAGGGAATTCTTTCTCGCATGTTCGATGTGTTTGGTAATGCGATCGACCGCCAGCCGGCACCTACAGATGTCCAATGGCGTTCCGTGCATCGCGCGCCGCCAACACTGGTCAAACGTTCGACCCACTCTGAAATTTTCGAGACCGGTATCAAAGTCATCGATGTATTGCTGCCGCTGGAACGCGGCGGCAAGGCTGGACTCTTCGGCGGCGCGGGGGTTGGCAAAACAGTGTTGCTGACGGAGATGATTCACAACATGGTCGGGCATCAGGAGGGCGTCAGTATTTTTTGCGGCATTGGCGAACGGTGCCGTGAAGGAGAAGAGCTTTACCGCGAAATGAAGGCCGCCGGCGTGCTGCCCAACATGGTGATGATCTTCGGCCAGATGAACGAGCCGCCGGGCAGCCGGTTCCGGGTTGGTCACGCGGCGCTGACCATGGCCGAGTATTTTCGGGACGACGAGCACCGCGATGTGCTGCTGCTCATCGACAACATCTTCCGGTTCATCCAGGCCGGCTCCGAAGTGTCCGGCCTGATGGGGCGGATGCCGTCGCGTCTGGGCTACCAGCCCACGATGGGAACCGAATTGTCGGGGCTGGAGGAGCGCATCGCCAACACCGACACGGGCGCCATCACCTCGATTCAGGCGGTGTATGTGCCGGCAGACGATTTCACCGATCCGGCGGCGGTGCATACGTTTTCGCATCTTTCCGCTTCCATCGTGCTCTCGCGCAAGCGAGCCAGCGAAGGCCTTTATCCGGCCATTGATCCGCTGCAGTCGAGTTCCAAAATGGCCACGCCTGGCATCGTGGGCGAACGGCATTACGCGCTGGCCCAGGAAATTCGGCGCACGCTGGCCCAATATGCGCAGCTCAAGGACATTATTGCCATGCTCGGGCTAGGGCGTGTCATCAATTGAAAACGGCATCAACGCTATTGAAGAGCACGATTTGCCCCTTATCTCGTAAACATGACCAGAAGATATGCACTGCGAGATGATCAATGGGAACGCATCAAGGACTCGCTGCCCGGACGCGAAGAAACTGTTGGCGTGAGCGCCCGGGACAATCGGCTGTTTGTCGAAGCCGTGCTGTATCGCTACCGCGCTGGCATCCCGTGGAGGGACTTGCCAGAGCGCTTTGGCGACTTTCGGGTGGTGCATCTGCGTCACTCGCGTTGGAGCAAGACCGGGGTATGGCGGCGCGTGTTTGAGGTCTTGGCGCAGGATGCAGACAACGAGTACGTCCTGATCGATTCGACCATCGTCAAAGCCCATCAGCACAGCGCGGGGGCTAAAAAAAGGCTATGTCACCGTTAAATGTGGAAATTTTGTTCCAGAGGAGTAGAGTCACAGCGAACCCTGCCAGGAGGTAGCCATCATGAATGCCAAGACTTTCAATGGATTGCTGAAACAAGTAGCCCGGCTCACGTTGCACCAGCGCGAGTTACTCCGAAAGCGGCTTGATACGCTCGATGGCGGCGAGCAAAAAGTGCTGGCCGTCATCGAGTCGCCCAGATCGGAGCACCCGCGCAGCTGCCCGCACTGCCATGGCACCGAGCTTGACCGGCATGGTCAGGTCAGCGGGCTGCAGCGCTATCGCTGCCAGACGTGCCATCGCACCTTCAACGCATTGACCGGCACGACGCTGGCGCGGCTTCGCAAGAAAGATAAATGGCTTGGTTTTAGCGCCGCGCTGGTGGCGTCCCAGCCGCTTCGCCCGGCAGCCGCTGCCTTGCAGGTTCACCGCAACACCACGCTGCGCTGGCGCCACCGCTTCTTGAACAGCGTCAAGGCGGACCGCCCCACCACGCTGCAAGGCATCACGGAGGCCGACGAGACGTATTTTCTGGAGTCCCGCAAGGGTTGCCGCAAGCTGGAGCGGCCCGCTCGCCGGCGCGGCGGCAAAGCGGGCAAACCGGGTTTATCCAATGAGCAGGTCTGCGTTTTGGTGGCACGCGAGCGCACGGGGCAGACGCTGGACTGGGTGATGGGGCGCGGGCAGATGAGCAAAGCCGAACTGGCCAGTGCATTGCAGTCCGTGCTGGCCAAGGACGCGCTGCTGGTGAGCGATGGCAATCCGACCTATCGCGGCTTTGCGCAAGACGCGCACCTCGCGCATGAGGCGGTCAACCTCAGCGCGGGCGTACGCGTCAACGGCGCCATCCATGTCCAGAACGTCAACGCCTATCACGGCCGCCTCAAGCACTGGATACAGCGCTTTCATGGCGTTGCCACGGGTTATCTGGACAACTACCTGGGCTGGTTTCGCGCCCTAGACAACCACCATGCCGCCTCTGCGGAGGCTGTCCTGGCAATGACATTGGGGAAATTTCCACATTTAACGGTGACATAGCCTAAAAAAAAGGGTCCAAAGATAGCCAAGCCATCGGGCGCAGCCGTGGCGGCTTGAGCACCAAGATCCATGCCACGGTCGATGCGCTGGGGAACCCGACCGGTTTTCATTTGACGCCCGGGCAGACCCATGATCTGGACGGCGCAGACGTGTTGCTCAAGGACACGGCGGGCGCCACCGTCATCGCTGACAAGGCCTATGACGCACAAGAGCGGGTGGTTGAACCGCTGGAAAAAGCGGGCAAGGCGGTGGTAATTCCGTGTCTGAGCACCCGCACGCATCAGCGCATCTATGACCGCCATTTGTACAAGGCGCGCCACCTGATCGAGAACTTTTTTGCCCGGCTCAAGCAGTACCGTGCCATAGCCACGCGCTACGACAAAACGGCGCGTAACTTCCTTGGCGCCATTCACTTGGCTGCAGCGGTAGTTTGGCTTAATTGATGACACGCCCTAGAGCAACTGTCGCCGGAAGACCGCAACTTGGTCGGCCGAGCGCGCCGGCTGGAGCGGTTCCTGACCCAGCCGTTTTTCACGACCGAGCAGTTCACCGGCATACAGGGCAAGCTGGTCAGCCTGGAGGATTCGCTGGACGGTTGCGAACGCATCCTGCACGACGAATTCAAGGATTACCCGGAGAGTGCGCTCTACATGATCGGGAAGATTGACGAAGCGAAGGCGAAACAGCCCAAGACAGAAATTAAGCCAGAGTTAGAGACAAAAACGGCCGACACCCATGAATCTTAAGATTCTGCTGCCTTTCAAGGTGTTTGCCGAAAAAACAGACGTGTCGCGCATCGTCTCTGAAACCCGTGCGGGCTCGTTTGGCTTGCTGCCGCACCGGCGCGATTGCGTGGCGGCGCTGCAGCCAGGCATCCTGATCTACGAAACAGCGGCTGACGGGGAAGTTTTTGTGGCCGTCGATGGCGGCGTGCTGGTCAAGACCGGGCCGGATGTGCTGGTTTCCGTGCGGCGAGCCATGGGGGGCGCGGACCTCGGCCAATTGCGCCAGGCGGTGGAGCAGGAGTTTTTGGCGCTGGACGCGCATGAGCAAAACGTGCGCTCGGTCCTGGTGAAACTGGAAACCGGTTTTTTGCGCCGGTTCGCGACTTTGCAGCATGACTGATCCGTTTGAGAAAACCTTGAAAAAAGAACCCGGCCTGGCCGAGCAGGTCGGTGTCAAGGCTGCGCGCAAGCTCAAGGCGCAGCGCAGCGCAACGCCACGCCCGGCATGTGGTCGGGTCTGGGGTTGATGGGGGTCATCGGCTGGTCGGTCGTAGTGCCGACCCTGCTGGGCGCTGCGCTCGGCCTCTGGCTGGACCGGCGCTACCCGGGAGGCCGCTCGTGGACGCTGGCCTTGTTGCTGGCCGGGCTGACGCTGGGCTGTCTGAACGCATGGCACTGGGTGAGCCAGGAAGACCAGGCCATGCGGGAAGAACAGGAAAATGATGATGAATGAAACACTGGCCCTGGCCCTGGTGCTGGACTGGATTGCAGGTGGTGCGATGGGTGCGTTTTTTTTCGGCGGCCTGTGGTGGACCGTCAGAAAGAGTCTTGCTTCCCGGCAGCCCGCCGTCTGGGTGTTTTGCAGCCTGCTGCTGCGCATGGGCGTCACGATGACCGGTTTTTACGTTGTTTCGGGTGCCAACTGGCAACGTTTGCTGGCTTGCGTGGTCGGTTTTTTCATGGCGCGCCATATCGTGATTCGGCTGACCCGGTCGCCTGAAGATAGTCCGGCACGCAAGCCGAATGAGGCACGCCATGCGCCTTAGCCCCGATGAAATCATCTTCTGGCAAGTCGGATTTTTCAAGCTCAACGCCACCATTGCCTATACCTGGGCCCTGATGCTGGTACTGGTGGTGAGCTCTCGCCTCATCACGCGCCATCTTTCCACCGATCACAAGCGTTCCCGGTGGCAGAACCTGCTTGAAATCGTCGTAACGTAACTTCTCAATAACTCAAGGCAAGAGCGCAGATCAAGGGATCAGCAGACTGTGTAGACTGGCAGCCACGCCCAATCAGTTCCCAAACAAAGCCCCGAGTGCAACCGCAAAACGCCAACCCCCCTATTGACGAGCAAGAGATGACCCCGGTGGTCAAAAAGCTGGTGGCGCGGATAGACGGGCTGCTGCAGGCGCTGCAACGCGCCCAAGACGAAATCGGGCAGCTGCGCGATGAAATCGCCGTGCTCAAAGGCCAAAAGGCCAAGCCGAAGTTCAAATCCAGCAAAATGGATCAGGGCACGGACAAGAACAAGAACGCTGAGCAAGGCGACGACGAAGGCGCATCGCCACAGGACGAGGAGAAAAGCAAACGAGCCGGCTCGGCCAAGCAAAGCAAAACCGCAGCGCTGCAGATTCACGAAGAACGCGTGCTCGCCCCGGCAACGCCCGTGCCTGCCGGTGCCCGGTTCAAAGGCTACCGGGACTTTGTGGTTCAGGGCCTGCTCATCAAAGCCCACAACATCCGTTACCGGCTGGAATCCTGGCGCACCCCGGACGGCAGTTGGCTGACAGGCCAGCTGCCTGTATCGGTGCAGGGCCATCACTTTGACCCCAACTGCGCAGCTACGTACTGCACCAGCACCACCACTGCCATGTTACGCAGCCCTTGCTGGTGGAGCAATTGAGGCAATGGGGTGTTGACATCTCGGCCGGCCAGATGGATGCCTTGCTCAGCGCCGGCAAAGAGCCGTTCCATGCGGAAAAGGACGACATACTGGTGGCCGGTCTGCAGGTCGGCCGCGCCATCACGGTCGATGACTCGGGCGCGCGCCACCAGGGCAAGAACGGCTACGTGCTGCACATTGGCAACGAGCTGTTTGGCTGGTTTGGCAGCACGGCCAGCAAGAGCCGGATCAATTTCCTGGAGCCGCTGCATGCCGGCGCCATCACGACCCGCGTCAATGAAGTGGCGCTGGACTACATGCAGGCCCAAGGCCTGAGTGCGCAGGTACGCGAGCAGCTGGCCCAGACGCCCGAGCAGATGCCATCACAGTCCTGCCGCCCCCTGCAGGACTGGCACGAGCACCTGGCGCGCCTGAAGATCACCGGGGAGCGCCATGTGCGCATGGCCACCGAAGGGGCGTTGTTGGGCAGTTTGCTGCACAAGGGGTTCAACCCGGATTTGGCCATCGTCAGTGATGGGGCCAGGCAGTTTGCGGTGGGCCTGCACGCGCTGTGCTGGATTCATGCCGAGCGGCTCATCCACAAGCTGATCCCCATCAATGAGGCCCAACGCCAGAGCCAGGAGCGGGTGCGCGGGCAGCTCTGGGACTTGTATGCTGATTTGAAGGCGTACAAGCGGCAACCGGAGCCGGGCAACGTCGCGCCGCTGCAGGCGCGCTTTGATGCCTTGTTCACGCAAAGCACGGGCTACTACACGCTCGATGATTTGCTGGGGCGACTGCACCGGCGCAAAAGTGAGTTGCTGCTGGTCTTGAAGCGCCCGGACATCGCGCTGCACACCAACGGCAGTGAAACCGATATCCGGGACTACGTGAAAAAGCGCAAGGTCAGCGGGGGCACGCGCAGTGATCTGGGCCGCCAGTGCCGGGACACCTTTGCCAGCCTGAAGAAAACCTGCCGCAAGCTCGGTGTGTCTTTCTGGCTGTACCTGCTCGATCGGGTGTCTTTGAACCATGCCATCCCGCCGCTGCCTACTCTCATTCGCCAGGCTGCTGCGGCTGGCTTGCCTTGAGTTATTGAGAAGTTACGTCGTAACCGGCATCGAGAATCAGATTGTAGAGGTCGGCTTACGCCATCCGCGCAAATACATGGGCTTTCTGGGCACGCTGTTTCTTTTTGTCGCCATGGCCAGCCTGTGTACCGTCATTCCGGGCTATGAGCCGCCGACCGGGTCGCTGTCCACCACCGCAGCGCTTGCCCTGTGCGTGATGGTGGCCGTGCCGCTGTTCGGCATCGAGGACCAGGGCGTGGGCGGCTACCTCAAGTCCTACCTGGAGCCGACCGCCATCATGCTGCCGTTCAACCTCATCAGTGAAATCTCGCGCACGCTGGCGCTGGCGGTGCGCCTGTTTTGCAACATGATGAGCGGGGCCATGATCATCGGCATTCTCCTGAGCATCACGCCCTTCATCTTTCCCATCGTCATGACGGTGCTGGGCCTGCTCACGGGGATGGTGCAGGCTTACATCTTCAGCATCCTGGCGGCGGTTTACATCGCCGCCGCCACCCATGTGCGCAAGCCCAAGCCTGAGCCGGCGCCCAAAATTTGAACACAACTTACCTATCAAGGACTCGCTATGGACAGCCTGACAATCATCGCGGTGGCCTCCATCGTCATCGCCGGCCTCACCACGGGTTTTGGCACCATGGGCCCCGCCTTCGCAGAAGGGCGCGCCGTTGCGACGGCGCTCACTGCACTGGCGCAGCAACCCGACGCCTCGGCCACGATCACCCGGACCTTGTTCGTGGGCCTGGCGATGATCGAATCCACCGCGATCTATTGCTTCGTGGTGTCGATGATCCTGATTTTTGCCAACCCGTTCTGGAATTACGGCATCGCCGCCCTGGCTGCCGCAAAGTAAGCCATGCTTTTTGACTGGTTCACCGTCGGTGCGCAAACGCTCAACTTTCTCGTCCTTGTGTGGTTGTTTGTTGACGCCGACCGAAAACTGACCTACTTATAGAGGTTGTGCCGATCCAAAACTGACCCAGGTGTTTTACTTGCCCTGCCTTATTTTTAGGCAAGAGCGAAAAAGGTGATCACCATGGAAATGTTAGGCAAGATTCGACGGATGCATTTGCGCGACAAGCTGTCGCTGCATGAAATAGCCAAGCGCACGGGGTTGTCGCGCAACACGCTGCGCCGATGGCTCAGGGCGCCACAAGAGGTACAGGTGCCGGTCTACAGCAGGCCCCAGGCGTTGGGCAAACTGAGCGCTTTTACCGAGGAGTTGGAGCAGGCCCTGCAAGCCGATGGCCACCGGAGCAAACGAGACCGGCGCACGGCCAAGGCGCTGTTTGCGCAAATCCAGGCGGTCGGCTATGCGGGCGGCTACAGCGCGGTGACGGACTTCACGCGCGCCTGGCGAGGCAGTGCCGGCAAGGCGCCCCATGCATTCGTGCCCCTGAGTTTCGAGTTGGGCGAGGCCTTCCAGTTTGACTGGAGCGAAGAGGGCCTGGTGGTGGGCGGCATTTATTACAAGATGCAGATCTCGCACCTCAAGCTGTGCGCGAGCCGCGCTTTCTGGCTGGTGGCGTACCCCAGCCAGGGCCATGAAATGCTGTTCGACGCCCACACGCGCTCGTTCGCGGCGCTGGGCGGCATTGCCCGGCGCGGCATCTATGACAACATGAAAACGGCCGTCGACAAGGTCAAGAAAGGCAGCAAGGGCCGGGTGGTCAATGCGCGCTTTGCCGTGATGTGCGCGCACTACCTGTTCGATGCCGATTTCTGCAACGTCGCCTCGGGCTGGGAAAAAGGCGTGGTGGAAAAAAACGTGCAGGACAGCCGCCGGCGCATCTGGCTTGATGCGCAGAAGTGCCAGTTTGGCTCGTTCGAGGCGCTCAACGCCTGGCTGGGCGAGCGCTGCCGGGCCCTGTGGAGCGAGATCCGCCACCCCGAGTACAAGCAGTTCAGCGTGCAGGAGATGCTGGCGCAAGAACTCCCCGAGATGATACCCATGCCCGCAGCCTTTGACGGCTACGTGGAAAGGGAGGCGAGCGTATCGAGCACCTGCCTGGTCAGCGTGCAGCGCAACCGGTATTCGGTGCCGTGCGAGTTCGCCGGCCAGCGCGTGAGCACCCGGCTGTACCCGACGCGCATCTGCATGGTGGCCGGTGGCGCGGTGGTCGCCAGCCATGAACGGGCCGTCAACCGGGGGCAGACTGTGTATGACTGGCAGCACTACATTGCCCTGGTGCAGCGCAAACCGGGCGCCCTGCGCAACGGCGCTCCCTTTGCCGACATGCCCGCGCCCTTGAAGCAACTCAAGCTCGGCCTGCTGCGCCACTGCGGCGGAGACCGGATCATGGCGCAGGTGCTCGCTGCCGTGCCGACGGCCGGGCTGGAGGCGGTGCTGGTGGCGGTCGAGCTGGTCATCGAGTCCGGCGCCCTGAGCGCCGAGCATGTGCTGAACGTGCTGGCCCGGCTCAATGCCTGCGCGCTGCCCGAGACGGTGCAAACGACGCTGCAACTCGTCGATGCGCCGCTGGCCAACACCGGCCGCTACGACAGCCTGCGCAGCCTCAATGAGGCGCCAGGCGGCGCGGCGGCGGTTAACCATGCGTGACGTCAGCGCTGAGCTCAAGGAGCTGCGCCTGTACGGCATGGCCAGCGCCTGGACGGAATTGATGGGTCAGGGGGAGTCGTCAACGGCCACCTCCCGCTGGCTGATCGAGCACCTGCTGCAGGCCGAACACACCGACCGTGCCATGCGCTCGGTCAGCCACCAGATGAACGCGGCCAAGCTGCCCATGCACCGCGATCTGGCCGGGTTTGACTTCGGCTCGTCCAAGGTCGATCAGCCGCTGGTCAGGCAACTCGCTACGCTGGCGTTTACCGATACGGCGCAAAACGCTGTGCTCATCGGCGGGCCCGGCACGGGCAAGACGCATCTGGCCACGGCCATCGCCGTGGCGGGCATTGTCGCGCAGGGCAAGCGCGTGCGCTTTTACTCCACGGTCGATCTGGTCAATGTGCTGGAGAAGGAAAAGCGTGACGGCAAGGCCGGACGCATGGCCCTGAGCTTGATGCGCATGGACCTGGTCGTTCTCGATGAGCTGGGCTACCTGCCGTTCAGCCAGGCGGGCGGCGCCTTGCTGTTTCACCTGCTCTCCAAGCTGTACGAGCACACCAGCGTGGTCATCACCACCAATTTGAGTTTCTCCGAATGGTCGAGCGTCTTTGGGGACGCCAAAATGACCACCGCGCTGCTCGACAGGCTCACTCACCACTGCCATATCGTGGAGACGGGCAACGAATCGTACCGGTTTCAGCACAGCACGCTGGCCGCCAAGTCGCGCATCAAGGCGCGCGAGCAAACGCGCAAGGATACAAAAGCAGCGCTGCCAGACGAGCCGTTCTGAGCCGGGCGCGCACGGGGAAATCCGCTACGGGCTACGCCCTTCGCTCCTTTCCCCGTGCCGTCTGTGAATTTAAAAAACCTGGATAAGGAGAAGTCAAAACCAGCTGCTGAGTACACTTATCCACAATTGCTGGTTCCAACACCAGCAACCCGCCCTGGGTCAATATTGGATCGGCAGGGTGGGTCAATATTCAATCGGCGCCGACACTGTGCGTGACCTTGCCCCTGAAAAACGTATCCCTTGCTGAGTGGTTCAATTCAGACAAGGAAAACGGAAATGACGAAAACATCAAGGGCGCGCTACACGCTCGAATTCAAACAAGAAGCAGTCCGGCTGGTGGACAACGGCCAAAGCATCGCGGCAGTGGCGCGCACGTTAGGCGTGGTTGACCAGACGCTGTTCAACTGGGTCAAGGCCCATCGGCAGGGCAAGCTCACAGGAGCGGACAGCAAAGCGCCTGTAAGTGCTGAGCAAATGGAAATCAGCCGACTCAGGGCCGAGCTGGCACGCGTGAAGATGGAGCGCGATATCCCGGGAAAAGCGGATAAAGCAACTTCTTTTCTGTAAATTTCCGAGATTCGGTCTTGGGTACTGGTGATTGGCAATGCTCAGGGCTTCATGGAGAGGTAGATTTTTGCGGTCATCCACTCCTCGTCTTGTTCGGCCAGCAAGGCGCTGATTAAGCGCAGGCAGCTGGCCGAGTTAGGAAACAACGTGGCGACACGGGTACGCCGCTTGAGCTCCTTGTTCAAACGCTCCAGGCCGTTGGTCGTGCGCATGCGCACCCGATGGGCCTCGGGCAAGTCGAAGACGGCAAAACCCTCCGGCAGGTTTTTCTCGGCCCAGGCGGCCAGTTGCGGGTGGCTGACTTGCCAGTCTTTGAGCGCCGCGTTGAGCAGTCGCTGTGCCTCAATGGCATCGCTCGCATTGAAGATGCCGCGTATTTGGCGCGCTACCGGCGTGCGCTGGTCCAGCCGGCTGACGTAGCCCTGTGCGTTGTGTTGGAGGTGAAACTGGCAGCGCTGCCAGGGCACACCGGGAAACATCGCCTTGCGCGCGGCCTTCAAACCGGCATGGTCGTCACTGGCGAGAAACTTGACCCCGCGCAGGCCGCGCTCAATCAGGCTGTCTAGACAAGGCCCGCCAATGCACCTCAGCTTCTGACAGCGCCACCGACACGCCCAACACCCGGCGGTGGCCTGAAGCCGTCACGCCGATGGCCACCAAAACCGCACAATCGACTACCCGGCCGGCCTCGCGCACGCGCTCATAACGCGCATCCAAAATCACGTACGGTGTCTCATCCAGGGGCCGGGTACGCCAGGCGTGCAAGCCCGTGTCCAGCAGCGCTGTGCAACGGCTGATTTGCGTGCTGGAGATGCTCACCTCGGGCCCCACCAGCTTTTGCAACACTTCGATGACTTTTCGGGTGGAGACGCCCTGCACATACATCTCGGCAAGCGCCAGATTCATGGCTTGCTCCGAGCGACTGCCGCGCTCCAGGGCGCTGGGATAGAACCCGCCAGAGCGCACTTGCGGCACTTCGAAGGTGACTTCGCCCATGCGGGTCAAAACAGTCTTGTCCTTGTAGCCGTTGGCGTAATCGACCCGCTGGGCCGAGCGCTCGTACGGCGTGGCCTGAAGGTGCTGGGCCCGCTCAATGCGGGAGGCTTCATTGACCAGGATGCGCAAGGCTTCACCGGCGCCGTCCAGGCCATTGGCGAGCAGGCAGGCGTAGGCTTCATGCAGCGGGTGGCAGCTAGCATCGAGTTGGGTTCGTTGGGCCATGGAAATACGTTCTTTCTATGTCGGTCCAGGCTTGCCAGTCTGTGCCATCGGGGGGGGGGCCTCCGGCGGCCTGGCAGGGGCCTGATTGAAAAATCCCAAAACCAGAAACTTCCAAACAGGTTCAGTTTCAATGGTCGGGGAAATTACAGAACGAATGTTGCACTACCGAAAAGCGCCGGCGTACTTCGCAAGAGGGTCGATTTGAAGTACGCCTTCATTGAGCAGCACCGGCGCATGTGGCCGGTTTCGGTGCAGTGCCGGGTACTCCAAGTCAGCGCGGCCGGCTACCACGCGCACCTGGTACGCCGTGCCAGCGGTGCGCAGCGGCGCCACCTGAGCGACGAGGCGCTGCTTGTGCATATCAAGGTCCTGCATGCCGAAACCCGTGGCGCCTACGGCTGGCCGCGCATCTGGCGCGAGTTGGTGGCACGCGGTATTGCAGTGGGTAAGCAGCGGGTGCAAAAGCTCATGCAGTTGCACGGCATCCGGGCCAAGGGAAAACGGCGCTTCAAGGTGACGACCGACAGCAATCACAAGTTGCCGATTTCGCCAAACCTGCTCAACCGCGAGTTCGCTGTGGCCGAGCCTGACAAAGTCTGGGTCGGCGACATCACGTACATCGCCACTGATGAGGGCTGGCTTTACCTGGCCGTGGTGATTGACCTGTTCAGCCGCCAAGTGGTGGGCTGGTCACTGCGGGGCGACATGACCTCAACCATCGTTATCGATGCGCTGCGCATGGCCTGGTTCAAGCGCCATCCGGGCAAGCACGCCCGGGTGCTGTTCCACAGGATGAAACTATTGCGTGGCTGCTCTGGTACAACAAAGTCCGGCTGCATTCGACGCTGGCTTATGTTAGCCCGATGCAATTCGAAAGCGAATGGCTTGCCAGGCAAGCCAACTCATGAGCTCGGTTATGGAATACGCAATCCAGGGGCAAGGTCACTGAACTCTACACAACAGTCCAGTTCAAGGAGATTAGAGATGCTTTGGAGCTCATCAGCAAGCCAGATGAGCAAGATGAGCAAGATGATGATCTCAGTTGGGGAATGCTGAAGAGGCAGCATGAGTGGAGGGGAAATTTGGCGAGTCCCCCAAAAGTCCCCCACGAGGAAAACTGAGGGCTAACGAAAAAGCCCTAGAACATCGCTGTTCTAGGGCTATCGTCTGGTGCGGCTGGCAGGAATTGAACCCACGACCCCTTGGTTCGTAGCCAAGTACTCTATCCAACTGAGCTACAGCCGCCAAGCTTTAAATTATAGCGTAGTTATTGCCCCTGATCGATCGCATTCAAGGAAGAAGATAAATCTCGGCTGATGCTGGCGATACGGATTTTGTCAAAAATGACCACGTCAAGTTTTTTTCGTTTTTAAACAAATGACGTGTTAATTAGATGGGCTTAACCGTGAACAGCGCAGGACTTACGCTAGACCAAAAAAATCGTAACCGCCAGTTCACAGAATGGTCTCTTAGCATGAAACTCTATGCCAGCCCCGGCAGCAAGCAGGCCATCGAAAAATCTCAACTGTTGGCTTGCTGCGAGGCGTTGAGTACCGCCTTCGCGAGCTGGTCGAATTGGTGGGTTTTGTCCAGAAAATCCTCGGCCCCGGCACCCAGGTAGCATTTTCGATATATCGGGTCAGAACTGTTGCTGAAAATCACAAATGCAATATCTGGCGCGGCATGGCGTATTGCCCGCAAGACTTGTAAGCCAGACCCCCCTTCGAGTTGAACGTCCAGCACCACCACATCAGGGTAAACGGCAAGAATGCCTTCGATCGAATCTTGGGGTGTTTCGGCTTGGCCAACGACGGTCATGGCGCTGGCTCCGAGCATCAAAGCCACGCGATCCCGTATAAAAAGCGAATCGTCTGCAATAAAAATCCTTAACGATGCATTTTCCTGATCCATCACGCCAGTGTGCCGCTCATTGATGGTGGGCGCCATGCTTGTTGCCTGACAAGCACCATCGGAAAATTCCGGATGCGTTAAAGGCCTGCACCGACCATCACTAAGTCATTCCCGGCAAACCAGGCAGTATGTGCGTATTCCGTTGATCGTGACCGCAGATTCCGGTGATCGTGACCGGGCATGGTGTTGCGCGGTTTAAATTGTAGAGGGTGCTGGTTTTTTGAGCGGTTTTGACCTTTCCTGGTATTCGGTTTTGGGTGTTTGTAATTTGTTAATTCAGGCCCCCGCCAGGGCCGCCGGCAGGCCCCCCGGTTGTGCATGTACCCATGCATTACCCCCTCGGCGAGGGCTGTGCGGGCCTATGCGCCCTCGGGGTTGGTCGCAGCTGTGCTGATATTGGCTTTGGTGGCGGTCTTTTTGCGCATCGACTCGCCCGTGAGCGTGAAGCGGTGGTTGTTTTGCATCAGCCTGTCGAGCATCGCGTCAGCAATCGTGGCGTCGCCTATCCATTCGTGCCAGTGCTCGATAGGCAACTGGCTGGTAATAATGGTCGCGCGTGCGTTGGCACGGTCATCAATGATCTCCAGCAAATCAGCTCGGGTCTGCGCGTCCATGGCCGTCATGCCCCAGTCGTCCAATAGCAATACATCCGTGTTCTTCAGTGTCTCCAGCCAACGCGTGAATGTGCCGTTGGCGTGGCGTATGCGCAGCTCCTCGCCCAGGCGCGGTACGCGCTGGTAATAGGCGCTTTGGCCGCGCCTGCAAGCGTGCTGCGCCAAGGCACAGGCCAGCCAGGATTTGCCCGCTCCGGTGGCCCCGGTGATCAGCACGGCGTGGCCCTGGGTCACCCATTCGCCCAAGGCCAGACTCATGACGGCGCTGCGCTCTATGCCGCGTGTGCGGCTGTCCAGGTCTTCAATGGCGGCCTGGGGGTATTTGAGTTTGGCCAGTTTGAGTAGGCGCGCACAGCGCCGGTCCTGGCGGCCATGGACTTCGCGGTCAACCAGAAGGCCCAAGCGTTCTTCGAAGCTCATGGCAGTGATGCCGCTGGTTTGGAGTTGCTGCTCCAGTGCCTGGGCCATGCTTTCCAGGCGCAAGCTGCGCAGTTGGTTCAAGGTGATGTTCATCATCATGGTGGAATCCTTTTTGTTTGTTTGTTTCATTGGTAGTAGTGGGGACCACGCACATGGGCGTGGGCGGGCGCACTCCACTCGGGGGTGCTGGCCTGGACCTGATCGCGCCCATTGGCCAGCATGTCGCGGATATGCGTGTATTTGCTGGTGCCCAGGCCCAGGGCGATGGCGCAAGCCGCCTCCAGTCGGGCCTCGCCATAGCGTTTGCACAGGGACAGCAGGCCAAGACAGGCGCGGTAGGCGTGCTCGGGGTGGCGCTGGCGCTCCAGCATCTTGGGTAGATCACGCCCGCACAGGCCACCCCGATACGCTCGCCCCAGGCGATGAGGCGCTCGGGCGTCCACTGGGCGTGGGCCTGGTGGGCCAGCGGCAAGTGCTCAACGGTGGTGGTGTAGCCGCCCTTGTGGGCGCAGCGCATGTGGCTGGCAACCCGCTCGCCCCGGTGCAGCACCTCCACGGCGTGGGCGGTGATGCGTAGCTCCAGCGCCAAACCCACCAGGGCATGGGGCACGCTGTAGCGGTGGCCTTCAAACTCGATGTGGCTGTCGATGTGAACGCGCACCGTCTTGAAGCTGGCCCACTCCCAGGGCTGTGTCGGCAGCGGTGATAGTGCCGGGGCATCGAGCTGTGCAAAGGCGCTGGCGCGGCTGCCGGGGAGCTTTTGAAACAGCTTGTTGTTCAGCCGCGTGAGCAGCGGCGCCATGGCGTCGTTGACTTCTTGCACGCTGGCAAAGCGCTGGTGGCGCAGGCACGCCAGTATCCAGCGTTCGACCAGAAGTACGCTCAACTCGACCTTGGCTTTGTCCTGCGGGTGGTAGGCGCGCGCGGGCAGCACCGAGCAGCCGTAGTGGCGGGCAAAGTCCATGACGCTGTCGCTCAGAAGCGGCTCGTAGCGGTTGGCCTGGGTGACCAGGGCGCGTGGGTTGTCGGGGATGATGAGCTGGGGCACGCCACCAAAGAAGGTCAACGCACAAGCGGTGCCATTGAGCCAGTCAGCCGCTGTCTGGCGCGGCGTGGCCAGCGCAAAGCTGTAGCCGGAGGCGGCCATAGCGGCCACGAAGATGTTGGCGCGGCCCACCTCCACGCCGTGCTCCATCAGGGCGATGGTGGGGCCGGCGTAGTCGATGAACATCTTCTCGCCAGCGCGGTGGGTCTGGCGCATGGAGCGCTTGAGCCGCTTGGCAAACTGGCGGTAGTTCTCGCTGAACTGGGAGTAGCGCAGGGCTTTGCGCGGCGAAGACTCGCAGTGTTCATCGCTTACTTGGGCGCTGTACTCCTGCCACAGCAGCATCGGTGGCTGTCAAGGAAGTTGTCGCCTGAAGTGAAGTGAGTCAGGCTACTTTTTGCGTGTTTCGAAGCTCCTTGATTTGTGGGGTTTCTGGGTTGAGGTGAACGACATCGACATGCGTCCACTGGCGAGCCTGTCCTGACCAGCGCTGGGGATTTTCCTGGCGGGCCCGTTCATAGACGAGCGCGCGCTCCTCAAGCAGGGCCCGGTCCAGGCCGGCATGGCGCTGCGCCGGCGTCACGAAGCCAATGGCGCTGTGGCGATGCTCCTGGTTATACCAATGGGCCAGCTCGGTGACCCAGCGCCTTGCGGCCAGCAGGTTCTCGAACGGCTTGACCGGCAGTTCGGGGCGGTACTTCAGGGTTCTGAACGCTGATTCGATGTACGGATTGTCATTACTCACGGATGGCCGGCTTCGCGTGTGTGCCACCCCTAGGCGCTGCATGGTGGCCAGCATAGTTTCGCCCTTCATCGGCGCGCCATTGTCCGAATGCACCGTCAGCTGGCCCGGGACGATACCCTGGCGCAGGCAGATGTCGGTCAGCAACTGACTGGCCAGAGCGGCGCTTTCGCAGTCAAACACCTGCCAGCCGACGATCTTGCGGCTGAACAGATCCTCGAACAGGTACAGATAAAAATGCTGGCCGCGCACCTGGGTCGGCAGATACGTAATATCCCAGCAGAACACCTGATCGGGCCCGGTCGCGGCCAGGGCGCGCGGGCGGCTGCGCTTTTGCGCTGCACGCTCTGATCGCCGGTGGGCCAGCTGGCCCTGCTGTCGAAGTATTCGGTACATCGTGGACTCGGACGCCACATACACGCCTGTGTCGGCCAAGCGAGGCACGATCTGGCTGGGCGGCAAGTCCTTGAACGCTTCGCTGTTGAGCGTGGCCATCACGGCTTGGCGCTCGTCCTCGCGCAAACGGTTGGCAGGGCGCACGTAGCGCCGCTTGCCCGATGGGCGCTGGTCGCCCTCGGCCACACCAGAGCGTTGCCAGCGCTGCACGCTGCGGCATGACAGGCCCACTTGGCGACAGGCCACGTCCCGGCGGGCGCCATCGGCGCAGGCCTGATCAATGAGACCAAGCAAGGTTTGGCGCTGCTGGACGGACCTCATGTGTCCGCGCCCTCCAACAGCGCCTGGAAGTTTTTTTGCAACACCAGCAAGGCAGCCACCTCGGCCAGCGCCTTTTCCTTGCGCCGCAGCTCTCGCTGCAACTGATCGTGCTGGCGCTGCAACTCGCGAAAGGCGCCGCTCGCCTCGCGTGAAGCGGGCACGGCAGGCGTGCAAAACTCCTGGTGCCACTGCACCAGCTGATGCTCGAACACGCCATGCTCGCGGCACCAGCCGGCCCGGGCCATGTCGTCCAGTGCGTAGCTCTGCTGCAACGCCATCAAACGCTGTGCGGGCGACCAGGCAGACGCTGGGCCGTCCAGCGCAGCAGTTGCAGCGGGCACCGGGTGGGCTGTCGTGCCAGTTTTCTTGCTTGCGCTTTGCAGCCACTTCCTGAGCGTGCCGGCGGACATGTTGAGCTCGCCGGCAACGCTGATAACGGAACGCGTTCCGCGATGCCTGGCTTTGAGCAGTGCCTGCTCTTTGAATTCGGGAGAGTGATGTGAATGCGGTGTTCTGGTCATGAAATGAAGCTGTCGGGCAGTTAGCCATCAAAGAATTGGATGCGACAACAATTCTGACACCGGGGGGCATGACGGTGACGCCTTTGCGGCGCAGCTCCTGGTGCATGCGGCCATAGTCCGGGCGGGCATAGTTGGCGACCAGGGAGGCGCCGAACAATCGGTGCTCCAAATCGGTCTCGCTCATGGCCTCGATGGCGCTCCAGTCAAGGCCGGCCGTCGCAGCCAGGGCGCAGTATTTGGTGACACTGCCTTTGGCGATGCCAAGGGCGCTGGCTATTTGTTGGTGGCTTTGCCCACCAACGAGTTTGAGACGCAGGGCGTCTTTGAGTTTGCGCATGTTGATCCTGGGGGTGGGCATGTGGCTCCAGACAAACTGTCAGAGGCTACAGGCCCAACGGGTTGGTTTACATGCGCAACACCGTGCCTGCTGGGGCATCGGTCACGATCACCGGAATCTGCGGTCACGATGCCGGAATCTGTGATTTAACCCCCGGTCACGATCACCGGAATCCCTGGTCACGATGCCGGAATGTGCGGTCACGATGAAACGGAATACCCAAATGAGGTTTTCTGGGCATGAAATGTTGCTCCGGTGCGGAAAATCGGAGGCGACAACTATTCTGACACCCGGGGCCCGCCTGAAGGCCAGGCCCGCTGGTCGCTGCGGCTGCTGGCCGATCGGCTGGTGGAGCTCGAATACATTGACAGTATGTCGCACGAGACGGTCCGGCGCACGCTAAAAAAAACGTAACTTCTCAATAACTCAAGGCAAGCCAGCCGCAGCAGCCTGGCGAATGAGAGTAGGCAGCGGCGGGATGGCATGGTTCAAAGACACCCGATCGAGCAGGTACAGCCAGAAAGACACACCGAGCTTGCGGCAGGTTTTCTTCAGGCTGGCAAAGGTGTCCCGGCACTGGCGGCCCAGATCACTGCGCGTGCCCCCGCTGACCTTGCGCTTTTTCACGTAGTCCCGGATATCGGTTTCACTGCCGTTGGTGTGCAGCGCGATGTCCGGGCGCTTCAAGACCAGCAGCAACTCACTTTTGCGCCGGTGCAGTCGCCCCAGCAAATCATCGAGCGTGTAGTAGCCCGTGCTTTGCGTGAACAAGGCATCAAAGCGCGCCTGCAGCGGCGCGACGTTGCCCGGCTCCGGTTGCCGCTTGTACGCCTTCAAATCAGCATACAAGTCCCAGAGCTGCCCGCGCACCCGCTCCTGGCTCTGGCGTTGGGCCTCATTGATGGGGATCAGCTTGTGGATGAGCCGCTCGGCATGAATCCAGCACAGCGCGTGCAGGCCCACCGCAAACTGCCTGGCCCCATCACTGACGATGGCCAAATCCGGGTTGAACCCCTTGTGCAGCAAACTGCCCAACAACGCCCCTTCGGTGGCCATGCGCACATGGCGCTCTGCGGTGATGTTCAGGCGCGCCAGGTGCTCGTGCCAGTCCTGCAGGGGGCGGCAGGACTGTGATGGCATCTGCTCGGGCGTCTGGGCCAGCTGCTCGCGTACCTGCGCACTCAGGCCTTGGGCCTGCATGTAGTCCAGCGCCACTTCATTGACGCGGGTCGTGATGGCGCCGGCATGCAGCTGCTCCAGGAAATTGATCCGGCTCTTGCTGGCCGTGCTGCCAAACCAGCCAAACAGCTCGTTGCCAATGTGCAGCACGTAGCCGTTCTTGCCCTGGTGGCGCGCGCCCGAGTCATCGACCGTGATGGCGCGGCCGACCTGCAGACCGGCCACCAGTATGTCGTCCTTTTCCGCATGGAACGGCTCTTTGCCGGCGCTGAGCAAGGCATCCATCTGGCCGGCCGAGATGTCAACACCCCATTGCCTCAATTGCTCCACCAGCAAGGGCTGCGTAACATGGCAGTGGTGGTGCTGGTGCAGTACGTAGCTGCGCAGTTGGGGGTCAAAGTGATGGCCCTGCACCGATAAAGGCAGTTGGCCTGTCAGCCAACTGCCGTCCGGGGTGCGCCAGGATTCCAGCCGGTAACGGATGTTGTGGGCTTTGATGAGCAGGCCCTGAACCACAAAGTCCCGGTAGCCTTTGAACCGGGCACCGGCAGGCACGGGCGTTGCCGGGGCGAGCACGCGTTCTTCGTGAATCTGCAGCGCTGCGGTTTTGCTTTGCTTGGCCGAGCCGGCTCGTTTGCTTTTCTCCTCGTCCTGTGGCGATGCGCCTTCGTCGTCGCCTTGCTCAGCGTTCTTGTTCTTGTTCTTGTCCGTGCCCTGATCCATTTTGCTGGATTTGAACTTCGGCTTGGCCTTTTGGCCTTTGAGCACGGCGATTTCATCGCGCAGCTGCCCGATTTCGTCTTGGGCGCGTTGCAGCGCCTGCAGCAGCCCGTCTATCCGCGCCACCAGCTTTTTGACCACCGGGGTCATCTCTTGCTCGTCAATAGGGGGGTTGGCGTTTTGCGGTTGCACTCGGGGCTTTGTTTGGGAACTGATTGGGCGTGGCTGCCAGTCTACACAGTCTGCTGATCCCTTGATCTGCGCTCTTGCCTTGAGTTATTGAGAAGTTACAAAAAAACGAACTCAAGCCGTGGAGAAAAGTCGGCTGGGTAATTGCGCCTCAGGCCAGCGCCGCATTTGTGGCGGCCATGGAACAAGTGCTCGATATCTACAGCCGGCCTATTGACGCCAAGCACCCGGTGGTGTGCATGGATGAGACGCCGCGCCAGCTCATTCGTGAAACCCGCGAGCCTGTCGCAGCGGCGCTTGAGCCAAGGTCACCGAGCGCAGAACGAAAGCGGACTGGGCTTTGTTCGTGCAGGACATCGCGACGAGCTATCCCGATGCAGCGCGCATCACGCTGGTGATGGACAACTTGAACACGCACACGCCGGCCTCGCTGTACGAGGCGTTTGCACCCGAGCAGGCCAAGGCGCTGTGGGATCGCTTCGAGTTTGTCTATACGCCCAAGCATGGTAGCTGGCTGAACATGGCCGAAATTGAGATCAACGTCATGGTCGGCCAATGCCTGGACCGGCGCATCGACAACATTCAGACCGTCACCAGCGAGGTCGCCGCCTGGCAGGCCCGCCGTGACAACCTTCAGGCCAAGGTCAACTGGCAATTCACCACCAAAGATGCCCGCACCAAGCTCAAACGCCTTTATCCGACAATTGCTTCGTGACGCGACACTAGGATCATTGATGGGAAAAATACCCTTCCAATCGATTCATGGCTCTAGGGGCTCGGTCACGCCATGCTTTATGGCGTAACGAATCAATTCACTCTGATTTTGCAAATTCATCTTCTGCATGAGGTTGGCTTTGTGCGTGCTGATGGTTTTTGCCGAAAGGTTAAGCCGTCCCGCAATATCGGTGACAGACATGCCTATGGCGATCAAACGAAAGACCTCAAACTCCCGGTCTGTCAGCTTTTCGTGCGCTGCCGAGGTTGATCCGAGCATGGAGCCGAGGGCCAATTGCTCGGCAACCCCTGTGCTGATGAAGGCACCGCCTGCTGCAATTTTGCGCAGCACCTGCATCAACTGCGTCGGTGCACTTTCCTTGGTCAGATAGCCGCTAGCGCCCGACTTGATCGAACGAACAGCGTATTGCAGTTCTTCATGCATGCTGAGCACAAGAATGCGGAGTTTTGGCTTTTCGCAACGCACAAGTTTGATCAACTCCATTCCGCTTCGACCCGGCATGGACAAGTCAAGAACCAGAACATCGAAATCAGACTCCCGCACTTGGCGCATCACCTCCATTCCGTTCGATGCTTCACCGACCACGATCATGTCTTCCGCCGAAGTGACAATACGTTTGAGACCCTCCCTCACAATGGCATGGTCGTCGGCGATGACGATCCTGATCATTAATGAGCTCCAATCTGGTTCAGGGGAATGCTGACCTCGACGGTAGTTCCCTTCCCCCGCACACTGCGGATAGCAACGTTTCCACCAAGGAGTTGCGCCCGCTCCCGCAGACCCAAGAGCCCGAGCGACTGGGGCTTGCGCGTGCCATCCGAAAAGAATCCACAGCCATCATCCTGCACTCGCAGCCTCACCGTATCCAGGGTCTTGTCCAGCGTGACCATGACCTGCGAAGCAGCCGCATGCTTGGCAATATTGTTGAGCGACTCCTGAACAATCCGGAAGACGGCCGTTGCGTAAGGCTCAGGCAATTCAAGATCCAGTTCCTCGTTGATCAAAAGTGCGCATGGCACACCACAACGCTCAATGAAACTGCTTGCAAGCCATTCAATCGCTGGCACCAGCCCCAAATCATCGAGCATCAGCGGTCGTAGGTCGGCCGCCATCCGGCGTGTTGCAGCCACGGTACGGTCAAGCATTTCCACCATCTCCGTCAGTTTCGCCGTCACCATCCCAGGAACGAATGAAGTGTGGTCGCGCACCCAGATCGTGTCCATCTTCAGCGCCGTCAATGACTGCGCGAGCTCATCGTGCAACTCACGTGCCAAGCGTGCTTTTTCCTCTTCGCGGATAGCTTGTGCCGCTATAGCAAAAGCACGACGTTCTTCCAAAAACCGTGCAGTTTCAGCAGACTCCAGCGGAGTTTTGAGCATAAATTCCTCGGGGAGAGGCGACAGCCCGTAAAACTGATAACCGGATGGCCGCTTGTCCACCACCCGTACCGTTCTTTTTGAATCGATTTCAAAATGCGTATGGCTTTTCATGGTTCCTCCGAAAGATTTGGTGTTTGCAGTCTGGACGTCAGGCGAAGTGCTTCTTTTCGTAGCATTCGTGATCACCGTGCCTGAAGAAACAAGGGCAAACGCACATCTCTGTATCTGCTTGTGGAATGACCTTAAAGCAAATGTGAATGCAGTTCGCTCAATACGAGGGCTTATCTACAAACCGTTATTGCGGTTACAGACTGCGCTACCCAGTTCAGCTAGCTTTTGTATAAAACTGCAGGAACGTCTTCACGTTGAAAAAAGCAAATTTTCAGCATAAAAAATGGCTATCGAACAAACTGTGTATTTGCGGACAGCTATCAGTAGAGTAGCAAAAAATACTGACTTTCTTGTAGGCCACGGTTGCCAATCAAACGGGTTCTGCTCTAGCAATCCGGGACGGATTTGGTGGAAACTGTCAAAGTTATAAGATCGTTGAGGCTTCCACTGAGCTTGACTTGGATCAAAACCAGCTGGCCTTCATACAACTACGCTGGAACTTTGTATCTAAATTGGAGAAGTCATCATGTACCAGCGAATTCTTGTAGCCACTGATGGTTCGGATCTTTCAAGTACGGCTGTGAACAGCGCCATTGAACTGGCAGCAGCCATCGGCGCCGAACTGGTCGCGCTGTATGTCGTGCCGCGCTACCCGGTAAGTTATTTTGAAGGGGGTATCACCATTTCCGTGGAGGACATTACCCGTACCGAGAAACAGTGGAGCGACAAAGGCCAGGCGGTTGTAGATGCGGTGCAAGAACAAGCCAAGACGCAGGGCGTCATGGCCAAGGCGGTGGTTGCGCAGTCTGACCTGGTCGCCGAGTCCATCATGTCCGCAGCCACGAAACATGAGTGCGACCTTGTTGTCATGGCGTCGCATGGTCGCAAAGGCATCAAGCGGGTGCTGCTGGGCAGCGAAACCCAGCATGTATTGACGCACAGCACCGTACCGGTATTGGTCTTGCGTTGAGCCGACTTTGACAAACCTTGATTCGCGTTCGGCCAGCGTTGCCGAACGCGCTGCATTGATCACCGTCCGGTCAGCGGAAAGTAGATTCAGAAACCAAAAAGGGCACCCATAAAGTGCCCTTTTTCCCAGTTGGTTTCCTACTTGTGAACGCGCTCAGAGCGGCAGCGGATTGCGCAGCCGAATGTGCAGTTCACGCAACTGCTTTTCATCAACGGGGCTAGGTGCATGGGTTAGCAGGCACTGCGCGCGCTGGGTTTTTGGGAATGCAATGACGTCGCGGATCGACTCGGCGCCGGTCATCATGGTGACGATGCGGTCCAGACCAAAGGCCAGGCCCCCGTGCGGTGGGGCGCCATATTGCAAGGCATCGAGCAGAAAGCCAAATTTCAACTGGGCTTCTTCCGGACCAATGTTCAACGCAGTGAAAACCTTGCTCTGAACATCGGCACGGTGGATCCGCACCGAGCCGCCGCCCAGTTCCCAACCGTTAAGCACCATGTCGTAGGCCTTGGCAATACAGCGACCGGGGTCAGTGTCCATCCAGTTTTCGTGGCCGTCCTTGGGTGCGGTAAAGGGATGATGTACCGCGCTCCAGCGTTTGGCGTCCTCGTCGTACTCGAACATCGGAAAATCAACCACCCACAGCGGCTTCCAGCCCTTGATGAACAAACCGGTTTTTTTGCCGAATGCACTGTGGCCGACCTTCAGTCGCAGTGCGCCAATGCTGTCGTTGACCACCTTGGATTTGTCGGCGCCAAAGAACAGGATGTCGCCGTTTTGCGCGCCCGTGCGCTTGAGGATTTCTGCCACTGCCGCATCATGGATGTTCTTGACGATGGGACTTTGCAAACCTTCGCGCCCCTTGGCTGTGTCGTTGACCTTGATCCAGGCCAGGCCCTTGGCACCATAAATCTTCACGAACTCAGTGTAGGCGTCGATCTCGCTGCGGCTGATTTCAGCGCCGCCGGGCACGCGCAAGGCCACGACGCGGCCACCCACCGTCGTAGCCGGTGCGCTGAAGACCTTGAAGTCCACATCGGCCATCACATCGGTCAGTTCGGTGAACTCCATGTTGATACGCAGATCGGGTTTGTCCGAACCGTAACGGTGCATGGCTTCGGCATAGGCCATGACCGGAAATTCACCCAGCTCGGTTTTCAGCACGGTCTTGAACAGGTTGCTCATCATGCCCTGGAACATGTCCCGGATTTCCTGCTCGCCCATGAACGACGTTTCAATATCGATCTGCGTGAATTCAGGCTGGCGGTCGGCGCGCAGGTCTTCATCGCGAAAGCATTTGGTGATCTGGTAATAGCGGTCAAAACCCGCCACCATCAGCAACTGCTTGAATAACTGCGGGCTTTGCGGCAGGGCAAAAAACATGCCTTCGTTGACGCGGCTGGGAACCAGGTAGTCGCGCGCGCCCTCGGGCGTGCTCTTGGTCAGCATCGGCGTTTCGATGTCGATGAAACCATTGGCATCGAGGAACTTGCGCGTTTCCATGGCTACGCGATAGCGCAGCATCAGGTTGTTCTGCATGTAAGGACGGCGCAGGTCGAGCACCCGGTGCGTCAGGCGCGTGGTTTCCGAAAGGTTGTCGTCATCGAGCTGGAACGGCGGTGTGACGCTGGGGTTCAGCACAATCAGTTCATGGCACAGCACCTCGACCTTGCCGCTTTTCAAGTTGTCATTGGCCGTGCCTTCCGGGCGGGCGCGCACCAAGCCCTTGATTTGGACGCAGAACTCGTTGCGCACGTCTTCTGCAATGCTGAACATGTCGGCACGGTCTGGATCGCATACCACTTGTACATAGCCTTCACGGTCGCGCAGATCGATGAAAATCACACCGCCATGGTCGCGTCGGCGATTGACCCAGCCACACAGACTGACAGGCTGGCCCATCAGGCTTTCGGTCACCAGACCGCAATAGGTTGTACGCATTTGAGCGCTTTGTGTATCAGCGATAGCCATAAGAAATACTCGGGATGATCAGCGCTACTGCGCTGTTTACAAGGGGGGATTGAGTGGGGGTACAGGGCGGGCGGCAGGCACCACGACGCCCATTGAGATGACATAGGTCAGTGCTTCGTCAACACTCATCTTCAGCTCAATGCATTCGGCTCTCTTGAGCATGACGAAATAGCCACCAGTGGGATTTGGAGTGGTCGGAACATAGACGCTGACGTAGTCCGCAGGCAAATGATTCACGACGTCGCCGCCTGGCAAGCCGGTGAGGAAACCAATGGTCCAGACACCTTCGCGCGGCCATTGCACCAGCAGAGCTTTGCGAAAGGCGTTGCCGTTTTCGGAAAACAGGGTGTCGGAAACCTGCTTCACGCTGGAATAGATCGACCGGACGATGGGAATGCGGCGCAACAGGGCATTGCCGACCATCAGAAGTTTTCTGCCCAGGAAGTTGCTGGCAATGGCGCCCATCAGAAGCACGATTCCCAGCGTCAGCAGCACGCCAAAGCCAGGCAGATGAAAACCCAGCAGCCGGTCCGGATGCCATGCAACCGGCAGGATCAACAGGGTCTGGTCCAGTGTGGCCACAATCCAGTTGAGTACTGCCAGGGTGATGGCCAGCGGCACAAGCACCAGGAGTCCAGCCAGCAGCCACCGGCGGATCGAGCTCATCATGACGATTTTGTAGGTGCGCCGCTGCTGTTAGTGTTACTGCTGCTCGATGGGACTGGAGATGCCGCAGCCGATGGCGTTGCGGCAGGACTTGCTGTCGAAGCGGAATTGGAGCCAGCATCCGGGGACGTCTTGCCGGCGGGCCCTGACTCGCCGGCCTGTGTCTCGGCAGGTTTTGCAGCGGGTGCACCACTGTTGCCGCCCCGGAAATCCGTGACATACCAGCCTGAACCCTTGAGTTGAAAACCAGCGGCAGTCAACTGCTTTTTGAAACTCGATGCATTGCAATGCGGGCACACCGACAACGGAACGTCCGACATTTTTTGCAATACATCCTTGGCGAATCCGCAGGATTCACATTTGTAGGCGTAGATGGGCATGGTGCTTGAGCTCGTTTTCCTGGAGTTTTCCGCCAACAAAGGCCAGGCGGTGCAAAGCCTTCAATTATAGGGCTTGCCCCAGCATGCGGATCAAAGGGTTCCGGCTATCCGTGCCGTGCGGAATTTCGCATCAAAACAATCGTATGCGCAATACGAACTGCATGAAGATCAGCCCCAGAACAAAACCCAGCCCACCGTAAATGAGGCTTTGCAGCAGCTTGTTTGTCCGTTTTTGTTCCGCCAGCAATTCGTTCAGGAGGATGTAGTGGGTTGGAGGCCCTGCCTTCAGGTACTGCGCCATGAGACGCGGCAACATGGGCAGCAATTTGGCATACGACGGTGCTTCTGCCTTGAGTTGGGCCAAGAGTTTTTCAGGGCCGACCTGCTCCAACATCCAGCGCTCCAGGAAAGGCTTGGCCGTGCTCCACAGGTCCAGGTCAGGGTCAAGGTCGCGTCCCAACCCTTCGATATTGAGCAGCGTTTTTTGCAGCAGGACCAGTTGCGGCTGGATTTCCACCTGAAAGCGGCGCGACGTCTGGAACAACCGCATCAGCACGATGCCAAGGGAAAGTTCCTTGAGTGGTCGGTCGAACATGGGCTCGCAGCAGGCACGAATAGCAGACTCCAGTTCATCGACACGGGTGGCCGGCGGAACCCAGCCCGATTCGATATGCAGCTCGGCCACGCGCTTGTAGTCACGCTGGAAAAAGGCGCTGAAATTTTGCGCCAGGTATTCCTTGTCCACCTCGGTCAGCGTACCGACGATGCCGAAATCGAGAGAAATCAAGCGTCCAAAGGTTTCTGGCGCCAGACTGACCTGGATGTTGCCGGGGTGCATGTCAGCATGGAAGAAGCCGTCGCGAAACACCTGGGTAAAAAACAGCGTGACGCCGTCGCGCGACAGTTTTTTCATGTCAACCCCGGCATCACGGAGACGCTGGGTCTGGCCAATCGGAACCCCATACATGCGCTGCATCACCATCACATCCGGCATGCAGTAGTCCCAGTACATCTCCGGAATCATCACCAGATTCAGGCTTTGCATGTTGCGGCGCAGTTGAGCTGCATTCGATGCCTCGCGCAGCAGGTCAAGCTCGTCGTGCAGGTACTTGTCGAATTCGGCCACCACCTCGCGCGGCTTGAGGCGTTTGCCGTCTTTTGATGCGCGCTCGATCCAGCCAGCCATCATGCGCATCAGCGCCAAATCCTTCCTGAAAGCGGCCACCATGTTCGGCCGAAGCACCTTGACCGCCACCTCGCGGCCACCCGGGAGAGTGGCAAAGTGAACCTGCGCTATCGATGCACTGGCGACCGGCGTCTGCTCAAAGCTTTCGAAGATGCGATCAATCGGCTTGCCAAAGGCTTTTTCAATGATCGCCACCGCGACAGCAGAAGGAAACGGTGGCACGCGATCCTGCAGCCGCGCCAATTCATCAGAAATGTCAGGCGGCAGCAGGTCACGGCGGGTGGAAAGCACCTGACCGAACTTGACAAAAATTGGCCCCAAGTGTTCAAGCGCCTGCCGGAGACGCTCTCCCCGGGGAGCTTTGAGGTTACGCCCAAACGACACGATCCGCGAGAGCAGGCGGATCCATGGCTTCTCGAAAC
The DNA here is from genome assembly GCA_000751355.1 of Polaromonas sp. CG9_12. Taxonomy (GTDB): domain Bacteria; phylum Pseudomonadota; class Gammaproteobacteria; order Burkholderiales; family Burkholderiaceae_C; genus Polaromonas. Next base: position 3,047,171 of record CCJP01000005.1, on the reverse strand, counting down.
TTGAAAGGACCAGTTCGTCCAGCCCAAACCGCAGCACGGTCCAGACAATGAAGAACCCCCGGAAAATCCGGCTCATGCAGCAGTCCCGGGCGGCATGGGAGATGCTGGGCCTGCCGGGCCATGGTTGCTGGTTTCGCCGGGAAACAAGGGGCCGCCGGTTGCGTCATCCTGAGCGGTGGGTTCGGCAGGATCTGCAACCGCCTCGGCAGGCAAGGGGCTGGCTGCTGAGGCCGGCGACAAGGGCCCGACAGGTGCAGTCCTGCGCGGAGGCGTGGCAGCCGCTGGTGTCACCGGCGTTCCAGGGGATGTGGTTGCGCTCTGCGCAACAGGCGCCAGCGGTGCCTTTGTCAAAAACTGCCTCAGTCCTGAGGCCAGTCGTCGTCCGGCGTCAGCCAGCGCATGGGCGGGCGCATCGCCGATCAGGCGGGACAGGTCTTCTTCGGCGTCCCATCGCAAATTTTCAGCCAGCCAGCCGATATCGGCCGCCAGTTGCACATCGCCGTCGATCTTGACGGCCGGTGTCTTTCCCGCCAGCACCGACTGCACCGTGACCAGCGGCGATTCATCGGCAGCCGACAGAACCAGATCTGCTTTGGAAAACCCAGGTGCACGATCCACCAGGCCGGCCGGAGTGACGATTAGATCAATGGCAAACAAACCCCACCGCAGATGCACCACACGGCCTTTTTGGCGCAAGAGCCGTTCCTGGGCCTGCTTTTCCTGCAGCAGAACATGGTTAAGAAAAAGTACCAGCCGCCGCTGCCCTTCGTCAACCACCCATTTGGGAGGCTGCAAACGGGTGACGATGGATTCCAGAAATGAAAAAGGAGACGTGTTATTCATACGTCTCCGATTTTGCAGGATAAAAAGCGCTTTGAGCCTAATGTCCGTGGCTTAGCCTTAAGGTATCAGTGCTTGCTTTAAGACCCGCTTATTGCAAGGCCTGGACACCTGCGACCAGCCAGCCGCTGCCGCCAGTGCGGGGCTTTGTCATGTTCCAGACTTCCCGGAACGGGCTGGCACCAGCTGAAGCGTCTTCCTTGATCATGCCGGAGAATTCGACGCTGGCCATGTAAACGTCGCTCATTTCCTCGATGCCCAGCAACTGCGCGTCGAGCATGACCACTTCGGTCTTGTTGGACGTGCCGCCCGTGTGGGTTTCGCGGTCTGCCAGTTGCGTCTTTATCTGCTCGAGCATGTCGTCTGTCATCATGGACCGCAGGTTCTGGATATCCGAACGGTCCCAGGCATCCTGCAGAGTCACAAAATTGGACTTGCATGCCTTGAGAAAGTTTTCGGCGTCAAAGCCGGCAGGGACCCCCCATGACTGAGAACCCGCCAAGCCGGAGCCGATCATCGAGCCACCTGCAGCAGAAGCGGCGGCATTGCTGTCAAAAGCCGTTGCGCTGCGTTCCCAGGGGCGTGCCGAGGCGTCATTGCCGACATTGGCCGGGCTGTAGTTTCGGGCCGTCGAGGCTTCAGGCGCGTTGCCGGCGCCCTGGAAGGCGAAAGGCGACTGCGCTCGGGTGGCACCCGGTGAATTCGCTGCACCGCCCTTGAGCCGGCGCATGACAAAGCCGATCACCACCATGACCACCAGCGCCAGCAAGGCGAACATGATGATCTGGCCGAAAGCACCGCCCAAGCCCAGCGACGAAGCCAGCCAGGCCAGGCCCAAGCCTGCGGCCAGGCCGCCAAGCATGGCGCCCCACGGCTTTTTCGGTGCGGCTGCCGCTGCGGCGCCTGCCCCTGGTGCAGCGGAAGGCGTGGTCGCGTTGTTGGCCGGTGCCTGGCGCTGTGTCACGTTGGACGACTGCTTGCCAATGGAACTGCCGCCGCCCATCCGCTTGGCATCGGCAGACGTGCCCGACAAGGTAAGGGTTACCGCAAAAACTGCGGAAAGAATGACCTGCCAAATTTTCATATCGTCTCCTTCGTCAAATTAATCACAAACTGTTTGCGGCACGCTACTGCCTAACCTGTCAACACTTGATTCCAACATGCAATGCCACCACTCCGCCGGACAGGTTGTGGTAATCCACATGGCCAAAGCCAGTATTTTGCATAAGGGTTTTCAGTTCTTCCTGGCTCGGATGCATGCGGATCGACTCGGCCAGGTACTGGTAGCTGGCATCGTCGTTGGCCACCAGCTTGCCGATCCTGGGCAGGACCTTGAACGAATACCAGTCATAAAGTTTTTCCAGCGGCTTGGCCACCTTGGAAAACTCCAGCACCAGCAGCTTGCCGCCAGGCTTGAGCACCCGGTTCATTTCCTTCAGGGCAAGATCCTTGTGCGTCATGTTGCGCAGACCGAAGGCCACGGTGACGACATCAAAGCTGGCATCGGGAAAAGGAAGTTTTTCGGCATCACACACCAGCGTCGGCAGGCACACCCCGGCGTCCAGCAGCCGGTTGCGGCCTTCCCTGAGCATGGCTTCGTTGATGTCGGTATGCACCACGCGCCCGGTGGCGCCCACCTTGGGCGCGAACGCCAGCGCCAGGTCGCCCGTGCCGCCGGCGATGTCCAGCACCTGCTGGCCTTCCCTGACGTTGGCGACCAGCACGGTGTAGGCCTTCCAGGCGCGGTGCAAGCCCATCGACATCAGGTCGTTCATCACGTCGTATTTGGGCGCGACCGAATCGAACACGCTGCGCACACGGCGCGCCTTGTCCTGCTCGTCTACCGATTCAAAACCAAAGTGGGTAGTTGTCATAAAGTGAATGCTAAACGGCGAAGTGCCGGTTGACAGCGACAACCCTGCGCTGAATCAGGTCATTGGCGAGTGAGTGGCCTGTAAAAATAAACGACACAACGAAAGCAATGCGCCGTCAGTGGCTGCTGCAGCCATGTCCGCCAGCCACGACCATAGGCGCGTCGCGCTCTACGCCAGCGGCTTGCAGCCTGCGCTCGTAGTCGGCCCAAAGTTGGCTTTGGTCAACGCCCAGATGGTAGAGATAGTCCCACGTGAAGAGCCCGCTCTCGTGGCCGTCGGAAAACACCGGCTTGACGGCGTAATTGCCAATCGGCTCCAGTTCAACCACATTGACCTCACGCTTGCCGGTCTGCAGGATTTCCTGACCAGGACCGTGGCCTTGCACTTCTGCCGAGGGTGAATAGATGCGCATCAGTTCAAACGGAATCCTGAACGCCGCGCCGTCTGAAAACGCAACCTCAAGAAGGCGCGACTGGCTGTGAACCGTCAGCGCCACAGGGGTCGGTGACCCGGTTTGAAGACCTGCCATAGGGGTATCTCGCTTTCTGAATAAATGGGTGGGAGCGCTTCAAAGCGCCATGGCTTGGGCAATCAGCCGGTTGATGTCAATGCAGCGCCATGCGACAGCCGCCACCTGCGCCTCGTCCAGCGGTCGCAGCGGCGCAGCCCAGACCGGTGCCGGAAAGTGGCTGTCACCCGTAAACCGGGCAATCACATGCCAGTGCAGGTGGGGCACGAGGTTGCCCAGGGCGGCCAGGTTGATCTTGACGGGCTGCAGTTCGCTGCGCAGCACCTGCTCGACCTTTACGACCGCATCCATGCAGGTCTGTCGTTCAGTGGCAGAAAGATCGGAAAACTCGGCGACATGCCGGTTGAAGACCACACGGTAAAAGGCCGGAAAGCCGGCCTCGGTGGCCTGGATGATGCGCAAGTCTTCATTGCGAAACACCACCAAGCCGCCATCGGCAGTACACAACGGACAGGCAAGGCCGGTCATGGCTAGACCAGCACCCGTTCAATGCCGCCATGGTTGGCGACTGCCACATAGTCGGGCAGCCAGTCCTTGCCCAGGAGCTGGTTGGCCATTTCAACGACGATGTAATCGGCTTCGAGCAAGCCGTTTTGCAGGTCGTTGCCGTAGCGGGTGAGGCCCTGCAGGCAGCTCGGGCAGCTGGTCAATATCTTGACATTGGCAGACGCGGCAACTGCGCCAGAAGCCCGCAGCTCGGCTTCGCCCTTGCGGATTTCCTCTTCCTTGCGAAACCGTATCTGGGTCGCAATGTCAGGCCGGGTCACGCCCAGCGTGCCTGATTCGCCGCAGCAGCGCTCGCTTTTGAGCACGTTGTCGCCAATCAGCGCCTTGACGGTTTTCATCGAATCCCCCAGCTTCATCGGGTTGTGGCACGGCTCGTGGTACAGGAAACCGGGCTGGTTGGCGGGCAGGGTGATGCCTTTTTCCAGCAGGTATTCATGGATGTCGATAATGCGGCTGCCCGGGAAAATCTTGTCGAACTGGTAGCCCTGGAGCTGGTCGTAGCAAGTGCCGCAGCTCACCACCACCGTTTTGATGTCGAGGTAATTCAGCGTGTTGGCAACCCGGTGGAACAGCACCCGGTTGTCGGTAATCATCTTCTCCGCCTTGTCAAAGTCGCCGCTGCCGCGTTGCGGATAACCGCAGCACAGGTAACCCGGCGGCAGCACGGTTTGCACACCCGCATGCCAGAGCATGGCCTGCGTGGCCAGGCCCACCTGGCTGAACAATCGCTCCGAGCCGCAGCCCGGAAAGTAAAACACCGCTTCGGTCTCCGCCGTGGTGCTTTTCGGGTTGCGAATGATGGGAACGTAATCCTTGTCTTCGATATCAAGAAGTGCGCGGGCGGTTTTCTTGGGCAGGCCACCGGGCATCTTCTTGTTGATGAAGTGGATGATCTGCTCTTTCACCGGCGCCTTGCCGACGGTGGCAGGCGGCAATGCAGTCTGCTTTTTGGCCAGCACCCCGAGCACGTCATTGGCCAGGCGCTGGGCCTTGAAGCCGACATCGACCATGGCCGTGCGCATGACCTTGATGGTTTGCGGACTGGTGGCGTTCAAGAAGAACATTGCCGCCGCGTTGCCGGGCCGGAACGACTTCTGACCCATCTTGCGCAGCAGGTTGCGCATGTTCATCGACACCTCGCCGAAGTCGATATCGACCGGGCACGGGTTCAGGCATTTGTGGCAGACAGTGCAGTGGTCGGCCACGTCCTCGAACTCTTCCCAATGCTTGAGGCTGATGCCGCGCCGGGTTTGTTCCTCGTACAAAAACGCCTCGACCAGCAGCGACGTTGCCAGTATCTTGTTGCGCGGGCTGTACAGCAAATTGGCGCGCGGCACATGCGTGGCGCACACCGGCTTGCATTTGCCGCAGCGCAGGCAGTCCTTCACGCTGTCGGCAATCGCGCCAATGTCGCTTTGCTGCATGATCAGCGACTCGTGGCCCATCAGCCCGAAGCTGGGCGTGTAGGCATTGGTCAAATCGGCCATCAGCGCATGCTGGCCGGGCGCAAGAAGCTCCTTATTTCGTAGCAGCTTGCCTTTGTTGAAGCGTCCTTCCGGATCAATCCTGGCCTTGTAGTCAATAAACGGTTGCAACTCCTCGTCGGTCAGGAATTCGAGCTTGGTGATGCCGATGCCATGTTCGCCGGAAATGACGCCATCGAGCGAACGCGCCAGCACCATGATGCGCGCCACCGCCTCGTGCGCGGTCTGCAGCATTTCATAGTCATCGCTGTTGACCGGCAAGTTGGTATGCACGTTGCCGTCGCCGGCATGCATGTGCAATGCGGCCCAGACCCGTCCCTTGAGCACGCGCTTGTGAATGGCGCTGCATTCATCAAGAATCGGTTTGAATGCGCCGCCGCTGAAAATCGCCTGCAACGGGGCGCGAATCTGGGTTTTCCAGCTGGCGCGCAGCGTGTGGTCCTGGAGTTCCGGAAAATGCACCGCGACGCCCTGCAGCCAGCCTGCCCAGAGACTGCGCACATCGGCCACCAGCGCCAGCGCCCGGCCGACCCGGTCTTCCAGCAGTTCGGCCGTAGGAATCTCGCTGGCGTCCTCCACTTTGCCCAATGGCAGGTTGCCCTTGCGAAAAAACGCATCCAATTCGTCGCACAGCTTGATCTTGTTCGAGAGGCTCAGCTCAATGTTGATCTGTTCGATCCCATCGGTGTATTCGGCCATGCGCGGCAGTGGAATCACCACGTCTTCATTGATCTTGAAGGCATTGGTATGACGCGAAATCGCCGCAGTTTTCTTGCGGTCAAGCCAGAATTTCTTGCGTGCCTCCGGGCTGATGGCGACAAAACCTTCGCCACTGCGCGAATTGGCGATGCGCACCACTTCACTGGTGGCACGCGCCACCACATCGGCGTCGTCGCCGGCGATGTCTCCGATCAGCACCATCTTGGGCACGCCGGAAACGCCGCCCTTGCCATCGCCGCCGCGCTTGGACTTGGTGGCATAGCCGACGGCGCGCAAGTAACGGTCGTCCAGATGCTCCAGCCCGGCCAAAATCGCACCGCCGCGCTTTTGCTCGGCAAACATGAAGTCCTTGATCTCCACAATGCTCGGCACGGCGTCCTTGGCATTGCCAAAGAACTCCATGCAGACGGTTCGGGTGTGCACCGGCATGCGGTGAACGATCCAGCGCGCGCTGGTGATCAACCCATCGCAACCTTCCTTCTGGATGCCGGGCAAGCCGCTCAAAAACTTGTCGGTCACATCCTTGCCCAGACCTTCCTTGCGGAAGGTCTTGCCGGGAATATCGAGCCGCTCAGTGCGGATCGGCGTCTTGCCGTCAGCTTCGAAATAGTTGAGGTCAAAACTCGCCATCTCGGCATCGTGGATCTTGCCCAGGTTGTGGCCCACGCGCGTGACTTCGAGCCACTGCGCATCGGGCGTCACCATGCGCCACGAGGCCAGGTTGTCCAGCGCCGTGCCCCACAGCACGGCCTTCTTGCCGCCGGCATTCATGGCGATGTTGCCGCCAATGCACGACGCCTCGGCCGATGTCGGATCGACCGCAAACACGAAACCGCCCCGCTCCGCCGCATCGGCGACGCGCTGCGTCACCACGCCCGCTTCGGTCCAGACGGTCGCCACGGGCTTGTCCAGACCGGGCAAGGAAACCATTTCGACTTCCGTCATGGCTTCGAGCTTTTCGGTGTTGATGACCGCCGACTTCCAGGTCAGCGGAATCGCACCGCCGGTGTAGCCGGTGCCGCCGCCGCGCGGAACAATCGTCAACCCCAGTTCGATGCAGGCCTTGACCAGCCCGGCCATTTCGACTTCGGTGTCGGGCGTCAGCACCACGAACGGGTATTCGACACGCCAGTCGGTCGCGTCGGTCACATGCGAGACGCGCGACAGGCCATCGAACTTGATGTTGTCTTTCAGCGTGATCTTGCGAAGCTTGCGCTCGGTCTGCTGACGCAGGCTGGCGACTTCCTCGAACGAGGCCGAAAACCGGCCAATGGCCGCCTGTGCGTCCTGGAGCAATTCACCCACGATGGCATCGCGCTCACTGTCGGCTTGCGGTGTGCGGCGTTTCTCGATTTCTGCCAGCCGGTGCATCAGGGCTTCGACCAGCAGTTTGCGCCGCTTGGGGTTGTCCAGCAGGTCGTCCTGAAGATAGGGGTTGCGCTGCACTACCCAGATGTCGCCCAGCACTTCGTAGAGCATGCGCGCCGAGCGGCCGGTGTGGCGTTCCCCGCGCAGCAGATTGAGCAGTTCCCAGGCCCGGCTGCCCAGCAGGCGGATCACCACCTCCCGGTCGGAAAACGAGGTGTAGTTGTAGGGAATCTCGCGGATGCGGGGTTCGACGTGCTTTGCGCCATCGGCGAAAACATTCAATTCCTGGAGGGTAGTAGGTGCGTTCATCGTGAAATTTCAGCGGCTTCGGACCCACGTCCAGCGCTTTGATCCGATATTATCGCAGCGCATCTTTTATGCGCAGCCGGCCGGAATGACCTCATGGAAACCCCGCTTGCCTGGAGTGCAGCGCGTCGTTTAAATGGTGCTGTCACAAAGCGCCACTAGACTGTTTTTTTCATTCCCGCGAATCCCGCTTTCCCTTCAGGAGATTTCATGAAGCACCGTTTATCCACCCTCGCCCTGGCCATTTCCGCACTGTGCGCGCCCTTGGTCAGCCACGCCCAGACCGAAGTCCAGTGGTGGCATGCCATGAGCGGTCCGCTCGGCGAATGGGTCAACGACCTGGCCAAGGACTTCAATGCCAGCCAGAAGGATTACAAAGTTGTGCCGACCTTCAAGGGCACATACGACGAATCCATGACGGCAGCGGTGGCCGCTTTCCGCTCCGGCAACGCGCCGCACATCCTGCAGGTCTATGAAGTCGGCACCGCCACCATGATGGCGGCCAAAGGCGCCATCAAGCCCGTCGGTGAAGTCATGACCGAGGGCGGCGCCAAGTTCGACACCAAGGCCTATATTCCTGCCGTGGCCGGTTACTACACGGCGCCCAACGGCCAGATGCTGAGCTTTCCGTTCAACAGCTCGACCACGATCTTTTATTACAACAAGGATGCCTTCAAGGCGGCCGGTCTGGACCCTGAAAAAGCCCCGACCACCTGGCCCGAAGTGGCGCTGGCCGCCGGCAAGCTCAAGGCTGCCGGCCACAAATGCCCGTTCACTACCAGCTGGGTCAGCTGGACGCAACTGGAGAGTTTCTCGACGTGGCACAACACGCTGTTTGCCACCCAGAACAACGGCTTCGGCGGCCCGTCGGCCCGGCTGGCCTTCAACTCGCCGCTGCATGTGCGCCATTTCGAGAACCTGGCCAACATGTCCAAGCAGGGCCTGTTTGTCTACAAGGGCCGCGCCAATGCAGCAGACGTGTCTTTTCCGTCGGGCGAATGCGCCATGATGACGGCCTCGTCCGGCCTGTACGCCCGCGTCAGCAAGGAAGCCAAGTTTGCCTATGGCATTGCCCAGCTGCCTTATTACCCGGACGTGGCCGGTGCACCGCAAAACACGGTCATCGGCGGCGCAAGCCTGTGGGCCATGGCCGGCAAAAAACCGGATGAATACAAAGGCGTCGCGGCTTTCTTCAACTACCTGTCCAAGCCTGAAGTCCAGTCGGCCAGCCACAAACGCACTGGCTATCTCCCGATCACCATGGCAGCGTTCGAGCTGACCGAAAAATCGGGTTTTTACAAGCAAAATCCGGGCACTGACGTGGCCGTGACGCAGATGATCCGCAAGACCACCGACAAGTCACGCGGCGTGCGACTGGGCAACTTCAACCAGATCCGCACCATCATCGACGAAGAAACCGAACAGATCTGGAGCGGCAAGAAGCAACCCAAGGAAGCCCTGGATACCGCCATCAAGCGGGGCAACGAGCAACTCGAACGCTTCCAAAAGGCCAACAAGTCCTGAAGCACTGGCCGACACACTTGCAAGCAAGCGGCGTCATTTGCTACTGAATCCATAGCTACTGGCACATGATAGACGGGCGGAAACGGCATTTTTTATGCCAAAATACGTTTTTTGCCTGCCCGTCCTGTGTACGCTGTGGCTTTGCAAACTGTCTCGCTCGGGTCTGACGCTTGCAAAACAGCTCACCCGGGCGGTTTCAATCTGAATGGAAACATGGAAAAACGCGTTCTTTTCCGCTCGGCCTGGCTACCCTGGCTGCTGCTGGCGCCCCAACTGATCGTCATCAGCGTCTTTTTCTTCTGGCCCGCTGGTCAGGCGCTGCTGCAATCCTTTCAATTGCAGGATGCCTTTGGCCTGTCCACCGAATGGGTGGGTCTGGACAACTTCAGGAACCTGTTTAACGACGAGGCCTACCTGGAGTCGTTCAAGACCACCGCCTTCTTCTCGGTCATGGTGGCGGTGCTGGGCATCAGCCTGTCGCTGGTGCTGGCGGTGTTTGCCGACCGCATCATCAAGGGCGCGCTGGCTTACAAGACCCTGCTGATCCTGCCCTACGCCGTGGCGCCTGCCGTGGCAGGCGTGTTGTGGATCTTCATGTTTTCGCCGACGCTGGGCGTGGTGGCGTATGCGCTGAGCGGCCTTGGCATCGACTGGAACCACCTGCTCAACTCCAGCCACGCGATGACACTGATCATCATGGCAGCGGTGTGGAAGCAGATTTCCTACAACTTCCTGTTCTTCCTGGCAGGACTGCAGTCGATCCCCAAGTCCCTGATCGAGGCCGCAGCGATTGACGGCGCACGGCCCTGGCGGCGTTTCTGGTCTATCCAGTTTCCGCTGCTGTCACCAACGACCTTCTTTTTGCTGGTGATCAACATCGTTTACGCGTTTTTTGACACTTTTGCCATCGTCGACGCCTCGACGCAGGGCGGACCGGGCCGCGACACCTTGATCCTGGTCTACAAGGTTTATCACGACGGCTTCAAGAACGGCGACCTGGGCAGTTCTGCGGCGCAGTCGGTGGTGCTGATGGTGATCGTGGTCGCGCTCACCGTGGTCCAGTTCCGCTATGTTGAAAAGAAGGTCCAGTACTGATGCGCACTTTTTCACCCCCTATTGGCTTGCAGCATTTCAGGGCGCGCCATCATGGTTGAGCGCAGCGCCGTCCTGAAAATATTTGCCCACCTGGTCATGCTGCTGGGCATTGTGATCGTCGCCTTTCCGCTGTACCTGGCCTTCGTGGCCTCGACCCACACGGCGCAGGAGATCGTCCAGGCGCCGATGCCGATGTGGCCGGGCAGCAACCTGTGGGAAACCTACAGGACCGCGCTGTTCGGCGGCGGCGATGGTGCCGGCTCGACCGCGCCGGTGGCCCGCATGATATGGGTCAGCCTGGTCACGGCCCTTGGCATCACCTTCGGCAAGATCGCGATTTCGCTGCTGTCGGCCTTCGCCATCGTGTATTTCCGCTTTCCATTCAAGAACTTCTTCTTCTGGTCCATCTTTGTCACGCTGATGCTGCCGGTGGAAGTGCGCATCGGGCCGACCTACCAGGTGGTGTCCAGCCTGGGCATGCTCAACACCTACGCCGGCCTGACAGTGCCGCTGATTGCCTCGGCCACCGCCACCTTCTTGTTCCGCCAGTTCTTCATGACCGTGCCGGATGAGCTGGTCGAGGCGGCGCGCATGGATGGCGCCGGACCGATGCGCTTTTTCTGGGACATCTTGCTGCCGCTGTCGAAAACATCCATTGCTGCACTGTTCGTGATCCAGTTCATCTACGGCTGGAACCAGTACCTCTGGCCGCTGCTGGCCACCACCAGCGAAGACATGTACCCGGTGGTCATCGGCATCAAGCGGATGATTGCCGGCGGCGACGCGGCCAATGAATGGAACGTGGTCATGGCGACGGCCATCCTGGCCATGCTGCCGCCCGCGCTGGTCGTGGTGCTGATGCAGAAGTGGTTCGTCAAGGGCCTGGTTGACACCGAAAAATAGACAAGAAGACAGGCACTTAATCCATGGCATCCCTTTCCCTCCATAACGTCATCAAGCGCTACGGCGCCGGCAAGAGCGCGGTCCCGGTGCTGCACGGCGTCAGCGCCGAGATTGCCGACCACGAATTCATCGTCATCGTCGGCCCGTCGGGCTGTGGCAAATCCACGCTGCTGCGCATGGTCGCCGGGCTGGAGGAAATCACCGAAGGCCAGATTTCCATCGGCGGCAAGGTCGTCAACGACCTGGAACCGTCCGAGCGCGACATCGCCATGGTGTTCCAGAACTACGCGCTGTATCCGCACATGAGCGTGTTCGACAACATGGCCTACGGGCTGAAAATTGCCAAGGTGCCCAAGGAAGAGATCAAGGCGCGCGTGGACAAGGCCGCCAAGATCCTCGAACTCGGTCACCTGCTCGACCGCAAGCCCCGTGCCCTGTCGGGTGGGCAGCGCCAGCGCGTCGCCATGGGCCGGGCCATCGTGCGCCAGCCGCAGGTGTTTTTGTTCGACGAGCCGCTGTCCAACCTGGACGCCAAGCTGCGCGTGCAGACCCGGCTTGAAATCCAGAAGCTGCACCGCGAACTCGGCATCACATCACTTTTCGTCACGCACGACCAGGTCGAGGCCATGACACTGGCCCAGCGGATGATGGTGATGAACGCTGGCCGCATGGAACAGTTCGGCACGCCGGAAGAGGTTTATAACCGCCCCGCCACCACCTTTGTCGCCAGCTTCATGGGCTCGCCGCCGATGAACCTGCTGAAGAACGGACCCAACGCCGACTTTGGCGGCCAGCCAGGCGCCATCCTGGGCATCCGGCCCGAGCACCTGCTGGTCGGCGACAGCGGCTGGAAAGTGGTGGTCGACACCGTCGAAATGCTGGGTGCCGAGCGCCTGTTGTACTGCCGTCTGGGCGACGAGTTCCTGATCGTGCGAACCGACGAAAGCCTGTCGTCCGCGCCAACGATTGGCGCCACGCTGCAGGTCACACCGCGTCCCGACCGGCTGCACTGGTTCGACGCAGCCACTGGCCAGCGCCTATGACAAACCCGGACCCAAGCAGGCAAATCAAGGCCAGCGGCCTCATCCCCGCCTCAAACCAGCAGGGGCCGCAGGACCGGCTTAGCCGGACTGCAGGCGCAGCGTCCCCCTTGGGGGGCAGCGAACCACACGCAGTGGGGAGCGTGGGGGCAACACCCCACCGGACTGCAGGCGCAGTGGCCCCCTCGGGGGGCAGCGCACCACGCGCAGTGGGGAGCGTGGGGGCCAGCTGGCCTTATCCGTTCTGGATTGCGCACCGGGGCGCCGGCAAGCTGGCGCCTGAAAACACGCTCGCTGCCTTCCGCCTGGGGGCACAGCACGGTTACCGCATGTTCGAATGCGATGCCAAGCTCAGCGCTGACGGCGTGCCCTTCCTGATGCACGACGCCACGCTCAGCCGCACGACCAATGCCGCCGAAAAGCTGGAAGCCGGTGCCAGCGCGACAGGCGGCGACCATGCCTGGGCCGAATTGTCGCAACTCGACGCCGGCAGTTGGCATTCGCGCGCTTTTGCCGGCGAGCCGCTGCCAACGCTGCAAAACGCCGCCCGCTTTTGCCGCGCCAATGGCTATGCGCTGAACATCGAGATCAAACCGACGCCGGGAACCGAGCGCCGCACCGGCGAGGTGGTGGCATCGCATGCCATGCGCTGGTGGCAAGGCGCAAGCGTTATGCCGCTGTTGACCTCTTTTTCACAGGATGCGCTGCTGGGTGCACGCGAAACTGCGCCCGGTTTGCCGCGCGGCCTGCTCCTGGAGACGCTGCCTGACAGCTGGCTGCAAACCGCCCTTGCGCTGGGCTGCGTCGCAGTGGTTTGCAACCATGCTTTATGGGACAGCGCCCGAGTTGAAACTGCCCACGATGCAGGCTTGCGCGCCTTGAGCTACACCGTGAACGACGACGCTGCCGTCCGGCGCCTGATGGAACTGGGCACCGACGGCATCATCACCGACCGGGTCGATCTGTTCAGCCCGGCTTGATCCGGCCGTCGGTTTCTTGACCCAGATCAACAAACCGGTTGCCAGCCTTGTCCAGGGCAGCCTGGCGCTAGCGCTTCCAGCCGCCCAGCTGGGACCACTGGCTGGCCGCCATGGCCAGCACCAGCAGCACATAGGTCAGCATCTTGCCATCACGACCCAGGAGCACCAGGCCAGCGACCAGCACCGCTGAACCGACTACAAAATTGATAGCTGCTTGTACCCACCAGGTATGCGCAAGCGCCTTCTTTGGTGTATAAATCCCCGGAACCAGGCGGGAAAACGCCACCATCAGCAAGGCGATCAGCGCAGCAGGCGCCAGCAGGTTGAGCAAGTGCCCGGCAAGGAGATAAGCAGTCATGGCAGTCCGTCGGGATTCAGGGGAACGCGCCAGAAGCGGCCGGTGGAAAGAGGCAAAAGGAGATTGTGACCGGATGTCCGGTTCTGATCACTTCAATTTTATAATGCGCGTATGTCAGTCTGGGCCCTGGGGCTAAACCATCACACCGCACCGCTGGATTTGCGCGGGCGCTTCGCGTTCGCCCTCGACCAGGTCGAACCCACCCTGCGCGGCCTGCGCGCCTCGCTGGCACGCCAGCCCGAAGCCACGCTGCTGTCCACCTGCAACCGCACCGAGATCTACTGCGCTGGCGCTACCGAAGACCTGGACAGCACGGTCGAATGGCTGGCGTACAACGGCGGCGTGTCGCCGGCTCTGCTGCGCGCCCATGCCTATACGCTGCACGATGACCAAGCCGCGCGCCATGCCTTCCGCGTCGCCAGCGGGCTCGATTCGATGGTGCTGGGCGAGCCACAGATCCTCGGCCAGATGAAGGACGCGGTGCGCGCCGCCGAAGACGCCGGCGCCATGGGTACCACGCTGCACCAGCTGTTCCAGCGCTCCTTCGCCGTTGCCAAGGAAGTGCGCACCAGCACCGAAATCGGCGCGCACAGCATCAGCATGGCGGCAGCGGCCGTGCGGCTGGCGGGCCAGCTGTTTGAAGACCTGGCCGACATCAAGGTGCTGTTTGTCGGTGCCGGTGAAATGATTGACCTGGCGGCCACCCACTTCGCCGCCAAAAATCCCAAGGCCATGGCGATTGCCAACCGCTCCCTGGCGCGTGGCGAAAAGCTTGCCAGCCGCTTTGGCGCCGAGGTGATGCGCCTGGGCGACCTGCCGGGCAGGCTGCATGAATTCGACGCCGTCGTCAGCTGTACCGCGAGCACCTTGCCCATCATCGGCCTGGGCGCGGTCGAGCGCGCACTGAAGCAGCGCCGGTACCGGCCGATGTTCATGGTCGATCTGGCGGTGCCTCGCGACATCGAGCCCGAAGTCAAGGCGCTGTCCGATGTTTACCTCTACACCGTCGATGACCTGGCGCATGTGGTGCAGACCGGCCGCGACAGCCGTCAGGCGGCAGTGGCCGAAGCCGAGGTGATCATCGACGCGGGCGTGCAGAACTTCATGCACTGGCTGGACCAGCGCGGCAGCGTGCCGCTGATCCAGCAGCTCAATGCGCAGGCCGATGCCTGGCGCGCGCTGGAGATCGGGCGCGCCAGAAAACTGCTGGCCCGGGGCGAATCAATTGAGGAAGTGCTCGAAGCCATGAGCCGCGGCCTGACCCAAAAAATGCTGCATGGCACGATGGCCGAGTTGCATGCGGGCGATGCCAGCAGCCGCGAAGCCACAGCGCGCACCGTGTCCAAGCTTTTTCTGCGCGGGCAGATCCCCCGGTCCACGTCAGATCGCAAAGAGCGTTAGCGCCGGATCTCGCACAGCCGCAGACGCCAAAGCGCGTTGCACCTTCCTCCCGGCAAGCTGCCGGAAGTCTCTCCTGATGCTTTCTTGTCCTTGCCCATGAAACCCTTTCTTCGCCAGACCCTCGACCGCCAGTTGCTGCGGCTGCACGAACTTGACGCCTTGCTGTCCGCCAGTGACGTGGTCAGCGACCTGAACCGCTTTCGCACCCTGACCCGCGAACATGCCGAGGCCAGCGTGGTGGCCGAGCAGTACCACCGCCTCACGCGCCGCGAAGCCGACCTGGCCAGCGCCGAAAGCATGCTGGCCGAAGCCAGGAACGACCCCGACATGGCGGCCATGGCCGAGGAAGAAATGGATGCCGCCAAGGCCGACATCGCCCAGTTCGACGAAGCACTCCAGCTGATGCTGATTCCCAAGGACCCTGACGACAAGCGGGCGGCCTTCGTTGAAATCCGCGCTGGCGCGGGCGGCGATGAATCCGCACTTTTTGCCGCCGACCTGTTCCGTCTCTACACCCGCTTTGCCGAACGCAAGCGCTGGCAGGTCGAGATCATCAGCGAGTCGCCGAGCGAGCTGGGCGGCTACAAGGAAGTGGTGCTGCGCATCGACGGCCCGCCAGACATTCTGGGCGTGGGCGTGTACGGCAAGCTGCGCTTCGAGTCGGGCGGCCACCGCGTGCAGCGCGTGCCGGCGACTGAAACCCAGGGCCGCATCCACACCAGCGCCTGCACCGTGGCGGTGCTGGCCGAGCCGGATGAAGCCGTCGCCATCCAGATCAACCCGGCCGACCTGCGCATCGACACCTACCGCGCCAGCGGCGCCGGCGGCCAGCACATCAACAAGACGGATTCGGCCGTGCGCATCACGCACCTTCCGACCGGCATCGTCGCCGAATGCCAGGAAGGCCGGAGCCAGCACGGCAACAAGGCCCAGGCGATGAAGGTGCTGACCGCGCGCATCCACGAGAAAGACCGCTCGGCGCAGGCCGCCAAGGACGCCGCCGAGCGCAAGGGCCTGATTGGCAGCGGCGACCGCAGCGACCGCATCCGCACCTACAACTTCCCGCAGGGCCGGCTGACCGACCACCGCATCAACCTGACGCTGTACAAGCTCTTGAGCATCATGGAGGGCGACCTGGACGACGTCATCACGGCGCTGCAAGTGGCGCGCGGCGCCGAGCAGCTGAACGAGCTGGAAGCGGCGAACAACGGCGGCTGATCAGAAAAACCCTGTCACTTCAAGAGAAATAGCCGCTTCGCGCAATAAGCACGGGCGTAAACTGCTATTATTTATATAGCAAATAAAAATAAGACCGTGAATCAATCTTCCTGCGCGCACGCCCTGGCAGCGGCCCAACGACTTGGGCTCGACCGGCTCGATGCCCAGTTGCTGCTGCTGCACGCGCTGGGCAAGCCCCCCAGCGGCCGGTCCTGGCTGCTGGCGCACGACACCGACGAACTCGCGCCAGGGGTCATCGCGTTGTTTGGCGCCCTGAGCCTGCGCCGGGCCGAGGGCGAACCGCTGGCCTATATTGTCGGAACCAAGGAATTCTTTGGCCTGCCGCTACAAGTCGACAAGCGCGTGCTGGTGCCCCGTCCCGATACCGAAACCCTGGTGGAATGGTCGCTTGAGGTGTTGAAGGCGCAAGGCACGGCGCTGCAGGTTCTGGACCTGGGCACGGGCAGCGGCGCGATTGCCCTGGCCATTGCGCACAGCCTGAAGGCAGCGGGCCGCGAAGCGCAGGTCACCGCGGTTGATGCGAGTGCCGATGCGCTGGATGTCGCCCGTGAAAACGCCCAGCGACTGGACCTGGCCGTGGCGTTCATTGAAAGCTCCTGGCTGCAAGCAGTGGACGGATGCTTTCACCTGATCGCCAGCAATCCGCCTTACATCGCCAGCGCCGACCTGCACTTGGCGGCCCTGACGCATGAACCGCTGCAGGCGCTGACGGCCGGCGCCGATGGGCTCGACGACATCCGGCGCATCATCCAGCAAGCGCCCGGCCATCTGCTGCCTGGCAGTTGGCTGCTGCTGGAACACGGCTACGACCAGGCGGGGCAGGTCCGCGAATTGCTGCTTCGGCAAGGATTTTTACAGGTTGGAAGCCGTTACGATCTGGCAGGCATCGAGCGCTGCTCCGGCGGCCAACGGCCAGCTTGACATGACAATCCCTGACGGGTGCGCGGCATCGGGCAGACAGCGATAATCCAGTTTTGGAATGGCTGCATTCAAGTTCCATGGATTCAACGCTCCGGCCTCTTGGCCGGTTACCGACCTCACGGCCTGGCAAGGCCTTTTCACCCGAAGGATTTCAACATGAGCCCCACCGACCCGACCCAGCAACGCATTGAGCAAATTGTCAAATCAAGCGATGTGGTGCTTTTCATGAAGGGCACTGCCCAGTTCCCGATGTGCGGTTTTTCCGGACGCGCGATCCAGGTGCTCAAGGCCTGCGGCGTGACCAAGCCGGCTACGGTCAATGTGCTGGAAGACGAAGGCATCCGCAACGGCATCAAGACCTACAGCAACTGGCCAACCATTCCCCAGTTGTATGTCAAGGGCGAGTTCGTGGGCGGCTCCGACATCATGATGGAGATGTACGAGAACGGCGAACTCCAGGAAATGCTGGGCGCCCCCCAGGACTGAAGCCAAGCAACCCCATGCAACGCCCGCGCTGCGGGCGTTTTTCATTTCTGTTTCAGCGCGTATAGCCTGCACAGGCACCGGCATTGACCTGTCCCTGGCATTCACGCTTCAGGCGACTGTTTCGTTCATTGGGCATTTCGGCGGATCCCGGCAGAAACCGGACCTGGCCGCTGGCGCCTGTCTTTTTCTTCTTGGCGGACGCCGCCGGCTTGTCGCCGGAAGTTACGGATGATGCCCCGGCGTGCGCGCTGCCGACCAGCATGGCGGCTAGGCAAATGGCGGTCCAAAATGGCCTGACTACGATGTTTTTCATTTTTATCTCCCTGTTGCCACCTGCTTACGCCGCAATGCCCCTTTGAGCAGTCTTGAAAGGCCCAGCCAAGTCAGGCCTCAATGCAGTTTCGGATCGCCGTAGGGTGAGTCATCAGGCGGCGTGTCTGCGGGCAGGCGGAAATCTTCTCTCGCCCAGGCACCCAGGTCGACGTTTTTGCAGCGTTCGCTGCAAAAGGGACGAAAAGGGTTGCTGGGTGCATAAACGCTGGGACCGCCGCAACCGGGACAGACCACCTGCCGCACAGGTGAAGGGGCTTTTTTCATATGGAGAAGAAGGATCGTGTCAGGATGAAGTACGCAATGCGAGTTCGGTCTGGTCCGGCTCAGGTGCACAGTGTCAGGTCAAACACGGTTTCCTCGTTGCTGGCCTGCTGGCGACCGTCGTTGTCATGGGACATGAAACGCACGGACACCATCAGGCGGTTGCAGCTGATTTCGGGAATCACCGCCACGCCTGAACGCAGCCGCAGCCGCAACAACTGGAAAGTCCGCCCCTGTGGCAGCATTTGCTGGTACTGACCAGCTGGCGCAATCACTTTTTGCGGCGCCCCCGAATCGCGCACCAGCCTGAGCAGCAGGTTCAGCGACTCCGCCAGCGGCACCAGCGGCGACACCCAGCGTTGCAAATCATGCTGGCGAACGTTGACGCTGAGGTGCTGCCAGGCATGGTAGGCCGGCAAGTCGAATTCGCAAGTACCGCCCGGGATGCCGACACGGCTGCGAATACTCATCAGCCAGTCGTTTTCGGTCAAAGACTGGCCGACCTTGCCTGAAAGTTCATTCATGCTTGAGAAACACGCTTCAAGCTCGGCGGTGATGTCGTCAAGCACCCGCTCGGAGATAACCGGGTTGCCCCGGTAGCCGTTGAGCACGTGTTTCTGTTTTTCAATGTCCTTGAGCACATCGGTTTTCAGGTCAGCCCGTGCACCGACGTCCATGATCTCGAAAATGGTCGCCAGCGCGTGGTGATGGTCAACCGGGCTTTCCCGTTTCACCAGTTCAGCCAGGCGCAAAAACAGGTGTTCAAGCCGCAGATAAGTGCGTATGCGTTCGTTGAAGGGATGCTCGTAAAGAATCACGGAACTGGTTTTCCTGGCTTCAGTAGATGTTTTGTCATCATAGCCCGAAGCTGCATGCCAACTCACGCACCTGCCGCTCCAGCGCCTGCAGCGACAAGGTGTCGTTACAAATACAGGCATCAGCCGCCGCCAGCCGTTGCGCGCGGGTGGCTTGGCCGGCGATGATTTTCACGACCATTTCACGCGACATGGCGTTTCTGGCCATGACACGGGCAATTTGCGTTTCTTCCGTGCAGTCAATGACCAGCACACGGTCGAGCTGACAGCGCCAGCGTCTGGATTCCACCAGCAAAGGAATGTCAAACACGATGCAGGCTCGGCCGGCTTGCACGGCTGCGCTGGTTTGGCGGGTGGCTTCCTGGCTGACCAGGGGATGAATGATGGCTTCGAGCTGCCCTTTGATCGCCGGGTCGCTGAACGCAAGCTGGCGCATCCGGTCACGGTCCATTGCGCCGTCTGCCGTGATGATCTGCGGACCGAACTGCTTAGCCAGTTCCCCGATGGCGGCCCCTCCTGACGCTGTCAGCTGCCGGGAAATCGCATCGGCATCGATCAGCCCGGCGCCGCACTTCACCAGAACGCGCGCCACAGTGCTTTTGCCGCTGCCGATGCCGCCTGTCAGGCCGATACGCTGAACCAGCGGATGCATGGCTTACAAACCAATGAACTGAAGAATAGACTGGGGGCCGAAAATCATCGCGGTAAAGCCCGCCCCGGCCAGAAAAGGTCCGAAAGGCACATAGCCGCCCTCGCGCAGGCCGCTGGAGAACTTCATTGCGATGCCAACCGCCGCGCCAATCACCGAAGCCATCAGAATCATGGGCACCAGTGCGGTCCAGCCAAACCAGGCCCCGAGCGCGGCAAACAGCTTAAAGTCGCCATAGCCCATGCCCTCCTTGCCGGTGGCGAGCTTGAAGGCCCAGTACACCCCCCACAATGAAAGATAGCCCGCCACCGCCCCCCACAGGGCCGATGGCAGATCGACCGCCGGGTTCCATTGCAGCGCAGCCGCGATCAGCCCCGCCCACAGCAGGGGAAAAGTCATGTCGTCGGGCAACAGGGTGGTGTCCCAGTCAATCACTGCCAGCGCCAGCAGCACGGCAGAAAATCCGCACCAGGCCAGCGCCGTCAGTGTCCAGCCCCAGCGCCAGGCACAAAAGAAGAACAAGCCGCCCGTGACGGCCTCGACCAGCGGATAGCGAACCCCGTAAGGCGCACCGCAAGCCGAGCACTTGCCAAGAAGGAAAACATAGCTGAGCACCGGAATGTTTTCATACCAGCGGATCAAATGGCCACAACTGGAACAGCGTGAACGCGGCGTCACCAGGTTGAATTTTTCTGCCGGCTGCGCTGGCGCGTCGTTCAGCTCGGCACATTCGGCTGCCCACTGGCGCTCCATCATCCTGGGAACCCGGTAGATGACCACATTGAGAAAGCTGCCGATGAGCAGACCGAGAATTCCAGCGAGCACCGCGACAAGTCCGGGCCCCATGTCTGCTGCCAGCAGCATCAAACGACTTGGCCCAGCTTGAAGATTGGCAGGTACATGGACACCACAATCCCGCCAATCAGCGTACCCAGAAACACAATGATGATGGGCTCCATCAGGCTGGACAGGCCGGCCACCATCTCATCGACTTCGGCTTCATAAAAATCGGCGGCCTTGCCGAGCATGTGGTCCACCGAGCCCGATTCCTCGCCAATGGCGCACATCTGCAGCACCATGGTAGGAAACAGGTTGGCATTGCCCATGGCAGCGGTCAGGCTGGTGCCGGTGGAGACTTCCTGCTGGATTTTCTCGGTGGCGTCGGCGTAGAGCGAGTTTCCCGATGCGCCACCGACCGAGTCCAGCGCTTCGACCAGCGGCACGCCGGCCGCGAACATGGTGGACAGGGTACGGGTCCAGCGGGCAATGACGGATTTTTCGATCAGGGTGCCAAATACAGGCAGTTTCAGCAGCAGCCGGTCCATGACCTTCTGCATTTTTTCGCTGCGTTTCCAGGCCTGGAGGAAAAAATAGATGCCACCACCGACGCCGCCAAAAATCAGCCACCAGTAGGCGACAAAAAACTCGCTGATGGCCATGACGATCAGTGTGGGCGCCGGCAAATCGGCGCCAAATGATGAAAACACCTCCTTGAACGCGGGAATCACGAAAATCATGATCACGGCAACCACCACGAAAGCCACCACTACGACGGAAGCCGGATACATGAGTGCCGATTTTATTTTTGACTTGATGGCCTCGGTTTTTTCCATATAAACCGCCAGGCGATCGAGCAGCGACTCCAGAATACCGGCAGCCTCGCCCGCCTCGACGAGGTTGCAGTACAGCGCATTGAAGTACATCGGGTATTTGCGGAAAGCACCGCTGAGCGACGTTCCGGTTTCAACATCGGTACGCACATCGTTCAGCAGTTTGGTTACGCTGCCGTTGGGATTACCGCGGCCCACGATGTCGAAAGACTGCAAAAGCGGCACGCCGGCCTTCATCATGGTGGCGAGCTGGCGGGTGAAGATGGCAATGTCACGCGGCTTGATGGCCTTGCCTGAACGCATGCGGCGCTTTTTAATCTTGGTTGCCATTACCCCTTGCCTGCGCAGCGATACCTTGACCTGATTCTCGCCCGAAGCGCGAACCTCGCCGCGAACCTGTTTGCCGCCCCGGTCCTTGCCCTCCCACTCGAAGACAAATTGCTTGATATCTTTGGACAATGCGGTTGCCATAAAGCCTTATCGTTGTGTGGACGGCTTTTGAGCCGTCTTGTCGCTGCCGCCCGATGTCATTGTCCAGGCCATGCCACGCACCAGGCTAGGCATTGGTGCAGCCCAATATCTCTTCCATCGAGGTCATTCCCAGTTTAACTTTGTACAAGCCGGACTGGCGCAGGCTGCGCACGCCTTCAGCTTCGGCCTGGGCCGCGATTTCCATGGCGCTGCCGTCGCGCAGGACGATGCGCTGGATTTCTTCGGAAATGGGCATGACCTGGTAAATGCCCAGCCGGCCCTTATAGCCGTTGTTGCATTTGGCGCAACCTACCGGATGAAAAGGCTTCCATGAGCCATCGACCTCATCGTCCTTGAAGCCAGCCTGAAGCATGGCATCGCGCGGAATCTCGATGGCTGCCTTGCAGTGCGGGCACAAGCGCCGTGCCAGCCGCTGGGCAGTGATCAGGATCACGCTTGAGGCGATGTTGAAGGGCGCAATCCCCATGTTTCGCATGCGCGTCAGGGTTGTCGGCGCATCGTTGGTGTGCAGTGTGGAAAGCACCAGGTGGCCGGTTTGAGCAGCCTTGATGGCAATGTCTGCAGTTTCGACATCACGGATTTCGCCGACCATGATGATGTCGGGGTCTTGCCGCAAAAAGGCCTTCAGGGCCACCGGGAAGGTCATTCCAGCCTTCTCGTTCATGCTGACCTGGTTGACACCGGGCAAGGTAATCTCGGCCGGGTCCTCGGCCGTGGAAATGTTCACACCGGCGGTATTCAGGATGTTCAGGCAGGTGTAGAGCGAGACAGTTTTCCCCGAGCCTGTCGGCCCTGTCACCAGCACCATGCCGTAGGGCCGCTTGATCGCTTCCAGCAAGCGTTCCTTTTCTTCCGGCTCGTAGCCCAGTGCGTCAATGCCCAGTTTGGCGCTGCTGGGGTCCAGGATACGAATGACGATTTTTTCGCCGAACATGGTGGGCAAGGTGCTAACCCGGAAGTCGATCACGCGGTCGGGCCCGATCTTGAGCTTCATCTTGCCGTCCTGCGGAACCCGTTTCTCGGAAATGTCCAGCTTGGAAATCACCTTGATGCGCGCGGCCAGCTTTTCCTTGATCGCTATGGGCGGAGAACAAATTTCACGCAGTTCGCCGTCCACGCGGAATCGAACCCGGTAGGAATGCTCGAACGGCTCAAAGTGCAGGTCTGACGCACGCATGTTGAAAGCGTCGACCAGCATTTTGTGCAGGAATTTGACAATCGGTGCGTCTTCAACCTCCGACGCACTCGCTTCATTTTCCTGAGCAGCCGGCGCCGAGATGTCCTCGTCAAACTCGAACTCCTCGCCAACGATGTTTTCAATCATCTCTGACGCCGTGGCGCCAGAACCATCGACCAGCCGGGACAACTTGTCGTATTCGGCAATGATCCAGTCAACGCCCAATTGGGTGGAGAACTTGATCTGTTCTGCCGCGCTCTGGTCGGACGGATCTGCGGTTGCAATGATGAGCCGGTTGTTGCGCTTTCCCAGCACCACGATGCGGCAGGCCAGGCAGATTTTTGTATCGAGCAAGTCCTTGGGCAAACGCTGCATATCGACAGCGTCCATGTCCACCAGCGGCGCGGAAAAGGAGGTTGCCATGATGTGCGCCAGGTCGAACGCCGAGACCGCGCCTGACCCTGTCAATTCGGCGATGAAACTGCTTCGACTGCCCTGCGCCTTGAGGAAAATGTCCTCGGCTGCCTTTTGGCCCAGTTTTCCAGCCGACACCAAAGCTCTGCCGAGTCCAGGCAAAGCCGTGAGGGCTGGATTTTTTGGTGCGGTCTCGGTAACAGACATGGTTTTCAATACGTTGTCAAAGAAAGAATCATCGCTTAATGATTCCAAGGTGTAAACCAAGCGACTCGACAACGGCAGTATCTTGCTTCGATTATTTGCAAAATAAATAAGAATGCAACAGAACCAGGTTTGATGGATTCAACCTGAACCGTTTCGACGCTGATCTCCTGAAAATTGGTGGGTCATACGTCGGGTGCCATGGAAAAACAAGCATTACTGAGTCAGCTTGGGCATCTCCAGCGTCAGCTTTGCCGAACTTCCCGTGCTTGAGGTCAATACCGCCTGCCGACCGTCTACCGATTCCAGCACCATCTCGTTGTCAACCAGGGTACCCACCCGAACCGGTTTGGCATCCTGGCCATCAACCGATATCAGCGCAGCGCCGGCTTGGATGCGTCCTGCCACCACGCCAATCAAGTTGTAGCGACTGGCTGCAGGCGCTGCGGTTAACGGCGTGGCGGCAGGGGTCATCCCGCCGCCCAGCGCCCGGGCAATGGCCTGTGAACTGGCAGCAGGCGTTGGCTCAAGCAGCGCGGAGGAAGGCACGACCGGCGTTGGCAGTCCCCGAATCTTCAGACCCCAGTACACGACGCTGGCAGCAGCCAGTGCGGAGATGGTGAATGTCACAATTCTGGTAAACCATAGGCGATAGGCATCTGTCTGCATGGCACGATTATGATTGAAGCGACTATATGACTACACAACAACCTTCCTTCCTGTCCGTTCGACGGCGCCTCTCAGCAGGTTTCACTCTCATTGAGCTGATGGTGGTGCTGGTGATCATCGGTGTGCTGGCCGCGCTGGTGGTGCCCAACGTACTGGAACGTGCTGACGATGCGCGCGCCACGGCTGCCAAGACCGACGTTAACAACCTGATGCAGGCGCTCAAACTTTACCGGCTGGACAACCAGCGCTACCCTGCCGCCGAGCAGGGATTAAAGGCGCTGGTGGCGAAGCCGACCACCGGATCAATTCCTTCCAACTGGAAATCCTACGTAGACAAGCTGCCCAACGACCCCTGGGGTCGACCCTACCAGTACCTAAACCCTGGCATCAAGGGCGAAATCGACGTGATGTCCTTCGGTGCCGACGGGCAACCCGGTGGAGAGGGCAAGAATGCGGATATTGGCAGCTGGGATTGAGGTAGTTCCCGCGCTTGTCACTGCGTGTGCTGCGCCGACCCCCGAGGAGGCCGCTGCGCCTGCGGCCTGGCACAACCAGTTCCACAGCCCGGGCTGGTTTGGAACGAGTACGCGCACGCTTCCCGCTTTGCTTGATTCGCTGCATTCCAAGGTTGCCATGACGCGCGGTGCGCCTGCACGGCGAATTCGCCAGGCCGGGTTCACACTGATTGAATTGCTGATGGTGTTGGCGATCATGGCCATAGCAACAGCGGGCGTGGGGCTGGCGCTGCGCGACACGTCGGGGACGGCGCTGGAACGCGAAGCGCAGCGGCTCGCGGTCCTGCTAGATTCAGCCCGGGCGCAGTCGCGCATGACTGCCAACCCGGTGCGATGGCGCCCCACCGCCACCGGCTTTGTTTTCGAAGGCTTGGCGAAAGGCTCAAGTTTTCCCTCTGAGTGGCTGGGCCCGGACGTTCGCGCAGCCGTCACCAATGTCGTGGTGCTAGGACCAGAACCGGTCATCGGGCCGCAGCAAATTCGCCTGGTGTCCATTTCGGACCCTTCGCGCAACCTGATTCTGGCCACGGATGGCATCCGGCCTTTCTCGGTCATGGTGGAAGGTAGCAGGTGATGCTGCGCAGCCGGATCAAACGCTTTGGCGTTCGCGGCTTCACGCTGATCGAGGTGCTTGTCGCGCTTGGCATCGTCGCGGTCGCGCTGGCCGCCGGTGTGCGGGCCACAGGCTCGTTGACGCGCAATTCGGAACGCCAGTCTGATTTGCTGCTGGCCCACCTGTGCGCCGAAAATGCATTGGTGAATGTTCGGCTGTCCCGGCAAATGCCAGCGGTTGGCGACAATACCAGCACCTGCGAACAAGCCGGCCGCAGCCTGGCGGTGCGGCTGTGGGTGCAGCCTACGCCCAATCCGAATTTTCTCCGGGTTGAAGCACAGGTGCTCGACGGTGCAGCGCGAATACTCGCGCTGTCGACCATCGTGGGAAGGTACTGAACATGGCGCTCCGACATGCTGCTTCACGCCGTTTGCCGCGCCCTGCGCAGGCACGCGGCTTTACCCTGATCGAGCTGCTGGTAGCCCTGGCCGCGATGGCGCTGATGGCCGGCCTGAGCTGGCGCGGGCTCGACGGCATGGTGCGGGCACAGGCGCAGATCCAACAGCGGGCTGATGCGGTGCTCACCTTGCAGGCTGGCCTCACGCAATGGTCGGCAGACCTGGACGCATTGGCGCAGTTGCCTCGCACACCCACGCTGGACTGGGATGGGCGCGGACTGCGGATTGTCCGCCGCAGCACCGTCCGGCCTGGCGACGGCCTGCTGGTAGTGGCCTGGTCACGGCGCAATGTAAACGGCACCGACCAGTGGCTGCGATGGCAGTCGCCGCCGCAGTTTTCCCGGGGCGCCTTGCAAACTGCCTGGGAGCGTGCCGCCCAGTGGGCACAGAACCCGGGCGATGCCGAAAAAAGGGACGAAGTCCGCATCACACCGCTGGCGCAATGGCAGATCTTCTACTTTCGCGGCAATGCCTGGACCAATCCTCTGTCCAGCGACAACGCCAACACCCCCGCAGCGTCGCCGATTCGCAGCCCACCCGAGCCCGCTGACAACGACCTGGCGCTGCCCGACGGCGTCCGGCTGGTGCTGACCCTTCCCGGCAGCGAAGCCATCCACGGCGTCATCACGCGCGACTGGGTCCGTCCAGCGCTGGCGGGCTCCAAGTCGTGATGCACACTGGAAAGTCGCTGGCGCGTCCCGGCGCGGCAGCGGCTGCACGCCAAGCCCGCCAGGCGGGCGCAGCCCTGCTCACGGCGATGCTGACGGTGGCGCTGGTGGCCAGCCTCGCGGCCGGTGCCTTGTGGCAGCAATGGCGCAGCGTTGAAGTAGAAGCCGCCGAACGTGCGCGGGTGCAGTCGCTCTGGCTGCTGACCGGTGCGCTCGACTGGGCGCGCCTGATCCTGCGCGAGGATGCCCGCTCAGGCGGCGCCGACTACCTGTCGGAACCCTGGGCTGTGCCGCTGGAAGAAGCGCGGCTTTCAACCTTTCTGGCGGCCGACAAAAAAACCAACCCGGACGACGAGGCCACTGCTTCGCAAACCTTCCTGTCGGGCCTGATCACCGATTTGCAATCGCGCCTGAACATCATCAACCTGGTGGAAAGCGGTGGCAAGGTGTCCGAGCCGTCGGTGAAAGCCTTTGCCAAGCTGTTCGAGTTGCTGGGACTTCCCCCGGGGGAACTGCAGGTGCTGGTTGAAAACCTGCGGCTTGCGCTGGACACCAGCCCTGAAAATGCGGCTGCCCAACAGGCGCCCCTGCTGCCGCAGCGCATCGATCAGCTGGTCTGGCTGGGACTGTCGGCGCCGAGTCTGGCCGTCCTGCGGCCTTACATCACCCTCCTGCCGGTGCGCACCCCGGTCAACCTGAACACCGCCAGCGCCACCGTGCTGTCGGCCTGCATTCCTTCGCTGGAAATGGGGCAGGCCCAGCGGCTGGTGAACACACGCCAGGCAAATCACTTCAAGACGCTGGCCGAAGTGACTGCGCAGCTTGGCCAGACGGCCTTGCCGCTGAATGAAGCGCAGCACAGCGTCAATTCACGTTTCTTCGAGGTTCAGGGGCGGCTGCGGCTGGACCAGGCAGTGGTCGAGGAACGTTCAGTGGTGCAGCGCGACGGTCTGGAGGTGAAAACCTTGTGGCGCGACCGGGGCGCTTCGGTGCCTTGACACGCCCCCCTACAATGGCCCCTTAATACAAGCATGACTACCCTGATCGTCACCCTTTCCCAGCCGCTTCCGACTGCCGCCATGCTTTGCGAGGGCGTTTTGAGCGATGACGGATACACCGTTTTGCGCGCCGTTCAGGCACCCGCATCCCTGTTGCCCGCACCCTCCAGCGCCGTCATCGTGGCGGTGGTTCCCGCCAGCCGCTTGTCCTGGCACCGGCTTGCCTTGCCCCGGGGCGCACTGAAGGGTGGCTTGTTCCAGGATGGCAATGCCGGGCGGCTGCGTGCCGTGCTCGACGGGCTGCTGGAAGACAGCGTGCTTGACGAGACCAGCCAGTTGCATTTCGCCATCGAGCCGAACCCGCGCGCAGACGAACCCGTGTGGGTCGCGGCCTGTGACAGGGCTTGGCTGCATGCCTGGCTGGCGATGCTGACGCAGGCCGGCAGGCCGATCGCGCGCATCGTACCCGAACTGGCGCCGCCCTCTGGCGATGCCCCCGCCTCGCTGCATATCACTGGCACGCCCGACCAGGCCCAGCTGATGCGCACCGGACCTGAAGGCGTGACGCTGCTGCCGCTGTCAGTGGCCAGCGCCGCGCTGATGGCATGGCCGCAAGAGGCCGAAGTGCTGGCAGAACCCGGCGTTGCCGCATTGGCGGAACATTTCTTCAACCGTCCAGCCCGGCTGCAGACGCCGCCGGAGCGCTGGCTGGCGGCGGCGCAGTCGGACTGGGACATGGCGCAGTTCGACCTGCTCTACACCAGGGGCACCCGTACCCGCAAGCATTTGTCGGCCATGCTGTCCTCGCTGTTCAGGGCGCCGCGCTGGCGTGCCGCCCGATGGGCCAGTGCGGCCCTGGTACTGGCCAACCTGGTGGGCCTTCAGGCCTGGGCCTGGAAAGAGCAGTCCGCACAGGCCGCCCAGCGCTCCTCCATCCGCAACCTGTTGACCGCCACGTTCCCCGACGTGCGCGTGGTCGTGGACGCGCCGGTGCAAATGGCCCGCGCGCTGTCCGACCTGCAACGCCGCAATGGCGTCGCCTCGGCTGCCGACATGGAAACCATGTTAGGACATTTTCAGGCTTCCGCGCCCGATACGACTTCACCAACAGCTATTGAATTCATAGCAAATGAACTCCGCATGAAAGGACTTTCCCCCTCGGCTTCCGCTCTGGCCGAAATCGACGCGCGACTGCAGCCCCGGGGTTACAGCCTGCGCATGGAGGCCGATGGCCTGACAATGAAAGAGGAGCGTTTTCCATGAGCTTGACAAGTGCCCTGGAGCCGCTGCGAGCGCGCTGGGTCCAACTGCCGGGTCGCGAAAAAAATGGCATCCGGCTGGCTGGCCTGCTGGTCCTGGCCATCGTGCTCTGGCAATTCAGCATCAGGCCGGCACTTGGCACGCTGCGCACCGCCGACGCCCAAGCCAGGGTGCTGGACGCGCAACTGCAGACCATGCAGGCAATGCAGCTGCAGGCGCAGGCCGTCCAGAAGCAGCCTCCACTGGGCTTTGACGAAGCGGTTCGCGCCCTGACCGCCACCACCAAGCAAACGCTGGGCGCCAGCGCCCAGCTGGTGCTGGCAGGCGAGCGCGCCAGCATCACCGTCAAGGACGCCACACCCGATGCGCTGGCAGAGTGGCTGACGCAGGCGCGCCTGAATGCCCGCTCGGCACTGATTGAGGCCCGTTTGGTGCGCGCCTCGACGCCAGGCGGCCCGGTCTGGAATGGCGTTCTTGTGATGGGCCTGCCAGCCCGCTAGCCAGACCATGCCCTCCCACCCTGCCCCTACCGCTGCCAGCCCTGCCTTTGCCACTGCCCCCTGGCGCTGGGCAGTGGCGGGCGCGCTTGGCGGGCTGGTACTGGCCTTGGGCCTGTTTGCCCCGGCGCGCTGGCTTGCGGCGCTGGTTCTTCAGGCCAGCGGCGGCCATGCCCTGCTGGCGGCACCCCGGGGCAATTTCTGGCAGGGCTCGGCGCGACTCGTGTTGTCGGGGGGCGCAGGCAGCCTCGACGCCGTGGCCTTGCCCGGACAGGTGAGCTGGCGGATCCGGCCGGACTGGACCGGCCTGGAGCTTCAACTCCACGCCGAATGCTGCATGCAGCAGGCCTGGCGGCTTCAGGCCCGGCCGACAGGCTGGAGCGGCGTGCAGCTGGCGATTTCTGACAGCCAGTCACAATGGCCCGCCGCACTGCTCTCAGGCCTGGGCACACCGTGGAACACGGTGCAGGCGCAAGGCCAGCTGGCGGCTTCGACCCAGGGCCTCAAAGCCCAATGGACACAGGGCCGGCTGGTGCTGGCAGGCCGCCTGCAGCTTGACGCCCTGCAGATTTCCTCACGCCTGTCCACGCTGCACCCCATGGGCAGCTACCGCCTCATGCTGACGGGCGGCAGCCCACCCACGCTTGAGCTGAGCACCCTTGACGGCAGTCTGCAACTCACCGGCCAAGGCCAGTGGGTCGGCCAGCGGCTGCGATTCGATGGCGCTGCCAGCGCCTCGCCCGGGAGCGTCGACGCGCTCTCGAATCTCTTGAACATCATCGGGCGGCGCAATGGCGCAACGGCCGTCATCACAGTGGGTTAAAGCCGCATGAAACATCCGAACTTCAAACAACACCAGCTTGCTATATTTTCAATAGCTGGAAGTGCCCTGCTAGCATGCGGAACAGGCCTATTTCCCTTAAATTCACAGGCGCAGCCGCAAGTGGCGTCACCGGCAGCCGCAGGCAAGCGCGGCGAAGCCATCACGCTGAACTTCGTCAATGCCAACATCGACGCGGTGGCCCGCACCATGGCCACGCTGACGGGCCGCAACGTGGTGGTCGATCCACGCGTCAAGGGGACGATCACGCTGACAACCGAACGCCCGGTCAGCCCGGCCGTGGCCTACAGCCAGTTTCTGGCCATCCTGCGACTGCAGGGATTTACCGTGGTCAACGCCGCCGGCCTGGACAAGATCGTTCCCGAAGCTGACGCCAAACTGCAGGGCGGCGCCGTGTCCACCAACGTGCCAGTCGGCGGCGGGCAGATCGCCACGACGATCTTCAAGCTCAGCTTTGAGAATGCCAACAACCTGCTGCCCATCCTGCGGCCGCTGATCAGCCCGAACAACACCATCAACGTCAACCCCGGCAACAACTCGCTGGTGATCACCGACTATGCCGACAACCTGAACCGCCTGGGCCGCATCATTGCCGCGCTGGACGTGGCCAACGCCACCAATGTCGAACTGCTCCCGGTGCGCTATGCGTCGGTGACCGACCTGGCGCCCCTGCTGACGCGGCTGCTCGACAACAGCGCTGGCGGCGGCGTGGTGACCGCCGAGGCCAGCTACAAAACCACCGTGCTCGCCGAGCCGCGCAGCAATTCGCTGATTGTTCGTGCCGCCAATGGCGCGCGCCTGGAACTGGTCAAGTCGCTGCTCAAGACCCTGGACACGCCAAGCATGAACGGCCCGAACGGCGATGCCGGCAACATCTATGTGGTCTACCTGAAGAATGCCGATGCCACCAACCTGGCGACGGTCTTGCGCGCCTCCATGACCGGCGGCGGTTCGGCCAGCCCGGCAACGCCGCAGATGGGCAATACACCGGCCATGAACACGGCGGGACAAGCGGGCACGGCCAGCAGCATGGGCCAGCCCAGCAGTGCAGCGACCGCCCCCATCACCCCGAGCGCAGGCCCCTCGACCGGCGGGCAGATCCAGGCCGACCCGTCGACCAATTCACTCATCATCACCGCCTCGGAGCCGCAGTACCGGCAACTGCGCGCGGTGATTGAAAAGCTCGATGCCCGGCGGGCGCAGGTCTACGTGGAAAGCCTGATTGCCGAAGTCAACATGGACAAGGCGGCCGAGTTCGGCATCCAGTGGCAGGGGCCCCTCGGCGGCAAGGGCGACAGCCTGATCGGCCTGCTGGGCACCAACTTTGGCAGCAGCGGCAAAAACATCATCCAGTCGGCCTTGGGCGCTTCCAGCGGCACACCCCTGCCCCCCGGAACCGGCTTGAACCTCGGTGTGGCGGCGCGCAGCAACGGCGTCTACTTCCTCGGCTTCCTGGCCAACTTCCTGCAGACCTCGGGCGCCGGCAACATCCTGTCAACGCCCAACCTCATCACGCTGGACAACGAAGAGGCCAAGATCATCATTGGCCAGAACGTGCCTTTCGTGACAGGCCAGTTCACCAACACCGGCAGCGGTGGCAGCAACGGCAGCGTTAACCCCTTCCAGACGATCGAGCGCAAGGACGTCGGCCTGACCTTGCGCGTCAAGCCGCAGATCAGCGAAAACGGCACGGTCAAGATGGCGATCTTCCAGGAAGTCTCCAGCGTGCAGCCGGGTTCGGTCAATTCGGCCACCGGCCTGATCACCAACAAGCGCTCGATCGAGTCGCACGTGCTGGTCGAGGATGGCGCGATCATCGTGCTCGGCGGCCTGCTGCAGGACGAGTACTCAGGCAACCAGGACAAGGTGCCCGGCCTGGGTGACGTGCCGGTGTTCGGCAACCTGTTCAAGTCCGAAAGCCGCAGCCGCAAGAAAACCAACCTGATGGTCTTTCTGCGGCCGGTGGTGGTGCGCGATGCCGCCTCCACGAACGCCCTGTCGATGGACCGCTATGACCTGATGCGCACCACTCAACAGCAGACGCAGCCAGTCAACAGCAGCCTGGTGCCGGTCAACGAGTCGCCGGTGCTGCCGGCGATCACGCCCATGCCTGCGGTGGCGCCGGCCAGGCCAGTGGCTGCACCCCTGTTCCAGACAGCCCCGCTGCCCCTGGTGAACGACCGATAAGCATGGAACATCCCGCCCGCTACCCTTTGCCTTATGGGTTCGCACGCAGCCAGCAATTGCTGCTGGAGGACTTCGGCGGCGACCTGACGCTGTGGCTGCACAGCCTGGGCACGCCTCAAACGGCAGGTGCCATCAGCGAAGTGATGCGCAAGTTCGAGGTCCAGCACATCAGCATCGAGGCACCCGAGTTGCTCCAGCAACGCATCAGCGCCGCCTACTCCCAGAGCGAATCGAGCGCTGCCACCGTCATCAGCGAGGTTGAAAGCGATGTTGACCTGTCCCGCATGATGCAGGCACTGCCGGCCATCGAGGACTTGCTGGAAACATCCGACGACGCGCCCATCATCCGCATGCTCAATGCCTTGCTGACGCAGGCCGCGCGCGATGGCGCCAGCGACATCCACATCGAGCCCTACGAGCGCCATTCAGCCGTGCGCTTTCGGGTCGATGGCTCCCTGCGCAACGTGGTGCAGCCCAATCGCGCGTTGCATGCCGCACTGATCTCGCGCCTGAAAATCATGGCCGAACTTGACATTGCCGAAAAACGCCTGCCGCAGGACGGCCGCATTTCCCTGCGCATCGGCACCCGTGCCGTGGACGTGCGCGTCAGCACGCTGCCCAGCGCCCATGGCGAGCGCGCCGTGCTGCGGCTGCTGGACAAGAGCGGCGACCGGCTCAACCTGGAAGCCGTCGGCATGCAGGGCGACGTGCTGAGCCGCTTCGAGCACCTGGTGGCGCAGCCGCACGGCATCATTCTGGTGACTGGCCCGACGGGTTCGGGCAAGACCACCACGTTGTACGCCGCCATGGAGCGGCTCGACACGCGGCGCCAGAACATCATGACGGTCGAGGACCCGATCGAGTACGAACTGGCCGGCGTCGGCCAGACCCAGGTCAACGCAAAAATAGACCTGGACTTTGCAAAGGCCCTGCGCGCCATCTTGCGCCAGGACCCGGACGTGATCATGATCGGCGAGATCCGCGACTTTGAAACCGCGCAGATCGCCATCCAGGCCTCGCTCACTGGCCACCTGGTGCTGGCCACGCTGCACACCAACGACGCTGCCAGCGCCGTCACGCGCCTGACCGACATGGGCATCGAGCCGTTTTTGCTCAGTTCGTCGCTGCTCGGCGTGCTGGCGCAGCGGCTGGTGCGCAAGGTCTGCGTTCATTGCAAAGGCGCCGGCTGCGCCACCTGCGGCCAAACCGGCTACCAGGGACGCACCGGCGTGTTCGAATTGCTGGCGACCAACGACGCCATCCGGGCGCAGATTCACCACCGGGCGTCAGAAGCCGACCTGCGCGAGGCGGGCCTCGAAAACGGCATGACGCTGATGCGCGACGACGGCGAACGGCTGGTGCAGGCCGGCATCACCACGCGCGAGGAACTGGTGCGTGTGACACGGGATTAGATGACCCCCACGCTTTTCACTTCGTGTAATGCGCTGCCCCCCGGGGGGGCCACTGCGCCTGCGGCCTGGCAAAGCCAGTTCCGCGGCCCCGACTGGTCTGGAGCGAAAACGCCAGCGCTTCCCGCTTTGTGTGGTTCGCTGCCCCCCGGGGGGCCGCTGCGCCTGCGGCCTGGCAAAGCCAGTTCCGCGGCCCCGGCTGGTCTGGAGCGAAAACGCCAGCGCTTCCCGCTTTGTGTGGTTCGCTGCCCCCCCCGGGGGGGGCCGCTGCGCCTGCGGCCTGGCAAAGCCAGTTCCGCGGCCCCGGCTGGTCTGGAGCGAAAACGCCAGCGCTTCCCGCTTTGTGTGGTTCGCTGCCCCCCCCCCGGGGGGGGGCAGCTGCGCCTGCGGCCTGGCAAAGCCAGTTCCGCAGCCCTGACTGGTTTTGGGCGGTCGTGCGCCGGAGCTGCTGAACGTTTAACGAGAGTTTTCCATGCCTGCCTATTCATTCGAAGCCCTCACCGCCGAGGGCGCAACCCGCAAGGGCATCATCGAGGCCGACACCGCACGGTCGGCGCGCAGCATGCTCCGGGCGCAGGCGCTGGTGCCGCTGGCGGTCCAGGCAGTTGGCGCGACAGGCAGAGGTGTGCAGCCGGCCGGCGCTTCGGGCTGGAACACCACGCTGTGGAGCAAACGTGTCTTCAATGCCACGGCGCTGGCCATCTGGACGCGACAGATCGCCGGGCTGGTCACCTCGGGCCTGCCGCTGGAGCGGGCGCTGACGGCGCTGGCCGACGAATCCGAAAACATTCCCCAGCGACACCTGGTCGCCAACCTGCGCGCGGAAGTCAACGGCGGCACCCCTTTTGCCACCGCGCTGGCCCAGCACCCGCGCGAGTTTTCAGCGACGTATTGCGCAGTCGTGGGCGCTGGCGAGCACAGCGGCAATCTCGGCATGGTGCTGGAGCGGCTGGCCGACGACCTGGAGCAGAGCCAGGAACTCAAGGCCAAGCTGGTGGGCGCAGCGCTGTACCCGGCCATCGTCACCCTGGTGGCCATTGCCATCGTGACCTTCCTGCTGGGCTATGTGGTGCCGCAGGTGGCGCAGGTGTTTGCTGGCAGCAAGCGGGCCTTGCCAGCGCTGACCGTCATCATGCTCGGCCTGGCCGGCTTCGTGCGCAACCAGGGCTGGCTGATGCTGCTGGCGCTGGCTGCGATGGCAGCCAGCTTCCGGCTGGCCTGGAGCAGCGCTGCTTTTCGTGAAAGGTTCGATGCCGCCTGGCTGACGCTGCCGGTGCTGGGCAAGCTCTCGCGCGGCTACAACGCCGCGCGTTTTGCCGGCACCCTGGCCATGCTGGCGGGCGCCGGCGTGCCCATCCTCAAGGCCTTGCAGGCAGCGGCTGACACGCTGTCGAACCGGGCCATGCGTGCCGATGCGCTGGATGCGCTGGTGCTGGTGCGCGAAGGCACACCGCTGGCCTCAGCCATCGGTCATAAAAAGCGTTTTCCAGGGCTACTGAGCATGTTTGCCCGCCTGGGTGAGCAGACCGGCCAGTTGCCGGTCATGCTGGACCGCGCAGCCCGCCAGCTTGGCACCGAAGTGCAACGCCGTGCGCTGCAACTGGCCACCTTGCTGGAGCCGCTGCTGATCGTGGTCATGGGCCTGGTCGTGATGCTGATCGTTCTTGCCGTGCTGCTGCCCATCATTCAGCTCAACCAGCTGGCACGCTAAACCGGTCACCAGTGGTCAGGCATGGCAGTCATGGACGGACGGAACGTCATCGCCGGCCCACCAGGTACGTGACGCCTTCAAGTCCATACTGCTCGGAATGGGGTTTCCCCGCGGGCAGATGAAACACCTGACCGGTCCGATAGCACTGGTCTTCATCACCCGTCTGAAGGCACAGATCACCGCTGAGGATCAACGCCTTGGCTTCGAAAGGATGCATGTGCATCTCAAGAAACCCGCCGGGTTCCCGTGTCACGGTCACCACTTCCTTGAATCCTTCCCGGGCAAGGATTTCCGTAAAGGTGTCTCGTTCCATATTTGCAGCCTTGTGATGAGGGTATTGATCGGTGTGATGCGTCGTGCACACGTTTTCATTGTGAATGTTTCATGAAAGGCTGTCGACCTGAACATGGTCAGCGCGGTTTGCGGATACGTGCCTTGTCTTTGCGTCCTGCGCAAAGCTCCCTCACAGCGAATGGATCGACTCCTGAACAGCGGCCGGCCATCCAGCGTGATTCAACATCTGTAGAAGAAAGAACAGCGCTTGCTGTTGCAGCTTGTCCAGCCCGTCTTTTCATGCCGGAGGGTTTGGCCAAACACCATTGAGTTCTATCGCCATGATGAAACCGCACCTTGCGTTGATGGCCACTTCGGACATTTGTCAACGGCACGCCCCGAGAACTGTTTTTAAAAAAAAAGCCTATTTACATGGCGCAAAAACTGGTGTTACTCATGTTTTTTGAAGACGGATGATGTTTTCCGTTGACGCTTGCCAAGCGTCTGAAATGGACTGATCCAACAGCGCGCCTGCCCAAAAAAGCCTGCGCTTTCCACTTGGGCAACACCAAATTGCAAAATGCGGTCTGGCGCAAATCGGTACGTAGGAAGCAGCCCACGTCTGCTTGAGCTTTGCAACGCTTTTCACGGTGTGCAAACGGCACTAAAGTAGCGTCACCACTCACCTGAACACTGAAAAGGATTACACGATGAACACCGATCAAGTCAAGGGCGCGCTCAAGGAAGCGGCTGGCAAGGTTCAATCCACGACGGGGGAATTGATCGACAGCCCCGAGCAAGAGGCAAAAGGTCTTTTGAAACAATCAGAAGGACGGGTACAGAAAAATGTTGGCGACGCCAAGGAAGTCCTGAAAGACGCCGTCGACAAGATCTGACTCGGATTGAAAACCGAGCAAAAGGGCTGGTCTTGGTACCAGCCCTTTTGCTTTTCGGAGCATAGAAACACCCCTCGAGGGCAAAAACTTGGTCGACAGGCGATTTATGCGAGCCCATGAAACTTGTACACCCTTGGGAACGCCGGACTTTTCTGCTTCAGCCGGTCGTGCCGGGGGGCAAAAAGACCGTCGGTTTGTGCTCGGCAACGGACTGTCTGAACACGCGCGCCAGCGTGTCCGACGTGTAAGGCTTCAAAACCAGCTTGAACGCATGATGTTCCTGTTGCGCCATGACGGAGTTGTAGCCGCTGGTCAGTACCACCGGAAGTCCCGGATATTCGCGCCGAACCTGTTCGCCGAACTCGAATCCATCCATGCCGGGCATGACGACATCTGAAAAAACAAGGCCAAACCGTCCGGCGTCATCGGCCAGGAGTCTCAGCGCGGCGGCGGCGCTGGCAGCCCAGACTGGCCGGTAGTCCAGCAACTCGAGAATTTCACAGGCGATCTGACCCAGGGCTTCGTTGTCCTCTACGACCAGCACACCGATACCCTGGCAGGACATTGCAGGCTCTGGCGCTGGAGCCGCAGCCTGCGACTCGGCAACCCTTTCGGCGCGTGGCAAATAGAGCGTAAAAACAGATCCCTTGCCGGGCTCGCTCCTGACATTCACCTCTCCGCCCGATTGCTTGGCAAAGCCAAAAACCTGGCTCAAGCCAAGGCCTGTTCCCCTGCCGGCCTCCTTGGTGGTGTAAAAAGGCTCGAAAATCGCCTCCAGTTTTTCCAGCGCAATGCCGCAGCCCGTGTCGCTGGCCGAAATGGCAATGAATTCGCCCTGCCGGTGACCGCGACTCGGGCCGGCCGGTATCCTGTCGACCTTTTGAACCGCGATGACGAACTGGCCACTGGCATTCATGGCATCGCGGGCATTGACCGCCAGGTTTAACAAGGCAGTTTCGAACTGGTTGACGTCGGCCAAGGCGAAACAGCCTTCCTGCAGACAAGACTGATGAAGGATTTCTATCCGCGATCCCAGCAGCGGTTTAACCAGATCAATCACGCTTTGCACCTGCCGGTCGACGTCGAACACTTCCGGGATGAGCGGCTGCTGGCGGGCAAAGGCAAGCAGCTGGCCCGTGAGTTTGACGGCGCGGCCCACCGTGTCGTGGATCAGTTCCAGGTAATAGTCGCAATGTTCTGCGGGGAGCCGATGGCTGCGCAGCAGTTCGACCGACGAGTTGATCACGGCCAGCAGGTTGTTGAAATCGTGGGCGACTCCGCCGGTGAGTTGCCCCAATGCTTCCAGCTTTTGCGACTGGCGCAACGCCGTCTCGCTGCGCAGCAGTTCGGTCGTGCGCTGTTCGAGCATCGCATTCGTCAGACGCAAGTTTTTTTCTGCCAGCAGCCGCCGCTGTGAAATCCAGGTCCGTGCCGCAACCTCCTCAATCAGCGTTTTCTCGCAGTCCAGCCAGACACGCGACCGGGAATCCACCACGAACAGCACCATCGCAAGGCGGTTGTTGACGATATGCGGAGAACCCATGAAGGCACAGGCCCGCACGGGCTTGTCGCTGGCCTCGCAGGCTGCCGCAGGGGTAAGCGGATCGACAGTCGTGTCATTGATGGCCACGGTACGCCCCGAACGGAGTTCCGCAAGCAGGGCCGCTCCGTAAGCGTCAAGCCGGTGACTTCCAGCCGGGCTGGAATATTTGCCATCGGTCCACATCGGCATCAACGCGCTCCATTCACCCGTTTCTCCAACCTCGGCATAGCCGACACACGCAGCGTTGAGGTACTGGCCCAGTTTTTGAGACGCCAGCATCATCATGGGCTCTGGTTCAAGGGCGTCGCGCAAGGCATCGCTGATATCGACCTGAAAAGCCTGTTGCTTTTGCGCTTGCGCCTTGCGCTGTTCCGCCAGCCGTTTTTCGGTGGTTTCGACGAGAAGGCAGTACACGCCAGGGACCTGACCTGTTTCGTCGCGGAAAGGCAGGAATGAAAGCCTCCACCAGGTCGGCTCCCTGTAGCCTTTGCGTGTCAGGGTCAAGGGCATGTCTTCGTAATAGGCGCCTTCGCCGCCAAGTGCTTTCTGAGCAATGGGCTCGATTTCTGCCCAGGAATCGGTCCATTTTTCGGCAGCAGGCACGCCCGACAGACCTTGAAAACGCGAACCGAGCATCTGGCGATAACTGTCGTTGAAGAACGAGAGAAAACCCGGGCCCCAGCCCATGATCATCGGCTGGGGACTGCTGAGCAGCGTGGCCAGCATGATTTTAAGGGTGGTGGGCCAGTTGGCGGGTGGGCCGAGAGCGGTCCCGCGCCAGTCCTGGGCATTGATCAGCAGGCCCATTTCGCCACCATTGGCCAGGAATGCAGGCATCTGCGTCGCGTCTACCCGATCGTTCTGATGATTTTTAGGCATGCGAGACAGGCGTTTGTTAGGACCCAGGGCGTGGTCAGGGTTTCTGAAAAATGTTATTTTGCATCAAACGTGACATTCATTCACTACAACGCTGGCTTTCATACACGCCTACACTCCCAGCGCCAATTTCGTCACCAGCAAACGATCGCGCGGATGCAAGCCCAACCCCAAGGCATCAAGCCAATTGTGCTTGGCATTTCAGGTCGCAGGGCTGAAAAACGTTTGAAACCAATCTGCGACAGCAACCCAAGCCAACCTTGAAATATGCCATTTTTACTGAGGGTTTTTTTTGTATTAAATCTGCTTAAAATGTAACCCCACCGAGGTGATCGACGAAATTACTTTGGATGAAAATGCCGGACATTGAAAAATCCGGGGCCATGGAGACTTTCGTGCAAGCTCTTCGCCGTCTTCTTCTTGCTATTATTTAAATAGCGGAACATGCAATCAGAACAAGCGCAGAAGGCATATCCGTTAACCAAAAATTTCTGGCTAACAACTTGAGTGGGAATTTCCGCACTTTTCAAGCCCCTGGCTCTCGTTGAGCCGCTGCCCAGAACTTTCCAGTTCATGCCTTGTCCCGTACAAGCAATGCTGAACGCACTCATGCCCTGAACGGCAAGGACAAGCAAAAATTGAAGACTCCGCTCCGTGGCCCAAGTGAAGATACAGGCCGGATCGATATTGTTTATCTCTGGGTAAACGATGCCGATCCTGTCTGGCTGAGCAAGCGCCATAGTGCCTATGCCGCCTGGGCCTGCCAGAACGGTGAAGAACTGGCGGTTTTTGGCAACGTGGCCGGCCGCTACCGGGACAATTCAGAGCTGCTTTTCAACCTGCGCGCGCTGGAGCTGTTTTTCCCGGACCACGGCCATGTCTACATCGTGACCGACGGGCAAACACCGGCTTGGCTGCAGCCGTCGAGCCAGGTAACGCTGGTTGATCACCGTACCCTGCTGCCCCCCGCGTCGCCCAAGGTGTTCGACTCGGGCCATATCGAGTCCTATCTGCACCACATTCCCGGCCTGTCCGAGCGTTTCATCTACCTGAACGACGACGTTTTTTTTGGCCAGAAGGTCAATCCAGCCTGGTGGTTCGAAGGGCGGCTGAAGGTGTTTCTGGAGCCTGTGTCTGCGACGCACCCCAAGTCGCTGCATCCAGGCGAGACAGCGCTGGTCAATGCATCGATCAAGTCCGGCCGCTGGCTGACCGAGCGCTACCCGCACTACCTGCACCTTCCCCAGGTGTATTCGCATACGCCGCGGGCCATGCGCAAAAGCATCATGCATGAGCTTGAACACCTGGCTCAAGACTGGTTTGCGCAGGTTCGCTCCACCGTTTTTCGCTCCTGGCGGATTCCGCCCATCGTTCCGGACCTGGCACCGCGCTGGATGGTGCAGATGGGCTACGCAGAGCAGCAGGTCCTCAATCCGCTCTATATCAACACAGGCGATGCCCAGGCGGCGCAGCAATTTGACGCGCTGTCGCAGAACTTCGGCAATTTGCCGTTCTTCTGTATCAACGACACCTGCGACGAGGCAGCGGGCGACGATCCGCGCCTGCTGAGGATTGCGCAAACCCTGGAAAAACTTCTGCCCTGTCCGTCCTCGTTTGAAAGGGCGGGCAACTGTCGCAAGGCCGCCTGAACCGCCAGAACCGCCAGAACCCGCAGAATTGTTGATAAAAAAGGCTTGTGGCGCTTGTCCCGCGCTCGATGCTGGCTATCAAAAAGAGAGGGGTCAATAGGAACGACAAAAAATCCCGGCCTGTATGCGCAGTTCTGGGGTTTTCAGGGCCTAGTCATGACGGGCCGGGACTGCCCGGACCCGCACTCAGGCCAGCATCACATGCCGAACTTGGCCTTGGCATCGGCTTGGCAGGTGTCCTTGGCATTGCCGGCCAGGCTGTCGCAGCGCTCCCTGGCAGCCTTGTAATCGGCTTCGCGCGTTTCTGCGTTGGCTTCCTTGCGGGCTTCTTTCACATTCGCCGTCTTGTTGGCGCTGCCGTCGGTTGAGGCCTGGACGACCTTGGCCTGTTCCTTGGCTTTTACATGCGCAGCCTTGGCATCCTTGACACACACGTCCTTGGCATTGCCGGCCAGGTCGTCGCACTTTTCCTTGGCAGTGTCGTAAGCCGCGTCGGCCTTGGCCATGGCGACATCGCGGGTGTGCTTGGCGCTGGGCTTGTACTGGGATTCAAGTTCCGACTTGGCGACCTTTTCCGCGCCTTTGGCTTCAGACACGCAAATATCGTTGGCATTGGCTTTGAGGCTGCCGCACTTGTCACGGTTGACCTTGTAGTCGGCGCTGACCTGCTTTTTCTGGGTGTCGTATTCGGCCTTGGTCAAGGCCACGGCGTTGCCAGCCAAAATGCAAGACATGACCGCGCTGAGCATCAGAATTCTGGTTTTCATGATGAATCCTTGAAAAGTTTGAGGGTGTTGAGTTTTAAGTTGCAAGGCAGGCGCTTGACCGGCCGCCGCTCAGTAACGCTCGAAAAAACTGGTCGGATTGCGCTCGTGCCAGGCATTCACCTGGGTTTCAGCTTCTTCGTGCGTCACGCCATGGCGCTCCTGGATCTTGCCCAGCAACTGGTCACGCTTGCCGGCGATGACATCGAGGTCATCATCTGTCAGCTTGCCCCACTGCTCCTTGACCTTGCCTTTGAACTGGAGCCAGTTACCTTCCACTCGATCTTGGTTCATGCTTTTCTCCTCGTTATGGTGTCACTCTGCCTGGCGTTCCGAAGAACGCCGCAAGGGCAACCGTCCCTGTTTGCAGAAATAAGATGCTAGCCATGGCAACGCGGCGAAGAAGTAGGCAGGCGGATTTTGAACCGGTAGTCTGATGACTACAGTCTGGCTGGGCAGGCGCCAGAACGGTTATTTTTTTACGCGCAGGGTGCGGCTCAGCAAAGCCACCGGCAGCAGGCCGACGAGCACCAGCGCCAGCGCCGGCAGGGCCGCCTCGCCCAGGCGCTCGTCACGCGCCAACTGGTAAGTCACCACAGCCAGGGTGTCGCTGTTAAAGGGCCGCAACACCAGCGTGGCGGGCAATTCCTTCATCACATCGACAAACACCAGCAGGCTTGCCACCGCCACCGAGCGCTTGAGCAGCGGCCAGTGCACCTTCGCCAGCAGGCCGGCGCCGGTGGTGCCAAGCAGGCGGGCACTGTCGTCAAAACTGGCCGGAATGCGCGAATACCCGCTTTGTATGCTTTGCAGCGCCACTGCGCTGAAACGCACCAGGTAGGCCCAGACCACGCCAAGCACGGTGGCGGTGATCCAGTACCCTGCGCCGGTTTGCGGTGCAGCCGCCTGCAACCAGCCCACCGGCAAGAGCAGCCCGACGACAATGACGGCGCCCGGGACGGCATAGCCAAGGCTGGCCAGTTGCACCGCTCCACGGGTCAGCAGGTCGGGCTGGCGCCGCACGGCAAATGCCAGGCCCAACGCCAGCGCGGTGGCCAACACGGCGCTCAGCCCGGCAAGCCACAGGCTGTTCAGCGTCCAGTTGGCAAACTGGTCCCAGAACAGGTTGTCCCAGCCCAGCACCAGCGGCCGCAACATGAACAACACTGGCAGCACGAATCCGAAGGCGATCGGCGCGGCGCACAGGCCCCAAGCCAGCGCCGCCCGCCCGCCGCGCAAGGGCACCGGTGCGGCGTCGGCGGACCCGGCGCGCGCGCCGCGGCCAGCGGCAAAGCGCATGCGCTGCTGGGCGCTGTGCTCGATGCGCAGCAGCACCGCGACAAACACCAGCAGCACGGTCGCCAGTTGCGCGGCCGCCAAGCGGTTGTCCATCGACAGCCAGGCCTTGTAGATGCCGGCGGTGAAGGTCTGGATGCCAAAGTAGCTGGACACGCCAAAGTCTGCCAGCGTTTCCATCAGCGCCAGTGCCACGCCGGCCGCCACCGCCGGACGCGCCAGCGGCAGGGCGACCTCGCGGATGCGCCGGGACAGCGGCGCGCCCAACAGCCGCGCCGCTTCCATCAGGTGCGCGGCGCGCTCGGACAGGG
Source organism: Polaromonas sp. CG9_12 (assembly GCA_000751355.1). Classification (GTDB taxonomy): domain Bacteria; phylum Pseudomonadota; class Gammaproteobacteria; order Burkholderiales; family Burkholderiaceae_C; genus Polaromonas. The sequence goes on along the minus strand of CCJP01000005.1, from coordinate 3,004,267 downwards.
CGGTGCGCGCCAGCAAATAAACATACGGGTACAGCGCCACTGTGAACACCAATACCGCGCCGCCCAGGCTACGCACTTCTGGCAGCAGCCGGCCCTGCAGCCCGAAAGCCATGCGCAGCCAGGTTTGCAGCGGCCCGCCATATTGCAGGAAGTCGGTATAGGCATAGGCCACCACGTAGGCGGGCATGGCCAGCGGCAGCAGCAAGGCCCATTCAAACGTGCGCCTGCCCGGAAACTCGAACAGTGTCACTGCGCTGGCCGTGGCCATGCCGACGGCAGCGACGCCCGTGCCGACCAGCAGGCACAGCAGCAGCGATGTCCAGGCGTAGTCGGGCAGCACCGTCTGCAGCATCTGCGTGAGGATGGATCGCGCCGTGGCGTCGAATTGCAGCCAGGACAGCGCCACGGCCAGCACCGGCAGTGTCAGGAATGCCACCAGCAGGAGCAGAAAGGCGGAAGGGACAAAGCGAAAGAAGAGTCGGCGGAACATTGAAACCCGATGGAAGGCTGTTGCCGGCCGGCCCCTGCCCTGCCCGCTTGCGCCGTGGTGTTTGCAGCCAGTTACTGCAAATGAGAATTGTAAGCATCTACAATCAACCTATGTTTCTCGAAGTCTCCCAACTCGGTGTGCATTACGCAGGAGGCCGCCACGCGGCGGTTGATGGCGTGTCATTCAGCCTCCAGGCCGGCGAGATCGGTGTGCTGATCGGCCCGTCGGGTTGTGGCAAGACCACGCTGCTGCGCGCCGTTGCGGGCCTGGAGCGCGCGCATGCGGGAAGCATCCGGCTGGCCCGTCAAATCGTCAGCAGTCCACAGTTTCATCTGCCCGCCGAGTCGCGCCAGATCGGCATGGTGTTCCAGGATTACGCGCTGTTTCCGCACCTGGACGTGGCCCGCAACGTGGCCTTCGGCCTGAACCACCTGAGCGCTTGCGCCCGCAACCGGCGCGTTGACGAGGTGCTGGAACTGGTCGGCATGGGCCATGCCCACAAAGTCTTTCCCCACGAGCTGTCAGGCGGGCAGCAGCAGCGCGTGGCGCTGGCCCGTGCACTGGCACCGGGGCCGCGCCTGCTGTTGCTCGACGAGCCGTTTTCCAACCTCGATGTCGATCTGCGCGAACGGCTGGCGCATGAAGTGCGCGGCATCCTGAAAGCGGCGGGCGCCACCGCCCTGTTCGTGACGCACGACCAGCTCGAAGCCTTTGCCATCGGCGACCGCATCGGCGTGATGCATGAAGGCCACCTGCACCAGTGGGACGACGCCTATGCGCTCTACCACCGGCCGGCCACCCGCTTCGTCGCCGACTTCATCGGCCACGGCGTGTTTGTGCCGGCCACCCTGATGCACCAGCCAAGCGGCGTGGTGGCACGCACCCCGCTGGGCGATCTGGTCGGGCTGGACGAGTGCCCGCTGCCGTCGAGCTACCCTGGCGGCGAATGCGACGTGCTGCTGCGCGCCGACGACATCGTGCACGACGACAACGCGCCGGTGAAGGCCCGCATCATCCGCAAGTCATTTCGCGGTTCAGAGTTTTTGTACACGATGCAACTGGCCAGTGGCGAAGCGCTGCTGGCCCATGTGCCGAGCCACCACGACCATGCGGTCGGCGAATGGGTGGGCATCCGGGCCGAAGTGGACCATGTGGTGACCTTTGTGCGCGAAACAGATGCAAATTCTGAACAAAATATGCCTCTTGCGCATGCCCCCATTGAACTTTCAGCTATTAATTCAGTAGCCTAATTCATCCGGGTCCGAGGCCTTCCTTTCAGACCCATCCCGCAGGGGACGCGTAGCCACAGCCAGTGCGGCGACACCGCCAGTCAAAACACCAGTCTGCCGGATGAGGTTGAAAAGGCCATCCGGCAAGCGTCAACCCCGGCGCAGGCCATCCACGCTGCTGCGCAACTGCGCGCTCCAGGCACGCCGGTCGCGCCCCGCAGCCTGTTCGGGCTCTCCGAAATGCACCACGGCCACCATCGGCGGGGCGGACAAGGTGCGCCAGATCGAGCCCAGCAAGGTGTCGTCGCCCACATAGCTTGGCGCGTGGCTGGGCTGGCCGCTGGCCTTGTCAATGAAGCGCAGGCCCACGGGCTGGGCTGGCGCATCGGCCGACAGGGCGGCCTGCAGCAAGTTGGCATGAAAGGGCAACACGCTCAAGCCATCGCCCGTGGTGCCTTCGGGGAACACCGCCAGCACCTCGCCAGCCAGCAGCGCATCACGCATCAGGTGCACCACGCGCATGGCATCGCGGCGCGAACTGCGCTCAATGTACAGCGTGCCAGCCGCCGTGGCCAGCGTGCCGACCAGCGGCCAGTCTTTGATGTCGGACTTGGAGACGAAGCGGCAATGCCGCGCGGCGTGCAGCACCGGAATGTCGAGCCAGGAGATGTGGTTGGACACCAGCAGCACCGGTCCCAAAACGGGCGGCTGGCCGCGAACCTCCAGCGCAATGCCGATATGGCCCAGCAGCGCCAGCGACCAGACCTGGACCTGGGCGCTCTGAGCGGCAGGTTGCAGGCGTGGCAGGCGCACGGCGGCAATCCACAGGCCGGTCAGGATATGAAAAAAAACGCGCAGCAAACGCCAGCAGGCCCGGATGCGCCTCATCAAGCGTCTGCGGGCATGTTGCCGGCCATCGAAAAAAAGCCTGCCGGCATGGCTCAGGCGCGCTCGAAGGCGAGCTGCCCGCCGACCAGGGTATAGCGAACGGAGCCTGGGAGGGCGTGGCCTGAGAACGGCGTGTGCCGGCCCTGACTGCGCAAGGCAGCCGGCTTGACCGTCCACTCGCTTGTCGGGTCGAACACGCAGACATCGGCGACGCCGCCCTTGACCAGCCGGCCCGCGCTGGCCTGCAGCGTGCCCAGCGCAGGTCCGAGCACGCGGGCAGGTTCACTGGTCAGCACAGCCAGCACCCGGCGCATGTTCGCGCCGCTCTCGATGCCCCATTTGCAGGCCAGTCCCAGCAGCAGTTCCAGGCCGGTCGCGCCGGCCTCGGCCTCGGCGAACGGCAGGGTCTTGGCATCCGCGCCAACCGGCGTGTGGTCCGACACCAGCGCATCGATGGTGCCGTCGAGCAGCCCCAGGCGCAGCGCATCGCGGTCGCGCTGCTGGCGCAGCGGCGGGTCCAGGCGCATCCGGCTGTCGAAGTAGCCGATGTCCACATCGGTCAGGTGCAGGCTGTTGATGCTGATGTCGCAGGTCACATCCAGGCCTTCGGCCTTGGCACGGGCCACCAGCGCCACGCCGGCCGCACTGCTGATGCGGCACAGGTGGACGCGCGCCCCGGTGGCGCGCACCAGTTCAAAAATCGTGTGCAGGGCAATCGTTTCGGCAGCCACCGGAACGCCGCTCAGCCCCAGGCGCGTGGCCAGCGCTCCGCTGGCGGCCACGCCCTTGCCCAGGTGAACTTCCTGCGGACGCAGCCAGACCGAATAGCCAAACGTGGCGGCGTACTGCATGGCGCGCATCAACACCTGCGTATTGGCCAGTGGCACCTCGGCCTGGCTGAAGCCCACGCAGCCCGATTCGGTGAGCTGGACCATCTCGGTCAGGGATTCGCCCTTGAGCGCCCGCGTCAGGGCGCCCAGCGGAAAGACACGCGACTGGTGCATCTTTTCGGCACGGAACTTGAGCATTTCCACCAGGCCGGGCTCATCGAGCACCGGGTCGGTGTCGGGCGGGCACACCAGGCTGGTCACGCCGCCGGCAACCGCTGCAGCCAGTTCGCTTTCCAGCATGCCTTCATGCTCATGGCCGGGCTCGCCCAGCCGGGCCGACAGGTCGATCAGGCCCGGGGCAACGATGCAGCCGGTCGCGTCAAGGGTCTTGTTCGGCGTGAAATCGGCCAGCCCACCGTTCAGCGAGACGATGCGCCCCGCAGCAATCGCCAGGTCGCCGACCTGGTCGAAGCCGGTGGCCGGGTCGATGACACGGCCATTTTTAATGAGAAGCTTCATTTGATTTTTTCCGACGTGAAAAATAAAAACGCCGGTCCAGGCAACAAGCGGTCCCGAGCAAAACCGCCCTGTTGCAGGCATGGCAGGGCGTCTTTCTCCACACCAGCAGGGGCCGCGGAACTGGCTTTGCCAGGCCGCAGGCGCAGCGGCCCCCTCGGGGGGCAGGAAGCCACACGAAGTGGGCGACCGTGGGGGCCACATCCTTGGCTTTGCCGGGCCGCAGGCGCAGCGCCCCCTCGGGGGGCAGCGAACCACACGCAGTGGGAAGCGTGGGGGCTCATGCCTCATTCCCTGCAACGATGCTCATCACGGCCATGCGCACCGCAATGCCGAACGTGACCTGCGGCAGGATGACGCTTTGCACGCCATCGACCACGGCCGAATCGATTTCCACACCCCGGTTGATCGGGCCGGGATGCATCACGATGGCATCCGGCCTGGCCAGCTGCAGCTTTTCAGGCGTCAGGCCAAAGCTTTTCGAAAACTCCTGGCTGCTGGGCAGCAGCGCGCCGGTCATGCGTTCGTTTTGCAACCTGAGCATGATGACCACGTCAGCGTCCTTGATGCCTTCTTCGAGGGTGTTGCACACGCGAACGCCCATCTGCGCCATATCGGACGGCACCAGGGTCTTGGGGCCGACCACCCGCACTTCGGCGCAGCCCAGCGTGGTCAGCGCGTGGATGTCGGAGCGCGCCACGCGCGAATGCAGCACGTCACCGACGATGGCGACCGTGAGGTTGCTGAAATCCTTCTTGTAGTGGCGGATGGTGTACATGTCGAGCAGGCCCTGCGTCGGGTGTGCATGGCGGCCATCGCCGGCATTGACGACATGCACATGCGGCGCAACATGCTGGGCGATCAGGTAGGGCGCGCCCGATTCGCTGTGGCGCACCACAAAGATGTCGGCCGCCATGGCACTCAGGTTGGCAATGGTGTCAAGCAGCGATTCGCCCTTGGACGCCGACGAGCGGGCAATGTCCAGGTTGATGACATCGGCCGACAGCCGCGTGGCGGCGATGTCAAACGTCGTGCGGGTGCGGGTGGAGTTTTCAAAAAACAGGTTGAACACGCTCTTGCCGCGCAGCAGCGGGACTTTTTTCACCTCGCGGCTGCTGACGGACACGAAATTGGCGGCGGTGTCCAGAATCTGCGTCAGGATGGCTTTGGACAGGCCTTCGGTGGACAGCAGGTGGATCAGCTCGCCGTTCTTGTTGAGTTGGGGGTTTCGTCGGTACAGCACGCGTTAAGTTCCTCTTGCGCTTTCAGTTCAGGCGGGGGTTTGAATAGCCTGGAGACGAAACCGGAACCGGCCGTCGTCGGTGCGGGCCAGTTCCAGCGTTTGCGAAGCCGGCAGGACGACGCGCGCCACGGCCAGGTCGGCCTGGACCGGCAACTCGCGCCCGCCCCGGTCTACCAGCACCATCAGCCTGACGCTGGCGGGCCGTCCGTAATCAAACAGTTCGTTGAGCACGGCGCGGATCGTGCGGCCGGTATAGAGCACATCATCGACGACGATCAGGTGCGCGCCATTGACATCGAAGGGCAGCACCGTCTGTCCGCTGGACGACATCCCGCGCTGCGAAAAATCATCGCGGTGCATGGACGACGACAGGATGCCAATGTCTTCCTTCAGCTCAAGGTCTTTTTTCAGGCGCTCTGCCAACCAGGCACCGCCCGACGCCACGCCCACCAGGCGCGGCGGCTGAGGGGAAGCGGCCAGTTGCTGGCGCATGCCGCGCAGCAGATCGGCATACAGCGCCTCGGCGTCAAGAACCAGACTGCTCATGGGGAAGGCTCCTTAGAAATTGTTCCAGAATGATGCAGGCCGACGCGGCATCGGCATCTTTTGCGCCGCCGGCCAGGGCCTCGGTGGTGCTGTAACGCTCATCGACTTCGAACACCTGCAGGCCAAAACGGCCACGCAACTGGCGCGCAAACTTTAGCGCGCGCACGGTATTGTCGTGGCTGGCGCCGTCGGGGTGAAATGGCACGCCGACCACCAGCGCATCGGGCTGCCATTCCTTGATGCGCGCCTGGATCAGCGGAAAACGCGCGACCCCTTCGGCGGCAATGGTGGCCTGCGGCGACGCTGTGCGGGTCAGGCTGTTGCCCGAAGCCACGCCGGTACGCTTCAACCCGAAATCAAAGGCCAGAAAAGTCTGCAGGCGCGCCACTGGATGCGGCACGGCAGCCGATGGCTCAGGTGGCTGAAAACCATCGGGGTCCGCTTGCGCTTGCGGTTCATCCATGTCCGGCAACAGGGGAAATCATCCAGCTTTCAAGGCCCAGCAGCTTCAGCGCCTTGTCGTAGCGTTCCTCAACCGGCGTGTCGAAGATCAAGCCTAAATCGGCGGCCACCGTCAGCCAGCTGTTGTCGAGCAGTTCCGACTCGAGCTGGCCCTCGCCCCAGGCCGAATAGCCGAGCGAGACAAACACCTTGCGCGGGCCGGCGCCAGTGGACAGGGCTTCGAGCACGTCCTTGGATGTCGTCATTTCCAGACCACCCGGAATCGACATGGTCGAGGCGTACACCGATTCGTTGCCAGGCATCATGGACTCATGCAGCACAAAGCCGCGCTCGGTCTGCACCGGCCCGCCCTGGAACACCGGCATTGTCGTCAGGTCTTCGCGGCGCAGCGGCAGTTCGACCTTGTCGAACAAGCCCTGGACATTGATGTCGCTGGGCTTGTTGATGATCAGGCCCAGCGCGCCTCGCTGGCTGTGCTCGCACATGTAGATCACGCTTTTCGAAAAGCCTTCATCCTCCAGCCCGGGCATGGCAATGAGGAAGTGGTGCGTGAGATTGATCAAAGGGGTGGGGTCCGTGGCCATCCGGAGATTTTACGCGTTGACTTGCCACAGGCGAAGCACGCCGGTTGCAAGCAGCCGGCCTTCTAAGCCCATCTTCACCGCCAAAAAGCACTCAGGCGCCAGGTCCGGATTCTTTTCACTACCATTGGCCGCATGCACAAGAAATACAAGACAGGGTTGATGTGGTTCAGGCGGGATTTGCGGGCCGAGGACAATGCGGCGCTCTACCATGCGCTGAAATCGTGCGAACAGGTGTACTGCGTCTTCGTTTTTGACAGGTCGATTCTGGATGCGCTGCCCAAGTCAGACCGACGCGTGGAATTCATCCGGGAATCGCTGGTGGACCTGAATGGCCAGTTGGCACGACTCTGTCCCAACAAATCGGCGTCCTCCGCCGGTTTGCTGGTGCGGCACGAGTCGGCAAACAGTGCCCTGCCGGCGCTGGCGCGGCAACTGTCTGCGGATGCCGTGTTCGCCAACCATGACGACGAGCCCTACAGCCTGGCGCGCGACGCTCAGATCCAGGCGTTGCTTGAAGGCCAGGTCATGGCGTTTCACACCTTCAAGGACCATGTCGTTTTTGAACGCCAGGAGGTGTTGACGCTGGCGGGCAAGCCGTACAGCGTGTTCACGCCCTACAAGAATGCCTGGCTGAAAAAGGTCGATGCCTTCTATCTCAAGCCCTATCCGGTTGAAACATACGCCGCCGCACTGGCGCCCCTGCCGGCGAACGAAGCCCATGACGTGCCGTCGCTGGCCGAACTGGGATTTGAGGTGACGAATTTGTCAACGCTCAAGCTACCGGCGGGCAGCCAGGGCGGAAATGCGCTGCTTGAAGACTTCCTGAGCCGAATGGGAAAGTACCGGGAAACCCGCGACTTTCCCGCCACCAGGGGACCCAGTTACCTGAGTGTCCATTTGCGCTTCGGAACCGTCTCGGTCCGAAAGCTGGCGTCCGTCGCGCTGGCGCGTCAAACAGGCAACGAAGGCGCGGCCACGTGGCTAGGTGAACTGATATGGCGAGACTTTTATGCCCAGATCCTGTCCAACTATCCGCATGTGGCTGGCAGTGCCTTCAAACCCGAATACGATGCGGTTCGATGGGAACAGGGTGAAAACGCCCAGTCACTTTTCCTTGCCTGGTGCGAAGGCCGGACCGGCTATCCGCTGGTCGATGCCGCCATGGCCCAGATCAACCAGACCGGCTACATGCACAACCGCCTGCGCATGGTGACGGCCAGCTTCCTGGTCAAGGACCTGGGCATCGACTGGCGCTGGGGCGAGCGTTACTTCGCCGAAAAACTCAACGATTTCGATCTGGCCTCGAACAATGGCGGCTGGCAGTGGGCCGCCAGCACCGGCTGCGATGCGCAGCCCTATTTCCGCATCTTCAACCCCGTCAGCCAGAGCGAAAAGTGTGATGCGGACGGAAAGTTCATCCGCAAGTACCTGCCGGTGCTGGCACGGTTGCCCAAGGCTGCACTGCACAGCCCCTGGCTGGCTGGCGGGGTGGAGCTGATGGCCGCAGACGTGGCATTGGGCAGCAACTACCCGATGCCGCTGGTCGACCATGCCACAGCACGGTCAAAGACCTTGGAGCGCTACGCGGTTGTGAAAAAGGCCTGATGCCTGAGCGCTATTTTTTTAGTAGCAGCTCGCGCCCGTACTGTCTGCGCAAAAGGCCTTTTTAAGCAGAGACAGGGGTTTGCACCGAGCAGTATTGCCGGATCAGCCGCAGCAATTCGTCTTCGGAGTAAGGCTTGCCCAGGTAATGGTTGACGCCCAGTTCCATTGCATACTCGTTGTGTTTTCCGGCAATGCGCGATGTGATCATGATGATCGGCAGATCCTTCATGCGCTCATCGGCCCGGATGTTGCGCGCCAGGTCAAACCCGTCCATGCGCGGCATTTCAATGTCCGAGAGCACCACGGCAGGGATTTCTTCCTGCAGCCTCTCAAGGGCCTGCAGCCCGTCGGCGGCCATGGCCACCCGATAGCCATCGCGCAGCAGCAGGCGCTGGGTCACACGGCGCACGGTGATGGAGTCATCGACCACGAGAATCAGCGGGGTTCGCGGCGCAGCCATCACCGGCGCAATGTTGCCCGTCAAGCGATTGGCGGACTGCTCCAGGTGGTCCTTGCTCCAGGTCCGGGCCTGTTGGCCGTAGACAGCGGCCAGACCTACAGGGTTGTAGATCAGCACCACGGCACCGGATGGCAGCATTGACATGCCGGTCAATCCCGGCAGCCCGGACAGTTGGGGACCAAGATTCTTCACCACCACTTCGCGGTTGCCCAGCACCTCGTCGACATGCATGGCGATCCGCTGGGCGGCGCTTCTGAAAACAACAACGGCAGTGGTCTTGGCTTGGGCTTCGCTGCTGAAATGCGAGGCCTGCAGCAAGGCGCCTGACCAGAAGAATGGAACGGACTCGCCGCCCACATCGAGCATGCCAGAGCGGTAAGCCTGTTGCAGCTCGGCAGCACTAACGCGCCGTACGGTTTCCACCACGTTGGCCGGCACACCGACCGACATGCTACCCGCCCGAATCATCACCACCTGCGTCACGGCAGTCGTCAGCGGCAACACCATGGTGAAATCAGTGCCCTTGCCCGCAACGGTCGAGGTATTGATCCTGCCGCCAAGCGAAATCACTTCGTTCCGTACCACGTCCAGGCCGATGCCTCGCCCGGCGAGTTCGGTCACTTCCTGCGCCGTTGAAAAGCCCGGCAGGAAGATCAGGTTGGCGGTAGCTACATCATCAGTGGCCTGACTGGCTGTTATCAGGCCTTGTTTGACGCCTTGCGCGCGGATGCGGGCCAGGTCCAGGCCGGCGCCATCATCACCCAACTGCACGAAAACGTCGTTGCCCTCCTGGCGGAGCTGAATGGTGATCAGACCGACAGCCTCCTTGCCGGCCCGGGCACGCACTTGCGGCGCCTCAATACCGTGCGTCAGGCAGTTGCGCAGCAGATGTTCGAAAGCGGGCATCATGCGGTCCAGCATTCCCCGGTCCATTTCGAGGTTGCCGCCATGCAGGTCGAGGCGCACCTGCTTGCCGGTTTCCTTGGACGTTTGCCGGACTACGCGGTAAAGCCGGTCGGAAACGCTTTCAAACTCGACCATCCGGGTACGCAGCAAATCGCGTTGTAGTTCCCTTGCCTGGCGGCCCTGGGCGACCAGATCGTCTTCCGTGGCTTCAATGGTGCGCTGCAAGGTGCGCTGCACGGTGGCCACGTCGTTCACCGACTCGGCCATCATGCGGGTCAATTCTTGCACGCGGGTAAAGCGGTCGAACTCCAGCGGATCGAAGCCTGCCTGGGCTTCCTTCGCCAGCGCCAGACGTGACTGCATCTGGGTTTCAGCCTGCAGTTCGATGTCCCGAAGCTGCTGCCGCAAACGCGTCAGGCTGCCTGTCATGTCCGTCAGGGAAATGCGCAACTGGCCCACTTCTGACTCAAGGCGTGAACGGCTGATCATGACTTCACCGGCCTGGTTGACCATGCGGTCAAGCAACTGGGTGCGCACCCGTATGCTGGCATTGGCAGCCTGTCGCAAGGGCTGCATGACCATGGCTTGCGGCCCGGGGATTTCAATTTTTCTGGCATAGGCATTGGCACTGGTGGTCGCACGGGTGCTGTCGATGGCGGGGGAAATTTCAACATCATTTTCCTCAACATCATTTTCGGACAGGAATACATGAAGGTCCGGCAGCTCCGGTTCAACGGAAATGAAAGGCAAAGTTTCGACCTGGATCGGCATTGCCTGAGACGATGCAGTGTCGAGACGACGCAAACTTTCGAATGCACTTTGCATTCCGTCAAAACGGGTCAACAGAAATTCAATCTCCTGAGTGGCAGGTGATTGCAAGCCAATGGAGGCAAGCTCGGACTCAATTCGGTGGGCCATTTCCCCAAGGCGCATCGCGCCAGCAAGGCGTGCGCTGCCTTTGAGGGTATGCAGCACGCGCAACATTTCCAATTGAGGGCCCGAGTCAGCCGGTTTTTCTGCCCATTTGCGCAGGGCCAAACCCAGACGAGGCATAAGTTCGTCGCACTCGTCCTCGAAAATCGGGAACAGGTCAAGGTCAATCGCATCGACCGCATCAATGTCGTCGTGGACATCGTCATACGTTGCCTGGCTGATGGTCCTGCCAGGGCTCGACATCGAACGCTCAGCGGTCCAGCGCACGTCGGCTGCATCGGCAGGCTTCAGGTCATTGACGCCTTCAAGCCCATCGTCGTCTGTTTCCGGCAAAACCGAGTCGGAAAACTCAAGCCCGGCCAGCCGCTCAAGGATTCCAGGCAGGGGCTGACGTAGGAAACCGGCTGCAAACTGGTGCAGCAAGCGGCGTATATCTTCGGAAGCGTCGATGAACAGGTCACCATAGGCACCAGCGCCGTGGCTGTGGTGGTTGTGGGAATTTTCAAGCGCATGCTCCAGCGCACGCGCCAGGTCGGACAAGGCCAGAAAACCTACCGTTGCGGAGCTTCCTGCCAGCGAATGGGCAAGCGCCACGGTGGACGCACTGATGGGCTGATGGCTTTCAAGTGCCCATTCGGCCACTTCACTGACCAAACGGCGCGACCATTCGTCAGCCTCATTCAAATAAACGTTATAAAGCGGAATGCCTATGCGCAAGCCATCGATGACCTTGATCGCGTCATCTTCTCTTTCCTTCTGGTCATCCGGCTCGATCGCGTGCACTTCTTCGTGCGTGGTGTTGCTGTCGTCTGCTGAAATGCAGGAAGACGTTTCCATCTGGAATGCTGCACCGGAAACAGTGGGCGCCTCGACAAAATCCGAAACTGTGGCCGCAAGGCGGCGCTCGGAGGACGTTGGGAACAGGCTGTCGAAATCCAGTTCTTCCATGCCGGCAGGAACCGCATCGGCTTGTCCGACAGGCAGGGCTTGCGCTGCGATGCCGGCCTCTTCTTCAAAGAAAAAGTCAGGCTTGGGCTTGCTGTCAATGTCAGCCCCTGCCCAAGGGGCAATTTCCGAAACTGGTACGTCACCTTGGGAAAGCATTTCAAGCCCATTACCGGAATCACCCGGTAGGGCCAGGGCAAGGTAACGCCCTTCCATGCGCAAGGCCTGAGCGCTGTTGCAAAACGCAAGGGCTGACCACGCACTATCCTGGTTGGCCGCGATGTCTTCTGTCCACTGCTCCAGACCGGCCATGACCTGGCCGCACAAAACGCGAAATTCGCTGCTCACCGCATTCTGGTCAGCCAGCCAGCTGTTGAGCAATTGCTCCATCGCCCAGGAAGCTTCGCCAAACTCGTCCAGCCCGACCATTCGGGCACTGCCCTTGAGCGTATGAAAGGCGCGTCGCAAAACCGTCAGTTGCTCCTGGTCATCAGGATGGCTTTCCAGCATGGCGATTGCCAGCACAGCATGGCCGCAGACATCCCGGGCTTCTTCAAGGAAGATATCGCGTAAATCATCTTCTTCGAAATCAATGCCAGCCGGCGTCTCAGGCATCCCTGAAAACAACGGCATCTCAATGGACACAATGTCGGTCAGTGCGGGGGCTCCAGCCGGCAGCTGAAACGCGGCATTGTTCGCAAACGCTACCGATTGAAATTCGGCCAGCGACGCAACCACACCCTCCAGGTTTGACACACTGTCAGAACGGTCACCAGCCAGGTCATTAAAAATCTTGTCTTCGTCTTTTGCATCTGCATCGGCAGTGTCTGGTGAAAGCTGCTCGATATCCACAGTGATGCTCGAAGTGGCAGTGTGGGCACTTGGCGAGCGCCCCATCAAGGAGGTCAGCTGGTCTTTTTCCTCATCGTAAACAAATAGTTTTTTCACCAGCGCTGGCTGGTAATTAAGCATGTCGATGAGGAAACTCAAGACTCCCAGGTTGTTGCCCAGTTGCTCAAAAGTTCCTGCCGCGCGCACCTGCTGATCATCAATCTCGGTGTCCAGCATTTGCTCGACAGTGCCCTTCATTTGCAACACAGCCCGGGAAGCCTGGTCAAGGCCCAGCACCGACAACACACCGCGCATTTGCGCCAACTGCCCCGGCACCGATTGCAAGGGACTCTTGTCCTGGGAATTCCGAAAGAACAGATCGAGCGTGCTTTCAATCTCGGCCAGCGCGACACGCAATTCGCTCACCACGCTGCTCATGGTCTGCTTGTCGCTGACCCGGCGGTACAACTCTTCCATCCAGCTTTCCAGCGGCCGGGGCGACCCGCCATCGACGACACCCTGAAGCCGCTCTGCCAGACTGGCGGTCCGGATCGCCAATTGCGGATCGGAAGGATCCAGGTCATCGAACACGGCCTCAAGATAAAGCACGGAAGTCGCGACTTCCATTGCCAACGCAATATCCGGAACCTGCCTACTGTTTGCCGTGATTTCAATCGCTTGAGAAAGGGCCCGCGCAAGCGGTTCACTGGCGGCATGGAGTTTTCGCAGCGAATCAGTCACAAGACCGAACTGGTCGGCGACCTGTTTGATTTTTGTGCTCTCACCCGCGCACAGCAGTGACCATGCATCTTTCGCCAAAACAATGCGCTTGCGCGCCTGTGCCAGCAGTGCGGGGTCAAAACGGCCGAATTGCACCCATTCATAATCCACGGGCTTGAAACGGGCCAGTCCATAGGCAAAGCGCACCGCCGAAAGCACGGGCGCTTCACTGGCACGGCCAGACACCGCTTGAGAACAAAAGAACAGCAAGTCCAGGACCAGTCGCTCAGGAATGGCGGCCTCGCCTCGCGACAAAGAGGCATATTGCAACAGGATTCGGGAAGCGGAGCGCCTGACGTAAAGGTCTGAGGGCAGCAGGTTATGGGCTATGGCCTCAAAAAATCCAGCCGCAAGCAGCCAGAAAATTCTCGGCTGGCGTTGGGTCTGTCCAGCTGCAAACCCGAGACTCAGATCCCTGAGACTTGCGGCAGCTTGCGGGGCCTTGCCCTTCATCAGCTGGAGAACGTCCTTGTCAAGCATTTCGCGCGCATCGTGGCCATATGCATGCGCGTCGACCGGAGACACTTCCGGCTCAAGCCAGCGCCACTGGTACGACCACAAATCGGCTGGATGAATGCGGTCGGCTCGCACCAGCTCCTGAACATTGCGGTATTGGGGAAACAGCGACACGGCGGAAAAGGGCTTGTCGGCCAGCACGCCTTCGAGATACTCTGTGAGGGCAAAGCTGCCGTACTCGATTTTGGCGATTGCGTCCTGGCTGCATAACTCCGGGTGCTGCAGGAAATTTTGTACAGCGGCCTCCATGGCGCGGAGCACCATGGCAGGCTCCGCAAGACCGACCACCTCCAATACGCCAACCGCCTGATGGAGCTGCTGGCGAGCAGCGCGCAACTGGCTGGCGTCCGTCGCAAGCAGATCAGAACCACGTGCTGCTTCAGCCTCTTTTATAAATCGCTTGAGCGCCTTGGTGGCAGCCTCCAGAGATTTACAGAGCTCGTTGAACACCCAGGCCAGCGGCCCCAGGTCACTCATGACGGCATCGGGTTTGGCGGCAATTGAGTTCGTGACCATGGGGTGCATAAATAACAGGCAGGTTCAGGAATCGGTGTTCGTAGTCAAAGGCTTGGCTAGGGCGTCACACAATCTTGAATCGGGACACCGACTGCCGGAGTTCTTCAGCCATGCGTGAAAGATCGCGCACCTGCTGCGCTGTGGAACGGGTTCCTTCTCCGGTTTGCTCTGTGACCACGAAAATATGCTGGATGTTGTCAGCCACCACATTGGCCGAAGCCGCCTCCCTGGAAGCGGCTTCGGAAATCTGTTCAATCAGCTCGGCCAGATGGCGCGACACCTGGTCAATCTCGGTCAATGCCGTGCCGGCGTTGTCGGAGAGCTTGGCGCCCTCGACCACGCCTTGGGTCGAGCGCTCCATGGCGGCTACGGCATCCTGGGTATCGGTCTGAATCGCCTTGACCAGTGCTGAAATCTGCCGGGTTGCATCGGCGGACCGCTCGGCCAGACGCTGGACTTCCTCAGCCACCACCGAGAAACCCCGGCCCGCCTCGCCCGCCGAGGCAGCCTGAATGGCGGCGTTGAGCGCCAGCACATTGGTCTGTTCGGTGATGTCGGAAATCAGTTCGGTGATTTCGCCAATTTCTTGCGACGACTCGCCCAGGCGCTTGATGCGCTTGGAAGTTTCCTGGATCTGGTCACGGATGGAATTCATGCCGCCAATGGCATTTTGCACCGCCTGCAGACCGGACTCTGCTGCCGTCAGGGACTGGCGGGCCACCAGGGATGACTCCTGAGCCTGGGTGGACACTTCGTTGATTCGGGTTGCCATGTCAAGCACCGACTGGCCGGTTTCACGAATCTCTCGCAGTTGCTGGGTGGAAGCGGCCAGGAGTTCGGTAGAGGTATTTTCCACCCGTGAAGTCGTTTGCGCAACCCGGGTCGCCGTGTCCTGCACATTGCCGACCAGCTGGCGCAGTTCTTCCACGGTGTAGTTGACCGAGTCGGCAATGGCGCCGGTGATGTCTTCGGTAACGGTGGCAACCTGTGTCAGGTCACCCTCGGCCACAGTCTGCAATTCATTCATCAGGCGCAAAATGGCTGCCTGGTTAGCGTCGTTGACGCGCTTGGCATCCTGTTCCTGGCTTTTGGCATCATGCCGCTGACCTTCGGCAACGGCTTGGCGCTGCTGGCTGTCGATCACCTGCAGGCGAGCCAGACCTGCTGCGCACAGCAGGGCAACAAAGGCGGCGGCAACCAGTGTCGCAAGCGCCCCGATTCCCAGACCCGTCTGTGAAGACAGTTTTTCCTGCAAATCTTCGAGATCACGGCGCAGGGGTTCGCTATCGGCAATGATGGAAACCTGCGCTTCCCGGGCTGACACCAGGCCCTGGAGGTTGCCCAGGATGGCACCCGCCTGGACACGCGTTTTTTCGTAAAGCGCGATCAGGGCTTCCAGGCGTTCTCGCGTCTGTGTTTCCCTTGATGCGCCCAGACGCAACTCAGGGCTGCCATCAAGCAGGCCTTGGGCAATTTCCTTGAAGGAATTCAGGTCCTTGCCCAGCAGGAAGACCGCCTCGGGACTAACGCCTTCCATGGTCAGGAACTCATTGGCAGACTTGCCGATCCGCTGGGTCAGCATCACTAGCTGGCCGGAGGCGGAAATTTCTGTCGGCGCTGCATTTTGTTGAAGCTTGAGCGAAGAAACAGTTTCGGCAATTTCGAGCAGGTCGGAGGACTGCCGGTTGATGGTACGCAGAGCCTCACCCACCTGAAGCAGGATGGCCTTTTGGCCCATCACGATATCTGCATTCTGCCTGGCCCGCTCGACCAGCGGCGTGACCTTTGCCATTTCCGGCTGCAACGCGTCACTCACCGCCGACAGTCGCAGGGTGTCGTCGCCCGACTTCATTCCGATCACGGTCTTGCTGAGAACATCGGCGCTTTCACGCACATCCGGGAAAGCCTGGGCGCTTCCAACCAGTGCCTGCGAGGCCGATTTGGCGAGGCGCTGGGACTGCATCAGCGCTTGTCCGGTTGCCGCTACCTGCTGCGCAACGCGTTCAGACTTGCTGAGTGCAAAAAACGTGACCCCTGCCAGGACGGCGACAGCAAGCCCAAGTGCCACGACCAGTATCTTCTGGTGCTCCCCAAGCGGCCGCACACCCAGAACGGGAAGACTGAGAAGTTCGCTACTCATCAGCATGCCGTCTTCAGAAATGCTGGGTGAAAGAATCGCCCCTTGCAGTTGTGCTGCGCCAGCCCGGCCGCGTGCCATCGTATGGCCGGCAGCAGACTCATCCTTCATGCCAAAAGTGCTCGCACTGCCGTCTGGCCAGTCTGACTTCGTTTTAAACAGCTTCTGGATATTTTCTAGAACGGACATGAATGAGCCTTCAAAAAACGGGTAGAACGGATGCCAAGGTGCACTAGGCGGCAATAGTCAAAAAATCAACCTGCTGTGCAAGCAGTTGCAGGTTGATTTCCTGCCAGCTTGCACCATTGCGATCAACGTACTGGTTTCCAAAAAACACACCGGCATCCGGCTCCGGCGCTGAAAAATCGATGAAGTCATTCTGTTTGCGCAGCCCTGAGAGTTTGTCGATCAGCAAGACGCAATTGACCTCAAGGGCACTGTTGAGCGAGACCAAGCGAGACTCGGTGCGCGCAAGTTCGCTTCGGTTACCCGATGCCTGACCGTCGACAAAACCAGCCAGATCCACTACGCCATAAAGACCGCCGCGCAAGCCGGCCACACCCAAAAACCAGGACTGCGTATAGGAAACCGGCTGGATACCAACCCAGGGAAAGATTTCTCCTGAGTGATCAAGCGGGAAAAGGTATTTTTTTTCAGCGGCCTCAACGGCCAGCCAGGAAGGCGCTATGCCCTGTGTTTTGGCAAGCTGCAATCGCTCTGCCAGACGCGCTTGCAACTCTTTAAGGGCTTGTCTGTTTGCCATGGTGTGGGCTTATGCCAAAGCTCAGCCAAGCGCCTTGATTTTGGCCATCAGTTCGCCGGCATTGACCGGTTTGGTGATGTAGTCGCGCGCACCTTGACGCATACCCCAGACCCGGTCGGTTTCCTGGTTCTTGCTGGTGCACATCATGATGGGAATGTCTGCATACTGCGGATCGCGCGCGATGGCGCGGGTCAGCTGGAAGCCGTTTTGCCCCGGCATGACCACATCCATCAGAATCAGTTCCGGCTTTTCCTCTGCCAGCCTGCGAAAAGCGTCTTCTGCGTTTTCCGCCGTCTTGACGCTGTAGCCGTTTTTCATCAGCAAATCGGTCAAAAACATCAACTCGGTTTTCGAGTCGTCCACCACCAGCACTTTATTGATTGACATCAGATTTCCCTTTGTTTTGAAGAGCCCAAAGCCTGAACGGTTTGCAGCAGCTGGTCTTTGGTGAAGGGTTTGGTCAGGTAGTCCTGCGAGCCCGCCATGCGTCCACGCGCCTTGTCAAACACGCCATCCTTGGACGACAGCATCACAAAGGGGACGTTCGAAAATTTGACATTGCGCTTGATAATTGCGCAGGTCTGGTAGCCATCCAGACGCGGCATGAGAATGTCGCAAAAAATGAGGTCGGGCTGGAAGTCATTGACCTTGGACAGGGCGTCAAAACCATCCTCGGAGAGCAATACCTCATGGCCGCCCTGCCTCAGGAAAATCTCTGCGCTGCGCCTGATCGTGTTGCTGTCGTCGATGACCAATACCTTGAGTCCGGAACTGGAAATGCTCACTGTGCTACTCCTGTTTTGCAGCCGCCGAAGCAGTTGGGTTCACCGTGGTCATATTTTTGGCAAGCAGGCACACGAGCCTACATCTGAACCATTTCAAAATCTTCCTTGCGTGCCCCGCATTCAGGACAGGTCCAGTTCATTGGAACCTGGCTCCATGGCGTTCCTGCGGCGATGCCATGTTCGGGCGCACCCAGCGCCTCGTCATAAATCCATCCACAGATCAAACACATCCAGGTCATTGATTGGGTCACAGCTTAAATTGCCTTCAAATAGAATGCAACAATTGTATCTAGACGGCGTTGCTAATTCATGCACAGGGCAAAATCAAAGCCTATGGCAAACCCCCACACACCTGAACTGGACAGCCGGCAACTCCAGATCGAGGACAGCGATGCGTCGCCTGCGTGCGTCATGACGTTCAACGCCAATGACCCGAGCGGCGCAGGCGGCCTCACGGCGGACATCACGGCCATCACTTCGGCAGGCGCTCATCCGCTGTCTGTTGTCACGGGTACCTATCTGCGTGACACGGCGGAAATCTTCGACCATTTGCCGTTTGACGACGAGGCAGTCACCGAACAGGCGCGCGCTGCGTTGGAAGACATGCCGGTGGCCGCCATCAAGGTCGGGTTTGTCGGCAGTCCGGAGAACATCAGCACAATTGCCGAAATCGCCTCCGACTACTCGGACGTGCCGCTGATCGCTTACATGCCCAGCCTGTCCTGGTGGGATGAAAGCAAGATCGACAGCTACCTGGATGCCTTTCGCGAACTGATGCTGCCGCAAGTGACCCTGTTGGTCGGCAACCACAGCACGCTCTGGCGCTGGCTGCTGCCCGACTGGTCCACCGAACGCAATCCGTCGGCCCGCGACATTGCCAAGGCGGCTGCCGCGTTGGGTGTCCCGTATACGCTGGTGACGGGTATCCCGCTGCCGGACCAGTTCATTGACAATGTGCTCGCCACGCCGCAGGCTGTGCTCTACAGTGAGAAGTTCGAGCGTTTCGAGGCAGTCTTTGAAGGCGCTGGGGAAACCCTGTCGGCCGCCCTGTGCGCCTTGCTGGCCAACGGCCACGACCTGCAGGCCGCCACATCCGAAGCGCTGACCTACCTGGACCACAGTCTGGACGCCGGATTTCACCCCGGCATGGGCCATATCGTTCCGGACCGGCTGTTCTGGGCGCAGGTCGAGTCCGATGAAGAGCCTGACGACGAAACGGCCGATGCCGCGGGCACCAACGATGCAGCCCTGACTTCTCATACACCTTTTGAATTTCCCCCCAATGGAACAACCAAACACTAAGCCTGCCCTCTCCCCAACAACGTTCCGCAACGCATCCCTGTTCGAACGCGCCCAGAAACTGATTCCCGGCGGCGTCAATTCCCCGGTCCGCGCCTTCAAGGCCGTGGGCGGCACGCCGCGATTTGTGCAGCGCGCGCAGGGCGCTTACTTCTGGGACGCCGACGGCCAGCGCTACATTGACTACATCGGCTCCTGGGGGCCAATGATCCTGGGCCATGGCCATCCAGCCGTGCTGGAAGCCGTGCAGAAAGCCGTGCTGGAAGGTTTTTCCTACGGCGCGCCGACCGAGCGTGAAGTCGAGATGGCCGAGGAAATCGTCAAGCTGGTGCCCTCCATCGAAATGGTGCGACTGGTCAGTTCCGGCACCGAGGCAACGATGAGCGTGATCCGGCTGGCGCGCGGCGCCACCGGGCGCAACAAGATCGTCAAGTTCGAGGGCTGCTACCACGGCCACTCCGACGCCCTGCTGGTCAAGGCCGGATCGGGTCTGGCGACTTTTGGCAGCCCGACCAGCGCGGGCGTTCCGCCCGAGGTGGTCAAGGACACCCTGGTGCTGGAATACAACCACATCGCCCAGCTCGAAGAAGCCTTTTCGCTGCATGGCCGGGAAATTGCCTGCCTGATGATCGAGCCGATTGCCGGCAACATGAATTTTGTGCGCGCCAGCGTCCCCTTCGTCAAGCGCTGCCGTGAACTCTGCACGCAATACGATGCGCTGCTGGTGTTCGACGAGGTGATGACGGGTTTCCGGGTGGCGCTGGGCGGCGCGCAAAGCGTCTATGCACACAGCATTCCCGGCTTCAAGCCGGACCTGACCGCGCTGGGCAAGGTGATTGGCGGCGGCATGCCGATGGCAGCCTTTGGCGGAACGCGCGCGGTGATGGAGCACCTGGCCCCTCTGGGCGGGGTCTACCAGGCCGGCACCCTGTCGGGCAACCCAATCGCCACGGCCTGCGGCCTGGCCACGCTGCGCGAAATCCAGAAGCCCGATTTTTATGACGCGCTGGGCGCGCGCACGCGCAGCCTGGTGACCGGCCTGACCCATGCCGCTACCCAAGCCGGCGTGCCTTTTTGCGGCGACAGCGAAGGCGGCATGTTCGGCTTTTTCCTGCTCGGCACGCTGCCGCAGAACTATCCGCAGGTCATGAAGACCGACGGCCCGGCCTTCAACCGCTTTTTCCACGCCATGCTGGACAGCGGCGTGTATTACGCGCCAGCGCTCTACGAAGCCGGCTTTGTCAGCGCGGCGCACACGGCCGAAGACATCGACGCCACGGTGGATGCCGCAGCCCGGTTTTTCGCGAGCCTCTGAACGGCACTACCGCCCAGGGTTAAAACCTCGATATGCCGTTGCTTGCTCTGAATACCATAGCTGCTTGCGCATACCCACCTTGCGCAAACACCTTATTTCTCATAAAAAAAGCGGCCAAGGCCGCTTTTTTTGATTCAGAAGCCGGCGAGTCGCCGGCGCTATTGCTCAATGCCTGAAATGGCGCACGCCGGTCAGCACCATGACCACGCCGCGCTCGTCGGCAGCATCCATCACTTCCTGGTCGCGCATCGAGCCACCAGGCTGGATCACGCACGTCGCGCCGGCATCCACCACCACATCGAGGCCATCCCGGAACGGGAAGAAGGCGTCGCTCGCCACCGCCGTGCCCTTGAGCGACAGGCCGGCATGCTCGGCCTTGATGCTGGCGATGCGGGCCGAATCCAGGCGGCTCATCTGGCCGGCACCGACGCCCATGGTCATGCCGCCGGCACAGAACACGATGGCGTTGGACTTGACGTACTTGGCGACGGTCCAGGCGAACAGCAGGTCTTGCAACTGAGCCGGCGTGGGCTGCAGCTTGCTGACAACCTTCAGGTCGGACAGCAGCAGTTCGTGGTTGTCGGCGGTCTGCATCAAGAGGCCCGAGCCGACGCGCTTGATGTCGATCAGGTTGCGCCCTTGGTCCCAGGCGGTTGCACCGCCGGGTGGCAGGTCAATCTGCAAAATCCGCACGTTGACCTTGGTCTTGAACACTTCCAGCGCCTCGGGCGTGAAGCCCGGGGCCATCAGCACTTCGACGAACTGCTTCGAAATTTGTAGCGCGGCACGCTCGTCCACCTTGCGGTTGAGGGCAATGATGCCGCCAAACGCCGAGGTCGGGTCGGTTTTGAAGGCCTTGCTGTAGGACTCCAGCGCATCGACGCCCACCGCCACACCGCACGGGTTGGCATGCTTGACGATGACGCAGGCCGATTCCGTGAAGCTCTTGACGCATTCCCAGGCTGCGTCAGCGTCGGCGATGTTGTTGTACGACAGTTCCTTGCCCTGCAATTGTTTGGCCGTCACCAGCGAACCGGGCGCAGGATGCAGGTCGCGGTACAGCGCGGCCTGCTGGTGCGAGTTTTCGCCGTAGCGCAGGTCCTGCAACTTGGTGAACTGGCTGTTCGACTGGCCGGCGAACAGCGAGCGCTCGGGCACATGGCTTGGTGCGAGCCTGGCGGCGTCAAACGCGACCGACGACAGGTAGTCGCTGATGGCGCCGTCGTACTGGCTGATGCGGTTGAAGGCGGCCACCGACAGGGCGAATTTGGTCCGGTCGGTCAGCGTCCCATCGGCCTGGAGTTCGGCCAGCACGCCGGCGTATTGCGACGCGTCGGTCAGCACGCCCACGTCTTTCCAGTTCTTGGCCGCCGAGCGCACCATCGCCGGCCCGCCGATGTCGATGTTCTCGATCGCGTCCTCCAGCGTGCACCCGGGCCTGGCCACGGTCGATTCAAACGGGTAGAGGTTGACCACCAGCAGATCAATGGTGTCGATGCCGTGCGTTTGCAGCGCCGCCATGTGCTCGGGCAGGTCGCGCCGGGCGAGCAGGCCGCCGTGAACTTTCGGGTGCAGCGTCTTGACGCGGCCATCGAGCATTTCCGGAAAACCGGTGTGGTCGGCCACTTCGGTCACGGGCAGGCCGGCATCAAGCAGCAGCTTGGCGGTGCCGCCGGTGGACAGCAGCCGGATGCCCAGCGCGTGCAGCGCCTGGGCAAATTCAAGGATGCCGGTTTTGTCGGAAACGGAAATCAGGGCGTTCATGGGCTTCTTTGTTGAAAATGCAGAAGTACGGATAAACCCGCACCTAAAAAATGGAGTAGCGCTGCCGGCTTACTTGATGAGCTTGTGCTCGACCAGCTTCTTGCGCAGCGTGTTGCGGTTCAGCCCCAGCCATTCGGCGGCGCGCGACTGGTTTTGCTCGGCATGCTGCATGACCACTTCGAGCAGCGGCTTTTCAACCACCCGGACCATCATGTCGTACATGCGGTCGGGCGCGGTGCCCCCGAGGTCGGTGAAATAGCCTTCCAGGCTGGAACGCACGCATTCCTCCAGATTGATTTTGCTCATGGTGCAGCTTCCTCCTTGTTTTTATCGTTGTTCATGAATTCGTCTACCGTGGCATCGGGGCCACGGGGAGCGGCCGGGATGCGGTCCCTGCCCTCGCCCAGACCGTCAAAAAATTCGTTCACCGCGTCCAGCTGCGCCGGGCAATCCTCCAGCCCATTCATGCGGCCGCGAAACGCCTCCCCGCCGGGCAGGGTCCTGACATACCAGCCAATGTGCTTGCGCGCCGTGCGCACGCCCGAATACTCGCCATAGAGCTGGTAATGGTCGAGCAAGTGGTCGAGCAGCAGGCGCTTGACGTCGGCCACCAGCGGCGGCGCCAGGTGGCGGCCGGTCGCCAGAAAATGCGTCAGTTCGCGAAAAATCCAGGGCCGTCCCTGGGCCGCACGGCCAATCATCACGGCATCAGCGCCGGTATAGGCCAGCACATCTCTGGCCTTTTCAGGGCTGCTGATGTCGCCATTGGCGACCACCGGAATGCGCAGGGCGGCCCTCACTTCGGCAATCGTGTCGTATTCGGCCAGTCCTTTGTAGCCCTGCTCGCGGGTGCGGCCATGCACGGCAATCATCTGCACGCCGGCGCTTTCGGCGGCTCGGGCAATCGTCAGGGCGTTTTTATGGCCTTGCGCCCAGCCGGTGCGCATCTTGAGCGTGACCGGCACGCCGTGCGGTGCGCAGGCGGCCACCACGGCATCAATGATCTGCAGCGCCAGCATTTCGTTCTGCATCAGTGCCGATCCGGCCCATTTGTTGCAGACCTTCTTGGCCGGGCAACCCATGTTGATGTCAATGATCTGCGCGCCACGGTCCAGGTTATAGGCAGCGGCTTCGGCCATCATCTGCGCATCGGTGCCGGCAATCTGCACGGCAATCGGCGCGGCTTCGCCCTCATGGTTGGCGCGGCGTGAGGTTTTGAGCGTGTCCCACAAATCACGACGGGAGGTGACCATTTCGCTGACCGCGTAACCGGCCCCGAGCTTTTTGCACAGCTGGCGAAATGGCCTGTCCGTGACGCCGGCCATGGGCGCGACAAACACATTGTTTGCCAAAACATAAGGGCCGATGTTCATGAAGGGGTGGACGCGTGGGAGGGTTGCTGAAAAAGGAGGCATGATTGTAGCTGCCCAAAATTTCAGCAATTGAAATCTGGCCTGGGATTTTTAAACGACGGGCAGGCCGCCGGCCGGCGGTCCGATGGCCGTTCGCTGGCCCGTCCTCCCTATACTCGAGCCCCTATGGACGCCTGGATACAACACCTGATCGAGCTGCTTGCCCTGCCGGAATACGGTTTGAGCACGGTATTCATTGTTTCCTTCATCTCGGCCACCTTGCTGCCGCTAGGCTCCGAGCCGGTGGTGTTCGGACTGGTCAAGCTCAATCCGGCCATGTTCTGGCCCGCCGTCCTGGTCGCCACGGTCGGCAACACGCTGGGTGGTGCGCTGGACTGGTGGATAGGTTACGGCGCGCACAAGGTGGCCGACAAATACACCCATTCATCCCACCACGGCCGCGCCGTGCGGTGGCTGGAAAAACTCGGCCCCAAGGCCTGCCTGCTGGCCTGGCTGCCCGTCGTCGGCGACCCGCTGTGCGCCGTGGCCGGATGGCTCAAGTTTCCGTTCTGGCCCTGCCTGGCCTACATGGCCGTCGGGAAATTCATGCGCTATTTTTTGATGACGGGCGGACTGGTCTGGGCATTTCCGGGCGTGATTGGTACCTAAAAGCGCTCATAAGGTAGCAAGTAGCGCCACTGCCCGGGCTGCAACTGACTCAGGGGTATACGGCCTACGCGCAGGCGCTTCATGGCCTCGACCTTGAGCCCGACGCTTTCGCACATATAGGCGATCTGTCCGGCCACTTCACCCTTGAGCGCAAAGCGCAGCCGCGCCTCGCTTTGCCAGCTCACCTTGGCGGGCGGCAGCAGTGCGTCCTTGAAAGTAAAGCCGTGGTCAATGCGGTTCAGGCGCTCCAGGCCGCCGGGCTTGATCTCGCCGCTGACCTCGACAATCACTTCGTGCTCCAGCACGCGCGCATCTTCGCGCAGCTTGCGCGCCACGCGCCAATCCTGGGTAAACACCACCAGACCGCTGGCCGCAGCGGCCAGCGGCGTGACCAGCTCCGAACCCGAAAAATGCTTTTTCAGTGGCCGGATGCCCGAGCGGTCGTCAGGCGCGTGGTTGGCGGCCGTCAGCAGTTGGGCGGCGGTTTTACCCGATGAAGCACCCGGGGTACTGGCCGCGTCAGCAGCTTCGTAGCCCGCAGGCTTGTGCAGCAGCAATGTCACCGGCGTCAGCGCCAGCAGGCTGGCGTCGGGGGACAGCACGATCGCCTGGTTCTGGACGCGGAACTGCGGCTCCTCCACCACCACACCATCAACCGTGACCCAGCCGCCTTCAATGTACTGCTCGGCCTCGCGGCGTGAGCAGGCCAGCATTTCGGCAAGGCGTTTGGCGAGTCGTACCGGTTCAGTCATGGCAGAAGCGTCCTGGTGAGTCCGGTGGAAATAAAAACTATTGATTGCTATTTAAATAATAGCTAATTATGCCCGTAGTCATTGGACTACAAGCGCAAAATACTGCAAAAGCAGCTGGCGGCGGTATTTTCAACATCTCCTGCAGTCGTCTGAGCAGGCGCTGTACAGAAAGTTCATCACACCGCCATTCTTGACGATGCAATCCTTGCGGCCATAGCCCTATCTTACCGGACAGTCCACACGCAAACAAGTAGCCGGCGTACCGCGCAACGACTCCACCGGCGGGGCATTGCACCCGCTACCGGGATGACCGGCGATGTCAGAGAGTCGCTGACAAGGACTTAGCGCTGCGCCGCCACCACACCGATCTCGACCTTGTATTGCGGTGCCGCCAGACGCGCACTCAAAACCGTGGCCCGCGCCGGCGTGGCACCGGGCACGACCCAGCCATCCCAGGCCCGGTTCATTTCACTGAAAGTATCCATGTCAGTCAGCCAGATGGTCACGCTCAGCAGGCGTGACTTGTCGCTGCCGCTGGCAGCCAGCAAGCGGTCAATTCCCGCCAGGACGCTGCAGGTCTGCTCGTAAACGCCCGGGCCGGCGTCGCCACTGGCCACCTGACCGGCCAAGTAAATGGTGTGGTTGTGTATCACGGCCTGCGACATGCGCGGACCGATTTCAAGACGTTCAATGGACATGGTTTTCTCTTTCTTTCCTGAAGGTAAATGTTTCAACGGGTTGACGGGCTCTGGAAGGCCGGTGACAGCGCCACCAGACACAGAATTTCAAACAGCATCTGCGCGCCCACCTGGGCGGTGTTGGTCGTGCTATCGTATTGGGGTGCCACTTCCATCACGTCGCCGCCAATGATGTTCAAACCGCGCAAACCGCGCAGCAGGCCCAGCACTTCGCGCGGCGTCAGCCCCCCCACCTCCGGGGTACCGGTGCCCGGAGCGTAGGCGGGATCGAGAGCATCCACGTCGAAAGTCACATAAGTGGGTCCGTCGCCGACCACCTGCCTGGCCTTGGCAATGGTCGCCTCCAGGCCCATCTGGCTGAATTCTTCGGCGTGAATCACCGTCATGCCGGAGTCAAAGGAAAACTCCCACAAATACTCGGCACCGCCGCGAATGCCGATCTGGATGCAGCGATGAGGGTCCAGCACCCCCGCCAGCACCGCCTCGCGGAACGGACCGCCATGGTGAAACTTGGAACCTTCGTAGGAGCCGGCGCTGTCGCAATGCGCATCAATATGCACCATGCCCACCGGACGCTCCCGGCCCACGGCCTTGAGGATGGAACCGGTGACCGAGTGGTCCCCGCCCACCGCCAAAGGCACGACGCCAGCCTTCACCACCTGCGTGAAACAGGCCTCGATGTCGGCATGGCATTCGGCGAGACTGTAGCGGCTTTGCATCGGCACATCGCCGACGTCGGCCACCTTGAGCTGCGTCATCGGCGCCAGGGCCAGGGCATGCTCGTACGGCCCGATGCGTTCGATGCCACGCACCGCGCGCGGGCCAAAGCGTGCGCCGCTCCGGTTGGTCACGCCCAGGTCCATCGGCACGCCGATCAGCGCCACATCCAGACCGGCGAGGTTGGGTTTCTGCGGGTCCAGCCCGTCGGGGCGGTAAGGCGCATCAAGAAAAGTGCTGACGTCGGAGAACGGCCACTTGCGCCGGTCCGAGCTGCTGAAGATGCGATCCGCAACGGCCTTGAATCTGGGGTCGAAAATATCGCCGCCGGACGCATCGCCGTAACGTTCGCGAAGGCGGGCAAGGTGGTTCATGTCCATGATCAGGCTTTCAAAGAGGAGGTGTAAAGGTCAAGGCAGAGGCGGGCGGCAACCAGGTCTTCCAGTGCGGCGCCTACGGATTTGAAGACGGTAATGTCGGTGTTGCCGCGAGCTGGCGGCACGGTGGCACGGCACAGACCGGCCAGATCACAGATCAGTTGCTGGCGCTTCAGGGCGCCTGAAGCCAGCGCCTGAATCACATCGCCGGCTTCGGCCAGCACGCCGTCCAGGGTGTCGGCATAAACCGCGGCGGCCCGCTCGAACACGCGGCCGTCGGCTTCGCACATGCTTGGCGTGAAGGCGCCGATCAGGTCCACATGGGTGCCGGGACGCAGCCAGTCGCCGTGCAACACGGCTTCCCGGGCCAGGGTGGCGCAGCTGACAATGTCCGCCTCGGCGCAACCCGCCTCAAGAGACTCCACCGCCTGGGCGGACAAGCCCGCGGCGCTCAGTTGCCGGGCAGCGGCCTGTGATTTTTCAAGTGAGCGCCCCCACACCAGCACGCGGTCTATCGGGCGCACCTGCGCATGGGCCAGCGGCAGGTACTGCGACAGGCGGCCGGTGCCCACCATCAGCAGGGTTCGGCTGTCGGGACGTGACAGGCACTGGCTGGCCAGTGCCGACGCGGCGGCGGTGCGGCGCGAGGTCAGCTCACCGCCATCAAGCACCGCCTGCGGCCGGCCGGTGGCGGCCTCCATCAGCACGTACAGCCCGTGGATGGACGGCAAGGCGTGCTGGTGGTTGTCGGGATAGACCGCAACCAGCTTGGTGCCCACGCCAAGGCGGGCGCTCCAGGCGGGCATGGTCAGCAGCATGGGTGAACCGCTGGCAACGCCGTCAAGGCGATGGTGACTGCGCGTGGGCGCAGTCATGTCGCCGGCGGCAAAAGCCGTTTTCAAGGCATTGATCAGCGGCTGCCATGGCAAGTGACGCGCAACCCTGTCGGCATCGAAAAAAACGGGAACGGAGGAACTGTTGGAATTCATTGGGAAACCTTTCAGGCGGCAGCGGCAAACACCGAGCAGCGTTGCGGATCAATCACCACATCAACCTGCTGGCCCACCGCTGCTTCGCGAAACCAGGCGTCGCTGCCGACACAGCGCAAGCGCTCCTGCTGGCAACGGACAATGAGTTCGGACACCGGACCGAGGTTGCGCACGAACTCGATTTCGCCGGCGATGAAATCGGCCGCCGCCGATGACGACGCCGTGCGCTTGCCGCTGGAGCACAGCCGGATGTCTTCCGAGCGCAAAGCCACCGTCACCGCTTGGCCCTGGGCGATCGTCGTCCAGGTGCGCAGGCGACTGCCCAGCACCTCAACCTCGCCGGTCGCGCACACCCTGCCGGGCAGCATGTTGGCCGCCCCGATGAACTCGGCCACAAAGGCATTGGCAGGCTGGTTGTAAACCTGGGTCGGCGCGTCGTTCTGCTGCACCCTTCCCTGCTTCATCACCACCAGCCGGTCCGCCAGCATCATGGCTTCGGTCTGGTCGTGCGTCACCAGCACGGTGGTCACCCCGAACTTCTGCTGCAGCTGCCGCAGCTCGATCTGCATGCTGTCGCGCAGTTGCGCATCCAGCGCCGACAAGGGCTCGTCGAGCAGGAACAATTTAGGCGGCACCGCCAGCGCACGCGCAATCGCCACCCGCTGCCGCTGTCCGCCCGACAGGGCCGACACCGGCCGGTCGGCAATCGTCGGCAGGTGAACCACGTTGAGCAGTTCCTCAACCCGGCTACGACGCTGGGCCCGGGCCACGCCGCGCAGCCGCATGCCATAGGCAATGTTTTCGGCCACGGTCATGTGCGGAAACAGCGCCAGCGACTGGAACACCATGCCAAAGTCGCGCTTGTGGGGCGGCAGCTTGTCAATGGATTTTCCTTCGAGCAGCAGCTGGCCGCGGTCGGCTTGTTCAAAGCCCGCAATGATGCGCAGCAGCGTGGTCTTGCCGCAGCCCGAGGGGCCGAGCAGGCAGACGAACTCGCCGCGCCGCACCGTCAGGTTCACATCGGCCAATGCGTCCACTTGGCCGAAGCGTTTGCCCAGTCCCTTGATTTCGAGATGTGTTGTCATCGACGTGAGGCTTTCATGTTGGGTAGTCGGTCATCGAATAAAAGGAATTGCGCGCTCAAAACAGGCTGGCCTTGCCGCCGACGATCTTGTCGACCCAGGCGATCAGCGCCACGTCAAGCGCGATGATCAGCGTCGAGATGGCCAAGGTGGTCGGGTCGAGCGATGAGACCGTGCGGCTGTACATCCAGATCGGCAGGGTGCGTACATCGACCGTGTACATGAAGAAGGTCACCGTGAACTCGTTGAAGGAAATGATGAAAGCGAAGATCAGTCCGGCAAGAATGCCGGGCTTCATCAACGGAACCACCACGTTCATCGCCGCCCGAAACGGCGAGGCGCCGAGCGACATCGCCGCTTCTTCCAGGTCAGGGTTGATCCCGCTCATCGCGCTCATGCAGTTGCGCAGCACAAAAGGCAGTGCCAGCGTGATGTGTGGAATCACCAGGCGGAAGATGCCCAACTCCAGCCCCAGGGTCGCCGCCAGCGTTTCCGACATCAGCAGGTAGGCCACGCCCAGCACGACCAGCGGAAAAACCAGCGGCAGCGTGAACAGCAGCTCGATCCCGTTGCGGGAACGGCCGCTGCCGCGCACCAGCGCATAGGCCAGGGGCACGCAGGCAATTACGCAGGCACACATGGTGACCGCACCGACCCCGAAACTCGTCAGCAGCCCGCTCAGCGGCGACATCGGGTTGTCGCTGCTTTCGCCCGACAGCACCTTCCAGGCGGCGCCATACCAGTGCAGCGACACGGAACTGGGCGGAAACTTGAGGTTGGCATCGCCCGAAAACGACATGATCACAATGATCACAACCGGCAAGGCGGCAATCAAGAGCCCCAGCCCGGCCAAAGTCGCCATGACGAGGCGGAACGAGCCGCCGCCGTTACGTGCAGCAAAAATGGATGCCATCAATGTGCTCCCTGATGGACCGTTGCGGCGCGCGTGGTCAGCCAGGTGGCCAAGCCCATGATGAGCAGCGTGATGAAGATCAGCGACACGCCGGCCGCGGCCGCACCGGCCCAGTCAAAGAGGGGAGAAATCATGTCGCGGATGGCCACGCCCATCATCTGCACCTTGCGACCGCCCAGCAGCAGCGGCACGGCAAAGGCACTGGCGTTGAAGGCAAACACAATGGAGGCCGAGCCGATCAAACCCGGCTTGAGCAGCGGCAGCGTGATGTTGAAGAAGGAACGCCATGGCGTGGCGCCAAGGCTGTCGGCCGCCTCCAGGTATTCACCCGAGATGGCACGCATGGCACTCAGCACCGGAAACACAGCCATGGGCAAGGCGGTTTGCACCAAACCGACCAGGACGCCGGTTTCGTTGAACAGCATCTGGATCGGCCGGTCGGTCAGGCCCGCCTGCAGCAGCAGGCCATTAACCACCCCCTTGGGGCCAAGCACCATGATCCAGCCATAGGATTGAATCAGCAGGTTCAGGATCATCGGCAACAAAATCAGGCTGGTGATGACGCGGCGCCACCAGGGATTGGTCACCGCCGCCATCAGCATCGCAATCGGCACGGCCAGCACCAGGCAGATCACGGTGCTGACCGCGGCCAGCTTCATGGTCAGCGCGACAGAGCGCAGGAAAAATGGATCGAACAGTGCGACGTAGCGCGACAGCGTGAAGCCGCTGATCGCCTGCGACTCGCTGGAAAATGAAAACCGCAGCACGAACAGCACCGCCATGAGAAACGGCAGGAGCAGTACGAAAGCAGGCAAGGCCAGCAAGGCTGCGCGCTGCGGCGACAGGGAAGAAGTGGGCATGAAATAGGTTCGGTATGGATTGCCCCGGGCAACCCTTTGGGATGGCTACATCGCTCAAGGCCATCAGGCACAAGCCTGGCAGCGGGCGAAGGTGACAGGCAGCCCACTGTCAGGCCGGCTGCGAGATCAGCTCAACGTCTGGGTGTAGCGCTTAATCCAGGCTTCGCGCACACCGGCGATCACCGCCTTGTCGTGGATCACCGCGTTGCTGCCCAGCTGTTCAGGCTTGATGATGTAAGGGCTCTTCTGCGCATCGGCCGACAGTATCGCCTTGCTATTCACCGGGCCATTGAGTACGTCTTCGGCCATCTTGCCCTGAATAACCGGGTCGAGTGAATGGTTGATGTAAGCATTGATGACACTCGACTCACCGGGGTGTGACTTGGGAATGATGGTGTACATCAGGTCGGCAAAGAAGCCTTCCTTCAGGTTGTAGGTGGCGCCCATGCCGGAGTTCGGGTCTTTCAGTTCCTTGGCAAAGAAGGCCGGGGCATACACCGCGCCAATGTCTAGCGAGTTGGAGCGGAACAGCTCCGAGATTTGCGTCGGGTTTTCACCGAAGGTCAGCACGCGATCCTTGAGCTCCGCCAGTTTCGTAAAGCCTGCCTCGGCATTGGTGGCGCTGCCGCCCGTGAGCTTGGCCGCCGCCACGATGGTGTCCAGCGCGTCCGTCCAGGTCGCAGGCGGCAGGAACACGCGCTTGGCATATTTCGGGTTCCACATCTCTTCGTAGCTGGTGGGCGGCGCCTTGAAGGTCCGGGTGTTGTAGAGCAGGCCGCCGGTCCACAGCAGGTAGCCGATGCCATAACCATCGGCACCGGTGCGAAAGCGCGCATCAACATCCTTCAGATTGGTCAGCTGGTTGAGGTCGGGCTTCTCCAGCAGCCCTGCATTGGCGAGCGCCACTGCACCCACACCGGCCAGGTGAATCACATCGTACTGGGGACGCGAGCCGCCGGCTTTCAGCTTGGCCACCATATCGGACGTGCCGCCGGTGCGGTCGGCAATCACCTTGCAGCCGGTTTGCGCCTCGAAGGTCTGCGCAATGTTGCGCAGTACGGCAAGACCGGTGTCATCCGACCAGGTCAGGATGCGCAGGGTCTTGCCTGCATACTTGCGTGTCTGGGCCACGGCATGAATGGCAGGGAAGGCCATGGAAGCAGCGGCCAGCCCCAGACTTGCGCCCGCCTGCATCAGGCTGCGTCGATCAATTTTGTTTGGCATGATGGTTATTCGTCCTCTAATATGGTGGGGTTAATACTTGTCTCCGCATCAGCGAAAGCCGTTGCCCGTTGCCCTGAAAGCGACTACAACCGTTGATGTTGATTTGAGTGTAGTCACGGGATTTCGCGAGGGGTAGTCTTGAAATTGTCGTGTCGATATAAGGATTTCTGAATGCTCGACCTTGACCCCCATTTGCTGCGGGCTTTTCTGTCAGTGGCCAGTGTGGGCACCATCAACGGTGCCGCGGCCAACCTGCACCGCACGCAAGCGGCGGTCAGCATGCAGATCCGCCGCCTCGAGGAAGTCGTCGGTGCGCCGCTATTCGTCCGCTCGCCCAAGGGGCTGGTCCTCAACGAGCAGGGCTCCCTGCTGGTGCGCTTTGCAAACGACATCCTGGCACTTAACGAAGAGGTCGCGAAACGTATCGGACAGCAATGTTTGCAAGGACGCGTAAAGCTGGGCGTTGTCGAAGACTTTGCCGCGACGCGGCTGATCGACATCCTGAAATCATTCCGGGAACAGAATCCGAAGGTTCACCTTGATCTGATCGTCGACGGCAACAGCCAGCTCGCCACCCTGCTTGCGCAGGACAAGCTGGATCTGGTGATCTGCGACGCCGACGAGGTTTCACGCAAGGCCGGGCAGATTTCGCGCAATCCCCTGCTGATATGGTCCGAGCAACTGACCTGGACCGTGTGCGCCGACTTTGTCGAATCGGACGTCGAATCACTGCCTGTCATCCTGTTTCATGAAGACTGTCCTTGGCGCCAGCGTGCCATCGAGTCGCTGACCGAGCGTGGCGTGAACTGGACGCTGGTCTGCGAAGCAACCACTCTGGTGGCCATGGCAACCGCTGTTCAGGTGGGTCTGGGCGTGGGGCCCATGATCACGGCAACCATTCCGCCGGGCTGCCGGAGTCTTGATCACCACCCGCACTTTCCGGCCCCGATTTCCGTCGACATTGGCCTCTACGAGCGCAATGGGGCGTCAGAGTCGGCGCGTTGCCTGGCAGATTTTGTGATCCGTACGCCCGGACGCCTATTCGTCCCGCGTACACCGGCAACAGCTCTTGGCACGTCCCTGCTCGTGGCCTGAGAAGCCGGGCCGGCGGGGCACCGCAGCAGAGCAGCCATCCGGCCCGGATCACATCCAGGCTGATACGCAGGCAAAGCCTGCAGTGCAGGCCAGCCCGCTGCATCAAGCTCTTGTCAACTGCTGAACAGGAAGTTCATCACGTCGCCGTCCTTGACGACGTAGTCCTTGCCTTCGGCGCGCATCTTGCCGGCATCCTTGGCGCCTTGCTCGCCCTTGAAAGCGACGAAGTCGTCAAACGCGATGGTCTGGGCGCGGATGTAGCCCTTTTCAAAATCGGTGTGAATCACGCCGGCCGCCTGCGGGCCGGTGTCGCCGACATGGATGGTCCAGGCGCGCACTTCCTTCACGCCGGCGGTGAAATAGGTTTGCAGGCCCAACAGCGTGTAGGCGGCGCGAATCAGGCGGCTCAGTCCCGGCTCGGTCTGGCCCAGTTCTTCAAGGAACATCTGGCGGTCTTCGTCGCTCATTTCGGCCATTTCGGCTTCCATCTTGGCGCTGATGGCCACCACTGGCGCGTTTTGCGACCCGGCATAGGCTTTCAGGCGGTCAAGGAAGGGGTTGTTCTCGAAACCGTCTTCAGCCACGTTGGCGACAAACATCGCCGGCTTGGCGGTGATCAGGAAAAACTGCTGCAGCAGCGGCAACTCGTCCTTGCTGAAATCAAGTGTGCGCACCGGCTTGGCTTGGTTCAGCGCGGCCTGGCATTTCTCCAGAATGACGACCAGCTTGGCCGATTCCTTGTCGCCCGAGCGCGCCAGCTTGCCGACGCGGTGCAGGGCTTTTTCCACCGCCGCCAGGTCGGCCAGACAGAGTTCGGTCTGGATCACCTCGATGTCGTCGATCGGATCGACCTTGCCCGAAACGTGGATCACGTTGTCGTCTTCAAAGCAGCGCACCACGTTGACGATGGCATCGGTTTCCCGGATATGCGCCAAAAACTTGTTGCCCAGGCCTTCGCCGGTGCTGGCACCCGCGACCAGCCCGGCAATGTCGACGAACTCGACAATCGCGCGCTGGACTTTCTGCGGATTCACGATGGCGGACAGCGCGTCCAGACGCGCATCGGGCACTTCGACGATGCCCACATTCGGCTCGATGGTGCAGAAAGGGTAGTTTTCCGCCGCGATGCCGGCTTTGGTCAACGCATTGAACAGGGTGGATTTTCCGACGTTGGGCAAGCCAACGATGCCGCACTTCAAACTCATCAATATTCCTTAGAAATCATTACCCCGCCGGGCTCCAGGCGGTGCCGTGGAGCGGCCCGACGTGGACCAGCAGGAGGTGTCAAGGCTGGGAACAACCCCGTCCCGACCCTGGGCTTGCGCCCGGCTTTGTACCGGATTTTGCCCGGCAAGAACTCGGGCAATTGTAATGAGTCGTCAAGCCCGGGTTC
Source organism: Polaromonas sp. CG9_12 (assembly GCA_000751355.1). Classification (GTDB taxonomy): domain Bacteria; phylum Pseudomonadota; class Gammaproteobacteria; order Burkholderiales; family Burkholderiaceae_C; genus Polaromonas. The sequence continues at coordinate 2,969,803 of CCJP01000005.1, read as the reverse complement.
GCGCGCCGGCCGGCTGGTGGCTACGCGAGGGAATCACTCGAACCGGTAACTCGCGCCGATCGGCTGGCCGACCCTGAGCAGCTGGTCAATGCCGGCAAGCACGATGGCGTTCATGCCGAAGGTCACCGCGCCCTTGAGCCGCGCATCCTGGCGGTAGCCTTGCAGCAGGTCACCCACCGCATGGCTGCTGATGGCCGTGGCCGGGTCAATATTGGGAATCGGGCAACGCGCACACGGCTTGACCGGTTGGAGCCGGACCGGACCGTACGCGGTGGCAATGTGGAGCAGGACGAGCCGGTCTTCGTCGTGCGGCGCCAGGGGCAATTCGCCCGGCGCATCGCCCAGCACGATATTGGGGCGAAAACGCTCCATGCCGACGGCGGCAAAGCCCTGGGCGGTGAGCTTCTTGTTGAACTGGTCCAGCGACGCCTCGCTGATGACCAGCAGCGGATAGCCGTCGCTGAACTGGTTCAGCGCCAGGGTGCCGCCGGTCCAGTCCAGATTGCTGACACGCGGGTGGTCCGGGTCAAAGCGCACCAGCCGTGCCCGGACGCCCAAGAAATCGGTGAACCACTGGGCGGCAACCGGTCCCATGTTGAAGGCCGCCACGTCCTCATTCCAGATTCCGACCCGCACGGGGGCTTCGACCTGGTCCAGCGCAATGTGCAGCGCCAGCATGCCCGGCGCGCGCAGGATCATCTCGAAGTGCTTGAGCTGCGGCTTGATGAGCGCCATGCGCGGCAGTTCGCGCTGCGTCAGGAAATTGCCGTGGCCGTCCACCACCATCCAGGCGCGGTCGAATTCAAGCCCGGTATCGAGCAGCAGGGCCTGCTCCACCTGCACGCCGGCGCAGGACTTGACCGGGTAGACAAACAGCCCGGCAATGACGGCTGCCAGATCGCAAGCATGGTCTGGCGCTGCAAGGTCAGCCATGTCCGGCAGTGTTTCGCTCAATGAATCGTTCACTCTTTGTCCATTTCTGGCCGTTTTCAGGGCTGCAGCAGGAAAATTTCACACGCATCACCCTTCACTCCAGCCCTGCAAAGCGATGATTTTGCACTCACTCCTAGAATGGGGCATGTCCAAAACCTTTGATGTCTGTATTCGTGGCGACGGCGTGGTGGGCCGCACCCTGGCGCTGCTGCTGGCGCGCGAGCGTCTGCGCGTGGCGCTGGTCACCCGGCCGCAGCAGGCTCCGGACGAATTGCCCCCGGCCGATGTGCGCGCCTACGCCCTGAACAGCGCGTCGCGCAAGGTGCTGGAGACCCTGCGGGTCTGGCCCGATGCGCCGTTTGCCACGCCAGTCCGGGAAATGCAGGTCTGGGGCGACGACGGTGGCCAGATTGGTTTCACCGCCGACAGCGTCGCGCAGGACGCACTGGCCTGGATCGTCGATGTGCCCGAGCTGGAGCAGCAGCTGACCCAGGCGGTGCGCTACCAGCCGCAGATCGAGATCGTCGCCGCGCCGGCAAAGGCCGCGCTGACGGTGATTTGCGAAGGCAAGAAAAGCGCCAGCCGCGAGGAATTCGGCGTGCAGTGGACGGTTAAGGCCTATCCGCAAAAAGCCATTGCCGCGCGGCTCGATGCCGACCTGCCGCACCAGGGCATCGCGCGCCAGTGGTTCGTGAACGGCGACATCGTCGCGCTGCTGCCGCTGGGAGGCCACGGCGCGAATGCCGTGGCGCTGGTCTGGTCGGCTTCGCTGGAGCGCGCAGCGGCACTGGAGCAGATGACGCCGGAAAAGTTCTGCGCGGCCCTGCAGGCCATTTGCGGACCCGAGGCCGGCCAGTTGACATTGTCCAGCGACCGGGCCAGCTGGCCGCTGGCGCTGTCCAACGCCGACCACTGGGTCGGCCATGGCTGGGCACTGGCCGGTGATGCCGCACACACGGTGCATCCGCTGTCGGGCCAGGGCCTGAACCTGGGGCTGGCCGACGCCGTCTGCCTGGCGGGCGTGCTGGGACAGCGCGAATACTGGCGTGCCCTGGGCGATGAAAAATTGTTACGCCGCTACGAGCGTGCGCGCAAGGCCGATGTGGCCGCCATGGGCGCGGTGACCGATGGACTGCAGGGCCTGTTCGCCCAGCCCGATGACCGCTGGCAGGCGCTGCGCAACTGGGGCATGAAGGGCTTTGCGCGCAGCAGCCTGCTCAAGCGCTGGGTCACGCGCCAGGCCGCCGGCCTGTGACCCTCCAAAGAATTCGTTGAACAACAGGAACCCCATGAAACACCCTCAACTGACTGCCGGCCTCAGGCTTGCAGGACTGGCCGGCCTGCTGGCCTGCACCCTGGGCTCCGCGCTGGCGCAGGAAGCCGTGATTCGCAAGAACCTCGCCGAACGGCTGCCAGCGCTGTCGAAGATCGATGAAGTCAGCAAGACGCCCATGAACGGCCTGTATGAAATTCGCGTCAACGAAAGCGACATTTTCTACACCGACGCCGAAGGCAACTTTCTGATCCAGGGCAACCTGATCGACACCCGGGGCAAGCGCAACCTGACCGAGGAACGCACCGAAAAACTCAGCGCCATCGACTTTGATGCGTTGCCGCTGAAAGACGCCTTCACCCAGGTGCGCGGCAACGGCAAGCGCAAGCTTGCGGTGTTTGAAGACCCGAACTGCGGCTACTGCAAGCGCTTCGAGCGCGACCTGCAAAAGGTTGACGATGTGACGATCCACACCTTCCTGATTCCCATCCTGAGTGCGGACTCGGTGGAAAAGTCGAAAAACATCTGGTGCGCCAAGGACAAGAACAAAGCCTGGCTCGACTGGATGGTGCGCGACCAGGCCGCTGCCAAGGCCAGCTGCGACACATCCGCGCTGGAGCGCAACCTGGCCTTCAGCAAGAAGTACAAGATCACCGGCACGCCGACAGTATTTTTTGCCAACGGCACGCGCGTGCCAGGCGCCATCAGCGCGCAAGAGATCGAAAAGCAGCTTGCCAGCGCCGCAGGCAAATAAACCCCGGGCTGGGTGATTTTCTTTCAGCTTACAAACAAATAGTGGCATTGGCGCTCTCCCTGCGGGCGCCGATAGCTATTATTTTCATAGCAAATCAGGCTGCCAGCTCGCAAAGATCAGCACGGCACTGACAAAGTCTGGCGACGAAAGCGGCATGTGGTCATCGAATTACTGATTCTGTTCGGCAAGAGCTTTCTGTTTGTGCTGGCCGCGCTTTTGCCCATCCTGAACCCGGCGGCAACGGCACCGATCTTTCTGGGGCTGACCGAGGGCGCTTCGATCAGCACCCGCGCACTGCTGGCCCGGCGCATTGCGCGCAACATGTTTGCGCTGATGACTGGCTCAATGCTGGTGGGTTCGTATGTGCTCGATCTGTTTGGCATCTCACTGCCCATCGTGCGCGTGGGCGGCGGCCTGATCGTTGCCGCCAATGCCTGGCGCTTGCTCAACGCCAGCCATGCCGGGGACGACAGGCGCACCGAACTGGCCGAATCGTTCACGGTCGAGCATGCGCGTCGCCAGGCTTTTTACCCGCTGACCTTTCCCATCAGCTGCGGTCCTGGCTCGATTGCTGCGGCCATCACGGTAGGGGTGTCGCTGCACGACCAGAAACTGGCGCTGTCGCTGGCGCGCATGGGCGGCGGCGTGCTGGCGCTGTTTGTCATCGGCATCGTGCTGTACCTGGCGCTCAAGTATGCGCAGCGCCTGCTCAAGCCGCTGGGCGATGCGGGTTCGGTGATTTTTCTGCGCCTCTCGGCCTTCATTTTGCTGTGCCTGGGCGTGCAGATTGTCTGGGATGGCCTGGAAGAGCTGTTGCGCGGCGTGATCCAGGCACCCTCCTTCACCTGAAGCCCGCCGGGGCGCTGCGCCGGTTGCATTATCCTTGCAGGCCTATGCCCGCCTCCACGCCCAACACCGCCCACCCCCCGAAAACCCCGAAGTCCAGAAATTCCGGCAAGCCGGCCCCCGCCTTGCCAGCGCATCATTACCGCGTCGAGATGGGCGACCTGCACGCCCACCTGTTTCAGGTCTCGCTGACGATTGAAAGGCCGGCCGCGCTGCAACGTGTGTCGCTGCCGGTGTGGATTCCGGGCAGTTATTTGGTACGCGAGTTTTCCAAAAACCTGCAAGGCCTTCAGGCGTACCAGGGAAGCCGCAACCCGCGTCCGCTGGCCGTCGAACAACTGGACAAATGCAGCTGGCAGATCGCCTGCGCGCCGGACAGCGCATTGGTGCTGCGCTACCAGGTGTATGCGCATGACAACTCGGTGCGCACCGCCTGGCTGGATGCAAACCGCGGTTTCTTCAACGGCACCAGCGTCTGCCTGAAGGTCGAGGGCCAGGAAGCCCTGCCGCATGTGCTGGAAATTCCGGCCAACAAGGCCCTGGACGGCTGGTCGCTGGCTACTGGATTGACACCGCAAACCATCGACAGCCGGGGCTTTGGCCGCTACCAGGCGGCCGACTACGACGAGCTGGTCGACAGCCCGGTCGAAATGGGTGCATTCTGGAGCGGCAGTTTTACCGCACGCGGCGTGCCGCACCGGTTTGTCGTGGCGGGCGCGGCGGACAGTTTCGACGGCGCGCGGCTGCTGGCCGACACGCAAAAAATCTGCGAGGCAGAAATCCGCTTCTGGCACGGCAACCGCAAACCGCTGCATCAAAACTACCTGTTCATGCTGAACGTGGTCGATGACGGCTACGGCGGGCTGGAGCACCGCAACTCGACGGCGCTGATCTGCAACCGCAAAGACCTGCCGCGCCAGGACGATGCCAAAACCTCCGACGGCTACGCCACACTGTGCGGCCTCATCAGCCACGAGTATTTCCACACCTGGAACGTCAAGCGCCTGCGCCCGGCCGAGTTTGAGCACTACCGGCATGCGCAGGAAAACTACACCGAACTGCTGTGGTTCTTTGAAGGCTTCACCAGCTACTACGACGACCTGCTGCTGCGCCGCGCCGGGCTGCTGGACAACGCCGGCTACCTGAAGCGACTGACCACCACCGCCAATCAGGTGGCGCAAGCGCCCGGCCGGCAGGTGCAGTCTGTGGCCGAGGCGAGTTTTGACGCCTGGGTCAAGTACTACCGGCCCGACGAGAACACACCGAATGCGACGATCAGCTACTACACCAAAGGCGCGCTGGTCGCCCTGTGCCTGGACCTGACGCTGCGCAGCGAAGGCCGCACGACGCATGAAAACACCCTCGACGACGTGATGCGCGCGCTGTGGAAGCGCTGCAAGGCCGGGCCAATGCGCGAGCTGGACGTGGCCGCCGTACTGGAAACGCTGGGCCTGCGCTCCTTTGCGCCCGAACTGGCCGCCTGGGTGCATGGCCGGGACGAACTGCCGTTGAAAGACTTGCTGGAGCAGCATGGCGTGGCGGTGCTGGATGAACCGGCACAGCTGGCGCAGCGACTGGGCCTGCGCGTCGCTGAAAACCACAGCGTCCAGGTCAAAGCCGTGCTGCGCGGTGGCGCGGCAGAACAGGCCGGTTTTTCGGCTGGCGACGAATGGCTGGGGCTGGAGTTGATCGGCAAGCCGGTTTCATCCAAAACGGCCCGGCAACCAGACGCGGGCTGGCGCCTGAGCAAGCTTGATGACCTGCTGCTGTATGCCGGCCATGCCACGAAAGTCATCGCGCTGGTGTCGCGCGACAAGCGTCTGCTTCGGCTTGAACTGATCCTGCCGCCTGCGATCACGACCTGGCGGCTGGCTGTCAGGAACGAGGCGCGGGTCAATGAATGGCTGGACCCAAGCGGCAAATCAGCCTGATTTGCCATTTCGGCATACGATATGATCTGCAAATTTTGCTACTGAATCAGTAGCTGCTTGTACATACCAGACGTGCGTCAAATGCCTATTTGATGCTGAAAATTTGTTTGCCAGTCAAAACAAACGCGCCCTGCAACTTGCGCCCGGCTATTCGCCCTTGAAAGCGGCCGGCCGCTTTTCAAGAAAAGCCGTCACGCCCTCCATGTAGTCATGCGTCCGCGACAGGGCCGACTGCTGGTCGCGCTCCTCGTCGAGCTGCCGGTCAAGCGTGCGGGTGATGCCGCCCTGCAGCAAATGCCGGGTCGCCACCAGCGCTTTGGTCGGCATCACGGCCAGCCGCTGGGCCAGATTGATGGCGGCGACCAGTGGGTCGTCGGCCACGTCCCAGACCATTCCCCATTCCTTGGCTTGCGCGGCCATCAGCTTGTCGCCGGTCAAGGCCAGCCCCAGCTTTTGCACCAGCAGCCAGCTGCCGCCCGCATCGGGCACCAGGCCGATCTTGCTGAAGGCCTGGATGAAGCTGGCGGTCGGCGCGGCCACGGCCATGTCGCAGGTCAGGGCCAGCGACGCACCCGCGCCTGCCGCCACGCCATTGACGGCGGCCACCGTCGGCATGCGCAGTGCCAGCAGGCGGCGCGCCGTCGGGTTGAAGGCCTGCTCGATCAGCGGCCCCGGGTCGGCGCGCTCCATCAGATTGGGGCCGGGCGTGAAATCAAACTCCGACAGGTCGGCGCCGGCGCAAAAGGCCCGGCCCGCGCCGGTGATGACGAGCGCACGGATCGCCGGATCGGCTTCGGCCTGGTCCAGCGCGGCCCACAGGTCCTGGTGCATCTGGCGGCTGAAACTGTTCAGCGCCTGCGGGCGGTTGAGCGTCACGACGGCAACGGCGCCCTGGGCGGCATACAGCACCGTGGATTCGGTACGGGGTTCGGATTCTGGATGGGTCATGGTTTTCTCCTGCCTTGAATTTAGCATTGCCGCCAGGCCTGGGCCGGCCCGGTTCTCACTGCCCTGCGGGGATGGCATGATGAAAGGCTTTACAAGGACCGAACCATGACCTATGAAACGATTGTGACGTCTACCCAAGGCCCCGACTCCCGCCAGGCAGGCATCATCACGCTGAACCGGCCCAAGCAGCTCAATGCACTCAACAACCAGCTCATGGACGAGTTGGGCAGCGCGCTGAAGGCCTTTGACGCCGACGACAGCATCGGCTGCATCATCCTGACCGGCAGTGAAAAGGCCTTTGCCGCCGGCGCCGACATCGGCGCCATGGCGCAGTACAGCTTTGCCGATGTCTACAACAACGACTACATCACGCGCAACTGGGAACAAGTCCGCAGCGTTCGCAAGCCGGTGATTGCGGCCGTCAGCGGCTTTGCGCTGGGCGGCGGCTGCGAACTGGCGATGATGTGCGACTTCATCATTGCCGCCGACAACGCCAAATTCGGCCAGCCCGAAATCAAGCTGGGCATCATTCCCGGTGCCGGCGGCACGCAGCGCCTGCCGCGCGCCGTGGGCAAGGCCAAGGCCATGGACCTGGCGCTGACCGGCCGCATGATGGACGCCACGGAAGCCGAGCGCGCCGGATTGGTCAGCCGCGTCGTGCCGCTGGAAAAGTTGATGGACGAGGCGCTGGGTGCGGCCTTGATGATCTGCAGCTACGGCCAGCCGAGCGTGTTTGCCGCCAAGGAAGCGGTCAACCGCGCGTTTGAAAGCGGCCTGAGCGACGGCGTGATGTTCGAACGGCGCCTGTTCCATGCGCTGTTTGCGACCGAAGACCAGAAAGAAGGCATGGACGCCTTCGTCAACAAACGCAAGCCCGTCTTCACGCATCGCTGAAAAATAGCCTCGAAAATTGGCTATAATTCCGCTCTTCAGGTGATATAGCTCAGTTGGTTAGAGCGCAGCATTCATAATGCTGATGTCGGTGGTTCAAGTCCACCTATCACCACCAGATTTCCGGAAAGCCGCTGATTCACTGGATCAGCGGCTTTTTTCATGCCATTTTGTTGGCGTGTACTACACAAAGGTGTTGCACATGGCCGAGATTTCTTGACGATGAATGGCATGTTGCTGATGCGGTTTGCTTTTCGTTTGAAGTTGCTCGGTTGACGTCAGCCGCAGCGTCCCCAAGAAAAAACATCCCCATTGCCTGGCTGCACGGCAACACCTGCAGCGTTACCTGGCGAGGAATACGTTTTCCAGAGCCAAAGTCAGCGAAAGCTACCACTGGTTTCGCAGCGTCCGCAATGCCCCAAAGACCATTTTTGCGTCGGGTTCCTTTGGCAATTCGGGAAAGCTCTCACGCAATTTCGCGATGATGGTGGCGTTTTTCAATCGAAAAAAAGTGTTGTGCTGCTTCTCTTCTTGAAGCGTTGTCACCACGGACGCTGCGGGGTCGTGCCCCGCCACCTCAGTCAAAAGCGTCTGCGCTGCGGCATTGTCGGGTTCACGAGAGAGCGTGAATTTCAGATTGGACTCCATGTAGTCATGTCCGGGATACAGGCGGGTGTCATCGGGCAGCCGGGCCAGTTGATGGACAAAAGTATCGAAAAGGGCGTTGGTGTTGCCGCCGTTATGGGTGTTGCCAGCCCCGGCATTGAACAGTGTGTCACCCGAAAACAAAGCAGGCTGGTCCGTATGGGCCAACAGACAGATGTGGCACAGGGTGTGCCCTGGCGTATCCAAGCACTCCAATTCGACCGTCTTGCCCACCTTGATCACATCCCCCGCCTTCACGCCACGGTCCATTCCGCTGATCCGGCTGCCTGCCTTGTAGTGCGCAATCACTTTTGCACCAGTGGCCGCGACCACGGCCGCATTGCCACCGGTATGGTCGCTGTGCTCGTGGGTGTTGAGCAGCTGGGTGATCTGCCAGCCGCGCACTTTGGCCATCGAAAGGCATTTTTCATGGTCCAGCGGGTCGATCGCCAGGGCTTCACCGGTTTCGGGACAGGCAATCAGGTAGTTGAAATTGCGGTAGGCATTGCCAGTCCAGATGCGTTCGACAATCATGGGCGTCTTTCTCAGTGGGTATGTCACCGTTACATGCGGAAATTTTCTTCCACAGCAGGAGAGTAAACGCAGAATCCTCCAGGCGGCAACCATCAACGCCAAGACTTTGAATGGGTTGATGAAACCAGTAGCCTGGTTCACGCGGCACCAGCGGGAGTTGCTCGGAAAGCGGCTTGATACGCTCGATGGCGAGCAAAAAAAGCTGGCTGTCATCGAGTCGCCAAGCCGTGTTTTCCGGAGTCCCGCAAGGGCCGCCACAAGTTGGGGCCGCGCGGTGGCAACGGGGGCAAACGGGGATTATCCAATGAACAGGTATGCGTTTCGGTGGCACACAACCGCACTGGGCGGCCCCTGGACTGGGTCCCGGGACACGGACCGGTAACAAGGGCCGAACTGTCCAGCGCGTTACGCGTTACAGCCCATGCTGGCCGCGGATGCGCTGAGGGCAAGCAATGGCAACCCGACCTACGGCGGCTTTACACAGATCGCGAACCTCTCGCACGAAGCCCTCAACCTGCGCGCAGGCGTGCGCGTCAGGGGGGCCGTCCAGGTGGTCCAGAACGTCAAAGCGCATCACGGCAGCCTCAAGCCGTGGCTGCAACGCTTGCACGGTGTTGCCTATGTTGTCTGGACAGCTACCTGCGCTGGTTTCGCCCCCTGGACAACCACCACGCCGCTTTCTTCCTCACAACTCGCAAGCTTCGGGCCCTGTCCTGTTCTAGAAATGACAGGCGGGATTGTCTTCTGTGGGTTGTTGACATCTGTATTTTTGGTACGAATCACAAGGGCAGTGTTTCACCGAACACCCGCCCGCAGGTGAGAGCTGACTGCTTGCAGGGCAAACCCCTGGGTGCGCTTGGTGCAACAAACATTGGTTGGCATCAAAACCCGCGTCCGCAGTTGCCAAGAGAAATTTTCATGCCTTGCCTGTGCAATGACCAAAAGACAGCGAGTGGATGGCCGCTCCACCCGCGAGGATTTTTCTTGGCAACTGTTTTTTTGGTTCAGCCTGGTGGATCAATGTCGGTGAGGCTGCCTTACCGAAAGACCGGAATGAACAGTTTTCAAACGCAAACGCGCCATCCAGTTGTAGGCCGATGGTGAACACGACATGGTGCTGCGCCAGGAAACCGGACTCAAACGACGCAACGTTTGCTGGCTGATTGCCGCGGTCGGGCGTGCGGTGACGACGCTCCAAGGACCCTGTTGACCTGCGTGGCGGCAAGCCGCAAAGGGGCTTGTGACATAGGAGTATTCTTGCGCCGATGAAAAACCCCGTTCCCAAGCAAAGACTGGAGGCTGATCCCGTGCCCTTTTGCCCGGCCCGCATCTCACGCCCCGGCCTGAATGCGAAGCGCGGACAGAGCGGTCATGTCGTCCACACAACAGAAACCGGACACACGCGCCAAACCTGTCCCCGTGCCGCCATGGCGGTCTGACCCCCGATGTACCCCGGCGAACGTTTCAACAGCATCACGCACCTGGTCGGCGCGGCGCTGGCGCTGGCCGGCGCTGTGGTGCTGGTGGTGCTGGCGGCCCGCCTGGGCGATCCCTGGAAAATCGTCAGCTTCAGCATTTACGGCGTGATGCTGGTCGCGCTTTATGTGTTTTCAACGCTGTACCACAGCGTGCGCGGTCCGGCCAAGAACGTCTTGCGCAAGTTTGACCATTGCTCGATCTACCTCCTGATTGCCGGCACCTACACGCCGTTTGCGCTGGTGTCGTTGCGCGGCGGCTGGGGCTGGTGGCTTTTTGGCGTGATCTGGGGGATGGCGCTGGTGGGCATCGCGCAGGAAATCTGGCTGGCCAAGGGTGCGCGAATCCTGTCGCTGATCATTTATATACTCATGGGCTGGCTCGCCATGGTGGCGGTGATGCCGCTGTGGCGCGCCTTGCGCCCCGCCGGCTTTGCCTGGCTGGCAGCGGGAGGTGCCTGTTACACGCTCGGCATAGTGTTTTACGCCCTGGACCACAAGGTGCGCCACGGCCACGGGCTGTGGCACCTGTTCGTGCTGGCTGGAAGCATCTGCCATTTTTTCACCGTGCTGCTGTATGTGGCCTGACGACCCGGACCGAATGACCGCCTTGACCCGTTCTTTTTTCCATGCCCCGGCCCGTGGCGCTCCTGCGACAAGAAGCAGCGGGCGCAACGCCCTTTAATGCCATGATGCAGCCAACTGCCAGGCTCCACCACAACATCACCATCACACGCGCTGCGGCCGTGTCAGCCCCATGAACACTGCTTTCACCCATACCCACACCTACACCTACACCCCTGCCCCTTCGCCGCGCCGCATCATCGTCGGCATTTCAGGCGCCAGCGGGGCCGTCTACGGCGCACGCCTGCTGCAGGTCCTGCGGGACTTGCCAGGCGTCGAGTCGCACCTGGTGGTGTCCAGCACCGGCTGGCACCATCTGCAGGACGAACTGAACATGGACCGCGACTTCATCGAAGGCATGGCCAGTCAGGTGCATGACGTTCACGACCTTGGCGCCGCCATCGGCAGCGGCCCGCTGGCCTGCAGCGGCATGGTGATCGCGCCGTGCTCGATGCGCACGCTGGCAGCGGTGGCGCACGGGCTGGGCGACAACCTGCTGACGCGCGCGGCCGACATGATGCTCAAGGAACGCCGCCGCCTGGTGCTGCTGACCACGGAGTCGCCTCTGCACCTGACGCACCTGCGCAACATGCTCAGCGTGACGGAAATGGGTGCCATCGTCTGCCCGCCGGTGCCCGCCTTCCACCTGCACCCGGAAACCCTCTGCGACCTCGTCAACGACACGGTGGCCCGCACGCTCGACCTGCTCGATGTGCCGCACAGCCTGTCGCAGTACGGGAACGACATCGAACTGGCCGCAGCGGCCTGACGCCCTGGCGTCAACGGTTTTCGCTTGCGCCGTCTTTCTGCCTGCACGGGCAACAGCCGTCCGACCGGGTCCGGCCGCTTGCCGGGCATCGGCCCTGCAGCCACGGCATCCCGCAAGGCATGGCAGGCCTCAGCCCTGAGATAATGGCCGGCTTTCCCCACTACAGCCTCTGGACACACACCATGAACCGCTGCACACCGCACACCCTGGCCATCCTCGCCGTTCTGGCCGCATCGGCGCTGCTGGTGGCCTGCGCCAAGGACTCCACCGGCGCCACACCTGGCGTCAGGCAATTTCCAGCAGCCGCCCTGCGCGGCGAAATGGTGGTGCTGGCACCGCCGGTTATCACACTGGACGGCAAGGCCGACCGGCTGTCGCCCGGCTCGCGCCTCCGCGACGCCAACAACCTGCTGGTGATGTCGGGCGCGCTGGTCAACCAGAAGGTCGTGGTCAACTACCTGCGCGAAAACGCCGGCAATGTCCATGAAGTCTGGATTCTGAGCAGCGCGGAGGCCAGACTGAAGCGACCCAACACCAAGGCGTCCTGGTTCAGCCTGGGTCCCGCCACTGATGTTGGCGCTACCACGGCGACCGTCAAGGCGCCTTGAGGCGCGGCGGCCTTTTCCCAATTTTATCGATCAAATCAGCCTTCCGCGCACTACCCACGGGCGCTAACAGCTATCAATACAGTAGCACATCACCATGAGCAAAAAAGTCTTCATCAAAACCTTCGGCTGCCAGATGAACGAGTACGACTCGGACAAGATGGGCGACGTGCTGCATGCCGCCGAAGGCTACGAGAACACGCAAAACATCGACGAGGCCGACCTGATCCTGTTCAACACCTGCTCCGTGCGGGAAAAAGCGCAGGAAAAGGTCTTCAGCGACCTGGGCCGCGTCAAGCACCTGAAGGAAAAAGGCGTGCTGATCGGCGTCGGCGGCTGCGTCGCCAGCCAGGAGGGCGCGGCCATCATCGCGCGCGCGCCATATGTCGATGTGGTGTTCGGCCCGCAGACGCTGCACCGCCTGCCGCAATTGCTGGCCAGCCGCGCCCGGCTGGGCAAGCCGCAGGTGGACATCAGCTTTCCCGAGATCGAAAAGTTCGACCACCTGCCGCCGGCCCGGGTCGAGGGCGCCAGCGCCTTTGTCAGCATCATGGAAGGCTGCTCCAAGTACTGCAGCTACTGCGTCGTTCCCTACACGCGCGGCGAGGAAGTCTCGCGGCCCTTCGAGGATGTGCTGGTCGAGGTTGCCGGCCTGGCCGACCAGGGCGTGAAGGAAGTCACGCTGCTGGGCCAGAACGTCAACGCCTATCGGGGCACCATGGGCGGCACGGCGGAGATTGCCGACTTTGCCACGCTGCTGGAATACGTCTCGGAGATTCCGGGCATCGAACGCATCCGCTACATCACCAGCCACCCGAACGAATTCACCCAGCGCCTGATCGACGCCTACGCCAGCCTGCCCAAGCTGGTCAACCACCTGCATTTGCCGGTGCAGCACGGCTCCGACCGCATTTTGATGGCGATGAAGCGCGGCTACACGGCGATGGAATACAAGAGCACCATCAAGAAGCTGCGCGCCATCCGGCCCGACCTGGCGATGAGCAGCGACTTCATCGTCGGCTTTCCGGGCGAAACCGAGGACGACTTTGACAAGCTGATGAAGCTGGTCCATGACGTCGGTTACGACACATCCTTCAGCTTTATCTTCAGCCCGCGCCCCGGCACACCGGCCGCGAATCTGGCCGACGACACGCCGCACGAGGTCAAGCTGCGCCGGCTGCAGCATCTGCAGGCCGTGCTCGACGACAGCGTGCGCGCCATCAGCGCCAGCCGGCTGGGCACGGTGCAGCGCATTTTGGTCGAAGGCACGGCGCGCAAGGACCCGACAGAGCTGATGGGCCGCACCGAATGCAACCGGGTCGTGATCCTGAAAGGCCAGCCGCGCCTGATCGGCCAGATGGTCGATGTAAAAATCACCGAGACCAGCCAGCGTTCCCTGCGCGGCGAAGTCCTGACGCAAGGCCACGCCGTTGCGTCCCTTGCGTCCTGAACGCCCTTTCTGCACCTGACTTCCAAGCCCATGCTGCAGCGGTTTTCATTCCGGCCCCTGCTGGTGATTGCCTTCTTGCTGATTGCCGCGCTGCTCGGCACAGCCTCGCTGCGCGCGCTGTTTGCACTGGAAAACCTGACCGTGCAAAGCCGCGACAATGCGGCGCGCGCGCTGGACCTGAGCGGCGCGGCGCAGTCACTGCGCGAGCGCAGCGTGTCCATGGAGCGCAGCTCGCGGCAGTCGGTGGTGCTGGATGACCGCATTTTGCGGCAGCGCTTTCGCGACGAAGCCCGCGATGCCACGGCCATCATCGCGCGGCTGGCGCAGGAAGAGATACCGGCTGCCCGGGAGCGGCCCTGGCGCGCGCACCTGGACACCATGCTCGACCTGCTGATCGGACCACTGGACACGGCACTGGACCGCGAGCACCAGCTGGCGCAGGAATTTCGCGAGCTGGAAAGCATCAACACCGCCATTGCCCTTCAGGTGCAGCAAGCCATCCAGCAGCGCAACCGGTCGCTGCAGGAAAAACTCGAAACCAGTCGCCAGCACCTGGCGCAGCAGGTGACCTGGGCCATCGTGCTGGCGGTCTTCATGGCGCTGGCCTTCGGCGTGTGGTTCACCCGGCCGCTCAAGCGGCTTGAAAACGCCATTGTCGGCCTGGGCGAGAACCGGCTTGACGAGGTGATTGCCATCCATGGGCCCGCCGACCTGGCGCTGGTCGGCGAGCGGCTGAACTGGCTGCGGCTGCGGCTGGTGGAGCTGGATGCCGACAAGTCCCGCTTCCTGCGCCACATCTCGCATGAACTCAAGACCCCGCTGGCGTCGCTGCGCGAAGGCGTGTCGCTGCTGGAGGACGGCGTGGCCGGCCCGCTGAGCCAGGACCAGCGCGAAATCGCGCAAATCCTCAAGCACAACACCGGCGTGCTGCAAAGCCAGATCGAGGATCTGCTGCGCTTCAACACGGCGGCTTTCGAGGCGCGCCAGCTGCGCCGGCAAACGGTTGACCTGCTCCAGTTGATCGAAGACCAGGTCGATGCGCAGCGCCTGCAATGGCGCGCCCGGGAGCTGGCGGTCCACATCAGCGGCGAACCGCTCAACATGGAGGTGGACCCGGAAAAAATCGGTACCGCGCTCGCCAACCTGCTGTCCAACGCCATCCGCTACTCGCCGCTCAAAGGTACCATTGAACTTTCACTGAGGCAGCAGCCTGGCCTGGTGCATATCGACATCCGGGACCAGGGTGCCGGTGTCGCGCCAGCGGACCGGGAACGGATTTTCGAGCCCTTTTACCGGGGCGAACGCCAGCCGCAAGGTGGCGTTCGCGGCAGCGGGATCGGGCTGTCGATCGTCCAGGAATACATCGCCGCGCATGGCGGACGCATCGAGTTGCTGCCGCAGGAAGCGGGCTCCCATTTCAGAATCGAGTTTCCCCATGTTTACAAGAGCTGAGTTCTTTGCGCGCTTCGGCCGGATTGGCTTACGCCTGTCAAGCGCTGGTCTGGCGGCTGCCTTGCTGACGGCCTGCTCGCTGGTGGGCCCGTCGCAAGGCGTTCAGCAGCCCGCAGCGCCGGCCCCGGCGACGCCGGCCAGCAGCGCCGCCGCCGCTAACGGCAACGCAGCGGCGCCGTCCCCGCTTTCGGCAGACACGGGGCCAGCGCCCGAACGCGACGCGGTAGTTCGGGTGCTGGCCCATGCAGACCGGGTGCGTTCGATGTCCACCGCAGAACTGAGTCAGGAAGTCGCGCGGCTGGGCAATCCCTACCTTCCGGCCAGCCAGCTGCAGCTGGCCATTGTGCTCAGCCAGTTGCGCCAGACGCCGGAGCTGGTACGGGCGCAGGAGGTGCTGACGCGGCTGCTGGCCAATCCCGATGCCCAGGCCCAGGTGCTGCATCCGCTGGCCCGCCTGCTGGCCGCCCGCTATGGCGAACAGCGCCGCCTCGAAGACCTGCTGGAAAAACAGAACCAGCAAACCCGCGAGGTCCAGCGCCGGCTCGACCAGACCAACGAAAGGCTGGAAGCGCTCAAGGCGATTGAGCGCAGCCTGACCAGCCGCGCAGCCGCACCGGTGGCACCGGCTGCATCGGCACCCGCCAGCCGTGGCCGCACGCCCGCGCCATGAGTCCTGCGCTTGACACACTCTCGCCAACGGCAGCCAACCTGCTGGTGGTGGACGACGACGCCGACATGCTTCGGCTGCTCACCATGCGCCTCACGGCAGCGGGCTACCGTGTCACAGCCGTCACTTCGGCCGAGGCCGCGCTGACCGAGCTCCAGCTCAAGCGGCCCCAGCTGGTGCTCAGCGACGTGCGCCTGCCCGGCAAGGACGGGCTGGCGCTGTTCGACGACATCCGCATCCTGCACCCTTCCCTGCCGGTGATCCTGCTGACTGCGCACGGCACCATTCCCGACGCGGTCGAAGCCACCGAGCGCGGCGTCTTCACCTACCTGACCAAGCCCTTCGATGGCAAGGGCCTGCTCGACAAGATTGCCGAAGCGCTGTCGCTGAGCGCGCCGGCCCATCCGTCCCGGCAGGGCAGCGCCGAGGCCTGGCAAACCCGCCTCATCAGCCGCTCCAGCCGCATGGCCGAAGTGCTGGCCGAAGCCCACATGGTGGCCGGCACTGATGCCAGCGTGTTGCTGCGTGGCGAAAGCGGCACGGGCAAGGAGCTGCTGGCCCAGGCGATCCACCAGGCCAGCCCGCGCGCCGCCAAGCCCTTTATCGCGGTCAACTGCGGCGCCATTCCCGAGGCATTACTCGAATCCGAACTGTTCGGCCATGTCAAGGGCGCTTTCACCGACGCGGTGAGCAACCACAAGGGGCTGTTCCAGGCGGCCGACGGCGGCACGCTGCTGCTGGATGAGATCGGCGACATGCCGACAGCGCTGCAGGTCAAGCTGCTGCGGGTGCTGCAGGAGCGTGAAGTTCGCCCGGTGGGCGCCAGCCAGTCGATTCCGGTCGATGTACGCATCATCTCGGCCACGCACCGCGACCTGGATGCCGCCATGGAGGCCGGCGATTTCCGCGCCGACCTGTACTACCGGCTCAATGTCGTGACATTGAGCCTGCCGCCCCTGTCTGACCGCCGCGAGGACATTCCGCTGCTGGCCAACCATTTCCTGGTCACGCTGGCGGCCAAGTACCACAAGCGCCTGAGCGGCTTTGCGCCCGAGGCGCTCAAGGCCCTGAGCACCGCGGCCTGGCCGGGCAATGTGCGCCAGCTCTACAACGTGGTCGAGCAGGTCTGCGCCCTGTCGAGCACGCCGCTGGTGCCGCTGGCGCTGGTGCAGCGCGCCCTGCGCTCGCCGAGCATCCAGGTGTTGACCTTTGCCGAGGCCAAGCAGCGCTTCGAGCGCGACTACCTGGTCGGCCTGCTCAAGCTGACCGATGGCAACGTGGCCGACGCCGCCCGGCTGGCCGACCGCAACCGCACCGAGTTTTACCGGCTGATGCAAAAACACGGCCTCACACCCGGCCACTTCAAGCCCGGCAGCTCGCAGCCTTCGCCGGAGTGAGTCGCTTTCTGGCGACACGCTAAGCCGTTGATTTAAAACAACTTTCAGATCCTCCCCGGAATCTTGTCGCTGGCTGGCGACAAAAACCGGGGTTTTCGCGCTTTTTGCCCGGATTTTCACTGCCGAAAATCATATTTTTCATACAAGCTATTGATTTTAAAAGGTTTTTAGAAGCTGGCACAGGGTTTGCCCTAGTGATTCCATGCAAGCCTTTTTTCATCGTTTACAACCTGCCGGCGCGCCAAGCTGGCGGGTCGCTTTTTCAGCCGTGGCCTGCGCCGCCGTGCTGGCGCTGGGCAGCAGCCCGGCTCTGGCATGGAATCTCGAAGATGTCGCCAAACTCGCCAGCCAGCGCGCCAAAACACCATTCAAACCCGCCTCGCTTGCCGTTCCAGCCGAGCTGGCCAAGATGGAATACGACGACTACCGCGACATCCGCTTCAAGCCGGAAAGCACGTTGTGGCGCGCCGACAAGCTGGCGTATGAAGCCAACTTTTTTCATGTCGGCCGGCATGGCGACTCGGTTCGCGTCCACGAAATCACCGCTGCTGGTGCCAAGCGCATTCCTTACAACCCGGCCCGCTTCAACTTTGGCAAGAACAAGCTGTCGCCGAAAAGCTGGGGCGACCTGGGCTATGGCGGCGTGCGCTTTTTCAGCAACCTGAACTCGCCGACCTACAAGGACGAGCTGATTGTTTTTTCGGGCGCCAGCTACTTCCGGGCGCTGGGCTCCGGGCAGCTGTACGGCCTGTCCGCGCGCGGCCTGGCGGTGGACACAGCCGGTCCGGGCCAGGAAGAATTCCCGCGTTTCACCGACTACTGGCTGGAAAAGCCCACCGCCGAAGGCGCACCGCTGACAATTTACGCCCTGATGGATTCGGAGCGCATGACCGGCGCCTACCGCTTTGATGTCAAGCCCGGCGAGCAGACGGTGACCGAAGTGCGCGCCCGCCTGTTCATGCGGCCCACCGACAAGCCGGTCACCACCTTGGGCATCGCACCGCTGACGAGCATGTTTTTCTTTGGCGAGAACCAGCCGCGTCCCGGCGACTTCCGGCCTGAAGTGCACGACTCGGACGGCCTGATGATCGCCACCGATGACGGCAAGGGCGGGGGCGAATGGCTCTGGCGCCCGCTGCAAAACCCGGCATCGCCGCTGGTCACTTCGTTCAGCATGCAAAAACTCAAAGGCTTTGGCCTGATGCAGCGCGACCGGGCTTTTCGCAGCTACGAAGACACCGAAGCACGCTACGAACAGCGCCCCAGCGCCTGGGTGACGCCGCTGAAAGACTTTGGCGCCGGCCGTGTCGAACTGCTGCAATTTGCCACGCCCGACGAAACCCACGACAACGTGGCCGCCTACTGGGTGCCGGAAAAAATGCCGGCCGCCGGCGAGCCGCTGGACCTGGCCTACCAGATCGCCTGGCAGGGCAAGAACCAGCAGTTGCCGCCCAACGGCTGGGTGACGCAGTCACGCCGCGGCATCGGCTACAGCAAGCTCGGCGCCGATGCGCTAGGCCAGCAGATCCAGTTTGTCGTTGATTTCGCCGGTCCGGCCCTGGACGCCCTGCCCGAAGGCGCCAAGGTCAAGGCCATCACGACAGCGGGCAGCAATGCCCGCGTGGTCGAAAGCCTGGCCTACCGCAACCCGGCCACCGGCGCCTGGCGCATGACCCTGCGGGTCGAACGCCTCAAACCGGCTAACGCCGCCGAGCCGGCCCAGCCGATTGAACTGCGTGCCTTTCTCCAACACAACCAACAAACCCTGAGCGAAACATGGACCAACCTGATCACCAACTGAATCGGCGCAGCCGGCTGCGCGAAGAGCGTCATCCCAATGCGGTCACTGCGCCGCTGGTACATCGGGGTTCGATGGCGCCGCGCCCCTGGCGCGGTTTCTGGAACAGCCTGGGCACGGCGGCGCTGCTGCCGGTGCTCAGGCTCACCGGCCGCAAGACGCTCGAACAACCGGCATCCGCCAAGGCGATGGCGCCGTGGCAGCATGCCGCCAGGCGCCGCCGCACAGTGTTCATGCTCTTGACACTGATCAGCACGGTGATGGCGACGGCGCTGTTTGCCGACATGCAGCCGGTCTATGACAACGCCTTCCTGCAATACGGCCAGCTCGGCCTGTTTGCGCTGCTGTCGGCCTGGGTGGTCACCGGTTTCATGACGGCGATGATGGGTTTTTACGTCACGCTGTTCGGCGACGCGCACACCCTCTCAAGCAAACAGGTGCAGCACCATACGCTGGACAAGGCCACGCGCACGGCCATCATCATGCCGATCTGCAACGAGGACGTGAGCACCGTGTTCGCCGGCCTGCGGGCCACCTGCGAATCGGTCGCGGGGACGGCACACGTGCAGGCTTTCGACGTCTTCGTGCTGTCCGACAGCAACGACCCGGCGATCATCAAGGCCGAACGCGCTGCCTGGGAATATCTGCGCGGCCAGCTCGCCAGTCAGCCCGACCAGCCGCAGATCGAGGTCTATTACCGCCTGCGCAAGCGCCGCACCGACCGCAAGGCCGGCAACGTGGCCGACTTTTGCCGCCGCTGGGGCAAGGACTACCGCTACATGGTGGTGCTCGACGCCGACAGCGTGATGAGTGGTGACTGCCTGGTGTCCATGGTCAAGCTGATGCAAGCCAACCCCAGCGCCGGCATCATCCAGACCGCCACCCAGGCCATCGGCCATGTGACGCTGCATGCGCGGGCGCAGCAGTTCGGCTCGCGCGTGACCGGCCGCCTGTTCACGCTGGGCATGCAGTTCTGGCAGATGGGCGAGTCCCACTACTGGGGCCACAACGCCATCATCCGCATCGAGCCCTTCATGCAGCACTGTGCGCTGGACCGCATCAAGGGCACCGGCGGCATGGCCGGCAGCATCATGTCGCACGACTTCGTCGAGGCCGCCTTGATGCGCCGCGCTGGCTACCACGTCTGGCTGGTCGCCGACCTGATCGGCAGCTACGAGCAGCAGCCGCCTGATTTGCTGGCCGAGTTGCAGCGCGACCGCCGCTGGTGCCAGGGCAACCTGCAGAACTCGCGCCTGATCGCCGAGCCCGGCATGCACCCGGTGCACCGCTCGATGTTTGCCACCGGCGCCATGGCCTACCTGTCGGCGCCGCTGTGGCTGTGCTTCATGACCATGGGCACGGCGTTGTGGCTGTCGGGCTCGCCGATGGTCAGCAACTGGGATGTTTTGCCCGGCGAACTGCTGTCGCTGTGGGCCTGGACGCTGTCCATGCTGTTCCTGCCGCGCATCCTGGGCATCGTGGCTGTGCTGTTCAAGGGCCAGCAGCAGGCTTATGGCGGCACCGCCAGCCTGCTGCGCAGCGCACTGCTCGAGACGCTGATCGCGTTGCTCCAGGCGCCCATCCGCATGCTGGCGCACTCGCTGTTCGTCGTCATCGCGCTCACAGGCCTGAAGCTGGAATGGAAATCGCCCCCGCGCGAAGCCGCCGCCGTGCCATGGCGCCATGCGCTGGCGCAGCTTGCGCCCATGAGCAGCGTGGTCCTGGTGCTCGCCGCCGGCATTGCGATGATCGACGCCAGCGCGCTCATCTGGCTGCTGCCGGTCGGCTTGCCACTGCTGCTGTCGATTCCGATGACGGTCCTGACCAGCAAGGTCGGCGTGGGCACGGCGATGCGGGCGCAGAACTATTTGCTGATTCCGGAAGAAACGCGCTCGCCCGCCGTGCTGCGCCGCGCCTGGCTGCATGCCAGCCAGCTTGCCAAGCCGCGACTGAAAGCAGCCTGAGGGTCAAGCGCGCAATAACAAATTTTGCAGGATGCTATTTTTTTCATAGCTAGAGAAGCAGGTGGAATAAGCGCAAGAGCCTTTTTTATTTTAAAAAAAGGCTCTTGCTGCTTTTGCTGGCTTTGAGTAACCCGGAAAACCATAGAAACAATAAAATTGATAAAATGTAACTTATGCCTATATTTTGTCAGCAAAGCAATGCCCAAGACATCAACCCGCCCTTCTCTGATGGGTTACTCAAACGACCCATGAAACTCTCAACGTTCATCACCGCCCATCTTGAGAAAATCCTTGTCGAGTGGGACGCTTTTGCCCGAACGCTGTTTGCGGCATCGCCTGCCCCGCCGCATCACATCCTGCGCGACCATGCCGGGGAAATCCTGCAGGCAATCGTCGTTGACATTGAAACGCACCAGACGGCAGCGCAGCAGACTGAGAAGTCCAAGGGCCAGGCCGATGAAAACGTCAGCAAGAAGAGCGCGGCAGCCATTCACGGCACACTGCGCCAGGCCAGCGGTTTCACACTGACCCAGCTCACCGCTGAATACCGCGCCTTGCGCGCCACCGTGCTCCGGCTGTGGATGCCGCACATGCAACTGGGCACGCCCGAAAGCGTGACCGACATGATGCGCTTCAACGAAGCCATGGACCAGGCGCTGGCCCAATCGGTGGTGACGTATTCTGAAAACGCCGACCGCACGCGCGACACCTTCCTGGCCATTTTGGGCCACGACTTGCGCAGCCCGCTGTTCACGATGAAGCTGGCGGGAAGCTACCTGATGCGTCCCGCCATTGGCACGGAAGGCACCCGGGAGATGGGCGCCCGCGTGGCCCGCAGCGCCGCCAACATGACCGCCATGGTCAAGGATTTGCTGGAATACGCGCGCACGCAACTGGGGGGCGAAATCCCGCTTACCCTGCGCCCCGAGAACATGGCCAGCATCTGCCAGGCGGCACTGGATGACGCCCAGGCCGGCTACCCGGACTGCCCTTTTGAACTGGAAGCGTCGGGTGATTTGTCGGGCGCTTTCGACAGTGCGCGCCTGCAGCAGCTCTTTTCAAACCTGCTCAACAACGCAGCGCAGTACCGCGACGACACGCGCGCGGTCACGATCACGGCCCGGGGCGAAGCCGATTCGATCACGGTACAGGTGTGCAATCACGGCCCGGTGATTCCGGCCGCATCGCTCCAGGCCATTTTCGACCCCCTGGTTCAACTCTCGGTGGAAACTGGGTTGCAGGAAGGCGCTCCCTCCAGCAGCCTTGGGCTCGGGCTTTTCATTGCCCGGGAAATCACCACGGCCCACGGCGGCACCCTCACGGTGGCGTCGAACGAGCATTCCGGCACGGTATTTACCGTCAAACTCCCGCACGCGCCGGTTGCGCCGCAGGCCAAGGCGTAAGAAAGCAGACCCCGCTGCCCCAATGCAGGGCAGGCTCCCGGCACCAACTCAAGCCGGCGTTTTGGGGTCAGACTCATCACGCAAGGTGGGCTGGCCCGACAAGATTCCATGGTAGTTTGTCAGCGCCTTGCCGATCTTGATACCGTCATCGGCGATGTCAAAGAAACGAATTTCTTTGCTGTGGTTGCTGGCCCGAACCTTCACGACCGAGATCACGCGCTTGAACTGCCCGCCAAGTTCAACGTAGCGCAGCATCAAGATGGCATCGGTCAAAAACGCATTGCTGTACGACGAAAAGCGCAGGTCGGTGTAGCGGTCTTCGAGCTCGGCGGTCATCAAGACCGTCACGCCCATGTTGGTCAGCACCGACGTCAGGCGGTACAGGGACTCGCGAAAGTTCTCTTGAAAAATTGACGCCAGCGCCAGTTCGAACGCCGACAGCGAATCAATCACCACCCGCTTGGCCTTGGTTCTTTTGATCAGGCTGACCAGGTCATGCATGATTTCGTCGATAGACAGGTCAAGCGCGCGCGTGTCAATGACCGACACCTTGCCGCTTTCAATCAGCTTCTGAAGCCGGCTGTCGAGCAACTGGCTGGGGCTTTTTTCAAATGCGGCAATCACCCCCGACTCGCCCAGCCGCACACCTGCGGCCAGAAACTCGGTGCTTAGCTCGCTTTTTCCACTGCCGCTTGGTCCCACCACCAGCAGGGAATAACCCACCGGCAGGCCCCCGCCCATCATCTTGTCGAGCAGCGGCACGCCCATCGTCAGGCGCTGGTTGCTGGGTAATTGTTTTTTCTGGCTGCCGTCGTCCTTCAGAATGACGCGCGGGAACACCTCGACCCCCTCATCGGTGATGCGAAAGGTGTGCAAACCGGGCCGCTGCGCTTGACCCCGCATTTTGACCACCTGCAGCTTGCGCACCATCGCGTCGCGGTAGACATGCTGGGACATCCAGACAATGCCGTCAGCCACGGTGAATACCGGGCTGGAATTTTCTTCCTGCGCAGGGTATTCGCCGATCAGAAAAGTTGTAGCTTGCCAGCTGGTCATCTGCACACCGAGCGCCTGAATGAAGTGCTGCAATCCCCACGCACTGTCGTCTCTGAAATCCCTGACCGGCTGCACCATCGAACGGAACGAATCCACGAACACCAGGCTGGGCGAAAAGATTTCCACCTCTTCAACGATGCGGGCCAGCACGCGGTCAAATTCTCCGTCGAGCAGGTCGCCCGAAAGGTTGACAAACTTGATGGACGTGTTGATCTTGTCGATGTCAAAGTGGGGAAACTGCTGCTGATAACGCAGCATCTTGAGCGGCGGCTCGCCCAGCACGGTAAAAAACAGCGCGCGCCGGTCCGGGTTGGCCAGCGAGAACATGATCTGGTGCGCCATCGTGGTCTTGCCCGAGCCGGGCGTGCCGGCAATCAGGTTGAAGGAAAATTCCGGTATGCCACCGCCCAGCAGTTCATCCAGTCCGGCAACCCCTGTTGCCAGTTGGCGTATGGTTACTTTTTTACTCATTTTGGAAAGTCCTTAGCGGATGTGTCGAAAGTCTTGTCATTCCAGGCCGAGTGCAAAAGATGAGTTGTTAATTCCTCGCCTATCAATGAAGCCAGTACATCCAGAAAAATGGTGAATAGCGCCAGGCTGCCCAACCGGGCCTCGGCTGCATCCTGCTGCGAAAGGACGGCCTGCAAGTGAGTGAAACGCTCCTGGATGGCAGATTTTGTGAGGTCTGGCGCAATCCAGGGATGCTGCCTGGACGCCAGGCGCAGGCTGCGCGTGTAAAGCGGCTTGAAACCGCCCTCGCCAATGATTGAAATCAGTTGGGGCGCCAGCCGCTCCCAAAGGTGCAGGGTAACGTTTGCCACCGTTTCAGGAAGCGTGGTCAGCGCCGCTTCTATCAGTTGGCTGCGCGTAGGTTCAGTATTTTCCATGGGTCAGGTGATGGCGTCTGAAGGGAAATTTTTTGAAATCAGCGCCTCCAGCATCTCCATGGAAACCGGCTTGATCAAATAATGGTCGAAACCCACTTCCTTGGCATGGACCAGGTAGCCCTGCTGGTCGTAGCCTGTGATGGCCACGCAGAAAGGCTTGGGCACCAGCTGCAGCGCCCGGATTCGGCGGATCACCTCATAGCCATTCATGGTCGGCAAGCCGATATCGGAGACCACGATGTCGTAAAGACCGTCTTTTGCCATGGCAAGCCCGTCCAGGCCGTTGTAGGCAGAATCGACAGCATGACCATAGAGCGTCAGGCAGCTATTGAGCGTTGCATTGGCATCAAGGTTGTCTTCAATCACCAGTATCCGGCAAGGCCGGGCCGGATGGGCATCGATGGTCAGGTGGGCTTCAGAGGCCATGGCTTGTGCGGACACTGGCAGCTCAACGATGAACTCGCTGCCGCAACCCACTCCCTGACTGCGTACCTGCACAGTGCCGCCATGCATTTGCACCAGCGTACGCACCATGGACAGCCCGATGCCCAGCCCGCCTTGCGAACGGTCCAGCGTGTTGCTTGCCTGCGTGAACAGGTCAAAAATGAAAGGCTGGACTTTTGGATCAATGCCGATGCCCTGGTCCTTCACGCAAATGCGCACCGTGCCAGCCTCAGACAGGCGCGCCGACACGGTGATGGATGCCTGGCGCGGCGAAAACTTGCTGGCATTGATCAGGAGGTTGGAGAACACCTGCAACAGGCGCACTCCGTCGCCCTCAAGCGTGACGGGCTCGTCCGGCAGGTCAACGATCAGTTGCTGGCCGAGCTTGAGGAAATGCGGCTGGCTGATTTCAGCCGCGCTTTGCACAATGCCGCTCAGCACCAGCAAGCCTTTTTCAAGAGTGATTTTTCCGCTGTTGACACGCGCTGCGTCCAGCAAGTCTTCCAGCAGCCGCTTCATGTGGGCGATTTGCCGGGCAATGATTTGCTGGATGTCAGGCAGCAGCGGATGGGCCGTGGAAATTTTTCCGAGCATTTCGGCCGCCAGTGCGATGGGCGCCAGCGGGTTGCGCAATTCGTGCGCCAGCATCGACAAGAATTCTGTCTGCCGCTCCACCGAGGCTTCGGCCTGATCCTGCAAATCCTGCGCCCGCAAGGAAGCAATCACCAAGTGCTCATTGGCTTCACGCAGCATGCTGGCCAACTCCTGCGGGATTTCTTGGCTTTCTGGAAAGGAGGAATTTTTATGTGGCTGCAATCAATGACCTTTCCTTGAACAAACCATCTGCCGATGATCGCAGGGTAGAACCTGATTTTCATGGGAGTCAGCGGGTAACCACTTACAGATTTCGGCAACAACAAACAGAAAGTTTTATTTGAAACGCCGAACGGTCAAGTGTGGTCATGATTTTTTCAAAGTCAAGCCATTACCCTTTTGGTTTCAGAAGTGAATTGCTTCAAAGCTTGGGCGCCTGGACGCGACGAAACATGAGTTTTCGTAACTTCCAAGGGAAAACCCATGAACTCATCGCCAGTGAACCGCAGGATGCGTCTCCCGGGTGGAGTATCAGCCGGCACAACGTAGAGTAGTTGTCCTACATTTTCAGCGCGGTGCGAATGTTGCGGAACACCTGGGACGCTTTTGCAGCCTGCACGGCCAAAAATGCTCGATGCTATTGAAAAAATAGCGTCATGCGCATATACGGAGTGCGCCAGGGCCTGTTTTGATCTAAAAACCAGCATTTCAAAACTTCGGCATGCCCTTCATGCCGCCCATGCGCTTCATCATCTTCATCATGCCGCTGCCCTTCATCTTTTTCATCATGCCCTGCATCTGCTCGAACTCGCCCAGCAGGCGGTTGACTTCCTGAACATGCACGCCCGAGCCGTTGGCGATGCGGCGCTTGCGCGTCGCCTTGATGAGGTCGGGCTTGCGGCGCTCCAGCGGCGTCATGCTCAGGATGATGGCTTCCTTGCGCTTCATGTCCTTTTCGGCCTTGTCCATGTCGATGGCGCCGGCCTTGGCCGCCATCTGCGTCGGCAGCTTGTCGAGCAAGCTGCTCAAGCCGCCCATATTTTTCATCTGCTGGAGCTGGCTTAAAAAGTCGTTCAGGTCAAACCCGTCGCCGGACTTGATCTTGGCGGCGAGCTTTTGCGCTTCGGCCATGTTGACGCCCGAGGCCATCTGCTCGACCAGCGCGACGATGTCGCCCATGCCCAAAATACGCCCGGCGTGGCGTTCGGCGTCGAACACTTCCAGGCCGTCGAGCTTTTCGCTGGTGCCCGAGAACTTGATCGGCGCGCCGGTGATCTGGCGCACCGACAGCGCCGCGCCGCCGCGCGAGTCGCCATCGGTCTTGGTCAGGATGATGCCGGTCAGCGGCAACGCTTCCTTGAACGCCTTGGCGGTGTTGACGGCATCCTGGCCCTGCATGGCATCGACCACGAACAGCGTTTCGACCGGCTTGAGGATGGCATGCAGTTCCTTGATTTCAGCCATCAGGATTTCGTCAATCGCCAGCCGGCCGGCAGTATCAACCAGCAGCACGTCAAAGAAATGCCGGCGCGCGTAGTCGAGCGCGGCGCGGGCAATGTCGGCCGGCTTCTGGTCGGGCGAGCTGGGGAACCATTCGGCACCGGCCTGCTTGGTGACGACTTTCAGCTGTTCGATGGCGGCCGGCCGGTACACGTCGCCCGACACCGTCAGCACTTTTTTCTTGCGCTTTTCAATCAGGTGCTTGGCCAGCTTGGCGGTGGTGGTGGTCTTGCCCGCGCCCTGCAGGCCGGCCATCAGGATCACGGCGGGTGGCTGCGCGGCCAGGTTGATGTCGCTGACGCCTTCACCCATGGTGGCGGCGAGTTCCTTGCTGACGATGCCGACCAGCGCCTGGCCGGGTGAGAGCGAGCCCATCACCTCCTGGCCCATGGCTTTTTCCTTGACGCGGGCAATGAAGTCCCGCACCACCGGCAGGGCCACGTCGGCCTCCAGCAGCGCCATGCGCACTTCGCGCAGCATGTCCTGGACATTGGATTCGGTGATGCGGGCCTGGCCGCGCATTTCCTTGACGAGGCGGGATAACTTGTCGGTAAGGGCTGTAGCCATGAAGTGGTGTCCTGAAACGGGCGCTGCGGGGGAGCCAAAGGCCGGAAGAGACCGGGCCAGGCGCTAAACTCTGCGAATGATTTTAGCTTTCAGCAGTGGATGGGGTCTCGGGGCGGCAGCTGGTGCGGCGGCGGCCTATGCAGTGCTTGCACTGGCGACGCCCCGTCTGGGCGAAGGGGCCCTGCGCGGCCTGCTGCTGGCGGCCTGGGGACTGCATGCGCTCACGCTGGTCGAGGCCCTGCTTGGCACGCCTCCTCGTTTTGGTTTTGCCCCGGCAATCTCCATGACGGTCTGGCTGGTGCTGACGGTGTATGCAGTGGAACGCAGGCTGTTTCCGCAGCTTCATGCCCATTGGGCGCTGGCCGGACTGGGCAGCGCCGCCGTCATCCTGTCGCTGGTTTTCCCGGGCACCAGCTACCACGTGATCGCCTCGCCGTGGCTGCCTCTGCACTGGGCCCTGGGCATTGCCTCCTACGGGCTGTTTGCGGTGGCCGTGGTGCATGGCTGGCTGATGGTGCGGGCCGAGCGCGCCATCCGGCAGGCCGAGCAAAGCGACACCGGCGTTCCCCTGCTGACGCTGGAACGCCTCACCTTCCGGTTTGTCGAAGCCGGCTTCGTGCTGCTGTCGGCCACCTTGGCTGTGGGCTGGCTGTTTGCCGAAACCCTGTATGGTCCCGGTCTGGGCTGGAAATGGGACCACAAGACGATTTTTTCACTGCTGGCGTGGGCCGTCTTCGCCGGCTTGCTGATCGGGCGCGCACGGCTGGGCTGGCGCGGCCTGACGGCCGTTCGCGTGCTTTACCTGGGTTCCGGACTGCTGCTGCTGAGCTATGCCGGTTCGCGCTTTGTGCTTGAAGTCATCCTGAGGCGGGCATGAAATACTTGCTCGTCATTCTCCTGATCCTGGTGGTTTTCTGGCTCTGGCGCAGCGGCCGGCCGGGTCCGAAAAAGGCAGCGCCGCCGCGTCGCACACAAAGCAAGTCCTCAGAGAAAAAAGAAATCACCGAAATGGTCGCCTGCGGTGTCTGCCACGTTCACCTGGCCAAGTCTGAAGCCCTGATCGGGCGTGACGGCTTTTACTGCAGCGAGGCACACCGTCGTGAGGCCGGGGCCTAGATGAGAGGGCCGATGCTGTTCTGGCGAAACACAACAGAAAACGCCGCTGGCGCCTGGGAGCCGGAAACCGCGCAGGGCTCCTTCGGGCGACTGTGGGGCATGTTCCTGAATGCCCGCGTCGCCATCGCAGCCGTGCTGGTCATCTTGCAAGAGGCGCTCCATGCCCTGGGCACGCCGCTGAACTTCTGGACGCTGGCAGTCTGTATTGCCTATCTTGGCGCAACACTGGCCGTTCGCCTCTGGGCCCCCCCCCGCCCGCTGAACAGCACGTTTGACGGATTCTGGGTATTGACCATCGGCGTGGATGTGATGGTGTTCTCGCTGCTCAACTTTTACCAGGCGAGCGTCCCGAATTACACGCCGCTTTTTGCGCTGCCGGTGTTGCTGGCTTCGGTGCTTGGCCCCATCGTGCTGGCTTTTGGCACGGCAGCCAGCGTGACACTGCTGCTGCTGGCCGACGCCGCAGGGACTGCAGTGCAAGGCGGCGGTGAAGTCAACGCACGTCTTTTGCAGGCAGCGTTGAGCGGCTCCGGATTTTTTCTCGTGGCCCTGCTCGCCAACCAGCTGGCCACGCGGCTCGCACGGGAAGAAAAACTGACCAAGGAAAGCCAGTCGGCTGCCCGCATGCAGATACAGGTCAATGAACTGGTGGTGGCCACACTCGCGGAAGGCGTGCTCGTCCTGGATGGCAATGGCTTTGTACGCTCAGCCAATCCTGCGGCACGACGCCTGCTGGCCGCACAGGAAACAGCGTTCCCAGCGCCTTTCAAGCTGGACGCACAATCAGCCTGGCAACCATTGGTCGAGTTGATGCAACATACTTTTGCACAACAATCGGCGTATGAAAGCAACATCAGCCTCGTCCATCCGGGCCTGAACGCCAGACGCCTGCAGGTTCGTTCCCGGCTGACCGAGTCAAGAGACGGCCCGCATGAAAGCCTGTGCGTGATGTTTCTGGAAGACCTGCGTGAAATGGAGGCCCGCGTTCGGATTGAGAAGCTGGCGGCCATGGGGCGCATGTCGACTGCGGTGGCGCATGAAATCCGCAACCCGCTGGCCGCCATTGCACAGGCCAATGCACTGCTTGAAGAAGACCTGCAAGAGGCAAGCCAGCGCCAGCTCACCGCAATGATTGCTCAAAACGCCCAGCGCCTGGCAAAAATCGTTGATGAAGTGCTCGACATATCGCGCGCGCAGCAGGAAATTCCGGCACCGCAGACCACCAGCCTGTGGCTTGACGAAGCGGCGCGGCGGATCGCGAATGATTGGGCCCGGCAAAATGCAAGCTCCGGACAATTGCGCATCTGCACCGACTGCGCGAACACGGAAGTCGGCTTTGACGACGACCATTTGCGGCGCCTGATGCTCAACCTGCTCGACAATGCCTTGCGCTACACCAGTGGCGCAGCCCAGGGGATTGAAGTCAGCACCCAGCGGGTGGCGCCAGGCCAGGCCAGGCTGTCAGTCTGGAGCGATGGCCAGACGCTGGAGGAAACCGTCCAGGCCCATCTGTTCGAGCCTTTCTTCTCGTCCGAAAGCCGGTCTACCGGGCTGGGCCTGTATATCTGCCGCGAACTGTGCGAGCGCTACGGCGCCCAGATCGGTTACCAGCGGGTGCCGCGGGAAAATATCCAGGGCAATGAATTTTTCATCATGTTCCAGCCTGCGTCACAGCGCCTGCGCACCGAGCTGCCGAGCATGGATTCCGTCCTCGTCTGAAAAATCATGCATTCGCAAGCACCCGCACCCTTACCCTTACCCGCCCGCATCCTGATCGTTGACGACGAGCCCGACTTGCGCACCCTGTACGAGTTGACGCTGCTTCGGCAGGGCTACCGCATAGAAGCCGCCGGCACGATTCAACAGGCTCGCGAACATCTTGGAGCCGCCCGGTTCGATGCGGTGATCACCGACATGCGCCTGCCTGACGGGCTGGGGCTTGAACTGCTGCGCGAACTGGCCCAACAGCAACGCGCAGAACGCTGCGTGGTCATCACGGCGCACGGTTCGGCCAAAAATGCGGTCGAGGCACTGAAGGCCGGGGCCTTTGACTACCTCACCAAACCGGTTGACCTCCAGCAGTTCCGCAGTGTGGTGGCGTCGGCCGTGCAGGAAACCCGAAACGTCAGCCAGGCCCTTGCCAAGGCCGATAGCCGCAGCCCGACGGCCGGGGCGGCTGTCCCGGCGCCCGGCAAACCGCCTGACGCGGCGGCCATCCTGCAAAAGCTGGTGGGTCAAACGCCGGTGATGCAAGCCGTCAAGTCACGCATCGTGAAGGTCGCCGGCAGCATGGCGCCAGTGCTGATTCGCGGCGAGTCCGGCACCGGCAAGGAACTCGTGGCGCGCGCCGTGCATGGCTGCAGCCACCGTGCGGCCCATCCCTTTGTGGCCGTCAACTGCAGCGCGATTCCCGAAAACCTGCTCGAAGCCGAGTTCTTTGGCGCGCGCAAGGGTGCCTACACTGGCTCGGTGCAGGACCGGCGGGGCTACTTTCAGGCGGCCAAGGGCGGAACGCTGTTTCTCGACGAGATTGGCGACCTGCCGCTGGCCATGCAGTCCAAGCTGCTCCGGGCGATCCAGGAGCGCACCGTACGGCCGCTGGGCTCGCCGCAGGAAGACATGGTCGACGTTCGCATCGTCAGCGCCACCCACAAGGACCTGGCACTGGGGGTCGAGGTTGGCAGTTTTCGCCAGGACCTGTATTACCGGCTCAATGTGATCGAGATCACGGTGCCCCCGCTGCGCGAACGGCTGGACGATTTGCCAGCACTTTGCCATGCCCTGCTGGCCCGGATCTGCCAGGAATCCGGCCTGGAGGTACCCGTGCTGAATCCTGCGGTGCTCGCCCATCTGCGTTCGCTGCCGCTCAACGGCAATGTCCGCGAACTGGAAAATATCCTGCATCGGGCTGTCGCCCTGGGTGAAGACAGTCTGTCGCAGGTTGACACACCGCCAGATCAGCCTGTAGCAGTTCCAGAAAATCTTCAAAATTTTCTAGACCAGCAGGAGCGAAGCATCCTGGTCAAGGTATTGCAGGAAACCGGTTTCAACCGCACGGCTGCCGCCATCCGGCTGGGTTTGAGCCTGCGCCAGATCCGCTACCGCATTGCCCGCCTGGGAATCACCACGCCAGGCCACGATGATGCGGCCGAAGCCCTCGATGACCTTGCCTGAAGCAGGCCTGCCGCCAAGCACTGGCTTGTGGCAGCACGGCTGGTATCGGCATGCGCGGGCCATGGTGTCGCCGAACGTCAATCAGCGCCCTGCTGGCGCGAAAATTGATTTGGTCGTGATTCACTCGATCAGCCTGCCGCCGGGGGAATTCGGCAATGGCAACGTGCAGCGCCTGTTCACCAACCAGCTCGACTGGGACGCGCATCCCTACTTCCAGGGCATCCGGGGACTTGAGGTTTCAGCGCACTTTTTTATCACCCGCACAGGGGCCCTTTGGCAATTCGTCGGCTGCGACGACCGTGCCTGGCATGCCGGCCACTCGGCTTACCGGGAACGAAGTCAGTGCAATGACGACTCGATTGGTATCGAACTCGAAGGCCTGGAAGGAAGCATTTTTGAAGCACCGCAATATGAAACACTTGCCAGCCTGTGCGCAGCGCTTATGCAGGCCTATCCCGTGGCGCATATCGCTGGACACGAGCATATTGCGCCGGGGCGAAAACTAGACCCGGGACCTGGCTTCGACTGGCGCCTGCTGCAGGATTCACTGGCTTTGCCCAATCGGTATTTACCCCGACTTGCTTGAGGGCACTCTCGTGTGTGTCGACTTGCAGGCCCCTGCATGCATGTCATGATCCCAGCCTGCACATCTTGCCTGTCGAGGCTTTATAAGCGTCTGCAAACCAAAACCGGCGGAAAGCCGCGGCAGCACTAGGCCTGGTATCGAAAAGCCTGATTCCATCAGGCTTGCGCAAGGTCGCATGGAAAACCGGAACTCTTTGACGGCATTAAAAAATAATAAAAAAGCCAGGTTGGATACCGACAACACCAGGCAACGGTACACTACCGGTAGTGGTTGCAGCGGCGTCAGACACTAGGTATAGTGCTTAACCATCAATCAGCCCATTTGGGACTGGTCACCCAATTGAAGAGAAAACCAGTCTGTCGAAACGCTGGTTTTCGACAGGCATCTTCTTTTTACTGATCCCGCATATCACTTGTCCACCACAAAAAATTCAGAGGAAATCATGCAAACAGCACCCTACGCCGTGCCCCATTCATCCAGTGTTCCCGTCAGCA
The DNA here is from genome assembly GCA_000751355.1 of Polaromonas sp. CG9_12. Lineage (GTDB taxonomy): Bacteria > Pseudomonadota > Gammaproteobacteria > Burkholderiales > Burkholderiaceae_C > Polaromonas. The sequence continues at coordinate 2,937,026 of CCJP01000005.1, read as the reverse complement.
GTTCTGCCCGCAACACCGAACTGCCTGTTTCCGGCGCGCTGGCCAACTACCAGATCATTCGCCGCAATGGCTCGGTCGTCGCATTCGAGCCGCACAAGATTGCCGTTGCCATGATGAAGGCTTTTCTAGCCATTCATGGCACCCAGGGCGCGGCATCGGCCAGTGTGCGCGAAACCGTCGACACCCTGACCCAGGCCGTCGTTCGCGCGCTGATGCGCTCACGCCCCAGCGGCGGCACTTTCCACATCGAGGATGTGCAGGACCAGGTTGAACTTGGCCTGATGCGCGGCGGTCACCACGAAATCGCCCGCGCCTATGTGCTGTACCGCGAAAAGCACAACCAGGAACGAACCCGGCAACTGCAGGCCCAGACGCCTGCCGTGCCGCAACTGCATGTCATGGATGGCGGCAAGCGGGTGGCGCTCGACATTGCCAACCTGCAGGCGCTGATCCAGGCCTCCTGCGCCAACCTCGGCGCCGACGTGAAGCCCGACCCGATTGTTTCGGAAACCATGCGCAACCTCTATGACGGTGTGCCCATCGACGAGGTCTACAAGGCGTCCATCCTGGCGGCCCGCACGCTGATTGAAAAAGACCCCGACTACACCTACGCCACCGCGCGCCTGCTGATGCACACCATCCGCCGAGAAGTGCTGGGCGAGGAAGTCAACCATGAAGCCATGGTGCTGCGCTACCCGAGTTATTTTCCCGAGTTCATCGCCAAGGGCGTGAAAAACGAACTGCTGGACGAAAAACTCCAGCAGTTCGACCTGGCGCGCCTGGGCGCGGCGCTCAAGCCTGAACGCGACCTTCAGTTCGACTACCTTGGCCTGCAAACGCTGTTTGACCGCTACTTCCTGCACGTTCGCAAGCAGCGCATCGAGTTGCCGCAAGCCTTTTTCATGCGCGTGGCCATGGGCCTGTCGCTCAATGAACAAAATCGTGAAGAGCGCGCGATCGAGTTCTACGAAATCCTGTCGTCGTTCGACTTCATGTCGAGTACGCCGACGCTGTTCAATGCCGGCACGCTGCGCTCGCAGCTGTCATCGTGCTACCTGACCACCGTGGCCGACGACCTGGGCGGCATCTACGACGCGATCAAGGAAAACGCGCTGCTGTCCAAATTTGCCGGCGGCTTGGGCAACGACTGGACGCCGGTGCGCGCCATGGGCGCCCACATCAAGGGCACCAATGGCGAATCGCAGGGCGTCGTGCCCTTCCTGAAAGTCGTCAACGACACCGCCGTGGCGGTCAACCAGGGCGGCAAGCGCAAGGGCGCAGTCTGTGCCTACCTGGAAACCTGGCACCTGGACATCGAGGAATTCCTGGAACTGCGCAAGAACACCGGCGACGACCGCCGCCGCACGCACGACATGAACACGTCGAACTGGATTCCCGACCTGTTCATGCGCCGCGTGATGGAAAAAGGCAGCTGGACACTGTTCTCGCCGTCCGACACGCCCGACCTGCACGACAAGTACGGCCACGAGTTTGAAAAGGCCTATGTCGCCTATGAAGCGCGCGCCGAGCGCGGCGAACTCAAGCCGTCCCGCAAGCTGCAGGCCACCGACATGTGGCGCAAGATGCTGTCGATGCTGTTCGAGACCGGCCACCCGTGGATCACCTTCAAGGACGCCTGCAACATCCGCTCGCCGCAGCAGCATGCCGGCGTCGTGCATTCGTCCAACCTGTGCACCGAGATCACGCTGAACACCAGCGCGACCGAAACCGCCGTCTGCAACCTCGGCTCGATCAACCTGGTCCAGCACCTGAAGAACGGCGCGCTCGACCACGACAAGCTCAAAAAGACCATCACCACGGCCATGCGCATGCTGGACAACGTGATCGACATCAACTATTACGCCGTGGAAAAGGCGCGTCATTCCAACCTGCAGCATCGCCCGGTCGGCCTGGGGCTGATGGGCTTTCAGGACTGCCTGTACGAGCTGCGCGTTCCTTACGCGTCGCAGGCGGCTGTCGAATTTGCCGACACCTCGATGGAAGCGATCTGCTACCACGCCTACTGGGCCTCGACCGAGCTGGCCAAAGAACGCGGCCAGTACGCCAGTTACAAGGGCTCGCTGTGGGACCAGGGCATCCTGCCGCTCGACACGCTGGACATGCTGGCCAAGGAACGCGGCGGCTATGTCGAAGTGGACCGCTCCGCGACGCTCGATTGGGACGCGCTGCGCCAAAAGATTGCAAAAGACGGTATGCGCAACTCAAACTGCGTCGCCATTGCCCCCACCGCGACGATTTCCAACATCATCGGCGTCGATGCCTGCATCGAACCCTGCTTCGGCAACCTGTCGGTCAAGTCCAACCTGTCGGGCGAGTTCACCGTCATCAACCACTACCTGGTGCGCGACCTGAAAAAGCTCGGCCTGTGGGACGACGTGATGGTGGTGGACCTGAAGCATTTCGACGGCTCGCTGCGGCCCATCGACCGCGTGCCCCAGGACATCAAGTCGCTGTACGCCACGGCATTTGAAATCGAAACCTCGTGGCTGGTGGAAGCCGGATCGCGCCGCCAGAAATGGATTGACCAGGCGCAGTCGCTCAACATCTACATGGCCGGCGCCTCGGGCAAGAAGCTGGACGAAACCTACAAGCTGGCTTGGGTTCGGGGCCTGAAAACAACCTACTACCTGCGCACCCAAAGTGCCACGCACGTCGAGAAATCAACCGTCACCGCCGGCAAGATGAACTCTGTTTCTTCAGGTTCGCAAACGGCGGCCGCGGGCATGAGCGCCATCGACAAGGCAGCGGCAGCCGCGCAGGCACAGATGAGCGCGTCACCTGCAACCGACATCAAGTTCTGCGCGATTGACGATCCAGGCTGCGAAGCCTGTCAATAAAAAATTTGCGCGTTGCTGACCGGAATTTTCTGTTCGACTCGCTTTGAATCGGACGCAAAAAGCCGGTGCAACTGCATAACAAAACTCCGTAGCGGCGCGAATCAACACTTTTCATTTTTCACCGCTGCTTTCATAATCTTCAAGTATTGGAATTTCCTATGTTGACCTGGGACGAAGAAGTCAAACCATCTTTGCAGATTTCCTACCCCAGCGACTTGCCAGCCAGCCGCTCAGCGGATGTCACGTCGCCTTCTCATGCTCCTTTAGCGCATCCAGCGGCTGAAGCGCCTGCGCCTGCCGCAAAGGCAAAGCGCGTCAAGGCGTCCGACAAGCGGATCATCAACGGGCAGACCGACGTCAACCAGCTGGTGCCATTCAAGTACAAGTGGGCCTGGGAGAAATACCTGTCCTCCTGCGCCAACCACTGGATGCCTCAGGAGGTCAACATGACCCGCGATATCGCGCTGTGGAAAGACCCCAACGGCCTGACCGATGACGAGCGCCGGCTCGTCATGCGTAACCTCGGATTTTTCGTGACAGCCGACTCGCTCGCTGCCAACAACATCGTGCTGGGCACCTACCGCCATATCACCGCGCCCGAATGCCGCCAGTTTTTGCTGCGCCAGGCCTTCGAGGAAGCCATTCATACCCACGCTTACCAGTACATCACCGAGTCGCTGGGTTTGGACGAGGCCGAGATATTCAACGCCTACAACGAAGTGCAGTCCATTAAGGACAAGGACCAGTTCCTGATCCCGTTCATCGAAGCGATTTCCGATCCAACCTTCAAGACTGGCACGCCCGAAGCAGATCAGACCCTGCTCAAGTCACTGATCGTGTTTGCCTGCCTGATGGAAGGCCTGTTCTTCTATGTTGGCTTCACACAAATTCTGGCATTGGGTCGGCAAAACAAAATGACCGGCGCGGCCGAGCAGTACCAGTACATCCTGCGCGACGAGTCGATGCACTGCAACTTTGGCATCGACCTGATCAACCAGCTCAAGCTGGAAAATCCCCATCTCTGGACTGCCGAGTTCAAGGCCGAGATCAACGCCCTCTTCATGAAAGCCGTAGAACTCGAATACCGCTATGCCGAAGACACCATGCCGCGCGGCGTACTGGGCCTCAACGCCTCCATGTTCAAAGGTTACCTTCGCTACATCGCCAACCGCCGTGCCACGCAGATCGGACTTGAAACGCTTTTTCCAAACGAGGAAAATCCGTTCCCGTGGATGAGCGAAATGATTGACCTGAAAAAAGAACGCAACTTCTTTGAAACTCGTGTGATCGAATACCAGTCTGGCGGTGCTCTCTCCTGGGATTGACAGCATACGATTGACAAAAAGCACAAGGTCCACACAACAATGATTTTTAGATTCGCAATGGTCCAGGCCAGCACCCCAGAGTGCGCCGGGACCGTTGCGCCTGTGTTTGCGGCACGGGGCCCGGTGATCCGAAGGCCCCATGCCGCGAATCACTTCGCCTGCACCCCAGACGAAGTGCTTTTTGCAAACTGATCGAGGAGAAAACCATGGCAACTGCGAAAAAACCAGCGGCAAAAAAAGCCGCTCCTGCGAAAGCAGCACCCAAAAAAGTGACCGCTACAGCTGCGCCAGCACCGGCGCAAGCAACAACTGCGGCTCCGAAGCCGGCGGCCAAAAAGGCTCCGGCAAAATCTTCTGCCAAGGCACCAGAGAAAGCGGCGGCAAAAGTCCCGGCGAAAAAGGCAGCAGCTGAAAAAGTGACGCCGGCACCCGCTCCAGCCGCAAAACCTGCTGCAGCTCCCAAGCCAGCGGCGAAAAAGGCAGCCGTAAAAGCCGCGGTCAAGTCACCTGAAACCGCAGCGGCAAAGCCTCCTGCGACACCGGCAGCGGCTAAAAAAGTGGACCCTGCGAAAGCAGCGCCCAAAACGGGAGCGGCTGAAAAGCCAGCCGTTCAAGCCGCAACGGCCAAAAAATCCGCTGCAAAAAAAGCCGAATCCAAGCCGGCAGAAACCGCTGAAGCAGTAAAAAAGCCGGCGGCAAAAAAAGCGGTGAAAGCGGAAAAAGTCGAGAAATCAGAGAAAAAACCTGCCGCCAAGACGCAGGCAGCCACGCCAACGGCTCAGACAACCATCAGCCCGCAGGCGTCCTGGCCCTTCCCAAAGGGCAGCAAGCCTTAAGTTTTTCAGGCCTTGCGCCCCAAGCCCGATGTTGCAAAACGTCGGGCTTTTTCAATGTATTCTTTTATACCGACATGCGCTTTGCAATTTCAGCATTGCCAGCAGGCCGGTCACGGCCTTCGCTTTAGCGTAACGTGTGCCATCCGCCGAAAAACGAATTCGGAAAAATGTCCTGCCTGACCAGCTAATACCCAATCGCCAGACTTTATGCTACTTTTTTTATAGCTAGAAGCGCTCAATCCATTTGCGCTAAACACTAATTTCAGCCAAATCCAACAAATAGTTCTGCCCGCCGCGGCTGGCGATCTTGCGCGCACCTGCCCGGTTCCCCAGCGCCGCGCAACGGACCAACGACCAGCCTTGTTCCAGTCCAAACAGCAGCGCGCCACGGAACGCATCGCCGCAACCTGTCGGATCCACCACCGCGCTGGCTTTTACCGGTGGTACCAGGGTCTTTTCGCCATCAACCCAGACTTCGCAGCCCTCTGCGCCCAGTGTTACCACCAGGCCTTGCACACGGCGTGACAACTCGGCGCATGACAAGCCGGTCCGATCGCATAGCATCCGGCCTTCGTAATCATTGACCGTGACCCAGCTTGCCAAATCGACAAAATGTGCCAGCTCCTGACCGTCAAACATGGGCAGACCCTGGCCAGGGTCAAAAACAAAGGGAATGCTGGCGGCCTTGAACTGTTCTGCATGCTGGAGCATGGCATCGCGGCCATCAGGCGAGATCATGCCCAGCTTGATGTCGCTGCGCGCCTCAATCCGGCTGACATGGGCCTGGGTCATGGCGCCGGGGTGAAAAGCCGTGATCTGGTTGTTGTCGCGATCGGTCATGATCATCGCCTGCGCGGTATAGAGATCATCGACCATGCGAACAAATTCGGTGCTGATACCCTGCGCCCGCATGCGTTCCAGGTAGTCGGCGCCGTCAATGCCCACGGTCGCCATGGGCAGCGGCGAACCACCCAGTTGCTTGAGGCTGTAGGCGATGTTGCCGGCACAACCGCCAAACTCGCGGCGCAGCGCGGGCACAAGGAAGGACACGTTCAGGATGTGCAGCTGGTCGGGCAGTATCTGCTCGGCAAACCGGCCCTCGAAGCTCATGATGTTGTCAAAGGCCAGGGAGCCACAAATTACAGAAGACATTCAGTTCTCGATTCAGTTCAGGGATAAAAAGCCAGGATACGGTAGCCGGCCACCGGCAGGAAACCAGTTTGCACCGCAGGTGCAGGCCCCTGCCCGCCAGCGCCATCGACTGTCAGGATCAAGGCGCCAGCCAGCTTCGAATAGGCAGCGAGCGTGGTGGCCGTAGCACCAAACTCAGCTGGCATCACCACCCGGCGCACCACGGCCTGGTCATGGCTGTCGGTCAGGGTGACTTCCAGCGCCGGAATTTCGAGGTTCGCATCGCCGGTATTCTTGAGGGTGAAGTTCAGGCGATAGGCATCGGGGCCGGTCCGGCTGAAGCTGGCGTTTTCGATCACCAGCGATTCAATGCGCAGCAATGGCCTGACCTCACAGCCCAAGGGGCGGCACATGGCCTGAAGCCAGGGCGCAAGTCGTGGCGCCTGCGCGGCCAAAGCATCCTTTTGCCGGACAGCCCATTGCAGCACCAATGCGAGTGCCAGCACCAGGCAGATCACGCACAGTACGCTGCGAACCAGCGGCGACGTCCAGAAATTCTCGCGCTGCGCTTCGCGAACGAAGGACACATCGGGAAATTCCCGGGAATCCTGCCGCAACGCAGAATCCTGTAGATCCTGCCCGCTAGCGTGTGGCGTCGCAGCGAAAGGCTTGAAATTGAAGCCCTCGGCACTGAAGACCGGCTCATGCCGCCCCTGACTCCCAGCCAAAAGATCGACAGTTTCGGAGCCTGTACGAAGCGCATGCGTGACCGGCTTTTCGTCAGGCAAGGGCATGCGTGAAATGTCATGGCTAACTGAAGCAGCAGGCTGCATCGGTGCTACGGCAGACGCACCATCGGCAGGTTCCTTGATGGATTCCGGCGGCCAGCCAGTCGCATGACCAGGCAGAGGAAATAACGGAACCTTCTCCGGCGGCAAGGCGGTTTTATCCGCCAAGTCTTGCAAGGCGTGCGGCAGTGCATCCGCCCCGCCCGTACTGCTTGAAACCAGATGCAGCGACGCTTCAAACACTGCGCCGCACTGACCACAGCGCACCCAGCCTTGCGCCGCCTGGAGCTGGCCGGCAACGAACTTGAACATCGTCGCACAGGAAGGGCAGCGGGTGATCTGGCTCATCGGGCGCAATGGGTTGAAAAGTTGCGAAGACACACCGGGCCAGACGCTGGGTTACGCCAGCACGCTCAGAACTGCGCCGTCATCAGGATCCAGCCTTCCTGCGCATCATGAACCTCCAGCTGGCAATAAGGCAGGTAGGCAGCCTTCAATTCATCGGCCTGACGATCCAGAATGCCGGCCAGCACCAGGTTGCCACCTGCTTGCACATGCGCGCACAGCAGTGGCGCCAGCACGCGCAGGGGCGTGGCCAAAATGTTAGCCAGCACCGTCTGGTAAAGGCCCACAGCCTTGTCGGGCTGGCCTGTCTGCAGCTGCACATGGTTGGCCTGGGCGTTGGCGCGGGTCGATTCCACAGCGGCCTCGTCGATATCGACGGCATCGATTTCCTGAGCGGCAAACTTGGCAGCGCCGATGGCCAGAATGCCGGAGCCGCAGCCGTAGTCCAACACCCGGCCCAATGGTTTCCCGGCAACACCCTGGCCAGCAATCCAGCGCAGGCACATCCGTGTCGTCGGATGCGTGCCGGTGCCAAACGCCAGCCCCGGGTCGAGCCGGATCACTTGCTTCGCCTGCGCCGGCGGTTCATGCCAGGTCGGCACGATCCAGAATTCCGGCGTGATCTCGACCGGTGTGAACTGCGACTGCGTCAGCCGCACCCAGTCCTGTTCGGGGACCATCTGGATGGCGACCAACTGGCAGCCGGCAAAAAAATCCTGCATCTGCAAGAGGTTCGCCGCTTCACGCGCCAAGGAATCGGTAGCAAACAGCGCCACAATGCGCGAGCGCTCCCAACCCGCCTTGGGCGGCGGCATGCCGGGTTCGCCAAACAGGGCTTGTTCGGCCGGCGTGTGGGCATCGGCGTCTTCCACGGAGACGCTGAGCGCATCCAGCGCGTCGAGCGCATCGCTGAGGGTTTCGACCTGGGCAACAGGGGCTAGCAAGATTATTTCAAACATCATTTGTCCACAACAGTCTGCTCAAACCAGGGTCGCAGGGCTGGTTTTGCCAGTTCGCAGGCGCAGCGGCCTCCTCGGGCAGAAAGCTCCACGCAGTGAGCGATCTTGGGGGCTTTCCCTCCCAGCCAGGGCCGCGGGGCTGGCTTTGCCAGACCGCAGGCGCAGCGGCCCCCTCGGGGGGCAGGAAGCTACACGCAGTGAGCGACCGTGGGGGCTTTCCCTCCCAGCCAGGGCCGTGGGGCTGGCTTTGCCAGACCGCAGGCGCAGCGGCCCCCTCGGGGGGCAGGAAGCACACGCAGTGAGCGACCGTGGGGGCCATCTCTTCAGCGTTCACGCTTGGACAGCCACTCTTCGAGGTAGTGGATGTTGGTGCCGCCGCTCATGAACTTGGCATCCACCATGAGTTCGCGGTGCAGCGCAATGTTGGTGCTGATGCCTTCAACCACGGTTTCGCCCAGTGCTGCACTCATGCGCGCCAGCGCCTGCTCGCGCGTGTCGGCATGCACAATGATCTTGCCGATCATCGAGTCGTAGTTGGGCGGCACGAAATAGTTGGAATAAATGTGCGAGTCCACGCGCACGCCGGGGCCGCCCGGCGGGTGCCAGTTGGTGATGCGTCCCGGCGAAGGCGTGAACTTGTACGGGTCTTCGGCATTGATGCGGCATTCGATGGAATGTCCCCTGATCTGGATGTCGCGCTGGGCAAAGGGCAGGCGCTCACCGGCCGCTACCATGATCTGCGTCCTGACGATGTCGATGCCGGTGATCCATTCGGTGACCGAATGCTCGACCTGGACCCGTGTGTTCATCTCGATGAAATAGAACTCGCCGTCCTCATAAAGGAACTCGAAGGTGCCCGCGCCACGGTAGCCAAACTTCTTGACCGCTGTCACGCAGCGCGCACCGATGCGCTCGATCAACTTGCGCGGGATGCCGGGCGCCGGGCCTTCCTCGATGACTTTCTGGTGGCGGCGCTGCATGGAACAATCACGCTCGCCCAGCCAGACCGCGTTCTTGTACTGGTCGGCCAGGATCTGGATTTCGATATGCCGGGGATTCTGCAGGAATTTCTCCATGTAGACCTCCGGATTGCCAAAAGCCGCGCCGGCTTCGGCCTTGGTCATCTGCACGGCATTGAGCAGTGCGGCTTCGGTGTGCACCACGCGCATGCCGCGTCCGCCGCCGCCGCCAGCGGCCTTGATGATGACCGGGTAGCCGATCTGCTTGGCCACCCGCTTGATGAAAGCCGGATCGGCCGGCAAGGCGCCCTCGGAACCCGGCACGCAGGGCACACCGGCTTTCAGCATGGTCTGCTTGGCCGACACCTTGTCGCCCATCAGGCGGATCGACTCGGGCGATGGGCCAATGAACTTGAAGCCGCTTTTTTCGACCCGCTCGGCAAAATCGGCGTTCTCGCTTAGAAAGCCATAGCCCGGGTGGATCGCCTCGGCGTCGGTCACCTCGGCCGCCGAAATGATCGCCGGCATGTTGAGGTAGCTCAGCGACGACGGCGCGGGGCCGATGCAGACGGCTTCGTCGGCCATCTTGATGTATTTGGCCTCGCGGTCGGCTTCGGAATAGACCATCACGGCCTTGACGCCGAGTTCCCGGCAGGCGCGCTGGATGCGCAGGGCGATCTCGCCGCGGTTGGCGATCAGTATTTTTTTAAACATGCGTCGAAGTACCTGGTCTGGCCGATGGGGCCGGCGTTCCGGCCGGTCTGGCGATAAAGGGCAACAGGCCCGATCACTCAATCATGAACAGGGGCTGGCCATATTCGACGGCCTGGCCGTTTTCGGAAAGGATTTTGGTGACGGTGCCCGACTTGTCGGCTTCGATTTCGTTGAGGATCTTCATGGCCTCGATGATGCAGACCGTGTCGCCCTCCTTGACCACGCTGCCGATTTCAACAAAAGGATTGGAACCGGGACTCGACGAGCGGTAAAAGGTGCCGACCATCGGCGACTTGATCGCATGGCCGGCAGCTTGCGCCACTGGCGCCTCGGGCACTGGAGCCTGCGGCGGCGCCGTCTGGCCCTGGTGGCTGGGCACCATGTTCATGGCAGGCTGGTGCATCATCATCATCGGAACGCCGCTGGACTTGACGATTCGCACCTTGCCTTCGGCTTCCGTGATTTCAAGCTCGGACACATTGGACTCTGATACAAGGTCAATCAGGGTTTTGAGTTTTCTTAAATCCATAGATTCTTTCCAACGGAGGTGGAGGCTGGCTTGCGGTCCATGGACGCGCGGTTTAAACGAAGAGCAAGGTGGCGTGTCGGGCCGATCTCCCCTCTTCATTCGCTTACTTTCTCTTATTTCGCTTTACGGCGCGTATCCGATAATGAATACCAGACAACGCAGAGTGCCTTGGCGCCGAAAAAATCCAGAGTGTACCTCAAGGTGTATCCGGCAAAGCCAGCAGTTCGTGGCCGGGAGGGCAAAACCCGGCGCCCTCAAAACCTGCCGGCCGGCCACTCCCGAGCCCCGGGCACTTCAGGTCAGTGCGAAGAATGGCAACGCCCGCCAGTCCGGCGATCAGACCAGGTGCGTCCACTGCACCAGTTCTTCAGGCGTTACCTTTCCTGTCTTGCGATGCAGCAGCACGCCGGCAGGGCTGAAAACCACGGTAAAAGGCAGGCTGCCGGACGTGTTGCCAAGCGACTTGCTCAACTCGGTTCCGCCCAGGCCGGCCATGCCCACCGGGAAATTCAGCGGACGGGTCTGCAGCCAGGTACGCACCGCGCTCGGCTGGTCCACCGCCAAGCCAACAATCTGAAGGTTTTTGTCCTTGTTTTCCTGGTAGAAAAAATCCAGCAGTGGAAGTTCTTCCACGCAGGGCGGGCACCAGGTGGCCCAGAAGTTGACCAGCAGCAGCTTGCCGCGAAAACTGGCCATGGCCAAGGGCTTGCCGTCAGGCGAGTCAAAACTGGCTGCCCAGAAGGCATCGCTCACGGCCTTGGCCGACGGACCATTCAATGTCGCGTGCGGCTGGAATTTCCACCAGGCAGCGCCGGCACCGGCCAGGGCGGCCGCAGCGGCAACGCCGCCATACAGCATGTTTCTGCGATTCACGGGTCAGGCTCCTGAAGGGGTGGTCAACAATTTTTGCACGGCAGCCAAGTCACCGCGCGGTGAACGGCCTTTGGCATCTGGCCGCAAGGCACCGCGCAGGTCGTCATGGTCATAGACCATCAGGTGAACGCCGATGTTTTCATTCAGCGCCTGGCACAGGCTGCTCAGGGAAAGCGCCTCGACGCTGCCGCCAGTAAAGCCGGTCACGGTGCGCGGCTCGTAATCGACGTTGTGCTCGATCAGCGCGATTTCAGCCGATTTCGGATCGTCGCAAAACAGCTGGATATAGATGTCCGACAGCCGGGTCGCCGTGCCGTGCCAGACCGCGCCGGCCAGGTAAGGCCGAAACGACGCCATACGCCGCATCCACACCAGCGCCAGCGCGCGCAGCGCAGCCAGTTCGGCCGGCTGGGTATCGGCGCAAAACAGCGCGATGTAGTCACGCACGGCGTCTTCCATTTCGCCGTTGTCGGGCAAGGCCGTGCGTGCCGGCAAGGCCAGCTGCTTGAGCGCGCGGCGTTTGGCCGGACCGTATTCCAGCCCTTCTTCCACCACCAGCGCCGCGGCCGTGGCGGCAATTTCAGATTTGAGGGTATTCAATTTCAGGGTCGACCGGCCTGCGGAGCCAGAAGCGAAGGGTCAGGGAGTTGAAAGTCAGCCCGAAGGCGTTGAAAGCAATTGTGCCCACATTAGGGCCGCGCCTGCCCGCAAAGTTCAGGGCCATCTTCGTTCGCTATGAAATATATAGCTGCTTGCGCACATCCTGATTGCGCCGGAAGCTTATTTTTTATAAAAAATAGCGGCCTGAAATAGCCTCCCTAAAATATGGGCGATGCACATACATATTCTGGGAATCTGCGGGACGTTCATGGGTGGCCTGGCCGCGCTGGCACGCGAGGCGGGGCACAAGGTGACGGGTTGCGACACCGGCGTCTACCCGCCGATGAGCGACCAGTTGCGCGGCCTGGGCATCGAGCTGATCGAAGGCTACGGCGCCGACCAGATGGCGCTGGCGCCCGATGTGTTCGTGGTGGGCAACGTGGTGTCCCGGGCGCGCCTGCCGGACGGCAGTCCCAAATACCCCTTGATGGAAGCTATTCTGAACAGCGGCCAGCCCTACACCAGCGGCCCGCAATGGCTCTCGGGCCATGTGCTTCACCACCCGACGCACCATGCCACCGGCCCGCGCCATGTGCTGGCCGTCGCCGGCACGCACGGCAAGACCACCACCACCGCCATGCTGGCATGGATTCTCGAATGCGCCGGCCTGCAGCCCGGGTTTCTGATCGGCGGCGTGCCATTGAACTTTGGCGTGTCGGCGCGGCTGGGCACGGGCAATGCCTTCGTGATCGAGGCCGATGAATACGACACCGCATTTTTTGACAAACGCAGCAAGTTTGTTCACTACCGCCCGCGCACGGCAATTTTGAACAACCTCGAATTCGACCATGCGGATATTTTTGATGACCTGGCGGCCATCGAGCGGCAGTTCCATCACCTGGTCCGCACCGTTCCGTCGCAGGGCCGGGTGGTCGTCAATGCAAACGAAGCCAGCCTGCAGCGTGTGCTGGCCCAGGGCTGCTGGAGCGAACAGGTGCCGTTTGGCGGCACGCCAGATCACGGTGGCTTCAGCGCGCGGGGCGAACCTGGCGACTTCAAGGTGTTCAGGGCGGGCGTTGCCGTGGCGCGGGTGCAGTGGGACATCAGCGGCATGCACAACCAGCGCAATGCCTTGGCGGCCATGGCGGCGGCCGAGCATGTCGGCGTGGCGCCCCAAGTAGCCGCCGAGGCGCTGGCGTCGTTCCATAACGTCAAGCGGCGCATGGAAGTGCGCGGCGTGGTGCAGCGCAAAGGGGGCGACATCACGGTATATGACGATTTTGCCCACCACCCGACGGCCATTCACACCACGGTCGATGGCCTGCGCCGCCAGTTGAACAGTGCGGGAAAAAGCGACGAACGCATCCTGGCGATTTTCGAGCCGCGCAGCAACACCATGAAACTCGGTGCCATGACCGCCCAACTGCCCTGGAGCCTGGCGCAGGCCGACCTGGCGTTCTGCCATGCCGGCGGGCTGGACTGGGATGCTCGGGCTGCGCTGGCGCCCATGGGCGAACGCGCCCAGGTGGCGGACAGCCTGGCGCATCTGCTGGCGCAGGTCAGCGCCGCTGCCCGGCCGGGCGACCATTTGCTGTGCATGAGCAATGGCGGCTTTGGCGGAATTCACGCGAAATTGCTGGCAGCGCTGGCGCAGCCTTGATGCTATTTATTAAGTAGCTTCTGATGCACACCCGTATTGCGCAAAACGGTTAAAAGACCTGGAATCGCGTAACGTCTGAGGCCCCCTTGTGCCGCCAATTTTGCAATACGTATTTCCCGGCGGGGAAGGTGTAAACCGGCGACGCTGAGCAGTCAAGAAATTTGCGCTGCCGGTCAAAAATAATCCGCATTCCGGCTCATCCTGGCCTGCTCTTTCAGCCAGCGCTTGAATCCCGCGTCGTCCTGCACCAGCGCAATGTCCGCTTCCATGAACGCCAGTTCGCCCTTCAGGTCTTTTGCCTCCTGTTCCAGTTGCCGCCGCAGCAGGGCGGCTGTCGGCGCCTGGTAGAACGCCAGGTCAAACTCATCCTGAAGGTGGCGTTGCCGGGCAAACAATTCATTCTCCAACTCGGCGGACTGCTGCTTGAGCAGCAAACTCATGGCGGCGATGCGTTCCTCGGGTTGCTGCAGCATGTCCTGCATGTCGGCCTGGGCAATGCGCAACTGCAGGTGCAACAGGGCCACCAGGTCTTGCCTGGCATAGGCGGCGTTGGCTTCGCTCATCAGGGCGGTTTTGCGCTGTTGCTCGTCCGGATCGCGCTCACGGTCGGGGTGCAGCGCGCTGGCCAGCTGGCGGTAAACCTGGCGCAAGACGGTGTCGGCGTCTTCCTGCTGCTGGCCGGCCTTGAGTTGGGCCGGCGTGGGTTTTTTCTTTTTTCTTTTGACCTGGGCCGCCTCGCGCTGCGCCTCTTCGGCCTGCATCGCTTCGTGCAGGCGCTCGCGGCCGGCGCGCATCACCGCTTCAAGCGGGTCCAGTGAATCATCCTGCGCCGGCATGTCAAGCGGTGCGCCCAGCGCTTGTTCCATCATCGAACGCATCATCGCGGCCTGGTCTTCTTCCTTCTGGCGCAGGGTGCGCGCGCTGCGCTGGTCGTGCAGCACAGCCATGGCCTCATCGCCAAAGGCCGCCAGCGTTTCGCACAGCGCGCACAGGATTTCCAGGCCGTTGCGCTTCTGGGTCGGCGTCACGCTCTTGCGCTGCAGCCGCTCGTCCAGGGCCAGCGCCATGCGCCGCATCAGCGCCCGGTGTGCCTCGCGCAGCGGCTCCAGCGTGCTCTGGTACAGCGGGCGGAAGGCATCGGCCAGCGTCTTGATTTCGGTGACTTGGCCTTCAAGCTTGTCGATTTTTGCCAGCAACCGGTTAAAGCGCTGCTGCGCGGCGGACAGGCGCGGCCCGTCCTTGCCGCCATCGAGCCGCAGGGCGGTGCCGGGCGTTGCGGCAGGCGCGGCTTTGGCGGACAGATCGGGTTTGGATGTGGAGGGGACCTTAGGTTTTTTCATGGTTGGGACGTCAATAAAGGGAACCGGTGAAGAATGCCGCCATGCATCGGGTTGCGACCAAAAGCCTTGGCATGCGGGTCGCGCACGAGGCGAAAAGTACGCAGCAATCGGTTGCATCGTTAGCATTCAGGCCGTGGAGATAGAACGCCAGGTGATCCTGGCGGCTGCAGAATGCCAAGCAAGGTGAGCGCATCAACCGCTATTTTTCAATGATTTATGGCTTTTGCGCAATACCTGCAAGCATAAGCTGCTATTTTTTCAATAGCAAAAAAAATTTGCCCGTGGGCCTGTGCCGCCAAACCCGGCTCAATAACTGATGCTCAGGGCCGTCACGTCGATGTTCACCATCGGCCGGCCCAGCGCCGTGGTCACCGCACGGGCAAAAGCCTGCGCCCACTGGGCGTCGGCAAATTTCTCGGGACCGGCGGCCTCGGCCACGACCACGACCTTGTCGGCGGTCAGCAGCTTGCCGGTGGGCCGCAGCGGCTCGCAGCCCATCTGCGTGAACTGTTCGTCGAGCCAGCGGCGGGCCGCCTCGGGGGGCATGGGCTCCGGTTGATCATGCAGTTCAATCCGAACAGGGGGCTGGCTCTTGAAGGTGACAGTGACTTCGCTGCGCATGAGGGTTTCCTGTAGTGGTGATGACAAATCCGGCGCCAGGCCCGGCAAGTGCCCGCCAGCCCGGCCTTTGGCAGGCTTGCGGATGTGACACCTCATTTTGCCCGACGCGCCTCGACAGCGGCTGACAAGGTCGCCAGCATGTCCAGCGAATCGTTCCAGCCCAGGCACGCATCGGTGATGCTGCGGCCATATTCGAGCGATTTGGCGTCGTCCTTGCCGGCGGTGAACTTTTGCGCGCCGGCCACCAGATGGCTTTCCACCATCAAGCCGAACACCTGGCGCGAGCCGGCGGCGACCTGGGCGGCAATGTCGCGCGCCACGTCCATCTGCTTTTCATGCTGCTTGGAACTGTTGGCATGGCTGCAATCGACCATCAGCGTCGCCGGCAATTTGGCGGCTTCAAGTTCCTTGCAGGCGGCGGCAACGCTGGCGGCGTCGTAGTTGGGCGCCTTGCCGCCGCGCAAAATGACGTGGCAGTCCTGGTTGCCGTTGGTCTGCACAATCGCCACCTGGCCATTCTTGTGGACCGACAGGAAGTGGTGGCCGCGCGCCGAGGCCTGGATGGCGTCGGTGGCAATGCGGATGTTGCCGTCGGTGCCGTTCTTGAAGCCGATCGGCGCCGACAGGCCGGACGCCAGTTCGCGGTGCACTTGGCTTTCGGTGGTGCGCGCGCCAATCGCGCCCCAAGAGATGAGGTCGCCAATGTACTGCGGCGAAATCACATCCAGGAATTCGCTGCCGGCCGGCACGTCCAGGCGGTTGATGTCGATCAGCAGCTGGCGGGCAATGCGCAGGCCTTCGTCGATGCGAAAGCTTTCGTCCAGGTAGGGGTCGTTGATCAGCCCTTTCCAGCCCACCGTGGTGCGCGGTTTCTCGAAGTACACGCGCATCACGATTTCCAGCGTCCCGGCGTATTGCTTGCGCTGCTCGGCCAGCCGGCGGGCGTAGTCGAGCGCGGCCATCGGGTCGTGGATCGAGCACGGGCCAATCACCACCAGCAGCCGGTCGTCGCTGCCGGCCATGATGTTGTGGATGTTCTGGCGGGTCTGGGTGATCAGCGATTCGGCCGCAGTGCCAGCAATCGGGAAAAAGCGGATGAGATGCTCGGGAGGGGGTAGCACGGTGATGTCCTTGATGCGTTTGTCGTCGGTCTCGCTGGTTTTTTCGACATTCGCATACCAGCTGGTGCTGGCGGGGGTGGCGTTGGCATTCATCACGGGCTTCCTTTGTCTAAGATTTCAAAACGGGTTCGGGCTGTTTCACGGGGTTGGCAAATCGGGACGGGCAAAAAAAAACCGCCGGGAGGCCCGGCGGTTTTTGGAGATTCGCTGCGTTTTCTGGTGCCTACGCAAAAATCTCTCTGCCGCCGGAAGCGCCTGAGAGCCAAAAGTAAGCAAAAGAAAATTTCGCGGAATTCATCTGCAGGAATGTAGCACAGCTTGAAGTAATACCGCTTACGCGGTGCCGCCCACCGTCAGGCCGTCAATGCGCAGCGTTGGCTGGCCGACGCCGACCGGCACGCTCTGGCCTTCCTTGCCGCAGGTGCCGACGCCGCTGTCGAGCTTCATGTCGTTGCCGATCATGGTGACGCGGGTCAGTGCGTCCGGGCCGTTGCCGACAATCGTCGCGCCCTTGACCGGGTAGAGGATCTTGCCGTTTTCAACCCAGAAGGCTTCGCTGGCCGAGAAGACGAACTTGCCCGAGGTGATGTCAACCTGGCCGCCCGCAAAATTGGAGGCGTACAGGCCTTTCTTGATGCTGGCGATGATTTCTTCAGGCGCTTTGTCGCCGCCGAGCATGTAGGTGTTGGTCATGCGCGGCATCGGCACATGGGCATAGCTTTCGCGCCGGCCGTTGCCGGTGGGCTTGACGTTCATCAGGCGCGCATTCATCGAATCCTGGATGTAACCCTTCAGGATGCCGTCCTCGATCAGCACGTTGCGCTGGCTGACATTGCCTTCGTCATCGACATTGAGCGAACCGCGCCGGTCGGCAATCGTGCCGTCGTCGAGCACCGTCACGCCCTTGGCAGCGACGCGCTCGCCGATGCGGCCCGAAAATGCGCTGGAGCCCTTGCGGTTGAAGTCGCCTTCCAGGCCATGGCCGATGGCTTCGTGCAACAAAATGCCGGGCCAGCCCGAGCCGAGCACCACGGTCATCTGGCCGGCCGGCGCGGGGCGGGCTTCCAGGTTGGTCAGCGCGGCGTTCACGGCGGCATCGACATACTCGCCGATTTGCGTGTCGTCGAAATAGGCCAGGCCGAAACGGCCGCCGCCGCCGCCCGAACCGACTTCGCGCCGGCCCTTTTGCTCGGCAATCACCGTCACGCTCAGGCGCACCAGCGGGCGCACATCGGCGGCCAGCGTGCCGTCGGCGCGCGCCACCATCACCACATCGTATTCACTGGCCAGCCCGGCCATCACCTGCACGATGCGCGGGTCTTTGGCCTTGGCCAGTTTTTCAACCTTGCCCAGCAGTTCGACCTTGGCGGTGCTGTCCAGCGTGGCAATCGGGTCCAGGTCGCGATACAGCGAGCGGCTGGTGGCAACCTTGCGCGCCGGCGTCTTGATGCGGCCGGATTGGGAAGCAGCCGAAATGCTGCGCACCGTGCGCGCTGCGTCAAGCAGCGACGCTTCGGAAATATCGTCGGAATAGGCAAAGGCGGTTTTCTCGCCGCTCACGGCGCGAACGCCAACGCCCTGGTCGATGTTGAAGGAACCGGTCTTGACAATGCCCTCTTCCAGGCTCCAGCCTTCGCTGCGGGTGTACTGGAAGTAAAGGTCCGCATCGTCCACGCCGTAGGAAGTGATTTCACCCAGGGCCCGGCTCAGCGCGGCTTCGTCCAGGCCGAAAGGCGACAGCAACAGTTTTTGGGCAATCGCCAACCGCTCCGACGTCGAGTCCTTGCTGGGCCGGGCCGGAGGACGCCCGGAGACATTGGTTTGGCGAACAGAGGCGGCAGCGGAGTTGAGTGAAATCATCCAATGATTGTAGGCAGTGTGACCCGCCAGTGCTGTTCATAGGGATGATGGCTGGAAGGAAGGCAGGCAAAGCAACAAGCGTAAGGGAGTGGCATTCCCTACCAGCAGGAGCCGCCGGACTGGCTTTGCCAGACCGCAGGCGCAGCGGCCCCCTCGGGGGGCAGCGCAGTACGCGAAGCGACAAGCGTGGGGGCCATTCCCTACCAGCCAGGGCCGCGGAACCGGCTTCGCCGGGCCGCAGGCGCAGCGGCCCCCTTGGGGGGCAGGAAGCCACACGCAGTGGGCGACCGTGGGGGCTACATCCTTACGTCTGGACCAAGCGCTTCGCCTTCGCAATCGACATCAGCATGCCCAGCGCCAGCCCCAGCGTCACCATCGCCGTGCCGCCGTAGCTGATGAAGGGCAGCGGAACGCCCACCACCGGCAGGATGCCGCTGACCATGCCCATGTTGACGAAGGCATAGGTGAAGAAAATCATCGTCAACGCGCCCGCCAGCAGTCGCGAAAACAAGGTGGGCGCATCCATCGCAATCGCCAGTCCGCGAAAAATCAGGAACAGGAAACCCGAGATCAGCAGCAGGTTGCCGACCAGGCCGAATTCCTCGGAATACGCTGCAAAGATGAAGTCGGTGGTGCGCTCGGGAATGAACTCCAGGTGCGTCTGCGTGCCCGCCATGAATCCCTTGCCGAACATGCCGCCCGAGCCAATCGCGATCATTCCCTGGATGATGTGGAAACCCTTGCCCAACGGGTCGCGCGACGGGTCAAGCAAGGTGCAGATGCGCTGCTGCTGGTAGTCGTGCAGCACCGGCCAGCGCATGCCGTCGGCGCACAATTGCGGCTCATACCAGACAACCAGCGAAATGCCGATGACGCCCAGCAGCAGCGGCGGGGCAATCAGCTTCCAGCTCAGGCCGGCAAAAAAGATCACCGCCAGGCCCGCGCCCAGCACCAGCAGCGAGGTGCCCAGGTCGGGCTGCTTCATGATCAGCCCCACCGGCACGGCCAGCAGCACCAGGCCCACAGCGAAATCGAGCGGGCGCAACTGCCCTTCGCGCTTCTGGAACCACCAGGCGAGCATCAGCGGCACGGCAATCTTCAAAATCTCGCTGGGCTGGATCACCACGCCGACATTCAGCCAGCGCTTGGCGCCCTTCTTGGTGATACCAAACACCAGCACCGCCACCAGCAGCGTCACGCCGGTGAGGTACAGCGGCACGGCGAAGACCATCAGCTTTTGCGGTGGCACCTGCGCCACCACAAACATGATGGCACCGGCAATCAGCATGTTGCGGCCATGGTCGGCAAAGCGGGTACCGTGGTCGTAGCCTGACGAATACATGATCAGCAGGCCGGCGCAGGCGAGCAGGAACACGGCAAAGGCGAGCAGGCCGTCAAAACCCTGCAGCAGGGGCAGGGTTCGCTTGTAAAGAGATGGTTGGTCGAAAACGGCAGACATGGGCGCGATTATCGGTTAGCCGGCAAGCTGCCTGGAAGCCAAAGGACATATCCAATGGCACTTCGTCACTACCAAAAACATAGCTTAAGACATCCACCCCGCCTGCTCAAACGGCTTTTTTGATGCCAACTCCGTATTCAAGCTGAAAGCGACTTACATCACAGCGCCCTGCGCCTGCAGGTGGACGTTTACCATGGCCCCATGCCCATCACCCACCTGCTTTACCTGCACGGCTTTCGCTCCTCGCCCCAATCGGCCAAGGCCCGGAAAATGGCCGCCCTGATGGCAGCCCGCCACCCGGCGGTGCGCTGGTGGTGCCCGCAGCTGCCGCCCTCGCCGCAGGACGCCATGGCGCTGCTGGAACAAGGCTTGGCGGACTGGCCGGCCGGATCGATGGCGGTGATCGGCTCGTCGCTGGGCGGGTTCTATGCGACGGCGGTGGCCGAGCGCCAGGGCTGCAAGGCCGTGCTGCTGAACCCGGCGGTCGATCCGGTGCGCGACCTGGCCCGCTACATCGGCGAGCAAACCACGTGGCAGAATCCCGACGAGCATTTTTTCTTCGAGGCGCGTTTTGTCGATGAACTGCGCGCGCTGCAGGCCGGGCCGCTGAAGAACCCGCACCACTACCTGGCCATCATCGCCAAGGGTGACGAAGTGCTCGACTGGCGCGAGATGGCGGCGCGCTATGCGGGCGCCCGCCTGCGCCTTCTGGAAGGCGGCGACCATGCGCTGAGCGACTTCGATGCCCATTTGCCAGCCATCCTGGACTTCTTGAGCCTGGCCTGAATCGGGTGCCAGCTTGTCTCGGGCAGGCGCCGCCTGATTACACTAGCAGCCTGTCGGACCTAGGGGTCGTCGGCTGCCAGCCGCACGCCCCGCAAAGGCCATCACCCCGCTCCACCCAGGCCAAAGGATTTCGTTGTGTTTGTATTGTTTGAAGAAACCGGCAAGTTTCTGGCCGGCCGGATTTTGTCGGAAGCGGACAGCTCGCTGCAGGTCGAGCTTGACTCGGGCAAGCGGGTCAAGGTCAAGGCGGCGAATGCGCTGCTCAAGTTCGAAAAACCGCTGCCTGCCGAATTCATCGCCGCCGGCCAGCGGCTGATTGAAGAAATCGACCTGGACCTGGCCTGGGAATTCGCCAGCGACGAGGAATTCGGATTTGCCGAACTGGCGCGCGATTACTTCAGCGCCGACGCGTCCAGGCCTGCCTCGGCCGAGCAACAGGCCGCCGCGCTGTTCCGCCTGTACGACGCGCCGCATTACTTCCGCCGCGCCGGCAAGGGCCGCTTCAAAAAAGCGCCGCCCGAAATCCTGCAGCAGGCGCTGGCCGCCATCGAAAAGAAAAAGCAGATCACGGCGCAAATTGCCACCTGGGCCGAGGAACTGGGCCAGGGCCAGTGCCCGGCGCCGATCCGCGAGCAGCTCTACAAAATCCTCTTCAAGCCCGACAAGAACAGCGCCGAGTACAAGGCCGTGGTCGATGCCTCGCGCGCCACGCACACCGCGCCACTCGACTTGCTGCAAAAAGCCGGCGCCATCGCCTCGCCCTACCAGTTCCACTGGAAGCGCTTCTTGTTCGAGAACTTTCCCAAAGGCACGCGCTTTCCGGAGTTGCTGGCGCCGCCGATCAAGGACGAGCTGCCACTGGCCGATGTCCGTGCGTTTTCCATCGACGACTCCAGCACCACCGAGATCGACGATGCGCTGTCGGTCAGCGGCCTGGGCAGCGGCACCGTCACGCTGGGCGTTCACATTGCCGCACCCGGCCTGGCCGTGCTGCCGGGCGGCCCGATTGACGCGGTCGGCCGCGCCCGCATGTCCACCGTGTACATGCCCGGCTACAAGCTGACCATGCTGCCCGACGACGTGGTGCAGGCCTACACGCTGCAGGAAGGCCGCAACTGCCCGGCCCTGTCGCTTTACCTCACGATGGACGAGGCCACGCTGGACATCACCGCCAGCGTCACCCGGCTGGAGCAGGTGCCCATCGTCAGCAACCTGCGCCACGACGCGCTCGACAACGTGTTCACCGAAGCCTTCTTCGAAACCGAGCAAGTGACCGCGCCGGTCGATGTGCCCTGGGGGGTGCAAATGACCTTCCTGCACCGGCTGGCCCGGCACCTGAAGGCCCAGCGCGAAATCGTTCGCGGCAAGCCCGAGAATTTCAACCGGCCGGATTACAACTTCAAGCTCGACAACCCGACGGGTGGCGAACCGCAAGGCGATGAGACGGTCAGCATCAGCACACGCCAGCGCGGCGCGCCGCTGGACCTGATCGTTGCCGAGGCGATGATCCTGGCCAACAGCACCTGGGGCCAGTGGCTGGCCGAGCATGGGGTTCCCGGCATCTACCGCAGCCAGGCCAGCATGGCGCCCGGCGTGAAGGTTCGCATGGGCACCAAGGCGCTGCCGCATGCCGGCCTGGGCGTGAAAAGCTACGCCTGGTGCACCTCGCCGCTGCGCCGCTACACCGACCTGGTGAACCAGTGGCAGATCATTGCCGTCACCCGACACGGCCGCAGCGCCGCGCTGGTCGCGCCCTTCAAGCCCAAGGATGCCGATTTGTTCTCGGTGATTTCGTGCTTTGACGCGGCCTACAGCGCCTACAACGGCTTCCAGTCGGGCATCGAGCGCTACTGGACGCTGAAATACCTGGCGCAAAACGGCATCACCGAACTGACGGCCACCAGCTTCAAGGACAACCTGGTGCGCGCCGACGACTTGCCGCTGGTGCTGGCCGCCCTGGGCGCGCAGGGCCTGCCGCGCGGCGCCCGGGTGCGCGTCAAGCTCGGCGCGATTGACGAGATCACGCTGGACATCACGGGCACCGTCATCGAGCGGCTCGACACGGTCGCCGAGGCTTCGCCCGAGCTGCAGGACAACGACGCTGGCGAAGATGGCGAAGACGAAATCGCTGCGGGTCCGATTTCGATTGCCGTTGACATGGACGAGGCGCAGGCGGATGCCGAACCGGCTCCCGCTGCGGCCGCCTGAAGCCGCAGCGATGTCCAGCGCGCCACCGATGGCCGGCCCCCGGCATCGGGCCTTCGTGCTGAAACCTGGCAGGCCGCTGGGGAAATCCCGGTCGCCCAGCACGCTGCAGGTGGCGCTGGGCATTTCGCTGGCTGCGCATGCCGCGCTGCTGGCCGTGCGAATTGTCGATCCGGAACGCTTCAACCGTGTGTTCCAGGACACGCCGCTGGAGGTGATCCTGGTCAATGCCAAGTCCAGCGATGCACCCGATGCGAACGCCAAAGCCATTGCGCAGGCTTCGCTGGCGGGCGGTGGCGCGCTTGAAAGCGGCCGGCCAACGTCGCCCCTGCCGCCTTCACTGGTGGCGAAAACCGGCGACGCGCCCGAAGATGAAAACGAGCGGCGCCAGGTCCGGTCGGTCAAGGAAGAGCAAGCCGAACTGCTGCTGCAGACCCGCAAAGAGCTGGCCGCACTGCCGCCGCCCGACATGAGCGTGCCGTCCAGCCTGCGCGCACAGACCGAGCAGGAAGAAAAGCGCCGGCAACTGGTCAAACTGCTCGCCGAAATTGAAAAAACCATCAATGAAGACGGCGCCCAGCCATCCCGGCGCTACATCAGCCCCTCGACCCGCGAAGCGGTTTATGCGGTGTATTACGATGCGATGCGCCGCAGGATCGAGAAAAAGGGAACGCTGAACTTTCCGCAACGGGCCGGAAAAAAACTCTATGGCGAGCTGACCATGACGATGACGGTCAATGCCGACGGCCAGGTGCTGACAACCGAAGTAGTGCAAAGCTCGGGCAACCCGACGCTTGACCGCTGGGCGCAAAGCCTGGTGCAGGGCAGCGGGCCTTTCGAGCCGTTCAGCGAGGCCATGCGCGGCAAGGCCGACCAGATCGTGGTGGTGTCGAGCTTCAATTTCGGGCGCGATGACAGCCTCGAAACGAAGCTGACCCATCGCTGAGCCTGGATGCGGCGCTTGCATTGAACAATGAATAGTCTGGATGAAAGAGATGGCCTTATGACCAGCGACCACGCGGCCGCAGTGCCTAGCCCGGCGCCCGGCAACCCGATGGCCAGCGGCAGGTCTGCGCAGATCAACGCCTGCGCGCCGGCGTGGCTGGCATGAAAGCCTTTGGGCGCCTGCTGCTCCTGGCCTTGCTGGCCGGCCTGGCCCTGCAGTTGTATTTTGCGGGGCGCATTGCGCTGATGCGCTTCGTCGACCCGGAATCAACCGCCTTCCAGCGCTCGGAAGCCTGGGCAGTAGCCCGCAACACCGGCACGCTCAAATGGCGCCAGCAGTGGGTGCCCTACGCGGAAATCTCAAGCCACCTCAAGCGGGCCATCATCGCCTCGGAAGACGCCGGTTTCGTGCTGCACGAAGGCATCGACATGGACGCGCTGGAAAAAGCCTGGGAGAAAAACACCCAGGCAGAAGAACGTGCCGCGCAATCCACTAGCCGGCTGGCCGAGGGCAAGTCGAAAGCGCCGCTGGCCCGGTTACCCAAAATTATCGGCGGCTCGACCATCACCCAGCAACTTGCCAAGAACCTGTTCCTGTCGGGCGAGCGCACCCTGCTGCGCAAGGGCCAGGAGCTGCTGCTGACGCTGATGCTTGAAGAGCTGCTGAACAAGCAGCGCATCCTGGAGATTTACCTCAACAACGTCGAATGGGGCGAAGGCGTTTTTGGCGCCGAAGCCGCCGCCCAGCACTACTACCGCAAGCCGGCTGCGCGCCTGAACGCCATCGAGTCGGCCCGGCTGGCGGTGATGCTTCCCCGTCCGAAGTATTTTGAAACGCACACCGGCTCGGGCTACCTGGCGTCGCGCGCCCGGACGATTGCGGGGCGCATGGGCGGCGTGGACCTGCCATGAGCGCCAGCGCTTTACTTTTTATGAGTCATTTCGTGCCTTTGCGCAATACCTGCGGGCCTAAATAGCTACTTTAATCATAGCAATGCATATATTGGGAATTGATCCGGGTTTGCTGATCACCGGCTTTGGCGTGGTGGACATGGACGGCCCGCATTTGCGCTACGTGGCCAGCGGCACCATCAAGACTGCGCACCTGGAAAAAAAGGACCTGCCGGGCCGGCTGAAGGTGCTGTTCGACGGTGTTCGCGAGGTGGTCCAGCGCTACCAGCCCGAAGCCTCGTCGGTCGAGATCGTGTTCGTCAACGTCAACCCGCAGGCCACGCTGCTGCTCGGACAGGCCCGCGGCGCGTGCATCACGGCGCTGGTGTCCACCGACCTGGCGGTGGCCGAATACACCGCGCTGCAGATGAAAAAGGCTGTTGCCGGCTACGGCAAGGCCGGCAAGGCAGAAGTGCAGCAAATGGTCATGCGCCTGCTCAAGCTGCCGTCGCTGCCGGGAAAGGATGCCGCTGATGCCCTGGGGCTGGCCATCACGCATGCGCATGTGGGCGCGGCGATGGCGCGGCTGGCGCAGGCCAGCGGCAAGATGAGCAGCCATTACCGGGCGGGGCGCAGCCGCTGACCGTCTACCCCACCCGCTCCATGATGAGCACCGCAAAAAACCCGAAAGCGGCAACCAGGGTCCATTTCAGGATGTTCAACCCCTGACGCCGAAACCGCAATTGCGATGTGATGGCGTACAGCACAAATGACACGGCAGAAGCCAGCAGTGCCAGCAAAATCATCAACCGGAACACCACCATGATCAGGCTTCCTGCAGTTCGCGCGACACGGGCTTACCAGGCCCGCGCCAGGGTGGCAAAACCCTTGGGTGCGCTTTTTTCGTCGTCAAACGTGACGATTTCATAGGCTTCAGGATGCGCCAGCAACTCGCGCAGCAGCTTGTTGTTCATGGCGTGGCCCGAGCGAAAGGCGCTGTAGGCGGCCAGCAGCGGCTTGCCCAGCAGGTACAGGTCGCCCATGGCGTCAAGGATCTTGTGCTTGACGAATTCGTCGTTGTAGCGCAGCCCTTCGCTGTTCAACACCTTGTAGTCATCCATGACGATGGCATTGTCGAGCCCGCCGCCCAGCGCCAGGCCGTTGGCCCGCATCATCTCGACATCCTTGGTGAAACCAAAGGTGCGCGCACGGGCAATGTCCCGGCTGTAGGCGCCGCTGCCCATGTCGAACTCGACGCACTGGCCGGTCGAATCAACGGCCGGGTGGTCAAAGTCGATTTCGAAGCTCAGTTTGTAGCCTTCGTAGGGGCTCAGGCGCGCCCATTTGACATTCGCGCCCTCGCCTTCGCGCACCTCGACCGGCTTGAGGATGCGCACGAAGCGCTTGGGCGCCGGCTGCAAGGCAATGCCGGCCGATTGCAGCAGGAACACAAACGACGACGCCGAGCCGTCCAGGATCGGCACCTCCTCGGCGGTGATGTCAATGACCAGGTTGTCAATGCCCAGCCCGGCGCAGGCCGACATCAGGTGCTCGACCGTCAGCACCTTGGCGCTGCCGCTGGAAATGGTCGACGCCAGCCTGGTGTCGGTGACGGCTTCGGGCGAAATGGCGATGTCCACAGGCTGCGGCAGGTCGACGCGACGAAAAACGATGCCGCTGTCGGGCGGTGCCGGCCGCAGGGTCAACTCGACCCGCTGGCCGCTGTGCAGCCCGACGCCGACCGCCCGGGTCAGGGATTTGAGGGTTCTTTGAGCGAGCATGCCATATTTTAAATTGTCAGGTGCGCAGCGACACTGCCCGGCCCGCCAAAGCCATGCGGCAGGCTGGCGCGCAACAGGGGCAGGCTGTCAGGCAGCAGGACCTGCGTACCGGCCCGCCATGGCAGGCCGGTGCAGGCAGGATCAGTCCGCCTGGCGGCGCAAAAAGGCAGGAATCTCAAAGTCGTCCATGCCGCCCGATGCCAGCGCATCGACCTTCGCCGCCGCCTGGGTGCGGTTGTTCCCCCACACGTTGGGCCTGGCCATGTTGCCGTAGTCAGGCTGCTTCAGGCCCTGCACGCCGGACGCATTCTGGCCGGCACCGCGCAGCACCTGCAACGGCGCAACATTGCTGCGTACTTCCTGGCGGCTCAGGCCGGTCGCCACCACGGTGACGCGGATGTCATCGCCCAGCTCGTCGTCGTAGGCAGTGCCGTAGATCACATGCGCATCGGGCGAAGCGTAGGCGCGCACGGTGTTCATTGCCAGCTTGGACTCGTTCAGCTTGAGCGAACCCTTGGCAGCCGAGATCAGCACCAGCACGCCCTTGGCGCCCGACAGGTCGATGCCTTCGAGCAGCGGGCAGGCCACGGCCTGCTCGGCAGCGATGCGGGCACGGTCGGGGCCGTTGGCCCGGGCCGTTCCCATCATCGCCTTGCCGGGCTCGCCCATGACGGTACGGACGTCCTCGAAGTCGACGTTGACATGGCCGGGAACGTTGATGATCTCGGCAATGCCGCCGACAGCGTTTTTCAGCACGTCATTGGCATGCGCAAAGGCTTCGTCCTGCGTCACATCGTCGCCCAGCACTTCAAGCAGTTTTTCGTTCAGCACGACGATCAGCGAATCGACATTGGCTTCGAGCTCGGCCAGGCCAAGGTCGGCATTGGTCATGCGGCGCCCGCCCTCGAAATCGAAGGGCTTGGTCACGACGCCGACCGTCAGAATGCCCATTTCCTTGGCCACGCGGGCAATCACGGGCGCAGCAC
Source organism: Polaromonas sp. CG9_12 (assembly GCA_000751355.1). GTDB lineage: Bacteria > Pseudomonadota > Gammaproteobacteria > Burkholderiales > Burkholderiaceae_C > Polaromonas. The sequence goes on along the minus strand of CCJP01000005.1, from coordinate 2,909,454 downwards.
CGGTACCAGTGCCACCGCCCATGCCGGCGGTGATGAACAGCATGTGCGCGCCACTGATGGCGCTGCGGATGTCGTCCACGGCCAGTTCGGCGGCTTCGCGGCCTTTTTCAGGCTTGCTGCCGGCGCCCAGTCCGCTGGCGCCCAGCTGGATGTTTTTGTGCGCGGTACCGCGGTTGAGCGCCTGTGCGTCGGTGTTGGCGCAGATGAATTCAACGCCCTGCACGCCGCACTGGATCATGTGGCCGACGGCATTGCCGCCGCCGCCACCGACGCCAATCACCTTGATCTGCGTGCCTTGGTTGAATTCCTGGATTTCAATCATTTCGATACTCATTGGGAGCCTCCTGTTGGGGTTAATAGGGTGGGTGAATACATGTCAAATTTTTTGCGAAACATGGCGGGTCAGGCCGGTGGATCAGCGCCTCCCGAATGGGTTCGGCGCCAGGGGCGGCCGAAGAATCTGGACAGACAGGTCATCAGAAATTCCCCACGAACCAGTCTTTGACGCGGCCAAAGGCGCTGTGAACACTGCCGGCCTTCTGCGCCACCTTGAAGCCCCGCATGCGCGCCAGCCGGGCTTCTTCGAGCAACCCCATGACGGTCGCGGCCCGGCTCTGGGAAACCATGTCCGACAACGCGCCGGAATAGCGAGGCAAGCCGCGCCGCACCGGCTTGAGAAAAATGTCTTCGCCCAGTTCGATCATGCCGGGCATCATGGCGCTGCCGCCGGTGATGACAATGCCCGAGGACAGCACTTCCTCGTAGCCCGACTCGCGGATCGCCTGCTGGACCAGCAGGTAGATTTCCTCGACGCGCGGCTCGATCACACCAGCGAGCGCCTGCTTGCTGAGCATCCGCGGGACGCGGTCGCCCAGGCCAGGCACCTCGACCTGGGTGTCGGGGTCGGCCAGCAACTGCTTGGCGCAGCCGTTTTCCACCTTGATGTCCTCGGCGTCCTTGGTCGGCGTGCGCAGCGCCATGGCGATGTCGCTGGTGATCAGGTCACCGGCAATCGGGATGACGGCGGTGTGCCGGATGGCGCCGCCGGTAAAAATCGCCACGTCGGTGGTGCCGGCGCCAATGTCGACCATGGCCACGCCGAGCTCCTGCTCGTCGGGCGTCAGCACCGACAGGCTGGAGGCCAACGGATTGAGCATCAGCTGGTCCACGTCGAGGCCGCAGCGCCGCACGCACTTGATGATGTTCTCGGCGGCGCTCTGCGCGCCGGTCACGATGTGTACCTTGGCCTCCAGGCGCAGGCCGCTCATGCCGATGGGCTCGCGCACATCCTGGCCGTCGATCACGAACTCCTGCGGCTCGACCAGCAGCAGGCGCTGGTCGGTGGAGATGTTGATGGCCTTGGCGGTTTCAATCACGCGGGTGACGTCGGCCTGGGTCACTTCCTTGTCCTTGACGGCCACCATGCCGCTGGAATTGATGCCCCGGATGTGGCTGCCGGTGATGCCGGTGAAGACACGGCCGATCTTGCAGTCGGCCATGAGTTCGGCCTCTTTCAACGCCTGCTGGATGCTGTGCACGGTGGCATCGATGTTGACCACCACGCCGCGCTTGAGTCCCTGGCTGGCGGCAATGCCGAGGCCGGCCAGCTTGAGCTGCCCGCCGGGCATGACCTCGGCCACCACGACCATGATCTTGCTGGTCCCGATGTCCAGCCCCACCACCAGATCTTTGTATTCTTTGGCCATTCATTTACCTTTTCTTTTTCTTGTCGTCTTTGTCAGAGATCTCGCCGGTGGTGACGCCCCTGAGCTTGAGCGCGTAGCCGGTGGCATAGCGCAGGTCGGCAGACTCCACATCGCGTCCGAAGCGGGACGACACCTGCGTCACGGTGTCAACGAAGCGCCGGGCACGCGCCTGCACTTCAGCCAGCGAGCCGTGGCCCAGTTCGATCACCGCGCCGCTGTCAAGCTGCGCGCGCCAGCTTCCAAGATCGCTCAGCTGCAATTGCTCCAGCACGGCATCCATCTCTTCAAACAGCGGAAGCAGCGCGTGGTAGGCCTGCAGCACCTGCGGCGCCTGGCCCTTGGGCCCGCTCAGCAGCGGCAGTTCCTCATTTTCGACATCCCCTGGATTGGCGTCGAACACTTCGCCGTGGTTGTTGACCAGCCGGGCTTCGCCCTCGGGACCCCAATAGGCGACGGCTTTGTGCTCCAGCAACACGACCTTCAGGCGGTTCGGAAATTCGCGCTGCACCACGGCCCGGCGAACCCAGGGAACGGCCTCGAAGGCGGCGCGCGTGGATTCCAGGTCCACCGTCAGGAAGTTGCCGGCCACCTTGGGCGTCACATTGGCGCGCAGGGTAACGGCATTGTTATGCGTCAGGTCGCCGCCGACGCGTATGGTGCTCAGGTTGAAGGCGGGCTGGCGCACCAGCCAGGCCATGCCCAGGGCCAGCACCATGGCGCCGAACACCAGCCCCAGGAGCACCGACACGGTGTTCATGAGCCTGACGTCCGGCGGCAAGGCGGCGGGCATTGGCATGGTACGGCTCACGTCAGTGTTCCGTCCTGGGGTTGGCTATCAAGCGCTGCGGTTTCAAGCACCCGGACGCACAAGGCCTCATAGGAAATGCCGGCTGCGCGTGCAGACATCGGCACCAGCGAATGCCCGGTCATTCCGGGCGAGGTGTTGATCTCCAGCAGGTAGGGCTTGCGCGTGGCCTGGTCGATCATCACGTCGGCGCGGGCCCAGCCCCGGCAGTTCAGGGTACGAAAAGCCTGCAGCACGAGTTGCTGGATGGCCTGCTCTTCCCCGGCAGGGAGGCCGCAGGGCACCAGGTACTGCGTGGTGTCGGTGAAATACTTGTTCTGGTAGTCGTAATTGCCCTCAGGCGCGACGATGCGAATGACCGGCAGCGCCCGCGCCTGCGCGCCGGTGCCGAGCACCGGACAGGTCACCTCGTCGCCGCTGACGAACTGCTCGCACAGGATGTCAGCATCCATCTTTTCAGCCAGCGCCACGGCAGCTGCCAAGCCGGCGCGCTCGGCCACCTTGCTCAAGCCCAGCGACGAACCTTCGCGCGCCGGCTTGACGATCAGCGGCAGTCCAAGCGTGTCGGCTACCCCATCGACCTCTGCCGGGCTGTACCCGCCCCGGCGCAGCAGCACATAGCGTGGCGTGGGCAGGTTTTCGGACAGCAGCACGCGCTTGGTCATGACCTTGTCGATGGCCATGCTCGACGCCATGACGCCCGAGCCGGTATAGGGAATGCCGAGCAGTTCCAGCGCGCCCTGCACCGTGCCGTCTTCGCCGAAGCGGCCGTGCAGCGTAATGAAGCAGCGGGCAAAGCCCTCTTTCTTCAAGTCGCCCAAATCACGTTCGCTCGGGTCAAAGGCGTGGGCATCAACACCCTGCGAGCGCAGCGCCTGCAGCACACCCTGCCCCGACATCAGCGAGATTTCACGCTCGGCGGAGCGCCCGCCCATCAGGACGGCGACCTTGCCGAAGCTCGAAGGATGGGCGTTCATGCGCATTGCCCTTCCAGCACCTTGAGTTCGTGGCGCTCAAGCATGGCCACGACCCCGGCAGGCACCTGCCCGATGGAGCCGGCGCCCATGCACATGACCACGTCGCCGCCCAGCGCTGCATCGAGGATGGCCTGGGGCATGGCGGCGATGGCATCCACGAAGACCGGCTCGACCTTGCCGGCCACGCGCAGCGCACGTGCCAGCGAGCGGCCGTCGGCCGCCACGATGGGCATTTCGCCAGCGGCATAGACCTCGGCCAGCAGGACCGCGTCGGCATGGCTGCTGATGATCTTGACGAAATCCTCGAAACAGTCGCGGGTGCGGGTGTAACGGTGCGGCTGGAACGCCAGCACCAGCCGCCGCCCCGGAAAAGCGCCGCGCGCCGCCGACAAGGTAGCCGCCACCTCGACCGGATGGTGGCCGTAATCCTCGATCAGCGTGAACAGGCCGCCGTCCTTGGCGGGCAGGTCGCCATGGCGCTGGAAGCGCCGGCCCACGCCGGTGAAGTCGGCGAGCGCCTTTTGCACCGCGGCATCGGGCACGTTGAGTTCCACCGCAATTGCAATGGCGGCCAGGGCATTGAGCACGTTGTGCTGGCCGGCGAGGTTCAACACCACCTCCAGATCGGGCAGTTGCACACCATTGCGGCGCTGCGCGGTGAAATGCATTTGCGCGCCGACAGCGCGCACGTTCACGGCGCGTACCTGGGCTTCGTCATTCAAGCCATAGCTGGTGATGGGGCACGACATCTGGGGCACGATGTCACGGACTACCGGGTCGTCGGTGCACAGGACCGCCGTGCCGTAGAACGGCATGCGGTGCAGGAAATCGACAAAGGCCTTTTTCAGGTTTCCAAAATCGTGCCCGTAGGTTTCCATGTGGTCGGCATCGATGTTCGTGACCACCGCCATCACCGGCAGCAGGTTCAGGAAGGACGCGTCCGATTCGTCGGCTTCGACCACGATGTAGTCGCCCGACCCCAGCTTGGCATTGGCGCCCGCGCTGTTGAGCTTGCCACCAATCACGAAGGTGGGGTCCAGTCCGCCTTCGGCCAGCACGCAGGCCACCAGGCTGGTGGTGGTGGTCTTGCCATGGGTGCCGGCAATGGCGATGCCCTGCTTGAGGCGCATGAGTTCGGCCAGCATCAATGCGCGGGGCACGACCGGAATGTGTTTTTCGCGCGCGGCCAGGACCTCGGGGTTGTCAGACTGAACCGCAGTGGAAGTCACCACCGCATCGACATTGACCAGGTTGTCGGCGGCATGGCCGACAAAGGCCTGAATACCGAGTCCGCTCAAGCGCTGCAGCGTGCTGCTGTCCGACAGGTCGGATCCGGAAATCACATACCCCAGGTTGTGCAGGACTTCGGCAATTCCGGACATGCCCGCGCCGCCGATGCCGATGAAATGGATGTGCTTGATCGCGTGCTTCATCGCGCAAGTTCCTCGCAAGCGGCGACAAGATGGGCGGTGGCATCTACTTTTTGCATATTTTTCGCTTTTAGCGCAGACTGGACAAGCGCAAGGCGCTCTGTTTTTTGTAGCATTATCGCAAGAATCGAAGGGGTCAGGTCATGTTGTTGCACCAGCCAGCCCCCGCCATGCGTAACAAGAAATCTCGCATTGGCTGTCTGGTGGTCATCCACCGCAGACGGAAAGGGAACAAACAGCGCCGCAGCGCCGACAGCGGCAATTTCGGTCACCGTACTGGCGCCGGCGCGGCAGATGATGAGGTCCGCATCGGCAAACGCCTGGGCTGTGTCCTCGATGAAAGGCGTGAGTTCAGCGTCCACGCCGGCGGCCTGGTAATTGGCGCGCAGCGCTTCAAGCTGGCGGGCGCCGCTTTGGTGCGTGACGCGGGGGCGCAGCGCCGCCGGGATCAGCGCCAGCGCCTTGGGAACCAGTTCGTTCAGCGCCGTCGCGCCCAGACTGCCGCCCACCACCAGCACCTTGAGCGGCCCGCGCCGCTGCGCAAAGCGCACGGCCGGATCGGGCTGCCGGGTAAAGGCCAGCCGGAGCGGATTGCCCACCCATTCGGAATTTTTCAGCACGCAGGGGAAAGCAGTAAAGACGCGGTCGGCGACGCGGGCCAGCAGCTTGTTGACCAGGCCGGCCACGGAATTTTGTTCGTGCAGGATCAGCGGCTTGCCCAGCAGCACGCTCATCATGCCGGCCGGAAAGGCGATATAGCCGCCCAGGCCGAGCACCACATCGGGCTTGACGCGGCGGATGACCTGCACACTCTGCCAGAAGGCCTTGAGCAGGCGCAGCGGCAGGAAGGCCAGGGTCACCGGCCCCTTGCCACGGACGCCGGAAAAATCAATCGACTCGAAAGCAAAGCCGCGCGGCGGCACCAGCTGGCTTTCCATGCTGGGGCGATCTGCACTGCCCTTGCCGCCCAGCCAATGCACGCGCCAGCCACCCGCGCGCAAGGCTTCGGCCACGGCCAGGCCTGGAAAGATATGGCCGCCGGTTCCGCCAGCCATGACCAGGGCGCAACGTTGCCGGGTCATATGCGGCCTCCATGCATCAGCACGCGGTTTTCGTAGTCAATGCGGAGAACCACCGCCAGCGCAATCAGGTTCATCACAATGGCAGAGCCGCCATAACTCATCAGCGGCAGCGTCAGGCCCTTTGTCGGCAAAGCGCCGAGGTTCACGCCAATGTTGATGAAGGTCTGAAACCCCATCCAGATACCGACGCCCTGCGCCACCAGCCCGGAGAACAGCCGGTCCAGCGCGATGGACTGGCGGCCGATGTGCATGATGCGGCGGATCATCCACAAGAACATGCCGATCACCACCAGCACGCCGATGAGGCCGAATTCCTCGCCAATCACGGCCATCAGGAAGTCGGTGTGCGCCTCGGGCAGCCAGTGCAGTTTTTCGATGCTGCCGCCCAGCCCGACACCAAAGATTTCACCCCGGCCGAAGGCAATCAACGAGTGCGACAACTGGTAGCCCTTGCCCATGGAGTACTTTTCGTTCCACGGGTCCATATAGGCAAAGATCCGCTCGCGCCGCCATTCGCTGAACATCACCATCATGCCGAAGGCCACCACGACCACCGCTGAAATCACGAAAAACATGCGCGCGTTGACGCCGCCCAGAAAGAGAATGCCCATGGCAATGACCGAAATCACCATGAAGGCGCCCATGTCGGGCTCGGCCAGCAAGAGTACACCGACGATTCCCACGGCAAAGGCCATCGGCAGCACGGCGCGAAAGAATCGTTCCTTCACCTCCATCTTGCGCACCATGTAGTTGGCGGCATACAGCAGCACGGCAAATTTCGCCAGTTCCGAAGGCTGGAAGTTCATGACGCCCAGCGGAATCCATCGCCGCGCGCCATTGACTCCCTTGCCAATAAAGGGAACCAGCACCAGCACCAGCAGCAACAGCGACCCCATGAACAGCCAGGGTGCGTATTTTTCCCAGGTCGCCATGGGGATCTGGAACGCCAGATAAGCAGCAATCGACGCCATCAGCAATGAGAACAGATGCCGTGTCAGGAAAAAAGTGTGCGCATAGCGCGCAAACTTGGGGTTGTCAGGCATGGCCACCGAGGCGGAATAAACCATGACCAGGCCAGACAGCAGCAAGGCCACAGTGACCCAGACCAGGGCCCAGTCGAGCCCTGCCAGCCGAACCGGCGTGGCGAGCTTGCCCGGAAGGCTCCGGCCGCCCAGGCGCACCGGCAAGGCATCCGAAGCGGCCTTGCCGAACCCTGAAAACCAGCCGCCACGAGGCAGTTTGACAGTCACAGCACGGCTCCCTGTTCCACGGCGAGTTCCTTCACCGCCTCGCAAAAAACCCGTGCGCGGTGCTGGTAGTTGTCGAACATGTCAAAACTGGCGCAGGCGGGCGACATCAGCACCGCGTCACCCGCCTGCGCCAGCGCGGCGGCCAGGCTGACTGCTTGGGCCATGGACGTGGCCTCCAGCAACTCGACTTGTCGGCCTTCCAGTGCGGCGCGGATGACCGGCGCATCACGGCCAATCAGCACCACGGCCCGGACATAACGCGCCACCGGGTCGGCCAGCGGCGAGAAGTCCTGGCCCTTGCCTTCGCCGCCGAGGATCAGCACCAGATTGCGATCAGCGCCCAGGCCGGCCAGCGCCGCCGCTGTGGCGCCGACATTGGTGCCCTTGCTGTCGTCAAAGTATTCCACGCCCTCCAGCACGGCCACCGACTCCACGCGGTGCGGCTCACCCCGGTATTCCCGAAGGCCATGCAGCATCGGCGCCAGCGGGCAACCCACGGCGACGGCCAGGCCGAGCGCGGCCAGTGCATTGGTGGCGTTGTGGCGGCCGCGAATGCGCAGCGCTTCGAGCGGCATCAGGCGCTGGATGTGCAGCACCAGCGCCTCGGCCTTGCGGCGCTTGATGGACTCGTCGGCCTCGGCTGCGCGTACCAGCCACGCCATGCCATTGACCGTCTGAATGCCGTAATCGCCCGGCCGCCTTGGCTCATCGCCGCCAAAGGTCAGGTAGTTCCGGATTTGCCGGCCCTTGACGGGTGCGGGCAATGCTGCCATCACCCGCGGGTCATCGCGGTTCAGCAGCATGAGGCCGGCGCGGCCATAGACATTCGCCTTGGCGGCGGCATAGGCTGGCAGGGTTTCGTGCCAGTCGAGGTGGTCCTGGGTGATGTTCAGGACCGTTGCCACCCCCGGCTCGAAATTCGCGACCCCGTCGAGCTGGAAACTGGACAATTCAAGCACCCAGACCTCAGGCAGCGCGACAGCTTCGTCACGGGCTTGCGCATCCAGCTTTTCGGTCAAAGTCTCCAGCAGCGTCGGCCCGATATTACCGGCCACCGCCACCATTTTTCCGGCGCGCTCGATGAGTTGCCCCGTCAAGGAGGTCACGGTGGTTTTGCCGTTGGTGCCGGTGATGCCGATGAGCTTGGGCGCATACCCACGGTCCTCTTTCAAGTCGGCCAGCGCCTGCGCGAACAGGCTCAATTCGTTGCCGCAGGGAATGCCCTGCGCACGGGCTGCTGCCACGACACCGCTGATGGAGGCGGGTGACAGGCCCGGGCTTTTCAGCACCATGTTGAAGTTTTCACCGTCCAGCAGTGCGCCATCCATGGCGGCATTGACGAAGCGGGCGTTCGGCACGCTGCCCTGCAAGGCGGCGAGTTGCGGCGGCGTCGGACGTGTATCCGCCACGGTGACACGGGCACCGCAGCGCGCGCACCAGCGCGCCAACGCCAGGCCGGAAGCGCCCAGCCCCAGAACCAGAATGTTTTGATGTGCCAGGTTTTTCATCTCAGTTTCAGCGTTGAAAGACCGACCAGACACAGCAGCATGGTGATGATCCAGAAACGGACAACCACCTGGGTTTCCTTCCAGCCGCATTTTTCGAAATGATGGTGTAGCGGCGCCATCTGCAGCAGCCGCCGCCCCTGACCGTAACGCCGCTTGGTGTACTTGAACCAGGTCACCTGGAGCATGACCGACAGCGCCTCGACCACGAAGATCCCGCCCATGATCGCCAGCACGATTTCCTGCCGCACGATGACGGCGATCGTGCCAAGCGCCGCACCCAGCGCCAGCGCACCGACATCGCCCATGAAGACCTGCGCCGGATGGGTGTTGAACCACAGGAAGGCCAATCCGGCGCCCGCCATGGCGGCACAAAAGATCAGCAACTCGCCCGATCCGGGGATATGGGGCAACAGCAGGTATTTGGAATAGACCGAGCTGCCGGTCACATACGCAAACACGCCCAGCGAGGAGCCGACCATCACCACCGGCATGATGGCCAGCCCATCCAGCCCGTCGGTCAGGTTCACGGCATTGCTCGAGCCAACAATCACCAGGTAAGTCAGAATCACAAAACCGAAGACGCCCAGCGGATAGCTGATTTCCTTCATAAAGGGCAGCAGCAGGCCGGCCTTGGGTGGCAAGTTGACATCGAACCCCGACCGCACCCAGCTGACAAAAAGCTCCAGCACGCGCATGTTGGAGCTTTCGGAAATGCTGAACACCAGGTAAACCGCGGCAATCAGCCCGACAACGGATTGCCACAAATATTTATCGCGCGACCGCATGCCTTCGGGGTCCTTGAGCACCACCTTGCGCCAGTCATCGGCCCAGCCGATGGCGCCAAAGCCCAGCGTCACCAGCAGCACGATCCAGACAAAGCGGTTGGCCAGGTCGAACCACAGCAGCGTGGAAATGCCGATCGCCATCAGGATCAACACACCGCCCATGGTTGGCGTGCCGCTTTTGCTCAGATGCGTCTGCATGGCGTACTCACGGATCGGCTGGCCGATCTTGAGCGAAATCAGCCGGCGAATCACGAACGGGCCGGCCAGCAGACCGATCAACAGTGCAGTGAGCGCGGCCATCACGGCGCGCAGGGTCAGGTACTGGAACACCCGCAGGAATCCCAGGTCAGGCGAAAGGGTCTGGAGCCACTGGGCCAGGCTAAGCAGCATGAGACGCTTTCTTGTCTTCTTTTTGTAAATTGTCGCCAGCGGCCATGGCCGCCTGGACCACGCGCTCCATCTTCATGAATCGCGAACCTTTCACCAGCACACTGGCGACATGCGGCAGTTCGCGTACCACGGCCGCACTCAGTTCCGCCATGCCGGTGAAATGACGGCTTTCACCAAAAGCGGCGCCTGCGCCCTGAGACTGTTCACCCAGAGTGAAAAATTTTTCAATCCCCAGCGCACGGGCATTTCGGCCAGCTTCGCCGTGGAACTGCGGCCCCTGGCTGCCGACCTCGCCCATGTCACCCATGACCAGCAGGCGCGGACCGGGCAGTTCGGCCAGCACCAGCAGGGCCGCCTGCATCGAGTCGGGATTGGCGTTGTAGGTGTCGTCAACCAGCGTCACCGTGCGCCCTGCCAGCGGCACCGACAAGGCACGCGAACGCCCCTTGACCGGCATGAACGCCGAAAGGCCGGTGCTGATGAAAACCAGCGGAACGCCGGCAGCCAATGCACAGGCCGTGGCCGCCAGTGCGTTCTTGACGTTGTGGCGGCCTGCAACATGCAACGCAAACGCCAGAGGGCCCGACGGCGTGCTGGCCTCCACCTGCCAGCCATCGCCATGCCATTTCGCGCTGCCGGTCACATCGGCAGGCCCCTCCAGCGCAAACGTCATGACCGGGCGCGCACCCGCCAGACGCCGCCAGACATCGGTGTAGGCATCGTCCGCAGGAAAAACCGCTGTGCCGGACGCCTCCAGCGATGCCAGCACCGAGCCGTTTTCCAGGGCCACGGCTTGCACCGTGGCCATGAATTCAAGGTGTTCACGCTGGGCATTGTTGACCAGCGCCACCGTGGGCCGGACCAGGTCGGCCAGGTAGGCAATTTCGCCGGGGTGGTTCATTCCGAGTTCAACCACGCCAGCCTCATGCTCAGCCCGCAGGCGCAGCAATGTCAGGGGAACGCCGATGTCGTTGTTGAGGTTGCCTTCTGTCGCGAACGCCGCTTCGGGTTTCCAGGCTCGCAAAATCGCCGCGATCATCTGCGTGACCGTGGTTTTTCCATTGCTGCCCGTCACAGCAATCAGGGACAGGCTGAACTGCGAACGCCAGGCGGCGCCGATCTGGCCCAACGCTAGGCGGGTATCGGCGACTTCTATGCCGGGCAGGCCGGCTTGCGCCAGACCGTGCTGTGCGATGGCTGCCACGGCGCCTTCGGCGCTGGCATTCGGCAAAAATTCGTGCGCGTCGAAATGCTCACCCTTGAGCGCGACAAACAGGTCGCCCGGCCGCAGGCTTCGCGTATCGGTATGAATCCGCAGAGGGGTTACGCTGCCGTCGCCCACCAGCCGGGAGGATGGCAACCAGGCCGCGATCTGTTCCAGGCGCTTCATGCGTGCTCCTTTGCCTGGCGCCCTGGCGCCATGACATTCAAGGCAGCCTGCGCATGGTCGCGGTCGGAAAATGCCATCTTCACACCCTTGATTTCCTGGTAGTTTTCATGCCCTTTGCCGGCCAGCAGCACAACGTCCTGCGCTTGGGCCAGCATCAGCGCATGGGCGATAGCGGCATGCCGGTCTGGCTCTGCATGCGCAGCCTGCGGCTGGCCCAGGCCTTTTTGCATCTGCTCAATGATGACCAGCGGGTTTTCGCTGCGAGGGTTGTCGCTGGTCAGCACCAGCTGATCGGCAATTTTTTCTGCCGCTGCTGCCATCAAGGGCCGCTTGCTGGCGTCACGGTCGCCGCCGCAACCAAAAACACACCACAACCTGCCGCCCCGGCCCTGTGCCACCGGCCTGAGCGCCAGCAGCACTTTTTCCAGCGCATCGGGCGTGTGCGCATAGTCAATCACGACCAGCGGCAGGCCGGCCACCGCCAGGGTTTCAGTCCGGCCAGGCACCGGCAGAATGTCCACGCAGGCAGCGACCGCATCGGCCAGCGGCACCTCCATTGCCCGCAGGCTGGCCATGACACACAGCAAATTCGACACGTTGTACAGGCCCACCATGCTGGTTGACATCGTGTGGCGCTCGGCGCCTTCCACCACGTCGAAGCTCAAACCCTGCGCGCCCTGCCGGATCGCCTGCGCCTCAAGCCGCGCAGGACCTTCGCACGACACGGTCCAGCGGTCCAGCAACGTTGGCGCCAGCGCCGCAACCAACTCCAGGCCCTTGGGATCGTCAATATTGATGACAGCAGCCCTCAGACCCGGCCAGTTGAACAACGCTCTCTTGACAGCCCAGTAAGCGTCCATTGATGCGTGGTAATCAAGATGGTCCTGGGTAAAGTTGGTGAACACCGCAACCTGGATTTGCGTTCCGTCCAGCCGCCGCTCCTCGATACCTATCGACGAGGCCTCCAGTGCGCAGGCTGAAAAGCCTTTGCCTGCAAAAACACGCAACTGCTGTTGAAGCAGCACCGGGTCTGGCGTCGTCATTCCGGTGGAAACCATCGCATCGGGCGTGCCGATCCCCAGCGTTCCGACCAGGCCGCAAGGGCGCTCTAGCCGGCCAAGCGCCTGCGCCAGCCACCAGGCCGTAGAAGTCTTGCCGTTGGTTCCCGTGATGGCCACGAGCGCAAGCTGCTCGCTGGGCGCGCCAAAGTATGCAGCAGCAATCGGTCCCGTGGAGGCCTTCAGACCTTTGTAGGTCGCCACCCGGTCATCATCGAAGCCGTAGGCCTGAGCTCCCGCGTTCTCAACCAGGCAGGCAGCCGCGCCGGCAGCCAAAGTGGCCGCGACATACTGGCGTGCGTCTGTGGCAGCCCCCGGCCATGCAATGAAACCGTCGCCCTTGCCCGCCTTGCGGCTATCGGCCCACAGCGTGCCGGTCACGCGCTCATGCAGCCAGCGCGCGGCCTGTTCAGGGGTGCGAAGCTGGACGATGGTCAAAACGACTCCTCCACTGTCTGCGTGATGATTTGCGGCTTCACGCTCATGTCGGGCTGCACGCCCATCATGCGCAGCGTTTGCTGAACCACTTCGCTGAACACCGGCGCGGCGGCAATGCCGCCAAAGTATTTGCCGTCACTGGGCTCGTCGATCATCACCGCCACAATGATGCGTGGCGATTCGATGGGCGCCATGCCGGTAAACCAGGCGCGGTATTTGTTGCTGGCATAGCCTTTGCCGACCTGCTTGTGCGCAGTGCCCGATTTGCCGCCCACCGAATAGCCCACGGTCTGTGCCAGCTGGCCGGTGCCGCCCGGTGCCGCAGCCATCTGGAGCATGCGGCGAACGGCGTGGGCATTCTCGGGAGAGAACACCTTGACGCCGACAGCTGGCTCATTTTTCTTGAGCATGGTGACTGGAATGATCTGGCCATCGTGGGCAAAAGAGGTGTACGAATGCGCCATCTGGAACAGCGATGCCGACAGGCCATAGCCATAAGCCATGGTGGCCTGCTCGACGGGTCGCCAGGTTTTCCAGGGACGCAGACGGCCCGACACGGCACCGGGAAACTCGATCTGCGGCTTCTGTCCATAGCCCAGGGCGACATAGGTGTCCCACATTTCGTGGGGCGTCATTTTCTGGGCGATTTTCAACGCGCCTACGTTGCTGGACTTCTGGATCACGCCCTCGACGGTCAATGTGCCGTAGTTGTGGGTGTCACTGATGGTGAAGCCGCCGATATTGAAGCGTCCGGGGCCAGTATCAATCAGGGTCTGCGGCTTGATGCGCCCGGCCTCCAGCGCCATGGCGACAGTGATGGGCTTCATCGTTGAACCGGGCTCGAAGGTGTCTGTCACGGCCCGGTTGCGCAGCTGCTCCCCGGTCAGGTTCTGGCGCTTGTCGGGCACATAGCTGGGATAATTGGCCAGCGCCAGCACCTCACCGGTGATCGAGTCGATCACCACGACACTGCCAGCCTTGGCCTTGCGCGCAATCACTGCATCGCGCAGTTTCTGATAAGCGAAGAACTGCACCTTGCTGTCAACGCTGAGCTGAATGTCCTTGCCGTCCACGGGCGGAACCTGCTCGCCAACACCTTCGACCACACGGCCCAGCCGGTCCTTGATGACACGCCGCGAACCCGCCTTGCCCGACAGCTCCTGATTGAAGGTCAGCTCGATACCTTCTTGCCCCTTGTCTTCCACATTGGTAAAGCCAACGATGTGGGCGATGGTTTCGCCTTCAGGGTATTTGCGCTTGTATTCCTTGCGCTGGTAAATGCCGGGAATACCGAGTTCGCTGATTTTTTGGGCAACGGGTTCTTCCAGCTGGCGCTTGACCCAGACGAAGGTCTTGTCCTCGTCGCTAAACTTCTTTTTCAGCTCAGCCAGCGGCATTCCCAGCAACCGGGCCAGTTCGGTCAGTTGGACGGGACTGGCCTTGACGTCTTCAGGAATGGCCCAGATACTTGACGCTGGCACGCTGGAAGCCACGATCAGCCCATTGCGGTCCAGGATGCGGCCACGGTTGGCAGGCAGTTCCAGTGTCCGCGCAAACCGCACCTGGCCCTGGCGCTGAAAAAATTCGTTGGCGTACACCTGGATATAGGCCGCCCTCACCGCAAGACAGGCAAACGCCAGCGCGATCAGGGCCACGATGAGCTTGCTGCGCCAGACCGGGGTCTTGCTGGCCAGCAAGGGGCTGGAGGTGTACAGAACGTTTTTTCTACTCATGCTGCGCCTTCTGGCCTGCAGAAGCCGCCACATCGGCTGCGGACTTGTACTTGACGTACTGGGTAATGGCCGGTGTGGTGGTGCGCATCTGAAGCCGATCCCTGGCCAGCTTTTCGACCTTCAGGGGTGTGGCTTCCGCACGTTTTTCCACCTGCAGGCGATCGCTTTCGGTTTCAATTTTCCGGCTCTGCGCAGCCGCTTTTTCAAGTTCTACATAAAGACGCCGCGACTCATACTGGGTTTGCACCAGGTACAGCGCACTGGCCAGCACAGCCAGCAGCAGCAGAAAATTCAGACGGCTCATGACTCGCCCCGCATGCCGACGGCCAAACCAAGACTCATACGGCTTCTCCTGCGCGCTCGGCGACTCGCATCACGGCGCTGCGCGAGCGCGGGTTCCCGGCGACTTCCTCGTTGCTGGGCTTGGTGCGCCCCAGCGCCTTGAGTGGCATGACCTTGGGTGCGGCAAAAGGCGCGCGTCGGTCATACACCTCACGCGAGTGTGCCGCCATGAACTGCTTGACGATGCGATCCTCAAGCGAATGAAAACTGATCACCACCAGGCGCCCGCCGGGCTGCAGCACCTTGAGCGACGCCTTCAGCGCCTGCTCCAGTTCTTCCAGTTCGGCATTGATGAAAATCCGCAGCGCCTGGAAAGTCCGCGTTGCCGGATCCTTGCCCGGTTCGCGGGTCTTGACTGCACTGGCCACCACAGCAGCCAGTTCGGCGGTGGTGGAAAGCGGGCCGGATGCCTGCCTGTACCGGTCGATCGCTCTGGCAACCAGTCCGGCAAAGCGCTCTTCGCCATAGTCGCGGATGACCTCTGTCATGGACTCAACAGAAGCGTCCTGAAGCCACTCGGCCACGCTCTGACCGCGTGTGGTATCCATGCGCATGTCCAACGGGCCTTCATTCCGAAAGGAAAAACCGCGCTCTGGATTGTCGATCTGGGGGGAGCTCACGCCCAAGTCCATCAGTACGCCCGAGATGCTGGCCTCGGGCATTTGATCCAGGTGCATAAAACCCTGATGGCGAATGGAAAAACGCGGGTCTTTGATGGACTGCGCCTCTGCAACCGCGTCAAGGTCCTTATCAAATGCCGTTAAGCGGCCTGACGGCGACAGTTGCGACAGCAACAGGCGCGAGTGTCCGCCGCGACCAAACGTCGCGTCAATGTAATGACCGTCCGGGTTGACCTGAAGCGCCGTGATGGCTTCGTTCAACAGGACGGTGCGGTGTGTCCATGTGCCCTTCACCATCTACTTTCAGAAAGAAAAATCTTTAAATACATCGGGCATTTCGCCCTTCATTTGCTCGGCTTCCTGGGCCGCATAAGTCGCAGCATCCCAGAGTTCGAAATGGCTGCCCATGCCCAACAGTACCGCATCCTTGCTGATGCCAGCGGCTTTGCGCAGTTCGGGCGAAACCAGAATGCGGCCGGTTGCATCCATGTCAACATCCATCGCATTGCCCAAAAAAATTCGTTTCCACCATTGCGCCTGCATGGGCAACGAAGCAATCCTCTCGCGAAACCTTTCCCACTCGTTCAAGGGAAAAATCATGAGGCATCCATGGGGATGTTTTGTGAGGGTGAACCGGCCGGAAAAATCTGCACCCAGCGATTCCCGATGGCGCGCAGGCACGGACAACCTGCCTTTGGCATCGAGAGCGAGAAATGACGCACCTTGTAACACTTTTCAGACCCTCTACCGACACTTTTCACCACCGAACTGCACATTTTCCCACTGTATCAGGGAACCTCCTTCCAGCACGGAATTTGACACAAATTATTTCAATGAAATCAATAACTTAGAGGGTTAAATGAAAGCTTCCAAACGAATTAAAGTTGTTTAAAATTAAAGACTTGGCGCGAATACTGCAAGTTTCACATTAAGAACCGCAAGCATCTATAAATATCGCTGAAGGAGCCACAAGAAAGGCATGGCCACCATATTTGCACTTCTATGGCCATTCATCGCCAAGAAGGTTGAATGACGGCATCGCCGTGTCTTTGAACAGACTGGCTGTCAGCCTTGAGCCTTAATGTCCGGAAGCTAGCAAAAGCGTAGCAGGAGGATTTTTTTTGCAAGTTTGCCAAGGCTTGCAGGCTTTGTCACAGGTTGGAAAACGATGCACCGGCTTTCAGCCTGAAAAAATCCGTTCCCGGATACAAAACGAGGGTTTTAACAGATCAAAAAGCACAACAAATTGTTATTTTTGCAATCAACCAACAACAGTTTTTGCACTTTATTTTCACGAAAAAACCTTGGAAAGTGCAGTAATTCCGGTTCGATGTGAAGTGTTGAAGACGGTGAAAGTCGGGTACAAGGCTATTGCGCGCCAAAGTCATGCAGTTTTTTGACTGCAAACCAGATCAAATACAAGTGTAAACCCTGATTTACATTGCTCCCCGGGCAACCCCCTATTTGCCAGACCATCGTGCTGCGGGTGACAGATTGCCCGGCCATGTTGTCCAGGCTCTGCAGGATCGAATTAGTCGCTGCGGGGGCTGACCTTGGCGTACTCGACGATTCCGATCACGTTGAAAAAAGCAGCAACCAGCCGGTTGACTTCGGAAAACTCGACGCAGCGATTTTCAGCCCGCCGGGCAGACACCCAGTTGAGCAGCATGCCTGCTGCAGAAAAGTCGACGCGAATGAGTTTGGCACATGAAATCTGCATCCTGTGGGCCCCCATCAGGCTGGTTTCCAGCCTGTTCAGAACATCCACGGCGTCGCCTTGGATCTGGCCGGACAGGTCCACCGATAAAGAGCGAATGGATATGCTTGACGGAAAATCAATCCCCGAATCACCGTCCAGTTCCATCAGGGTGGAATAAACGGTTTCGGTGGTCGGCTCGCCGATGATCGTTGCCCGGCCCATGGCATCGCCCTCGTCGTCGAGCGACTTGTAGTCACATCGTGCGACTTCCCAAGCGGGTGGCGACACCTCGTAAGTAACGCAAAAATCAAGCGCGGTGAGTTCAAAATCATCAGGGCGGTGAATGATACGCAGCATTTCCATGCGCAGCATCCACCACTTGGGCTCAGTGTCGCGCTCGCCTGAAGGTGTGGCTTCAAGCAACACCTTTTGCAGTTGCACATCGCCAAGGAAGCGCAACTGCACAGGCTGGGCCGCCCAGTTGCTGAAAACCTTGAGCAAAGGCCCAAGAGCGGCAGATTCGATGGTCTTGAGGTAGCTCCAGTCAAGACGCCAAGGCATCGGGGATCGGGCAATCGCCGTGTTGAGAGCGCCCACGGACTGCATGCTCATCACCGACGGACAGATCCAGTCGGCAGCAATGCTCTCATGCCCAGTTTTTTCGCCAGGCTGGATCAATGCCTTGACCATGCCCGGCAATGAAAACCACTGTGGCGCGGAGCGGCTGAAATGCTCGGCAAAATCAAGGGCGGCAGCTTCGAACTTTCCCTGTTCCCCGGTGGCGCGGTACAGATCGAACAGTGCCAGCCAAGTATAAACATGGTCGAAGTGCGATGCGCCTGGCCGCAAGATTTCGAGCAGACCGTCTTCAGCGCCCGCGTCATCGCCATTGGCAAACAAAATTGCGGCTTCTTCAAGTTCGGTATCGTGCACGATGGATTCGCGCTCCAGGTCTGAAGCCCGCGCCGATAGCAACCCCAATGCGCTGCTCTCAATGGACTTGTCGATGCTTGGAGAACCCATGCGGGCCGGGATTTTGGGGAGCACGCCCAGAAGATCGTCGATAAGGAACCCGGGAGCGGGCTCATCGGCCTGGCGAACCGAGTCCATTCCTGCTGGCATCGTCGGCTGGTAGCCAGCAGGCAGCGCACCCTGTACCGGAGGCTGCCCCGTTTTGGCTTGCGCAAGCGACAGCGGTGCCGGTTCGGTGGCAGCGCCGGAAGCGGTCTGATTCTTGGTTTTCCACCACTGTGTCGACATCTGCGCTTCGATTTCGTCGATCTTTTTCAAGGTTGTCGCGCGGTCATCGACATTGGACGTGAGACTGCTCTGGAAAAATGAGGGCCTGCTGCCCGGGTCGGCCGCTGTTCCCGACAGCACCTCGAGCTTTTGCAACTTGCGCAGCATGTCGAATTCACGCTTTCGCACGAAGTCGTTGCGCCGCTTGCGCTCGATCATTTCATTGAGCAGCTGCTTGGTGACTGCGTCATCCTTGTCGCCGTCAATGGAATCAAGCTCGGTCCAGTTGGTGGCCGGATTGCGGACAAATTTGACCAGCTTGGACAACAAGCCGGAAGCGGTATTGTCTTTGGACATGTTGTTCAGTCAGTGCATTGCGCAGGAATGGCCGATCAGTCGCCAAACATTTTTTGCTTGAGCTCGCGCCGCTGCTGGGCTTCGAGCGACAGGTTGGCTGTCGGTCGGGCAATCAGCCGGCCGACGCCGATGGCTTCGCCGGTTTCGTCGCAGTAGCCATAGTCGCCCGAATCGATGCGGGCAATCGACTGCTCGATTTTCTTGAGCAGCTTGCGCTCCCGGTCGCGGGTGCGCAGTTCGAGCGCATGCTCTTCTTCGATCGTCGCGCGGTCCGCCGGATCGGGAACAATGGCGGCATCTTCGCGCAGGTGTTCGGTTGTCTGACCGGCGCTGTTGTGGATTTCCTGCTTGAGCACTGACAGCCGGTGGCGGAAAAAAGCCAGCTGGGTGTCGTTCATGTACTCGGCATCAGGCATCGCCTTGATTTCGGAGTCCGACAGCTGGTTGGCCGGCTTGGTCTTCCAGTTGTTGGCCAGTTGCGGATCCTTGGGAGCCGCCGCGTGAACAGGCGGCGCGATAACGCGTTCGGTCATCGTGGAATAGCTGGCTTTGGCGGCATCGGGCGCATGCGTGGGCAGCATGGGCGACGGCGCAGGGGTCTGGATCGCGGTGCGGGCCGAGCTTCTGCGTCCGGGCTTGAGCGGCGCGGAGTCCATGCGCACGGGCGCGGCAGGCGGCGCCTTGCTCGTCTTGCCATCCTTGGCCACCGGCTTGGCCGGAGTCTGCGCAGGGGTCTTGATTTTCTTTTCTGGGGTATTCACTGAGTCTCTCCTCTGGGAAGCGGCCCGGGGTGATGTCCGGGACCGCTTCTTTGCCTGGCAGCCCTGCGGCCGCCAAGCCCTACCTGGTGCCAGATAATCTGGTGTGTCTTTGCCAATCCAGCCCCTGAAACCGCCCTGAGGCAGCTTTCAGGCCTTGAACTGAGCGGGTTTCCCCGAGGCTGGCTTCCCGATTTGAATTCCCGGGTATTTTGATCGGCGCGCGATTGTAGCGGCTGGGCAGCGCGTTGCCAGGAACTCAACAGGAATTCTCTGGAAAATACTGGCGGCGTGGGCGTTTTCATGGCTGAAGAAAGGAGGGAGTCTGCAAGCCGCCGGTCTGCCTCAGACCAAGCATTGCTCAAGGCCTTGAAGAAAAATATCTTTCGGCAGGTCGATGCCGATGAACACCATCTTGCTGGTTTTCTTTTCACCCTCGGCCCAGGCCGGCCCCAGGTCGCTGCCCATGAGCTGGTGCACGCCTTGGAAAATCACCTTGCGATCCGTGCCGTCCATGTTCAGCACGCCCTTGTAGCGCAGCATGCGCGGGCCGTAGATGTTGACCACCGCCCCCAAAAAGTCCTCCAGCTTGGCCGGGCTGAATGGCTTGTCCGAGCGGAACACGAAGCTTTTCACGTCGTCATCATGGTGATGGTGGTGGCCGCTTTCGGCCGCATGCGAGGGATGGTCGCACTGCTCGCCGTGAACATGGTCGTGATCATGGTCATGCGATTCGTCGGCCTTGAGGAAATCCGGGTCGATGTCGAGCTTGGCATTGAGGTTGAAGCCGCGCAGGTCGAACACGTCGGCAATCGCCACCTCGCCGAAATGCACGGCTTTTTGCGGCGCGCGCGGGTTCATGTGCGTCAAACGGTGCATCAGCGCCTGCACTTCGCCCTCGGCCACCAGGTCGGTCTTGCTGATGAAGATCTGGTCGGCAAAACCGATCTGCCGGCGCGCTTCCTGGCGGTCATCGAGCTGGGTCTGCGCATGTTTGGCATCGACCAGCGTCAGGATGGAGTCGAGCAGGTACTGCTCGGCAATTTCCTCGTCCATGAAAAAGGTCTGCGCCACCGGGCCGGGGTCAGCCAGGCCGGTGGTCTCGATCACCACCCGGTCAAAGTCCAGCAGGCCCTTGCGCTTCTTGGCGGCCAGCAGTTGCAGCGTTTCGCGCAAATCTTCGCGGATCGAGCAGCAGATGCAGCCGTTGTTCATCTGGATGATGTTTTCCTGCGTGTCATTGACCAGAATCTCGTTGTCGATGTTTTCCTCGCCGAACTCGTTCTCGATGACGGCGATCTTCTGGCCGTGGGCTTCGGTCAGGATGCGCTTGAGCAGCGTGGTTTTGCCCGCGCCGAGAAAGCCGGTGAGGATGGTGACGGGAATCAAGCTCATGGTGGTGACCTAAAAAACGGGAAACGTGGGAAATACGCAAGGAACTGGGCGCCAAGCGAAACAAGCGAGATGAGGACTTTAGCCGTCCCTTCAAGACCCTGAAAGGCTTCGGTGCATGCAGGACTGGCGGCACAAGCAGTGAAATACAACTTAGATTGCTATGATTTATATAGCACAATACACATAACCATCATGCGCAATAAGCCGATTTGACCCGCAGATTCAATTACAAAATGCACCAAAAGCTAATGTAAGGGGTTTCATCTCGATGGCATGAAACACCTCGTGAGGAGTGCGAAATCCCAGGCATTTGCGGGGGCGGTGGTTGAGTTGGTAGACCGCCTCCTGAACGTCTTCGTCGCTGACCTTCAGGAAGTTGCTGCTCTTGGGAAAGCGCTGGCGCAACAAACCATTGGTGTTTTCATTGAGCCCTCGCTCCCAAGAGTGGTACGGGTGCGCAAAGTAGATGTCGGCATCCAGGCACTGGCCGATGAAGGCATGCTCGGCAAACTCCTTGCCGTTGTCAAACGTCACCGTGTGGCACAGGTGCTGGTACGGGCGCAGCAGCCGGATGACGGCCTGCGTCACGCCTTCGCTGTGCCTGGAGGCCACCCGGCTGGACAGCGTGTAGCGGGACTTGCGCTCGACCAGCGTCACAAGAGCGCCCTGATGGCCTTTGCCGATAACCGTGTCGCCTTCCCAGTCGCCGATGCGGCTTTTGCGCGCCACGATGGGCGGGCGCTGGTCAATGCACACGCGGTCCCGGAGCACGCCGCGGCGTTCTTGGCCACTGCCATAACGCTTGCGCCGCACCTTCTGGCAGCGCAGGTAGCCGATCAGGTCACCTCCCCGGCGCTTGTCCTGGTAGATGTGCTGGTAGATGGTCTCGTGGCTGATGGCAAACGCGCCTTCCAGGCGCAGCCTGCCGGCGACCTGCTCGGGCGACAGGAACAAGCGCAGATAGGCCTCTACGCGCAGCCATTGCGCCGCACTCGTCTGGCGTGCGTTGCGCCTGTCCGTCTGGCGTGTGCGGGCCATGGTGTGAGCTTTGGCGGGGGTATAGCCGTGCGGCGAAGCATTGCGCTTGAACTCGCGCGCGATGCTCGATCGATGGCGGTTGAGCTCTGCGCCGATGCGGGCAAAACTAACACCCTGACGGCGTAGTGCGTGGATTCCCGACTTCGACAGTTAAACGCGTAAGTCATTGATCCATATAGGGGTGCGATGCAATCGCTCCACTACAAAAGGGTCAACTGGGTGTTC
Organism: Polaromonas sp. CG9_12; assembly: GCA_000751355.1. GTDB lineage: Bacteria > Pseudomonadota > Gammaproteobacteria > Burkholderiales > Burkholderiaceae_C > Polaromonas. Next base: position 2,887,229 of record CCJP01000005.1, on the reverse strand, counting down.
AGAGTGGGTTTTTTGACAGTCAGCGCAGACAAAATATCTGAGTGTTCCTGGTTGACCGTGGACAGGCCGGTCACCGGTTGCGTGTTGTTGAGCGTCACCTGGTGATGCTGAATCCGGCGCAGCTTGTCCAGCGCGCGCTCCGGGGAGATGGGGGTGGCGCTCGCGCGCAATCTCGATCGCATCACCCGGTACAAAATTAGCGCCATGAAGCAGATCGCTGCGTGGGCGCGAATGCGCTCGGGCAGGCGATGGTAGATCGGCCCAATCTCGATCTCCGACTTGAGCACCCGAAACCCGCGCTCAATATCGGCCAGCGACTTGTAGCGTTTGATGACCTGCGCGGGTGAGAGGTCCGGCGTGTTGGTCACCAGCAGCAACTTGCCATCCATCAGCCGGGCGTGCTTCAAAGCGCGCTCGTCAAGATGGTAGCTAAACAATTCACTCTTGAGGTCCACCTTGATGATGCGCGCCAGATGCGCCAGGCACACCTCATGGTAAAAGCGGGCTCTGGCACCCCCATCGGAGAGCTTGCGGCCGCGTTTGGATTGACCGGTATCCTGCTCGTCAAGCTTGCCTACCCACTGGGCGGCCTGCTTTTCCAGCTCCGCAATGCGGTTGTCGCGCTTGGTACTGGCCTCCAAGGCAACGTGTGGATCGTGCGCAATGATCAGGCGCAGCTTGTTCCACTGCACCTCGCCCAGCACCTCCTGCCTGGCACCGGCGCACTGCGCCGCATGAAACGGCCCCAAGAGTTCCACGAAGTCCCCATAACGACGCCCCGGCACAGCCAGAATGAACTCCAGTTTCCCGCCACCGGGCAGGGTGATGGCCTGCAAACCAGCCAGGTTGTCCGTTGACAGCAAGCCCCGATCAGCCACGGCAATCACGCGCTTGACGGGAAAGCGCTTGACGATTTTTTCGATCACACCCTTGATGGTGGTGACTTCCGCCGTATTGCCGTCAAACACCTCGTGGTACAGCGGCAAGCCCTCAGACGTTTGCACCACGCCGAGCATGACCTGGCGCGCCACCACGCCTTCCTTGGACATGCCGTAGTGGCGTACATCACCGTCCTCTTCTGAGAGGCCGGCCGCGCGAATGGTGGTCATGTCGTAGAACACCATGGCCAGGTCCTGATCGACCAAGGGGCGCAGCAGGGCGGACATGACCCCATCGACCGCCTCCTTGTGATCGACCAAGGCGTCCATGGCGCGCAGCAGGTGTTGGTGGTCAATCGATTCGAGCGTGACACCGGGCAAGCTCACGGTCTGCAGCCAGCGCAGCACACCGAGCTTGGAGTCCGGGTCACACAAACGGTTGAGCACCATCACGCGAATCAGCGACTCCACGTCAATACTGTGTCGGGTACGCCGAAACACTTTTCGCAAGCGATCAAAGCCCAGCGAATTCCACAACTCGGTCAACGTCCAGACGTCACCGAAATCACGCGCTGACTCGAAGCTCACCGTCGGGGTGGGCGGCGATGCAACAGGGGTCTGCCCGGTGATACGTTGCAGGCCCGAGATCACTGACTGGAGTTCGCCTCCCAACTGGTCAAGCCGCCCAAGGGTGGCGACGGTGCGTTGCTTGGGGCGGCCCGTGTCGTCACGAAACGCCTCGACGAGTTGGACGTATTGGTTGGGGCCGGAGCGGGTGAGCTTGATGAACACGCCATTACTTTAACGCAGATAAATAAGAATACAAGATAACATTTATACAGACAAATCGTGCCATTACAAAAATTTCCAAAATTCGCCGCTAAGTGATTGATTTCATTGAAGTCGGTGCGAGTTTTTGGGTCTGAACTGTCGAACCCGGGAGGATTTGGTATCGTTCTTCTTGGGTCAAGTGTTTATTGCGCATCGCGTTTCTTTCGACTGGCTGGTCTGAAGGACGCATGCTATATGCCCTTGGCCCACCCGTTTCCTTAACGATGCAGTTTGTTCTTGAATCCGCGACCATTTAAAAGCTAGTTCCAAGGCCGTTTGACCAGCACCAACCCCTTGAGGTATTCGCCTTCCGGAAACGCCACTGTCATCGGGTGGTCGGGTGCGCCGCCCATGCGCTCGCAGATGAAGGCGTCCACGCCCGCGTCGATTCCAGCCGACGCGACGATCTTGTGGAACAGGTCGGCGCTGATCCCGCCCGAACATGAGTAGGTGAACAGCACGCCGCCGGGCGCCAGGATTGACAACGCCAGCCGGTTGATGTCCTTGTAGGCCCTGGCGGCGCGTTCGGCATGCGTGACGGTTGGCGCGAACTTGGGCGGATCGAGCACGATGGCGTCGAAGGTCCGTCCGTCCTTCAGGTACTGGCGCAGCGACGCGTTCACGTCGGCATCCAGCATCGTGGTGCGGCCGGCGTCAAAGCCGTTCAGCGCGACGTTGGCTTTTGCGCGCTCGATGGCCGGGCCGGACGAGTCGATCGACGTGACGTGCTGCGCGCCACCGGCCAGCGCCGCCACGGTGAAGCCGCCGGTGTAGCAGTAGCAGTTCAGCACGTCCTTGAACCCGAGGCGGCGCGCGTAGGCGGCAAACTTCTGGCGGCTGTCGCGCTGGTCGAGGTAAAAGCCGGTCTTGTGGCCTTCGGCGACGTCCAGGCTCAGTGTCCAGTCATGCTCGGTGATGACGACAGCCGTGTCCAGCGCCGCACTGTCCAAGCCAGGGCCGCAGAACCGGCTTTGCCGGGCTGCAGGCGCACCGGCCCCCTCGGGGGGCAGCGAACCACGCGCAGCGGGGAGCGTGGGGGCTACAGATCCGGCCAGCCAGCCGGTGGCTTCCGGCAAGCCTTCGAGCGTGCGCACGCTGGCGTCAGAGCGTTCGTAAAGGCGTGTCAAACCGGTTTGCGCCAGCAGCGCGTCGACGATCACGCTTTTCCACTTCTCCGTGCCGCAGCTGGAAAACTGCGCGACCAGCGTGTCGCCGTAGCGGTCCACCACCAGCCCTGGCAGGCCGTCGGATTCGCCGTGGATCAGCCGCAGGCCGTCACTTTTGATGTCAAAAAGGCTTCTTGCGATTATGGCCTGGGCGATACGCGCTATGAAAAACGAAGCATCTATGGGCTGTGCCTCGTTGAAGCTCCAGACCCGGGCGCGAATCTTCGACATCGGGCTGAACGCGGCCCAGCCGAGAAACTGGCCGGCGTGGCTTTCAATGCGCACGGTTTCACCCGAATCGCCGTCGCCGCTGGCAATCGCCCCTGAAAAAACCCAGGGATGGCGGCGCAGCAGGGAGCGTTCCTTGCCGTCTTTCAATCGAATAATGTTCATGGCGGTATTGTCGCGCCTGAAAAACGCCCGCCGCCCGCGGTGCCGGGGCAAGCGGTGACGGGGGCTTGCGCGCGGGAGTTTTCAGGCGTTTTCGGGTGACGGCCCGGGCGCTTTTCGGTGGGCGCCCTCGCTTGGCGGCGCGTCTGCTTTTGCGCCCGCGCCGTTCGACATCGCCCTTGGGTGGGCGGCGTCGTAGATTTTCGCCAGGTGCTGGAAGTCAAGCCGCGTGTAGACCTGGGTGGTGGTGATGTTGGCGTGCCCCAGCAGCTCCTGCACCGCGCGCAGGTCGCCGCTGGACTGCAGCACATGGCTGGCGAAGGAATGGCGCAGCATGTGCGGATGCACCGGCGTGGCCAGCCCGGCCTGCTGTGAGCGCTGCTTGAGGCGCACGCGGATGTGCTGCGGCGTGAGGCGGGTGCCGCGCAGGCTGATGAACAGCGCCTCGCGCCCTTCAGCTGCGGGAATCGCCGAGGCGTTGCGGATGGCCAGCCAGGCTTCCAGCGCCACCAGCGCTGCGCTGCCCACCGGCACGCTGCGCCGCTTTTCGCCCTTGCCCAGCACATGCGCCTCGCCGGCATCGCGGTCGATCCAGCCGCGTGCCTGGCCGCTGGCCTGCGCATCGAGACCCACCAGCTCGCCAATGCGCAGGCCGCAGCCGTAGAGCAGTTCGGTGATGCAGCGGTCGCGCGCTTCCATGAAGGTGTCAACGCCAGAGGCGTCGGCTTCAAAACCGGCCAGCTGCACCGCCTCATCGACGCTCAGCGCCTTGGGCAGCGGCTTGGCGACCTTGGGCGAGCGCACGTCCTGCACCGGGTTGCCGGGCACCAGGCCTTCGCGGCCCAGCCAGGTGTAAAAGCCGCGCCAGCCCGACAGGATCAGCGCGATGCCGCGCCCACTGCGTCCGCCGGAATGCATCTGCGCCACCCAGCGCCGCAAATGCGTGTGCTTCACATCGGGCAGCGCCACGCCGGCCTTGAGCGCCTGGGCCTGCAGCTTTTGCAGGTCGGCGGTGTACAACTCCACGGTGCGGCTGGCGAGGCGCTTTTCCACCCGGACGTAAGCAAGGTAGCGGCTGACCAGCGGGTCCGGTGCTTCAGGCACGGCGCCCTGCGCTGGTGGCAAGCGCGTCATCCGACGTTTACGGCGGGCCGCGATGCGGCCGGCGCCTGCAAGCGCGACAGCGCCGCGCCGGCCAGTTCGCCGAGCCGTTCGAGGAATTCTGTGCCCATGCCGCTGTGAAAGCGCTGGGCATCGGTCGAGGCCAGCACCAGCAAACCGGACACCGGCGCGTCAAGGCTGGCGCGCAACGCAATCAGCGCCAGCGACTGCGCCTGCCCGGCGTGCGGCAGCCAGCGGACGGCTTCAAAACCGCTGTTGACGCCGCAATACGGCGCATTCAGCGAAGCCGCGAAACGCTGCACATCGTCGCCGACCTCCTGCGCAAAGTCTTCGCCGGCATGGGCAGCGTCCATCCCCCACAGCCTGATAGCCGCCTGCGGAATCTGGAACTCGCTGGCCAGCCCCTCGACGATGGCGCTTGGCAAGTCGCGCGCCTGCGTTGTTTGCAATAGCCGGCGCGTCCAGGACTGCATCTTCCCAGCGATCACCAGATTGTCCTGGCCGTGGCCGACCATCTCAAGCACACGGGTTTCCAGCGCCTTGATTTTTTCCCGCAGCAAGCTGGCCTGGCGCTCTTGCAGGCTGATGGCGCGGTCTCCATGGCCGCTGAACAGTTGCACCGATGCCAGCAGTTCGGCATGGCGCTCAAAAAAGTCGGGCTGGTTGGCCAGAAAATCGGCAATGTCGTCTTCGGTGACGGGCTGCACGGCAAGGTTCATGGCAGGATTCATGGCGGTGTTGTCTCCATTTTTTTTAAAGCGGCGTCACCCTGGTGCACGGATGTCGGCGGGTCACAGCATATCGGGAACGTCGATCTCGGCTTCGAACACGGTCGTTGCCGGTCCGGTCATCATTACAGGCGCAGCAAGCGCGCCCGTCCATTCAATCGTCAGCGCGCCACCGCGCGTCAGCACATCGACGCGGGTGTCGAGCAGCCCGAGCCGGATGCCCGCCACCACCGCGGCGCAGGCGCCGGTGCCGCAAGCCAGTGTCTCGCCAGCGCCGCGCTCGTAAACACGCAGGCGAATCTGGCTGCGCGTGACGACCTGCATGAAGCCGGCGTTCACCCGCTTGGGGAAAGCCGCGTGGTGCTCGACCAGCGGGCCTATTTGCGCGACCGGAGCGCTGTCCACATCGTCCACCAGTTGCACCGCATGGGGATTTCCCATCGACACGACTGCTACTAAAACAGGAGCTGCCTGTGCCCACCCATCAAGCGCCAAAGGCCATTTTTTCCATGCACCAGTATTTTCGGACGCCAAGCCGGCGGGATTGAACGGGATGCGCGCCAGCTCAAACACCGGCGCGCCCATGTTGACCGTGACGCGGCCATCGGGCTGCATGCGCGGCTCGATGATGCCGCCCAGCGTCTTGACCTTGACCGCGTCCTGGGTGGTCAAGCCCTGCTCGCGAACGAAGCGCACAAAGCAGCGCGCACCGTTGCCGCACTGCTCGACCTCGCCGCCGTCGGCGTTGTGGATGACGTATTCAAAGTCGATGCCTTCGGCGGGCGAAGGCCGCACCGTCAAAATCTGGTCAGCGCCGACGCCAAAGTGGCGGTCCGCCAGGAAACGGTAGTGCGCGGTGGTCAAGCCCAGCGGGCCGCGGGTTTCGTCGAGCATCACGAAATCGTTGCCCGCACCCTGCATTTTGGTAAATCGGATTCGCATGGAAGCGATTATCCCTGCGCCCTGTCCATGTCAGCGGCGCCAGCATGCGCTGCGTGGCATCGCACCAACACGCCGGCAACAACCAGATAGCCGTCAAAACCCAAGTCCGCGCTGACAAAGCCGGCTTTGCAGCCGCTGTCGCCAACTGCGACCAGAGCGCTTCGACGGCAGAAACGACATGCGCTGCAAAGCGCCCGCGCCGGTTCATTTTTCGCCATGCATACCTTGTGCAACCCAAGCTCCTAGACCTCGCGGCAGGCCAGTACCAGCAAGGGTTCGGAGATGTCGCCATCAATGCGTAGCTGCGGCTGGCCACCGGCATCGGGCGCGCTTACCGGCACCAGTCTGTCCTTGCCGGCGCAGGCAAATCCGAATTCGAGCGGCAGCAGTGGGGACGTGACGGCGGCGTGTGGCAGCAGCATGGCTTCGCGCAGCGCTGCAGCATGCATTCTCCTCAAGCCATGTAGCAGTCCGACACCCTATGGATGGACCCAAACTGCACTTGCTGCGCGATCTGTTGCAGCCAGCACGAAAAAAATCCAGCAACCGGATATACAGCAAGCAGCGACAAGAAAAGTGCTCGGCGCCATGGGTTCTGCACAGAATTATTTTGGTTTTCCTGGATTTTTTCCAAGACAAAAAGATAATATTTTTATTATCAATATCGACAAATATATCGACCGACCTTATTTCCAGACAATTCTTCAAACTTGCCAATTTTTTTGCGCTGTACAACTTGAAATACATGGCAAATCAATGACGAAGTTTTTTGAAAAAATATTTCCCACCAGTATTTTTTACAGCGCGATGGACACCCGGCGCATACAAATGTAACAAGCAGTCCAAGCAGTTCAAAAAGTTACTTGTTAATTGGTCGTCACACATTCTTTGCGTTTGTTCTTTGACACCTGAATTACATGAATAATCAAAATTTACGAGACCGAATCAATAAAATTCTATTAGCATCAAATTGAGGGTGCGTAGGTCAATTGGTTGCATACAAGTCTGCACCTGTCTGTTGGGTAAGTAACAGGAAGGAATCCATCGTGTCCATTTCAAGCGTTCTAGCCAAGCGGTTTTCAAACTACGACAGCCAGCAATCCGTAGGATCAAAGTTGAGGACCAAACGCATCGCCCCTTTGCTGGAGATGATCGAAGAGGTCTTCAATATGCATGGCGCGGTGTCCGTTATAGACATCGGGGGATCAGAACAGTATTGGGGAATCGTGCCGTTGCAATACCTGACAGAACACAATGTAAAGATTACTATTGTCAATCTTCCCGGAAGCCGATTACCTGCGGACCACGGACCCTTTGCCTTTGTTGAATCGGATGGCTGTGATCTGGCACGGTTCAGTGACCGGTCATTTCACATCGCCCATTCAAATTCCGTCCTGGAACATGTTGGAGACTGGCGACGAAAGGTTCAATTTACAAAGGAACTTGAACGCGTCTCGCAGGCGTACTTTGTTCAAACCCCGAACTACTGGTTCCCCATTGAGCCTCATTTCATGACGCCGTTTTTTCACTGGCTTCCCGCACCCGCTCGCGTATGGCTGGTAAGACATTTCAAACTGGGGCATTTTGAAACCGCGGAGTCCATTGGGGACGCAGTCATGCTGGTAGAGCATGCCGATCTGGTGACCAATGACATGTTCCGCTACCTGTTCAAGGACGCCCGTATCGTGACGGAAAGATTCTTCGGGTTGCCCAAGTCGTTCATCGCCTTGAAGAAATAAGGCAGCAGCCTGCGCACCTTGCGTGACGTCGAGAACTTTTTGGGAGCTTGATTTCACAGTTGATCGTTGGAATCAAGCAGGTAATGGACCGGTTCAAACGCCGATCCAGAAGAGTGAAGAGCCATGAGCGTGCAGCAAGAATGCGCTTCAAAAGCCATAATTCGCTATGGTCCGACCTGCCCAACTCCTTTACGCCCAGCGCGAACCAGCGCCCACCCGCCCGGCCGCGACCGTGCTGCTGCTGCGTGACACGCCGCAAGGCATTGAAGTGCTGATGACCCGGCGCTCCATGACGGCCAGCTTTGCGCCGGGCGCCTACGTTTTTCCAGGTGGCGGCATCGACGTGGCTGACGCGGCAGCGCATGCGCAGTCCACGCGCCGGGCCGGCCAGTCCGACCTGCACCTGACCCAGGCCATCGCCGCCATCCGCGAAAGCTTCGAGGAACTCGGCGTGTTGCTGGCGCGTCATGCTGACGGCCGCCATGTCACCACCGAAGACATTGCCGCGCTGGACCGCAACGCGCCGTTCGGCGCGCAATGCAAGGAACGCGGCCTCCTGCTGGCGGGCGAGGATGTCTTCACCCTGGCCCACTGGGTCACCGACCGCGATTTGCCGCGCCGTTTCGACGTGCCCTTCCTGGTCGCCCGCATGCCCGAAGGCCAGACGCCGGTGGCCGATGAAACCGAGCAGTTCGAACCCAGCTGGGTGCGCCCGGCCGAGGCACTGGCGCGGCACGAGGCCGGTACGTTCTTCATGATTTTCCCCACCCTGCGCACGCTGGAGCGCTTGGCGCAGTACGCCAACGCGGAGGCGGTGCTGACCGCCTGCGCGCATGAAAAGCCGCTGTGGATTTCCTGCCCGCGCGCCGGCCTGCTGGGCGGCCAGGATGCGCGCTACATGGAACACGACTCGCCCTACGGCGAGCTGGCGCTGACCAGCCCCGACGGCCAGATCGTGCATTCGCTCGACTGGCAGTGCCAGCACCCCGTGCCGCTGCTGAAAAACGTCATGCGCCTGACCGCGCCCAACCCCGGGATGATGACCGGCCCGGGCACCAACAGCTACATCGTCGGCACGGACGGCACAGGCTACATCGTGATTGACCCGGGGCCGGACAACGAGGCGCACATCCGGCGCCTGTTTGACGCGACCGGCGGGCGCATCAAGGCCATCGTCTGCACGCATTCGCACCCCGACCATTCACCAGGCGCCCGCCCCTTGCAGGCACTGTGCGCCCACCGCCCGCCCGTCCTGGGACTGCCTTCCGCCGACACGGCACGCGCCGACTCCCATTTCGCGCCCGATCGACCGCTATTAAATCAGGAGCTACTCAGGCTTGCCCATCAAGCGGAAAAACACACTTTAAAGGTCATCTTCACCCCCGGTCACGCCGCCAACCATGTGTGTCTGGTACTGGTCGAAGACGGCCTGCTGTTTTCAGGCGACCATATCCTGAACGGCAGCACGACCATCATCAACCCGCCCGACGGCGAGATGAACGCCTATCTCGACTCGCTGGACCGGCTCACCTGCGCCTGCAACGCGCACGAGATCGACTTCATCCTGCCGGCGCACGGCCATGTGCTCGGCGAGGCACCGCAGGCGATTGCCCAGCTCAGGGCACACCGCCTGAAGCGCGAAGCCAAGGTGGAAGCGGCGATGCAAGCCATGCCTGACGGCACGACGAATGACTGGGTGGCGCTGGCCTATGACGACACCGACCCGCGCCTGTGGCCGATTGCCCTGCGCTCTCTGCAGGCGCATGTGGACCGCATCGAGGCGCTGCGGCGTGTTGCGTAAGGCACCAAGCCAGCACACAGGTGCAACACTTACTTACCGATAGAGCCTTATACTTTTCTTTGGCCGTTCTGCCACTGAGGGTTTGGGCTGACAGGGCGACTGCCAATTAACTCTTCTGGGACGCTACATGCCAACGATCACGACGCGACACTTTCTCAAAACCTCCGGCGTCCTGCTGGCCGGGCTGGTACTGGCAGCCTGCGGCAAGCAGGAACCGGCAGCCCCTGCCGCCGGCGCGCCTGCAGCGCCGCCCGTCGCGGCCGCCGCCCGGGTCTATGTCGTCGGCACCGATGCCGCCTATGCACCTTTCGAGTCACAAAACGACAAGGGCGAGATCGTCGGGTTTGACATCGACGTGGTCAAGGCCGCCGCGCAAAAAGCCGGCATCGAGGTCAAGTTCCTGAACACGCCGTGGGAGGGCATCTTCAATTCGGTGGCCCAGGGCGACCGCGATTTGCTGGTGTCGGCCATCACCATCACACCCGAGCGCCAGCAGACGCTGGATTTTTCAACGCCTTACTTCGACGCCCAGCAACTCATTGCCGTCAAAAGCGACTCGAAGATCGCCAGGTTCGACGATCTGAAAAAACTCAAGGTGGGAGTGCAAAACGGCACGACCGGAGACGAGGTCATCACCAAGCTGCAAGGCAAGGACAGTGCGAACATCAAGCGCTTCGAGTCCACGCCGCTGGCGCTGAAGGAAATGGAAGGCGGCGGCGTCGATGCCGTGGTGGCCGACAACGGCGTGGTGGTCCACTATGTCAACAACAACCCCGATTCGAAATTCAAGACCATCGCCGACAGCAGCTTTGCCTCCGAGCAGTACGGCATCGCGGTCAAGAAAGGCAACGCCGAATTGCTTGCAAAAATCAACAAGGGCCTGGCCGGCATCCGGGAAGACGGGACCTACAACAAGATCTATGCCCAGTATTTCGGCGCCGCGCCTGCCGCAGCAGGTGCGGCGTCAGCACCGGCTGGGACCGCATCGAAATAGACCTTCGCCACGACGCGTGAAAGCGCATCTGTCATCCGCCATGGCCCCCGGCTTGACGTCATCAGGCGGCACGCCGACCCAGGCCATGCAGCAACTGCCCGCGTGCCGCCTGGGTGATGGCGGCGACGCACGGATGCGTGATGCGCCGGTCAATCGTGACCGCAAAAAAGTCTTCGACCATCTCGTCGGTGCGGCCGATCACTTCCACGCCATATTGCGTCTGCGTCTCGGCATCCAACACGCTGGCCGACATGAAAACGCCGCGCCCTTCGCGTCCGAAGGCTTTCATCAGCGCCCCATCGTCAAATTCGCCAATGATGCGGGGGTGAATCTGGTGCTTGGTGCACCAGCTGTCGAACTGCTTGCGTACCGATGAAGAAACGCCAAGGATCAGCAGCGGTGCATCGTTCAGGCACTGCGGGAAATCGCCCTTGAGCGTGCTTTTAAGCGCCGGCGTGCAAAAAAAACTCATGGGCGTGCTGCCCAATGGGTGGTTGAAGGCCTTGATGCTGACGCGGCCCGACATCGGCTCGTCGGCCATCACCAGGTCCAGGCGGTGCAGCGCAAGCTGGGCCAGCAAATCCGGGAACTTGCCTTCGCTGCAGATCAGCCGCACCGGCTGGGACATCGCCAGCGCAGGCTCCAGCAAATGGTAGACCACTGACTTGGCCACCGAATCGGCCACGCCGACACGGAAGTCCAGGGTTTTCTGGCCGCCGCTGGCCTGGCGCAGGGCCGTTTCCATTTCAGCCCCCAGGGCAAATATCTGGTCGGCATAGCCCAGCGCCAGCCGTCCCTCGTCGGTCAACTGCAGCTGGCGCCCGCTTTTGCGGAACAGCTGGCGCCCCAGCCAGGCCTCTAACAGCTTGATCTGCCCCGACAGCGTCTGCGGCGTGGTGTGAAGCTGCTCGCCGGCGCGATTGATGCCGCCGGCCTTGGCGGTAACCCAAAAGTAATGCAGGTGCTTGAAGTTCATGCGCTGGTTTCCCCGAAAATTTAGTGCTTGCTGAAGCAAGTTGTTTGATAGTTCGTATTTTTCGAAACGAAATGGATCTAAATACGAATTTACACGAAGTAAAAAGCTTTCTATAGTCAAGCGCATCACGTCATCTTTTTGATGTTTAAAGGAGACTTTCCATGCGCCTGAGCACCAAAAGCCGTTTCGCGGTTACTGCCATGATCGATATTGCCCTTCAGGGGAACGCCGGCCCGATATCGCTGGCCGACATCGGTATGCGGCACAGGATTTCAGTGTCCTATCTGGAGCAGCTGTTCAGCAAACTGCGCCAGAGCGGACTGGTCGAAAGCACCCGTGGTCCGGGCGGCGGCTACTCGCTGAGCCGCGCCAGCGAGAGCATTTCAGTCGCCGACATCATTGGCGCCGTCGAGGCCCATGCTGACAAACCGGGCAAGGCAGACGCAGCCCTGGCAATGCAGCAAGGCTCGGGCGAGTGGATGACGCAGGAATTGTGGGCGGCGCTGAATGCCAAGATGGTCGAGCACATGCAGTCGATCAGCCTGCGCCACCTGGCCAGCGAGCAGCGCGCCAAGGGCGTGAAAATCGAGGCACGTCCGGCAAAGCGCGGCGTCTTCAGCGCCCCCAAGCCCAAGCCGGTTTACACCACGGCGCCGAACTCGGTGTTCGCACTGGGCCGCTCGCTGCTGGGCAGCCGCTGAGCGCCAAGCGGCGCCTGGCGGCAAAAATAAAGTGTGAAGCCCGCCGATAAGCCGGATTCTGTGCGCCAGGCTTCCTTTCGGTTGCCCGGTGTGACCGCCATTAATCTGGGCCGGGGGTCGCCCACCCGGCTCGGTGCCACCTACCCGCCAGCTCCGCGGAACCACGTCAACGCTGGCCTATTTGGTGTTGCTGCGCGTAGAGATTGCCCGTTTCACCCGGACTAAACCGGCTCGTCTCTGTTGCTCTGATCCTCACCTCGCGGTGGAGAGGTATTACCTCCTACGCTGTCCTGTGCAGTCCGGACGTTCCTCCAGTGCTTCCTTTCGGAAATTGCACCAGCGGCGGTCTGGCAGGCTTCACCCCTGCATTATGGCAGTGCGCCACAATGTGCTTTTGTTCATCGAAAACGAAAGGGAGCCCCATGAAAGCCGACAGCATCCTCGCCACCATTGGCAACACGCCCCATGTCCGCATCAACCGCCTGTTCGGCCCCGATGCGCAGGTGTGGATCAAGTCCGAACGCGCCAACCCCGGCGGCTCCATCAAGGACCGCATCGCGCTGGCCATGGTCGAAGCCGCCGAAAAATCGGGCGCCCTGCAGCCCGGCGGCACGATCATCGAGCCGACCTCGGGCAACACCGGCATCGGCCTGGCGATGGTCTCGGCCGTCAGGGGCTACAAGCTGGTGCTGGTCATGCCCGACAGCATGAGCGTCGAGCGCCGCCGCCTGATGCTGGCCTATGGCGCCAGTTTTGACCTGACGCCGCGCGCAGGTGGCATGAAAGCGGCGATTGCCCGCGCCCAGGAGCTGATCGCGGCCACGCCGGGCAGCTGGATGCCGCAGCAGTTCGACAACCCGGCCAACATCGACATCCATGCCCGCACCACCGCGCAGGAAATCCTGGCCGATTTTCCCGACGGACTTGACGCGCTGATCACCGGCGTCGGCACTGGCGGGCACCTGACCGGCTGCGCCCGGGTGCTCAAAGCCGCCTGGCCTCAATTGAAAGTGTTTGCAGTCGAGCCCAGCGCCTCGCCGGTCATCTCGGGCGGCGCACCCGCCCCGCATCCGATTCAGGGCATTGGCGCAGGTTTTATCCCAAAAAACCTGGATGTGAGCGTGCTCGACGGCGTGGTCCAGGTCGATGCCGAACCGGCCCGCGAGATGGCGCGTCGTTCGGCCAGCGAAGAGGGCATGCTGGTCGGCATTTCCTCGGGCGCGACACTGGCGGCGATTGCGCAGAAACTGGCCGAACTGCCGGCAGGCAGCCGTGTGCTCGGCTTTAACTACGACACCGGCGAGCGTTATTTGTCGGTCGAAGGCTTTTTCCCCGCCTGAAGCTGGCGCAGTCGCAGGCAGCACAAAACTTTTTTTGCTATCAATAAAATAGCTTCTTGTGCTTATGCATCATGCGCCAACAGCCTTTTTCATATAAAAACAGGCAAGGTTCATCGCCCAGGACTGATCCGAACGCCGAGCCCAGCCTTCGGCGGCGGGTGCGTCCGGCGTCAAGGCTGAACCCGGCGCGTTTTATCATGACGCCCTTCTGCTTGATAACCACAAGCCACGAACCGGACGAACCATGCTGCGACTGACTGAAATCAAACTCCCGCTCGCGCACGCTGAACAGGCGCTGCACGAGGCCCTCCTCCAGACCCTTCACATCACGCCTGCCGAACTGGCGAGCTTCACGGTGTTCAAGCGCAGTTTTGACGCCCGCAAGGCCGTGATCATGCAGGTCTATATCGTCGATGTGGGTCTGGCCGATGCGGCGCTCGAAGCCGAACTGCTGACCAGACACGCCGGCAATCCGCATATCTTTCCCACGCCGGACATGGCTTACCACCCGGTCGGCAGCGCTCCGGCCAGCCTGCCACTGCGCCCGGTCGTCATCGGTTTCGGGCCGTGCGGCATGTTTGCCGCGCTGGTGCTGGCGCAGATGGGTTTCAGGCCCATCGTGCTGGAGCGCGGCAAGACTGTGCGCGAACGGACCAAGGACACCTGGGGTCTGTGGCGCAAGAATGTGCTCAATCCCGAATCCAACGTGCAGTTCGGCGAAGGCGGCGCCGGCACGTTCTCCGACGGCAAGCTCTACAGCCAGATCAAGGACCCGCGCCACCTGGGCCGCAAAGTGATGAACGAGTTTGTCAAGGCGGGCGCGCCCGCCGACATTCTTTACGAAGCGCATCCGCACATCGGCACCTTCAAGCTCGTCAAGGTGGTGGAAAACATGCGCGAGCAGATCATCGCCCTGGGCGGGGAAATCCGCTTTCAGCAGCGCGTGACCGACGTGCTGATCGAGGGCGGGCCGGACAACCAGCATATTCGCGGCCTCACGGTGCTCGACCAGGTGACCGGCCAGACGCATGAGTTGCGCGCCGACGATGTGGTGCTGGCGCTGGGCCACAGCTCGCGCGACACCTTTGCCATGCTGCATGCGCGCGGCGTGTATGTCGAAGCGAAACCTTTTTCCATCGGCTTTCGGGTCGAGCATCCGCAGGGCCTGATCGACCGCGCCCGCTGGGGCCGCCATGCGGGCGACCCGGCGCTGGGCGCGGCTGAATACAAATTGGTGCACCACGCCAGCAATGGCCGGTCGGTGTACAGCTTTTGCATGTGCCCGGGCGGCACCGTGGTGGCCGCCACGTCCGAAGCTGGCCGCGTCGTGACCAATGGCATGAGCCAGTATTCGCGCAACGAGCGCAATGCGAACGCCGGCATCGTGGTGGGCATTGACCCGCGCGACTATCCGGGCAGTCCCTTGGCCGGCCTTGCGCTGCAGCGCCAGCTTGAATCGCATGCGTACGTGCTGGGCGGCAGCACCTACGAGGCGCCCGGCCAGCTGGTCGGCGATTTCGTGGCCGGGCGGCCGTCCACGGGCCTGGGCAGCGTCATGCCGTCGTACACGCCTGGCGTGGCCATCGGTGACCTGTCGTCCGCCCTGCCCGTCTATGCGATCGATGCCATGCGCGAAGCCTTCCCCGCCTTTGGCCGGAAGATCAAGGGGTTCGACCTGCATGACGCGGTGCTGACCGGCGTGGAAACGCGCACCTCGTCGCCCATCAAGATGAGCCGGGGCGACGACATGCAGAGCCTGAATGTTCGCGGTCTGTACCCGGCCGGCGAAGGCGCGAGTTACGCCGGCGGCATTTTGTCGGCCGGCGTCGATGGCATCAAGGTGGCCGAAGCGGTGGCGCGCAGCCTGTTGGCCGAAGCCGAATGCGCGCGCACGCTGGCCGCCTGAAACGTGCGCCCTTCCCGGATGGGGGATACTTCGCCCTCACGGTTTCACACCGCCAACGCCAAAAACTCTGGCCTCCTGTTTCTGAAGCGAAGCCCAGGCGTCGCCCAAACCTCAACCTGACAGAACTGATTGATGACTGATACCGTAACCAACCCTGAACTCGAATCCACCCCGGCAGTAGCCCCCGCGCCCCAACGCCCGGCCCGGCAGGGGGGCCGCGGCCGGACGCCGGCAAAACAGCAAAACCAGGCCCGTGCGCCGCGCGCCGTGCATCCGGTGTTGCAGCAGCTTTTCGATCTGTACCCCAAAATGTTCGGCGCGCAATTCCTGCCGCTCAAGCTCGGCGTGTTCCAGGATTTGCTGGCGCTGCACCCTGACCTGTTCAAGCGCGACGAACTGAAGGTCGCGCTCGGCCTGCACGCGCGCTCCACCCGCTACCTGGAAAGCGTGGCGTCCGGCTTGCAGCGCCACGACCTGAACGGCGAACCGGTGGAGCCGGTGGCTCCGGAACATGTCCACCACGCCATCATGGAAGTGTTCCGCAGGCGCCAGGCGCGCTCGAACCAGGACTTGCGGCCTTACGCGCGCGCGCAACTGATCGAGGCGATCGAAGCGTCCGGGCTGAGCCGGGAAAGCTACCGGCTGTGCATCCGCCAGCAGGACGAGGTGTCCACGTCATTGCTCGACGACGTGTTTGCCGAACTGGCCGAACAGTCCGCCAAGCGCGATGCGCTGCTCAGGATGTTTGAAGCCAGCGGCAAGACGATGGCCGAGTTTTCGGACATGTACGGCATGGAGCCGGACGAGGTAAGGCGTACGGTGGAATGGGCACGCGCCGACCAGGCGGCGCATGCGGTTGCACTTGCAAAGGCGCAGGAAGTCCCGGTGACAGCAGAAGCAGAAGCAGAAGCAGAATCTGAGACTGAGACTGAGACTGAGACTGAGACTGAGACTGAGACTGAGACTGAGACTGAAGTCGAAGTCGAAGCCATGCCGAAAGCATCACCCGAGGAATCGACAGCGAAGGCTGGCACGGCGCCATGAAAAAGGCCGGCATTCAGCCGGCCTTCAAAAAATTGCCAGGAGCCCGGATCAGCCCTGTGCGTTCTGCAGCGCGGCAATGCGCTCTTCAATCGGTGGATGGGTGGCAAACAATTTTCCCATGCCGCCGGTGATGCCCATGGCTTCAACGGCCTTGGGCAGCTCGCCCGGCTGCATGCCGCCCAGGCGGGCCAGCGCATTCATCATCGGCTGCCTGCGGCCCATGAGCCGCGCGGCGCCCGCATCGGCGCGGAACTCGCGGTGCCGCGAGAACCAGGCGACGACGATGGCCGCAGCAAAGCCCAGCACGATGTCGAGCACGATGGTGCTGACGTAATAACCGATGCCAGGGCCGGAATTGTTGTCGCTGCCCTTGCGCAAAAAGCTGTCCACCGCATAGCCGATGACGCGCGACAGGAACACCACGAAAGTGTTCATCACGCCCTGGATCAGCGCCATGGTGACCATGTCGCCATTGGCGATGTGGGCGACTTCATGGGCGATCACCGCCTCGATCTCTTCCTTGGTCATGCCCTGCAGCAAACCGGTGGTCACCGCCACCAGCGACGAGTTCTTGAAGGCGCCGGTGGCAAAGGCGTTCGGCGCGCCCTCAAAAATGCCGACCTCGGGCATGCCGATCTGCGCTTTTTCAGCCAGCTTGCGCACGGTCTCGACAATCCAGGCTTCATCGGCGTTCTGCGGGCCTTCAGCGCCATTGATCACGCGCACGCCGGCGCTCCACTTGGCCACTGGCTTGCTGATCAAGAGCGAAATGATCGCGCCGCCAAAGCCGATGACCAGCGCAAAGCCGAGCAGCATCGGCAGGTTCAGGCCATTGGGCGTCAGGAAGCGGTTCACGCCCAGCAGACTCGCCACAATGCCCAGCACGGCCACGACGGCAATGTTGGTCAATACAAACAAAAAGATGCGTTTCATGGGTTCTCCGGGACGCGTTGAATAAAAACAGGAAAAAAAAGCACCACGGGTACAGGCCCGAATTGTGCATATCTCGGCAGGAAATGGGGGAGTTTCAGACCATATCAAGCTTTTCTGTATGGAATATGGCGGGATGGGGCACCGGGTTTTTTCTGATTTACCCCCTGGCTGGGCGGGCGAAAAACCGACCGGTCATCATAAAAGGAAACATCCTCGTTGCCAGGCCACCAGCCGGGCACGCCCAGCACCGGCAGGGGCAAAAAAGGCTTTCCAGCGAGCGTGGCGGCGTTCAGGTCATCGGCCACCCAGGCATCCAACGCCGCTATCGAATCAATAGCTGGTTGTGCCCGGTAGACATGCGCAGTGATGGGTTTTCGTGCGTGAACCAGCTTTTCCAGCAGGGCATGGCCGAACAGGACCAGTTGCGCCTCGGCCCAGAGCGGGCGCAAATCAACAAACAGCCGCCGCCAGTCGCGCGCCGCCAGCGCGTCCCACACCGGCGGCGGCGCCAGCAGGAAGGCGGCGTTTTCATCCAAAACGGTCAGCGCATCACGCACCGGGCCGCGCAGGGCGGTGACGCCGGCACAGGCAATTTCGGCCGCCTGCAACTGGTTCAGCCGCTGCTTGGTGGCGGGAAAGCGCATCCAGCACAGGCCGTTGAAAAAATCGTGCAGGTTGTCGCGGGTCGGCACGCTGCCGCGCTCGAAAATGAACTGCTCGTAGGCCATGCCGGGCGGCAAGTCAGATTGCGGCACAAAGCTGACGGGCGCGCAGCCGCGTGCGTTGAGCGCATCAGCCATCGTGGCGCCTGACACGATCAGTGACTGCACCCCTTGGCCATGGGTGCGCCAGCCGTCGAACCAGCCAGGGTGCCAGTCGATACCGGCCAGTCCCTTTTCAGACAGCGGTGTCAGCGGGAAAGGAACGGTCTCATCTTCGGGCACCGCGCTCACTCAGCCAGCAATTTCCACGGCAGGGCTTCGCCGCTGCGCAGCGGCTTGAGTTCCGCCTCGCCCAAGGCAAAGCTCACCGGCGGCGTCCAGCTTTCCCTTGCCAGCGTGATCGTGCCGGCGTTGCGCGGCAGGCCGTAAAAATCGGCGCCGTTGAAGCTGGCAAAGGCTTCAAGCTGGTCCAGCGCGCCGGCCGCGTCAAACGCTTCGGCATACAGTTCCATGGCGGCATGGGCGGTGTAGCAGCCGGCGCAGCCGGTGGCATGCTCCTTCAGGTGCGCCGGGTGCGGCGCGCTGTCGGTGCCGAGGAAAAACCGCGGATTGCCCGATGTGGCGGCCTCGACCAGCGCGAGCCGGTGCGTTTCGCGCTTGAGCACCGGCAGGCAGTAGTAATGCGGGCGGATGCCGCCCGTGAAGATGGCATTGCGGTTGTACAGCAGGTGGTGCGCCGTGAGGGTGGCACCCAGAAAGCGGTCGGACTGCGCGACATACTGCGCCGCTTCCTTCGTCGTGATGTGCTCGAACACGATTTTCAGTTCCGGAAAATCGCGGCGCAGCGGGATCAACTGCGTGTCGATGAACACCGCTTCGCGGTCGAACAGGTCAATCTCGGGCGAGGTCACTTCGCCGTGCACCAGCAGCAGCAGGCCTTCGCGCTGCATCGCTTCCAGGGTCTGGTAGGTCTTGCGCAGGTCGGTGACGCCGGCGTCGCTGTTGGTCGTGGCGCCCGCCGGGTAGAGCTTGGCGGCGACCACGCCGGCGTCTTTGGCGCGCTTGACTTCGTCGGGCGGCAGGTTGTCCGTCAGGTAGAGCGTCATCAGTGGCTCAAAAGCCACGCCCTCGGGCACGGCAGCCTGGATGCGTTCGCGGTAGGCCAGCGCCTGCGCGGCGGTGGTCACGGGCGGGCGCAGGTTGGGCATGATGATGGCGCGGCCAAACTGCGCGGCGGTGTGCGGCACGACCGTGTGCAGCGCATCGCCGTCGCGTACATGCAGGTGCCAGTCGTCGGGCCGGGTGATGGTGAGTTGGGAAACCGGAGTCAAGGGGATGGAAGTGGCTGAAGTCATGCGCTGAATTGTCGCACCGGCTCAAGGAAACTCCCGATGCGTCAGGCACCGCCGCACCGTTACGATGCAGGCCGGCTGCAGGATAATCCCGGCTGTTTCAACTCTTGCGACCCAGGCTTGCCGTTCATGTCTTCCCCTCCCCACGCTGGCCCTGCGCCTGAAACCATTTTGCCCCTTGATGAGGTCGGCGAGCCGACCCGGGTGCCGCTCCAGATCGAAGACTGGCTGACCGTTCTTGTCATGGGCGCGCTGGCGCTGATCACCTTTGCCAATGTGCTGACCCGCTACTTCACCAACCAGTCGTTTGCCTGGACCGAGGAGTTCTCGGTGTTTTTGATGATCGTGCTGGCGCTGGTCGGCAGTTCGGCGGCGGTGGCGCGGGACCGGCATATCCGCATCGAATACTTTTCCGACAGCGGCTCGATGGCGCGGCGCAAGAAGCTGTCGCGGCTGGGCGCGGTGCTGGTGGCCTTGCTATTCACCCTGATCGGCGTGCTGAGCATCCGTCTGGTGTGGGACGATTACCGGTTTGGCGAAACCTCGCCGGGCATCGGGATTCCGCAGTGGTGGTACACCATCTGGCTGCCGATCCTGTCCATCGGCATTGCACTGCGCGCCGTCGGCCTGTTCATCCGCCGGGGACGCCGGGCATGATCGTCACGCTGCTGTTTCTGGCGTTCATCGCCATGATGCTGGCGGGCGTGCCCATTGGTGCGGCGCTCGGCCTGGCCGGCGCCACGGCGATTGCGCTGGCCAATGGCGATTCGCAGTGGTTCGGCCTGCTGGCCGTTCCGCAGAACTTTTACGCCGGCCTGGGCAAGTACCCGCTGCTGGCGATTCCGATGTTCGTGCTGGTCGGCTCGATTTTCGACCGTTCGGGCGTCGCCCTGCGGCTGGTCAATTTTGCCGTCGCCATCGTCGGGCGCGGCCCGGGCATGCTGCCGCTGGTGGCGATTGCCGTGGCAATGTTCCTGGGCGGCATTTCGGGCTCGGGCCCGGCCTGCGCGGCGGCGGTGGGCGGCGTGATGATCGCGGCCATGAACCGCGCCGGTTATCCGGCAGCGTTTTCGGCCAGCGTGGTCGGCGCGGCGGCGGCGACCGACATTTTGATCCCGCCATCGGTGGCCTTCATCATCTACTCGGTGTTGGTGCCGGGCGCTTCGGTGCCGGCGCTGTTTGCGGCCGGCATGGTGCCGGGCGTCCTGGCCGGACTGGCGCTGATCGTTCCGGCGGTGTGGCTGTCGCGCAAATACAAGATGGGCGCGCTGGAAGCCAGCATGCCGCGCCCGCCTTTCTGGGCCAGTTTCAAGGAAGCCGTCTGGGGACTGGCCGCGCCGGTGCTGATCCTGGGCGGCATGCGCGCTGGCTGGTTCACGCCGACCGAAGCGGCGGTAGTCGCCGTGTTCTACGGCCTGTTCATCGGCATGGTGATTTACCGCACGATCTCGGTGCGCGACCTGTTCCCGATCCTGCGCGAGTCGGGCGAGTTGTCGGCGGTGATTCTGCTGGTGGTGTCGCTGGCCAGCATTTTTGCGTATTCGCTGAGCACGCTGGGCGTGATTGACCCGCTGACCAACGCCATTGTCCATTCCGGGCTGGGCGAGTACGGCATTTTGTCGCTGCTGATCCTGATGCTGATCACCGTCGGCATGTTCCTGGACGGCATTTCGATCTTCCTGATCTTCGTGCCGCTGCTGCTGCCGATTGCCCAGTTCTACCACTGGGACCTGGTGTGGTTCGGCGTCATTTTGACGCTGAAAGTGGCCCTCGGCCAGTTCACGCCGCCGCTGGCCGTGAACCTGATGGTGTCGTGCCGGATTGCCAACGTGCGCATGGAAGAAACCGTGCGCTGGGTGGTCTGGATGCTGGGCGCGATGTTCCTGGTGCTGGTCGCCGTGATCGCCTTCCCCGAACTGGCCCTGTGGCTGCCGCGCAAGCTGGGCTACTGAGTCCGAACCCCTTTTTTACCCAAGGAGACTTTTCCCATGAAACGCAAGAACTTTCTCGGCCTGGCGCTGGCCGCCACTGCCCTGGCCTTCAGCGCTGCCGCGCCCGCGCAGACGGCCTACAAGTCCGAATACAAGATGTCGCTGGTGCTCGGGCCCGCCTACCCGTGGGGCAAGGGCGGTGAAATCTGGGCCAATCTGGTGAAGGAGCGCACGCAGGGCCGCATCAACATCAAGCTGTACCCGGGCGTCTCGCTGATCCAGGGTGACCAGACGCGCGAATTCAGCGCCATTCGCCAGGGCGTGATCGATCTGGCCGTCGGCTCGACCATCAACTGGTCGCCGCAGGTCAAGGAACTGAACCTGTTCTCCCTGCCCTTCCTGATGCCCGACTATGCCGCGATGGACGCGCTGACGCAGGGCGACGTCGGCAAGGAGATTTTCAGGATCATCGACAAGGCCGGCGTGATGCCGCTGGCCTGGGGCGAGAACGGCTACCGCGAGATCAGCAATTCCAAGCTGGCGATCAAGAAACCGGAAGACCTCAAGGGCCTGAAAATCCGCGTCGTCGGCTCGCCGCTGTTCCTCGACACCTTCACGGCGCTGGGCGCCAACCCGACCCAGATGAGCTGGGCCGACGCCCAGCCGGCGCTGGCCACCGGCGCGGTCGACGGCCAGGAAAACCCGATGGCGATCTACACAGCGGCCAAGCTGCACACCATGGCGCAAAAATACGTCACGATGTGGGGCTACGTCGCTGATCCGCTGATCTTTGTTGTCAACAAGGACATCTGGGCATCCTGGACGCCGGCCGACCAGGCCATCGTCAAGCAGGCTGCGGTGGATGCCGGCAAACAGGAAATCGCCATTGCCCGCAAGGGTCTGGCCGAAGCCGAGCGCCCACTGCTCAAGGACATTGCGGCCAACGGCGTGACCGTGACGCAGCTCAGCCCGCAGGAACGCGAAGCGTTCGTCAAGGCGACCCGCCCGGTGTACGACAAGTGGAAAAACCAGATCGGTGCCAACCTGGTGGCCACGGCTGAAAAGTCGATTGCGGCGCGCAAGCAGTAAGAGGGGCTTGCCAGTTGAATGAAAAAGCCCCGCATTGCGGGGCTTTTTCTTGTGGGCAACTGAAACGTTAGTGCGACAGAATTTTGTCCAAAAATTCCTTGGTCCGTTCCTGGCGGTTTTCCGGGTGGCTGAAGAACTCGGTCTTGGAGCAGTCCTCCAGGATGCGGCCGCCCACGTCCATGAAAATCACGCGGCTGCCGACCTTCTTGGCAAAACCCATTTCGTGGGTGACGACCATCATGGTCATGCCGTCGGTGGCCAGGCCCATCATGCAGTCGAGCACCTCGCCGACCATTTCGGGGTCGAGCGCCGAAGTGGGCTCGTCGAACAGCATGGCTATCGGGTCCATGCTCAACGCCCGGGCAATGGCCACGCGCTGCTGCTGGCCGCCCGACAGCTGGCCGGGAAACTTGTCCTTGTGCAGCATCAGGCCAACGCGGTCCAGGTATTTCAGGCCGTGGGCTTTCGCCTCGTCGGGCTTGCGGCCCAGCACCTTGATTTGCGCCAGTGTCAGGTTCTCGGTCACGCTCAGGTGCGGAAACAGCTCGAAATTCTGGAACACCATGCCAACCCTGGAGCGCAGCTTGGGAAGGTCGGTCTTGGGATCGTGAACGGCCTGGCCATCGACAAAAATCTGGCCTTTCTGGAAAGGCTCCAACGCGTTGATGACCTTGATCAGCGTTGATTTACCCGAGCCCGACGGCCCGCAAACCACGACGACTTCGCCTTTCTCAATGCGGGTGGTGCAGTTGTTCAGCACCTGCACGTCACCGTACCATTTGGAAACTTCCTTCAACTCAATCATCTTTTTCTCCAATGTTCTCTTGGGTGTTACTGTGTCGGGCAAGGTTTAGCGAATGATGGCAATACGGCTATTGAGCCGTTTGACCATCCAGGACAGGCTGTAGCACAGCACGAAATACACCACGGCAGCCAGCAGGTACGACTCTTCAGGCCGACCGTAAATCTTGCCGGCGGTGGTGAAGCCCTTGAGCAGGTCGTAGGCGCCAATGGCATAGACCAGCGAAGTATCCTGGAACAAGATGATGGTCTGCGTCAGCAGCACCGGCACCATGTTGCGAAAGGCCTGCGGCAGGATGATCAGCCGCATGTTCTGCCCGTAGGTCATTCCCAGCGCCCGCCCGGCGTTCACCTGGCCACGCGAAATCGACTGGATGCCGGCGCGCACGATTTCGCTGAAATACGCTGCCTCAAAGGCGATGAAGGTGATGGTGGCCGAAAGCTCCGCACCAATGGGACGGCCGATGAGGGTCGGCACCAGCAGGAAGAACCACAGGATCACCATCACCAGCGGAATCGAACGCATGCCGTTGACATAGACAGTGGCGGGAATCGCCAGCAGTTTGCTGCCCGACAGGCGCATCAGCGCCAGCAGCGTGCCCAGGACGATGCCACCCAGCGTGGCAATCACCGTCAGCTGCACGCTGAACAAAAAGCCGCTGATGACGAACTTGGACAGGATGTCCCAGCTCAGAAAAGTCAGGTCAAGTCCAAACATGTCAGCGTCCTCCGCCAGTCGCGCCGACCACGACCAGGCCCGGTATCTGCATTTTCTTTTCGACCAGCGCCATCAGACGGTTCACGGCAAAGGCCGAAATCGCGTAGAGCGCAGTCACGGCAATGTAGATCTCGATGCCGCGCGAGGTTTCTTCCTGCGCCTGCATGGCGAACATGGTGAGTTCGGCAATCGACACGGCAAACGCCACCGACGAATTCTTCAGCAGGTTCATCGATTCGCTGGTCAGCGGCGGCATGATGATGCGAAAAGCCATCGGCAGGATCACGTAGCGGTAGGTCTGCACAGTGGTAAAGCCCAATGCCATGCCGGCATAACGCTGGCCGCGCGGCAGCGCCTGAACGCCGGCACGAACCTGCTCGGCGATACGCGCCGAGGTGAAGAAGCCCAGCGCCAGCACCACCAGCACAAAGCCGGGCACTTCCTTCATGGCGGGAAATATCTTGGGTACCACGAAGTACCAGAGGAAAATCTGCACCAGCAGCGGAATGTTGCGAAAAAGCTCGACCCATACATTGCCCAGCCGCACCAGCCACGGGCTGTTCGGCAGAGTGCGCAAGGTGCCCATCAGCGCGCCAACGAGCATGGCGACGACCCAGGCGGCGACGGCCACGGACAGTGTCCAGCCCCAGGCGGTCATCATCCACTCCAGGTAGGTGCGTCCGCCACCATCGTCATTTAAAAAAACTTTCCAATCCCACGTCATGGTGACTCCTGCGTCTTGTTGCTCGCTAGCTGATGAAAATTCCGCGGGTCAAACAACAAACCCCGCCAGCGCAATCACGAGCGGGGTCTGCTGACCTTGAGAGCCGGTGTTACTTCTTGGCGTAATCTTCCATCGGCTTGTCGTTTGGCGTGGCCCAGGCGGTCTTGGTGCTTTCGCTCACGGGCAGGCCGACACGGGTATTTTTCGGTGGAATCGGCTGCATGAACCACTTGTCCCAGAGCTTGTTGATTTCGCCCGACTTGATCAGTTCGTCAATGGTGCTGTCGCCAATCTTTTTCAGGTTGACATCGTCCTTGCGAACCATGATGGCAATCGGCTCGACGCTGAGCACTTCACCGACGATCTTGAAATCGGCCGGGTTCTTTGAAGAGGCGATATTGCCTGCCAGGATCGATCCGTCCATGACAAACGCATCGGCACGGCCTGATTCCAGCAGCAGGAAGCTGTCGGAGTGGTCCTTGCCATAGACTTCCTTGAAGTCAATGCCGGTGGCACGCTCATTTTTACGCAGCGTCTGCACCGATGTCGTGCCCGTCGTGGTGGCCACGTTTTTGTTGGCGAGCTGGGCAATCGCGGTGATGCCTGAATTGGCTTTCACCGCAATACGCACTTCCTCGACAAAGGTGGTGTGCAAGAAGCTGACATCCTTGGCGCGGGTGGCGTTGTTGGTGGTCGAGCCGCATTCGATGTCAACGGTGCCGTTTTGCACCAGCGGAATCCGGTTCTGCGAAGTGACCGGCAGGTACTTGACTTCAAGTTTACGACCGGCCGCTTTTTCAAGGTTGGCAATGATGCGGTTGCAGATCTCGACGTGATAACCCACGTATTTGCCATCACCCAGGGTATAGGACAAGGCACCCGACGAATCGCGGACCCCCATGGTGACAACGCCGGAAGCCTTGGCCTTGGCGACGGTATCGGTCGCCTGAGCAAAAGCTGCGCCTGACGCAAGAAGTGCGAGCGCCAGAGTGGCTGTCTTGAATTTCATGAAATCTCCTGTGATGAAACAATTGAAAAAACTATTCTATAGAGGCCGACCGCAAGCCCGTGCCAAGGTTTACCCGGCCTGCCCTCACGACACCGTCGCCCGGGAATGCATGCTTTTCAACCTGGGCAGCGGACGTTGGGATCGTCATTTCCCTGCAAGCAATGTTTGTGCCTTTCATTTCAGGCGCATCGACCACGCATGCGATTTTCTCCCGGAAGATCTGCATCGCCACGTCATGAATTTTGGTGCAGGATGAAGAGTGAAAACATTTTCCCGGTGATGGACATTGGCAAAAACTGGTCGTAACGAACTGTAATTTTATCGCCATGAAACCGCCAATGCCGTTTGCGCGGAAAACTATGCGGAATATTTATAACACCCCCGGGTTGTTACCTAGCCGCTTGCGCTTTCCCAGCGGGCGTCGGCAGGACGCGCAGGCCCACTGCGTTGCCCTTGCTGTCGGCTTGCGCCTGCAGATAGACCCACAAATCCTGCGCATGGCGTTTGGCGGCATTCCGCGCGTTCGGCCGTTCACGGTAGACCCGGACCTCCATGGTCATCTCCAGGCCCGTACCGGCACTGACCAGCTTTCGGGAACGAAGCTCTTTTCTCACGGCGCTGAGGGGGAGAAAGGCCATGCCGTGCCCCTCCAGCGCCATGGCTTTGAGCCCCTCGGCCATGTCAGTTTCGTACACCCGGTCGAGATGTATGGGAATACTGGACTGCTTGAGGATCAGTTCCACCATGCGCCCCAGATAGGCCCCGGGCGCATAGCCCAGGTAAGGCAGGGGCTGGCCGGCATGCCCGGGCAGCCGAAATTCGGGTTCGCCAGCAGCGTTCGCCCGGCAAAACGGCGCCAGCACTTCCTGGCCCAGCAACACCATCTCGTAGCGGTCGGCGTTCAACTGGAAAGGCTGGGAGTCATGGTGGTAGGAAATCAGCAGGTCGCAGTTGCCTTCGGTCAGCCGCAACACCGCGTCATGCACATTGAGCGCGATCAGCCGGCTTTTCATCGGGCCAAACTTGTCGCGCAGGCTGCTGACCCAGGCCGGGAAGAAAGTGAAGGCCAGCGTGTGCGGCACCGCGAACTCAATGAAGTCCTGGCCTGCCGACGTGTGGCCGCGCAACATCGCCCGGGTGGACTGCAGGCCCTGCAGCATTTCCAGCGACTGGTTGTAAAGCGTCTGGCCAGCCGGCGTCAGCCGCGTCGGGTAGGAACTTCGGTCCACCAGGTCGGTGCCGGCCCAGGCTTCGAGTGCCTGAATGCGCCGTGAAAAAGCCGGCTGCGTGACGTGCCGCAGCTGCGCGGAACGGCTGAAGCTGCGGGTTTCAGCGAGCGAGACGAAATCTTCCAGCCATTTGGTTTCCATGTGCGGATTATGCGGCGGGAAAGCGCACGGGCGGCGGGCGCTGCGCTACCGCAAGCCACGATCGAACGTCAATTTCTACTCATTTTTTAATAGCTGAATACGCCCACCAGTAATGCGCTATACGCCAATTTCATCCAGAATCCGCTCGCTGGCCTGCTGCTGCATGGCCCACATGTCGGCATAACGGCCATTCGCGGCCAGCAAGGCGTTGTGGCTGCCGCGCTCGACGATGCGGCCGGCGTCCATTACCAGGATCTCGTGCGCATCGACCACCGTCGAGAGCCGGTGCGCAATCACCAGCGTGGTCTTGTTCTGCGCGGCGGTGCGCAGTTCGCCCTGAATGGCGCGCTCGTTGGCCGAGTCCAGCGCCGAAGTGGCTTCGTCAAAAATCACCACCGGCGGGTTTTTCAGCAGCGTTCGGGCAATCGCCACGCGCTGCTTCTCGCCGCCCGACAGCTTCAGGCCGCGCTCGCCGACCATCGTCTGGTAGCCCATTGGCGTCGAGGCGATGAAATCGTGGATGCGGGCGGCACGGGCGGCCTCTTCGACCTCTTCATGCGTCGCGCCGGGCTTGCCGTAGGCGATGTTGTACTCGACCGTGTCGTTGAACAGCACGGTGTCCTGCGGCACGATGCCGATCGCCTGGCGCACGCTGGCCTGCGTGACGTGCTTGATGTCCTGGCCGGCAATCGTGATGCAGCCCTGCTGCACGTCGTAAAAGCGGTACAGCAGCCGCGCCAGCGTGGACTTGCCGGCACCCGACGAACCGACCACAGCGACGGTCTTGCCGGGCGGAATTTCAAAACTCACGTTGTGCAGGATCGGCCGGGCCGGGTCGTAGGCGAAGCTGACGTTTTCAAAGCGCACCGGCGGTGTCGTCTCGATGTGCAGCGGCGGCGCGCCCGGCTGGTCGGCAATTTCGCGCTCTTTTTCCATCAGCGTGAACATCTTTTCCAGGTCGGTCAGGCTCTGCTTGATCTCGCGGTAGATCACACCCAGGAAACCCAGCGGAATGTAGAGCTGGATCATGAAGGCGTTGACCATCACCAGGTCGCCCAGCGTCATGCGGCCATCGACCACGCCCTGCGTGGCACGCCAGAGCATGGCCACCAGCCCGAAGGCAATGATGAGCTGCTGCCCGGCGTTGAGCATGCTCAGGGTGCGCTGGCTGGTGATGGCGGCGGCGCGGTAGCGCACCAGGTTCTCGTCGTAGCGTTTCGCCTCGAACTCCTCGTTGTTGAAATACTTGACGGTTTCGTAATTGAGCAGCGAGTCGATGGCGCGGCTGCTGGCCATCGAGTCCAGCTCATTCATGGTTTTGCGAAA
This sequence comes from Polaromonas sp. CG9_12, assembly GCA_000751355.1. Taxonomy (GTDB): domain Bacteria; phylum Pseudomonadota; class Gammaproteobacteria; order Burkholderiales; family Burkholderiaceae_C; genus Polaromonas. Next base: position 2,858,756 of record CCJP01000005.1, on the reverse strand, counting down.
CTGTGTGCGCCAGTTGGTGACCAGCACGGTAAAGGTGATGTAGAACACCAGCGCAACCAGGGTGATGCCGGCAAACCACACATCGAACTTGACCGCCAGCAGGCTCAGCACCAGCGTCACCTCGATCAGCGTCGGGATGATGCTGTAGAGCGAATACGAAATCAGCGAGTGCACGCCACGCGTGCCGCGCTCGATGTCGCGCGTCATGCCGCCGGTCTGGCGCTCCAAATGGAAGCGCAGGCTGAGCGCATGCAGGTGGCGGAACACTTCGAGCGAAATGCGCCGCGCCGCGCCCTCGGTAGCCTTGGCAAACACCAGTTCGCGCAGTTCGGTGAACAGCGTGGTGGACAGGCGCAGCAGGCCATAGGCCAGCAGCAAGGCAACCGGCACGACCAGCACCGCCTGCACATCGCCAGGCTTGAAACTCATGGTGTCGACCAGGTTTTTCAGCAGCAGCGGCACACTCACGTTGGCCAGCTTGGCGCCGACCATGAAGGCCAGCGCGGCCATGGCGCGCCACTTGTATTCCCACAGGTAGGGGAACAGCCTTTTCAGCGTCGCCCAGTCGGAACGCACAGGCGCAGGCGCCGCCACGGCGCCGGGGGCCGCCATGGCAGGCGCGGGATAGGAATCAGCGGTGGAAGCTCGGGAGCGCATACGTCACAATCGTTGGAGTTTTTTTTCAAACCTCTGAGATTGTGCCTATGTCCCTCGAATCAAGCGCCCTGCCGGCCAATACCACCGCCGCAGCCGCTCCAGGCGCCTTCGCCGCCGCAGACCTGGAAACCCGCGCCCTGCATGGCCAGCTGCCGGCCGACAAGGAGTTGGTGCTGAAGGTGATTCCGATGCCACGTGACTGCAATGCCAACGGCGACATTTTTGGCGGCTGGGTGATGGCGCAGGTGGACCTGGCGGGCGCGGTGCTGCCGGCGCGCTATGTCGATGGCCGCATGGCGACCGTGGCGGTCAACCAGTTCATCTTCAAGCAGCCGGTGCGGGTGGGCGACATTTTGTCGTTCTTTGCCGCCGTGACCCGCATTGGCAACACCTCGATCACGGTGCAGGTCGAGGTGTTTGCCGAGGGTTTCCGGGCACAGGGCCGATACTTCAAGGTCACCGAAGCCAGCCTGACCTACGTGGCGATTGACGATGCCGGCAAGCCGCAAAAGATCGCCCGGCCCTGACCGCTATTGAATAAGTAGCATCTTATATATACCCTGTATGCGCAAGATGCACTTTTGACACGCAGATTCAATTACAAAATGCACCAAAAGCTAATGTAAGGGGTTTCATCTCGATGGCATGAAACACCTCGTGAGGAGTGCGAAATCCCAGGCATTTGCGGGGGCGGTGGTTGAGTTGGTAGACCGCCTCCTGAACGTCTTCGTCGCTGACCTTCAGGAAGTTGCTGCTCTTGGGAAAGCGCTGGCGCAACAAACCATTGGTGTTTTCATTGAGCCCTCGCTCCCAAGAGTGGTACGGGTGCGCAAAGTAGATGTCGGCATCCAGGCACTGGCCGATGAAGGCATGCTCGGCAAACTCCTTGCCGTTGTCAAACGTCACCGTGTGGCACAGGTGCTGGTACGGGCGCAGCAGCCGGATGACGGCCTGCGTCACGCCTTCGCTGTGCCTGGAGGCCACCCGGCTGGACAGCGTGTAGCGGGACTTGCGCTCGACCAGCGTCACAAGAGCGCCCTGATGGCCTTTGCCGATAACCGTGTCGCCTTCCCAGTCGCCGATGCGGCTTTTGCGCGCCACGATGGGCGGGCGCTGGTCAATGCACACGCGGTCCCGGAGCACGCCGCGGCGTTCTTGGCCACTGCCATAACGCTTGCGCCGCACCTTCTGGCAGCGCAGGTAGCAGATCAGGTCACCGCCCCGGCGCTTGTCCTGGTAGATGTGCTGGTAGATGGTCTCGTGGCTGATGGCAAACGCGCCTTCCAGGCGCAGCCTGCCGGCGACCTGCTCGGGCGACAGGAACAAGCGCAGATAGGCCTCTACGCGCAGCCATTGCGCCGCACTCGTCTGGCGTGCGTTGCGCCTGTCCGTCTGGCGTGTGCGGGCCATGGTGTGAGCTTTGGCGGGGGTATAGCCGTGCGGCGAAGCATTGCGCTTGAACTCGCGCGCGATGCTCGATCGATGGCGGTTGAGCTCTGCGCCGATGCGGGCAAAACTAACACCCTGACGGCGTAGTGCGTGGATTTGGTATCGTTCTTCTTGGGTCAAGTGTTTATTGCGCATCGCGTTTCTTTCGACTGGCTGGTCTGAAGGACGCATGCTATATGCCCTTGGCCCACCCGTTTCCTTAACGATGCAGTTTGTTCTTGAATCCGCGACATAAAAAAGTTAAGCAGAAGGAGTTGGCATGGGTGCAAGCATGTGGCAGCAGGTGGGACAAACCATTGCCTCTGAATTTTCCGACCTGCCCGATGCCGCGCAGGTCACCCGGATTTTGCTTCGCCTCACGCTGGCTGCCCTGCTGGGCGGGTTGCTGGGCATCGAGCGCGAGCAAAAAGGCAAGGCGGCCGGCGTGCGCACCCACATGCTGGTGGCCATGGGCTCGGCATTGTTCATGCTGCTGTCACAGCAGTCGGGCATGGAAGACGATGCCGTCAGCCGCGTGGTGCAAGGCATCATTGCCGGCATCGGTTTTCTGGGCGCGGGGACCATTCTCAAAGGCGACAACGAGGACAAGGTCAGGGGCCTGACGACGGCCGCCGGCATCTGGCTGACCGCCGCCATTGGCGTGGCCGCCGGCATGGGACGCGAGTCCACGGCCGTGCTGAGCACGCTGCTGGCGCTGGCCATCTTTGCCCTGATGCCGCGCCTGGTCAGGCGGTTTGAAAAACCCGAAGCACGGGTGGTTGATGAAAGTGCAAGGCAAGACCAGCGCTGAAACCGCCGCCCGGCAGCATCAACCGAAACGGTCATCAGTCCTTCAGACGCTGCGTGACGAATTCGCCTTCGTAGTCGCGCGCCAGCGACAGCTTCTCGTCTTCGCCCAGCACCTTGCCGGCCAGCTGGAAAACGCTGCGCTCCTCGTCCTCCAGGTGGTGGTGTATCTTGTGGTGCAGCGCCCTGGCCGCCGCCAGCCAGGCAGGCGAACGGGGGTCGGTGGCTTGCAGCGCCTCGACCAGCTTGTCCATCTGGTGGTGCTCGGCAATGCCGTGGCGCGAAGGCTGCTGCGTGATGTCATGCGCGATCAGCGGCACATAGAAGAACCGCTCCTCGGCTGCCGCATGCGCCGCCAGTTCAAGCCGGAGCGAACGAAAGATCGATGCCCGTTCTGCCGTGTCGCCTTGCGTCAGGATCAGGTTGTCGGCCAGTGCGCGCTGGGTCACGTGGCTGATGCGCAATGCTTCGAAAATGTTCATCGATTCATTATGCGAACAAGGCGGCAGGCTGGCATGTAGGCCAAGGGCGAGAGATGGCCGCGTTCCTGCGCGCCAGCCACCGGTTTTTCCTACCCGGCCGACCGCATGACCGGGGCGTTCAGGCAGGACCGCATGATTGAGGCCTTAAAAGAACAGGTTTTTAGGAAAAACCCCGGCAAACACGCTAAATTAGGCCTTATGAAAAAAGTTCTGATCTTCGGCGGTACCGGCTTCGTCGGTACCCAGGTTTGCGAAAAACTCAACCAGTTGCAATGCCGCGTGACCGTGGCCACGCGCCGCAGCGCCAGTGCCCGGCACCTGCAAATGCTGCCGCTGGCGGAGGTGGCACAGATCGACCTGCATGACGCTGCTGCGCTGGCCGCGCTGGTGGCCGGACACGATGCGGTGGTCAACCTGATTGCCATCCTGCACGGCTCGGAAGACGCATTTCAAAAAGTGCATGTGCAGTGGCCGCTGAACCTGGTGCGCGCCTGCAAGGCCGCCGGCGTGCGGCGGCTGGTGCACATCAGCGCACTGGGCGCCTCCACCGAATCGGCATCGATGTACCAGCGCAGCAAGGCGCGTGGTGAAGCCGCGCTGCTCGGCTCCGGGCTGGACGTGACGGTGCTGCGCCCCAGCGTCATCTTTGGCGCGGGGGACAAGTTTCTCAACACCTTCGCCAGCCTGCAGCAGGTGTTTCCGGTGATTCCGCTGGCTGGCAGCGACGCGCGCTTCCAGCCGGTGTGGGTCGGCGACGTCGCCAGCGCCGTGGTGCAGTGCCTGCAGGACAGCGAGACCATCGGCCAGGTGTACGAGGCCTGCGGCCCCGATGTCTTCACACTGCGCCAGCTGGTGCAGCTGGCCGGCCGCTACGCCGGCATCGGCCAGGGCAACGGCCGGCCGGTGATTGGGCTGCCCAACGCGCTGGCGCGGGTGCAGGCGTTTTTCATGGAACTGGCGCCCGGCGACCCGGTGCTCAGCCGCGACAACCTGGACGCCATGAAGACCGACAACGTCGCCACTGGCAAACTTCCGGGATTGCAGGCGCTGGGCATTACACCGGCGTCGCTGGCGGCAATAGGCCCGACCTACCTGGGCGCGCGGGGTTTGCGCAGCGGGCTGACGGCGAAACGGAAAACCTCCGGCCGGTTCTGAACCCGTGCCTTGACCTTCACCAGGAAGCCCCATGCTCAAGCTCTACATCGGCAACAAAAACTATTCGTCCTGGTCGATGCGCCCATGGGTGCTGCTCACGCAGGCCGACATTGCCTTTGAAGAAGTCGTCGTCCGCTTCGATTCGTTTGAAGAAGGTTCGGACTTCAGGAAACAGATCAGCACCGTCAACCCGGTGGGCAAGGTTCCGGTGCTGGACGACGACGGCTTCAGGGTCTGGGACACGCTGGCCATTGCCGAATACCTGGCCGAACGTTTTCCTGAAAAAAGCCTCTGGCCGCAAGCAGTTCAGGCCAGAGCCCGGGCGCGCAGCATCTGCGCCGAAATGCACAGCGGCTTTGCCGCACTGCGCGGCGCCTGCCCGATGAACATCGAGGCCGACCTGGCAGACATTGGCGCGCTGGTCTGGCGCGACAAGCCCGCCGTGCGCACTGACGTGGCGCGCCTGGTGACCATGTGGCGCGAGCTGCTGGCCGGACACGAGGGGCCGATGCTGTTCGGCGCCTTCAGCATTGCCGACGCTTTTTTTGCGCCGGTCTGCATGCGGCTCAAAAGCTATGCCCTGCCGGTGCCTGACGACATTGCCGCCTACATCGAGCGCCTGTGCGCCATGCCCGGGGTGAAGGCCTGGATAAGCGAAGCGCTGGCGGAAAACGACTTTCGCGAATTCGAGGAACCCTACCGGCTGCAGCGCTGACCTGGCGCACGCCGGGCATCAAGCCTGCGCCTTCATCGCCCCGCGAATGTTCATCGCCGCCAGGCAGACCTGCAACACGATCAGTGCCGGCGCGCCAGTGTGAACGCCCCAGACGATCCACAGCACATTGCTGACCAGAAACAGCCAGAAGCCCCAGTTGCGCTTGCCCTTGTGGCTGGACGCCACATACCAGGCCGCCACCACGCTGACCAGCATGGCCGGCCATTGCACCAGGTTCAGCAGGTCCATGCGGCCTCCTCGCTTGCGGCGCCCGGCAGGCAGGGCGGCACGGATCCAAGACGGGGCTTGTCGAGTTCAGAAAAAAGCATGGTGGAGGGGTCCATTTCAAGGCCGTCCGGCCACACGGTATGGCGTGGCCTGGATACCCACAGCATCCCCGGACCGCCTGCCCGTCGGCGCTGGCGATTTTCGACAAATGCAGTAGGAAACCGACGCTTGCGACAGAGGGGCAACAGCTTGCCGGTGCAGGACTGCCCGGCCCTCGCACCGGCGCTAAACTGCCCGCATGAAAATCTACATGGTCGGCGGCGCGGTGCGCGACAAATTGCTGGGCCTGCCGGTACAGGACCACGACTGGGTGGTGGTGGGCGCCACGCCTGAAGACTTGACGGCGCTGGGCTTTTTGCCGGTTGGCAAGGACTTTCCGGTGTTTTTGCATCCCCAGACGCGCGAGGAATACGCACTGGCGCGCACCGAGCGCAACAGCGCGCGAGGCTACCGGGGGTTTACCATCCATGCCGCGCCCGACGTGACGCTGGAGCAGGACCTGGCACGGCGCGACCTGACTATCAATTCAATAGCTGCTCCCGCCCATCCAGAAAGCGCCAACAGCACTTTTGAGCCTGATTTCGATGCCCTGGTCGATCCCCATGGCGGCCAGCGCGACTTGCAGGCCAAGGTATTGCGCCACGTCACCGACGCCTTTCGCGAAGACCCGGTGCGCATCCTGCGGCTGGCGCGGTTTGCGGCGCGCTTTGCCGACTTTTCCATCGCGCCCGAAACGCTGGCGATGATGTGCGAAATGGTGGAAGACGGCGAAGTCGATGCGCTGGTGCCCGAGCGCGTCTGGCAGGAACTGGCGCGCGGCCTGATGGAGCACAAGCCCTCGCGCATGCTCGACGTGCTGCGCGAGTGCGGCGCGCTCAAGCACCTGCTGCCCGAAGTGGACCGGCTCTGGGGCGTGCCGCAGCGCGCTCAATACCACCCCGAGGTGGACACCGGCATTCACCTGATGATGGTGCTGGACATGGCCGCGCAACTCGGTGCGCCGCTGCCGGTGCGCTTTGCCTGCCTGTGCCACGACCTGGGCAAAGGCACGACGCCGGCCGACGTGCTGCCGCGCCACATCGGCCACGAGGAGCGCAGCGCCCGGTTGCTCAAGGGCGTGTGCCAGCGCCTGCGCGTGCCGGTGGAGTGCCGCGACATCGCCGACGTGGTGGCGCGCGAGCATGGCAACATCCACCGGAGCAGCGAATTCAGTCCCGCCGCCGTGGTGCGCCTGCTGGAGCGCTGCGACGCATTTCGCAAGCCGCAGCGCTTTGCCGACATCCTGCTGGCCTGCGAGTGTGATGCGCGCGGCCGCCTGGGACTGGAGGAATCGGCTTATCCGCAGCGGCCCCGGCTGCTGGCAGCGCTGGCGGCGGCCCAGAGCGTGGCAACGGACCAGGTGGCCGACCAGGCCATGGCGGCCGGCCAGAACGGCCCAAAGATCGGCGAATGGATTCACCGGGCACGGGTGGAAGTCGTCAGCCAGCGCCTGGTGTTTGCGCCGGCGCTGGCGGCCTCGCCCTGACCCCTCAGGAAACGATGTAGGCCGCTGCTGCCGTCGAGAGCAGCTTGCCGTCTGCGCCCAGAAACTCCATGCGCGTGCTCGCCACGCGCGAGCCCAGGCGCATCACCTCGGCGCGCAACTCGAAATGCGTGCCGATGCCGGGGCGCAGGTAGTCCACGCGCAAATCAATCGTGCCAAGCTTGTGAAAGCGCTGCAGCCGCTGCTCCGGGGTGTCGTCCATATGACGGGCGCCAATGGCCGCCATCACCGCCAGCCCGCCCATGGCGTCCAGCCCGGCGCTGATGACGCCGCCATGGATGCGGCTGTACGCCGGATGGCCGATGAGTTCGTGCCGCATGTCGATGCGGGCGGTGACCCGGTCGGCCTTGAGCGAGGTGATCTTCAGTCCCAGCATCTGGTTGAAGACGATTTTTTCCTCGAAGATGGCTTTGAGTCCGGTGATGAACTCGGCTTCAAACTCGGGCACAGGCGCTGGATCGGTCAGGTGTTGGGTCATGGCCTGCATTGTCGGCGAGCGCCTGCAGGATCGTGAGGGCCTGCCGACGCACCCGGCCGGGAAATTGCACGACCGCCAACAAAAACGGCACCCGAAGGTGCCGTCATGTGCTGCCAGGGCCTAGAGGGCCCCGGGATATGGCTCAGGGCTTACTCGGCTTTTTGGGCAGCGGTAGACAGCGAGGAGATATTGGACTCGACCAGTTGGGCAGCCTGCTTGGCGCTTTTCTGGGCGGTTTCCACGGCATTGTTGCCGGCATTCATGGCCGACTTGAAGACTTCCACGGCGGCTTCGGAGCCGGCTGGTGCATTCTTCAGCGAGGTTTCCAGCAGTTCGGTGACGGCTTTTTGCGATTCAGCGCTGGCCGATTCGAACACCTTGGTGAAATCGGCGCTGCTGCCCGACACGATGTCATACAGGTGGCGGCTGTAGGACGCTGCTTTTTCAGCCATTGGCTTGACCATGCCCGATTGCAGGGTCATCAGGGCCTGGGCATCCTTGACTTCGGTCAGGGCTTGCAGGTGGCCGATGGACTCGCCCATCAGGGCCTTGGAAGCGGCCATGTTCAACTCGATCAGCTTTTCAAAGCTGGCGAATGCTTTTTCCGACAAGCCGGCAAAGGCTTCGACATTGGATTTTTGGGTGGCGATCAGCTGGTCGTTGTTGAAGTTCATGGTGGTTCCTTGGGTTGACGTTAAGAAAATGTTGCAGTGCAGCAATTACACCATCGCCAGACTTTTAATGCAAGCGGGCTTTCTTTGCGCAGTTGTAATTAGTGGAAACCCTCGAATTTTCCGGCAGGCCTTGGCGGCAGTGGCCGCGCTTCCTCGGCGATATAGTGGTTCGATGCACACCTGCCCGTCACTATCAGCACCAACAGTTGCCGGCCGAAGGCGCTGCCAGCTGCCGGCTTCATGATGCCTCGCCTGCATGAGTTCCTGAGCCAGTGGGGGCTGACGGTGCATGGCCTGGTGACGCTGGCGGGCCTGGTGGTCTACGTCATTGCCTCGCACACCCGGCGCCAGCGCAGGCACCCGTCGGCTGCCATCGCCTGGGTTGTGTCGCTCGCGCTGATGCCATACCTGGCGCTGCCGCTGTACCTGTTGATCGGCAGCCGCAAGGTAACGCGCGGCCCGCTGCTGCGCGACACGCCCGCCCTGCCGGTCAACGGCCCCCCGTCGAGTGCGCCGTCCTACCGCTTCCAGCAGCTGGCCGCCGCCATGGGCCTTGCGCAGGCTGCGGCGTATGAACAGCTGGCCATTCACCAGGATGGAAAGGAAGCGCTGGCCGCACTTCGCAGCGTGCTGCTGGAGGCCAGGCAAACGCTGGACATCTGCACTTTTTTGCTCGGCCGCGACGCCCTGGGGCGCGAAGTCAGCGAACTGCTGATGCAGCAGGCGCGCAGCGGCGTGCGCGTTCGCCTGCTGGTGGACGGCATTGGCGTGTACCTGGGCGGACGGCCCGACCTGAAGCCACTGTCGGCGGCCGGCGTACACGTGGCGCTGTTCGTCTCGCCTTTTCGCTCGCCACTGCCCGGCCGCACCAACCTGCGCAATCACCGCAAGATGGTGATGGCCGATGGCCAGCGCATGTGGTCCGGGGGGCGCAACCTGGCGGCCGAATACTTTGTCGGCGACGCGTCCAGCCAGCCGCAAAAAGTACCCTGGATCGACCTGAGTTTTGACTTTCGCGGTGACCTGGCGCATCAGGCGCAGCAGCGCTTTGACCAGGACTGGGACTTTGCCACGCAGGCGGTACCGGCGGCCCGGCCACTGCCCGCGCGGGCCGGGCCGGCCTGCGGCGTGGCGGGCGCGCAGCTGATTGCCAGCGGTCCTGACCAGGCCGAGGACACGCTGTATTCGCTGCTGATTGCCAGCTGCTTCACGGCGCGCAGCCGCATTCTGCTGATCACGCCTTACTTTGTGCCCGATGCCACGCTGCTGATGGCGCTGACACTGGCCGCCCGGCGCGGTGTGGCCGTTGACCTGATACTGCCGCGCCGTTCCAACCACCGGCTGGCCGACCTGGCGCGGCCGGCTGCCCTGCGCGAGATGGCGGCCGCAGGCGCCCGCGTCTGGCTGGTCGATGGAATGGTCCATGCCAAGGCCGTCGTCATCGACACCGAGCTGGCGCTGGCCGGATCGGCCAACCTCGATGAGCGCAGCCTGTTCCTGAACTACGAATTGATGATGGCCTTTTTCAGGCCCGCCGACGTGCACCGCTTTGCCTGCTGGATCGAGCAGCAGCGCGCCGCAGCCAGGCTGTACCGGGCAAAAACCCCCAGTCCGATGGTCGAGTTTTCGGAAGGCTTGATCCGCTGGCTGGCGTTTCAGCTCTGAGCAGCGCGCTGCGCGCAAACGGCCTGCCCGGTCAGGGCGCTTATTTGATCTGCAACGGCGCGAATGACTTCACCAGGTCATCGAGCGCCTTCATCTGCGCCAGGAAAGGCTCCAGCTGGTCGAGCGGCAAGGCACTCGGACCGTCACACATTGCATGGTCAGGATCAGGATGCGCCTCCAGAAACAGGCCCGCCAGGCCCACCGCCAGGCCGGCCCGCGCCAGATCGGCCACCTGCTGGCGACGCCCGCCGGATGCCGCGCCCCCGGGGTCGCGCTGCTGCAGCGCATGCGTGACATCGAAAATGATCGGCAGGTCGTTGCAAACCTTTTTCATCACCCCGAAGCCCAGCATGTCCACCACCAGGTTGTCGTAACCGAAGCAGGTGCCACGGTCGCACAAAATCAGCTGGTCGTTGCCGGCTTCCCTGAATTTTTCGACCATGTTGGCCACCTGCGCGGGGCTGAGGAACTGCGGCTTCTTGATATTGATGACCCGGCCGGTCCTGGCCAGCGCCACCACCAGGTCGGTTTGCCGCGCCAGAAAGGCCGGCAGTTGCAGCACATCGACCACTTCGGCCACCGGCGCAGCCTGCCAGGTTTCGTGCACATCGGTGATCAGCGGAACGCCGAATTCCGCCTTCACCGCTTCAAAAATTCGCAGGCCTTCTTCAAGCCCGGGACCCCGGTAGGAATGGATGGACGAACGGTTGGCCTTGTCAAAGCTGGCCTTGAAGACGTACGGAATGCCGAACTTTTGGGTGACGCGCACATATTCTGCGCATGAACGCAAGGCCAGATCGCGCGATTCGAGGACGTTGATGCCGCCGAACAGCACAAAGCTGCCGGCGTTGCTGACGTTGATGTGGTGGTTGATTGCAATCAAGTAAATCTCCAAAGAGTCGAATTCTTCATACGGTTGCTTGAAATCATTCAAAAAACCTGGGCTATCGGACGTCGCATAAATCCTCCGTGAGCATGAGGCTTGGCGCTTGCGCCAGGTTTTAGGCCATGCGAACGGATATCGGGCGTGTAAGCACCAGTGTTTTCACCGGTGCATCACGTTCTCCACCCAAGAGCGGCAGACAGTGACGGCTATTGTCTATCCAGTCCCGCGCGCGGCGTCTTTGATGACCAGTTTCAGTGCTTGCCGGGGCAAAGGTGTTTCGCGATCCTTGCATTCGACCTCAGCAAACAGCTTCATCCCAGCGTCGTTCACCAGCCGATGCACCGCCTTGCCCTCGTTGCGTTTCACTTTTCCGAAAAAGCCGAGTGCCTACTCCGTCATCGCCCGTGCCACATGGCCGCAAGTCCGCATGACACCTTCCCCCGCTGGGGAAGGCTGGGATAAGGGCCAGCGGGCGTGGGATCAGCCACAAAAAATCCCCTTCGGGGAGCCCTCACCCCAGCCCTCTCCCAGAGGGAGAGGGAGTAAGAGAGGACTGCATTCGTCAAGCTCACAAGTTACAAAGCCGAAACAAAAGCCCACAAAATTTTTGCAATCGCTCAACCAAGAAGATTCAAACTGGAGCGGGGCTTTGCCCCTATAGTTCGGCCTCTGATTGACGCACGCCCTGGCAGCCGGGGCGCTCGTCGAACCTGTCAAGTTCGGGAAACTCAACCCCACAAACCCTCAACCCTCCAGGAGACAGCCGCATGACGTTGCAGCAGCTACCCGCCTTTTTTGGCAAGACCTACCTTTTTGTCGGGCTTGCGGCATGAACCAAACCCTGCTCTCCCTTCTGGCGTTTGCGCCACTGCTGCTGGCCGCCGTGTTGCTGGTCGGCCTGAACTGGCCGGCCAAGCGGGCCATGCCCGTCGTGCTGCTGGTCACGGCGCTGATTGCACTCACCGCCTGGGACATGTCGGTCAACCGCGTGCTGGCGTCCAGCCTCCAGGGCCTGGTGCTGACGGGCGCCATCCTCTGGATCATCTTTGGCGCCATCTTGCTGCTCAACACGCTGAAACACTCCGGCGCCATCAAGGCCATACGCGGCGGTTTTTCCAACATCAGCCCGGACCGCCGGGTGCAGGTCATCATCGTGGCGTGGCTGTTTGGCTGCTTCATCGAAGGGGCCTCGGGGTTTGGCACGCCGGCCGCCGTCGCCGCGCCGTTGCTGGTGGCGCTGGGCTTTCCGGCGATGGGCGCGGTGATGCTGGGCATGATGGTTCAGTCAACCCCGGTGTCCTTTGGCGCGGTGGGCACACCCATCGTCGTCGGTGTGTCGGGCGGACTGGACAAGGCCGGCATTTCCCAGCAGCTGCTGGCCAAGGGGTCGGAGTGGGAGACGTTTTACCGGCTGATCACGTCGGAAGTCGCGATCACGCATGCCCTCATCGGGATCGCCATGCCGCTGCTGATGTGCGTGATGCTGACGCGGTTTTTCGGCCGCGACAAATCCTGGACCGAAGGCCTGGGCGTGGCGCCTTTTGCGCTGTTCGCGGGCCTGGCCTTCGTGATTCCGTATGCGGCGGCAGGCGTGTTTCTGGGCCCCGAGTTTCCTTCCATCATTGGCGCCCTGGTGGGCCTGGTCATCGTGGTGCCTGCCGCCAAGGCAGGTTTTCTGCTGCCCAAGAAAACCTGGGACTTTGCCGATGCCAAGGACTGGCCGGAGCAGTGGATGGGCAGCATCCAGATCAAGCTGGACGACCTGACGTCCAAGCCGCCCATGTCTGTCGGCCTGGCCTGGCTGCCCTACCTGTTGCTGGCCGGGCTGCTGGTGCTGTCGCGCGTCAATGCGGATGTGAAGGGCTTCTTTTCCAACAACCTGGTGCTGGGCTGGAAAGACATCCTCGGCGAGACCGGCCTGTCGGGCAGCATTGAATTCCTGTACCTGCCAGGCGGCATCATGGTGATGGTGGTGTTGGCGACATTCGTGCTGCAGCGCATGAAATTTTCGGAACTCCGGGCCGCTGTCAGCGAGTCGTCGCGCACCCTGCTGGGCGCCGGCTTCGTGCTGATCTTCACCATCCCCATGGTGCGTATCCTGATCAACTCGGGCGTCAACCTGGGCGGCCTGCCGTCGATGCCACGGGCCATGGCCGAACTGGTGGCCAGCAGCGTGGGCCATGTCTATCCGTTCTTTGCGCCAGCGGTCGGGGCACTGGGCGCCTTCATTGCCGGCTCGAACACGGTGTCGAACCTGATGCTGGCGCAGTTCCAGTTCGACACCGCCCATCTGATCGGTGTCTCGGGTGCCATGCTGGTGGCTGCGCAGGCCGTGGGCGCCGCAGCGGGCAACATGATCGCCATCCACAACGTGGTGGCGGCGTCGGCCACGGTCGGGCTGCTGGGGCGCGAAGGCGCCGTGCTGCGGATGACCATCATTCCCACCATCTACTACCTGATCATGGCCGGCCTGCTGACGCTGATTGCCATCCATGTCATCGGCGTCTCCGATGCACTGATGTAAGCCTGCGGCAGGTGCCATCTCGCACCTGCTGAACGTTGAAAAAAAGCCGCCATCAGAAACTGACAGCGGCTTTTTTATTCATCATCCATCGCTTGGATGCTATCAATCAAGGAGCTGTCAGTACCCGCCCAGTATGCGCAAACAGCACTTTTTACTTGCAATATGGCATCAAAAGGCTCAAAGTGCCGAGAAATCCGGCTTGCGCTTTTCCATGAAGGCGGTGAACGCCTCACGGGCGGCAGGCTCCTGCAGCATGCGGCCAAAACTCGCGCCTTCTTCGGCCATGCGCTCGGCCACCATGCCGGCATTGCCTTTTTTCATCAGCCGCTTGGTTTCCATCAGCGACGTGATCGGCTTGGCGGCCAGCTTGAGCGCCTGCCGTTGCGCCAGCGCATTGGCCTCGGCGGGCGGCACGATGCGGTTGATCAGGCCCATATCCAGCGCCGTCTCGGCCATGAAGGGCTCACCCAGCAGCAGCGCTTCGGCCGCGCGCGGATAGCCCATCAGCTGCGCGGCCAGAAAGCTCGATGCCGCTTCAGGGCACAGCCCCAGGTTGACGAAAGGCATGGAAAACGCCGCGTTGTCGCCGGCATACACCAGGTCGCAATGGAACAGCATGGTGGTGCCGATGCCGACCGCCGGACCGCACACGCTGGCAACGATGGGCTTGGGAAAGCTGCTGAGGCCGCGAAGGAAACGAAACACCGGCGCGTCCGACGTGGCGGGCGGCTTGTTCAGGAAGTCGCCAATGTCGTTGCCGGCTGAAAAGATCGTTTCATGGCCCTGGAAGACCACGGCGCAAACCGCCACGTCATGGTTGGCCGAATCCAGCGCATCGGCCAGCGTGTCGTACATGGCGGCGGTGATGGAATTCTTGCGTTCCAGGCGGTTGAGCGTGATCGTCATCACGCCGCTGTCGGTGTGAACCAGGATGTCGTTGGAAAGTGCGGTCATGGGATTTTCTGCAGGGTTGTAAAAAACATGATTCTGGCAGCATGCCAAAGGTTCAGGCAATCAGGGCTTTGCGCTCAAAGTCCGGCCGGTCCTTGGCCTGCGGATCGGCGGCAAGCGCCGTCAGTCGGGCGGCCTCCGGCCGGCCGCCGCCGTCGTCGGGTCCGCCATGTGCTTGCCGACCACCCAGAAGGCCATGGCGCGCTTTCAAAAATGGTCAGACGCGCTCGAAGATGCCGGCGGCGCCTTGCCCCATGCCGACGCACATCGTCACCATGCCGTATTTCAGCTGGTGGCGGTGCAGCGCATGGATCACCGTGGCGGCGCGAATCGCACCGGTGGCGCCCAGCGGGTGGCCCAGCGCAATCGCACCGCCCATCGGGTTGACCTTGGCCGGGTCCAGTCCCAGCGTGTTGATGACCGCCAGCGACTGCGCGGCAAACGCTTCGTTCAGCTCGAACCAGTCGATGTCGTTTTGCGTCAAGCCGGCATAACGCAGCGCGGCCGGAATGGCTTCAATCGGGCCGATGCCCATGATGTCCGGCGGCACACCCTTGGCGGCGTAGCTGACGAAACGGGCCAGCGGCGTGAGGCCGAACTGCTTGACGGCTTTGTCGCTGGCCAGGATCAGCGCACCGGCGCCGTCGGAGGTTTGCGAGCTGTTGCCGGCGGTGACCGAACCGCGCGCGGCAAACGGCGTCTTGAGCTTGGCCAGGCCTTCGAGCGTGGTGTCGGGCCGGGCGCCTTCGTCCAGGCTGACGAGGCGGCTTTTGGCGATGACTTCGCCGGTTTCCAGGTTGGCGCTGCGGTCCGTCACTTCGACCGGCGTGATTTCGGCGGTGAACTCGCCCGCCTGCTGGGCCTTGAGCGCCTTCATGTGCGACTCGTAGGCAAACTGGTCCTGCACCTGACGCGAGACTTTCCACTGCTGCGCCACCTTCTCGGCGGTCAGCCCCATGCCGTAGGCAATGCCGACGTTCTCGTCGTTGGCGAACATGGCCGGCGACAGCGACGGCGAGTTGCCCGACATCGGCACCATGCTCATGCTTTCAGTGCCGGCGGCAAACATCACCTCGGCCTCGCCGACGCGGATGCGGTCAGCCGCCATCTGGATCGCCGACAGGCCGGAGGCGCAAAAGCGGTTCACGGTGATGCCGCCCACGCTGGTCGGCAAACCGGCCAGCACCGCACCGATGCGGGCGATGTTCAGGCCCTGCGGACCTTCGGGAATCGCGCAGCCGCAGATGATGTCTTCAATCGCTTTCGGGTCCAGCGTCGGCACCTGGGCCAGCGCGGCCTTGAGGACGCTGACGAGCAGGTCGTCAGGCCGGGTGTTGCGGAAAAACCCCCGGTGCGAGCGCCCGATGGGCGTGCGCGTGGCGGCAACGATGTAGGCGTCCTGGACTTGTTTGCTCATGGTGTGCTTCCTTTAGTTTGTCCTTGCTCCCTCTCCCGCGTGCGGGAGAGGGTTGGGGTGAGGGGAACTGCAAATTGCAGTATTTTTTCCAGCACCGCTTCGGTTTGAAGCAGTACATCGTTGTTCCAAAAACGCAGCGTTTTAAAACCCAGGGCAGCCATGGCGTCGCTGCGTTTCTGATCATGGGCAACGCCTGCGTCTTCGGCATGCTGGCCGCCGTCAAGCTCGATGACCAGCCCTATTTCAAGGCAGGCGAAATCTGCGAAGTAGGGGCCGATTGGACGCTGGCGGCGAAATTTCAAATTGCCGATTTGCCGGGCACGCAGCCTGGACCAAAGCAGGGCTTCGGCATCGGTTTGGCTCTCCCGGAGCGCGCGGGCACGCACCCTCACCCCAGCCCTCTCCCGCAAGCGGGAGAGGGAGTCAGACGGGGACGACACCAATGCCTGCTCTTGCTCTTGCTCTTGCTCTTGCTCTTGCTCTTGCTCTTGCTCTTGCTCTTGCTCTTGCTCTTGCTCTTGCGCCCTCTCCCGCGTGCGGGAGAGGGTTGGGGTGAGGGTCTGCGGAAGTTTCATGGCACCTGCTTGCGCAAACCGGACGGTACCCAGGCCCACACAAATTCACATTCGACAGGTTCGATACCGGTTTCGTCGGTCACCTCGACCCGCACATTGACTTCGCCCTTGTCGCTGGCCTGCATCAGCGCCTGCTGCTCGGGCGTGAGGATGGCGACCGCCCGCAGGGCGCCGGTGGCGCGCTTCCTGAACGCCATCTTCAACTCCTTGGCGAGCGGAATGCAGTCGTCGCGCACGTTCATGCCGACCACCATGCCGGTGGCGGTTTCGGCCAGCAGGTTCATGGCCGACGCATGGATGCCGCCGATGTGGTTCTGCACCTTCTTTTCGTTTTTCAAGCCAACTTCGACGCGTTCCCGGCTCATCTGCAAAAAGTTGATGTCGGCCGTGCCGGTAAAAGG
Organism: Polaromonas sp. CG9_12; assembly: GCA_000751355.1. Taxonomy (GTDB): domain Bacteria; phylum Pseudomonadota; class Gammaproteobacteria; order Burkholderiales; family Burkholderiaceae_C; genus Polaromonas. The sequence goes on along the minus strand of CCJP01000005.1, from coordinate 2,842,110 downwards.
CACGGCGCGACGCATCACCACGCTGCGGAACCAGGTGCGGGCAAAGACCGGCACATCGGACAGCCGGTCCAGCTGGCGCTCCAGCCGGTTGGGAGGATGCTTCACGGTGTTGGGCTCAACCATCAGTTGCGCACCGGCTTGCCGGTGCTCATCATGCCCATGATGCGTTCCTGCGTTTTCGGATGTTCCAGCAGCGCGCAAAACGCCTTGCGCTCCAGCGTCATCAAATATTCCTCGCTGACCAGCGTGCCGGCGTCAACATCGCCGCCGCAGACCACGCCGGCGATCAGGCTGGCAATGTGAAAGTCGTGCGCACTGATGAAGCCGCCGCCCTGCATGTTGACCAGTTGACCCTTAATAGTGGCGATGCCGTTGCGTCCCGCCACCGGGAACAGGCGCTTGTGCGGTGGACGATAACCCGAGGTGTACAGCGCGCGCGCTTCGTTCAGCGCCACGAACAGCAGTTCGTCCTTGTTCGGCACGACCACGTCGCTGTCAAGCAGATAGCCCAGCTTGCGGCTTTCCAGCGCGCTGGTGCCCACCGTTGCCATGGCGGCGGCGGTGAAGCCCTCGGTCAGGAAAGGCAGCACGTCCTTGTTGCTGGACTTGGCCGCGTTTTCAGCGGCGCGGCGTGCAATATACGTCAGGCCGCCAGCGCCTGGCACCAGGCCAACACCCACTTCCACCAGGCCGATGTAACTTTCCATTGCCGCGACGCGCCTGGCCGAATACACCGCCATTTCGCAGCCGCCGCCCAGCGCCAGGCCGCGAATTGCCGACACCACAGGCACGCTAGCGTAACGCAGCCTGAGCATCACGGCCTGCATTTCGGCCTCGGCACCGTCCACCGCCGACACGCCGGCCATCATGAAGGCCGGCAGCATGGCCTGCAGGTCGGCGCCGGCCGAGAACATCGCGTGGTTCGACCAGATCACCAGGCCCTTGTAGCTTTTTTCGGCCAGGTCCACGCCCATCGCCAGGCCCTCGACCACATCGGGGCTGATGGCGTGCATCTTGGTCTTGATGCTGGCAATGAGCACATCGCTTTGGTCGCCATCGAGCGTCCACAGGCGAATCGCGTCGTCTTCGTGCAGCGTCGTTCCGGCGGTCTCGAACGCTGGCGTGTTGGAACCCAGCACGTCTTCGGGAAAATACTGGCGTTCATAGACCGGCAGCTTGCGGCGGGGAATGAATGCGTGGCTTGAGGCACTCCATGACCCTTCGGGCGTGTGCACGCCACCGGCTGCGGCCACCGGGCCATTGAACACCCAGTCGGGCAGAGGCGCAGAACTCAGCGCCTTGCCGGCGTCAATGTCCTCCTTGATCCAGTTCGCCACCTTCAGCCAGCCGGCTTCCTGCCACAGCTCGAACGGGCCCTGCTTTGCGCCAAAACCCCAGCGCATGGCAAAGTCGATGTCGCGGGCGGTTTCGGCAATGCTCGCGAGGTGTACGGCGGCATAGTGGAACTGGTCGCGCAGCACGGCCCATAAAAAGCGCGGTTCGGCGCCTTCGGCATGGCGCAGCAGCCCGAGGCGCTCGCCGGCCGGCTTTTTCAGCATGCGGCCGACCACTTCGTCGGCCTTGGCGCCGCCGGGCACGTATTCCATGCTTTCGGGGTCCAGCCGCAGGATGTCGCGGCCGACTTTCTTGTAAAAGCCGGCGCCGGACTTCTGGCCCAGGCTTTTGCTTTCCAGCAGGCTGGCCAGCACCGGCGGCGTGCCGTACATGTCAGCAAATGGGTCGGCAATTTTCCCCTCGCCGAGGTTGTCCTGCAGCGTCTTGATGACATGCGCCATCGTGTCCAGCCCGACCACGTCGGCGGTGCGGAAGGTGCCCGAACTGGCGCGGCCCAGCTTCTTGCCGGTCAGGTCATCGACCACGTCATAGCTCAGGCCAAAGGCGTCGGCTTCCTTGATGGTGGCCAGCATGCCGGCAATGCCGACGCGGTTGGCAATGAAGTTGGGCGTGTCGTGGGCGCGAATCACCCCCTTGCCCAGCGCGGTGGTGACAAAGGCTTCCAGCTCATCCAGCACCGTGGCTTGCGTCGTGGGCGTGTTGATCAGCTCGACCAGCGCCATGTAGCGCGGCGGGTTGAAAAAATGGATGCCGCAAAAGCGCGGCTTGATGGCTTCGGGCAGCGCTTCGCTGAGCGTGGTGATCGACAGGCCCGAGGTGTTGCTGGCCACGATGGCGCCTTCGGCAACGAAGGGCGCGATCTTGTGATAAAGATCAGTTTTCCAGTCCATGCGCTCGGCGATGGCTTCGATGATCAGGTCGCATTCCCTGAGCACATCCATGTGCTCTTCGTAGTTCGCCTGCTGGATCAGGCTGGCGTCGTCAAGCACGCCCAGCGGCGCGGGTTTGAGCTTTTTCAGGCCCTCGATGGCGCGGCTGACAATGCCGTTTTTCGGGCCTTCTTTGGCCGGCAGGTCAAACAGCACCACCGGCACCCGGCAGTTGACCAGATGGGCGGCGATTTGCGCGCCCATCACGCCCGCGCCGAGCACGGCGACTTTTTTCACTTGAAATCGGGACATCTTTTTTTCCTTGTCGATTGCTGGTTCAGCGGCGCTTCCAGGCCAGCGACAGCGTGGAGCCGGCGCTGCCGGGCCACAGGTGTCACCCCTGGAAGGGGGTTGAAGCTACACGCAGTGCGCCTCAGGCGGGGTCAGTCAATTGACGCGAACCCAGGTCTGGGTGCGCCCGAAAGGCCCGAACGAGCCCCTGACGTCCAGCTTTTTTCCGTCCTCAACGGGCGTCATTTTGAGCGTGTAGTTTTTTCCGTTTTCAGGGTCCAGAATCTTGCCGCCCTCCCACACCTCGCGGCCTTCGGCCTTTTTCGCACCGCGAATGATTTCGAGGCCAAGCAGCGGCTGGTCCTTGCGGTCGTCGCTGCATTCGGTGCAGACATCCTCGGGCTTGGCAGTCTTGAGCAGGCGTTTTTCAATTTTTCCGCTCAACACGCCGGCTGTCTCGGTGATGCGCACTTCCGCCTTGGCCTCGCCGGTCTTGTCGTCGGTGCTGCGCCACAGGCCCAAGGGCGTGTTCTGGGCCAGCACGCCCAGGGAAAACGATCCCAAAAGCATAGCAATCAATGCATGTTTCATATGTGCTCCCGCTTTGAATGATCAAAAAATCAGGCCAGTGCCGCGTCGGTGTCCATCAGTGCCCGGCTGCCGCTGCGCGCGGTGCGCATGAGCGTTGCGGTTTCGGGGAACAGCTTGGCAAAGTAAAAGCGCGCCGTCTGCACCTTGGCCAGGTAGAAGGGGTCGGTGTTGCCAGCGGCGATTTCGCGCAAGGCGGTTTGCGCCATGCGCGCCCAGAAGTAGCCAAACACCAGGTGCCCGGCCACGCGCAGGTAATCGACCGCAGCGGCGCCCACTTCGTCCGGGTTCTGGAAGCCCTTGAAACCGAGTTCGGTGGTGAACTTGGTCATCTGGTCGGCCAGGTAGGCCAGCGGGTTGATGAACTCGGCCATTTTCTCGTTCACGCCTTCTTCCTGAATCAGCGCGCCGATGACCTTGCCGAATTTCTTCAGCGTCGCGCCGTTGTTGCCCAGCACCTTGCGGCCCAGCAGGTCGAGCGACTGGATGGTGTTGGTGCCTTCATAGATCATGTTGATGCGGTTGTCGCGCACCAGTTGCTCCATGCCCCATTCCTTGACGTAGCCGTGGCCGCCGAACACCTGCATGCAGGCGTTGGTCGCAATGTGGCCGTTGTCGGTCAGGAAGGCTTTCACGATAGGCGTCAGCAACGCGACGATTTCGCCGGAATCCTTGCGCACCTTTTCATCCGGGTGGTAGAGCTCCTTGTCGAGCAGCAGCGTGCAGTAGATCGCCAGCGCCCGGCCGCCTTCGGCATAGGCCTTGGCGGTCAGCAGCATCTTGCGCACATCGGGATGCACGATGATCGGGTCGGCCGGCTTGTCCTTGGCCTTGGTGCCCGAGAGCGAACGCATCTGGATGCGGTCCTTGGCATAGGCCAGCGCATTCTGGTACGCCACTTCGGTCAGGCCCAGCGACTGGTTGCCCACGCCCAGGCGGGCGGCGTTCATCATCACGAACATGGCGGCCAGGCCCTTGTTGGGCGCGCCGACCATGGTGCCCACAGCGTCTTCCATCACGATTTGCGCGGTGGCGTTGCCATGGATGCCCATCTTGTGCTCCAGGCCGCCGCACCAGATGCCGTTGCGCGAACCGAGCGAGCCGTCTTCGTTGACGTTGAATTTCGGCACGATAAACAGGCTGATGCCCTTGCTGCCCTGCGGCGCATCCGGCAGCCGGGCCAGCACCAGGTGCAGGATGTTGGGCGTCATGTCGTGCTCGCCGGCGCTGATGAAAATCTTGTTGCCGGTCAGCTTGAAGGTGCCGTCGGCCTGTGGTTCGGCCTTGGTGCGCAGCATGCCGAGGTCGGTGCCGCAATGCGGCTCGGTCAGGCACATGGTACCGGTCCACTCGCCGCTGACCAGCTTGGGCAGGTAGAGTTTTTTCTGTGCGTCGGTGCCGTGGGCATGCAGCGCCTCGTAGGCGCCATGCGACAGGCCGGGGTACATGGTCCAGGCCTGGTTGGCCGAATTCATCATCTCGTAGAAGCACTGGTTCACCACGAACGGCAAGCCCTGGCCGCCATATTCCGGGTCGCAGCTCAACGCGGCCCAGCCGCCTTCCACATACTGCGCATAGGCTTCCTTGAAACCCTTGGGCGGCGTGACTTCATGGGTGCTCTTGTCGAGCGTGCAGCCTTCCTCGTCGCCGCTGATGTTGAGCGGAAAAGTCACTTCGACCGCGAACTTGCCGCCCTCTTCCAGCACCGCGTTGATGGTCTCGGCGTCAATGTCGGCATGCGGCGGCAAGACCTTCAGCTCGTCGGTGACCTTGAGCACTTCGTGCATGACGAACTGCATGTCGCGCAGGGGGGGGTTGTACTGGGGCATGGAAATCCTTTGGCGTTGGGGTGTCAAGCGGGTTTGGAAGAAGAAGCAGAGAAAGAGGGGTCGGGCAAAGCGGGGCTGGCGGGCGCGGCCGTGCGGGCATGGCGCGCCATCATGTTGGCAAAGGCGGTCTTGGCCCGGGCGATGGAGCCGGGCGTCTTCAGGAAGCGGGCTTCGTAGTGCAGTCCCAAAATCAGTCCATGGATCTCGAACACGACCTGGTGCGCGTCGGTGTCTTGTTGGAAATGGCCTGCGTCCGTTGCCTGCTCGACTGCGCGGTGCATGGCGGCCAGCCAGGTCCGCACCGAGTCGGCGAGTGCGTCGCGCACCGGGCCGGGCCGGTCGTCGAATTCGACCGCGCCGCTGATGTAGATGCAGCCGGAATCGATCTCCACCGATGTCCGGTTCATCCAGTGGTCGAACATCGCATGCAGGCGCGGCAGGCCGCGCGGCTGGTGCAGCGCCGGAAAGAAAACCTCTTCCTCGAACCGGACATGGTATTCACGAACGACTGAAATCTGCAGCTCTTCGCGCGAACCAAAATGGGCGAACACGCCCGATTTGCTCATGTGCATGACCTCGGCCAGCGCGCCAATGCTCAGGCCTTCCAGGCCGATTTGCGTCGCCAGTCCCAAGGCTGCTTCGACGATGGCGGCCTTGGTCTGCTGGCCTTTTTGCGCGCTTTTGGACGCACCGGTTGCCAGTGACGTGCGGGCGCTTTTTACGGAGGGTGAACTGACGGGCATGGAGGAAATAAATAAAAGAACGATCGTGCTATTTTGCAGCAATTTCATCTTCTGCGCGCTATTTTCCCTACATTTTTTAGGCTTCAGTTCCCAAGCCAGTCAAGGGTTTACCCTTTATTTTCAAGGACTTGCCGTGCAGGCGTGTTCACGGTTTGCGTCTTTTTGGAAGGCAGCCGGGGACGCGGCGCCACCCGCGCCATCTCTTCGCGCAGCATGTCCACCAGCGCCGTTGCGGCGGGGGACAGGCTGCGAAAGCGCCGGGTGACCAGCCCGATCGGACGGGAAATGTCGGGCTCGACCAGAAGGCGGCGCACCACGCCGGGCTGCGGCGCCACCGCCGCCGCCAGTTCGGGCAGCGCGGCAACCCCCAGCCCGCAGGCGACCATGGCGGTGATGGTGGCCAGGTGCTCGACCTCGTAGGTCGGCGCGAAGCGCAAGCGGTGCTCCAGCAGCGCGGCGTCGGCATACTGGCGCACGCTGGCGGGCAGCGGCATCGAAATGTGCGTCAGCGCGGCCACATCGATCCAGCGCAGCGGTCCGTTGCCCTGCGCCAGCGGATGGCCGGGCGGAATCAGCAAGACAAAGCCATCGCAGGCCAACGGCTGGTAATCGAGGTCGGCATAGGCCGGGTTGGCAGCCGTCAGCGCGAAATCCACCTGGCCGGCGCGCACCAGGTCAAAGGCCGGGCCCGACAGCGTGTCCACGATCCGGAACTGGATGCCGGGGTGCCGTGCGCTGAAACGCGCGCAGGCAGCCGGTACCACAGTGGCGGCCAGCGACGGCAAAGCGGCCAGCGTCACCTGGCCCGACTGCAGCTCCACCACGTTGCGCACCGCGCGCACCGCTTCATCAGTCTGAGCGCGCAGCAGCAGCGCCTGCTCGGCAAACACCTGGCCGGTCGCCGTGAGCTGCACATGGCGCGTGGTCCGGTCGAACAGCCGCACGGCCAGCGTTTCTTCCAGCCGCGTGATGACACCAGAAACGGCCGACTGCGACAAATTGACTTGCGCGGCGGTGCGGCGAAAGCTCAGGGTGGCGGCCAGAGCCAGGAAAACATCGAGTTCACGGATTGACCAATTGATCTGCATAGCGAATCAGTTTATCCATAAAAACGTTTGGACAGCGCAATGCCCACCTCCTAGACTCGCCTGAAAGCCCATCTGCCCGTTTTGCAAAAAGGACCTCTTTTGAACCTGCTTCCCTCCCATCCCAAAAACGTACATGCCGTGGTCGTCGGCGGCGGCACGATGGGGGCCGATGTGGCCGTCGTGCTGGCGCGCGGTGGCTGCCGCGTGACGGTGATTGATCCAGGCGAAGCCAAGCGCGCGGCATTGCAGGCGCATGTACGGCAAGGCTTGACGCCGCTTGGCCTGGAACGCCGCGCAGACCAGGTCACGGCGGTGGCCGACCTGCCATCTGTCGCCTGGGACGACGTGGCGCTGGTGGTGGAATGCATTCCGGAAAACCTGCCGATGAAGCAGCAACTGTTCGCCGAGCTGGTCACGCATGCGCCGGTCTCCGCCGTTCTGGCCAGCAACAGTTCGAGCTTTCCGATCAGCGCCATTGCCCAGGGGCTGGACGCGCGCCAGCGCATGCTGGGGCTGCACTTTTTCATGCCGGCCCACCTGGTGCCACTGGTGGAAGTGGTGTGCGGGCCGGACTCAAGCCTGGCGCTGGCCGACAGCGTGTGCGCCTTCATGCGTGGCTGCGGCAGCGTGCCGGTGCTGGTGCGCAAGGACAAGCCGGGATTTCTGGCCAACCGCCTGCAGCATGCGCTGGCCCGCGAAGCCTTTGCCATGATCGACGAAGGCATTGCCACGCCTGAAGACGTGGACGCGGCCGTGCGTTTCGGCTTCGGCTTTCGCTATCTGGCCGCAGGGCCGGTGCTTCAGCGCGACCATGCCGGCCTCGACGTGCACTGCGCCGCTGCCGCCAGCATGTACCCCAGCCTTTCCAGCACCACGGTGCCGGCCAAGGTGCTGCAGACGCATGTCGATGCCGGCAGGCTGGGCATGAAGACCGGCGCCGGTTTTTATGAATGGCCCGAAGCGCGTCGCCTCGCGGAGCGCGCGCGCTACGACCGCCTGCTGCAGCAGGGGCTGGACCTGCTGGCCGATGAGCTTCCCTGCGTTGACAAAACCTTTTGACCGACCACCCCATGAACTTTGATCCGCTCATCATCACCGTCGCGCCCAACGGCGCCTACAAGCAGGCCCATGACCATGCCGCCGTGCCGCTAACCGCCGCCGGCCTGGCCAGCACGGCCAAGGCCTGCCTGGATGCGGGCGCCGCCATGCTGCACCTGCACATCCGCGACGCACAGGGCCGGCACAGCCTGGACGTGCAGGGCTACCGCGACGCCTTGCAGGCCGTCAAGGCAGCCGTGGGCGACGCCATGGTGCTGCAAATCACCAGCGAAGCCGCCCGCGCCTACCAGGCGCCCGAACAGATTGCCATGGTGCAGGCGCTGCGCCCCGAAGCCGTGTCCGTCGCGCTGCGCGAGCTGGACCAGCCGGACATTGGCGACGCCGGTCTGGCGTCATTTTTTGGCGGGCTGGCGCGCGAACGGGTCATGACGCAGGTCATCCTGTACGACGTGGCCGACCTGCAGCGCTGGCAAGCCCTGCAGGGGCGCGGCGTGATTCCCGAGGCGCCCTGGTTTTTGCTGTTCGTGCTGGGCCGCTACACCACCGGGCAGACGTCCAGCCCGCGCGACCTGGTGCCTTTTGTGCATGCCCACACCGGGCCAGAGCCGTGGGCGGTGTGTGCGTTCGGGGCCACCGAACATGCCTGCGTGACAGCCGCCGCCGCCCTGGGCGGCCATGTGCGGGTGGGTTTCGAGAACAACCTCCAGCTTAAAAACGGCCAGACCGCGCCCGACAATGCAGCCCTGGTCGGGCAGGCTAGAGAAGCAGCCCTCAGCCTGGGCCGCCCGCTGGCCAGCGCGCAAGACATCCGCCAGCGCTTTGGCGCAGCCTGAAACGTATCAACGACAACGGAGACAACATGAAACGCACTGCTTTTCTGAAAATTGGCGCCCAACTCGGCGCCAGCATCGCCCTGGCCCTGCTGGCGCCGCTGGCCAGCCATGCGCAGGACAACTACCCCAGCAAGACCATCCGCTTCGTGGTGCCCTACCCGCCCGGCGGCCCGACCGACCTGATGGCCCGTCTGCTGAGCCAGGAGCTGCAAACCCGGCTGGGCGTCACGGTGATCGTGGACAACAAGGGTGGCGCGGGCGGTAACCTGGGCAGCGCGGAAGTCGCCAAGCAGTCGCCTGCCGACGGCCACACGCTGCTGCTGGCCGCCAGCGGGCCGATGGCGGTCAATTCCACGCTGTTTCGCAGCATGCCCTACAATTCGCTGACCGACCTGGCGCCGGTGATCCAGATTTCAGCGTTTCCGCTGGTGCTGGAGGTCAATCCCAAGCTGGGTGTGAAAACCGTCAAGGAACTGGTGGCGCTGGCCAAAACCAACAAGCCGGACCTGAGTTTTGCCTCGGCCGGCAATGGCACGCCGCAGCATCTGGCGGGAGAGATGTTCAACACCCAGATGGACATCAAGATTGCCCACATCCCCTACCGCGGGGCAGGCCCGGCGCTGAACGACCTGCTGGGCGGTCAGGTCAACGTGATGTTCGACATCCTGGGCAGCTCCCTGCCCTACATCCAGACCGGCAAGCTCATCCCGCTGGCCGTGACCTCGGCCAAACGCAGCGCGCTGCTGCCCAATGTGCCAACCATGGCCGAAGCCGGCGTGGCCGGTTATGAGTTCACCGGCTGGCATGGCATTGCCGTTCGCGCCGGAACGCCCGCGCCGATCATCGACAAGCTCAACAGCACACTCAACGCCATCTTCAAGGAGCCCGAGTTCCACAAGAAATGGGAAGCGCTGGGAACGCCCGTGGTGGGCGGCACCGCAGCCCAGTTCGGCGAATTGATCAAGAAGGAAACCGTGCGACTGGGCAAGGTGGTCAAGGACTCTGGCGTGACGCTGGACTAATTCGAGCCTTCAGTCCCCTGCGGCCTTTGGGCTGAACGGGAGGGGCACCTCAGTCCTGATTTGATAGCTGCTCACGTATGCTGGTATTGCGCAAACACACTTTTTTACTGCAAATACTGCGGGGCTGGCCGAAAAATCCAGCCAGCAGACGCGCTCAGTGCGAGCGGATCATCGTGCCGTAGGCCTTGTCGGTCAGGATTTCCAGCAGCATGGCATGCGGCACCCGGCCGTCGATGATGTGAACGGCGTTCACGCCGCTCCTCGCGGCATCCAGCGCGCCTTCGATCTTCGGCAGCATGCCGCCCGAGATCGTGCCATCGGCAAACAGGGCGTCAATCTCGCGCGCCGTCAGGTCGGTCAGCAACTCGCCGGCCTTGCTCAGCACGCCCGGAATATTGGTCAGGAGCATCAGCTTTTCCGCCTTCAGCACGGTGGCCAGCTTGCCGGCCACCACGTCGGCGTTGATGTTGTAGCTTTCGTTGTTTTCGCCAAATCCAATCGGGCTGATGACCGGAATGAACTGATCGTCCTGCAGCGCCTTGACCACGCTGGGGTCGATGCTGACGATCTCGCCGACAAAGCCGATGTCATGCTCCTTGCTGGCATCGTCCTTGTCCAGCATGGTGAGTTTTTTGGCCCGGATCATGCCGCCGTCGCGCCCGGTCAGGCCCACCGCCTTGCCGCCAGCCTGGTTGATCAGGCCGACGATGTCCTGCTGCACCTGCCCGGCCAGCACCCATTCGACGACTTCCATGGTTTCGTCGTCGGTCACGCGCATGCCCTGGATGAAATGGCCTTTCTTGCCCAGCCGGTTCAACGCGGTTTCAATCTGCGGGCCGCCGCCGTGCACCACCACCGGGTTCATGCCGACCAGTTTGAGCAGCACCACGTCCTCGGCAAAGTCGGCCTGCAGCGCCGGGTCGGTCATGGCATTGCCGCCGTACTTGATGACCAGCGTCTTGCCGTGAAACTTGCGAATATAGGGCAGCGCCTGGGCCAGGATCTCGGCCTTGTCGCGCGGGCCGATGTGCGACAGGTCGGGATCGGAAGTGGAAGATGCGGGAAGGGAAGGATGGGTCATGTCATCAAGCCTGGAAGTGGTGAACCTGCAAATTGTGCCGCATGGGCATGACATCCGGGAGACGCCATGCCCGCCGGATCGGGGCCCTGCCAAGATGGCGAATTCTGGCGCGCTTGACCACCGGCGTCAGGCGTCATTCGGCAGGGCGGCAGGTTCTTGCGCAGGCTCGCCCGCCCCACAGTCCCGATGCGGATGGTAGCCATGCACCAGACGCAGCAGGATGGCGCGCATCACCGGCGCATGGTTGAGCGTGGCGGCCTGGCGCATGTCCACCAGGATGGGCGCGAGTTCGGTCCAGAGCACAAAATCCTCACGTGCCTTCATGATCCGCTGGTGCGCCGTTTTCTCGGGGTTGTCGCCGATCAGCAGTTCCTCGTACAGCTTCTCGCCGGGGCGAAGGCCGGTGATGCTGATTTCAATGTCGCCTTCGGGGTTGTGCTCGTCGCGCAGGCTCAGGCCCGACAGCTGCACCATGCGTTTGGCAAGATCGACAATTCTCAAAGGGCTGCCCATGTCGAGCACGAACACATCGCCCCCGTGGGCCATGGCACCGGCCTGCAGCACCAACTGGGCGGCCTCGGGAATCGTCATGAAAAAGCGCGTGACCTCCGGATGCGTGACCGTCAGCGGACCACCGTCGCGCAGCTGCTTGCGAAACAGCGGCACCACGCTGCCGCTGCTGCCCAGCACATTGCCAAAGCGGACCATGGCAAACACGGTGCGGTTCGCCACTTCCGGACTGTAGCTGCCGTCGGGCGACACAAAGCGCACCGACGGGCTGGCCGCCAGTGCCTGGAGCACCAGTTCAGCCATGCGCTTGGTGGCGCCCATGACATTGGTCGGACGAACCGCCTTGTCGGTGGAAACCAGCACGAAATGCGCCGTTCCGTTTTCCATGGCGGCTCTGGCGGCGTTCAGGGTGCCAAAGACATTGTTCAGCACACCCTCCGACGGATTGCTCTCGACCAGCGGCACATGCTTGTAGGCCGCAGCGTGGTAAACCGTGGCCGGCCGGTAAAGCTGGAAGATTTCCTTCAGGCGGCCAAAATTTCCAACGCTGGCGAGCAAGGGTGTCACCTCGACCTGCAGCCCATGCTCGGTGCACAGCCCCAGCAGTTCGCGGTGAACGGTGTACAGGGCAAATTCACTGAGTTCGACCAGCACCAGCCGGCGCGGCTTTTCCATCAGGATCTGGCGGCACAACTCGCTGCCAATGCTGCCGCCTGCACCAGTGACCAGCACCACCTGGTCGGCCAGGTTGCGCGCCAGCAGGGTCGAATCGGGCGGCACCGGCGGGCGGCCGAGCAGGTCTTCCACATCGAGTTCCTGGAAATCCTGGATCGTCACCCGCCCCGACGCCATGTCGCCCATGCCGGGCAGCGTCCGGACGTGGACCGGCAGCTCGCGCAGGCTGGCGATGATTTCATTGCGCCGCGCACGGTCCAGCGCCGGCATGGCCAGCAGGATGTCGGTCACGCCCATGCGCTCCACCGCATCGGCAACCTCGGCGGGCGCCATGATGTCAACGCCGTTGATGCTTCTACCGACCTTCTTTTTGTCATCGTCGATAAAGCCCAGCAGCACAAACTGACGCGCCACCGCCAGGGCCGACGCCGTTTCCACGCCCGCATCGCCCGCCCCGTAGATCAGCATGCGGCCCACCGCGTGGCGTGCCTTGCCCGACCAGCCAGCGAGCCAAAACCGCGCCAGTGCCCGGCTGGTTCCTACCAGCAGCAGCAGCAGCAGCGGCTGGATCAGGCCCAGGGTGCGCGGCACGCCGTTCCATTTGAAAAACAGCAATACGGTGAAGAACAGCACCGTGTACACCGCCACAGCCTTCGCCGTGGTGGCCAGCGCCGCCATGCCGGTGTAGCGAAAAATGGCGCGGTACAGGCCGAAGCGCACAAACACCGGAATGGCCAGCAAGGGGGCCAGCAGGTAAACGTATAACTGCTGCCCTTGCGGCAGGCCGGTCTGGTCGATGCGCAAATAAAAAGCCACCCACACGGACACCAGCATCATCAGCAGGTCGAGTGCAATGACCACGACCCGCTTGGCAGGACGCGGCAACGCCAGCAAAGGCGTTGCCACTAATTTATTCATCAACATTTCATTCTTTTACTTTTATCTAGTCAGCCGTCAACAGCTCGTTGCGATCCTGCACCATGCCTGGCCCCAGCCTTGAGCTTCTTCACTTTTGTTACCACCACCAGCCCCATCGCCTTCAACGCACGCAGGGTTTCAGTGGGTGATTCCGTCGCGCCGAATCACCTTCACAAAGGTCAGCCACAAAATTCGAATATCAAACCCCAGTGACTGCCGTTGAAGATACTCGACATCGAGCCTGACCTTGTCCGGAATGGGTAACTCGTCGCGTCCGTTGATTTGCGCCCAGCCCGTCAACCCCGGCACCAGTTCATGCACGCCACGCTGTGTTCGCAAGGCCATCAGGTCATGCTGATTGAAAAGCGCGGGCCGCGGCCCGACAAAGCTCATGTCCCCGGCCAGGATGCTCCACAGCTGGGGCAGTTCGTCCAGGCTGCTCTTGCGCAAAAAGCTGCCAATCGGCGTCAGGTAGGCATTGGGGTCGGCCAGGAGATGCGTGGCCACGGCCGGTGTGCCGACCCGCATGCTGCGGAACTTGGGCATCTTGAAAATGCGGTTGTGGCGCCCTACCCGGTCGGACCAGTACAGTGCCGGGCCGGGAGAGGTCAGGCGCACCAGCAGGGCCACCAGCAACACCGGCACAGCCAGGGCCACAGCGGCAGCTAACGCCAGCATTAAATCAAACACTCGCTTCACGTACATCTCCTTCGGTTTATTGGAACTGCCTCCATTTCTCATGCGCGCGGCGTCAAGATCGGGATAACTTTTCTGCCGTGACGGCGATAGAGGCGGAAATCGCTGTCGAGCGTCATCACCCGGCAGGGCTCATACAGCTCGGACATGCGAACCAGGCAAGCGTCGGCCAATGAAGCAGGCACGTTGTCGTAGCGTTCAAATAAGGTGCGCACCGCAGTGGCCTGGTCGGCCAATGACATGGCTACGCGCACAACACCGCGCTCGATGAGCGCCAAGGCCTTGCCTGGATCGAATCCCGAACGCGCCAGCAGAAAACAGGTTTCGGCAACGACTGCTTCGCAAGTCAGAAAAGGCCCTTCATGTTGCGAAAATTGCGTTTTTGCCCACTCGTGGTGTGCATCATCCCGACAATGCAGGGCCACCCAAGGACCGGTGTCCAGAATCAGATGACTACTCATACGCGGCCGAAATCATCCATGTGCCGGGGGTTTGACGACAAATCCGATGGGCCACCGCTAAAGCATCCGACCAAATCGCCCGCCTGTTCAAGCGCCGACATAGGGGCAATGCCAGCCTTACGCTGATTCACATAAGCCACCAGCGCACGGCGAACCAATTCAGACTTGCTGAGATGCTCCCGCTGACTCGCCAACACAATTTCTTGCTCAAGCTGGGGAGGAATTTTGATGGTCAATGTACTCATTCTTTTGATAATACCTTGTGGCAGAGTGAATTACCAACGGCACCCAGCGCAGGATTTTTGACACGGTCACCTGGCTTGGCCTCGACACGCTGATTCAAGAGCGCAGGGCGTGGCCCCATAAAGCGCATATCCCCCGCCAGGATGCTCCACAACTGGGTTAATTCGCCCTGGCTGCTTTTGCGTAAAAGCTGCCAATGGGCGTCAGCTGGGTTGTTGGACCGGCCAGCAAGTGCATAGCCAGGGCCGGTGTGCCGACCCGCATGCTGCGGAACTTGGGCATCTTGAATATCTTGTTGTGGCACCCTACCCTGCCGAACCACTACAGTGCCGGGCCTGGGGAAGTTACGCGCACCAGCAGAGCTACCAGCAGAACAGGCAGAGCCAGAATCACCGCAGGCGTCAAGGCAAGCAGCAGATCAAACATTCTTTTCATGGGCGAAAGCCTTGCGCAGCTTTTTTCAAGCCCTGGTCCAGCGTCAAGGGAGGATTCCAGCCCAACAGCTGGCGGGTCTTTTGAATATCCACCTGCAGGGAACCGCACAGGCGCTGGGCCATGTCGCGCTTGCCCAGCAATGCCGCCGCTGCTTTCAACACACCGGTCGGCACTGGAATCAGGCGCGCTGGGCAACCCATGGCCTGACCCATGCGGTGCAGCAGTTCGGTTGTGGAAACATCCTCGCCATCGGACACCAGAAAGGTTTGGTTGGCAGCGGCGGGATGGGTGATGCAGGTCACGATCAGATCGACCAGGTTGTCAAGCGCCACCAGACTGCGTAGATTGTGGATGGCACCCAGTGGCAAGGGTATGCCGCGTTGAAGCCAGCGCATAAGCGAACCAAAATTTCCTGGAGCACCTGGTCCATATACAAGCGGAGGGCGAATGATCACCACTTCCATGTCGGTTTCGGCGGCCAATGCTTGCAAGCCTAACTCGGCCTCGTATTTAGAGAGTGCATAAGGCGAATGCGGCGCAGCCCGGTCTTGAGCGTCAAAAGGCTGCTGAAAAGTCTCGGCACCATTGACGCCAATAGAGCTGACAAACACAAACCTGCGCACATCGGCTGCAGCCGCCTGCCTTGCCAGATTCAAAGTACCCCGCATATTGACCTTGCGAAACGCATCCAACGGATCATTAGTCGTATCAGCCATCAAATGAACGCGTGCTGCGCAGTGCAAAACAACAGAAACAGACTCAAGCGCAATCGACCAATCAGTAGATGGTCCCAAGTCAGCAACAACATACTGCTGCACCTTCGGTGGCCATTGGGGGCCTTCGCGACGCACAGCTACTACAACCCGTAACAGATGTTCTTGAGCAACTAATTGCGAAACCAGCGCTTTACCCACAAACCCAGATGCACCCGTTACAAGTATTTTAGACATCAGCCAATTCGCTAGAATTAATAATATCTATAGTCACAATGATTAAATTTAACAAAAATCCACCTGCACATAAAAATAACACAAAATATTCAATTACAAAGGCCTACCACGAAGTAAAACTGCATAAAAGGCTCGCCTTAAAAAGTTAGGAGACAAGCGAACTATAACCCGGACACCTATATTAAAAATAAAGACGCTACTACTAATAAATCCAATATCCTTAAGCCGCCTTTGCATTTTAAACTCTGTAAGAAAATAATCCAATCCGCCACGTCGCGATACCATATCTTGACCTGCACGGACACGAACCAACGGCTCGGAAAGATTGCTGAATTTACATCCATTCATCATCAACCCAACCCAAAGCGCATAGTCTTCATTCAGCGCGTCATGGGGATAACCGCCCACACCAACTACTACAGCTTTGCGAAATAAAACTGTCACGTGATTCATGGGATTTCGAAAACGAGCCGCAGCAAGAATTCCGTCATGACTGAGCTTTACTTCACGTATGGAATGCGGAGCTTGGCTATTTTCTGTGAATTCCAAAATATTAGAACCAAATACATCGACATCAGGACGTTGGCGTATAAATTCAACTTGCAATTCAAAGCGAAATTTTTCACATATATCATCTGTATCAAAACGCGCAATCCACTCATATTCGCAATATACCAACCCAGCATTCAAAGCAGAGGATAACCCTACGTTAACGGGCAACCGGAGGACCTTAAGCGGGAGCAGCGTCAAAAACTCATCAATAACCTCGTCCAAGGACAGAGAGAGAGGGCCATCACATACCAATACTACTTGATTAGCCGGCAATGTCTGTTCAACCAGACTCTGCAAAGCCTCCCTCAAATAATTCGGCTGCTCTTTCACATATACAGAAATTAAAACTGATATCTTAGGATACGAATCGATAGAAATCATAGCCACTTAACCGATAAAATAATATAAAAATTCATTGTCTACCTCACATAAGTTGTTCTTAATGACTTTACTGCATGTAAGTTATTAATTTTATCGAGAGCTACTTTGCCAAAAATTACTTATAAACAACGCCCCCCCCCCCCCCAACAAACCTTGCTGAATTTATACAAAAAAAGTGTTCTTAAAAAACAATTTACTTATACCCATAAGCATCAACAAATAAAATATAAAATTAAAATATGCACCTATCCAACCATGAAAAAGATAGACCAACATAAAACACATTAAAAGCAGGAAATATTTCGGGCCAGCCCACTTCAAAACCAAAATGGACGGAAAAAAAGTAATCAAAAGCAAATAAAAGACAAAGAAAATTGAATTTTCTTTAAGTACAAATAACCATCCAGCAATACCTGGATTAGTAGAATAAGCGAAATTATCAGAACCAAAGAAGACGCTCACCATATATTTATTCAATTGAAAAACCTCAACTCCATTAAACCTTAGCCAGACCCACTGCGGAGCGCCATCCATCCAATAAGGAATGAAAGAGCCTGCTTCATATGCACTGAACAACTCATCAGAATTTTGAGCCAACAACATTATATGGCCGAACATCTGAAATCTATTTAATATATAACCAAAACTTTCGACCATATAGTTAAAATAACCCACTTCACTTAAAAAGGTTAAGGCCTGATCGAAACCTTCACCCGATCTAATAGACCACTTAAGACTGACAATCAAAGGTAAAAATAAAATTCCAAGCATGAATGAAAATCCAAGATACATCAGTTTTTTTGATGTAAATGAAATTGGGAATTTTCGAATTAAAATAAGTATGAATAACAAAAATGGAGCACCCATCCACCCTCTAATTAGAGACGATGCAATATATACACCAGAATTTATCCAAAAGTATCGATCCGATTTCAACCCAGGTGCAACTATAAGGAAAAGAAGCTCAGGTTGCAAAATAGAAAATGCCAATCGAAAAACCATGTTCCCTTCAACAGAGTCCTCCACTCCAGCAATATTCACTCCATAGAAATAGCTGTACCCCAAATAAGCAATCTGACCAAATAAAATAGTTATAGCGCCAGCGCTGCCAAAACCAAGATTTGATCGAACCTTCATAGTCAACAAAGTAACTATGTAAATAGCCAGCACAAAAACAAACGAAATCAGCAGCGCAACTCCAGCCCAAAAGATATCATTCAACTCAAAAATATATTGCTGCGAATCAACATCTACAGGAAAGCCAAGCAATGCAAATATCACCGAGTTAATATTAGCACTAAAATAAATAAAAAACAGAGCCCAAAACGGATTTAATAGGCTGAAGCGACGGAAAAACTCCATTATCGTTCTCGCAACTTAAAGGAGCTAACAAAGTATTTTGGAATTTGTCGTACAGACGCAAAGGTTGCAGTGCGTAAAACCAAAATAAAAAATGGTAATACCGATCGACGCAAAAACCTTAATTCAACAAAAAAACCAAATAGCGCATTTAAAAAAATTTCCTGTTTAAGCCTTTTATCAGTCAAATATAAGACCTTCAAGTGATCGGCGTATATGATCCGCATTGGTGAACTTCTGAAATATTTAGAACCACTCTTAGACGCCGTCCTCTTGGATAGGTTTATTCTATAACCTCCAAGGACATTATCAAGTCGAGTTGCATTTCCATTTTTAAGCAAAGAAATTGCGATATAATAATCTAACACTTCACCTTTGATGCTGGCTAAAAATTTTGCGGCAGTCTTCCTATACATAAGAGAACTACCAGCACCAAGCGAACCGAATTTTGCGAGATTTTCGAATGTTATCTCATTAATATCCACAATTTCATTCAGTCGTTTATGCAACAAGCAGTTGACATTCCCTGCATCATCGAAAATTTCTACTCGATGCCATACCAGCACATGACTATGTTTTTTTATTAAATAATCACATTGAATTTGCAATTTCCCTGGATATGCAAGATCATCACCATCAAGATGAGCAACAAACTCTCCTTGCGCACGTAAATGAGTCGCCACAAAATTCTTTGTTGGTCCAACATTTTTCACGTGAAAAATTGGAATTACGATATTCGGATATCTATGAGCAAAATCCATAATAATTTGCCTCGTACCATCAGTTGAGCAATCATCGCCCACAATGACCTCAAAATCAAAGTCAGTTTCCTGATTGAGGATACTCTGCAGGCACTGACGTATGTATTTTTCTTGGTTATAAGTTACTACACACACCGAAACCTTGGGTTTTCTCTTTGTTCCTACCATAAATAATCCCTAGTTAGCTTATTCCGAATGCCATCTGCTGCTGATTCGGTTTCTAATCCACGAAGACGATGCGGCAGCAACGGTGAGCACAGCCAAACCTACAATTGCGATCACTACAGCGACGGATGCTCGTCCCTGCGGCCAAGTCACCAATCCCTGCGCCATTGTGGCAGCGGCTACAGTCAAACAAACCGTCGCGCCCACATCCCGCAGCAGCCACTGCGCATGCAGCCCTTTCACAAAGCGGCGATGCACTTTGGGCACCCAGAACAAGAAATAAACGGTATTTGCACCTAGCCAAGCGTAGCCTGCGCCGATCACGTTGTATTGCCAAGTGGCCCAGACCAATGCGGGAATTAGCAGCAGCACAAACAGGGCGTTGCCGACCAAATGCAGCTTCAAATCCCCTTTGGCAAATTGCAGGTAATAAGGGAAGGAGCCCAAGGCAAGGATGCCGTTACCCAATGCATAGAGCGTCAGCACCGGAGCTGCACTGCGAGCGATTGCTGCATCGCCTGTCCAGGCCCACAACACCTGTTCAGCAAAGAAGGCCAACACCAGCGCGGCAGGGATGGCGATCACGCCAACTAGTTGGGTGGCATTACGGTACAGGCGAATCAGTCCGACTTCATCACCTTCGGCAGACAACCTGGTCAGGCGCGGCAGTAAAGCGCTACTAATGGGTCCACTAATGACCATGACACCGCTGGCCACCAGCACGGCCAGGGTGAAATACGCATAATCAGCCAACGGAAGCAGTTTTGACAGAACCAACTTGTCGGTCTGCGTGACCAGCACCCAGACCGAGCTGGTGAAGGCGATAGTCAGAGAAAACTTGAGTACACCACGAAGTGGAGCCCATTGCCACGGGGTGCGCTGACCAGCGTTTGCCTTAGGCAAGAGGCGATACGTTTTTGTCACCAGCACCCATAACTCAACAACAGCCACCGCCAACTGATATGTGAAAAACTCCGTCGGGCTGGCGCCTACATAGATAAAAAGCGGAATAACCATTACAAAGCGTGCAGTAGATACTGCGACATTGAAGCCGCTAAGCCACACCAGGCGTTCGAAGCCATTAATGGCACCGCGATACAGACCGCATACCCAGCGCAGTGCAACGATCAAGGCCATCAGCATGATGGCGTGTTGCACTTCGACCAACGGCAACTGCTGCACCTTGAGCCAACTGCTGGAAATGGCACCAGAGCCCGCCACCATCGCCGCGCCACCCAGCACGGCGATGCCGATAAAGATGCCCTCCAGCGCCCGCAGCAGACGTCGCAGGCTGAGTGCATCACTTGCGCCGCCGTTAAACCGCGCAGTTTCCCGCGCCATAGTGGGCGTGAGCCCCATGTCCAGCAACTGGAACCAGGCTTGCAGCATGGCAAAGAAGCCGACCAACCCATAGGCTTCCGCGCCCATATATTTGACGTAAAGAGGCACCGTCACAATGCTAATCAACGTGACGTAGATTTGGCTAGCGTAGTTGGCAAGGATATTATGTTTGAGTGACAATTCTATATCCGCGTTTGTACGTCAACATGCTGATATTCATTGAATAACATAGCCATCTGAATAAGATCAATATATTTACCACTTTTATAAATAGCTTGCCTTAACCTTCCTTCTTCAATGAATCCGATTTTTTTATACAAATTCAAAGCCCGCACATTATTTGAAATAACAGTTAAACCAACTCGACGCAAATTCAAATCTGCGAAAGCATGTTGTAGCATGCGTTGAGCAGCGAACTCTCCCACTCCCTTTTCTTGCGAGGAATCATCTCCAATCCAAATTGAAAACTCAGCGCTTCTATTAATCCAATCAATTCCAAGCAAGTAGGTAGCACCAACAATTTTTTCATCGTTCAACTTACAAATGGCCAGTCGAACATTATTTGCTCTATTAGCGAGATAATTATTAAACCAATTAATATCAACTTCCTGATCTATGAATCGGAAAGCCGAAGCAAGCCATTGCATCACATTAGAATCATTACGCCATTTTGTAATTTCACTCAAATCACCTCTATTCAACTCTCTCAAAAAATACGACATATATTATTCCTGCTTATTACACCAACATATCCAAGCAAATATCTGAAATTTTTTTCATTTCTTCATCCCCGTAACGCTGATCGCACGGCAAAGGTATGATATTTTTGACGAGCGAAGCTTCGCAACTGGAGTCATCAACCATGCTCAGAACATCCGGCCAATAGGTTGCCACAAAAACCCTCTCGCTGATCAAGCGTTCCCGAATTCCAGATTGGGCGATAAAAAATGGATAGCACAGCGGGCCATCAATGCTTAGAGGGTCAATCAACAGTTTATTGATTTTTCCAAGTTTTTCATGAAGGAAGAGTAAATTACTGTTGCGTCTTATTCTGACCTCTTCAAAGTCAACACTATTCAAAATGCGGCGAGTTAGAGACGACATCTGGTGCGGTTCAAACTCGACCAATGACTGCTCAGCTTTCTGGTAGTCTGCATACCCTGACTCCGCTGAACCGGCAAGCCGTTTTAATAAATGGGTTGTGCGCCCTACTGCGCCGTCATCAATTACTGATGGCATTACTAGCGGTAAGCATGTCACAAGCAAACCACCATCAGGAACTCCGAAAAACTTACGGGGTGAATAAATAATTGCTAAACACTTTCTTGACGGCGAATAAAATGCTTGAGAGTAGTCAAGAACTATCTGATTTGGATTAAATTTCGCAAGAATTCTATCAATATAGTCGTTACAAATGCCAAAGTAGTTTACGTAAAGCAACCAATCGTTGGGTGACATATTAATGTCACCCACAATATGAAACTTCTCGTTGACCGAATAAAAAGAAAATTCTACTCCCGCCTTTCTAAGCGGAGCAAGCATCGAATCACAAATATAAAGTGGTATCCAGACACGCTTTGGCTTTCCTATTTGCAGCAAAGCCAAAAATGCAGCTCTCGCTGACTGAAAGCAGTTAGCATCTGGATATAAAAAAGGTTTTTGTGCTGGTAATTCCAGCTCAAAATAACCCCCAATGGCTTTATTGGACGACGACACGGATATCCCGCTCCATGTTATCGACCATCTCCAGCATTTCTTCCATTGAGTCGAACTTCAAAATCATGGTGCCAAGGGTATCATTAGAGCCTAAATATTTATTAACCTTATCACCGGGTTTAACCCAAATATCTTGCTCGATAATTTTTGCCTTAATTTGATCGGAAAGCCAGAGTTCTTTGAAAGTGCCCGACTTTAGGGAATGGACCATGTAACTTGACCAGTATCCCTGGGTAGGCTTCATAGCCAAACCATTACAGGGCAAACCTAACGCAGCATTAACAGTGCATTCGATGAGGTCAATTTCTGTGGCGTGGCAGATAACTTCCGGAATCAGGCAGCCGCCGTTGCGGGGGCCAAGTTCCAGAAAGTAGAACTGGCCGTTTTCAGAAAAGACAAAGTCAAAGTTCAAGGCCCCGGTCTTCATGCCCAGTAGGCCGAGCAAACGCTGCGATTCTGCATGGGCAATCTGGAGCCACTCTGTAGGGTGTGATGTCGGAAACGTTTGTCCAATGGGCACCAAGCCGTTGCAAAGTTTGTCGAAATGTTCGTCGGCCCAGCATCGGAATACCAATTGGCCATCCACGATAAAACCATCACCAGCGACCTGATAGCGCGCACGAACGATCTGAGCCTCTACCACGACCATTTTTTCGCGCGAGTAGGCAAGTGCATGGTCAAAGGCTTCGTCAAATTTAGCCGGGTCCTCCAGACGCGTGACGCCTTTGCTGCCTGATGAATCTACTGGCTTGATGAAGGCCGGTACACCAATTTCCTTTAACCAGGCACGCGCTTGCTCGCGGTCATAGAACGATTCGGAGCGGGGGACGTTGAATTGATGCTCTTTCAAAAAAGCACGAAACAGGTCTTTACGTGCGAGTGTGAGCACAGACGAATAGGGGTTGCCCGGCAGGCCCAACTGCTCTGCCACATAAGCAGCGGTTGGCGCTGCTGGGTCTGATGCGTATGCCACGATGGCATCAATCTTGAGGCGCCTGGCTAATTCGAGAACGGCCGCCTTATCGGTCGTGCTGACGTTATAGGACTCGTGCGCTAACTTGTGCCCAGGATTTTCGGGTGAGTAGTCGCAGGTAATGACGCGGTGGCCTTGTTCAACCGCATAACGAAGAGGCGCCATCTGGGTGGGTGCAGCGCCGAGGAAAAGTATCTTTTTTGACATATAGGTTACTTTGCAATGAGTGCAGCGATACGTCGCTGATCTTCGTTATTCAAACTTGGATAAATTGGCAGGCACATCACCTTTTTCGATGCAGCAGTTGCTACAGGCAGGTTGTCCCGTTGTGCCGAAGGCAAGCCCCGGTACATGGGAAAGTCTGTGATCAGTGGATAAAAATAGCGGCGCGCAAATATGCCGTGGTCCTTGAATTTTTGATACAGGCCGTCGCGGCTGAGCGGGTAATCGGCCTCTACCAAAATCGGAAAATAGGAATAATTGGCAATAGCTTCACCAGCGTCCTGCAAACAGCGAACACCCTTGACGCCTTTGAGCAGTTCGCGGTATGTAGCATCAATTTCTTTGCGCCGTGCCAGCACGGCGTCAATATGGTTGAGCTGGAGCATGCCGAAAGCGGCATTGATTTCGCTCATCTTGCCGTTGATGCCAGGGGCCACAACGGTGGTTTCATCGACAAAGCCAAAATTCTTAAGTTGGTCGATACGCAGCTTGGTCTTAGCATCAGGACAGACGATGGCACCGCCTTCAAAGGTGTTGAAGACCTTGGTGGCGTGAAAGCTCAACACGGACAAATCCCCATGGTTGAGCACACTGCCGCAGTGGCATTGCACGCCAAAGGCGTGGGCGGCGTCGTAGATGACTTTAAGGTTGTAATTGTCCGCAATCTTCTGAATGGCATCCACATCACAAGGATGGCCATAACAATGAACGGGCATGATGGCAGTGGTTTGCGCAGTGATGGCAGCTTCAATCTTGGCCGGGTTCATATTCAGTGTGTTGGGGTCCACATCCACAAACACAGGCTTGATGCCATTCCATAGCAAAGAATGTGCGGTGGCCACGAATGAATAAGGCGTAGTGATGACTTCACCGGTAATACGCAGTGCTTGCAGCGCGGTGACAAGGGCGATGGTGCCATTGGTAAACAGTGCCAGATGCTTGACGCCAAGGTAGTCGCATAGGGCTTGTTCAAGTTGCTGATGAAACGGGCCGCCGTTGGTCAGGATTTTATTGGCCCAAATTTTTTCGAGGTAAGGTGTGAACTCCTCCAACGGCGGCAAGCTGGGCTGGGTCACATAAATTGGTTCAGTTTCTCGCATGTTTTGCTTTCTTTGTTCTGGTTTTTTAGTCACGTTTTAGTCCCAGCATTTTCTAAAAAATTGACAGCCTTTATACTTAAGCAGGTTAGTAAGTTATTCCTTATGTGAATATCGCTGCATCATTGAGTAGCTTAGCGGCTTGGTCTTTTGCTGATAGCAATGGGGCAAGCCCTGAAGGCCAGCCAATCCCGATGGATGGATCGCTCCAAAGAATGCAATGTTCGTCTTCCGGAGCGTAGTACTCACTTGCTTTGTAAAGAAACTCTGCGATACCACTGAGCACTAGGAAACCATGCGCAAAACCAGCAGGAATCCACATTTGCAATTTATTGGCGGCGGATAAAGTCGTACCAGTCCAGCGGCCGAAAGTAGGCGAGGATTTACGCAGATCTACGGCTACATCAAACACTGATCCTACGACGACGCGCACCAATTTACCTTGCGGTTGATGTAACTGGTAGTGCAAGCCATGAAGGGCACCTTTTACCGATATGGTGTGGTTATCTTGTACGAAAGTAGTTCGAATTCCTGTCGATTCAAAAAATTGGTTCTCGTTATAGCTTTCGTAAAAAAATCCGCGTTTATCACTGAACACCTTAGGTTCTAAGAGCAGTACGTCTGGTATGGACGTTTGCTTGACCTTCATAACTAAACGCCCTCATTAAGCAAACGCAGCAGATATTGGCCGTAGCCATTCTTAGCTAAAGGTTGAGCCAACTTTTCGAGTTGTTCTGAATCAATGAAACTCTTGCGCCAGGCGATTTCTTCTGGGCATGCGATCTTCATGCCTTGCCTTCGTTCTAGCGTGGCAATAAATTGACCGGCTTCTAACAGACTGTCATGGGTGCCAGTGTCCAGCCAGGCGTAGCCACGCAGCATTTTCTGAACGTTGAGCTGATCCTTGTCCAGATAGGCACGGTTGACAGCAGTAATTTCAAACTCGCCGCGTAGACTTGGTTTGACGGCTTTCGCAATGTCAACAACCTGATTGTCGTAAAAGTAAAGGCCAGTAACCGCATAGTTGCTTTTAGGCTTAGCTGGCTTTTCTTCGATGCTGCTGACTCTGTCGGCTTTGTCAAAAGCCACTACACCGTAGCGTTCTGGGTCAAGCACATGATAAGCAAATACCGTGGCGCCGCTATCTTGACTGTCAGCGCTCGTGAGCAATTGCACCAAGTTATGACCGTAAAACAGGTTGTCCCCCAATACCAGGGCGCTGGATTGGTTGCCGATGAACTGCTCGCCGATGAGAAAGGCCTGCGCCAGGCCGTCCGGGCTGGGCTGAACAGCGTACTGCAGATTCATGCCCCATTGGCTGCCATCGCCCAGCAGTTGCGCAAAGCGCGGCGTGTCCTGCGGGGTACTGATGATCAGCACGTCGCGGATGCCGGCCAGCATCAGGGTGCTGAGCGGGTAGTAGATCATCGGTTTGTCATACACCGGGAGCAGCTGTTTGCTGATGGCCAGCGTGGCCGGGTGCAGCCGGGTGCCGGAGCCGCCGGCGAGGATGATGCCTTTGCGTTGGGTCATGGGGATGTAGTTTTCTTGTGATGTCTTAAAGAATTTCCGCCAGCATGCGGTCCACGCCCTGTTGCCAGGCGGGCAGTGTCAAGCCGAAGACGCTTTGCAGCCGGGTACAGTCCAGGCGCGAGTTGTGCGGCCGCTGCGCTGGCGTCGGAAAAGCGCTGGTGGGCACGGTGGCAACTTCACCAACTATCATTTTGATAGCTGGATGTGCCCGCTGCGCCTGCGCAATCACATGTTTTGCATAACGATTCCAGGTCGTTTCGCCTTGGGCCGCCAGATGGTAGAGTCCGGCGTCTTGCGGGCGGTGCCGCACCTGGCGGATGGCGTGGGCCGTGACGTCGGCAATCAGCTCCGCGCCGGTGGGCGCGCCGAACTGGTCGTCAATCACCGTGAGGCGCTCGCGCTCCTGCGCCAGGCGCAGCATGGTTTTGGCAAAGTTGCCGCCGCGTGCCGCATACACCCAGCTGGTTCGAAATATCAGGTGGCGCTGGCAGCGTTCGGCAATCAATTGCTCGCCTTCGCGCTTGGTCCGGCCATACACGCCCAGCGGCGCAGGCATGTCGGTTTCTACCCAGGGGCGGCTGCCGCTGCCATCAAACACATAGTCGGTCGAGTAATGCACCAGCCAGGCGCCCAGCTTGTTGGCCTCTTGTGCCAACACGCCAGGCGCCAGGGCGTTGATGGTGCGGGCCAGTTCGGGCTCGCTTTCAGCCTTGTCCACGGCCGTGTGGGCGGCGGCATTGACGATCACATCGGGGCGCAAGGCGCGTACCGTGTCAGCGAGTCCGGGCAGGTTGCCCAGGTCGCCGCACAGGTCCTGGCTGTGCCGGTCCAGCGCAATGAGGTCACCCAGCGGCGCCAGGCTGCGCTGGAGTTCCCAGCCGAGCTGGCCGTTCTTGCCGAAAAGCAGGATTTTCATGCGCTGGCGTATTGGGTCTGCACCCAGTCGCGGTAGGCGCCGCTTTGCACATGGGCCACCCACTCGGGATTGCCCAGGTACCACTGCACCGTTTTGCGAATGCCGGACGCGAAGGTCTCAAGCGGCCGCCAGGCCAGTTCGCGCTCGATCTTGCTGGCATCGATGGCGTAGCGCCGGTCATGGCCAGGGCGGTCCTTGACGGTCGTGATCTGGGTGTTGTAGCTTGTGCCGTCAGCTTTGGGGCGCAACTCGTCAAGCAGCGCGCAGACGGTGTTGACAATCTCGATGTTCGGTTTTTCGTTCCAGCCGCCGACGTTGTACACCTCCCCCGGCCGCCCGGATTCGAGCACGCGGCGAATGGCGCTGCAATGGTCCTTCACATACAGCCAGTCACGCACCTGCATGCCGTCGCCGTACACAGGCAGGGGCTTGCCGGCCAGGGCGTTGACGATCATCAGCGGAATGAGCTTTTCCGGAAAGTGATAAGGGCCGTAGTTGTTCGAGCAGTTGGTGGTCAGCACCGGCAGGCCGTAGGTGTGATGACAGGCACGCACCAGATGGTCGCTGGCGGCCTTGCTGGCCGAGTACGGGCTGTTGGGTTCGTAGCGATGGTCTTCCCTGAAGGCCGGGTCGGCGGCGCCCAGCGAGCCATAGACCTCGTCGGTAGAAACGTGCAGAAATCGAAAAGCCGTCCTGGCCTCGGCTTCAAGCTCATTCCAGTAAGCCCGCACCGCTTCGAGCAGGCGAAAGGTGCCCACGATGTTGGTCTGGATGAAGTCTTCGGGACTCAGAATCGAACGGTCAACATGGCTTTCGGCGGCAAAGTTCAGCACTGCGCGGGGGCGGTGTTCGGCCAGCAGGCGGCTAACCAGGGCGCTGTCGCCAATGTCGCCCTGCACGAAGATGTGCCGCGCATCGCCCTGCAGGCTCGCCAGCGTTTCAAGATTGCCGGCGTAAGTCAGCTTGTCCAGGTTGATCACCGGCTCGTCGTTGCAGGCCAGCCAGTCAAGAACAAAGTTTGCGCCAATAAATCCGGCTGCGCCGGTGATGAGAATGGTCATGAAGTCACTAAATATCTATTGCCCCATTTAAACGGGGCAATTCAGGGATGGATGAGCATTAATCCTGCAATCGGTTTATTGCTCGGTGCTGAAGGGTTATTACAAGCGAAAGGATTTGCGAATGCGCAATACCTTCGCAGAAGTTTTCTCGCTTGGCGCGGTATTGAGAAAACCTTGCCGTATAAAAATAAACAACAACAAGGCCACCCCTGCCGCGACCGCAGCACCTATGGCAATTAAACCTTTCTTTGGTTGGCTGGGTTTCTGCGCCAAGGTAGGCGCCTGAACCAGTTGGGCATCGGTTAGGCCTTCCAGTTGCGCTTCCAGAGTGCTGATTTGGCCTTGCGCTGCGCCTGTGGCACTTAATAACTCGGCATAACCCCGTGCCATCTCCACTCCGCCGGCACTGCCGGGACTATTGCCACTGACATTGGATTCGAGGCGTTTGAGCACGCCAACCGACGCATCGCGGGCATTTTCAAGCCGTGTTCGCGCCTCTTCAAGTTGCACGCCAAGTCGTGCCCGGGCGCTGCCCTTGGGACGGCTTTCCAGATAGGTTTGCTGGAGTAGCGCATTGGCAATTGCTTGCGCCTGCAAGGCAGAACGATCAGAAACGGTTAATGTGAGCAGTTTGTCAACCCGCCCTACATTCGTCTTAATGTGATCGCGCAATTTGGTACGCGCCTCTTCGACGGTTTCGTCTTTTGCCAGACCGAGTGAGGCAATGACCGGGTCCAGTACAGCGGTGGTACCCATCAGGCTCGCAGTGCCTTGGTCAGCCTGCAGCACCGCCACGCTTTGAAAGGTTTGTGGAAGCAAAAAACCGACAATCAGGGCGCAGATGCCAACAACCAGCGGGCCAATGATCAGCAACTTGATGTTTTCAGCCAAAGTGACCAGCAGGTCCAATAGACCCACTTCATTTTCATCACTGATCGCCTGCTTCAGAGCATCTTCCATTTTTGCCTATGTTTGAAATTGGGAACATCATTCTAGTTGGAACAACTTTTCGCCGGCCTTGAAGCCCTGAATCCTGCAATATTCAAGCAACAAAACATGGACTCGCTTACATTTCATTGCTTGCTTTTCAGGACAAATAATCTGTTTACGTTCCCATGGAACGCTGTTGAATTCAAAAACCTTGTCAACGCAGGCGTGTCAAGTTCCATAAACCCATACCCGGCTTACAGCAAACTCATCCATCAAAACTTTACAAAGAACAATATTGCATACGAATATTGTTATGAACTGACCTTACGCAGCCGCCTGAAATTTCTGAAGCTGGTCAAAAGCGCTGCGGGTGGCATTGATGAGAAGTTTGAACCTTAAAGCGAAGGAGTTGATCTTGCTTTTAACGCTCAAGCATTCGAGCTTGAAGACGGCATAAATCGCCATGAAGACGTGGTTGCTTTGGGTTCTCAACGTCTGCGTTGGGGATTTGGCCATGCCCGCATTGGACTTCAAGGATTTGTGAAACACCTCCACTTGCCACCGTTTTTTGTAGGTCGTGGTGATGGCGTCGTAGTCGCACGTGAGGTCGCTGCAAACCAGGTGCAATGTGCCGGTGCTGCTGTCTTTGTTTTTAAAGACCTGGCGGACCAAACGGACTGCTCTGGCAGACCCCTTGAGCCAGCCTTGCACCGTGCATTGCTCTGAAAATTCCAGCTCGTCTACGCGCACGAAGCGCTTTTTCTTCCAGTCCTCCTGGCTCAACGCCACCAGCCGGTTGTCCTTCAGGGCTGCGATGAAGTGCTTACCCCGGCTCGTAATGAAATCAAAATTCTCCTCGGAGGAAAACCAGCTGTCCATCAGCACGAAACGAAATCGCAAGGCGTTTTGCAGGCAGGCATGGATCATCTCGCGCATCATTTCGTTTTTTGTTTTCTCACTTTTTCGTTTGACTTGGCGGCTCGCAACGTCGCATTGAAGAGGCTTTTGCACCAACTCGAACGCCACCGGAATAGACCTGCCGCCGCAGTGGTACAGCGCGTTGAGCAGGTTGATGCCCTTGACCGTGCGACCACTGCAATGATCGTAATGCCAGCAGATCAAGTCACTCTCGTCCGTCCAGGCTTTTTCCTGGATGGTGTCGTCAAAAATCAGCACGCCTTCAGCCGTTTGCACTTCCCGCACCATCGCCTTGACTTGCCGCCACAAGTCCTTAGACGTGTAGTCCTGCCCGGATAAAAACCTGGTAATCCGGTCGTGGCTGACATCGCCCTGCACCATGGCCGAAAGCCCTGTCGCTGTTGTCGCGCCAAAGCTGCTCAGCAGGTAATCCGTGTACAACTCCAGTTCAGAATTTTTCATGCGCGTAGGCTAACAGGACAGGCGGCTGCGTAAGGTCAGTTATGAAATTCCAAATAATTCAGGGTATGCAGCATAAGCACATCTTGACCTGGAGATACACCCCGCAAACAAGAGAAATGAAGACTTTTTGAAACCGGTCAGAAATGCCAGTCTCGATAAAACTTTAAACATTCGGGCTTGGCATTAATATTTATCCAAATAATCGATTAACATCAAGCACTTTAAAAGGAAGACATTTTCATGCAGAAATCAAACGAGCTACAACAACAAATCAATGAGTTCGAAGCCAAGCTGAACGACTTGCGAAAGCAACAGGAACTGGAGCGCAAAGGCGAACGTACGCAAGCCATCGCCGCAGCCAAAGAGTTAATCAAGAATTATGACCTGACAGCCTCTGACCTGGGGCTTGCCGGCAGGGGACCAAACAAACGGATCGCGGGAGACAGGCGGAACGTGGTCGCCCCGAAATACCAGGATCCCGAAAGCGGAAAAACATGGACCGGTCGAGGCAAGTCGCCGGCCTGGTTAAGCGCTCAACTGTCAGCCGGCCGCGACAAACAGGATTTTTTGATCCAAAGTTAATAACTGACCTTACGCAGCCGCCTGTCCTGTTAGCCTACGCGCATGAAAAATTCTGAACTGGAGTTGTACACGGATTACCTGCTGAGCAGCTTTGGCGCGACAACAGCGACAGGGCTTTCGGCCATGGTGCAGGGCGATGTCAGCCACGACCGGATTACCAGGTTTTTATCCGGGCAGGACTACACGTCTAAGGACTTGTGGCGGCAAGTCAAGGCGATGGTGCGGGAAGTGCAAACGGCTGAAGGCGTGCTGATTTTTGACGACACCATCCAGGAAAAAGCCTGGACGGACGAGAGTGACTTGATCTGCTGGCATTACGATCATTGCAGTGGTCGCACGGTCAAGGGCATCAACCTGCTCAACGCGCTGTACCACTGCGGCGGCAGGTCTATTCCGGTGGCGTTCGAGTTGGTGCAAAAGCCTCTTCAATGCGACGTTGCGAGCCGCCAAGTCAAACGCAAAAGTGAGAAAACAAAAAACGAAATGATGCGCGAGATGATCCATGCCTGCCTGCAAAACGCCTTGCGATTTCGTTTCGTGCTGATGGACAGCTGGTTTTCCTCCGAGGAGAATTTTGATTTCATTACGAGCCGGGGTAAGCACTTCATCGCAGCCCTGAAGGACAACCGGCTGGTGGCGTTGAGCCAGGAGGACTGGAAGAAAAAGCGCTTCGTGCGCGTAGACGAGCTGGAATTTTCAGAGCAATGCACGGTGCAAGGCTGGCTCAAGGGGTCTGCCAGAGCAGTCCGTTTGGTCCGCCAGGTCTTTAAAAACAAAGACAGCAGCACCGGCACATTGCACCTGGTTTGCAGCGACCTCACGTGCGACTACGACGCCATCACCACGACCTACAAAAAACGGTGGCAAGTGGAGGTGTTTCACAAATCCTTGAAGTCCAATGCGGGCATGGCCAAATCCCCAACGCAGACGTTGAGAACCCAAAGCAACCACGTCTTCATGGCGATTTATGCCGTCTTCAAGCTCGAATGCTTGAGCGTTAAAAGCAAGATCAACTCCTTCGCTTTAAGGTTCAAACTTCTCATCAATGCCACCCGCAGCGCTTTTGACCAGCTTCAGAAATTTCAGGCGGCTGCGTAAGGTCAGTTAATAAGTCCGGTTCTCCGAAATACTGATTTCGACAGTATTCAAAAATGAATCCCGCGCATCATCGGCTGCATCGCCAGCGCTTCGGGTGACGGCCTGGCTTTTTCATCTTTGCTTCCCTTCTCGCCTTTCTCGCCTTTCTCGCCTTTCTCGCCCTTGGCGGCCGATAAATCGGCAAACCGGCGAAATCTGGTGTTCATCGCGATCTGGGCAATGCACGGCATCAGCGCATGCAGCACCTGCCCGACAATGCCCAGGCGGGTGGCGATGCGCACCGGCTTGAAGATGCAGGCCTGCGCCACCGCTCGGCCGCTTCCTCGGCGGCCAGCGTCGGCACGTTGTTGTAAAAATTGGTCGGCGAACTCGTTAGATGCGCAGCGCATCCAGGCGTCCACGACAGCAGCAGCTTGCGGATGCGCTGGATCAGCTTGAAGAAACAACACGGCCCGTCGACCTTGTCCATTTCGCTGGCCACGCTGCGGACGACCCTGGCTGCGCTAACTACCGTCCACGGCAGCTTGCATTCGCTGCGGACGATTTTTTCGCTCTCGTGCCGGGTCCTGAAATACGGGTGCGCGTGGTTTTCCGCGTCTTCGACGCAGGTCCTCGCGAAACACGCCTTCGTACAGTCCGGTCGCCGCAATCGAGCGGACGTGGTGGAAATGCCCGGCATCAATCGCCCTGGCAAACTCGACCGTGTTGCGGGTGCCGTCGATGTTGACGGCGACCTGGCTTTGCTCGTCGGCCTCCAGGTCATCAACTGCCGCGAGGTGGTGGAAATGGCTGAGCTGGCCTTTCAGCGTCCTGATTTCTTCGGCTTTCACGCCGAGCTTTTTGCCGGTCAGGTCGCCATGCACCGCCATCGCCCGGCCAGCGCCCGCGCCCCGGAAGTCGCGCCGTCTGGCCACCTTGCCCGCACTGTCAGGCCGGATCAGGAAATAGACCCTGGTGCCCTTGCGCTGCAGCAGTTTCCTGACCAGCCGATTGCCGATGAAACCGGTGGCGCCCGTGACGAAATAGTTCGTGGGATTCTCCGCATTGACGTGGCCGACAAAAGTTTCATTCTGTTCAGCTTTGCAGCTTTGCAGCTTTGTTACGTGCGCACAAACCGGCGAACCCTGCCCGATCCAGCGCAACTCCATGCCCTGCCTAACGCTCTAGAAGCCTGACCCTAAACACCGGCGCGCCGCAGGCTTACATTCTTCAGGGCGTGCGGCAATGGGCCGCAATCCCTTTTTCCATCCAACCCTTCAGGAGCCCTCCATGGTCAAGAAACAGCAAAAAACGAGTGCCGATCAAAAAGCCGGCCCCCCACTTTCCCAGTCTGTCAAGGACTCTGCCCAGCAGATCTGGCTGGCCGGCCTGGGGGCTTTTTCCAAGGCGCAGGAGGGAGGCAGCAAGGTGTTCGACACCCTGGTCAAGGAAGGCCTGGCGATCCAGCGCAAGACCCAGGCGACTGCCGAAGAAAAGATCAGCGAGGCCACCAGCCGCATGAGCGACATGGCCAGCGACCTCCAGTCCAAGGCAGGCAACCGCTGGGACAAGCTGGAAAACATTTTCGAGGAGCGCGTGGCGAAAGCCCTGGGCAAACTCGGCGTGCCATTGGCGCGGGATGTGAGCGCACTGGCAGAACGCATTGATCTGCTCGACCAGCAGGTCCGCAAACTGAGTGGCGGCAGCACGGCTGCAGGCGCGCCCGCAAAACCAGCCGCCAAGCCACGCGCCCGGGCCGCCGCAAAAGACGCGGCCAAAGCCGCAGCGCCTGCCGCCAAAAAAACCGCGCGGCCGGCCGCCAGACGCGCAGCCGCAAAACCGGCAGCCACGCCCGCCCAGGGCAGAGCAAACGCCGCGCCAGGCAAAGCCGAATAATCTGCAGCAGACACACGCCTGCGGTGGCTGGGACACGCCCTTGACGCTTGAGCCGGGACAACACCTGAAGACAGGTGCAGAACCCTCAAAAAGGGACGTGACGTCCCTTTTTTTGCCTGCACCACCCGAAATATCCGTCACTCGAATGCCCTGCATGAGGTTTCCCTGATTTTTTGCCACGGGCTGCTGGAGTAGAGTCAGCGAACAAAAGAAAGAGGGACAAATATGGCGAAAAAAGCGCCGCGTCGCACCGCTGAGCGCATCCTGGAGGTCACGCTCGAACTGTTCAACCGGTTCGGCGAGCCCAATGTATCGACCACCCTGATTTCCGCCGAACTCGGCATCAGCCCGGGCAACCTTTACTACCACTACCCGGCCAAGGACGAACTGATCAATTCGCTGTTTGACCGCTACGAGCAGGCGCTCGATGAACTGCTCAATGCCAGCGACGGCGTGCGCAACGTCGAGGACGCCTGGTTTTTCATGCACACGCTGTTTGAGCTGATCTGGCAGCACCGCTTCCTGTACCGCGACCTGAACGACCTGTTGAGCAAGAACCGGCGGCTGGAGACGCATTTCCAAGGGGTGCTCAAGAACAAGGCGCGCGCTGTCAGGACCATGCTCGGGGGCATGGACCGCGCTGGCGCCATGGGGATGGACTCGCGCGAAGTTGACGCAACGGCCACCAGCATGGTGGTGCTGCTGACTTACTGGCTGAGCTTTGAATATGGGTGCAATCCGCGCCATGCCCTGGAGCCCGAGAATGCCCAGGCGGCCCTGATGCGCGGTGCGCACCATGTGCTGAGCCTGTTGACACCCTATCTGGAGCCCGCCGAGAAAAGCCACTTGCAAAGCCTGGCGGGCGCCTACAGCAGCCCGGCAAGCCTGCCGGCCTGAAGCGTGCCGGCACGGGCCGCCAGATTGCATAAAAATGCGTCAAGGAGACAAGCACATGGCCCAATGGAATCCTTTCCCCCACCCCGGCGCTTATGCCTTTGACACGGCCAGCCTGACGCAAAACTGGGTCCGGCTGCACCAGGGTGACTGCGAACCGCTGCCCTCGGATGCAGCGGTGCTCAAGGCCTGGGTGCTGTTTCACAACGGCGAATTCCAGAAAGCGGCCGAGGCCGGACTGAAAGCCGGCGGCGATGGCATGACGGTGGCCAACAAGGCCACCTGCATCTATGCCAATTACCTTGAAAACAAGGAAAAACCCAGGCTCGACCTGTTCCTGGAGGCAGCGCAAAGGGCCGAGGTGCAACAGTCGGCAGAGCCGAAAAACCCGAATGCGTGGTACTGGCAGGCTTATGCCCTGGGGCGCTACAGCCAGGGCATCAGCGTGGCAAAGGCGCTGGCGCAGGGACTGGGCAGCAAGGTCAAGTCCGCGCTGGAGCAGACCCTGCAACTCGCGCCCCAGCATGGCGATGCGCACATTGCGCTGGCCACCTTTCATGCCGAGGTGATCGACAAGGTCGGTTCGCTGATCGGCAGCATGACCTACGGCGCCCGCAAGGACACGGGCCTTGCCCTGTTCAAGGAAGCGCTGAAGCTCAATCCCGGCTCGGCCATTGCCATGACCGAATATGCCAACGGCATGGTCATGCTCGAAGGTGACAAGCAGATGAAAGAGGCCACACGGCTTTACGAGCAAGCCGCATTCTGCCAAGCGTTCGATGCGATGGAGCGGCTGTACGTGGACATGGCCCGGCTGGAACTGCAGGACTGAAACGCCAGTCGGTCTGGCCCCGGCAAGCGTGGGCAGCGCCAACAGGAAACTCTACTTTTAATAGCAGTCAACGCCCACCCTGCTTGCGCTAAAGGCCTTTTTGATTGCTATTTTTTGCCCACGACCGCAAGCCATGGTCTGAACGGCAACCTTATTCCGTTTTCAGTTCAATTCGAGATTAGGCGCGAAGCCGCAGACAGTGCTCAGGCACGGCAAGGCAAGGCAACGACATATCGGATTGAAATGAAAATGGAATTAACGCGGGCAGCGCACCTGGCCGCAGTAGCGCTCGCAGAACGGGCAACCGGTCATGGGCAGCCAGGCCGGTATGTTGTAGAACTGCCGGAAGGCCTCGCCCAGCACGCCCTGGCGGTAGGCGGGGTAGTTGAATCCGCTGCCCTCGACCACGTAGAACACTACCCCGTCCTGGATGAAACTCAGCACGGCGACGCTGTCAAAGTAGGGCTTGAATGCTTGCGGGTCGGGCTTGTCGGGCGTGAGGATTCGCACGGACCTGCCCTGGTAAAGCGAAAAATCCACCAGCATGTCGTCCTGCCGCGCATGAAAGCGCCCCACGCCGAACACCGGCATGTACTGGCGGCGCTCGAAACCATAGATCGACGCGGCGGTGTAGGAGTCGGCCATCAGCACCGCGCCCGGGTGCTCGGCCTGCCGGAGGATGTCGGCGGTCTTGACGCTGCGAACGATTTGCGGGTAGATCTTGGCATGGCGCCAGGTGTCCAGCGTGGTCAGGTACAGGCCGGCGACCACCACGACATGCAGGCCGGCAAACAGCGCCAAACCCTTGGCGCAGGTCTTGAGGCGGTCGGCCGGCAGGGCAAACGCCAGCCAGGCAAAACCGAAGGGGTAAAACGACAACACCCAGTGGAGGCCAATGACTTTTTTGGCCGACAACAACATGAAAAACAGCAAGGGCACGACCACCAGGCAGGCCAGCAGGCGGTGCGACCGGGCGCTGGCCCTGAGTGCCTGGCGGTGCTTCACGGCCAGCCAGACCGCCACCGGCGTGGCGAGGTAAGCCATCATGCCGACATACAGCAGCGGCTTGCGCCATTCGAACGCCGCATCCTGGTTGCGGTTGTAGACGTTGAACATGATGTTCGACCAGCCGTGCGACGCGTTGTAGGCAATGTTGATCGCCGGGCCGGGCAAGGCGCAGGCCACCAGCAGGCCCAGGCCCGCCAGCCGCTCGCGGCGGTACCCCAAAAAATACAGCAGGTAGGTCAGGCCCAGCACCACCGAGAAATATTTCGACAGGAAGGCGCAGCCCAAAAATATGCCCGACAGGGAATACAGCCCGTAGGCGGTGCGGTCCAGCCGGGTGCGCTGCTCGGCCCGCATCAAGGCGGCCACCGACAGCATCGACCAGAAGATCAGCGGCGTGTCGGTGGTGATGATGGCGTAGAGCCAGTTCAGCGGCGCCAGCCAGAACAGCAGCACCGCCCAGGCCGCCCGCACCCGGTCCAGCGGCGCCAGCGCCCACCACAGCGCCGCGCCCAGCGCCAGCGGCAGCAACACCGCCGGCAGGCGAATCGACCCCGTGCTGTCGCCCAGGGTGGCGCGCATGAGTGCAATCAGCCAGCCGACCATCGGCGGATGGTCAGAGTAGCCCCAGTCGGGGTAAACGCCCCACCAGTAGAAAAACGCCTCGTCACCGGAAATCGGAAAGGTGGCCGCGATCCAGAAGCGCAGCAGCAGCGACGCCAGCCCGGCCACCAGCAGCCAGCGGATCAGCGTGGCGGAAACCGCCTGTGGAGAAGAAGCAATGACCGGGGTGTGGAACATGGGCAAGGGTTGGACAAACAGCGGGAAGGCTCAGGCTGGCGACAGGCGCACAGCAGGCCAGGGGCGGGCTGGCGATGGTGTGCCGCAGCGCAGGCAATGCGGGAAAAAATGAAACGGAAGGCAGCTAGCGAAAACTGATGTCCCGGGCGATGGCCGCACTATAGAGCAAGGCCAGCAGGCCCGTGGCCACGGCCAGCCACAGCGTCAGCAGCCGGACCATCACGGTCATGCCCAGCGCGCTGCCTGCCGCTGCGCCGTAGGCCACCAGCAGGCCGGTCAGCACCGCCTCGGTGCCACCCAGGCCCGCCGGCAGCGCCGACAAGGCGCCGCCGACCATGGCCACGGCGTAAAAACCGGTCGCCGTCGCCAACCCCAGCGACAGGCCCATGTCGCTGCAGACCAGCCACACCGCCACGCCCTGCGCGGACCAGGCGGCCAGCGTCAGGCTGAACCAGGCCAGCGGCCGCACGCGCAGGCAGGTCCAGGCGTCCTGCAGCCAGCCAGGCAGCCGCAGCCCGCCCTGCCGCAGCCTGAACAGCACCGCAGCCGCCAGCATTGCCGCGACCGCACCGCCCAGCAGCAGCCACGCCACCCAGACGGGCATCCGCTGGATAACGCCCTGCTCCCAGGCCCAGGCGGCGGCAGGCAGGCACAGCAGCAGCAGGCACAGCAGGTCGGCCAGGCGTTCGGCGCCAAACAGCGCCAGGCTTTGCCGCACGCTCAGGGGTTCGCGCGCCAGCACCAGGCCCCGGACGGCTTCGCCGACATTGCCGGGCGTGGGCGTGAACGCATAGCCTGCCAGGTACAGCCGCAGCCCCTGCAGCAAGCCGAAGTGGCGTGCGTAATGCGCCATCCAGAAGCGCCAGCGCAGGCCGCGCAAGCCATAGCTGAGCAGGCACAGGCTGGCGGCCTGAAGGCCGTTCAGCGACCACAGGCGGGCCAGGGACGTGCGCGGGCTGTCGCCCCAGACCAGCAGCGCCGCCGCATACACCGTGGCCACCAGCCCCAGCACCAGCAGCAGTTGTTTGACCGGCAGCCTGGGGCGAGGGCGCGAGGGCGAAGCGCCTGAAGCGCCTGGCGCCGGGCGCGGCCTGTCCGCCGTCAAAACCGGTGGCTCAGGAAAATGAACAGCCACAGCGCGCCGGCGCCCAGCAGCCAGCCGTCGCGCAGCAGGTCGCGCGCCACGTCCTCGCCCTGGCCGCGGTGCACCTGGTAGGTGTAGCGCAGCAGTGCAAAAACCACCACCGGCACGGTGTAGAGCAGTCGCTGGCCGTGCTGGAGTTGCGCGTCAAGGCTGGTGGCAAACAGGCTGTAGGTGGTCAGCGTCGCCGTCATGGTGGTGGCGATGAAGGTGTCAATCAGCGCTGGGGGGTAGCCCGCCATCACCGCCCGCTGGCTGGATTCTTCCTGGAAGCTTTCGGCCTTGCGCTTGCAAAAGCCCAGGTACAGCGTGATGAAAATCCCGGTC
Source organism: Polaromonas sp. CG9_12 (assembly GCA_000751355.1). GTDB lineage: Bacteria > Pseudomonadota > Gammaproteobacteria > Burkholderiales > Burkholderiaceae_C > Polaromonas. The sequence goes on along the minus strand of CCJP01000005.1, from coordinate 2,803,521 downwards.
AGCAGCAGCCAGCGCGAAGGCGGAATCCCGACCGCGACTGTTCCGGCCAGCAGCCTGAGCATGAAGCCGGTTGCAATGATGGCCACATCGACCACCGGCACCTGCTTGAGGCGCCATGAATACGCCATGTTCAGCGCCACATACAACGCCAGCAACTGCAGCAGCGTGGGGTTGCCGGCCGCCAGCGCAACGCCTGCGGCCAGCAGTGCGGCCGCCAGCAGCAGCGCAGGAACAGCCGTCACCGCGCCGCTGGCCAGCGGCCGCTTGCGCTTGACCGGATGCAGGGCGTCGCTGGCGCGGTCATGCCAGTCGTTCAGGATATACACCAGGCTGGAAGCGCAACAAAAGGCTGCAAAGGCCCGCAACACCGAAAGGTCCAGTGCCAGGACCTCCCAGCTCTGGCTGAACACCAGTCCGGCAAACACGAAAACGTTCTTGGCCCACTGGTGCGGCCGCATCAGGCGAACGAGTGCAATCAGGCTTGAAAAAGAAAAAGGCATCAATAGAAAAGCAAAAGGATGCAGCCCGGATCGGCTTTCAAGCATAACTGACTCGCTGGCGGGCCAGCGGGCAATAAAAAGCCTCGACGGGTCACGCTTTGCGTGCGCTAACGCCGGGCGGCATTGACCGGCCGCTCAGGTTCGTACGCGTCCGTCGCCGGTGAGCATCGAAAGCTCGACAAAGCTCGACGCCACATGGTCGCTGGCGCCGAACGACACCGCAAACCCGCCAAACGACTGGCTGCCGATGCTCTCCAGGCCAGTGATCAGCGATTCGCGGCTCAGCTTGTTGCCGGCCCGCCGCAGGCCCTCGGTGAACAGCTTGGCGGCCAGGTAGCCTTCCATGCTGGAAAAGTTGGCCTGGACTTCCTTGCTGCCCGCGGCCTTCACCGCGTCGGCGAATTCGCGCGCAATCGGACGCGCCGGGTTGTACGGCGACGGCACGACCTGCGACACCACCACACCCGCGCCGTCCTTGCCGAGTTCGTCGGCCAGCGCCTGCGTGCCGACAAACGACACGTTGTAGAAGGTGCCGCCGTAGCCGGCCTTGCGGGCCGCGCGGATAAAGGCTGCGCAGGCCTTGTAGGCGCCGATCTGCACCACCGCATCGGGCCCGGCGGCGACCAGCGTCTTGACGGCCTGTGCCACCTCGACCGAATTGCGCTCCACCGTGGCTTCGGCCACCGGCTTGAGGCTCAGGCGCCCCAGCGCCAGGTGGACACCATCCAGGCCGGCCTTGCCGTAGGCATCGTTCTGGTAGAACACGGCGATTTTCTTCAGCCCCAGGTTGGTCAGCTGCTTGACGATCAGCGCGGTTTCATCGTTGTACGACGCGCGCATGTGAAAGGCATAGCGGCTGAACGGTTCGCGCAGCGCCATGGCGCCGGTGAACGGCGCAATGAAGGGAATTTTTTCCTTGACCGCCATCGGCAGCGCCACCAGGCTGGTCGGCGTTCCGATGTAGCCGAACAGCGCGAACACGTCGTCGGCGATGAATTTTTTGGTGTTTTCGGCGCAGCGGGCGGGTTCGTAGCCGTCGTCCAGCTTGCGCAGCTCGATCTGCTGGCGGCCAATGCCGCCCTGGGCATTGACCTGGTCGAAATACACCCTGGCGCCCTGGTAAAACTGAATGCCCAGTTGCGCGGCAGGCCCGGTGAAGGCAGCCGACTGGCCCAGGACGATGCGGCTTTCGGACTGGGCGCGGGCGGTGGCGAAGCCGGCCAGCAGGACTGCACCTGAACTGATGGAAAATTTTCTGCGGGTGAGCATCATGGCGTAACTTTCCAAAAGTTGTATTAAATTCGTACGACTGTATCAAAAAGCAGTTTTAACGCCGGACATTTCACCGCTCCGGGCGAAGCCGACAGCAGGGTTTCACCAATAGATGGCCGGGAGCGCCGGCCAATCGCTATAAAGTGCAGGCATGCCATCACATTCGATCCTGCTTCCTGCCGCCATCCCTCCTCCGGTCCGTGCGCCGCAACCGGCCAGCGGGCAGGTGCGCGGCGCCTGCCCGCATGACTGCCCGGACACCTGCTCGCTGCTGACCACCGTGGAAAACGGCGTGGCCGTGCGGGTGCAGGGCAACCCCGACCATCCGCAGACCGGCGGCGTGCTGTGCAACAAGGTCTCGCGCTACACCGAGCGCACCTACCATGCCGAGCGCATCCTGAGCCCGCTGCGGCGTGCCGGCCCCAAGGGCAGCGGCCGCTTCGAGCCGGTCAGCTGGGACACGGCGCTGGACGAGATTGCCGCCCGCCTGAAGGAAATTGCCGCGCGAAACCCCGAAGCCATCGTTCCCTACAGCTACTGCGGCACCATGGGCCAGGTGCAGGGCGAAGCCATGGCCGGGCGGTTTTTCAACCGGCTGGGCGCATCAACGCTGGACCGCACCATCTGCGCGGCGGCTGGCGCCGAAGGCTTGACGCAGACGCTGGGCGGCAAGGTTGGGATGCGGGTGGAATTCTTTGCCGAGTCCAGACTGATCATCATCTGGGGCAGCAATTCGATTGGCAGCAACCTGCATTTCTGGCGCCATGTGCAGCGCGCCAAGCGAAACGGCGCCAAGCTCATCTGCATCGACCCGCGCTTGAGCGAGACCGCTGAGAAATGCCATGAGCACATTGCCCTGCTCCCCGGCACCGATGCGGCGCTGGCGCTGGCGCTGATGCACGAACTGATCACGCATGACTGGCTCGACCACGACTACATCGCCCGCCACACGCTGGGCTGGCCGGCGCTGCGCGAGCGTGCGCTGCCGTGGAGCCCCGAGCGCGCCGCCGGCGTGTGCGGCGTGCCGGCCGAACAGATCCGCTCGCTGGCGCGCGACTACGGCCAGTGTTTTCTGGAAAAACAGCCGGCGGCCATCCGCCTGAACTACGGCATGCAGCGGGTGCGTGGCGGCGGCAATGCCACCCGCGCCGTGGCCTGCCTGCCGGCGCTGGTTGGCGCCTGGCGGCACCGGGCCGGGGGCCTGCTGATGAGCTCGTCCAGCCTGTTCCCGCTGGACCGGGCGGCGCTGCAACGACCCGACCTGCTGGCCGGGCGCACGCCGCGCACCGTCAACATGAGCACCATCGGCGACGATCTGCTGCTGGGCGGCTCGCCCGCCTTCGGCCCGAAGATCGAGGCGCTGATCGTCTACAACAGCAACCCGGTGGCCGTGGCGCCCGACTCAGGCCAGGTGGTTCGGGGATTCGCACGGGACGACCTGTTCACCGTTGTGCTGGAGCAGTTCCAGACCGATACCGCCGATTACGCCGATTTCATCTTGCCGGCCACCACGCAGCTGGAGCACTGGGACATCCACACCACCTACGGCCACACCGACGTGCTGCTGAACCGCCCGGCGATTGCGCCGCTGGGCGACAGCCGGCCGAACACGCAGGTGTTTCGCGAACTGGCCGCGCGCATGGGCTTTGCCGACGCCTGCTTTCTGGACGACGACGAAACGCTGTGCCGCGCGGCATTTGGCGACCGGGTGGATTTCCAGACGCTGCTGGACCAGGGCTTTGCGACCTTGCCATTGCCCGAGGCACCGTTTGCCGAGGGCGGCTTTCCCACGCCGTCGGGAAAATGCGAGTTCTTCAGCGAACGGCTGGCCGCGCAGGGCCTGGACGGCCTGCCCGACCATGTGCCCAACCATGAGGCTGCCGGCTCATCGGCCGACTTTCCGCTGGCCATGATTTCGCCGCCGGCGCGCAACTTCATGAACTCGACCTTTGTCAATGTCAAGACCCTGCGCGCCATGGAGGGCGAGCCGGTGCTGGAAATGCATCCGCACGACGCCGCCGCGCGCGGCATTGCCAATGGCAGCACGGTGCGGGTGTTCAATGCGCGCGGCGACTACCGCGTCAAGGCCGAGGTCTCACTGCGCGCCCGGCCCGGCGTGGTCAACGGCCTGGGCATCTGGTGGCGCAAGCTGGGCCTGAGCGGTACCAACGTCAACCAGCTGACCAGCCAGCGCCTGACGGACCTGGGGCGCGGGCCGGTGTTTTACGACTGCCTGGTGCAGGTGCAGGCGGATTGAAAGGGAATCCGGACATGGCCTGGACCCGACGCAAGAAGTTGCTGGCCGCGGCACTGGCTGCGGCCAGCCTGGCGGGCTGCGCGGACCTGGGCTACTACTGGCAGTCGGTCAACGGCCACCTGACGATGCTCAATGCGGCCCGCCCGGTGAACGACTGGCTGGGCGATGCGCAGACGCCCGCGCTGCTGAAAAACCGGCTGGCGCTGGCGCAGCGCATCCGCCGCTTTGCCGTGACCGAACTCGGGCTGCCCGACAACCCGAGCTACCAGCGCTATGCCGACCTGCACCGCAGCGCCGTCGTCTGGAACGTGGTGGCGGCGCCCGAGTTGTCGCTGACGCTCAAGACCTGGTGTTTTCCGGTGGCCGGCTGCGTCGGCTACCGGGGGTATTTCAGCGAGGCCGAGGCCCGGGCCGAGGCGGAACGGCTGGCCGCTGAAGGGCTGGAAACCAGCGTCTATGGCGTGCCGGCCTATTCCACGCTGGGCTGGATGAACTGGGCCGGCGGCGACCCGCTGCTGAGCACCTTCATCGGCTACCCGGACGGCGAACTGGCGCGTCTGGTGTTCCACGAGCTGGCGCACCAGGTGGCCTACGCGCCGGGCGACACCGGGTTCAACGAATCGTTCGCCACGGCCGTCGAGCGGCTGGGCGTGCAGCACTGGCTGGACGCGCCTGCCGGCGGGGGCAGCGACGAGGCTCGTCAGGCTTACCAGCGCTTTGACGGGCGGCGCCGGCAGTTCCGGGCACTGGCAGCGGCCACGCGCCGGGAGTTGAACGCCATTTACAAGCCAAAAAAGGGTTTTGCGCAGGATCCGCGGGCACAACTAGCGCTTAAAACAATAGCAATGCAGCATTTCAGGGAAGACTATGCACAGCTTCGCGCCACATGGGAAGGTTATGCCGGCTACGACCTGTGGGTGGCGCGCGCCAACAATGCGTCCTTCGGCGCCCAGGCGGCGTATGACGAAAGCGTGCCGGCTTTCGAAGCCTTGTTTGAACGCGAAGGACGCGACTGGCAACGGTTCTACGGCGCCGTCAGGCGGCTGGCGGCGCTGCCCCGGTCCGAGCGCGATGCACGCCTGAAAGGCGATTTCCTGCCCGCATGGACCGAAATGGCCGAACCCGGTGATCTGCTGTTCAGGCCGTGAGCGCCGGCCGGGGAAGCGTGAAGTAAAACGTCGCCCCGAGCCCGGGCGTGGCGTCTGCCCACAGCCGGCCACCGTGGTGACCGATGACGCGGCTGACAGTGGCCAGGCCGATGCCGGAGCCGGGAAACTCCGATGGCGTATGCAGTCGCTCGAAGGGAAGGAACAGCTTTTCGGCGTGCGCCATGTCAAACCCGGCGCCGTTGTCACGCACAAAAAACACCGGCTGTCCGGCAGCGTCAAGCTGCTGGCCGACGCTGATCCGGGCCTCGGCCTGCCGGACGCTGAATTTCCAGGCGTTGCCCAGCAGGTTTTCCATGACCACCCGGAGCAGCGCTTCGTCCGCGTGGGCCAGCAGGCCGGCTTCGACCTGCGTGACGACCGCGCGCGCCGGCTGGCGCACCCGCCAGTCGTCCAGAATGCGGCGCGCCATGGCGGACAGATCGACCGGCTGGTAGCACAGGCGGGTGCGCGTCACCCGCGCCAGCGACAGCAGGTCCTCGATCAGGCTGCCCATTTGCGCCACGCCATGCTGGATACGGGCCAGGTAATGCCTGACCTTTTCGTTGCCGTCTCCGGTCAGCTGCCTGGCCAGCAGGGCGCCAAAGCCGTTGATGGTGCTCAGCGGGGCGCGCAGGTCATGCGACACCGAATAGGAAAAGGCTTCAAGCTCCTCGTTGGAGCGGCGCAGGGCCGCCTCGATCAGCTTGAACTCGGTCACATCGGCATCGATGCCGACCCAGAAGGCTACCCGGCCCCGCGCGTCAAGCACCGCGGAAGCCCGGTAAGCCATGGTGTGAACGCTGCCATCCTGGCACAGCCAGCGCCGAATGCCGAAAAAAGGCAGATTGCCTGCACTGGCCAGCGTCCAGTTCTGCGTCACCCCGGCAATGTCTTCGGGATGCAGGGCGGCAAGCCACTGCCATCCCGTCCAGTTTTGCAGCGTGCCGCCCATCAGATCGAACCAGGCCTGGTTCAGGTAGGTGACATCGCCGCTCGGTTCGGCGGTCCAGATGATCTGCGGCGCCTGCCCGGCCAAGGCGCGGAACAGGGCCTCCTGATGCACCAGCGCGGCTGTGCGTTCGGCGACCTTCTTCTCCAGCCCGGTGTTGAGCTGGCTGACCTCCTGCAGCAGGCCGGCATTTTCTACGGCGATGCATGACAGTTGTGCCATTTCTGTCGCCACGTACTCATCTTGCTGGGTGAAATCGCCCGCGTACTTGCCAGACAGCTGAAGCACGCCGATAAGCCGGCCATCGCGGCCTGTCAGGGGCACGGCCAGCCAGCCGCGCATCATGCGGTTCCTGCCGGCAGGGCTGCCGACCCGGCACCAGTCGGGATGCGCCTGCACTTCGGCCTGTGTCAGGCGCACCGGGCGGGTGTGGTTGGCGCCACGGGTGTAGATGCCGCTGCCGTGGGCCAGCGGCAGCTGGCTGCGGTCGGGCAGGTAGTCGCCGGACAGCGACAGCGCATGCACTGCCTGTGCCCAGTTGCCGTCCACGGCCAGGCTGACCGCAGCCTGGTGCGCGCCGATCACGCCACGCGCCTGATCCGCCAGTTCCTGCACCATGCCGTCGATCGTCAGGTGCACGGTGATCGCCTGGGCGGCGTCGGCGGCACGCTGCAGGGTGAACAGATGCTCGCGCACTTCGTCTTCGGCCTTGACCCGGGCCGTGGTGTCCAGTGCCACCAGGAAACACGCCGGCTGGCCATCGAACTGGATCGGCCGTGCCACCACATCGACGAAAAACAGCGACCCGTCCTTGCGTCGATGCGGGTACGGCCCTTGCCGCTTCTGCGCAGCGCCGGCTGAATCCTGGGGCCGGCACACCGGTTCGGTGCCGCTGTGAATATCGGACAGCGTCATCGTCATGCATTCGGCTTCGGAATAGCCATAGTCCTCGATGGCCGCCTGGTTGACCTTCAGAAGCTGGCCACCGGCCTGGTCGAACACCCACATCGGCAACGGCGCCGAGGAAAACAGCGTGGCATAGCGCCTTTCACTGTCTACCAGCGCCTGCTCGGCCCGCTTGCGCTCGGTCACGTCGCGCTGCACCGAAACAAAGTGCGTGAACCCGCCCTTGGCATCGGCGATGGGAACGATGTCGATCTCGACCCAGAAAGCCTCACCGCTTTTGCTGTAATTGATCAGCTCGGCCCGAACCGGCTGCCAGGTCCTGAGGGCCGTGCCGATGCGGTCAAGTTCGGTGCGTTGCGTCAGCGGGCCCTGCAGCAGGCGCGGCGTTTTCCCGATCACCTCTTCGCGGCTGTAACCGGTTTGGCGCTCGAACGCGGCATTGACAAAAACGATGCGCGGCCCTGGCGCGTCCACCTGATCGGCTTCGGTGATGACCACCACGTCATTCAAGTGGGCGATGCTGGCTTCAAGCAGCCGCAATTGCGCCTGCGAGGCGTGCAACTCGGTGATGTCCCGCACCATCGCGGTGTACAGCCTGCCTTCGGGCGTATCGACTTGCGAGATCGAAACCTCGATCGGAAACTCGTCCCCATTGGCCTTTAAACCATACATGACCGTTCCCAGGCGTCCCCTGCGGCGGGACGTCGTGCCGGTGGTCCCGAACTGAGCGAGCAGCCCGACATTGCGGCGGAAGCGACCTGGCATCAGCCGATCAAACGGCTGCTGCAGAACCTCCTGCCGGGGCCAGCCGAACATCTTCTCGGCCGACTGGTTGAACAAGATGATTTTTTGCTGCGCATTGACCGTGATGATGGCGTCCATGGCCGACTCCAGCACCCCCGCCAGCAGCGAGGCCGTGATGGACGGCCCCATCGGCTCGCCTTCAAGCGTCATGGCAAGGTCCTGGCTGGGGAAATCTGTCACTGGCCGGACTACCGCGACCCATGAAACGGGAGCACGCCTGATGCCGCGATGCCATTGACCATGCCAAGGCGGCCAATGCCCGGACAGCGTCAGCGCTGATGGAAATAGCTGCTTTTTTCAGCATCGCCTTGCGCATCAGGCCAAAAAAATTCATGGTCATTTTGTGTATTAAATCAAATATGTTTTTAAATATCAAATTAACAATTTTTTGTTTCAATTTCAATTTTTTAACGAATTTTAGGGGCAAACGCAGCCTGTGAGTTGAAGGCAAGGCGGGCTGCTTCGTACTTCTGCGCCGCTTGCCCACCCAGCGCCGGGGCCAAACCGCGCAGTGCATGCGGACAGCCGCCTCAAAGAGGCAACCCCCCGGCCCAGTCGAGCAGAAGTTTTTTGAAGGCAGCCACTGCGGGCACGGTATTTTCACTGCGCCACAAGACGTAAACATCGCCATTCAGCGCAGGGGCGGATGCCTTGCCGGCACGCGGCGCATCGCGGCTTGCTGCCGGAAAAACCAGTTTGCTGGTGCACACAGAATCGGCCCGCAGCATGGCCAGGGAAGCCGGAACCAGCGCAACGCCCAGCCCGGCGGCCACCAGGTTGAGCACTGCGGGAATTTCCACCACCTGCTGCACGATGCGCGGCGCAAAGCCGGTCTGCACGCAGGCGTCAAACAGGCGCATGGCAAACGGCGAGGAATCGAGCCGCAGAAATACGAAGTCTTCGTCATGCAGCTGCGCCAGGCTGATCTGGCCACGGCCAGCCAGCCGATGCCCTGGCGGAAAGGCCGCTACCACGGGGTCGCGCCATAGCAGCGCAGCGCTGACCTGCGCGTCACTGAGCGGGTTGCGCGAAATGCTGAGGTCCAGGCGCCCATCGCACAGCGCCTGCACATGTGCGGACGGTTTCATCTCATGCAGCACCAGCTCCACCTCGGGCCGCTGGCGGCGAAACTGCTGGATGAACTGGGGAAACGGCCCGAGAAAGTGGGAGCCGGCCAGGCCGACCTGCACCCGGCCCTGCAGGCCACTGGCCACGCGCGCCACATGGCTGCGCGCCTCGTCAAGCCGCGCCAGCACGGCCTGCGCATGCGGCAAAAAAGCTTGTCCCGCAGCGCTCAGGGCCACGCTGCGGCTGGTACGGTCGAACAATCTGGCGCCCAGTTCGGCTTCCAGACTGGCGATCTGAAAACTCAGGGGCGGCTGCGACACATGCAGCCGGCGTGCTGCGCGGGTGAAGCTCAACTCTTCAGCAAGCACCGAGAAGTACCGGATCTGGCGCAATTCCATGGTGTGATTGATCTTGTTTCAGTATGGATTTATCTGAATAATGTATTTGCAAGTATGGATTAAACAGCAAAGAATCAGCGCCTACCGTCATCAGGAGACACCCCATGCAATCCCATGAACCACCGGCAGCCAAGCCTTACCGGATCGGCCTGATCGTGCCGAGTTCGAACACCACCATGGAAACCGAAATCCCGGCCATGCTGCGCGCGCGCGAGCAGGTACTGCCTGAGCGGTTCACGTTTCATTCCAGCCGCATGCGCATGAAATCAGTCACCAAGGAAGAACTGGCAGCCATGGACCGTGACTCCGACCGCTGCGCGCTGGAGTTGTCGGACGCGCGCATGGACGCCATGGGCTATGCCTGCCTGGTGGCCATCATGAGCATGGGCAAGGGCTACCACCGCGAGTCCCAGCGCCGTCTGCACGATGTCACCGTGGCCAACGGCGCACCGACACCCGTCATCACGAGCGCCGGCGCGCTGGTCGAAGGCTTGCAGGCCATGGGCGCCAAACGCGTGGCCATCATCGCGCCCTACATGAAACCCCTGACACGGCTGGTGATTGACTACATCGAAAACGAAGGCATCGAAGTGCTCGACAGCATCTCGCTCGAAATCCACGACAACCTGGCCGTGGGCGCCCGCGATCCCAAGGCCCCGGCGGAACTCTGGAAACAGCTCAACATCCAGGGGGCCGACGCCATCGTCGCCTCGGCCTGCGTACAGATGCCCTCGCTGGCTTCGGTGCCCCTGATCGAGGCAGCCAGCGGCCTGCCGGTGGTTTCCAGCGCGGTCTGCACCACTTACGCCCTGCTCAAGAGCCTCGGGCTTGAACGGCGTGTGCCAGGCGCCGGCGCACTGCTTTCGGGCCGCTACTGATCAACCTAAATAAAAATGGAGACTTGCCGCATGAACACGATCACCCACACCCACACCCCGCCCTTGGGTCTTGCGCCCCTTCGCCAGCTGCTGGCAGGCGCTGCAGCGGCCCTGCTCGCCAGCGCGGCGCTGGCGCAGGGCTATCCCGTCAGGCCGATCACGCTGGTGGTGCCCAACCCGCCCGGCGGTTTTGTCGACGCGTCGGCCCGCATCCTGTCGGATTCGCTGGCCAAGGTGACCAGCCAGGCGGTGGTGGTGGACAACCGGGGCGGCGGCAGCGGCAACGTGGCCTACCAGTACGTGGCCCGCGCCAACCCCGACGGCTACACGCTGCTCAACTCCTACTCGGCCTACCATGTGGGCAATCCCAACCTCACGCCCAAGCTGCCCTGGGCGCAAAAGGACTTTGTGCCGGTGGCGCTGATCACGGTGGCCACCAACGTGATCACGGTCCATCCTTCGGTGCCGGCCAAAAACCTCGGCGAATTCATCAGCTACCTCAAGGCCAACCCCGGCAAGCTCAGCTATGCCAGCCAGGGCAACGGTTCGCTCTCGCACATCGGCACGGAAATGTTCAAGCTGCAGACCCAGACCAGCATGGTGCACATTCCGTACCGGGGCTCCGGCCCGGCGCTGCAGGACGTGCTGTCGGGCCAGGTGCAGGTCTTCATCACCACGCCCCCTTCAGTGATGGGTCAGGTGCAGGTCGGCAAGCTGAGGGGTCTGGCCGTGGCCGGAAAGGCCCGCCACCCGGGCATGCCCGCCGTGCCCACCACCGCCGAAGCCGGTCTCAAGGGTTTCGAGCTGGAAGCCTGGGTCGGCATTTTTGCCCCGGCGGCCACGCCTGCCGATGTCGTGGCCAGGCTCAGTGAACAAATCAAGGCAGCGCTTGAACTGCCCGAAACCAAAACCCGGGCCGATGGCGCTGGCGTGGAGCTTCGCTACCTGCCGCCGGCAGCGCTGGCCTCCCTGGTGAAAAAAGAGACCGAATTCTGGGCCCGGACCATAACAAGCGCAAACATCCAGGCGGAGTGACTTTATTGGGGTGCACCCGGGGTGCTTCGCAGCCCTGTTCCACAAAGTCGGTTTTATGATGCGGCCAAGCGGTCCGCCAGATTGCCCTGATGACAGGCGGCACCCCATCCTGACCCCTGGAGAACCCCATGGCTGACATTCACATCGATCGCGCGCACACCCTGGGCCTGCAGGAAGCACGCCAGATCGCCGTCCAATGGTTCGAGCAGGCCGAAGCGGAATTCGGCATGGAATGCACCTACGAGGAAGGCACGAGCAGCGACCTTGTCAGCTTCAGCCGGACCGGTGTCCATGGCACGCTGAGCGTGACGAAAGACGGTTTCGAACTGGCCGCAAAGCTCGGCTTCTTGCTCGGCGCCTTCAAGGAAAAAATAGAGACCGAGATTGTCAGGAACCTCGATGCGCTGATTGCCACAAAGGCCGCTGCGCCCAAGGCGACAGCCAAAAAACCGGCACCCCGCAAGAAAGCCGCCTGAACGCCGGGGCCCGGCAGCATGCGCTACAACCTTGCCCGGTTTGACCTGGTGTCGATCCGCCTGGCGGTGGACTGCGCCCAGACCGGCAGCCTGACGGCAGCGGCGCGCGGCGCGCACCTGGCGCTGGGCGCGGCCAGCCGGCGCATTCGCGAACTCGAAGCTGCGCTGGGCGACGCGCTGTTTGACCGCCATGCACGCGGCCTGCAGCCGACGGCCGCCGGGCGCGTCTTCGTCAAGCACGGCTTGAGGCTGCTGCAGACCCTGGACCAGCTGGGCGCTGAACTCGCCGACCTGCGCCGGGGCACCGCACGCCACCTCCACCTCTGCGCCAGCAGCGCGGCCATCAGCCAGTTTTTGCCGCCCCTGCTGGCGCGTTACGGCCAGTTGCATCCGCAGGTGCATGTCGATGTGGAAGAGCAGGTGTCCGACGCCGTGGCCGCCGCGCTGCGTGAACAGCGCACCGACGTCGCCGTGTTTGTCGAGGGACCGGACACCCGTGGCCTGGACACGCGGCTGTTTCGCCACGACGAGCTGGTGCTGGTGCTGCCCGCCGGGCACCGGCTGGCAGCCCGGAAAACGCCGCTGGCCTTTGCCGATGCGCTCGACGAGGAATGGATCAGCCTGACCGCCGATGCGGCGATGCTGCAGCAGCAGCAGCAGTCGGCGCTGGCCGCGCACCGGCCGTTCAGGCTGCGCATGCAAGTGCGCAGTTTTGATGCCGTGTGCCACATGGTCGCCTCCGGCCTGGGCATTGCCATCCTGCCCAAAGCGGCCTGCCTGCCGATGGTCAAGGCCATGAACATCAGCTGGCGCCCGCTGGCCGATCCGTGGGCGCAACGCCGCCTGCTGGTGGCCTGCGCGCAGGGCCAGCTTGACGCGGGCATCTTGTCGCTGGTGGACTTCCTGGCCGAGCCTTCGCAAAATGCGAACGTCCACACGCCAAAGCAGGAATAGACGGCGCGCGCCTGCAGCGGCACACTCGCCGCCATGCCTACCCAAGACTACTCAACCCCCTCACCCGTCCCGGGTCCGCTGGCCGGCCTGAAAGTGCTGGAACTCGGCCAGCTGATTGCCGGCCCGTTCGCCGCCAAGACGCTGGCCGACTTTGGCGCCGACATCATCAAGATCGAGACGCCTGGCACCGGCGATCCGCTGCGCAAGTGGCGGCTGCTGAAAGACGGCACCTCGGTGTGGTGGCAGGTGCAGTCGCGCAACAAGCGCTCGGTGGCGCTGGACCTGCGGCAAGCCCAGGCGCAGGACATCGTGCGCCGGCTGGCCACGGAATCGGACGTGCTGATCGAGAACTTCCGCCCCGGCGCGATGGAAGGCTGGGGCCTCGGCCCCGACGCGCTGCTAAAACTCAACCCGCGCCTGATCATGCTGCGCATCAGCGGCTACGGCCAGACCGGCCCCTACCGCGACAAGCCCGGATTCGGCGTGGTGGCCGAGGCCATGGGCGGCCTGCGCCACCTGACCGCCGAGCCGGGCCGCGTGCCGGTGCGCGTCGGCGTGAGCATTGGCGACACGCTGGCCGCGCTGCATGGCGTGATCGGCATCTTGCTGGCGCTGCAGGAGCGCCAGCGCTCGGGCCAGGGCCAGGTGATCGACGTGGCGCTGTACGAGGCGGTGTTCAACTGCATGGAAAGCCTGCTGCCCGAGTACAGCGCGTTCGGCGCGGTGCGCGGCGCAGCCGGCAGCGCCCTGCCCGGCATCGCGCCCAGCAATGCCTACCGCTGCAAGGATGAGGGCGCCCCGGCCGCCAGCGCCGGGCCGCCCCAAGCCAGGCCAACCCCCTCGGGGGGCAGCGAACCACGCGAAGCGGGGAGCGTGGGGGTCGAGGGACTCAGTGCCGGGCCGCCCCAAGCCAGGCCAGCCCCCTCGGGGGGCAGCGAACCACGCGAAGCGGGGAGCGTGGGGGCCTATGTCTTGATTGCCGGCAATGGCGACAGCATTTTCAAGCGGCTGATGAACACCATCGGCCGTCCTGAACTGGGCGCCGACCCGGCACTGGCCGACAACGCCGGCCGCGTCGCCCAGGTGGAAAAAATCGACGCCGCCATCGGCCAGTGGGCCGCCGATCGCACGGTGGACGAGGTGCTGGCGGCGCTGGACGCCGTCGCCGTGCCGGCCGGCCGCATCTACACCGTCGCCGACATCGCCGCCGACCCCCATTACCAGGCGCGCGGCATGCTGGACAAAGTGCGCCTGGATGACGGCAGCCTGCTGGCCGTGCCAGGCATCGTGCCCAAGCTGTCGCGCACGCCGGGCAGCCACCGTCGCAACGCCCCCGGCATTGGCCAGGACACCGACGCCGTGCTGCGCGAGATGGGCCTGTCGCCCGAACAGATCAAAACCCTCAAGGACCAGGGCATCGTTGCAGGAGCAAGCCAATGAACCCGATGCGCCCCGTGACCCCGGTGAAACGCATTTATTTCAATGAGGTCGCCACGCGCGACGGCTTCCAGAACGAGCCCTGCTTCATCGCCACCGACGACAAGGTCGCGCTGGTCGATGCGCTCGGCGAGTGCGGCTACGCCAAGATCGAGGTGACATCGTTCACCTCGATCTTGGCCATCCCGATGCTGCGCGATGCCGAGGAAGTGATGGGCCGCATCCACCGCGCCCCTGGCGTCGAGTACAGCGTGCTGGTGCCCAACCTGCGCGGCGCCGAGCGTGCGCTCGAATCGCGCGCCGACGAGCTGAACCTGGTGATGTCGGTGTCCGAGACGCACAACCTGGCGAACCTGCGCATGCCGCGCGACAAAAGCCTTGCCGCGCTGTCGGAGGTGATTCGCCATGTCGATGGCGCCACGCCCATCAATGTCTCGCTGTCCTGCGGCTTTGGCTGCCCGATGGAAGGCGATGTGCCGCAGGGCGAGTTGCTGCGCTGGGCCGAGCGCTTTGCCGGCCTGGGCGTGCGCGGCTTGACGATTTGCGACACCACCGGCATGGCGCATCCGGCACAGGTCAGCCGCATGGCCGAGGCCCTGCAACAGCATTTTTCCGGCCTGCAGCTGACCCTGCACTTTCACAACACGCGCGGCATGGGCCTGGCCAATGTGCTGGCCGCCGTGCAAAGCGGCATCACGCGTCTGGACGGCTCGCTGGGCGGCCTGGGCGGCTGCCCGTATGCGCCCGGCGCCAGCGGCAACGTGACCAGCGAGGACGCGATCCACATGCTCGATGCCATGGGCTACGACACCGGCATCAACCTGCCCCAACTGCTGGCCGTGGCGCGCCTGATGCCGCAGATCGTCGGCCACGACGTGCCCGGCCAGGTCGCCAAGGCCGGCCGCATCACCGACCTGCATCCGGCGCCGGACTTCGTGGCGGCGCTGCGCGGGCAGCCCGCCTGAACGTGCCGCCCGGGCCTTGGCCAGACAATTCACCGAATAACAAACCCACCCAGAGACCACCATGACCCCTATTTCCCGCAGAACCCTCATCACCACCATGGCCACCCTCGGCGCGGCCGCCTGGCTGAATCCGGTGCGCGCGCAGCTCGCCGGCAAGACACTGACGCTGGTCGTTCCCGCGGCGGCTGGCGGCACCACCGACATTGCCGCGCGCATGCTGGCCGAACCGCTGGGCCGCATCCTGCAGACGCCGGTGGTGGTGGACAACCGGAGCGGCGGCAATGGCAACATCGCCGGCCAGCTGGTGGCGCGCGGGCCGGCCGACGGCACCAGCCTGCTGGTGCAGTATTCGGGCTACCAGTGCATCACGCCGCTGATCCAGCCGGTGGCCGGCTTCGATCCGGCCACCAGCCTGAAGCCGCTCGGCCACCTGATCGACGCGCCGCAGCTGCTGGTGGTGCGCGCCGATTTTCCGGCCGATACGTTTGCCGAATTCATCAAATACGTCAAGGCCAACCCCGGCAAGGTCAACTACGCGTCCAGCGGCAACGGTTCGCTGCAGCATGTCACGACCGAGCTGCTGAAGGACCTGACCAAGACCTTCATCACCCATATCCCCTACCGGGGCACCGGCCCGGCGTTGAACGACCTGCTGGCCGGCACGGTGGACTTCACCATCACCACGCCACCGCCGCTGCTGCCGCACCTCCGCGCCGGCAAGCTGAAGGCGCTGATGGTGACTGGCCGCACGCGCCTGGCCGCCCAGCCCAAGGTGCCAACCGCCCTTGAGGCCGGCGTGCCGCTGGTTGCCACTTCATGGTTCGCGGTGTATGGCCCGAACAGCCTGCCCGCCGACTTGCAGGGCCGGCTGTCGCTGGCCATCCGGCAGGTGGTGGAATCGGAAAATTTCAGCAAGCGTGCCGAAGACCAGGGCGCCAAGGCCGTCGCCATGGACGGAGCGGAGCTGGCCGCGCTCGGCGCCAGCGAACGCAACATGTGGAACCGCGTGATAAAGCTCGCCAACATCAAGGCGGACTGAAACAGCCCGGCGCACGAAAAACTATCAAATCAATAGCTGGATGCGCCCGCCCCACTTGCGGAAAAGGCCTTTTTGATGGTTTATTTATGCCACAAGCCGGTTTAACCGAGTTCCTTGATCTGGTCGATGTACTGCTGCATTGCCGCGTCCTGCGGCGTGCCCTTGAGCTTGCTCCAGGCGTCCCATTTGGCGCGCGCCACCATGTCGCTGAAGCCGGGCTTTTTCTCCAGGTTGTCGCCAGCGCTGCCTTGCTTGTAGAGCGCATAGAGCTTCAAGAGGGTGGCATTGTCGGGCCGTTCGCTGAGATTTTTGGAATCCAGCATGGCCTGGTCGAAAGCCGCTTTCAAGTCTGACATGGGAAATGCTCCGTTGGTTTTTTGCTGCGAGTCCCCGAAGGGAAGGCTTCGGGTAACTGCCGGTTATCTTAGCGACAAGTTCCCCGCAAATAGTCGGGCGGCTTCACCCGGCTGTCGATGCTGACGCCGATGCTGCCATCAGACCCGGCAGGAGGGCAGGCTGATCCAACTTGGATTTCAAACGCATTAATATGAATAAAATCAGCGCTCTGCGCCTTATCCACGGGCGCAACCAGCTATCAATTAAATAGCATCAAGCATTCAAGCGCCGGGAGGCAATCTCCAGCAGTCCGTCGAAGATCAGGTTTTCGACCAGCTCGAAGCTGACGGTCATGCTCGGCGCCATTTTCCAGCCGGCGCCGCCGGTCATGATGCATTCGGGCGCTTCACCGCAGTGGTGCGTGAGGTTGTCCACCATGCGCTGGACCGCGCCGGCAATCGCAAAGGTGCCGCCACTGGTCAGTGCATCGCTGGTGTTGGTCGGAAAATCACGCACCTCGCCGGTCGGCACATGCAGCCCGGCCGTGCCCGATTCAAGCGCGCGCAGCATGATGCCATGGCCGGGCAAGATGATGCCGCCCAGGAATTTGCCCGAGGCGTCGATGGCTTCGACCGTGACGGCAGTGCCCACCATCACCACCAGGCAGGGCTTGCGGATGCCGCGCGCCAGCAGCCGGTGGTGCGCGCCGATCATGGCCACCCAGCGGTCGGAGCCGAGCCGCGCCGGATGGTCGTAGCCGTTGCTCAGGCCGGCCTCCTGCGGGCTGGAAATCACCCAGCGGGGCAGCACGTCCCAGAGTTCCATCTGCTCGGCCAGGCGCCGCTTGATGGCGTCGCCTGCCACCACGCAGCCCAGGATGGCCGAAGGCTCGGCCAGCCCCTGCCAGTCTTCCTCGGCGAGCCGGTCGATGTTCTCGAGGAACACCGCGCCATGGGCCAGCAGCTTGGCGCCCACTACCGGGGCGTCGTACTGGGCCCATTTCAGGCGGGTGTTACCCACATCAAGCGCTAGGAAAGTCATTGGGCTGAATTATGAACAGGTTTAGGCCATGGCCAGCGCCTGACCAATGAAGGTTCTCCAGCAAGGGGGTACCCTGCAGCGCCGGATCAAATCAGGCCGAACCAGCAGGCGCGCTGCACCGCCGCCAGCTTGTTGTCGACCTGGAGCTTGCCCATGGCGTTGGCCAGGTGAAAGTTGACGGTGCGCTCGCTGCACACCAGGATCTCGCCGGTCTTGCGCGCGGTCATGCCCTGGAACGCCAGTTCCAGGCATTCAAGTTCGCGCGGGCTCAGCGGATTGCGCGCCTCGGCCAGCGCCCGCTTGAGCAGTGGCCAGATGTTCAGCGCCGACCAGGCCAGCTGCGACGGTTCGGTGCGGTCAGGCCATTGGCGCGCGCTGAACAGGTAGCATTCGAACGCCCGGCCCATGGTCAGCGGAAAGGCAATGCGCACGACGCTTTGAAAGCCATGCGCCAGCCACAGCCTGCGCCAGCGGCCCATGTCGCCAAAAACCGATCGGGAAATGTCCTGCCAGGCCACCAACGGCGCATCGGAGTCCCGCCAGGGCGCGCCGAAGTCCTGGCTGGCAGCCAGCGCATGCGCCGCATCGAGCAGCCGCGGCGGATGCAGGGCCAGCACCAGCCGGTGCTCCTGTCCGGCGAAGGGGTCGGGGCCCAGCACCACCAGCGCCTCGACCGAGAATTCACGCAGGGACGACAGCCAGTCGCTCATGATGCCATCCAGGCAGATGCTGTCAAAGTTAGCAGGTAGTTGCATCGGTGATGAAGGGGAAGAACAGGGACAATGGTTTAAAGGACAAGAGAAGTTATGGCTCGACATGCAGGCTCTGGCTGAACGCCAGATGGAAAAAAATTCGCCGCACCTCACAATTTTTAAAGCATGCGCCAAGCCGCTGGACACTCGCGCCGCTGGAGCCGATTTTGCATGGCTCGCCGTGGCGCATGCGGCTGCTGGGCCTGGCATCGGTGCTGGGCCAGCCCCTGTTCGGCTGGATCTGGTCAAGCTGGCTGGCGCAGCCGTACGAAAACCTGTGGCTGCGCGGCCTGATGAGCCTGCTGGGCGCCACGCTGCTGCTGCCCGGTCTGAGCCGGGATTTTTCCAGTCCTGCCACGCGGTTGCTGGTCACCCTCGTCATGTGGATCGAAATCCCCGTTTTTTTCAGCTGGATGTACTTTTGCAATGCCGGCAGCGCCGCCTGGCTGGCCACCATCTGCACAATCATCGTGTGCTACTACCACCTGACCGACTGGCGCATCGCCACGGCAGGCACTGTGAGTGGTGTATTTCTGTCGTGGACGCTGTTTGCCTGGCTGATGCCGAACGGCCTGCAGGCCAATCCCGTCGATGCGGTGGTCATCGTCTTCAGCTGGATCTGCGCGCTGCTGCTGGGCCTGTCTTCAGCCAACCTGCGGCGCGACCAGTTGGTCCACACGCTGGCCACCATGGGCATCATGGCGCACGAGTTGCGCACGCCCCTGTCCACAGCATCGCTGATCGGGGATGCCTTGCAGATGGAAATCCGGCGCGAGCAGGCGCATCCACGCGCAGCCAAGCTAGAGCAGCTGGGCCAGCGGCTGCAGGCGCTGGTGCGCTCCATGAACCACCAGATCGACACCCAGATTGCCAACGCCAAGCTGCTGCAACTGCCGCGCTACAAGGAAGCGGTCGACGCCGCCAGCCTGGTCAGCGAAATCGTCGCGGCCTATCCCTACACCTCAAACCGCCAGCGCGAATGTGTCAGGGTGGTCATCCAGCGTAATTTCACTTTTTTCGGTTCCCCTGCACAGTTTTCCCAAGTGCTGATGAACCTGATGAAAAACGCCCTGCACTCCCTGGCCGCTGCCGATTCGACCTACGCAGCTGGTGCGCTGCGCATTGCGGTCGACCGCGGACCCGACGGCGGGCGCATTTCGGTGGCAGATGACGGCGTCGGCGTCGATCCGGCCTTGCTGCCGCATATTTTCAAGCCCTTTTTCTCCAGCAACCGCAGCACCGGGCATGGCCTGGGCCTGGCTTTTTGCCAGCAGGTGCTGCGCAGCGCAGGTGGAAGCATCCAGGTGAAGTCAGGCTATGCCATAGGCGCTGTCTTCACACTGGTCCTGCCGCTCGCGCCGTCCTGAACGCTGCCAATGCCTGTGTTTCTATTTCCTTGATAAAGCCTAAAGCCATGTCTTTCCCCCTTTATCGCCGGCCCGGCGGCGTTCTTTTTCTCGACGATGACCCGGATTACCTGGAAATGCTGGGCGAGGTCATGCCGCCCGGCTGGTCCGTGCAGCTGTTCCTGCGGCCGATTGCTTGCATCGACCTGCTCAAGCAAGAAATCGCGCAGCGCGAGAATGATGCGTGGCGCCAGCAGGAAATCATCCACCGCTGGCGCGAAGGCGCCCTGCTGATCCCGCAGATCCTGCGCTACTGGCAGGTCGACGGGGCCGCGCGCTTCAGGCTGGTGCAGGTTGCCGTGGTGGACTACGCCATGCCGGCGATGAGCGGGTTGCGGGTGCTGGGCGAGTTGCAGGACTGGCCGGGCTCACGCATCTTGCTCACCGGCCGTGCCGACGAGCAACTGGCAGTTTCGGCGTTCAACCGGGGGCTGATCAACCAGTTCATTCCCAAGCAGTCGGCTGACCTGCGCACCTGCCTCACGCGCGCCATCGAGGACCTGCGCCATCAGCCGGACCAGCGCCACCAGCAGATCTGGTGCGCCACGCTGTCGCCCGACCAGCTTGCGCTGCTGGCCGACCCGGTCATTTTCCAGGCATTGCACAATCTCACGCAGCAGCAGGGCTGGACAGAACACGTCGTCATCGGCGCGCCATTTGGCATGCTGGCGCTGAATGCCCGAGGCCAGGCCAGCTGGCTGCAGCTGGAGCCTGCCGCCAACCTGGGCGAACTGGCAGAGATGGCCTTGTCACAGGGCTGGGACGCGCGCGTCGTTCAGGACATTCGCAGCGGCAGCTGGCTCATTGACCTGGAACTGCAACTGGCGCTGGGCGTCGGCCATCAGCCCGGGCCTTGCGAAGCATTCGTTGTAAACGGCGAAGCGGGTCGGCTTCACGCGGCCATTTTTGCCATCGGCGAGGCGTTCAGCCCTGGTTTGAGCACCAGCTACGCGCATTTCCTGGCCAACCATGGCGAAAGGCGCCTGTCGCAAGGGTAGCCTCACACCTGTTCGGTGCGGGCCCGCCGGGCAATCGGCCAGTCCCAGGGCTTGAGCACGGGCAGCAGCGTACGCGCCGTCTGCTCGATGCGGTCCATTTCTGCAGCGGTCAGGCCGGCATTGAGCGTCAGCCGCACCATGGCACGGTTGCGGCTGGTCGCCGGGGCGCAGAAAATCGCACCAAAAATCTGATGTGCCTCCAGCTGGTCGCGCAGCACCATGGTGGCCGGCTCGGTGCCGGTTTCCAGCGCAATGATCTGCTGGCTGCCCTGGTGGATCGGGTAGCCCATGTCCAGGAGGCTGGCGCGCAGCCGGCGCGTGTTGGCATGCAGCCGCACCCGCTCGGCGTCGCAGCCGCGCACCACCTCCAGCGTTGCCGCCAGACCGGCAATCTCGTGCGGCAGCAGGCAGGAGCTGAAGATATTGGGGTAACTGTTGTGCAGAACGTAGTAGCGCATGGCGGCCGGAATGGTGAAAAATCCGGCGCGGCCGGCAAATGCCTTGGCCAGGCTGGCGGTGATGAAATGCACGCGGTCCGTCAAGCCCAGTTCGGCGCACAGCCCGGCGCCTTGCGGGCCGTGGGTGCCCAGCGAATGCGACTCATCGACCAGGATCGTGCAGCCATGCTGCTCGACCACCTCGACCATGCGGACCAGCGGGCACAGCGCGCCGGTGGTGCTGTACACCGAGTCGACCACCACCACGCCCGGGCCATGGCGCTCAATCATGCGGGACAGGTGCTCCGGGTCGTTGTGCCGGAATGCATGGGCCGGCGCACGTGCCGCGCGCGCGCCCTCCCACAGCGAGGCATGGGCCAGGCTGTCGAGGTAAACCGGTGTCTGCTCGTCGGCAATCGCCTGCAGCAGGCCGACGTTGGCCGAATAGCCCGACTGACAGACAAAACCGTCCTCCTTGCCGACCCAGGCCGCCAGAGACGCTTCGAGCGTCCGGCAGGGATGGGCTTCGAGCAGGAAAACGCCCGACTGAATCACACTTTCGTTGCTGTGTTGCAGGCTCGCAATCTGCGACCGGACGATGTCGGGATGGCCCGCAATGCCCAGGTAGTCATTGCCATCCAGCCGGATCGAGTTGGGTCCAGGGTTGCTGCCATGCAGGATGGGTTTCCCCCCCCACTGGCTTTCCCAGTGGGCCATGAATTTCTGCTCAAAGCGTTCCTGCAGGCGCGGCAACAGGGGGGGATTGCGGTGAGCAACAGGGCCGGTGCGGGTGGTGCGATCGAGTACTTGCATAAGTCTGTTCCTTTGTTTAAAACAGACTTATTGAAAACTTTCTCACAAATAGTCACGTCTTCACCCCTGCTATATCTGACAGGTTGATGTGTCTACTAATCTTCCAAGAGTGCTTGCCGTTCGGTGATGAAAACCTCAAGGTTGCCCATCACTTCTGCATCCAGGGCAGGCCCCGCATACGCCAGCCGCCTCGGTGGCCGCGCTGGGCGTCCCCGTCGGCGTCGCCTTCAAAACCTTCAAGAATGTTGTAAGCCTCAAGCCCCAGTTCCGTGGCACGGCGGGCAGCGGCCACCGAGCGAACGCCGCTTCGGCACAGCAGCACGACCTTGGTGCCAGTGGGAACCGCCGCCTTCAAGGCATCGTCAAAACCGGCATTCAGCGCCATGTCCGGCCACTGCTTCCATGCCACGGGCACAGCGCCCGGAACGAAGCCGACCCATTCGCGTTCGGCATCGGTTCGCACATCGACCAGCACGGCCTGGCCCGACTGCAGCCATTGCCACGCCAGCGCTGGCGCGATGTCACCTGCGTAGCCGGTTGCCCCTTGCGGGCCAGCGTCGGTAGCCGGATCGGTTTTCATAAAAATTCCTGTCATGTTGAAGGCCAGGGCCGGCCCGTTCCCGCCTCACGGACGGCGCGGCCACTGGCATGAAAATAAGTGTATTCGTTCAGGCTGCCAGGGCACAGGCGCGCAGAATCAGCCTGGTCCCCTTCATTTTATGGAAGCCCCGATGAATTCAAAAACGACTGACGTTCCGTCTGGACAGAATGGACCCGATACCCAGGCCGGCAAGGACGAACGCAAGGCGCTGGCCGAAAAGCTCCTGCGTTGGCAGGTACCGCTGATTGGCGAGGATGGCAAAAGCAAGAAAAAAAGCAAATCCTGCAGCCTGGCTGACTTCGATCCGGGCGACAAGCCGTTTTCATCAAGCGACAAGGCGCGCGACAAGGAAACGGTGGATGCACTGGCGCTTGAACTCGACGGGCTGCAAAACCTGTTTTATGCCGATCGGCGCTACAAGTTGCTGGTGGTCCTGCAGGGCACTGACACCTCGGGAAAGGACGGCACGCTGCGCGGTGTCTTCAGCCGCATGAGCCCGCTCGGCGTGCACACGGCCGCCTGGAAAGCGCCCAATGAAGACGAGCGTTCCCGCGACTACCTGTGGCGCATCCACCAGAAGGTACCGACCGCTGGCGATATCATGATCTTCAACCGCAGCCACTACGAAGACGTGCTGGTGCCGCCAGTCCAGGGCTGGATCACGCCGTCGCAGACCGCGCAGCGCTACCAGCAGATCAACGACTTCGAACGCATGCTCAATGAAACCGGCACGGTGATCCTGAAATTCATGCTGCACATCAGCTTCAAGGCGCAAGGCGAGCGGCTGCAGGAGCGGATTGACGACATTGCCAAGCACTGGAAGTTTGCCATGGGCGATCTGGAGGCGCGCGGGCAGTGGGCGGCCTACCAGCAGGCTTACGAAGACCTGCTCAATGCCACCAGCACGCCCTGGGCGCCCTGGACGGTGGTGCCGGCCGATTCCAAGACCCACCGCAACCTGATGATTGCCCTGCGTGTTCGCCAGGCGCTGGAACAACTCGACCTGCGCTACCCGCCTGAAGACCCTGCGCTCAAGGGCATGAAGGTAGTTTGAAACACAGACAGTGGCCTGGCAAGGCCAAGCCAGGCGCTTCCAGCGCGCATGTTTTCTAAGCATTTTCGGCCCGCCGCGCCATACCAGCGCACACCAGCTGCTATTTTTTCAATAGCAGCTTCCGACTGAAGTCAGTGTCCGCCGCCCAGGTAGGCGGCCTTCACCGCCGGGTCATCGCGCAGTTTGGACGCTTCGCCATGCACCGAGATGCGGCCGTTTTCCAGCACATAGCCGTAGTCGGCCACCTTCAGCGCGGCAGCGGCGAACTGCTCGACCAGCAGCATGGTGACGCCGCGCGACTTCAGGTCGGCAATGATGCGGAACACCTCTTCGACCAGGATGGGCGCCAGGCCCATCGACGGTTCGTCGAGCAGCACGATCTCGGGGTTGAGCATCACGGCGCGCGCCATGGCCAGCATCTGCTGTTCGCCGCCCGAGAGCGTTCCGGCCAGTTGCAGCCGCCGCTCCTTCAAGCGCGGAAACAACTCCATCGCGCGTTCCAGGTCGCCCGCCACGTCACCCTTGGGGCGGCTGCCGGTCAGGCGCGGAAAAGCGCCCAGGATCAGGTTGTCGGTCACGCTCATGGTGGCGAACACGCGCCGGCCTTCGGGCGAATGCGCCAGCCCCTGCTTGGCGATGGCGTAGGACTCCAGGCCATCGATGCGCTTGCCGTGCAGGTTGATCTCGCCGGCGGTCGGCTGGATCATGCCCGAGATGGCGCGCATGGTGGTGGTCTTGCCGGCGCCGTTCGAGCCGATCAGCGTGACCACCTTGCCCTTGGGCACTTCCATCGAAATGCCGTGCAGGACCTGCACCTTGCCATAGCCGGCTTCCAGGTTCTTGATACTCAACATGGTGTCTTTTTCCTTATGCGACCGTGCCGCCGAGGTAGGCCTCGATGACTTTTTCATCTGCCTGCACATCGACAGGCTTGCCTTCGGCGATTTTCTGGCCGAAGTCGAGCACCGAGACGGTGTCGCACAGGCCCATCACCACATCCATGTGGTGCTCGATCAGGATCACGGTGATGCCGTGGTCGCGGATCTTGCGGATGATGGTGATCAGCTCCTTGATGTCGGGCGCGGTCAGGCCGGCGGCCGGCTCGTCGAGCAGCAAGAGCTGCGGGTCCAGCGCCAGCGCCCGGGCAATCTCCAGCAGCCGCTGCTTGCCGTAAGGCAGGTTGCGTGCTTCCTCGTCGGCCAGGTCGGCCAGGCCGACAAAAGCCAGCAGGCCCATGCCGCGCTGGATGGCCGAGGTTTCTTCGCGCTTGTAGCGCGGCGTGTGCAGCGCCACATCGACGATATTGCTGTCAAAGGTGTGGTGCAGGCCGACCTGCACGTTTTGCAGGGCGGTCATCTCGCCAAACAGCTGCACGTTCTGGAAGGTGCGCGCAATGCCCGACAGCGCAATGTCGGACGAGGTGCGGCCAACCACCGAACGGCCGGCAAAGTCGATGCTGCCGGCGGTGGGCACGTAAATGCCGGTCAGCACATTCATCATGGTGCTCTTGCCCGAGCCGTTCGGCCCGATCAGGCCATGGATGGTGCCGCGCTTGATGTGCAGATCGACCTGGTTGATGGCCTTCAAGCCGCCGAACTGCATCAAAATGCCCTGGGCGGTCAGCAGGTTGCCGCCCTGTTCTGCCGCTTGGGCGCTGGCCGCGACCGATATGGCGTCCTTGCCCATGTCAGCTTGACTGTGCCGCACGACCGGCTTGCGGACGTGGAACAGCGCCCGGACAAAACCGACGATGCCGTTTTGCAGGTAATAGACGACAAACAGGATCATCAGGCCGAAGATGCTCAGCCGCCAGTCGGTGATCGACTGCAGCCAGAAGGCAAAGCCGGCCAGCGCCATCGTGCCGACCACCGGAATGGCCATGGCCCGGGGCGTGGTGATTTTCTTCGCCACACCGATGATGCCGCCGACCAGCATCAGCACTGCCAGGCTGGCGGCCACGATGCGGAACAGCTCCAGGTCGTCGAGCAGCTTGGGCAGGATCACGATGATGGCCGCGCCCAGCAAGGCGCCCGAACGGGTCTTGCGACCGCCCATGATGACGGCCAGCAGAAACAGCACGGTCAGCTCGAAGTTGTAGGTGTTGGGCGAGATGTACTGCTCGGAATAGGCATACAGGCAGCCGGCCAGGCCGGCAAAGCCGGCGCTGATGACGAAGGCATAGACCTTGTAGCGGTAGACCGACACGCCCATGCAGTCCGACGCCACCGGGCTGCCGCGCAGCGCTTCAAAGGCGCGGCCCAGCTGCGACTTCAGGATGCGGTCCACCACCACCAGCGACAGCACCATCAAACCGAAGGTCAGCCAGTAAAAGCCATGCTCGGTGAGTTTTTCGCCAAACACCGTGGGCTTGGGGATGGTGATGCCGAGCGGGCCTTCGGTGAGAAAGGTCATCTCGTTGATCAAAATCTGGATGATGGTGCCGAAGGCCAGCGTCACCATGGCCAGGTAGGGACCGGTCACGCGCAGTGCCGGCAGCGCCAGCAGCGCGCCAAAGGCAGCCGTCACCGCAATGCTGGCCGGAATGATGACCCACAGCGGCGCGCCCAGCTTCATGAACAGCACGCCGGCGGTGTAGGAGCCGACACCGAACAGGCCGGCGTGACCCAAAGATACCTGGCCGGTGTAGCCAACCACGATGTCCAGGCCGTACAGCAAGATGGCATAGATCATGATCGTACCGACCATGTGGACGTAGTATGAATTGCTGGTCATCAGCGGCACAGCCGCCAGCAGGGCCAGCCCGACCAGGGCGGCCACAAGGGTCTTTCGGTTCATCTTCAAACTTTCTTGATCGCGTTTTTGCCGAACAGGCCGGCCGGCTTGAAGGCCAGCACCAGCAGCAGCAGCACCAGGCCGGGAACGTCCTTGTAGCCGGTGGACAGGTAAAAGCCGGTGGTGGTTTCAGCGACGCCCAGAATGATGCCGCCGACAATGATGCCCATGCCGCTGGTCAGCCCGCCGATGATGGCCACGGCAAAAGCCTTCAGGCCCAGCACCGAGCCCATGGTGGCGCCGGTCAGCGTCAGCGGCGCGATCAGGGCGCCGGCGAAGGCCGCAGTGGCCGACGACAGCGCATACGAAAAGGTGATCACCAGGCCGGTGTTGATACCCATCAGCTTGGCCGCATCGCGGTCGTTGAAGGTTGCCACCACAGCCTTGCCGTAGATGGTCTTGCGGTTGAAGAACTCGACCGCCAGCATCATCAGCACGGCGCCCACCACCACCAGAATTTCCATCGGCAACACGTTGGCGCCGAGGATCTTGATCGGCGATTCGGGCAGCGGCGAGGGGAACTTCAGGTCGTCACGGCCCCAGATGTTCTCGGCCACGTTCTTGAAAATGATGCCCAGCGCAATGGTGGACATGATCCAGCCAAACTCGCTCTTGATCTTGATGGCCGGGCGCACGCCGATGCGCTCGACAAAGCTGCCCTGCGCCAGGCCGAACACAATCACCAGCGGCAGCATCAGCCAGTAGTTCACGCCCAGGTTGACCAGCGTCAGGCCGACCATGGCGCCGAGCATCAGCGCATCGCCCTGGCCGAAGTTCAGCGTGTCGGAGGTCTGGAAGGTCAGCTGGTAGCCAAAGGCGATGACAGCGTAGATCATGCCCAGCGCGATACCGCTGTAAATAAGTTGGAGCAGGATTTCCATATGTATTTAATTCCGCAAAAAAATCGGTCTGTTCAGGCCGCGCACAGCGGCAGCGGACAATAAAAAAGCACCGCGTCAGCTGGCGCGGTGCCTGTTTTCAGCAGTCTTTCCGACTTACTTCTTGACGCGTATTTCAGATGCCTTTTTCTGGTCGTCAGGATAGGCATACACCACGCGCTGGCCCTTGACCTCGCCAAATACCGGAATGTTGGCCGTGATGGCTTCGTGGTCTTTGGCCGTAAATGGCTTGTTGTAGGTGGTGATCACACCTTCAACCGGTGTCTTCAGGTCTTCCAGCGCTGACTTGATTTTGGTGCCGTCGGTCGAATTGGCCTGCTTGATGGCGGCGGCCAGCAGGTAAATGGAGTCATAACCCTGGGCCGCCGACACCGGCGAGTCGATGCGCTGGTTCTTCGGGTTGAAGGTTTTCAGGTAATTGATGATGAATGACTGACGCTTGGGGGTGGTCGGCTCCTGAATGAAGGTTTGCGGCATGCGCGCGCCCTCGCCGCCAGGACCGGCATTGTCGATGTAGTTGGCCATCGACAGCGTCCAGCTGCCGACCATCGGCACTTTCCAGCCCAGCTTGGTCATGCCGTTGGCGATTTGCGCCAGTTCGGGGCCAATGCCATAGGTCAGGATGACTTCGGCGCCGGCTTCCTTGGCCTTGAGCAACTGGGCCGTCATGTCCACATCCTTGATGTTGAACTTCTCGACAGCCACAGGGGTGATGCCCTTGGCCTTGAGCGCGGTCTCCAAGTCGGCCCGGCCAAGCTGGCCGTAGTTGGTGGAGTCGGCCAGAATCGCGACCTTTTTGAAACCGCGCCGTGTGACGGCTTCCTCGACAATCATCGGCGCCTGGATGTTGTCGTGCGCCGCATTGCGGAAGATATAGTTTTCAGGCTGATCCTTGAACTGCTGCGTGATCAGGCTGCCGGTGGCCACGTTGTTCATGACCGGAATCTTGGCTTCCTGGAAAAAACGTTGCGATGCCAGCGCCACGCCGGTGTTGATGTAACCCACAGTGGCCGAAACCTTTTCCTTGTTGATCAGCTCCTGCGCAATCTGTACGCCGCGCTCGTTTTTCGCTTCGTCATCGCGCTCGACAACCTGCAACTGGCGACCGATCACGCCGCCAGACTTGTTGATTTCGTCGACCGCGAGCCGGACACCGTCACGCATGCTCACGCCCATCGACGACGAACCGCCGGTGAAAGGACCTGTCACACCGATCTTGATGGGGTCGGCCGCAGTGGCCATGCCAGCAAAACCAAGAACGGCTGACGCGACCGCCAGTTGGGCAAAACGAAAAGTCATATTGTCTCCACAGTAATAAATAAGCTCGGCTCACTTGGCGACTGACGCCATAAAGCCCCTTGACCCTTTGCGGACCGCAGGTTGGTCACTAATCTAACCGAGTCAACCTCAGGCCGCATGGGTGTTTTCCTTGAAAAAAGCGCTACCTGACCATAAAAACGATGAATATTTTTTAACCCCGCCAAGAAAATATTTCAAATACAGAATTTTTCGAGGTTTACAAGAAAAAATAAAGGGTTAACCCTTGACTGAAAGACAACAGCTAAACAGCCGGCCCATCCATCGCAAAAAGTTGTCTCCTTGTAAGTTGACGTTTACGTAAACGTAATATCATGGTGATCCGGCACCCCAGGGTGCTCATCATCCTGAGGAGACGCTTTCCATGACCGACCTGTCCGCCGACTACAAGGCCCTTGCCAGCTACCGCCCAACCCATAAAGTGCGCTTCATCACCGCCGCCAGCCTGTTTGATGGCCACGACGCGGCGATCAACATCATGCGGCGCATCCTGCAGGGCATGGGTGCCGAAGTGGTCCACCTCGGCCACAACCGCAGCGTTGACGAAGTCGTGACGGCTGCGCTACAGGAAGACGCGCAGGGGATTGCCATCAGCTCCTACCAGGGCGGGCATGTGGAGTATTTCAAGTACATGGTCGATCTGCTGAAAAGCCGGGGCGGCGAGCACATCCAGGTGTTCGGCGGCGGCGGTGGCGTGATCGTCGGACCCGAAATCCGCGAGCTGCAAGCCTACGGCGTGGCGCGCATCTTCAGCCCCGAAGACGGCCAGCGCATGGGCCTGGCCGGCATGATCGGCGAGATGGTGATGCGCTGCGACAAGGACATCAGCGGTTATGCACCGAGCCGCATCGAGGCCATTGAAGGCCACAACGAGATGGCCTGGCGCGCACTGGCCCAACTCATCACGGCGCTCGAAGAAAACAAGGCAAATGAGGCGCTTGTGCAAGCAGTACGGGCGCAAGCTGCTACTAAAAAAATACCGGTTCTGGGCATCACCGGCACTGGCGGCGCTGGCAAGTCCAGCCTGACCGACGAGCTGATTCGCCGCCTGCGGCTAGACCAGGGCGACCAGCTGCGCGTGGCCCTCATCAGCATCGACCCGTCGCGGCGCAAGAGCGGTGGCGCGCTGCTCGGCGACCGTATCCGCATGAACGCCATCAATCCGTGGAGCCAGGGCCAGCGCGTGTTCATGCGTTCGCTGGCCACGCGGGATTTCGGCTCCGAGATCAGCAAGGCGCTGCCCGATGTGATTGCCGCGTGCAAGGCCGCCGGCTTCGACCTGATCATCGTCGAAACCTCCGGCATTGGCCAGGGCGACGCGGCCATCGTCCCGCATGTCGATGTGCCGATGTACGTGATGACGCCCGAGTTTGGCGCGGCCAGCCAGCTGGAAAAAATCGACATGCTCGACTTTGCCGAGTTCGTTGCCATCAACAAGTTTGACCGCAAGGGCGCGCTCGACGCCCTGCGCGACGTGGCCAAGCAGGTGCAGCGCAACAAGGAAGCCTGGACCACCCCAGCCGACCAGATGCCGGTGTTCGGCACCATGGCGGCGCGCTTCAACGACGACGGCGTGACCGCGCTCTACCAGGCGCTCAAAATCCGCCTGGGCGCGCTGGGTTTAAACCTCATCGACGGCACCCTGCCTTTGGTCAATGTGCGCCACAGCACCAACCAGACGCCGGTCGTGCCCGCCGCCCGCACCCGCTACCTGGCCGAGATCACCGACACGGTGCGCGGCTACAAGAAGCGCGGCAAGGAGCAAGCCGCGCTGGCCCGGCAAATCCAGCAGCTGCGCGCCACGTCCGGCATGCTCAGCGCCAGCAAATCCGACCCGGCGAATGCCGTTGAAGCTGTCATTGGCCTGGCCGTGGAGCGCGAGCAGGTGCAAGACCCAGCCGCCAAAAAGCTGCTGGCCCAGTGGCCTGAAATGCAGAAAGCCTACGCCGGCGACGAATATGTCGTCAAAATCCGCGACAAGGAAATCCGTACCCAGCTCATCAGCAAGTCGCTTTCGGGCACCACCATCCGCAAGGTCTGCCTGCCAACCTACGAAGACCACGGCGAGATTCTTAAATGGCTGATTCTGGACAACGTGCCCGGCAGCTACCCCTACACCGCCGGCACCTTTGCCTTCAAGCGCGAGGGCGAAGACCCGACACGCATGTTCGCCGGCGAAGGCGATCCGTTCCGCACGAACACCCGCTTCAAGCTGCTGAGCGACGGCATGGCCGCCAAGCGCCTGTCCACCGCCTTCGACTCGGTCACGCTCTACGGCAACGACCCGGACCCGCGTCCGGACATTTACGGCAAGGTCGGCAACTCGGGCGTGTCCATCGCCACACTGGACGACATGAAGGTGCTGTATGGCGGGTTTGACCTGTGCAGCCCAACGACCAGCGTGTCGATGACCATCAACGGCCCGGCGCCCAGCATCCTGGCGATGTTCATGAACACCGCCATCGACCAGAACTTAGAGAAGTTCAAGACCGACAACGGCCGTGATCCGACCGACACCGAAATCGCCAAGATCCGCGAATGGGTGCAGGCCAACGTGCGCGGCACGGTGCAGGCCGACATCCTGAAGGAAGACCAGGGCCAGAACACCTGCATTTTCAGCACCGAGTTCAGCCTGAAGGTGATGGGCGACATTGCCGAATACTTTGTGCACCACAACGTGCGCAACTTCTACAGCGTGTCGATCAGCGGTTACCACATTGCCGAAGCCGGCGCGAACCCGATCAGCCAGCTGGCCTTTACGCTGTCGAACGGGTTCACGTTTGTCGAAGCGTATCTGGCGCGCGGCATGCACATCGACGACTTTGCGCCCAACCTGAGCTTTTTCTTCAGCAACGGCATGGATCCGGAATACACCGTGATGGGCCGCGTCGCCCGCCGCATCTGGGCCGTGGCGATGAAGGAAAAATACGGCGCCAACGAGCGCAGCCAGAAGCTGAAATACCACATCCAGACCTCGGGCCGCAGCCTGCACGCGCAGGAAATCCAGTTCAACGACATCCGCACCACGCTGCAGGCGCTGATTGCAATCTACGACAACTGCAACTCGCTGCACACCAACGCTTTTGATGAAGCCATCACCACGCCGACCGAAGACAGCGTGCGCCGCGCCATGGCCATCCAGCTCATCATCAACCGCGAATGGGGGCTGGCGAAGAACGAAAACCCGTCACAGGGCGCGTTCATCATCGAGGAACTCACCGAACTGGTCGAAGAAGCTGTGCTGACCGAATTCCAGAATATCGCCGACCGCGGCGGTGTGCTGGGGGCCATGGAAACCGGCTACCAGCGCGGCCGCATCCAGGACGAGTCGATGCACTACGAGATGCTCAAGCACACCGGCGAGTTGCCGATCATCGGCGTGAACACCTTTCGCAACCCGCACGGCGATGCGGTGCACGACAAGCTGGAGTTGGCCCGTTCAACCGACGAGGAAAAGCAAAGCCAGCTCAAGCGCCTGGAAGACTTCCACACCCGCCACGCCCATGAAGCGCCGACACAGCTCAAACGGCTGCAGCAGGCGGTGATCGAGAACATGAACGTCTTCGAGGTGTTGATGGATGCGGTGCGGGTCTGCTCACTCGGCCAGATCACCAATGCGCTGTTTGAAGTTGGCGGCCAGTACCGGCGTAATATGTAAGCCTCACCAGCCCCGGTCCTGAAACCGGCGCTAAAAAAAAGAAACCCCGACCACCGAGGCGAATCGCGCCTCGGTGGTCGGGGTTTCTTTTTGGCCGAGCACAAAATGCTCCGGCCAGTCCCTTGGCTTAACCCTGGTGGGGGCGCTTGCCGGGGTTTTTCTTGCTGCGGGTGTGCGAACCACGCTCAAGGCTGATCTTCTGGCCGTTGCCAGTGGTGATGGTGTAGCCTTTTGGCGGCACTGGCTTGGGGGCGCAGATGTCGGCCTCGACTCTGATTTTCTTGGACATGGAAGACTCCGGGTTAAAAATGGGCTGAACGGCTGATTTTAAGCCACTGTGCGCCGGCACCTGCATTTACCTGGCCAATTCGCCAAAGACCACCTTGCTGCCAGGCAGCAACGGTGGCGCCAGGTGCAGTCTCTTGCTCTTCAGGCCGACTGCATCATCGTCTTGAGCGCATGACTGGGAACAAATCGGGCGCCAAACAGGCGGCATTGCCGACGGATGTCCTGCCCGCCATGG
The DNA here is from genome assembly GCA_000751355.1 of Polaromonas sp. CG9_12. GTDB lineage: Bacteria > Pseudomonadota > Gammaproteobacteria > Burkholderiales > Burkholderiaceae_C > Polaromonas. Next base: position 2,770,807 of record CCJP01000005.1, on the reverse strand, counting down.
AAAAAGAATCGCCCGAGCAGCATGCGGGAATCGCTGTCCAGCGGCAACCGGGGGGGGCGCGGCGCCACGGTAAAACCCACGCGCAGCCCTGCCGCCACGGCCGCATGAACGGCAGCAGGAGAGCAGTTGCCGTTGGGATAGGCAATGGCAACAGGCCGGTAGCCCACCAGGTCGGCCAGTGCGTTCTGGCACACCGTGATCTGGTCAACCATTTCGGCAGGCGTGCAGTTCGTCAGGATGGCATGGTCGCGCGTGTGGTTGCCCACATGGACCCACGGGTTCAACGCGAACCGCCCCAGCTCACGCGGCGTGAACGGGCGATCGATGTCGCCGCAGGGCTTGAGCACCGCATGACCGAAACGCTGGCACAGGTAAGCATCAATCTTTTCAGGGGTCAGCCCCTTGAGTTGCTCTATCTCGGACTTCTGCCGGTCCGGACTGACGCCGCTGCGCGTCAACTCGCGGCTAAAGGCATCCCACCAGAAGGCCTTGTTCTGTTGCACATGGTCAGTGGATACAAAAAAGGTTGCGGGAACACGGAACTGGTCCAGCACATCGAGCGCCAGCATGTTGTTGAAGTAGCCGTCGTCAAACGTGATCGTGAGGTAGCGCCGGCCCGGTGAAAGCCCGGCATCGATCTGGGCAGGCGACACGACGGTGTAACCATTTTCAAGCATCTCTTCGACAAACCCGCGAAAGTCCGCCACTGTCACGTTCTGGTTCGGGGCCAGGTCGCGGTTGGCAAGCTGTTCCTGGTTCTCGTACAGCGAGTGGAACAGGACGTTGACCAGCGCATTCGGGGCAACGGCGCCACGGTCGGCTGCTATTGCAAAGTCATCCACTGCCTTCAACCCTTGTTTCATGAGATGCCTCAGCATGTTTGCCTTAAGGTATTCAAGGTAACGCCCTTGTCGTGTCCAAAATGTTTTACATGTAACAGAATAAAAATAACCAAATACGCATTTGTTGCTGGTGCATTATTGCGCAACACAGTCTGCCGATTTGCATCAATTAAATCAAAAAATGCAGGATTCCCCCTCTAAAGATCGCCAGCAATCCTGGGCAACATCCTCTTCCTCTGACCACTCAAGCTATATCTACATCGCTTGTCCCTGGTCGCCCGGTGGCGGCGGCATGTACAAGGTGGCCGACTACCTGATCCAGTGCCAAGCCGAGCATTTACCCACTGGATCGGCACGTCTGCGCGCGCTGGACACGCGCGGTTCGGGTGGCCCCCAATATTCTCTCTGGGTCCTGCTGATGGCCATTGCCAGGATTGCAGCAGGCCGGCTGCAGGGCCGCCTGGCAGGCGTGCATGTCAACCTGGCCACGCGCATGAGCCTGTTCCGCAAAGGCACCTTGATCGTGGCGTGCGCAGCGATGGGCGTGCCGACCGTGCTGCACCTGCATGCGCAGATGAACGGGTTTTATGACAGGTTGCCGGCGGTGCTTCGCTGGCTGACACGCTGGGTTTTTTCCTTGCCGCAAGGCGTGATCGTGATAGGTCCTGGCGCCAAGGGCCTCGTCATCGACGTTCTGCATGTGCCGGCTGACAGGGTGCACACCATTGTCAATGGCGTGCCGGAGCCTGACGGCGTGCCGCAAGCGGTGCCCGGCAGCCCGCTGCATCGCGTTCTCTTCCTGGCCAACCTGTCGGATCGAAAAGGACTGCTGGACCTGCTGCAGGCACTGGCGCATCCGGCGCTCGACACGTCCGGCTTGATCGTCACGATTGCGGGGGGCGGCAATGTGACCGCTTATCAGGCCAAGGCATGCGCGCTGGGCGTCAGCGATCTGGTGCGGTTTGAAGGTTGGTGCGACCAGCGCAAAGTCAGCCATCTTCTTGCGAATTCCGACTTACTGGTATTGCCTTCGCACGATGAAGTGCTGCCACTGGCCATCCTGGAAGCCATTGCGCATGGCGTGGCGGTCGTCACGACGGCGGTAGGCGAGATTCCATCCTTGCTGACCGACGGCGTCGATGCGGTGTTCGTGACGGTGGCCAGTCCCGAGAGCATTGCCGCTGGCATGCAGAAGGTTTTAAAAACGCCCGGACTGAAGCAGACCCTGACAAGAAACGGCCGTGCGCTGTATGCGCAACATTTTTGCCTGTCGAGTTTTTTTTCCAATATTGCCAGCGTTCATCAGCGGTGTTTCGGGATGGCCAGCCACATGAAGAAAACACCACCTTCCGTTGAGGATTTGCAGGAGCGGGCTGACGGTGACGCAATGGTTTCTGACGGCAAGCCGGCGGGAACAGAACTCAATACCCGTTCCGCACCGCTTTGAAATGGCGGGCCAAATGTCAAGAGGCTTGCTGGCAAGGCCCCAGCCGATTGCGCAAGGTTCATTACAGTCTGGCGCGCATGCCTTCATTGCATCCAGGAACGCAGCGGCAGGTTCACCAGCAGGTTTTGCGGCTTGATGCGAAGCACGCCCTCGGCATTCATCATCAGCCCCATATAAACCGGCTTGCCTGCCACATCAGCGCGCATCTCCTGCGGATCTTCAAAATCGAGACGAAACAGGCTCACCAGCCGATCCAGACGTTCCGCTGCCACGACACGGTCTTCATACAGGTCATTGAGCAGCGCCGTCGCCTCCGTATCGAGCCCCAGATGCCAGCGCCAGGCATCGTCATCGATCTTTTGCAACGGCCGGATGGTGACGCCGACACCCAGAAAGTGACGAACCCATTTTTGCAGCACACCGGCCAACGCCTTCAAACCTGAGCGTGCCCGGGTCATTTTCAGCACCAGCCCATGGCTCAGGTCAGCAGTGACTTCATGTGTAAGGTCGAGCAAGAAGGCATGACGGTCGGCCTGCTGCCAGTAGTCCGGCGCATTGGCCTCGCCGAGTACCTGCAGGCTGATGGTTCGCAGCGGCGCCTTGGCCTCGGCCAGGAAGCGGCCAAAGTCGCCCAGGCCGCCGGTTTCGCTAAACATGTCGATCACCTCGCGGTCACCGCTGAGCACCTGGCCGTCCTGCGTGCTGATGCGCTGGGGGCGAAACAGCATTTCGCCGGCGCGCACTTCGTAAGCGTCGCCCGACTCGTGCAACAGGTTGTGGGTGATGGCCTGCGCCAGCAGATCGATGAACAGCGGTGGAATGGTGATGACGCCGGTTCCGTCGCGCGCGAACAAGCCAAGGTAATAGGCTTCAAGCGTGCCGGCAGCCAGCAGGCCATCGCGAAAACGCAAAAAGAACTGGTAGCTGTCGCGGACATCCTGGTCCTGCACATTCTGCACATCGGCAGGCGTGACCGGCCTGGACGGCAATGCCTGCAGGGCCGCATGCAAAGCCCGCTCGGCCTCGCAGGATTCCGCCACTGGCGCCAGTTCGGGACGGGCTAGAAAAAACCGCAGGTAATCATCGGTTGGAAGCAGCCAGCCGCGAGGGTTGCGCTGAAGCGGAGTGAAACCGCTGGAAGGCCAGAAATTTTGCATGGGCGCCATCGTCGCACAGCGCAGCAGCACTGCCATGAAAGCTTGTGAAATTTTTTTGATAGCTGCCCGGGCTTGCCAGCAAGGCGTAATTGACACTTTTTCTCAAAATCAAGAATGGATTGGCTGGCTCCTTTTCGTGTCCCGCCTCGACATTCACAAGCTGCGCAAGGTGGACGCCGCCAGCCTGTGGTGTGGAGGCGTTGCAGCCAACAAGTTGCTGGATTCAAGGGGCCGATTTCGATTAAAAAATCGTACCAAAGAAGGCACACCGCGCTAACCTTTCATTACGAAAAACTACCTAAGGGTCTAACCCGGTATCTTCGCCAGAGGTGTCTGGCTAGGATAAAGGCCTGTGTTTCACAGAGCCGAAGCTGTCTATTTTCAGACGCTCCGCGAAGTCAATTCAACCTGCCGGAGAGCCAATTTGCCAGTGGATTTCATTCTTGAAACGCGCAGTCTGACCAAGGAATTGATAAAGCAACTTCTTTTCTGTAAATTTCCGAGATTCGGTCTTGGGTACTGGTGATTGGCAATGCTCAGGGCTTCATGGAGAGGTAGATTTTTGCGGTCATCCACTCCTCGTCTTGTTCGGCCAGCAAGGCGCTGATTAAGCGCAGGCAGCTGGCCGAGTTAGGAAACAACGTGGCGACACGGGTACGCCGCTTGAGCTCCTTGTTCAAACGCTCCAGGCCGTTGGTCGTGCGCATGCGCACCCGATGGGCCTCGGGCAAGTCGAAGACGGCAAAACCCTCCGGCAGGTTTTTCTCGGCCCAGGCGGCCAGTTGCGGGTGGCTGACTTGCCAGTCTTTGAGCGCCGCGTTGAGCAGTCGCTGTGCCTCAATGGCATCGCTCGCATTGAAGATGCCGCGTATTTGGCGCGCTACCGGCGTGCGCTGGTCCAGCCGGCTGACGTAGCCCTGTGCGTTGTGTTGGAGGTGAAACTGGCAGCGCTGCCAGGGCACACCGGGAAACATCGCCTTGCGCGCGGCCTTCAAACCGGCATGGTCGTCACTGGCGAGAAACTTGACCCCGCGCAGGCCGCGCTCAATCAGGCTGTCCAGAAAGGCCCGCCAATGCACCTCAGCTTCTGACAGCGCCACCGACACGCCCAACACCCGGCGGTGGCCTGAAGCCGTCACGCCGATGGCCACCAAAACCGCACAATCGACTACCCGGCCGGCCTCGCGCACGCGCTCATAACGCGCATCCAAAATCACGTACGGTGTCTCATCCAGGGGCCGGGTACGCCAGGCGTGCAAGCCCGTGTCCAGCAGCGCTGTGCAACGGCTGATTTGCGTGCTGGAGATGCTCACCTCGGGCCCCACCAGCTTTTGCAACACTTCGATGACTTTTCGGGTGGAGACGCCCTGCACATACATCTCGGCAAGCGCCAGATTCATGGCTTGCTCCGAGCGACTGCCGCGCTCCAGGGCGCTGGGATAGAACCCGCCAGAGCGCACTTGCGGCACTTCGAAGGTGACTTCGCCCATGCGGGTCAAAACAGTCTTGTCCTTGTAGCCGTTGGCGTAATCGACCCGCTGGGCCGAGCGCTCGTACGGCGTGGCCTGAAGGTGCTGGGCCCGCTCAATGCGGGAGGCTTCATTGACCAGGATGCGCAAGGCTTCACCGGCGCCGTCCAGGCCATTGGCGAGCAGGCAGGCGTAGGCTTCATGCAGCGGGTGGCAGCTAGCATCGAGTTGGGTTCGTTGGGCCATGGAAATACGTTCTTTCTATGTCGGTCCAGGCTTGCCAGTCTGTGCCATCGGGGGGGGCCTCCGGCGGCCTGGCAGGGGCCTGATTGAAAAATCCCAAAACCAGAAACTTCCAAACAGGTTCAGTTTCAATGGTCGGGGAAATTACAGAACGAATGTTGCACTACCAAGGAATTCAAGGGATTCGTTGCGGTCAATAACGTGGACCTGAAAGTCCAGCGCGGGCACATTCATGCGCTCATTGGCCCCAATGGCGCCGGGAAGACGACCTTCTTCAACCTGTTGACCAAGTTTTTGACGCCCACGCGCGGCAGCATCACCTTCAACGGCACCGACATCACGTTTGAAAAGCCGGCGCAGACCGCCCGGCGCGGCATCGTCCGTTCGTTCCAGATATCTGCCGTGTTCCCGCACATGACGGTGCTGGAAAACGTGCGCGCCGCGTTGCAACGCAACCTGGGCACGTCGTTTCATTTCTGGAAGGCCGAAAGCACGCTCTATCCGCTGCACGACCGTGCCCGCGCCCTGCTTGATGAAGTCGACCTGGGCCAGTTCGCAGACGTGCTTACGGTCAACCTGCCTTACGGCCGCAAGCGCGCGCTGGAGCTGGCAACCACCCTGGCCCTGGAGCCTGAGCTGATGCTGCTGGACGAACCCACGCAGGGCATGGGCCATGAAGACGTGGACCGGGTCACGCAACTGATCAAGAAAGTTTCGGCTGGACGCACCATCCTGATGGTTGAGCACAACATGAACGTGGTGTCGTCGATCGCCGACCGTATCACGGTGCTGCAGCGCGGCGCCATCATTGCCGACGGCCCGTATGCCGAGGTGTCGAAGAATCCGCTGGTCATCGAGGCCTATATGGGTACGGCGGACACCGCCTTGCAGGGAGCGCACTGAACATGAGCAAAGAATTTCTGCGCATCGAAGACCTGCACGCCTGGTATGGCGAGTCGCACATCCTGCATGGCGTTAACCTGACCGTGAACGAGGGCGAGGTCGTCACCCTGCTCGGCCGCAACGGCGCCGGCCGCACCACCACCCTGCGCGCCATCGTCGGCCTAACCGGCGCGCGCAAAGGCTCGGTCAAGATCAACGGCGAGGAAGCCCTGAAGCTGGCGCCGCACAAGGTGGCCCGGCTTGGCGTGGGCTATTGCCCTGAGGAGCGCGGCATTTTCGCCAGCCTCTCAACCGAAGAAAACCTGATGCTGCCGCCCACGATTGCACCGGGCGGCATGAAGCTCGACGAGATCTATGCCATGTTCCCCAACCTGAAGGAGCGGGCCAACAGCCCCGGCACGCGCCTGTCGGGCGGCGAGCAGCAAATGCTGGCCGTGGCGCGCATTCTGCGTACCGGCGCGCGGCTGCTGCTGCTCGATGAAATCTCCGAAGGCTTGGCGCCAGTGATCGTCCAGAAACTGGCCGAAATGATTTTGGCGCTCAAGGCCAAGGGCTACACCATCGTGCTGGTCGAGCAGAACTTCCGCTTTGCCGCGCCCTTGGCCGACCGTTTCTACGTGATGGAGCACGGGCAGATCGTCAAGCAGTTCGCCCAGTCCGAACTGAGCCAGAACATGGGCATGCTCCAGGAATACCTGGGCGTTTAAGCCACAAGCCTGCCCGCCTTTTTTTCCATCTTTTCAACCTTTTCAACCACGCAATCAGGAGACAAAAAAATGAAACTCAAGCTACTCGCCCTGTCGATGACCCTCGGATTTGCCGCTGCAGCTTCTGCACAGAACACCGGCCCGGTCAAGATCGGCTTCATCACCGACATGTCCAGCCTGTACGCCGACATTGACGGCCCTGCCGGCGCCGAAATGGTCAACTGGGCCGTGCAGGATTTTGGCGGCAAGGTCTTGAACCGTCCGATTGAAGTGCTGACAGCCGACCACCAGAACAAAGCCGACATTGCCAGCTCCAAGGCCCGCGAATGGATCGACAAGGACAACCTGTCGATGCTGATCGGCGGCACCAATTCGGGCACCGCACTGGCCATGGCCAAGATCGCCGAAGAAAAGAAACGCCCCTTCATGGCCATTGGCCCCGGCTCGGCCCGTCTGACCAACGAAGCCTGCTCGCCTTACACCGTGCACTACGCCTACGACACCGTGGCGCTGGCCAAGGTGGCTGGCACGGCCCTGGTGAAGTCTGGCGCCAAGAACTGGTTCTTTCTGACGGCTGACTATGCTTTTGGCCACTCCCTCGAAAACGATGCGTCCAACGTGGTCAAGGCCAACGGCGGCACGGTCGCCGGCGCTGTGCGTCACCCGCTCAACGCCTCCGACTTCTCCTCGTTCCTGTTGCAGGCCCAATCGTCCAAGGCCCAGGTGCTGGCGCTGGCCAATGCGGGTGGCGACTTCACCAATGCCATGAAGGCCGCGCGTGAATTCGGCATCAACAAATCCATGAAGATCGCCGGCCTGCTGGTGTTCATCAACGACGTGCACAGCCTGGGCTTGGCCAACACCGAAGGCCTGCAGCTGGCCGACAGCTGGTACTGGAACCAAGATGACGCCTCGCGCAAATTTGCCAAGCGCTTTTTTGAAAAATACAAACGCATGCCTTCGAGCCTGCAGGCTGCCGACTACTCGGCCGCGACGACCTACCTGAAGGCCGTGCAGGCCGCCGGGACCACAGACGGCGACAAGGTCATGAGCACCCTCAAGGCCATGAAGATCGACGACTTTTACAACAAGGGCCAGATTCGCGCCGACGGCCGGATGATCCATGACATGTACCTGTACCAGGTCAAGTCGGCCAAGGAGTCGACCGTGCCATGGGACTACTACAAGCTGGTGTCCACGATTCCGGGTGACCAGGCCTTCACCACGGCGGCCGAATCCAAGTGCGCACTGATCAAAAAGTAAGCTGAAGCACGGGGCGGCTGGTCGCAGGAAGCGACCAGCCGCTTTTTTTTAACCTGGCAAGGCATGAACTGACGGTCACCCATGGAAATTTTCGGTATCCCCCATCAAGCGTTCCTGGGCCAGCTGCTGCTGGGCCTGGTCAACGGCGCGTTCTACGCGATGCTCAGCCTGGGGCTGGCAGTCATCTTCGGCCTGCTCGGCGTGGTCAATTTCGCGCACGGCGCGCTTTACATGCTGGGCGCATTCGCCGCCTGGATCATGCTCGACAAGTTCGGCATCAACTACTGGTTTGCGCTGGTCCTGGCACCTCTGGTGGTGGGCGCCTTCGGCGTGGTGATCGAGCGATTGCTCCTCAAGCACCTGTACAAGCTCGACCCTTTGTACGGCTTGTTGCTGACCTTTGGTCTGGCCTTGATTATCGAAGGCGTTTTCCGCGAACTGTATGGCGCCTCGGGTCAGTCCTATCCGGTGCCCGAACTGCTGTCGGGCGCCACCAACCTGGGCTTCATGATCCTGCCAAACTACCGTGCCTGGGTGGTGCTGGTGTCGCTGGTGGTCTGCCTGGGAACCTGGTTCATCATCGAGCGCACCCGTCTGGGCGCCTACCTGCGCGCCGGCACCGAAAATGCCGCGCTGGTGCAGACCTTCGGCATCAACGTGCCAATGATGGTCATGCTGACCTACGGTGCCGGCGCCGCGCTGGCAGCGTTGGCGGGCGTGCTGGCCGCGCCCATCATCCAGGTTAACCCCTTGATGGGATCGAACCTGATCATCGTCGTGTTCGCCGTGGTCGTGATTGGCGGCATGGGCTCGATCCTGGGCTCGGTCATCACCGGCCTGGCGCTTGGCCTGGTCGAGGGCATGACGCGCGTTTTTTATCCTGAGGCCTCAAGTATCGTGGTGTTCGTCGTGATGGTGCTGGTGCTGATGGTTCGCCCGGCCGGCCTGTTTGGCAAAGAATGATGGCCCCCACGCTCCCCACTTCGTGTGGTTCGCTGCCCCCCGAGGGGGCCGTCCCGCCTGCGGCCTGGCAAAGCCAGTTCCGCGGCCGGTGCTTGAAAAAGAAAAACCCTACTCTTCCCGCTTCGCGTACTGCGCTGCCCCCCGAGGGGGCCGCCCCGCCTGCGGCCCGGAAAAGCCGGTCCTGCGGCCGGAACTTGGGAAGACTTGAATCCCCTGCCTTGAGCTCGTTGCGCACCATGCCTTTCGGAACTATCCAATGAACAATTCGAAAAAAATCACCCGCATCACCTACATCGCCCTGCTGGCGCTGCTGCTGGCCGCGCCGTTTATCGGGCTGTACCCGGTGTTTGTGATGAAGCTGCTGTGCTTTGCGCTGTTTGCGTGCGCGTTCAACCTGCTGCTGGGCTTTACCGGCCTGCTGTCGTTCGGCCATGCCGCGTTTTTCGGCTCGGCCGCCTACATCACCGGCTGGTTTGTCAAGTCGCAGAACTGGACGCCCGAACTGGCAATCCTGGCCGGCACGGTGGGCGCCGGACTGATCGGGCTGGTGGTCGGCGCGGTGGCGATTCGCCGCCAGGGCATCTACTTTGCCATGATCACGCTGGCGCTTGCCCAGATGGTGTATTTCGTCTGCCTGCAGGCACCTTTTACCGGTGGCGAAGACGGCCTGCAGGGGGTGCCGCGCGGCGATCTGTTCGGCATGCTGTCGCTGCAGTCCGACAACGCAATGTACTACTTCGTGGTGGCTGTTTTCGTGTTGTGCTTCCTGTTTATCACGCGCATCGTCGACTCGCCGTTTGGCCAGGTGCTCAAGATGATCCGTGAAAACGAGCCGCGCGCCATCTCGCTGGGCTACCAGGTAGACCGCTACAAGCTGCTGGCCTTCGTGCTGTCGTCGGCACTGGCCGGGCTGGCCGGTTCGCTCAAGACGCTGGTCATGGGTTTTGCCACGCTGTCCGACGTGCACTGGTCCATGTCCGGCGAAGTGATCCTGATGTCGCTGCTTGGCGGCGTGGGTACCTTCTTTGGCCCGGTCATGGGCGCGGGCATTGTGATTTCGCTGCAGAACCTGCTGGCTGACAAGGTCGGCTCCTGGGTCACGGTCATCATTGGCGTGATCTTCGTGCTGTGCGTGCTGGCCTTCCGCAAGGGCGTGGTCGGCGAGTTGCAGGCGTTCCGTGAGCGCCGCAAGGCGGCCGTGCAGCTGGCGTCCAAGCAGGCCTGACGCCGCCGGTCCCGGACAAAGTGCGCGCAAGGCAACTTGCTGCGCACTTTTTTCATGGCGCTGTACTTTTTATAGCGTTGTATGCACAGCCACTCTGCGCAAGCGTCACTTTCCCCTTGAAATCCGGCAAGGCCCGCGTTCACGTCACCTTGACCGCCCGGCCGATGAACTGGATCGGCCCGGTGGGACGGTTGGTCGGTGAGCCATTGGCGGGCTCCAGCGTCAGCTCGAACAATCGGTTGGGCTGCAATGGCGGCAGCGTGTCCAGCGGGATGCGCACCGTCTGGCCGGGCTTGACCAGGCCCAGCGACACCGGGCCGTTCCAGTTGTCGCCCTTGGTCCAGAACTGCAGCGATTTTTCAGTCCACACGTCGGCCTGTCCCAGCGGAATCAGACTCAGCGTTTTCGGGCTGCTGGCCTGAACGACCCAGCCCGGCGACTTGTCCTGCGGCGCCACCAGCACCACCAGGTACTGCGGCGCGGCAGGCGGCAACACCCCCAGGCGCGTGACGAGCACCGTGGCCAGCACCGCAGCAGCGGCACAACCGGTGCCGGCGAGCCCGCGCCAGAGCTTCACGCTGTGCCCCCAGCCGGAGGCCTGCAAACGTCGGGGCAGACGGGGATCCGCAACGGTGAAGAGCGGTGCGGCAATTGCGTCAAGGCTGGTGAAGGGGCGGTGTCGGGCGCAATCGTCACAGGCAGGCTCGGTCGGCGTTGACTGGGAATGAAACGGCTGCGGCCGCTTCATGCGCCGTTCGCCAGGGAAATTTCCGTTCGATGTTAGCCGACACGCAAAACTGCGTCCTGTAGCAACAATCAGGCCGCTTTCCAGAAAATATAGTCAGCCTGGTACTTCACGATTTCCCGGGCGCCCTTGCTGGCAGGACTGCCGACGCTGGCCGGCGCCAGCGGGCGCAACCGCGACTTGCGTGGCGGTCACTTTCGAGCTGTCCATCGCTTCCCAGCTGGCCGGCGGGCCGTAGTATTTGCCGACCAGCTTGCCGCTGCGGTCGTTGAGCATGGCGTTCGGGCCGACAAACAGCTATTCGTTCATGCCGGGGGCATTGGCCTTGTCGCGGCATTCGTAGGTGATCTTGCCCACGCCGACGGTTTCCATCGCCACCTTGTGGCCGGCCGGCACCTTGACCGCGTCCGGCAGGCTGTCCTGCATGAACCTGGCTGAGGCCATGGGCTTCATCGGCGCCATGGAGCCGCAGGCGGCCAGCAGCACGGCGGCGGAAACAACGGCAAGGGCCAGGGGAAAGCGTTGGGTTGACATGGTGGTTCTCCAAAAATGTTGCGCAGATGAAGCAGCTTTTCTGCGCTGCTACAGGCACTACACGCCAGCGGCCGCTTTGGATGCAGTGGCGTTGATGTTTTTTTGAAAAAGTTGCCGGGCAAGCGGGCTCACCAACCGAAAAAAGGCGGCATCAAAACACTATCAATTCAATAGCAAAAAACACGCACAGCTATTGCGCTAGAGCACTAAAAAGCTTGCAATCCCGGTCAAAAAGGCAACGTCACGCCTTGGTAGTCCAGCAGGCTGCCGGTGTCGGCGGGCGTCAGGCCCTTCAGCACGTTAACCAGGTCGCTGGCGGCTTCTTCGGCCGGCCGCACCTTCAGGCCGGTCTTGGCAAACGGCTGGCTCAGCGCGGTATCGACCGTGCCCGGATGCAGCGCGACGCAGACCGACTGGCGGTTGCGCCGGGTCATTTCAATCGACGCGGTCTTGACCAGCTGGTTCAGCGCAGCCTTCGAAGCGCGGTAGCCGTACCAGCCGCCCAGCGCGTTGTCGCCGATGCTGCCGACCTTGGCCGACAGGAAAGCCGCCACGCAGCGGCCCTGCCTGGGCAGCAACGGCAAAAAATGCTTCATCACCAGCGCCGGGCCGATCGCGTTGACCTGGAACACATGCGTCAGGTAGCCGGCGTCCAGCTGGCTGAAGCTGCGTTCGGGCTGGCCTTGCGGCCCATGCAGAAAGCCGCTGGCGACCACGATCAGGCGCAGTTCGAGCTGCTGCTCGGCGCACTGGACCGCTACCCAGTCGGCGGCGGATTTCAAGCTGGCTTCGTCGCCGTAGTCGATGGCCGGCAGACTGTTTCGGCCAAGCGCCAGCACGGTTTGAAACCGTTCTGGCGCCCCCGCCGCACCCGAGAGCTGCGCCACCAGCGCCGCGCCCAGGCCGCCGCCGGAACCGATCACCAGCGCAACGCCAGCAGGTTGTCCAAAGTTCATATTGCTACTTTATTAATAGCTGCATGTGTATGCATGACTTACGCAAATGGCTGATTTGACCATCAAACCAGCCGGTGAACCTCAAGCTTCGTCGTCCATCAGCCGCACCCGCACGCTCTTGCCCTTGACCTTGCCCATCGCCAGCTTGTGCAGCGCATCACCGGCAACCTTGCGGTCCACCGCCACATAGGTCGAGAACTCGTTGACGTTGATCTTGCCGATCTGTTCGCGGGTAAATGTCATCAAGCCATCGGCCTCACCGGTCAGCGCGCCGAGCACGTCGCCGGCGCGGAGCTTTTCCTTGCGGCCGCCAACGATCTGCAGCGTCGCCATCGGCGGGCGCAGTGCTTCCTTGGCGGTGGGTGTCAGCGCTTCAATCTTGTGCCAGTCGGACTCGGTTTTTTGCAGCAGCTCGATCTTGCCGACCGAGCCCATTTCGTCCATCGTCGCCAGGCTGATGGCCCAGCCTTCCTCGTCGGCGCGGCCGGTCCGGCCGATGCGGTGGATGTGGATTTCGCTGTCCGGCGTCACATCGACGTTGATGACCATTTCCAACTGCGCAATGTCCAGGCCGCGCGCCGCCACGTCGGTCGCCACCAGCACCGAGCAGCTGCGGTTGGCAAACTGCACCAGCACCTGGTCGCGCTCGCGCTGCTCAAGCTCGCCAAAGAGCGCCAGCGCGATGAATCCCCTGTCTTTCAGCAGTTGCACCAGCGCCCGGCACTGCGACTTGGTGTTGCAAAACGCCAGCGTGCTGACCGGCCGGTAGTGATTGAGCACCAGGGCCACCGCATTGAGGCGCGCTTCGTCATGGTCGGTGTCTTCCACCTGGTACCAGCGCTGGCGGATCTTGCTTTTCTCGTGCTGCGCCTGCACGGTGATGGTTTGCGGGTTCTTCATGAACTGCTGGCTGATCTTGGCGATGCCTTCGGGATAAGTGGCCGAGAACAGCAGCGTCTGGCGCTCTTTCGGGCACTGCTTGGCGACCACGGCAATGTCGTCGAAAAAGCCCATGTCGAGCATGCGGTCGGCTTCATCCAGCACCAGCGTGTTCATGGCCTCAAGGTTCAGGTTGCCGCGCGCCAGGTGGTCCATGATGCGGCCGGGCGTGCCGACGACGATGTGCGCGCCATGCTCCAGGCTGGCAATCTGGTTGCGCAGGGCGACGCCGCCGCACAGCGTGACGACCTTGACGTTTTCCTCGGCGCGCGCCAGGCGGCGGATTTCGGTGGTCACCTGGTCGGCCAGTTCGCGCGTCGGGCACAGCACCATCGCCTGGATGGCAAAGCGGCGGGCATTGAGGTTGGCCAGCAGCGCCAGCGCAAAGGCGGCGGTCTTGCCGCTGCCGGTCTTGGCCTGGGCGATCAGGTCCTTGCCCAGCAGGGCGACCGGCAGGCTGGCGGCCTGGATCGGGGTCATCTGGGTGTAGCCGAGTTGCGTCAGGTTGGCCAGCACGTGGGCCGGCAGCGACAAGGCGCTGAAGTCAGTAGGAGAAGTGGTCATATGCGCCTGATTATCGTGACTTGCGCTGACAGGCGACTGCCGCGGCCTGTCAGGGCAGATACGCCAAACCCAGCTAAGCTTGCGGCAGCGGCGCCTGACCCGTCGCCCGTGCCGCCGTCGCCTGACGGCACTCCCCCATATTTCTCTGCGCTGAACCCTGAATTGAATGACTGAAACGCCTCATGGAACTTGATTCACCCGCCGTGCGCGAGGCCGTCCAGGCGCTTGCCCGCCAGGCACTCCCCGCCTTTGGCATCGCGCTGGCGCTGCTGCTCTGTGCCGTCTGGGGCCTGTGGCGGCTGGTACAGCATTACGGCGTGCACCGCGACACCAGCCGCTTTTCGCCGCTGGCTTATCTGGTCGCCTACCTGGCGCTGGGCTTCGGGCTGATCATCGGCGCTGCCGCCCTGTTTGCCGAAATTGCCGAAAACCTGGGCGACGGCCGCAAGCTGGGCCAGCTCGACCTGCTGTTCTCGGACACCCTCCGGTCTACGCTGCCGACCGGCGCGTTCAGGGTGTTTGCCGTGCTCACCCACTTCGGCGACACGCTTACGCTGACCAGCCTGTGCATCGCCGGCACACTGTGGCTGCTGCGCCAGCGCCAGCGCGGCCTGTGCCTGGGCTGGGTGCTGGCCTTCGTCGGCAATGCGCTGCTGAACCGGACACTGAAAGGTATTTTTGAGCGAACCCGCCCGGTGCATGACAACGCCCTGGCCTTTGCCGACGGCTGGAGCTTTCCGAGCGGCCATGCGTCGGGCTCGGTCGTGGCCTACGGCATGCTGGCGTACCTGCTGGTGCGGCTGCTGCCCGCCCGCTTGGCCAGCGCGCACCTGCCGGTGGTGGCGCTGGCGGCGGCGCTGGCCTTCACCATCGGCAGCAGCCGCGTGTTTATCCAGGTTCACTTTGCCAGCGACGTGCTGGCCGGTTTTGCCTCCGGCTCGGCCTGGCTGGCGGTGTGCATCGTTGCGCTGGAACTCAGGCGCTACCGCCAGCGCCAGCCGTGAGGCCTCAACCTGCGCAACGCCGTGGCCACCAAAAGGTCATCTGAAAACAGCACAATCACGGCCAGACTACAAAAGGAACTCATGGCTGATTTTGACTTTGACCTGTTCGTGATTGGCGGCGGCAGCGGCGGCGTGCGCGCAGCGCGCATGGCGGCGCAGCGCGGCGCCCGCGTGGCGCTGGCCGAAGTGGCTGAGATGGGGGGCACCTGCGTCAACCTGGGCTGCATCCCGAAAAAGCTCTACAGCTACGCCGCCCATTTCGCCGAAAGCTTCGAGGAGTCGCACGGCTTCGGCTGGGTGGGCGAAGCACCTAGGCTGAACTGGGACACCCTCAAGTCCAACCGCGCCCGCGAGATTACGCGCCTCAACGGCATTTATGTGCAGCTGCTCAAAAGCTCTGGCGTGCAGACCCTCAACGGCTGGGCCACGCTGGTCGATGCGCACACGGTGGACGTCGGCGGCCAGCGCCACAGCGCCGAAAACATCCTGGTCGCCACTGGCGGCAAGCCCAGCATTCCTGAATTTCCAGGCAGCGAGCATGTCATCAGCTCCAACGAGATGTTCGACCTGTCGCCCTTCCCGCAGCGCCTCTTGGTGGTCGGCGGCGGCTACATCGCCTGCGAGTTTGCCTCTATCTTCAACGGACTCGGTGCCGAGGTCACGCAGCTCTACCGGGGCCACCAGGTGCTGCGCGGCTTTGACGAGGAAGTGCGCGGCTTTATTGCCAGCGAAATGGTCAAGAGCGGCGTGACGCTGCACCTCAACACCGACGTGGCCGCTATTGAGCGCAGCGCAGACGGCTTGCAGGTGCAGCTGCTCGACGGCAGCCACATCACCGTTGATTCGGTGCTGTATGCCACTGGCCGTGTGCCGCTGGTCAAGGATCTGGGGCTGGAAGCGGCGGGCGTGCGACAGGCCAAATCCGGCGCGATCGAGGTGAACGACCAGTATCAGACCTCGGTACCGTCAATTTACGCCGTCGGGGACGTGACGGCGCGCGTGCAGCTCACGCCGGTCGCGCTGGCCGAGGCGATGGTCGTGGTCGATGCGCTGTTCGGCCCGCCCGAGGGCAAGACGCCGCGCGGCATGAGCTACGACTTCATCCCGACCGCCGTGTTCACGCATCCGAACATTGGCACGGTCGGCTACACAGAACTCGAAGCGAGCGAGAAATTCGGCAAGATCAGCGTTTACAAGAGCGACTTCAAGGCGCTCAAGCACACGCTGAGCGGCAGCACCGAGCGCACGCTGATGAAGCTGATCGTCGAGGACGCCACCGACCGCGTGGTTGGCCTGCACATGGTGGGCGCCGACGCCGGCGAGATTGTCCAGGGCTTTGCCGTGGCCATGAAGGCCGGCGCGACCAAGGCGGTGTTTGACAGCACCATCGGCATCCACCCGACGATGGCCGAAGAGTTCGTGACGATGCGCGAGGCGCTCAAGCGCTGATGAATGCCAGACGGCGGCAAGCATCCTGCCTTGCCGCCCCTGAATGCCCAAACCGCAAAGTGATTGAGCCCATGCCCTACCTGCCCCCCTTCATCGCCCCCATCCGTTACCGCGACCCGGCCGCCGCGCTGGCGCAGGTGCACGCCATTTATGACCAGCAAATCGCCCACCTGCGCAGCGCCATGCAACGTTACGTGGCCGGTGAAACCATGCCCGGCCATGTGCGCGCCTGCTATCCGTTTGTCCGCATCCACACCGAGACGGTGGCCCGGGCCATCCTGGAAACGCCCGACATCGTGCAGCTCAGCTACGGCTTTGTCGCCGGACCCGGCCACTTTGAAACCACCCTGACCCGGCCCGACCTGTACAGCGACTACTACCTGGCGCAATTCCGCCTGCTGATGCAAAACCACGAGGTCGAGCTGGAAGTGGGCACCAGCACCCAGCCGATCCCGATTCACTTTTCATTTGCCGAGAACGACCACATCGAGGGCACGATGAGCCCGGCCCGGCGCATGCTGATGCGCGACGTGTTCGACCTGCCCGACCTGGCGTCAATGGACGACGGCATTGCCAACGGCACCTACGAGCCCCGTGCCGGCCAGCCGCAGCCGCTGTCGCTGTTCACCGCGGCGCGGGTCGACTATTCGCTGCAGCGCCTGCGCCACTACACCGGCACGTCGCCGCAGTGGTTCCAGAATTTCGTGCTGTTCACCAACTACCAGTTCTATATTGACGAATTCGTCCGACTGGGGCATGCCGAAATGGCCGACCCGGCCAGCGAATACATCGCCTTTATCGAACCGGGCAATGTGGTGACGCGGCGCACCGGCCTGGGCGCGCAGGAAGGCGACGAACTGGGCATTGCGCCACCACGCCTGCCGCAAATGCCGGCCTACCACCTGGTGCGGGCAGACCGCACCGGCACCACGATGGTCAACATCGGCGTCGGTCCGGCCAATGCCAAGAACATTACTGACCATGTCGCCGTGCTGCGCCCGCACGCCTGGATCATGCTGGGCCACTGCGCCGGCCTGCGCACCAGCCAGCAACTCGGCGACTATGTGCTGGCCCACGGCTATGTGCGCGAAGACCATGTGCTCGATGAAGAGTTGCCGCTGTGGGTGCCGATTCCGGCGCTGGCCGAGATCCAGAAGGCGCTGCAGCAGGCGGTGGAAGACGTGACGAACGCAGAAGGCGCTGACCTCAAGCGCATCATGCGCACCGGCACTGTGGCCTCGACCGACAACCGCAACTGGGAGCTGCTGCCCGGCAACCAGGTGCAGCGCCGCTTCAGCCAGAGCCGGGCGATTGCGCTGGACATGGAAAGCGCGACGATTGCCGCCAACGGTTTTCGGTTCCGTGTGCCCTACGGCACGCTGCTGTGCGTGAGCGACAAGCCGCTGCACGGCGAGATCAAGCTGCCGGGCATGGCGAACCAGTTCTACCGCGACCGGGTGGACCAGCATTTGCGCATTGGCATGCGGGCGGTGGAGTTGCTGCGGGCCGAGGGCATCAGCCAGTTGCACAGCCGCAAGTTGAGGAGCTTTTCGGAGGTGGCGTTTCAGTAGTTTTGCCATGGTTTGAATAGCTGCTTGCGCTTTTAGGTATTGCGCCGAATCGCTTTTTCTCTTGATTTTTTTGCAAATTCCTGGCCTGGTTCTGTTGGTTGATGAGCGCAGGGGCTTTGCGGAGCTTTACTGGCCGTGGGCTGCCCGGCCAGCCAAACCAGTCAGCCCCCCCCACAAACAGAAGATCAGGCAAAAACTTTCCGCGCCATCCAGCGCCGTTCTGCCGCAAACGCCAGCGCCAGCCTGAGCGCCGAGCATGTGCGGATGTAAAACCGCTGGGCGACGGCTGGACGCGCGCCGGAGTCGCCCGGCCACCTTCCTGAGCCGCACCCGAGGCGTCTGATGCAGTTACCCTATTTGTTCAATCCTGCGGTCAATGTCGTGTCGTTTGTGTTTTCGGCTGGCACCGGCTTGCTGTTCGGCTATTTTCCGGCCTGCCCTGCCGCCAGCAGGGACGCGATGGAGGCGCTGCGTCAGCAGTGAGGACCGCCGGCGATACGCGTTGCATTTGAAGCTGTGCGCTGCCCGGGCTTACCGCCCGAGTCCTACACGACTCGGGGTATAAGTTGCCGAAAATAGTTGCATGTTGAGTAATTTTGATACAGACCCGTCATTCTTGAAACTTTCAACACTTTCAGGGCTGAACCACGGCCTGGCAGTGCTGAAGAGCCAGCTCGATGCCGGCGGCATCATGGCTGCGCTGAAGTACCTGAACAGCCGCATAGAACATCGTTTCACGGCAATCTACAAATTCCAGGGACCGACGCAGCGTGCCGTGTTTCTCTACGACAAGCTGGGGCACTCCGGAAACCGTTTCAACGCCATTGCGACGTCCGAAAGCCTGGGCCGGTTCATCACGGCGCGCGAACCCTTTGGCGTGACCGATTCGGCGACCGACACATTCATGAAAGAACACGGCCACCGCAGTCTGGTGACGTCCTTTTATGGCCTGTCGCTGTCGCAGGCCAACACCCGGCCGACGGGCAGCCTTTGCCACTTCGACCTGAAACCCCAGACGCTGCCGTCACCCGTGGAACGAGATTTCATGAACCGCGCCAGGAGCCTGCTGTTCATCCGGCTCAACGGGTTTGGCATTTGACGCCATCGCCTCACATATCAAAAACCATAGCATCCCGCGCTCACCAGTACTGCGCAAAAGCCTGATTTACCCATGAATCCGGTCCGCCAGCCGGCCAGCGACGCCTTGCTGTCGGCAGGGACAGCCCAGGCCCATCGTCCGTCTCACGGGACCCGTCGGCATGCACGCAGAACCAGCGGCAGCTGACGTCCTTCCTCGACCAGCCCGTTATTCGGCCCCCTTCGCCGACCGGCGGGCTCCGCAGGCGAACCTCGGCACTCTGGGTTTGCGCATGGTGACGGTTTCCTTCACCCGCCCCATGAGCTGACCTGCATCGGCATCACGAACGTCCTGGCGCTGCGGGGGCACGAACTGTGCAATCCCCTGGCGCCCATCTCCAACACTGTGGCGCTGCTGGAGCGGGAGCGGGAGCGGGAGGGCAGTGAGTCCCAGGCCTGGCGCGCCAAGCGCGAGATCATTGGCCGCCAGCTCAGGCAACTGGACCGGCTGGTCGATGACCTGCTTGACGTGGGCCGCATCGCCAGCGGCAAGATTCAGCTGGAGGCCAAGCCGGTGCACGTCATCAAGCCGGTGCACGAAGCGGTCGAGGCGGTCGAGGCGGTTACGGCCACTGATCGACGGCAAATCGCATGTGCTGGACAGACACACCCCGGACGATCCGTGGGTCCTGGGCGACCATGCGCGCATCGTCCAGAGCCTGTCCAACCTGATCGGCAACGCCGCCAAGTTCACGCCTGTCGCCGGCCGGATCAGCGTTCGCACCGAAGCCAGGCTCGCCAGCACGGAAGTGCGGGTGATTGACAACGGACCGGGCATGCCGCCGCATTGACTGCAGAAGGTGTTTGACCTGTTTTGCACAGGGCGAGCAGTGCATCACGCCGGTTTGGCGCTGCCGGCATGCAGGCAGCGCATGAAGTCATGGCTGTCGATCAGCGCAAACCGGTCCGCGCCCGGCAGCTGGTAGTGCCACCATTCACGCGGATGGTGCACGAAGCCGGCTTCCAGCATCACCGTCAGCAGCCGCATGCGGTTGAGCTGGACGGCCGCCGGATGGCCGGCGTGAAAATGGTGCGATGCCGGGCTCATGGTGTCCACCGGCGTGCCCATGTCGAGCGCCTGGCCGTCGGCGCCGACCAGCGTCAGGTCGATGGCGACGCCGCGCGTGTGGTTCGAACCCTTTCTCGGGTCGGCGATGTAGTCCGGGTTGGGCGCCACGGCCCACAGCGCTTCCTGCGCCGCCTGCGGCCGGAAGGCGTCGAGGATCTTCAGCCGAAGGCCAAATCCCCGGGCCGCCGCGATGGCCTGGCGCAAGCCCGCCTCGGCCTGCGGATGCAGAAAGCACAGCGGATGGTCGTAGATGGCCTGGCCGGTGAAGTTGTGCTCACCGGCGTAGATCAGGTCGATCAGCACCGCATGGTTCTGCTCGGTGATCTGGACCAGAGGGGGCGGCGTGGGCATGCGGGATGAAGTAAAAAGGCCGCTTCAGCCGGCCAGGCCGACATAGACATTCTGCACATCGTCGTTGGCGTCGATGGCGGCCAGGAAGGCCTCGACCTCGTGCAGGTCGCCAGTGCTCAAGGCGGCGGGGCTGACCGGGTTCTTCGGCTTGTAGCCGAGCTTGGCGGCCAGCACGGTGAAGCCCTGCGCGGGCAGCGCGCGGCTGACCAGGTCCAGGTCGGCGGGGTCGGTCAGGAACAGCGTCGTGCCTTCTTCATGGCCCGGTTCGAAGTCCTGCGCGCCGGCCTCGATGGCGGCCAGTTCCGGGTCGGCGTCTGCCGCCAGCGGCTCGGCCTCGATCATGCCCATGTGGTCGAAATCCCAGGCCACCGAGCCGGCGCTGCCCAGCTGACCCTTGCGGAACAGCACACGCATCTCGGAGGCGGTGCGGTTGACGTTGTCGGTCAGGCATTCGACCATGAGCGGCACCTGGTGCGGCGCAAAGCCTTCGTAGATGACGTGTTCGAAATGTACCGTCTCGCCGGTCAGGCCTGCGCCTTTCTTGATGGCCCGGTCCAGCGTTTCCTTGGGCATCGAGAGCTTGCGGGCCTGCTCGACCACCAGCCGCAGGCGCGCGTTCGACGCCGGGTCGGCGCCGTTACGCGCCGCGATCATGATGTCCTTGGACAGTTTTCCAAATACCCGGCCCCTGGCATTTGCGGCCAGGTCCTTGCCTTTTGCTTTCCATTGCGCGCCCATGACTGGTGTTCCTCGATGTTGTCGCGCTCTGCGGCGACGGGGGTGGTTTCAGGGGGGTCCCGGGCATGCGCGCCGCCGTCAAAAGGCCTGCCGCGTGACCGAGGGGGGTTCCGTTATACACCCAGGCATGGGTGCTCCCCGGGGCGCTGAACGGGCCAGAGCTGGCGGCCACGAGCCTGTTGTGCGAACCGCCGTACGGTTTTGGGCCCGGATTCGGCATTGATAAAGGCTTTCGCGCAATGCTGAAATGCATGGATTGCTATTATTTTGATAGTGATCAAGCGGCTTTGGCCCGTCCTGGGCCCGCAGCGCCCCGGGTTCAGCCGCCGTGCCACCCAGCCGGCGGTCCGGCAAGGCCACCCGCTTGACGACATTGACCGGTTTGGTCAGGTGGACGTAAAAGCCGGTCTGTCAACGCGCTTCGCGGTCGCGTTTCTGGCCGTAACCGGTGATGGCGATCAGCGGCGGCGGATTTGCCACTTCGAGCGCGTATTCTGCGGGCGACCTTGATCCTGCCGATGCCCGGCAGCACCAGGTCAGGCGCACCGGCCTTGATTGCTTCGAACCCTGGCCAGCCCGTCATGCGCCATGCTGGGGACATGGCCCAGCGCATCGAGCCGCATCGCCATGGTTTCGGCCGCATCGCGGTTGGGGTCCCCCACCAGCACCCGCGTGCAGGCGAAGGGCTTGACGCCCTTGTCCGCCGCAGGCTGGGGAGCGGGCGCAGGCGTGGTCGGCAGCCGGATCACGAACTCGCTGCCCTCGCCATCGATGCCCTTGCTGAAGGCGCTGACGTCTCCGCCATGCCGCACCACCCGCTGCTGGTCCAGGCTGAGTCCCAGGCCCAGCCCGCCATGCGACCGCGCCATGCAAGGCACGCGTGCCGGCGCTGCTTTGAATAGCTGCCTGCGCTTGCGCACAATACGCAACAGGCTTTTTTTTCGTAAATCTCCAACAGCTGGCCAGGGACCGGCCGCAAAACCTGCTCACCGGGCCGCTCATCTGCGGCATGCGCTTTGCGCGTTGGAGGCCGGATGCTCTGCGTGCGCTTTTGACTGATGGCCTACATGACGGGAATCCTGGCGCGCACCGAGCAGTATTCCTGCCCGATCAGGCACGCGCACGGGGTACTCGGATCGCACGCGCGCTGCAACCATTTCCTCGACTACGGCGAGGCCGAGGCCTGCGAGGCAAAGCTCGAAGAATTCCGGGTGGCGCCGGGCAAGGAGAAATGAGCGGCCTGCCCAGGCCTTCCTTAAAATCCGGCTTCTGCCCGTTTGGGTGATGAATCGGGTGTCGTCAACTTTTCAAACCTCTTCAAGGATCTTCATGGACCAGCCTATTCATCAATTCAGCGATCTCTTTGCACAACTCGGCTTGCCCGCCGACGAGCCGGCCATCCGGCTGTTCATCGCCACGCATTCACCCCTGAGAAGCGACATCGAGCTGGCGGACGCGCCGTTCTGGACGGATTCGCAGGCGGCGTTCCTGAAAGAAGAAAAGCTCGAAGACGCCGACTGGGCAGAGCTGGTGGACCAGCTGAACCTGGCGCTTCGCGGCTGAACCGGGCCGGCACGCGCTTCGTTTCGTCCGGTTTGCGGTTCGCGCCAAGGCGGTCCCGTTTCCGCCCTGTCAGCGCCGCGGCGCCACATGACGGGGCCACCGCCTTCATTCACCCGCAGCATTTGAAGCAACCCCAATGAATACGGAGCAGACGGCATGCGTGCCGGACACGGACACGACCACGGCCATGCGCCGGAAAATTTCAATCCTGGGCCTGGTCCTGCCCGGCCCGGCAGGTCTTGCGGCCGCCGCTGCACGGCTGGCCCGCCGTGGAGCACTGGCTGCAGCAGCACGGCGGCCAGCGCGTCACGCCGCCGCCGATGGGCAACCCGGCGCGCGGCTACCCGGCAGTTGAAGACGCACCCGGCCACTTTGTCCTGGTTTCCTGGTTTCCTCGAAAAGCGCCCCATGATCCCCAACGCAAACACCAGCTCCGACGCAGAAACAACCATCGCGCTGCCGATGCTGGCCGGCAAGAAAGGGCTGGTCGTCAAACTGGCCGAGCCGCTGATGGCCGGCGGCGGCACGCTGGTGACCATGCGCTACTACGGCGCGCAAAAGGTCATCGACCGCTGCGGCATCATGGGGCCGGTCAAGGCCGCGCTCGAAGCGTCGGTGCGCTACCTGGCGGCCGAACTCGGCCCGGCCGGCATCCGCGTGCATGCGGTCTCGCCCGGCCCGATCAAGACGCGGGCGGCCTCGGGCATCGGCGACTTCGAGCAGCTGCTGGACGAAGCCGCCAGCCGCGCGCCCCAGCACCAGCTGGTGACGATTGCCGATGTCGGCGCCGTCACCGCCATGCGGTGCAGCGACGCGGCCCGCGCGCTGACCGGCAACGTCACCTACGTCGATGCCGGCTACCACGTCATGGGCTAAGCTGGCCGCACGAGAACAAAGGAACACCATGGATGCGCTTATCACCCAGCCCGGCCCGCCAGCCGATTTCCTTGAAAACCATCCCTTCGACACGATTCGTGTCGGCGACGGTGCCAGCCTGCAGCGCCAGGTCACGCAGCGCGACATCCAGCTGTTCGCCGCCGTCTCGGGCGACGTGAATCCGGCGCATGTCGATGCGCTGTATGCCCAAACCAGCCACTTCCACGAAATCATTGCCCACGGCATGCTGGGCGGCTCGCTGATCTCGACTGTGCTGGGCACGCAGTTTCCCGGCCCGGGAACGATCTACCTGGGCCAGACGCTCGAGTTTCTCAAGCCGGTGCATATCGGCGACACCTTGAGCGTGGCCGTCACGGTGACCGCGCTGGAGGCGGCCCATCGCCATGTCTGGCTGCACACCACCTGCACCGACCAGGACGGCGACGTGGTGATTGATGGCGAGGCGCAGGTGGTGGCGCCGGCCGAGAAGCTGCGCATTGCGCGCACCGACCTGCCCGAGCCGCTGATGGCCGACAAGAACCTGCGCTATGACCAGTTGCTCAATGCCGCCAGGGCCCTTCCCCGCATCAGCATGGGCGTGGTCCATCCGTGCAGCCGCGAGGCGCTCGAAGGTGCGCTGGACGCCGACCGGCTGGGGCTGATCCAGGCCATCCTGATCGGGCCGGAGTCGCGCATCCGCAGCCTGGCCGGGGAATGCGGGTTCGACCTGAGCGGATTTTCCATCGTCGATGTGCCGCACAGCCATGCGGCCGCCGCCAGGGCGGTCGAGCTGGCCCGCGCCGGCGAGGTGGAGGCGCTGATGAAAGGCAGCCTGCACAGCGACGAATTGCTGAGTGCTGTGGTCAACGCGCAATTCGGCCTGCGCACCGAACGCCGGGTCAGCCATGTGTTCGTGCTTGACGTGCCGCGCTACCCCAAGCCGCTCTTGATCACCGACGCGGCGATCAACGTCGCGCCCGACTTCGACGCCAAGGTCGACATCGTTCAGAACGCCATTGACCTGGCGCATGCGCTGGGCATTGACCGGCCCAAGGTGGCTGTTCTTTCGGCAGTGGAAACCGTCACGCCCAAGCTGCGCTCGTCGATGGATGCCGCCGCCCTGTCCAAGATGGCCGACCGGGGCCAGATCACCGGCGGGCTGGTCGATGGCCCGCTGGCTTTCGACAACGCCGTGTCGCTGGCCGCCGCCAAGACCAAGGGCATCCAGTCAGAAGTTGCCGGCGACGCCGACATTCTGGTGGTGCCCGACCTGGAATCGGGCAACATGCTGGCCAAGCAGCTCGAATACCTGGGCGGCGCGCAGGCCGCCGGGCTGGTGATGGGCGCGAAAGTGCCCATCGTGCTGACCAGCCGGGCCGACTCGGCGCATTCGCGCATTGCCTCGTGCGCCATGGCCCTGTTGCTGACAGAGCACCGGCGCAAAGCCCTGGCGCCGGCATGACGCAGACACTGCTGGTCATCAACTCGGGCTCGTCGAGTGTCAAGTTTGCCGCCTACGACGTGCTGCCTGATGCGGCCCTGCAGCGCATCGCCAACGGCAGGATCGAGGGCATCGGCAGCGCGCCGCGCCTGCGGGTCTGGGGGCAAAGCGGCGAACCGCTTGAAGACCGGCGCATCAGCGTGTCGGACGACCCGGTGCTGGGGCCGGAAGAGGCGTTTGAAGCGCTGTTCGAGTGGCTGGGCCAACATGCGGCCGGGCGCACGCTGGGGGCTGTCGGCCACCGGGTGGTGCATGGCGGCGAGTTGTTCACGCGGCCGGCGCGGGTCACGCCCGCCATCCTGGCGCAGCTGGCCGGCTTCACCGCGCTGGCGCCGCTGCACCAGCCGCACAACCTGTCGGCCATCCGGGCGATTGCCAGCCTGTACCCGGACCTGCCGCAGGTCGCCTGCTTTGACACAGAATTCCACACCACGCAGCCCTGGGTGGCGCAGGCCTGCGCACTGCCACGCCAGATCACCGAGGCCGGCGTGAAGCGCTACGGCTTTCATGGCCTGTCGTATGAATACATTGCCAGCGTGCTGCCCGACCAATTGGGCGCCGTGTCGAATGGCCGCGTCGTCGTTGCGCACTTGGGCAATGGCGCGAGCCTGTGCGCCATGCGGGGCCGGCGCAGCGTTTCCTCGACCATGGGTTTTACCGCCCTCGACGGCCTGGTGATGGGCACCCGCTGCGGCAGCCTGGACCCCGGCGTGGTGCTGTACCTGATGAGTGGGCTGGGCATGAGCGTTCAGGCAGTGGAAAAGCTGCTGTACGAGCAGTCGGGCCTGCTCGGCGTGTCAGGCATTTCAAGCGATATGCGCACGGTCGAAGCCAGTGCAGCGCCTGAAGCCCGGCAGGCCATCGACTTGTATGTGTACCGCATCGCGCAGCAGCTCGGCAGCCTGGCCGCGTCGCTGGGCGGGCTGGAGGCACTGGTGTTCACCGCCGGCATTGGCGAGAACAGCGCCAGTTTGCGGCGCCGGGTTTGCGAGGATGCCGCCTGGCTGGGCGTGGCACTGGACGAGGAGACCAACCAGGCGGGTGGCTCTGGCGCCCGGTGCATCAGCACGGCGGGCAGCCGGGTGGCAGTGTGGGTCATTCCGACCAATGAGGAGTTGATGATTGCGCGGCATACCCAGGCGGTGCTGCAGGGGCGCGGGGCGCATGACTGGCGCAGTAGCGGAGTCTGATTTCACTATTTATTTCATAGCTGTTTGCGCTTACGGGTATTGCGCAAAAGCACTTTTTGGCTTGGAAACGTCTGGATTTTCAGCTTGATTTTTCGGTGTGGATTCTTGGTCAGGTTTTTTGGTTGATGGGTGCCGGGGCTTTGTTGAGCTTTGCTTAGCTTTGCTTTGCTTTGCTTTGCTTAGCTTTGCTTTGCTTTGCTGGCCGGGGGTTGCCCGGCGGCAAGTAACTTTCTTTTGCTTCGCCAAAAGAAAGTCACCAAAGAAAAGGCGACCCGACTGTCCGGGTCCCTTCGCTTCGCTACGGGCAACCTGCGATAAGCGGCAAAAGCGGGGGTCCGCGCAAACTCGCTTCACTGCGTTGCGCTCAAACAGCGCGCGGCCCTGATCCCGCTTTTGCCGCTTATCACAGGCCCAGCCAGAACGGGACTGGCGGGTTCGGGTTCGGGTTCGGGTTCGGACACGGACACGGACACGGACACAGACACGGACACAGATACAGATACGGACACAGATACAGATACAGATACGGATACGGATACGGATACGGATACGGATACGGATACGGATACGGATACGGATACGGATACGGATACGGATACGGATACGGATACGGATACGGAACTTAGTGCATCAAATGTACTGCTTGCGCATGCTAAGCCTGCGTAAGCAGCTATTTAATTAGTAGCGTTTATTGTCTAGAACGCGGTGCTGTGGCTGTTTGGCTGTTTGGCTGTTTGGCTGTTTGGCTGTTTGGCTGTTTGGCTGTTTGGCTGTTTGGCTGTTTGGCTGTTTGGCTGTTTGGCTGTTTGGCTGTTTGGCTGTTTGGCTGTTTGGCTGTTTGGCTGTTTGGCTGTTTGGCTGTTTGGCTGTTTAGATTTTCATTCCCTGCCTGCCCCGTTCTGGCTGGGCCTGCGATGCCTGAGAAAAATGGGATCAGGGCCGCGCGCTGTTTGAGCGAAACGCAGTGAAGCGAGTTTGCGCGGACCCCCATTTTTATCAGGCAGCGCAGGTTGCCCGTAGCGAAGCGCAGGGACCCGGACAGTCGGGTCGCCTTTCTTTTGCTTACTTTTCTTTGGCGAAGCAAAGAAAAGTGAGTTGCCGCCGGGCAACCCCCGGCCAGCAAAGCCAAGAAAAACCCACCCAGCAAACAATCAAACCACAAGCTCAACCCAACGGCACCCCATCACCCCGAGGAACAGGAACAGAAACAGCACCAGACGCAACCCCGGAACGCTCCCCCACCTCAGCGCGCATCAACGGCAAATGCTCAGGCCAGTCGCGCTGCATGCAGTCCACCAGCGCTTCGCGCACCTTGCAGCGCAAATCCCAGTTCAGGCTCGAATTGCTCGACGTCACCAGCACCCGCAGCTGCATGCTGCGCTCGCCCGCCTCCACCACCTGCAGCAGGCACAGCCGCTGGTCCCATTCAAGGGCGGCTTCGCAGGCCAGACGTGCCGCTTCGCGCAAAGGCGCCAGCGGCATGCGGTAGTCCACCCACAGGAACACCGTGCCGATGATCTGCGCGCTGTTGCGCGTCCAGTTCTGGAACGGGTTCTCGATGAACCACTGCAGCGGAATGACCAGCCGGCGCTCGTCCCAGATTTTCAGCACGACATAGGTGCCGGTGATTTCCTCGACCCGGCCCCATTCGCCCTGGACGATCAGCACGTCGTCGATGCGAAACGGCTGCGCCAGCGCAATCTGCAAGCCGGCGATCAGGTTGCTGAAGATCGGCCGCGCCGCAATGCCCGCCACCAGGCCGACGACGCCGGCCGACGCCAGCAGGCTGGCGCCGATCTGGCGCGCGCCCGGAAAGGTCATCAGCATCAGCGCCAGTCCCGCCACGACGATGATGAACATGGCGGTGCGGGCCAGCATGCGCGTCTGGGTGTGGATGCGGCGCGCCTGCAGGTTGTCGTCCACATTCACCGGGTACAAAGCGATGATGCCCTGGGCCACACCGCGAACGGCACGCAGGCCCAGCCAGGTCAGCGCGGCAAGCAGCAGCAGGCCGTTGGCATGTCGGATGCCGGCAATCAGCGCAAAGCTGTCGGGCGCCCCCTGCCAGACCGCCTGCAGCGCCAGCAGCGGCATCAGCAGCTGGGCCGGCGCGCGGCATTGCCGCGCCGCCTGGTTCGACACCGGCAGGGAACGCGTCAGGCGCAACACCACACTGGCGCTGAGCCGGTGCACCAGCAGCGCCAGCAGCACCGCGACCAGCGCTGCCAATAAAACGTGCAGCGAGGAATCGTCGGCCCAGGACATCAGGTCGGACACTCGCATGGGCCAATTTCCCTCCCAGCGGGCTGCCATCAAGCAATGCGGGGCCGGACTTTCGAAGCCGCCAGTTGGGCCCGCGTGCGCGCCACCTCGACATCGTCATCGAAGGCCAGCGCCACGCCCATGCGCCGTTTGACAAAGCTCTCGGGCTTGCCGAACAGGCGGATGTCGGTCTGCGGCACCTGCAGCGCCTCGGCCACGCCGTCAAACACGATGCCCGCCGCATCGACGCCGCCATAGATCACGGCGCTGGCGCCCGGGCTTTTCAGCGCGGTGTTGACCGGCAGCCCCAGGATGGCGCGCGCATGCAGCTCGAACTCGTTTTGCCACTGGGTGCACAGCGTCACCATGCCGGTGTCGTGCGGGCGCGGACTGACTTCGCTGAACCAGACGTCGTCGCCCTTGACAAACAATTCCACGCCAAACACGCCCTGGCCGCCCAGGTTGTCGGTCACGGCCTTGGCAATGGCGCGGCTTCTTTCAAGCGCAGCCGGCCGCATTGGCTGCGGCTGCCAGCTTTCGACATAGTCGCCGCTGACCTGCAAATGGCCGATCGGTTCGCAAAACTGCGTTTCAATTGCGCCGTCGGCGCCCACGGCGCGCACCGTCAGCAGCGTGATTTCATACTCAAAATCAACAAAACCTTCAACAATCACCCGTCCGTGGCTGACCCGCCCGCCGGCCATGGCCTGGTCCCAGGCCGGCGCCACGTCTTTGGGCAGGGCGATCTTGCTCTGGCCCTTGCCCGACGAACTCATCACCGGCTTGACGACGCAGGGGTAGCCAATCTTGCTGTCGATGGCGGTCTGCAATGCCTCCAGCGAATCGCAAAACACATACGGGCTGGTCGGCAATTCCAGGGTTTCGGCGGCCAGCCGGCGGATGCCCTCGCGGTCCATGGTCAGACGCGCAGCCCGGGCCGTGGGAACCACGCGCACCACGCCGGCGGTTTCAAGTTCTTCCAGCATGGCGGTCGCAATCGCCTCGATCTCGGGCACCACCAGGTCGGGCTTTTCGCGCTCGATCAGGGCCTTGAGCTGCGCCGGGTCGCTCATGGTGAGGGTGCGCGCATGGTGCGCCACCTGCTGGCCGGGGGCGTTGTCGTAGCGGTCCACGGCGATGGTTTCCACGCCCAGGCGTTGCAGCGCGATCAGCACTTCCTTGCCCAGTTCGCCCGAGCCGAGCAGCATGACCTTGGTGGCATGGGGAGACAAAGGGGTTCCGAAGGTGGTCATAAGGGAGAGGTAAAAAAGGGAGCAAAAAAAGCAAGGGCCAGGCGCAGTCTTGGCCAGCCAACCGCGAGCGGCTACTTTACTTCAGCCGTGCGGCCTGCGTCGGGCTTGACCTTGCGGACAGCGGTCCAGGCGCTTTTGGCTGACAATCATTCTCGATTGCAACACCCTGCAACGCCCCAGCCGGTCACCGACCTGCCACCCGAAAGCCCTTCTATGCAAGCACCTTCCCGCGCTGTTTCGTCCCCCCCTGCCGCTGCGGAGAATGCCCCGCGCAAGCGCCGGCCGCCGCGCCGGGTCGAGGTCAGCCGCGTGCAGATCCTGAGCCCGGCCATGCGCCGCATCACGCTGACCGGCACCGAACTCCAAGGCTTTGAGGCGGGCGACCCGGCCAGCTACCTGAAGCTGATCTTTCCCGAGCCTGGCCAGACCGAGCCGGTGCGGCCCCTGCCCGACGGCCCGCGCGCCACGTCGATGCGCACCTACACGCCGCGGGCGGTGCGGCCCGAGGCCGGCGAAGTCGATGTCGATTTCGTGCTGCACGGCGAAGGCCCGGCCTCGACCTGGGCAGCGCAGGCAGAGACCGGACAGGTGCTGTTCCTGATGGGTCCCGGCCCCGGTTACCAGGTCGATCTGCAGGCGGTGGAACACCTGCTGATTGGCGACGACAGCGCATTGCCGGCCTTTGAAACCATCCTGGCGCGCCTGCCGGCCACGGCCCGCGTCCGTGTGCTGGTCGAGGTGTCCGACGCCGCCGAGGAGCGCGCCCTGTGCAGCCCGGCGCAACTCAGCGCCCGGTGGGTCGTTCGCGCAGCGGACAAGCAGCATGCCGGACTGGCACTGGAGCAGGCCTTGCGCCAGGCCGGTGCGCCTGCTGCGCAAAGCCGGGTTTACCTGGCCTGCGAGGCTGCCGCCATGCGCCGCATCCGCGAGTTGCTGACCGGCGAGCTGGGCCTGCCGCGCAGCCAGATTATTGGCCGGGGCTACTGGAAGCTCGGCGCCGTCAACCACCCGGACCACGACTACGGCGAAGACGCCTGAGATGCATAGCGCGCGCCCCCGATGGGCACAATAGCCGCATGACCCAGCCCCTGTTTGAAGTGGTCGACCTGAGCAAGCGCTACGGCGACACCACCGTCGTCAACCAGCTGTCGTTTTCCATCGCGCCGGGCGAATGCCTGGGCGTCATCGGCCCGAACGGCGCGGGCAAAACCACCACCATCCGCATGTGCCTGGGCTTGACCAGCCCCGACTCGGGAAGCATCCGCTACCTTCCCAACGGCCAGGCCACCAGCCTGGCCATGCCGCAGGACGCGCTGGCGATCAAGGCGCAACTGGGCATCGTCAGCCAGTTCGACAGCCTGGACCCGGATTTTTCGTGCGCCGAGAACCTACTGGTGTTCGGCCGCTATTTCGGCCTGAAGGATGCGGTGATCCGGGAACGCATCCCGAAATTGCTGGATTTCGCCGCCCTCACCCACAAGGCCGACGCCAAGCTCAGCGAACTCTCGGGCGGCATGAAGCGCCGGTTGAGCCTGGCGCGGGCGCTGGTCAATGACCCGCAGCTCTTGCTGCTCGACGAGCCCACCACCGGCCTGGACCCGCAGGCGCGGCACCTGATGTGGGAGCGGCTGCAGCGGCTGGTGCAGCAGGGCAAGTCCATCCTGCTGACGACGCATTTCATGGACGAGGCCGAGCGCCTGTGCAACCGCCTCTTGGTGCTCGACCACGGCAAGAAAATGACCGAAGGCACGCCGCGCGCGCTGATCGCCAGCAACCTGGAGCCCGACGTGGTCGAGGTCTATGGCGCGGGCGCACTGGCGCTGGTCGAATCACCGCAGCATGCGCCGCTGCGGGCCATGGCCGCACGCGTCGAGGTCAGCGGCGAAACGGTGTTTTTCTACACCGCCGACGCCAAGGGCCTGCTGGCCGCGCTGACCGACCATCCCGCGCTGCGCACGCTGCACCGCCCGGCCAACCTCGAAGACCTGTTCCTCAAACTCACCGGACGCCAGATCCGCGAGGCTGCCTGATGACCGACGCCACGACCACATCCCCGCGCACGCTCCCTGCGCTGACCCGGCAGCCGGCGCTGCTGCGTCCGCCGCAGATCAGCTGGCGCTGGCTGCCGGTGTTCCGGCGCAACCTGCTGGTCTGGCGCAAGCTGGCCGTTCCCAGCCTGGTCGGCAACATCGCCGAGCCGCTGATCACGCTGATCGCCTTTGGCTACGGGCTGGGCGCGCTGATCGGGGAGGTGCAATTGAGTGGCAGCCCCGTGCCCTACATCGTGTTCCTGGCCAGCGGCTCGGTCTGCATGAGCGCGATGAATGCCGCGTCCTTCGAGGCGCTGTACTCGGCGTTTTCGCGCATGAACGTGCAGCGCACCTGGGACGGCATCATGAACGCGCCGGTGCGGCTCGACGACGTGGTGTTTGCCGAGATGCTGTGGGCCGCTTTCAAGTCGCTGTTCACCAGCGCGGTGATTCTGGGCGTGATGCTGGCGCTCGGTATCAGCCACAGCCCGATGCTGCTTCTGGTGCTGCCGCTGCTGGGACTGGTGGGCATCGTGTTTGCCAGCATCGCGCTGATCTTCAACGCGCTGGCCAAGGGCTACGACTTTTTCACCTATTACTTCTCGCTGTTCCTGACGCCCACGATGTTCCTGAGCGGTGTGTTCTTTCCGCGCGACCAGCTGCCCGGCGTGCTGCAGACAGTCTCGGACTGGCTGCCGCTGACCGCCGCCGTCGAACTGATCCGCCCGCTGTTCCTCGGCCAGTGGCCGGCGCAGGGGCTGCAGCACCTGGCCGTGCTGGTGGGCTATGGCGTGGCCGCGTTCTGGGTCGCGCTGGCGCTGACGCGCAGGCGGTTTCGCAATTGACGCGCTGGCGCAGCGATGGGCAGGCCACCATGATTTTTAAGGAAAAAAATGGCTTTTGCGCAATATGGGCGAGCGCAGACAGCTATTTTTTATATAGCAAAATCTCTGCATATCCTCACGGCACCCCTTCTTGCGCGGCTTGCGCATGGTGCCTGCAAACGGCTATCTCTGCGGACGGTATTGCCGTAGACTGGACCGATGCCATCCACCCCAGACTTGCCAAAACGCGACATCGTGGTCATCGGCGCCTCGGCTGGCGGGGTTGAGGCGCTGCGGGGATTTTTTCATGCCTTGCCCGCCGACCTGCCAGCGGCTTTTCTGGTGGTCCTGCATATTCCGGCGGACACCCCGAGCCAGTTGGACCGGGTCTTGGGCTATTCGACGCGGCTTGCCGTGAAAATTGCGCAGGATGGCGAGGCGATCAGCAACGGGCAGGTGTATGTCGCCTCGGCCGACCGCCACCTCATGGCCACGCCGCAGGGCATCCGGCTCAGCCGGGGTCCAAAGGAAGGCCGGTCCAGGCCGTCCATCGATGTACTGTTTCGCTCTGCCGCCACGGCCTTCGGCTCGCGCGTCATCGGTGTGGTCCTGAGCGGCGCGCTGGACGACGGCACGGCCGGACTCTGGGCCGTCAAGGACCACCAGGGGGTTGCGCTGGTGCAGGACCCCGACGAGGCCATGCATTCGTCCATGCCGCGAAGCGCCATCGCGCATGTCCAGGTCGATCTGGCCGGCAAGGTGGAGGCGCTGGCCGCCAGGGTGGGCGAGCTGGTCGGCACCGCTGCACCCGAGATGGTGCAAACGGCCAACGCGCAGTTGGCGCTGGAAAACCACATCGCCATGGAAGGCAATGCCCTCAAGGCCGGGGTCATGGACCTGGGCAAGGTTTCAAAATACACCTGCCCCGATTGCCATGGCGTGCTGGTACAGATCGAGGAAGGTCCGATCGTTCGCTTTCGCTGCCATACCGGGCATGCGTTTTCGCTCAAAAGCCTGATGGCCCAGGTCAACGAAGCCATCGACAACGGCCTGTGGGCGACCTTGCGCGCCGTTGAAGAGCGGGTCATGCTGCTGCGCCAGATGGCGCAACTGGCGCAGACCTCAGGCGCTGGCGACGAGGCGGCCAGGCTGTGCAAGCAGGCCGAGGAGTCGGAACAGAGGATTCAGCCGCTGCGCGAACTGGTGCTCGACCCGCTCTTCTTCAGCCACGCCGCCAAGGGCTGAGAACCCGGTTTTTCCGAACGCCCGGCCTTGTGGCCGGGCACAGTCTCAGTTTGCAGCAAAACAATACATCAGCCCCGCGCCGCCGGTGGATTTGAGCGCAGCCATGCCGCAGCCGCGCGTGCCGTGCGACGCATTCCACGAAACGTTCGCCACCGGATCGGGGTTGGTGCCGTCGCGGTCGTGGTGGCCGACGATGGCCGAGCCTTCTGCGCTTTTCGTCCAGTTGCCGCAGGTCGTGTCGCTGGCCAATGTGGCCAGCCGGCCGTCCGGGGTGGAGCCGGTCAGGATGTCGTGCATATTGACCGTATCGACCCGGCCGCTGACGACCCCGCCCTTTTCCGTCAGCGAGTTTTGCTTGTTCAGCCTGTTGGCCGGGCCGTGCAGGTCCTCGACGCTGGTGGCCACCACCACACCACTGGCGTTTTGCCATGGGCCGCGGCCGATGCGCTCGCGCGCATGGACGGCCGGGCTTGAAGCGCTCGGCGCGGCGCTGAGGTAGGCGCGCCAGTTCTTGTTGCCGGCCTTGGCCGACGCAGCCAGCTTCTGGCAATAGGCGTCGGCACCGGCCAGGCCGCCAAGGTCGCCGCCCTGGCCCGGATTGGCGCTGGTGACAAAGAAACTCATCGTACTTTGCGGCGTCGAGGGCATGGGCGCGCAGGCGGCCAGAATGGCGGTGGAAGCGAGAATTGCGAATTTCAAACGTGGGGGCATGGAGGTCTCCTTGAAAAACGGGTTTTGCATGGGGATTGAGCCGGTGAACGTTACTGCAGGCGCGCCTTCGGTTCAATAGCTTAATTCCTGAACTGTTGCCCGCCGTATGTCTGCGAACGCGCAGGCATGCGTCGCCTTCAAGGACTCGGGAGCGGCGCTTTCAAGAACACGTCAAATTTCTCCCATCACCGGGTCGCCTGCAAACTGCGCCTGGAAGGCGTCGCTGACACCATCCAAACGCACCGCGCCGCCCTGGAGCAGCAGCAGCCTGGTCGCTGCCGGCAACAAGAACTGGCGCGGCACAGGCTGGCAAGGGTTCAAGCCGGCCCTGCGTCCCCGGCGCCCACCGCGAAGCGCGCCGTCAGCTGACCCAGGCCCAACTCGGCCAGCACCTCCTGCAGTCGCGTCTGGGCGGCACGGGTCTTGGCCATGTTGGCCACGTTCGGCAGCGCCGGGCGGCTGGCCAGGATGAGTTCGTTCTTCATCGAATGCTCCCAACCGACCAGTTCGGTCACCGTGACCTGGTAGCCGTTGGCCTCCAGCTGAAGGCAGCGCAGCACATTGGTGATCTGGCTGCCGAATTCGCGGGTGTGCAGCGGATGGCGCCACAGCTCGGCCAGCGGGTTCCTGCCCAGGTTCAGGGCGCGTGACTTCTTCAGCACGCCGGCCACCTCGGCCTGGCAGCACGGCACCAACACCATGTGGCGCGCCTGCTTGGCCAGGCCAAAGGCGATCGCGTCATCGGTGGCGGTGTCGCAGGCATGCAGCGCGGTCACGATGTCCACTTGAGGCGGCAGGCCGGCCGATGTTGTCGCCTCCTGCACCGACAAGTTGAGAAAGGACATGTTCGCAAAACCCAGCCGTGCGGCCAGCGCACGCGATTTCTCGATCAGTTCGGCTCGGGTTTCAATGCCGTAGATGTGGCCGTTGACCGGCTCGCCCCGGTGCGCCACGTTGAAAAACAGGTCGTACAGGATAAAGCCGAGGTAGGACTTGCCGGCGCCGTGGTCGGCCAGCGTGAAACCGTGGCCGTCGGAGGACACTTCACCCAGCAGCGGCTCGATGAACTGGAACAGGTGGTAGACCTGCTTGAGCTTGCGCCGCGTGTCCTGGTTCAGCTTGCCTTCGCGGGTCAGGATGTGCAGCTCCTGGAGCAGCTCGATCGACTGGCCGGGACGGAGTTCTTCGATGACCTGCGCCGGCTTGGCGGCTTGGGCTGCGGCCAAAGTCTTGCGCTTGGGCTTGCCGGTGGACGGGCCGGTAGAGGGTGTGCTGGTTTTTTGCATGACCGGCAAGTTTAGTACCGCGCTTTTTGCAGCCGCGCCCTGCCCGGCATGACCTTGCCTTCAGCCCACCTCAGTTACATTTTACACAATTTAATTGTGTGCAATAATTTGGCCATGCTCGATAAAATACCCACCGACAAGCAGGCCCAGGCCGACGCCATGCTGCGGCTGGACAACCAGCTGTGCTTTGCGCTGTATTCGACCTCGCTGGCCATGACCCGGCGGTACAAGCCGCTGCTGGAGGCGCTGGGCATCACCTATCCGCAGTATTTGGCGCTGTTGGTGCTGTGGGAACGCGACGGCTTGTCGGTGTCGGAGCTGGGGGAGCGGCTTTTCCTCGATTCGGGAACGCTCACGCCCTTGCTCAAGCGGCTCGAAGCGGCCGGGCTGGTGTCGCGCCTGCGCGCGTTCGATGACGAGCGATGTGTCCACATCACGCTGACGGCTGCAGGCCACGCGTTGCAAGCGCAGGCCGCCAGCATCCCCGGCTGCATCCTGAGCGCCACGCATGGCTCGATTCCCGAACTGGTATCGCTGACCCAGCGGGTGCAGGCCTTGCGCCGGCAATTGCTGGCCTGAGCGGCTTTTTTCATCCCACATTCCGATTTTTCAACCCACCCCGATCCCGGGGATTTTCCAAGGAAACGCATGACCACGAAACTTGACCAGGTGCTCTACACCGCCCAGACCCACACCACCGGCGGCCGCGACGGCCAGTCCAAATCCAGCGACGCACGCCTGAACGTTACCTTGAGCTCACCTGGCACCACCGGCAACGGCACCAACCCCGAACAGCTGTTTGCTGCCGGTTACTCGGCCTGCTTCATCGGCGCACTGAAGGCCGTGGCCGGCATGAAAAAAATCACCCTGCCGGCTGACACCAGCATCGACGCCAGCGTTGACCTGGGCAAGATTCCCAATGGCTACGGCATTGCCGTTCGCATGGAAATCTCCCTGCCCGGCATGGACGCTGCCGCAGCGCAGGAACTGGTCGATGCCGCCCACCAGGTGTGCCCGTATTCGAACGCCACGCGCGGCAACATCGACGTGACACTGACGCTGAAATAAGCGCAGCGGGCCGTGCCCAAGGCCCGCCGGTTTGAAAGCCGGCGGGCTTTTTTGCGCCTGCCGCAGACCTTGAAGCGCATCCCCGGTGGCGCGACAATCGGGCATGACCGAATACAACAAGGCGGCTGCGGCGCGCCATGACATCCATGTTTATGAACACCTGACGCCTGACGTGGTGCTGGACGCGCTGGCCAGCGTCGGACTGCTGGGCGACGGCCGCCTGATGGCGCTGTCCAGCTATGAAAACCGGGTGTACCAGGTGCACCTGGAAAGCCCGGTGGGCAACGCGGAACGGGCCGGCGACATCGTGGTGGTCAAGTTCTACCGGCCCGACCGCTGGAGCGACGCGCAAATCCTGGAAGAGCATGCGTTTGCCGCCGAGCTGATGGCGGCTGAAATCCCGGTGGTCGGCGCCCTGGTACTGAACGGCACGACGCTCAACCATTTCAAGGGCTTCAGCTTCAGCGTGTCACCCAGCCGTGGCGGCCGGCGGCCGGAGCTGGACAACCTCGAAGTGCTGGAATGGATAGGCCGCTTCCTGGCGCGTATCCACACCGTGGGCGCGGCCCGGCCTTTCGTGCACCGCCCCGCCCTGAACCTGCAGACGTTTGGCAATGCCTCGCGCGATGTCCTTCTGGCGGGCGGCTACCTGCCGCTGGACATGGAATCGCGCTGGCGCCAAGCCTTTGACGAAGCCATGGCTGTCGCCAAAGGCGTGTTTGACAGCGTTCCCCATGCGCGCCAGCTGCGCCTGCATGGCGACTGCCACCCCGGCAACATCCTGTGGACGCCCGAAGGCCTGAGCCTGGCGGGGCCGCATTTTGTCGACCTGGACGATGCCAGGAGCGGCCCGGCGGTGCAGGACCTGTGGATGCTGCTGTCGGGCGACCGGCCCCAGCAGTTGCGCCAGCTGGGCGCGCTGGTCGATGGCTACGACGAGTTCGGCGCGTTCGACCGGCGCGAGCTGGTGCTGATCGAGCCGCTGCGCACGCTGCGCCTGGTGCATTACAGCGCCTGGCTGGCGCAGCGCTGGCACGACCCGATCTTCCCGATCAATTTTCCGTGGTTCGGCTCCAGCGACTACTGGAGAGGCCAGGTCGACATGCTCATCGAGCAGACCGAGGCGATGCAGGCGCCGCCGCTGGTCGCCTGAAGCCGCATTGCCCAGGCCCGTTGGTGTCTGGCAAGGAACGGCACAAGGCGGTTTGCAGTGACCCGGCAACACGGCGTTTGCTGACAAGGTCGAGCTGCAGGCCGCCCTAGCATGGCAACATTTTCCTACTGGAGCCTTGATGCCCTCCCCGTTCCCGATTTCGCGCCGGCCGCTGCTGGCCTGGCTGGCCGCAGGCGCTGCCACGATGGCCTTTCCTTCGATGGCCGCGCAGCACCGCCAGCCGGTCAGCGCCCTCACAGGCGTGGCGCTGATGGCGCACGTCAACGCAGACACCGGCATGCCGGCGCTGGCCCAGGGCGTGCGCGGCAATGCCGTGCTGCGCGCGCAGGTCCTGCTTGACCAGGCCTGGTTTTCTCCGGGCGAGATCGACGGTGCCTTTGGACCCAACATGCGCCGCATGGTGGCGGCATTCCAGGCGTCGAGGCGCCTGCCGTCCACCGGACGCATCGACGCTGCCACCTGGAAAGCCCTGGCCGGCAAGTCGCCTGCGCCGGTGCTCAGCGAGTACACGCTCACCGCCGACGAGGCCGCCGGCCCTTTTGCCCGGCTGCCCGCCGACATGATGGCGCGTGCGCAGCTCAAGTCGCTGGGTTTTGAGTCGCTCCAGGAAGCGCTGGGCGAAAAATTCCATTGCAGCCCGAAATGGCTCCGCAGCGCCAACTTGGGCAGCGCTTTCGCCGCTGGCGACCGGATCGTCGTTCCGGCCAGTGGCAGCGGCAAGGCGCCCGCTGGCGCGGCGTCGCTGCGCATCGACAAATCCGAACATGTGCTCTACCTGCTCGACAAGGCGGCGCTGCCGCTGGCCGCCTTTCCGATCAGCATGGGCGGCGCTTCGGACCCGCTGCCGGTGGGCCACATGAGCATCAAGAACGCCGCGAAAAACCCGGTGTTCACCTTCGACCCCGCCCAACTCAAGGGCACCAAGAAAACCGACATCAAGGCCGACATTCCCGCCGGGCCGAACAATCCGGTGGGCGTGTACTGGCTGGGCTTGAGCAAGCCGCACTGGGGCATTCACGGCACACCCGAACCGGC
Organism: Polaromonas sp. CG9_12; assembly: GCA_000751355.1. Taxonomy (GTDB): domain Bacteria; phylum Pseudomonadota; class Gammaproteobacteria; order Burkholderiales; family Burkholderiaceae_C; genus Polaromonas. The sequence continues at coordinate 2,731,513 of CCJP01000005.1, read as the reverse complement.
GCGCGTCGGCGCGTCCGAATCGAACGGCTGCATTCACCTGACCAACTGGGATGTGCTGCGCCTGGCGCAGGCGGTCAAGGTCGGGTTTGCAGTGGATGTCCATGCCTGAGCATCCGGTGACCCGCCGAAGCATCGGCCAGCGCGTGGCCGTCCTGCTTTGTCTGGCCTGCGCTGGCAGCGCCTGGGCCGCTGCGCCTGCGGGGACTTCAGCCCCTGCGGCGGCCCCCGGCGCGCTGGCCGAGCCACCGGCCCTGCTGCTGCCGGTGCCGGGAATCAGCGCCAGCGAGTTGCGCGACACCTTTGGCGATGGCCGGGACGGCGGCCAGCGCGGCCACGAGGCCATCGACATCCTCGCGCCCACCGGCACGCCGGTGCTGGCGGTGGACGACGGCCGCATTGTCAAGCTGTTTCTGAGCCAGCCCGGCGGCATCACGGTTTACCAGTTTGACCCGAGTGGACGATTGGCCTACTACTACGCGCACCTGGAGCGCTATGCCGACGGGCTGGCCGAGGGCCAGGCGGTGCGGCGCGGCAGCGTGATCGGCTACGTGGGCGCGACCGGCAATGCCCGCCCGGACGCGCCGCATCTGCATTTCGCCATTTTCCGGCTCGGCCCGGAAAAGCAGTGGTGGAAAGGCGAGCCGGTCAATCCCTTCACCTACCTGGGTGGCAAGCCGCCCTGAGCGCCAGACTGGCGCGTCATTGCGTTTGCGTTTCAATACCAGATCAGCCGCGAAGCCGCAGACAGTGCTCGGGCACGGCAAGGCAAAGTAACGACATATCGGATTGAAATGGAAATGAAATCACCAGTTGCGCACGCGGCCGGTGTCCAGATGCACGAACTGGTCGCGCGGGTAAAAACCCACGCCGCCCGCGTTCAGCGACAAGGCCGCCTGGTGCAGATCGGCCAACGGCACGCCGGGCAGCCGAACGTCAATCGCGCGGCCTTCCATGTGCAGGCTTTTGCTCGCCACGCCGCCGCTGCGCGTCTGGCGCAGGCGGCTGTTGGTGGCCGGACAGCGGTAGCCCGAGATCACCTCGAACGCGCCCTTGCTGCCCAGCGCCTGCTGCACCCGGTACAGCAGGTCGAACACCTGCGGGTCGATCACCCCGATATCGCCGGTGTAGTGGTCGCGCAGGAAACGGTTGAGCCAGCCCAGCGCCTGGGGCACATAACGCTCCCCGCTGGCATACACCAGGTCGATCTTCTCGTGGGTATGGGTGTGCACCAGCGCCAGGCCGCGCACATCGGGCACATCGGGCACGGAGGCCCAGGCGCCAGGCACGGCCAGGGCAGGCAGGGCGGCGGCAAAACCGGCCGTCTGGCGCAGGAAGTGGCGGCGGGCCGGGATACTGGGAGGGGTCATGGGGTGTCTGTGTAGAGGGTCGGCCGCGTTTGCGAATGCTGGCGCAGGGCGGCATCCAGCAGCCGGTCCAGCCCGTAAAGGTCGTCAAAGAAAAAGGTGCGGCCGTCCTTGACCAGCGTGGTGCCGTAGGCAATCAGCACCGGCACCGGCTCGGTCAGCCGCATCGTAGCGGATTCACCCCGGCTCATGGCTTTTTGGATGCGGTCTTGCGTCCACTCCGGCATACCCTTGAGGACGAATTTGGCCAGTTCCACCGGATGCTCGACACGGATGCAGCCGTGGCTGAAGTCGCGCCTGTCACGCTGGAACAGTTCGGTGGCCGGCGTGTGGTGCAAAAAGATGTTGTCGCTGTTTGGGAGCACGAACTTGATGTCGCCCAGCGCATTGTTTGGCCCCGGCCGCTGGCGGATGCGCGCCTTGCCGGCCAGCACGGCGTCCAGCAAGCCGGCCGACACCGTCCGGTCCACGCGGCCGCCGGCCGACACGAACTCCATCTCCTCGCGCGCCAGATAGCCCGGGTCGCGCCGCAGCCGTGGCACGGTTTCGGCGCGGGCGATGGACGGCGGCACGTTCCAGTAGGGGCTGAACTCGATGAAGCGCATGTCCTCGTCGAACAGGGGCGTGCGCGTGTCCAGCGCCTTGCCGACGACGATCTTCATTTCTTCCTGTACCTGGATGCGACCGTCCTGCACGTCGTAGGCGCGCAGCACGAACTCGGGGATGTTCACGACGATCATGCGCGGCCCCTGCATCAGTGGCGTCCAGCGCAACCGCTCCAGGGCCAGTTCGATCTGGCGCGCGCGGGCAGCGGGCGTCACCTGCAGTTGCGCCAGCGTGGCCTGGCCAATCACGCCGTCGGCGGCCAGGCCGTGCCGCAGCTGAAAGGCCTTCACCGCCTCGACCAGCGGCGCCTCGTAGCGCGCCGGCGGCGGCAGGCCAGGCGGCAGGTCGCCCAGATCGGCCAGCCGCCCGGCCAGTGCGGCCAGCCCTGCATAGGCCTGCCCCGGCGCCAGCTTGGCCGCCTGGCCACCCGGCAGTGGTGGCAGCGGGTTGCGCCAGGCCGCATGACCGGCACGCGCGCGGCAGGCGGCCAGCGCTTCGCGCAGGCTGGCATAGATCGGCAGGCGCGGCGCGGCCTCGGACGCCGCGTCCCGAAGCCGTCCGGCCGCCAGCGCTGCCTGCAGGTAGGCGGTGGCATCAAAAGGCTCGCGCGCAAGCGGGCTGAAGTTGTGGTGAATCTTTTTCGGATCGACGCGGCCCGAGTGAACGTCGGCCAGGTAGCGCTCCATGGCCGTGGTCAGCGCCAGCTTCAGGCGCGCCATCGAAGCGGCATCGGGCGGCGAACCCGGTTCCGCCCGGGCGATCGCCCGTCCGAGCGCGCCGGCACTGTAGTCCTGCGGCGCCAGGCCGTGGCTGGCGGCGTCGGCCAGCACGGCAACCGCCTCATGCGCCTGCACGCCGGGCCTGTCGCCGTCGAACCAGTGGACGCCCTGCGCTGCCATGGAGGCGCCGGAGCACAGCCACAGCATGAGGGCCGTGCGGCAAAGCATCGATGACAGGCGGTCCGTCATGTTCATCGCCCATTATCGGTCGCGGAAAAGGCGCCGGCGCCGTGCCTTCCCATGCGAAGAAACCGGCGGCAGATGACCGGCCCTCATCCATCCAACGAAAAAAGTCCCGCAGGGACTGCCTGCGGGACTTTCGTCAGCCGACCCGTTCAGGTCAGATTGCTGAGATTACGGTATTACAGCATCACACCAGCAAGGCATTCACCCGGCGCACATAGGCCGCCGGATCCGCCGGCATGCCGCCTTCGGCCAGCAGCGCCTGGTCGAACAGGATGTTGGCCAGGTCGTCAAAACCGGGCAACTCGGCGCTGGCTTCAAGTTTTTTGACCAACGGATGCTGGGCGTTGACTTCCAGGATGGGCTTGACTTCGGGCACCGTCTGGCCGGCCTGCTTGAGCATGCGCGCCAGCTGCGTGGACATGTCGCCGTCCTGCACCACCAGACAGGCCGGTGAATCGACCAGGCGCGAGGTGGCGCGCACATCGGACGCCTTGTCTTTCAACGCTTCTTTCAGCTTGTCCAAGATGGGTTTGAACTGCGTCTGTGCTTCTTCGGCGGCCTTCTTTTCATCCTCGTCCTGCAGCTTGCCCAGGTCCACCGCGCCCTTGGCGACCGACTGCAGCGGCGTGCCGTCGAACTCGTTCAGGTAGTTCAGCGCCCATTCATCGACCCGGTCGGCCATCAGGAGCACTTCAATGCCCTTCTTGCGGAAAATCTCCAGCTGCGGACTGTTCTTGGCGGCGGCCAGCGTGTCGGCGGTGATGTAGTAGATCGCGTCCTGGCCGTCCTTCATGCGCGCCTTGTAATCGGCAAAGCTCACGCTGGTGGTGTCGGTCGTGGAGCTGGCAAAGCGCAGCAGCTTGGCCAGGCGCTCCTTGTTGGCGAAGTCCTCGCCCAGGCCTTCTTTCAGCACGGCGCCGAATTCGGCGTAGAAGGTCTTGAATTTTTCCGGCTCGTTGTTCGCCAGGTCCTCGATCATCGACAGCACGCGGCGGGTATTGCCTTCGCGGATGGCCTTCACGGCGCGGCTTTCCTGCAGCAGCTCGCGCGACACGTTGAGCGGCAGGTCGGACGAATCGACCACGCCTTTGACAAAGCGCAGGTAGCTGGGCAGCAGCGCCTGGGCGTCGTCCATGATGAAAACACGCTTGACGTAGAGCTTGACGCCGGCGGCCTTGTCACGGTTGAACATGTCCATCGGCGCCTTGGCCGGAATGAACAGCAGCTGGGTGTATTCGGTAGCGCCTTCGACGCGGTTGTGCGTGGTGGCCAGCGGGTCTTCGCTGTCGTAGCTGATCTGTTTGTAGAACTCGGCGTAATGCTCGGGCGTGATGTCTTTCTTGGGACGCGTCCAGAGGGCGGCAGCCTGGTTCACGGTGTCCCATTCGCCGGTTTTGGCCATTTCGCCGGGCTGGTCGTTTTCGCCCTCTTTCCACTCTTCCTTTTCCATCAGGATGGGCAGGGAAATGTGGTCTGAATACTTGTTGATGATGCTTTTCAGCTTCCAGGCATTCAGGTACTCGCTGGCGTCCTCCTTCAGGTGCAGCGTGATGCTGGTGCCGCGCTCGGCGCGCTCGATCTCGCTGACTTCGAACTCGCCCGTGCCGTCGCTGACCCAGCGCACGCCTTGCGCAGCGGGCAGACCGGCGCGACGGCTTTCCACCGTGATCTTGTCGGCAACGATGAAGCCCGAATAGAAGCCCACGCCGAACTGGCCGATCAGCTGCGAATCGCTTTGCTGGTCGCCCGACAGCTTGGAAACGAAGTCGCGGGTGCCGCTCTTGGCAATCGTGCCGAGGTGGTCGATGGCTTCCTGCTGCGACATGCCGATGCCGTTGTCGGTGATGGTCAGGGTCTTGGCAGCCGCATCAAAGCTCACGCGCACCTTCAGTTCGCTGTCGTTTTCGTACAGGCCGGCGTCGTTCAGCGATTCAAAGCGCAGCTTGTCACAGGCGTCAGAGGCGTTGGAAATCAACTCGCGCAGGAAAATCTCAGGGTTGGAATAGAGCGAATGGGTCACCAGCTTGAGGAGTTGGGCGACTTCGGCTTGAAAGGGACGGGTTTGTTTTTGCATGTGGGTGAAGAAAGAAAAATAAGAAAAATGCAACGCATCAGATGCGCCTGCAGCGCGCTATTTTCAACCCCGCCCCGGCACACTCTTGCAGCCGCAGCGCCCGCCACGTCGTTTTTCATGCAAAACAAGCCGTTCGCGCAATACCAGCGGGCATTTGCAGCTATGCGTTACGCAGAAGTCAGAAACTTCGCAGACAAAAATGCATCTGTCATTCCATTTACAAATCATTCCGAGATTAGGCGCGAAGCTGCAGACCTGGCGGTAGCACAGCAAGGCGAAGCTACGACATATCGGCATGATTTGGAAATGGAACAAGGCGCGTGATGTAAGGCTCTTGTGTCTTCTAACTTATTGAAGTTTGCGTAAAACATTCACATACAAAGAAAATATGAAAAACCTTACCCGGCTTGTCTATATCAGCCGCTCAACCTCAGTGAGGTCGGAAAACTTCAAAGGAATAGAGCCGACTGTGGGCCGCATTCTCCTGAAGTCCCGCATCAACAACAGGAACAACGGATTGACGGGTGTTCTTTATTTTGGCGACGGTTGCTTTTTCCAGTGTATTGAAGGCGAAGAGGAGGCAGTCCTAAGCCTTTTGAGAAAGATCAAAAATGATTCCCGGCATAGCGACATCACTGTACGTTCACGCAAACTGATAAAGGAACGTTCTTTTGGAAGCTGGGAAATGAAGTTTGTGGCAATTGAGGAATCGATGAAAGAATTGCTCGAGTCGCGCGGATACAAACGATAAAGCAACTTCTTTTCTGTAAATTTCCGAGATTCGGTCTTGGGTACTGGTGATTGGCAATGCTCAGGGCTTCATGGAGAGGTAGATTTTTGCGGTCATCCACTCCTCGTCTTGTTCGGCCAGCAAGGCGCTGATTAAGCGCAGGCAGCTGGCCGAGTTAGGAAACAACGTGGCGACACGGGTACGCCGCTTGAGCTCCTTGTTCAAACGCTCCAGGCCGTTGGTCGTGCGCATGCGCACCCGATGGGCCTCGGGCAAGTCGAAGACGGCAAAACCCTCCGGCAGGTTTTTCTCGGCCCAGGCGGCCAGTTGCGGGTGGCTGACTTGCCAGTCTTTGAGCGCCGCGTTGAGCAGTCGCTGTGCCTCAATGGCATCGCTCGCATTGAAGATGCCGCGTATTTGGCGCGCTACCGGCGTGCGCTGGTCCAGCCGGCTGACGTAGCCCTGTGCGTTGTGTTGGAGGTGAAACTGGCAGCGCTGCCAGGGCACACCGGGAAACATCGCCTTGCGCGCGGCCTTCAAACCGGCATGGTCGTCACTGGCGAGAAACTTGACCCCGCGCAGGCCGCGCTCAATCAGGCTGTCTAGACAAGGCCCGCCAATGCACCTCAGCTTCTGACAGCGCCACCGACACGCCCAACACCCGGCGGTGGCCTGAAGCCGTCACGCCGATGGCCACCAAAACCGCACAATCGACTACCCGGCCGGCCTCGCGCACGCGCTCATAACGCGCATCCAAAATCACGTACGGTGTCTCATCCAGGGGCCGGGTACGCCAGGCGTGCAAGCCCGTGTCCAGCAGCGCTGTGCAACGGCTGATTTGCGTGCTGGAGATGCTCACCTCGGGCCCCACCAGCTTTTGCAACACTTCGATGACTTTTCGGGTGGAGACGCCCTGCACATACATCTCGGCAAGCGCCAGATTCATGGCTTGCTCCGAGCGACTGCCGCGCTCCAGGGCGCTGGGATAGAACCCGCCAGAGCGCACTTGCGGCACTTCGAAGGTGACTTCGCCCATGCGGGTCAAAACAGTCTTGTCCTTGTAGCCGTTGGCGTAATCGACCCGCTGGGCCGAGCGCTCGTACGGCGTGGCCTGAAGGTGCTGGGCCCGCTCAATGCGGGAGGCTTCATTGACCAGGATGCGCAAGGCTTCACCGGCGCCGTCCAGGCCATTGGCGAGCAGGCAGGCGTAGGCTTCATGCAGCGGGTGGCAGCTAGCATCGAGTTGGGTTCGTTGGGCCATGGAAATACGTTCTTTCTATGTCGGTCCAGGCTTGCCAGTCTGTGCCATCGGGGGGGGGGGGCCTCCGGCGGCCTGGCAGGGGCCTGATTGAAAAATCCCAAAACCAGAAACTTCCAAACAGGTTCAGTTTCAATGGTCGGGGAAATTACAGAACGAATGTTGCACTACCATACAAACGATTTGACCCTTATCAGTTTGACGACAAAATGAATGACAGCGTGCTGCATTTTCTTGGCGCTGCCACTGCCGCTGACACGATCAGCGAATAGGGCTGTGAGCAGGACATCTCTGCCCGCGCCCCATCCTCCGCATTGCCACCCATTCGATTCAAGGTTTCGTGATCCGTTCAAACCAAGCGCTCCGAATCACCAACACCCCAACCAGATATTGGAAATATTCAGGCTAGAAGTTGCACTGTCAAATTCCTTGAGCGTGTTTTACGTTCTATCGCCCACCAGCCGGAAGTTGGAAACAGATACCAATCCCGTGTCATGAAATGACAGAAGCCGCAGGCAGCACTGCCCAGCTGCGCGAGCACAGGGAACGGATGGCGCCGGGGATCTGGGTGAAGGCATTCCAGGCGTCACAGCAGGCGTCCACTGTTGCGCATACCCGTCGCAGCAGCGGTTGGCCAGGGGTCGGTCGCGCAGTTGCTGCCACACCTGCTCGGCCGGGTTGAGTTCGGGTGAGCCCGCGGGCAGCGGCAACAAGGAAACGTTCGGGAACTGCGGGAGTTTGGGCATGGTATGCCATACCTGCGCGGTCCGGTACCAGCACGGCATGGCGTCCCGCAGGCACCGCCTCGCTCAGGGCCTGCAGGTGACGGCCCATCGCCTCGCGGTATTGGCGTGCGGCATGACCAGGCCGACGGCGCTATCCTGCTGGGGACAGACGGCGCCAAAGACGCAGGCCGATTCGGACTGCTGCTGGCGCGCCACCCGGGGGCGCGTTCCCTTGCGTGCCCACAGGCGGGTTTGCGTGCCGCGCTGGCCGATGCGCATTTCATCTTGACACCACGTCCCTGCGGTGCGCCAGCGCGATCAGGCGCAGTCGCCGGCGCCCACCCTTTTCTTTCCGGGCCAGCCGGTCAAAGTCATGGGGCTGCAGTGGCGCAATGATGTGCCGGGATAACATTCTCACAAGCTTCTGCGAGAGCCAATGGTGTTCAGACTCCGGTCACGGGCTTTGGCTCTTTCCATGTCGGGATTGGTATCGGTTACAGCAACTGAGGCGGTTGGAAACACGGTCAGCAGGCGCAGGCGCTGCCATGGGGGACCACAAAGGATGAAATCATGCAATAGCTGACAACCCTGTGCGCCATGGCAATGGCCGGCGCGGCCAGCAAGGCCAAGGCGAATGGCAATGCGACATGCGACGTGCGACGTGCGACGTGCGACGTGCGACGTGCGACGTGCGCAGTCTGCCATGGCGCCCAAGGCGCGGCCACCCTGCCCAATGCGCCCAACCTGGCTGGCCAGCCGCAAACTTACCTGGCCGAGCAGCTCAAGAACTCCCGAAGCGGCAGGTGCATGCACAAGGTCATGGGCGTCATTGCCAAGTCCCTGAGCGACCAGGAGATCGAAGACCTGTCGGCCTGGCATGCATCGCTGCAGAGGCAACCGAGCCCAGGCCCATAGCCTGGGCACCGCCCCCTGAAAGGTGCGTCGAGCCGCCTCAGAACTGCTCGTGCGGCGCCAGGTAGCGCCACTGGCCAATCGGCAGGTGACCCAGGTTGACGCGGCCGATGCGCACGCGTTTCAGGCCGGTGACAAACAACCCGACCTGCTCGCACATGCGGCGGATCTGGCGCTTCTTGCCTTCTTTCAGCACGAAGCGCAGCTGCTCGGGGTTTTGCCAGCTGACCTGCGCCGGGCGCAGCGGCTGACCATCCAGACTCAGCCCGTGGCACAGAATTGCCAGCCTTTCAGCAGGAAACGCCGCCTGCACGTTGACGTTTTCGGGTCCGTAGCTCACGCGCACCAGGTATTCCTTTTCCATCTCCGAGTCTTCGCCGATGAGCTGGCGCGCCACGCGGCCGTCCTGCGTCAGCACCAGCAGGCCAATCGAGTCAATGTCGAGCCGGCCGGCCGGCGCCAGGCCGCGCAACTGCTCGAAGCCCCAGCGCATGCGGCTGTTGCATTCGCGCCAGCGGTTTTCCGGCTGCACCAGTGCCACGGCAGGTTCGTGTCCGTCCTCGGCCTGGCCGCTGACATAACCAACCGGCTTGTTGATCAGGATGGTGACCTGCTGGCGCTGCTGCTGTTCGGCTTCGCGGGCAACGTCGATGCGCGCGTTGACCGCCACCGGCTGGCCCATCACGGCGGGCACGCCGTTGACCCGCACCCAGCCCCGGGAAATCCAGTCGTCGGCCTCGCGGCGTGAGCACAGGCCCAGATCGGCCATGCGTTTGTTCAGGCGGACCGTTGGTGCGGGGGCATTGGCGTTGGCCGGCACTGTGCGTACACGCACGGCGCCGGAAGCGGGAGGTTTGGGGAAATTTTGATCGGACATGGCTGGACGGTATTTTAGGACGGCCGTTGCCGCACGGGTGGCGTCGCTTAGGGGCCAGGCGCGGACGGCGCGGCGCTGAGGCCTCGCGCATTGCACAGGGACTTGGGGTCGTTGCCGGCCGCGCATCTGCTTTTTGCCCGGCACGGGTATATTTTGCGTTCCCCTGCGCGAGTGCCGGACCTGCGCAGCTTCCTTATCGCCTGACACCATGAACACTTTTTTATCAACCGATGACGGCAGGCCGCCTGCGGCAGATGCGGGCCAAGAAGACCCGCCCCGCTGGCGCCTGACACGGCGCTGCGCGCTGACGCCGCGCCAGCTGCTGCTGAGCTTTGCCGCGCTGGCGGTGTTCAGTGCAACCATCGCCCTGTTCTTCGGCTGGCTCGGTGTGTGGATGATTCCGGTGTGGTGCCTGGTGGAAATCAGCGTGGCCGGAGCGCTTTACCTTTTCTACATGGTGCATGCGGCCGATGGCGAGCAGATCAGCTTCAGCCCGGAAGGCCAGCTGGCCATCGAGGTGGTGCGCGGCCTGGACACCCGGCACTACCAGATGAACCCGGTCTGGGCGCGGCTGGAACGCGGCGGCGCCCGCCAGGACCGCCTGTGGCTGTGCTGCAGCCCGCTGCGAATCGAGGTCGCCACGCAAGTCGGCGCCAGTGAAAAGCGTCGGGTGGAACGCGAGCTGAAGCTGGCGCTGGCCGAAAGACGGACCGGTATGGGACGTATGCCGGACATGCCACCGTCGGCCCAGCCTGTTGTGATTCGCTCCTGAATCAATAGCTGAAAATCCTTGCCAGATGTGCGGAGAAGCCTGTTTTTCTTGAATTTTCGAAACTGCACAGGCCGTTGACAAGCCTGAATCCGCTGACTTTCCCGCCTTGACTCCTTCCCCTGTTGAGGAAAGGCAGGTATGGGAGCCTTCAGCGCCTTGCGTCGATGTCCCGGATCAGTTGCTCCATCTCTGCAATCTCGCGAACCTGGGTTTCAGCGATGCCATCGGCCAGCGTGCGAACTCTAGGGTCGGTGATCCGGGCACGGGTGCTGGTCATGATGGCGATGGAATGGTGTGGAATCATCGCGCGCATGTAGGACACGTCGTCGACCGTCGCCTGGCTTCGGACCAGCCACAGCGATCCGGCGAAGACCAGCGCACTGACGACCGCGATGCCCAGGTTGGCGCTGCGGTTTTCCAGCATGTGGGTCATGAACGCCAGCATGACGATGGCCATCATGGCGCCCATGAGCAATGCCATGTACGCCCGCGTCTCGCTGAAGAATACATGGTCCAGCTGATAGGTGTTCAGGTACATCAGACCGAACATCACGAGGGTCGAGACGACGACCATGGCCGTGAAACGCCGATAAGGGTTTATTTGCTTCCTCCTGTCAAAACCTGAATCTTGCCGCCGGCCGGCCCGGCCTGGCGTAGCCGGATGCCGGGTCATCCTGTAGGTTTGCATTGAAGGGGCCGCCGCCCGTGGCTTGGAGGGTTCCAATGCGTCGATGGTTTGGCGCTGGCCCGGCATGAGGGTTTGACTTGTCCCTCTTGCGAAGTGACCAGCGCGCAGCCCACCGTCCTGTACAAAGTGGAAAGGTCGGCCGACAAAAATTCGTGTGCGGGCATCAACGCCATGAAGGCGAAATTTTTCCATTTACCCAGGAGACACGAATGTCCAGCTTCGCCAAGAAAAAAGTTTTAGCCACTGCGGTTGTCAGCGCCCTGGCGCTTGCCAGCGCTTAACCGGCGCAGGCGTCCAGCCACCGTGAAGCGCCGTTCATCACCAATCAGCCCAAAGTGGACGGCACTGACCTGTATATGTTTCGCAGCTATGAGGCGGGCCGCCAGGACTATGTGACATTGATTGCCAACTACATTCCTTTTCAGAACCCGCAGGGCGGGCCGTATTTTTACCAGTTCGACCAAAACGGCTTGTACGAAATTCATGGGGACAACGTGGGCGATGCCCAAGAGCACCTGACGTTCCAGTTCCGGTTCAAGAACACGTCGAAAAAACTGGCGCTCAAGGTGGGCGACAAGGATGTGCTGCTTCCGTTCATCAATTCGGGCCCCCTGAGCGCCGTCAACGACCCAAAACTCAATGTGCGTGAAACCTACACCGTCGACCTGGTCAGGGGCGACCGCCGCAGCGGCACCAAGACCAGCCTGACGAATGCAGCCGGCGGCGGGACTGAATTTGACAAGCCGGTCGACAATATCGGCGACAAGACATTTGGCAGCGCCACGGGCTGCGAAGACTATGCCAACAAGCATATCTACAGCGTCGCCATTCCGGGTTGCGCCGCGCCTGGCCGCGTTTTCGTCGGTCAGCGCAAGGAGCCGTTCAACATTGCGGTCGGCAAGATTTTTGACCTCTTCAACCTCAATCCGCTCGGCGCCGAGGTCAATGGCAATAAAAACGACCTGGAAAACAAGAACATCAGCTCGATCGCCCTGGAAGTGCCGATTTCCTGCCTGACCACGGCGGGCGAGCCGGTCATTGGCGCCTACACCACGGCCAGCGTGCGGCAGGGACGCCTGATCAATCCCTCGCCCAAAGGCCTGAACAATGCCACCAAGGAAGGCGGCGCCTGGGCGCAGGTGTCCCGCGTCGGCATGCCGCTGGTCAACGAGGTGGTGATCGGCATGGATGACAAAGACCGCTTCAACGCGTCCAAACCGTCTGGCGACGCGCAGTTCATCAACTACGTCACCAACCCGACCTTGCCTGCCGTGGTGCAAACCTTGTTCCCTGCGGCCAAGGCGCCCACCAACTTCCCGAGGACCGACCTGGTCACGGTGTTCCTGCAAGGCCTTGAAGGCCTGAACCAGCCGAAAAACGTCGTCCCTTCGGAAATGCTTCGCCTGAACACCACCATTGCCCCGGTTGCCCCGGCGGCGCAAAACCCGCTGGGCGTGGCAGCGAACGACAAGGCTGGTTTTCCGAACGGACGCCGTCCCGGGGACGATGTGGTGGACCTGTCCCTGCGGGTGTCCATGGGAGCTCTGTGCGCATTGACAGGCGCCGGGTACACGCTCAAGGTAGGCTGCAAGCCGGCCGATGCACCGGCAGGCGCGCTGGCGCTGACCGATGGCGTGCGCAAGGATGCCACCACGTTCAAGGCTGCGTTCCCTTACCTCAACACGCCAATTCCCGGCAGTTTCAACAACTAAGGAAAAAATGATGCGCCATCAGCTTTTTTTCAAAGGGTCCACTGCCGTTGCGCTGGCTTTGGCCTTGGGTGCTTGCGGCGACGGCGGCACGGTGGTGGGTGGCGGGGGCGGGCAGACACCCGATTCATTCATTGCTGCGGTGAATGCGGTGATTGCCAACACTTCAGAGACGCTGGAGCCCCGTGAGATCGAGTCCATCAGCGTGACTTCCCCGGAAGACACCGAGCCTGCGGCGCTGAGCAGTTGACAAGCCTGCTTTTCCGGCCATGGCGTGACTTCCATGGCCGGGCGCTTTCATGCTGGCAAGGTCAAGATGGATTGCCCCATAACCGTGCTGCCAGGGGGGTCGCTGAAGAACGTCGCTTGACCTTCCCACGGTGGAAGGGTCGAAAGTACTTTCTTCTTCAACCCGTTCCCAGCAAGGACCCACCCATGAACACGTTCGAAGTCAAGGACATGACCTGCGGCCATTGCTCAAGCACCATCACGAAGGCAGTGAAGGCGCTGGACCCTGGCGCCACGGTGCAGATCGACATCAACGCCCACCGCGTCCAGATCGAATCGGACACCCTCCATGCCGGGCAGTGGAGCGATGTCATCCGGCAAGCGGGCTACACCCCCGTGGCCATCCAGGACGGAGCCCAGGCTGCGGCGCCAGTTGCCGCGCCGGCTCGCAAGGGCGGCTGCTGCTGCGGCTGAGCCTTGGGGTCGGCGTCGCCTGAACGGCCTGGGTGTTCGCTGGCGCACAGACGCCTGGAATCTTCAGGTTTACAAGGAAGCATTGCCTGAAACGTCGATTTGGTTTCTGGCAGATCGCGCAAGTCTTGATTGCACCACGGCGATTTCATTCTTCACGCCCACCACAGGAGCTTTCACATGCTGTCACTTCACACGCTGGCCTTCGCAGCCACCGCCTTCACCTTCGGCCTTGCCGGATGTGCCCAGACGCCCGTCGATCGGGATGCACACCATCCTTATGGCGCGTCCGCTGCGGGCATGCCCATGGGCGGCTCCGGTGAACCCATGGCCCGCATGGACGAGCAGATGAAGGCCATGCGGGCCATGACGCCGGAACAGCGCAGCGCCTTGATGGCTGAGCACATGTTGGTCATGCAGGACAGCATGGCCATGATGGGCGGCACCGGCCCGATCGGCATGATGGGCAAGGGTGGCATGGGCGCCATGCCCGGCATGTCGGGCATGCATGGCAAAGGCGCAATGGATGGCAGCATGGGCATCAACCATCAGATGATGGAAAAGCGCATGCAGATGATGCAGTCCATGATGCAGATGATGATGGACCGCATGCCGTCAGCCCCGGTCAAGCCTTGAAGGGGGACGTGATGGACGCCTCAAAACCCTGGGCTGTCACGCAGCCCGGCGCATCCCACAGCTTTTATGGCGCCCTCACAGGCAGAAGGAATCATCGATGGACATGCCTGTAACCCCGTTGCCCAACGCGGCCCCTGCGAAGGCGGATGACCGTCACGATGCGCCGCAGGAACCCGGCAAGCTGAAGGACCCGGTCTGCGGGATGGACGTGACAGCGGCGTCGTCGCACCAGCTGGCGCACGAAGGCAGGCCGTACTATTTCTGCAGTGCCCGCTGCCAATCGAAGTTCGCGGCTGATCCGTCGGCCTACACCGCCAAGACGGCTGCATCCGATGCGCCGGCCACCCCGGCCGCACCGAGTGCGCCGAGTGCCCCGTCAGCGGCAGCGCCGCTAGGTGCGGTCTACACCTGTCCGATGCACCCCGAGATCCGGCAGGACCATCCGGGCAATTGCCCGATATGCGGCATGACGCTGGAGCCCGTCATGCCGACCCTGGACGATGACGAAAACCCTGAACTCGCCTCTTTCACCCGCCGATTCTGGTGGACGCTGCCGCTGACGGTGATCGTCACGACGCTGGCCATGTTCGGCCACCGGCTGGGCTGGTTTGACATGGCCACGCAAAGCTGGGTCGAGCTGGTCCTGTCTTTGCCGGTGGTGCTGTGGGCCGGCTGGCCGTTCTTTGTGCGCGGCGCGCAGTCGGTGGTGCACCGCAGTCCCAACATGTGGACGCTGATCAGCCTGGGTACGGGCGCCGCCTTCCTCTACAGCGTGGTCGCGACGCTGGCGCCTGGCGTGTTTCCGCCCTCCTTCATCTCGATGGGCCGCGTGGCGGTGTACTTCGAGGCGGCGGTGGTCATCATCTCGCTGACGCTGTTTGGCCAGCTGCTCGAATTGAAGGCGCGGTCCAAGACATCGGCGGCCATCAAGTCGCTGCTGGGCCTGTCGCCCAAGACGGCGCGTCGTGTGCAGCCGGACGGCAGCGAGGAAGACATTCCCCTGGCCGAGGTACACGAAGGCGACAGCCTGCGCGTGCGCCCCGGCGAGAAGGTGCCGGTCGATGGCGTGGTGCTGGAGGGCAGCAGCGCGCTGGATGAATCCATGCTGACCGGCGAACCGCTGCCGGTGACCAAGCGGGTCGGCGACAAACTGATCGGCGCCACGCTCAACACCAGCGGCGCCTTGCTGATGCGCTCCGAGCACGTCGGCTCGGCGACCGTGCTGTCGCAGATCGTCCAGATGGTGGCGCAGGCGCAGCGCTCCAAAGCGCCGATGCAGCGCATGGCCGATGTCGTGGCCGCATATTTTGTTTATGGCGTCGTGGGCATCGCGCTGCTGACCTTCTTTGCCTGGGGCTTTTTCGGACCCCAGCCAAGCTGGGTCTACGGCCTGATCACCGCGGTGACGGTGCTGATCATTGCCTGCCCGTGTGCGCTGGGGCTGGCCACGCCGATGTCCATCATGGTCGCCACCGGCCGGGCCGCGACGCAAGGTGTGCTGTTCCGGGACGCCGCCGCCATCGAGAACCTGTGCAAGGTCGACACGCTGATCGTCGACAAGACCGGCACGCTGACCGAAGGCAAGCCGGCGTTCGAGGTGGCGGTGGGCGTCAATGGCTTCAGCGAAGACGAAGTGCTTCGCCTGGCCGCCAGCCTGGACCAGGGCAGCGAGCATCCCCTGGCCGCCGCCATCGTCAACGCGGCTCGGGAGCGCAAGCTGTCCCTGGAAAAAGCCGAGGACTTCGATTCCGCGTCGGGCATTGGTGTGAAAGGTGTTGTCGCCGGCAAATCCCTGGCCATTGGCAACACCACGCTGATGGAGCAACTCGGCATCGACGTGGCGCCACTGGCCGACCGGGCCGAACAACTGCGCAGCACGGGTGCCAGCGTCATGCATCTGGCGGTGGATGGCCAGCTGGCGGGATTGCTGGCGGTGTCCGATCCGGTCAAGGCCAGCACGGAAGAAGCCCTGACGTCGCTGCGCAAGTCGGGCCTGCGCATCATCATGGCCACTGGCGACGGCCTGACCACCGCGCAGGCCGTGGGCAAGCGCCTGGGCATCGACGAGGTGCACGGCGAGGTCAAGCCGCAAGACAAGCTGCAACTGGTCGAACGCCTGCAAAAGGAAGGCCGCATCGTGGCCATGGCCGGCGACGGCATCAACGACGCCCCGGCGCTGGCCAGAGCCGACGTCGGCATTGCCATGGGCACCGGCACCGACGTGGCCATGAACAGCGCGCAGCTCACGCTGGTCAAGGGCGACCTGCGCGGCATTGCGACGGCACGGGCCCTGTCGGTCGCCACGGTGGCCAACATGAAGCAGAACCTCGGCTTTGCCTTCGTCTACAACCTGCTGGGCGTGCCGCTGGCCGCCGGCGTGCTGTTCCCGTTCACCGGCTGGCTGCTGTCGCCGATGGTCGGCGCGGTGGCCATGAGCCTGAGCTCGGTCTCGGTGATCAGCAATGCGCTGAGGTTGCGGATCACAGCGCTTAAACAAGACGATTGATCCGCACGCTTGCTCCGGCCCGACGAAGTTTTTAGCGTTTGTGCGGGAGTATGGGCTGTGAGAGGTGGTTTTTGAAAGGCTCCCCTTGCACCAGCTGCTCCTGTGTGCGCCTGAGCTCAAACGACTCAAGCCTGTCCGGGAGGCGTTGTGCCAGAGGTTCAGCCGGGCGCAAAAACCAGCCCATCATTTACTCCTTAATTCATAGCATTAAACCCTTACTGAACAAGCGCAAATGACTTTTTAGCTTGTATTTTGTAATTATTCAGCGCCCGCGAAGCACTTCGCATTTTTTTTGGCATGGCGGACCTGATCCGCTGCACGCG
Organism: Polaromonas sp. CG9_12; assembly: GCA_000751355.1. Lineage (GTDB taxonomy): Bacteria > Pseudomonadota > Gammaproteobacteria > Burkholderiales > Burkholderiaceae_C > Polaromonas. The sequence continues at coordinate 2,714,669 of CCJP01000005.1, read as the reverse complement.
GCCCTGCGGGAAAGAATGCATGGTTCCCGGCTCCAGCCTGCAATGACAGGGAGGACCGGGAACAACGCATGCGCCTGTCGTTGCGCGTCTACCTGAAAAGTGAACTGGGTGGCGACTAGAACATACCGTAGCGAAGCGCCGCAATGTTCAGCACCCGCAAGCCGCCGTATTCCACGCGGATCATGCCCAGCGCTTCCATTGTTCGCAGTGACGCATTGACACGCTGGCGCGACAGCCCGACCAGGTAGGCCAGTTCCTGCTGGGTGATGCGCAGCACCTCGCCCACGCCGGGGTAAAGCACCGGGTTGAACAGCGCTGCCAGGCTGCGCGCCACGCGTTGGTCGGGGTTGTTCATTCGGTCGATCTCCAGGGCCGAGATGAACTGGCCCAGTCGCTCGTTGAGCTGGTTCATCACGAAGCGGTTGAAACCCAGCGAATGGTCCAGCAGCCAGTGAAAGCTTTCAATCGGCAGGCCGGCCACCACGCTTTTGCGCAGCGCCTGGATGTTGTAGCGGTAGGGCTCGCGCTTGAGCGTCGTGCCTTCGCCAAACCAACCGCCGGGCGGCAGGCCGGCAAAGGTCATGGTCAGGCCCTGGGCATTGTCCGCGCTCATCTTGAGCAGCCCCTCGACGACGCCGAACCAGTAGGTTACCGGCTTGCCGACGCGGCACACGTAATCGCCTGCCTGCGCGTCGCCGACCAGCAGGCTGGCCACCGCGCGGGCGCGCTCGTCGGGACGCAGCAGGACCAGCCACGGAATGCTGCGCAACTCGTCTGCCGTGGGTTGCCTGCGGCGCTGGTGAAGGGTCAGGTCAGTTGACATGAATCAGAAAAAGAAGGCCTTGATGGGGCAGTGGACAAGCCAAAGGCCTGAATTGTCGTCTGCATAACAATTTATTGTCAATTCAAAGACGGCCATCGGCACCGGCTATGTTGCGCCCCTTGCAGCACGAAAACACAGCACCGACTGCACCGCTTCGCTGTTGTCCGTGTCCTGCCGTGCAGTCCCGCAAACATGGTCGAGGCGAGGGGTTCTGGGAGCCCTTGCACCGGGGCGCACAGGTGTACTTTACGGCCCTCAATGCGAATGGCGACGTTGAAGGCCGGCCGGTTGAAATGAGCCCCGTGGTCGAGGGCTACGACGTGCCGCGCGCACGGGTCAATGTCAAAAGCTCTATCGCTGGCCGCAGCAGCTTTGCGCCCTTCAACTGGCACGGCACGCGCATGGTCGAGGCCAGGACGCTGACGGAGACGGCAGTGGCCACGGCGCGGAACCATTCATCAGACGTGGCAGCGGCGGATGGTGGTGCGCGATGGCCGCTCTATCCGATAAAAGCGCCTGCCCCCCGGGGACACCCGACTAGGACTTTCCCTTAAATTGTCATTGGAACGACAAGCCAGCGTCAAAGGCAGCCCTACCATTCGTTTCTTACCCCCAGCCTTCCTGAAAAGAAGCTGCCCCACACGGAGACAAAGACCGGATGCAGACCACATTTCCCCAATTGCTGCTCAAGCACGCCGCCGAGCGTCCGGCTGCGCCAGCCATGCGCGAGAAAGAATACGGCATCTGGCAGGCGCACAGCTGGTCGGCCCTGGCAGGCCTGGTGGAGCAACTGGCCGCCGGTCTGAGCCAGGCCGGGCTCCGGCGCGGCGAGCACATGGTGGTGATTGGCGCCAACCGCCCGCGCCTGTATGCCACCATGCTGGCAGTGCAGTCGCTGGGTGCGGTGCCGGTACCGCTGTACCAGGATGCGGTCGGCGCCGAATGCGTCTTTCCGCTGAACAATGCCGAAGTGCGCTTTGCCATGGTCGAGGACCAGGAGCAGGTGGACAAGCTGGTCGAGATTCGCGAGAGTTGCCCGCAAATCTCCAACATCTACTACGACGACCCGCGCGGCTTGCGCACCTATGACGAGCCGGGGCTTGATTCGCTTGATACGCTGATCGAGTCAGGCAAAGCCTTCATCGCCCAAAACCCGCAATGGTTTGTCGCCGAAGTCGCCAAGCTCCAGTCGAATGATGTGGCCGCGATGTTCTTCACTTCGGGCACCACCGGCAACCCCAAGGGCGTGGTGCACACCCACGGCACGCTGCTGGACCGCGCCAGCGCCGGCGCCGAATTCGACAAGCTGACGAGTGCCGAAGAAGTGCTGGCCTATTTGCCGCCCGCCTGGATCGGCCAGAACATCTTCAGCTACGCCCAGTGGCTGGCCTGCGGCTATGTGGTGAACTGCCCCGAATCGGCCAGCACCGTGACCATCGACCTGAAGGAAATCGGTCCGACCTATTACTTTGCGCCGCCGCGCGTGTTTGAAGGCCTGCTGACCAGTGTGATGATTCGCATGGAAGACGCCGGCACGCTCAAGCGCAAGATGTTTGAAGCGTGCATGAATGTCGCCCGGCGCGTTGGCCCTGCGCGCATGAATGGCGAAGCCGTCGGTGCGCTGGACCGGCTCAAATACGCCATCGGCAACGTCCTCGTCTATGGCCCGCTGCGCACCAACCTGGGTTTCAGCCGGGTACGCGTGGCTTATACCGCCGGCGAGGCGATTGGTCCCGACCTGTTCACCTTTTACCGCTCGATCGGCATCAACTTGAAGCAGCTCTACGGCTCGACCGAAACCGCCGTGTTCGTCTGCCTGCAGCCCGACAACCAGGCACGCGCCGACACCGTGGGCGTGCCGATTCGCGGCGTCGAGATCAAGGTTGCCGACAACGGCGAGATCATGGTCAAGTCGGCCGGCCTGCTGAAGGAATACTACAAAAACCCGACGGCCACGGCCGAGGTATTGACCGCCGACGGCTGGTACCACACCAGCGACGCCGGTTTCCTCGATGCGCAAGGCCACCTCAAGATCATCGACCGGGTCAAGGACGTTGGCCGCATCAAGGGCGGACCGAACGACGGCGCCATGTTCGCACCCAAGTATGTCGAAAACAAGCTCAAGTTCTTCCCCTTCATCAAGGAAGTGGTGGCGCTGGGCGACGGCCGCGAGCGCGTCTGCGTCATGGTCAACATCGACTTCGACGCCGTGGGCAACTGGGCCGAGCGGCGCAACCTGCCCTACGCCGGCTACACCGACCTGGCGCAAAAGCCCGAGGTCTACCAGCTGATGCAGGAATGCGTCGAAAAGGTCAATGCCGACCTGGCCAGCGACGCGCTGCTGGCCGGCAGCCAGGTCAGCCGCTTCCTGATCCTGCACAAGGAACTGGATGCCGACGACGGCGAGCTGACGCGGACCAACAAGGTGCGGCGCGGCTTCATCGCTGACAAGTACGGCGGGCTGGTCGAGGCGCTGTATGCCGGCCGCACCGAGCAGTTCATCGAAACCGTCGTCAAGTTCGAGGACGGCCGAACCGGCAGCGTCAGCGCCACGCTCAAGCTGTCGGACGCCAAAACCTTTTCCCCGGTCAAAGCTGCGGCTTGAACAAAAAACCATGACAAAAAAGAAGACTGGCGACGTCATCCTCGACGTCAACAACATCAGCCTGCGCTTTGGTGGCGTCAAGGCGCTGACCGACATTTCCTTCAATGTGAAGGAGCATGAGATCCGCTCGATCATCGGCCCCAACGGCGCCGGCAAGAGCTCGATGCTCAACTGCATCAACGGCGTCTACACGCCGCAGGAAGGCTCGATCACCTTTCGCGGCCAGAAGTTCTCGCACATGTCCTCGCGCCAGGTGGCCGAAATGGGCGTGGCCCGCACCTTCCAGAACCTGGCGTTGTTCAAGGGCATGAGCGTGATCGACAACATCATGACCGGGCGCAACCTGAAGATCAAAAGCAACCTCTTGCTGCAGGCGCTGCGCATCGGCCCGGCCGAGCGGGAAGAAACACGCCACCGGGCATTTGTCGAAGGCATCATCGACTTCCTGGAAATCCAGGCCTTTCGCAAGACGCCGGTCGGCCAGCTGCCCTACGGACTGCAAAAGCGCGTCGACCTGGGCCGCGCGCTGGCCATGGAGCCGCAGGTGCTGCTGCTGGACGAGCCGATGGCCGGCATGAACGTCGAGGAAAAGCAGGACATGTGCCGCTTCATCCTGGATGTGAACGAGGAATTCGGCACCACCATCGTGCTGATCGAGCACGACATGGGTGTGGTGATGGACATTTCCGACCGCGTGGTGGTGCTCGACTACGGCAAAAAAATCGGCGACGGCGAGCCGGAAGCGGTGCGCGCCAACCCGGACGTGATCAGCGCCTACCTCGGCACCAGCCACTGATATGACCCCCACGCTTGCCACTTCGTGTGCTGCGCTGCCCCCCGAGGGGGCCGCTGCGCCTGCGGTCTGGCAAAGCCAGCCCCGCGGCCCCTGCGGGTGGGGAACGGATGCCCCCACGCTTGCCACTTCGTGTGCTGCGCTGCCCCCCGAGGGGGCCGCTGCGCCTGCGGTCTGGCAAAGCCAGCCCCGCGGCCCCTGCTGGTGGGGAACGGATACCCCCACGCTTGCCGCTTCGTGTGCTGCTCCGCACTGAATCTTTAGAGCGCGTTTTAAAAGTTCCCATGCAATCGCCGCAGCATCAAATTAATCATGGCGATATGCACAAACGCCTCGGATGTATCGGTGCGAACTTCATAGTCTTTACTGAGTCGGCGATACCGGTAAAGCCAGGCGAACGTTCGCTCGACAACCCAGCGTTTGGGGAGCAACTCAAAGCCCTTGGCGTTGTCTGAGCGAAGTATCACGTTAAACGCAAAACGAAACCGCGCGGCAACCCAGTCCAGCAATTTGCCACGATAGCCGCCATCGACCCAGATGCAACGCAGCTTCTTGCAGCTGCCACCCAAGGCCATGCACAACAATTTGGCGCCGTCGCGGTCTTGTACCGAAGCGGGCGTGACCACGATGGCCATCAGCAACCCCAGGGTGTCCACCAAAATATGTCGCTTGCGCCCTTGAATATGCTTGCCCGCGTCATAGCCCTTCTCGCCAGCGAGCGCCGTGGTCTTGACGCTTTGACTGTCAATGCTGCCCGCCGTGGGGTGTTTGTGTCTGCCCGCTTTGCGCCGGACAGCAGCGCGCAGCGTGTCGTGAATGCGCTGCCAGATACCGCGTTTTTTCCACTGGCAAAAATAGCCATACACCGTCTCCCACGGAGGAAAACATTTGGGCAGCAAGCGCCAGGCGCAGCCCGCACGAACAACGTACAAAACAGCATTGACCACCCGGCGCAAGTCAGTTTTTCGCGGGCAGCCTCCCGGCTTGGCTGGCGGCAACAGGGGCTTGATGTCACCCCACGCTGGGTCCTGCAAATTGGTCGGGTATCTCTTGGCCCGCCCATGTTTCGTGCTTCGCTTCTTTGCCATACCAAAAACAGTCAAATTTATCCGCAACGATGCCATCACCATTGACTCGGGGACTTTTAAAACACGCTCTTAGGAATTTGATTTCATGGCATTCTTTTTAGAAACTCTTATCGGCGGCCTGATGGCCGGCATGCTGTATTCGCTGGTGGCTCTGGGCTTTGTCCTGATCTACAAGGCGTCAGGCGTCTTCAACTTTGCGCAAGGCGCGATGGTGTTGTTTGCCGCGCTGGCCATGGCCCGGTTCTCGGAATGGATTCCGAAGTGGACCGGCATTGACAACCTCATCGTTGCCAACCTGATCGCCTTTGTGATTGCCGCCGTATGCATGTTCATCGTCGCCTGGCTGATCGAGCGGCTGGTGCTGCGCCACCTGGTGAACCAGGAAGGCGCCACGCTGCTGATGGCCACGCTGGGCATTGCCTACTTCCTCGAAGGCCTGGGCCAGACGCTGTTCGGCAGCAACATCTACAAGATCGACATCGGCATGCCGAAGGACCCGATCTTCATCTTCGACACGGTGTTTCCCGGCGGCATCCTGGTCAACAAGGAAGACGTGATTGCCGCTGCCATTGCCGCCAGCCTGGTCATTTTGTTGAGCGTCTTCTTCCAGAAAACCACCACCGGCCGCGCCCTGCGCGCCGTGGCCGACGACCACCAGGCGGCCCAGTCGATCGGCATTCCGCTCAACCGCATCTGGGTCATCGTCTGGTGCGTGGCCGGCATCGTGGCGCTGGTCGCCGGAATGATCTGGGGCTCCAAGCTGGGCGTGCAGTTCTCGCTGACGACGATTGCACTGCGCGCCCTGCCGGTGGTAATCCTGGGCGGGCTGACGTCGGTGCCTGGCGCCATTCTGGGCGGGCTGATCATCGGCGTGGGCGAAAAGCTGTCCGAGGTTTACCTGGGCCCGTATGTGGGCGGCGGCATCGAGATCTGGTTCGCCTATGTGCTGGCACTCGTATTTTTGCTGTTCCGTCCGCAAGGCCTGTTCGGTGAAAAGATCATTGACAGAGTATGAAAGCCCCCACGCTTTTCACTTCGTGTAATGCGCTGCCCCCCGAGGGGGCCGCTGCCCTTGCAGGGCGCCACGCCGCCAGAGACGGTGCATCTGAAGGCTGTCCAAGCACGCGCAGGCGTGTTTGGAGCCGCAGTCTTCAGCCCACGGCCCGGCAAAGCCGGTTCCGTGGCCCTGACTGGCTTGGAGCGGCTCAGCGTCGGCTGTGTTTTGCCTTTTACATTTCGCTTCTTTAACCGAATACTCCCATGCTCTACAGAGAAAACGGCCAGTTCAAGACCACCTACCGGGCTGACCAGCAGATCTTCCCGATCACCCAAGACCGCATCGCCATTGGCCTGATGCTGCTGTTTGCCTTTGTCGGCGTGCCGCTGATGGCCAGCGACTACCTGTATGCCTCGGTCCTGCTGCCGCTGGTCATCATGTCGCTGGCGGCCATCGGGGTGAACATCCTGGTCGGCTACTGCGGCCAGATCTCGCTTGGCTCGGGCGCCTTCATGGCGGTCGGGGCCTATGGCGCCTACAACTTTTTTGTTCGCATTCCCAACATGCCACTGATCCCGGCCCTGATCCTGGGCGGCTTGTGCGCCATGTCGTTCGGCATTTTGTTCGGCCTGCCCAGCCTGCGCGTCAAGGGCCTGTACCTGGCCGTGGCCACGCTGGCGGCGCAGTTCTTCAGCGACTGGATGTTCCTGCGCATCAAGTGGCTGACCAACGATTCGGCCTCGGGCTCGGTGTCGGTCAACCAGTTGCAGGTGTTCGGCCTGCAGATCCAGAGCCCGGCGTCCAAATACCTGTTCTGCCTGGCCGTGCTGGTCATCGTCGCCCTGCTGGCCAAGAACCTGGTGCGCGGCGCCATCGGCCGCGAATGGATGGCGATTCGCGACATGGACGTGGCGGCCTCGGTCATCGGCATCCGGCCGATGTATGCCAAGCTGAGCGCGTTTGCGGTCAGCTCCTTCATCATCGGCATGGCCGGCGCGCTCTGGGCCTTCATCTACCTGGGCGCCTGGGAGCCGGCGGCTTTCTCGGTCGAAATTTCGTTTCGCCTGCTGTTCATGGTGATCATCGGCGGGCTGGGCTCGATCATGGGCGCCTTCTTTGGCGCGGCCTTCATCGTCGTGTTGCCGATTGCCCTGAACCGCTTTTTGCCGGCCTTCATGGACCTGTTCGGCATCGAAATTTCCACCGCCGGCGTGTCGCATGCCGAGCTGATGATTTTCGGCGGGCTGATTGTCTGGTTCCTGATCGTCGAGCCGCATGGCCTGGCGCGGCTGTGGTCCATGGCCAAGCAGAAGATGCGCCTGTGGCCCTTTCCCCACTGAAGGCTGCGGGCGGCAGCACCGGCTCATGGAAAGTCCTTACTGGCAACTACCGATGGCCGTCGCCGCGCCCGCCGTGTTTACTCAATGAACAACAAGGTTTTTTCACCGTGCTTCAACACTTTTATTCCAAGGAGACATCCATGAAGCTTTCCAGACTCGTGATTGCCGCAGCCGTGGTCGCCGCCGGAGCGGCCTCGCTGTCCACCAGCGCCTTTGCGCAGGCCAAGGAGCAGTTCTTCCCGCTGCTGTCTTACCGCACCGGCCCCTATGCGCCCAACGGCACGCCCTGGGCCAACGGCAAGCAGGACTACATCAAGATGATCAATGCCCGGGACGGCGGCGTCAACGGCGTGAAGATCACCTATGAAGAATGCGAAACCGGTTACGCCACCGACCGGGGCGTGGAATGCTACGAGCGCCTGAAAAATCGCCCTGGCGTGGCGCTGATTGACCCGCAGTCCACCGGCATCACCTTTGCGCTGACCGAAAAAGCCCCGGTGGACAAGATTCCGCTGCTCACGCTGGGCTATGGCCTGTCGGTGGCGCAGGACGGCATGGCGTTCAAGTGGAACTTCCCGCTGATGGGCAGCTACTGGACCGCCGCCGACATCCTGATCCAGCACATCGGCAAGAGCGCCGGTGGCATGGACAAGCTCAAGGGCAAGAAAATTGCGCTGGTTTACCATGACAGCCCGTTCGGCAAGGAGCCGATTCCGCTGCTGCAGGAACGCGCCAAGATGCACGGTTTTGACTTGCAACTGTTGCCCGTGACGGCGCCCGGCGTCGAGCAAAAAGCCGCCTGGCTGCAGGTGCGTCAGGCCCGCCCTGACTATGTGCTGCTGTGGGGCTGGGGCGTGATGAACTCCACCGCCCTGAAAGAAGCCCAGGCCACCGGCTTCCCGCGCGACAAGCTGTATGGCGTGTGGTGGGCCGGCGCAGAGCCGGATGTGCGCGACGTGGGCGAAGGTGCCAAGGGTTACCAGGCACTGGCCCTGAACGGCTCGGGCACCGAATCCAAGGTCATGAAGGACATCCTCAAGCTGGTGCACGACAAGGGCGAGGGCACGGGTCCGAAAGACGAAGTGGGCTCGGTGCTGTACGTGCGCGGCGCGATCATCCAGATGCTGAGCATCGAATCGGTGCGCCGCGCCCAGGAACGCTTTGGCAAAGGCAAGGTCATGACCGCCGAGCAGGTGCGCTGGGGCATGGAAAACCTGAACCTCGACCAGAAAAAGCTGGACGCGCTGGGCTTTGCCGGCGTGATGCGCCCGATTTCGACCAGCTGCGCCGACCACATGGGCTCGACCTGGGCGCGGGTGCAGACCTGGGACGGCAAGAAGTGGAACATGACGTCGGACTGGTACCAGTCGGACGACCAGATCATCAAGCCGCTGGTCAAGGCCGGCTCCGAGAAGTACCTGGGCGACAAGAAGCTGACCCGCCGCGACGCAGCGGACTGCCAGTCCTGATGAGGACGTGCGTTCCTGGCATGGCGGCAACGCCGCGCCAGGAACGCCATGTGCGGCTTCCTGTGCGGAGCCGCCAGGCCAGAGGCTTGCGCGCAAGCCTCTGGCCTGGCACAGACACGGAAAAGAAACCTTATGGAACCGAAAAAAATTGTCCTGAACGTTAACGGCATCGAGGTGATCTACAACCATGTGATCCTGGTGCTCAAGGGCGTGTCGCTGCAGGTGCCCGAAGGCAGCATCGTCGCCATCCTGGGCGGCAACGGCGCGGGCAAGACCACGACGCTACGGGCGGTTTCCAACCTGCTGCAGGGCGAGCGCGGCGAGGTTACCAAGGGCTCGATCGAGCTGCGCGGCGAGCGCATCGAAAACCTTTCCCCGGCCGACCTGGTGCAGCGCGGCGTGGTGCAGGTGATGGAAGGACGGCACTGCTTTGCCCACCTGAGCATTGAGGACAACCTGCTGACCGGCGCCTACACCCGCAGCAACAAGGGCGAGATCGCTGCCAACCTGGAGAAGGTCTACACCTACTTCCCGCGCCTGAAGACGCGCCGCACGTCGCAGGCCGCCTACACCTCGGGCGGCGAGCAGCAGATGTGCGCCATTGGCCGCGCCCTCATGACCAACCCGAGCATGGTGCTGCTCGACGAGCCGTCGATGGGCCTGGCACCACAGATCGTGGAGGAAGTGTTCAACATCGTCAAAGACCTGAACACCCGCGAAAAGGTCACCTTTTTGCTGGCCGAGCAGAACACCAACATGGCGCTGAAGTATTCCGACTATGGCTACATCATGGAATCGGGCCGTGTGGTGATGGACGGCATTGCCAGCGACCTGGCCAACAACGAGGACGTGAAAGAGTTCTACCTCGGCGTCGGTGGCGGTGAACGCAAAAGCTTCAAGGACGTGAAAAGCTACAAGCGCCGCAAGCGCTGGCTGGCCTAGATATGGCCCCCACGCTCCCCACTTCGTGTGGTTCGCTGCCCCCCGAGGGGGCCGCTGCGCCTGCGGTCTGGCAAAGCCAGTCCCGCGGCCCTGGCTGGTTGGGGACGACAGCCTCCACGCTTGTCGGTTGTCGGACTGTGCTGCCTTCTGAACAGTCCGTTTCCCCTGGAGCCTTACAAAGCCGATTCCGTGTTGCTGGCGGGCGAATGCTGTCTGAGCCAATAACTTCAACCCGTATTTCAGCGTGCTTTAACGCTCAACCCAACACCCTTTCATGACATCACTCCACATGGATGCGCTGGAAACCCGCGCCCCCGCCGAACGCGAAGCCGCGTTGCTGGCCGCCCTGCCTGCGCAGATTGCCCATGCGCGCAGCGCTTCCTCCGCATTTGCCCAGATTCTGGCGGGTATCGATCCGGCTGCAATCACCAGCCGCACCGCGCTGGCCATGCTGCCCGTCACGCGCAAGTCCGACCTGCTGGCGCGCCAGCAGGCCGGGCGCGCTGAAAACGTGTTCGGTGGCTTCAGCACCCTGGGCTTTGGCGCGGCCATGCCGCGCGTGTTTTCCAGCCCTGGCCCGATGTACGAGCCCGAAGGCACGCGGCGCGACTACTGGCGCATGGCGCGGGCGCTGTATGCGGCGGGTTTCCGGCCTGGCGAACTGGCACATAACAGCTTCAGCTACCACTTCGTACCAGCCGGCTCGATGATGGAAAACGGTGCGCACGCGCTGGGCTGCACCGTGTTCCCTGGCGGCACCGGACAAACCGAGCAGCAGGTCCAGGCCATGGCAGAACTCAAGCCGGCAGGCTACATCGGCACGCCGAGCTTCCTGAAAATCATTGTTGAAAAAGCCGCAGAGATGAAGATTACGCTGCCCAGCGTGACCAAGGCGCTGGTGTCGGCCGAAGCGTTTCCGCCCAGCTTGCGCGACTGGCTGGCAGCGCGTGGCATTGCCGCCTACCAGTGCTATGCCACCGCTGACCTGGGACTGATTGCCTATGAAACCGAGGCGCGCGAAGGCCTGGTGATTGACGAAGGCGTGATCGTCGAAATTGTGCGCCCCGGTACCGGCGACCCGGTGCGTGAAGGCGAAGTCGGCGAATTGGTCGTGACCACGCTGAACCCCGTCTACCCGCTGATCCGCTTTGGCACCGGCGACCTGTCGGCCGTGTTGCCGGGACACTGCCCGAGCGGTCGCACCAACACCCGCATCAAAGGCTGGATGGGCCGGGCCGACCAGACCACCAAGGTGCGCGGCATGTTCGTGCATCCGGCGCAGGTCGCCGAGATTGCCCGGCGCTTTCCCGAAGTCATCAAGGCACGGCTGGTGGTCAGCGGCGAGATGGCGAACGACAGCATGAGCCTGCGGGTCGAGACCCGCTCTACGCCGGCCGGGCTGGACCAGCGCATCGGCGACGCGATCCGCGATGTCACCAAGCTGCGCGGCAAGGTAGAGCTGCTGGCCCCCGGCAGCCTGCCCAACGACGGCAAGGTCATCGAAGACGCGCGCAGCTACAAATAGCCCACAAAGGGAATGTCCCTAAGTAGTTCCCGCGATGCGTCCCGCCCAAAGCCCTTTTAAAATAGTTCCGCTTGTGTAAAAAAAGGAAACATCAATGAAACAACTGTTAGTTCTTGCCGCTGCTGCTGCCACCCTCTTCTCGGCTTTCTCGGCCAGCGCCCAAACGTTTCCCGGCTCCAAGCCCATCACCTTCGTGGTGCCTTTTGCCGCAGGCGGCCCGACCGACCGCGTGGCGCGCGACCTGGCCGAAGCGATGCGCAAGTCCATGGGCGGCGGCGCCAACTTCGTGGTTGAAAACGTCAACGGCGCCGGCGGCACCATCGGCGCCAACAAGGCCGCCAAAGCCGCGCCCGACGGTCACACCCTGCTGCTGCACCACATCGGCATGGCCGCCGCGCCCAGCCTTTACCGCAAGCTGCAGTACAAGCCGCTGGAAGACTTCGAATACCTCGGCATGATCAATGAAGTGCCCATGACGCTGATCGGCAAGCCCCAGCTGGAGGCCAACACCTACCGTGACTTGGAAAACTACATTCGCACCAATGGCGGCAAGCTCAATATTGCCCATGCCGGGCTGGGTTCCGCCTCGCACCTGTGCGGCCTGATGTGGCAGTCGGCCATCAATGCCAAAGAGGCCATGACGACGATTCCGTTTGGCGGCACCGCGCCGGCCATGAATGCGCTGGTTGGTGGCCAGGTCGACATGATGTGCGACCAGACCACCAACACCACCGGCCAGATTGAAGCCGGACGCGTCAAGGCCTATGCGGTCACAACGACCAAGCCCCTGAGCAACAAGCTGCTCAAGGATTTGCCAACCCTGCAGGAAATGGGCCTGAAAGGCTTTGACCTGACCATCTGGCACGGTCTGTACGCGCCCAAGGGCACGCCGCCTGCCATACTGGCCCAGATCAATACCGCCTTGAAGCTGGCACTCAAAGACCCTGACTTCATCAAGAAGCAGGAAGGCCTGGGTGCTGTCCTGGTGACAGACAAACGTGTCGAGCCAGCCGCGCACAAGGCCTTTGTGACAGCCGAGATTGCCAAGCTAAGACCCGTGATTGAAGCCGCCGGCAAATTTGCCGACTGATACGCCCCGCTTTTTCTGCACAGCCGTCCGGTGCTAGCCGGACGGCTTTTTTCATGCCCGCTTGATGCGCGCCTTGTCTCGGGATTAACCCTGTTGAAAATGCAACCGCGCACCGCTATGGTGAAAGCCAAAACACAAACGGAGTCTCTGCTAATGCTTTCTTTCAAGCCAAATCGCCGCTCTGCGCTCAACTGGTCTGCACTTATAGCTACTTTTTTCATAGTGCACCCGGTTTGGAGCCAGACGGCATGGCCGAACCGCCCGGTCAAGATCATCGTGCCGTTTGCCCCCGGCGGCACCACCGACATCCTGGCCCGGGCCATGGCGCCCGAGTTGCAGAAGGCCTTCGGCCAGCCCTTCGTGGTGGAAAACCGCGCCGGCGCGGGCGGCAACATCGGCGCCGACGCGGTCGCCAAGTCGGCGCCCGACGGCTACACGCTGCTGATGGGAACCGTCGGCACGCACGGCATCAACAAGGCGCTGTACAGCCGGATGGCGTTTGACCCGCAAAAGGACTTTGCGCCGATCACGCTGGTGGCCGGCGTGCCCAACGTGATGGTGGTCAATGCCGAAAAAGCCAAAGCGGCCGGCATCAGCAACGTGGCCGACTTCATCCGCGTGGCCAAGGCCAATCCGGGAAAGTTCAACATGGCTTCCAGCGGCAACGGCACCTCGATCCACATGGCCGGCGAGTTGTTCAAGACCATGAGCGGCACCTACATGATCCATTTTCCTTACGGCGGCTCGGGCCCGGCCCTGATGTCGCTGGCCGGCGGCGACATGGACGTGATGTTCGACAACCTGCCGTCGTCCATGCAGCTGATCAAGTCGGGCAAGCTCAAGGCGCTGGCCGTGACCAGCGCGCAGCGCTCGGCCGCGCTGCCTGATGTGCCGACCGTTGAAGAGGCCGGCGGCCCGGCGTTCAAGGGCTTCGAGGCCAGTTCCTGGTTCGGCCTGCTGGCGCCTGCCGGGACGCCACCCGAGATTGTCAACCGCATCCAGCAGGAGGCGGCCAAATCGCTCGGCACGCCGGCCATCAAGGAAAAACTGCTCGCGCAGGGCGCCATTCCCGGCGGCAACACGCCCGAGCAGTTCGCGGCCTTCATCAATGCCGAACACAAGAAATGGGCGCAGGTGGTGAAGACCTCGGGCGCCAAGGTCGATTGACACCGCCCTGGTCGCCAGACGCAAAAAAGCCCCGTTGACGGGGCTTTTTTGCGTCTGGGCGGTCTGGTAAAGACCTACACGCCCCAGACCACGTCTTCGCCGACTTTATGGTTCCATTGCAGCATGTCGATGAAAGGCTTGGCGCGCTGGTGCAAACCCACGCCTTCCGGCACGATACCGGGATCGTCCTCACCGGACTCTTCGAGCGCAATTGCGGCCTCCAGCGCCTTGACAGCGGCCGGCATTTCTTCGGACTGGATGATGCCCTTGGGGGAAGGCGTCTTGCCGATGATCTCCAGCATCCGGCGGCCAATCGACTCGAGCATGATCACATCACCCATATTTTTTGATTTGAATCTGTACAGCATTGAATGCTCCTCTGGTTAAAACAGCGGGTTCATTATCTGCAGCTTTGGCAAGTCTGTATGTAGGCCGGAGGCATTTCATGCAGCCGCCAGCCGTGGCCGCGAAAGCCCGTTCGCCAGGCAGCCAGTGTCAAGCAAAATAGCGTCCATGTTCAATATCGCCACTGTTCAAAAACCCGCCGACCAGTCCCTTCGCCAGGACGGACTGAGCCTGCTGATGCCTGCCGACTTCACGAGCAGCCTGCAACTTCCCGTCCCCTTGTGGACACAGGAATGGCAGGCACTGACCGAGTCATGGAACCGGCTGCCGCCCGACGCGCACCTGTTGGATGGCGGCAACTACCGGCGGCGGCGCCATGCCTGCTTCGTTCACAACCTGGACGGCAGCGCGCTTGAGCAGACGCCGCACCGGGCCCACTGGCAGCCGACCGACTACAACGCGCTGCATGGCGGCTTCGAGCGCTGGTTTGACCCGGTCGAGCCGGCCGTGGCCGAAGCACCGGCCTGGCAGGACCTGCTGGCCAGCCTGGGCCGGCTGTTTGCGCAGGTCAAGGCCGTGCCGCGCTGGTACATCGAAGCGCACCAGTTCCGCATTGACACCACCGAAGGCGTGGGCCGGCCCACGCCCGAGGGTGCGCACCGCGACGGCGTGGATTTCGTCGTCGTGCTGCTGGTGGCGCGACGCGACGTCAAAGGGGGCGAAACCCGCGTCTTCGATGCCCACGGCCCGCACGGCATGCGCTTTTTGATGCAGGCGCCGCTGACGGCGCTGCTCATGGACGACGCGCGGGTGATCCACGAAACCACGCCGATCTTCCCGGCCGACGGCCAGGACCGGCAGCGCGGTGTGCGCGACACGCTGGTGCTGACCTACCGGGCAGGCGGCTTCCAGGCCCCCTGACAGGCGGGTGCCTGCATCGCCGGGCGCCCGTTTCCTTTTCATGTCCTGCATGTTCCCAAGCCTCGTGAGGGGCTGCCGTAAACCCGCTTGACGAATTTACTTTAACCTTAAACAATTAAGGCTAGATCAATTTACAAGGCGCGCGTTTCATGCACATCCTTTGCCTGGGCGGCGGTCCCGCCGGTTTGTATTTCAGCCTGCTGATGAAGCTGCAAGACCCGGCCATCCAGGTCACGGTGGTCGAACGCAACCGCCCTTTTGACACCTTTGGCTGGGGCGTGGTGCTGTCGGACCAGACGCTGGCCAACCTGCAGGCCGCCGACCCGGCCAGTGCGAAACTGATCGGCGACGCCTTCAACCACTGGGACGACGTCGAGATGTTCTTCAAAGGCACCGCAGTGCGTTCGGGCGGCCACGGTTTTTGCGGCATCGGCCGCAAGCGGCTGCTCAATATCCTGCAGGACCGCTGCCTGGAACTGGGCGTCGATCTGGTGTTCGAGACTGACGTGAGCGACGACCAGGCGATCGCGGTGCAGTACGACGCCGATATCGTTATTGCCAGCGACGGCCTGAACAGCCGCATCCGCAGCCGTTACGCAGCGACCTATCAGCCTGATGTGGAATTGCGCAACTGCCGCTTTGTCTGGCTCGGCACCCACAAGACCTTTGACGCCTTCACCTTCGCTTTCGAGCAGACCGAGCACGGCTGGTTTGCCGCCCATGCCTACCCCTTCGATGCCACCACCTCGACCTTCATCGTTGAGACGCCCGAAGCGGTCTGGAAGGCGCACGGCCTGGACCAGATGAGCCAGCAAGACGGCATTGCATTTTGCGAGCGCCTGTTTGCCCAATACCTTGACGGCAACCCGCTGATGAACAACGCCACCCATGTGCGCGGCTCGGCCATCTGGATCCGCTTTCCGCGCGTGGTCTGCGGGCGCTGGGTGCACCACGAAACCATACAAGGCAAGCGCGTGCCCATCGTGCTGATGGGCGACGCGGCGCACACCGCGCATTTTTCAATCGGCAGCGGCACCAAGCTGGCGCTCGAAGATGCCATCGAACTGGCGCTTTGCTTTGCCGCGCACCCTGAAACCGACGACGCGCTGCAGGCTTATGAAGCGCTGCGTTCGGTCGAGGTGCTGAAAATCCAGAACGCCGCGCGCAACTCGACCGAATGGTTTGAAAACGTCGAACGCTACAGCGGGCTGGAAGCCGAACAGTTTTTCTATTCGATGATGACGCGCTCACAGCGCATCAGCCACGAGAACCTGCGGGTGCGCGACGCCGCCTGGCTGCAGAACTATGAGCAGTGGCTGGCTGAAAAAGCCCCCACGCTTTTTACTTCGAACAATGCGCTGCCCTCCGGGGGCGCTACTGCGCCTGCGGTCGGGCAAAGCCAGTCCCGCAGCCCCGGCTTGAAAGACGAGGCGCCGTCGGAGGGCGGGCCTGAACAGGCTGAGAACGAACGGGAAAGTGCGACGAGCGCCAAATTCAGGTCAGTGCCACCGATGCTGCTCCCCCTTAAAGTGCGCAGCTTGACGCTGAAAAACCGCATTGTGGTCTCACCGATGGCGACCTACAGCGCGGTTGATGGCGTGCCGCAGGACTTTCATCTGGTGCATCTGGGCGCGCGGGCGCTGGGCGGGGCGGCGCTGGTACTGGTTGAAATGACGTCGCCCGAGCCCGAGGGCCGCATCACGCCGGCCTGCACCGGCTTGTGGAACGACGAGCAGATGCTGGCCTTCAAGCGGATTGCCGATTTTGTCCATGCCTCGGGCACGGGCGCAAAGATTGGCCTGCAGCTGGGCCACAGTGGCCCCAAGGGCTCGACCCAGGTCGGCTGGGAGTCGCCCGATGAGCCATTGCCTGCGGGAAACTGGCCGCTGCTGGCCGCCAGCGAAGTAACGTACGGCCCGACCAACCAGGTGCCGCAGGCCATGACGCACGGCGACATGCAGCGCCTGAAGGACAAGTTTGTGCTGTCCACGCGGCGGGCCGTAGAAGCCGGTTTTGACTGGCTGGAACTGCACTGCGCGCACGGCTACCTGCTGTCGAGCTTCATCACGCCGCTGACCAACCAGCGCAGCGACGACTACGGCGGCAGCCTGGAAAACCGCTGCCGCTACCCGCTGGAAGTGTTCCGCGCGATGCGCGATATCTGGCCGGCGCACCTGCCGATGAGCGTGCGCATCTCGGCCCACGACTGGGCGCCCGGCGGCAACACCGACGACGATGCCGTGCAGATCGCCCGGCTTTTCAAGGCCGCCGGCTGCGATGTCATCGACGTGTCGTCGGGCCAGACCACGCGCGATGCCAAACCGGTCTATGGCCGCATGTACCAGACGCCGTTTGCCGACCGCATCCGCAACGAGGTCGGCATCCAGACCATGGCGGTGGGCGCGATTTCCGAGGCCGACCAGGTCAACAGCATCATTGCCGCCGGCCGCGCCGACCTGTGCGCCCTTGCCCGCCCGCACCTGGCCGACCCGGCCTGGACGCTGCATGAAGCGGCCAAACTGCAAAGCCGGCAAGTGAACTGGCCGCTGCCGTATTTGAGTGGCCGGGACCAGCTTTACCGTGAAGTTTTCAAGCAAAAAGAGGCTTTTGCGCAGACGGGCGGGGCGCAAGCAGCTGTCAAATAAGGAGTTTGCAGGGGGCCGTTCGGGTTAGCGCAGCGTAACCCGACATCCGCGTTTGTGACAGTGTCTCTCGGGTTACGCCTGCGGCTAAGCCGAGAAACGCACGATTTAAATAAAAAGAGGCTCTAGCGCACAGCATTCGGGTGCAAGCAGCTATCAAAATCATAGTGACTATGGGCCAGGCAAAGGAAAATAAAATGGACATGGAAGCAAGAGGCCACAGCGAGCACCCGCAAGCCCTGCGGCTCTGGCTGCGCATGCTGACGCTCACGCAACTGGTCGAAAAACAGGTGCGCAGCCAGTTGCGCGAGCGGTTCGAAACCACCCTGCCCCGCTTCGACCTGATGGCACAGCTCGAACGCAACCCCGACGGCCTGAAGATGAACGAGCTGTCACGCCGAATGATGGTGACCGGTGGCAACGTGACCGGCATCACCGACCAGCTGGTGGCCGAAGGACTGGTCGAGCGGGTCGAGGTTTCAGGGGACCGCCGCGCCTACCGGGTGCGCCTGACGCCGCGTGGCCGCAGCCTGTTTGGCGAGATGGCACACCAGCATGAAGGCTGGATCGTGAGCGCATTTGAAGGGCTTTCGCCCGAAGAAGTCCAGGCATTGCACCAGCTGCTGGGCAAGGTCAAGCAGCATTACAAAGACACCCCACTGGAAACTGCAGCATGAAGCACTACATTGGCCCGGCCAACCCCATGCATGCGCAGTTTGATGCGCTGGCACATCACCAGGCGCAGCACTTCGCCTATGCGTTTGACGGCGGCGTTGCCACCTTGACGCTGAACCGTCCGGAGCGCAAAAACCCGCTGACCTTTGAGTCCTATGCCGAGTTGCGCGACCTGTTTCGCGCACTGCACTACGCGACCGACGTGAAAGCCATCGTGCTGACGGGTGCCGGCGGCAATTTCTGTTCGGGTGGCGATGTGCATGAAATCATCGGACCGCTGACCAAGATGCGCATGCCCGAGCTGCTCGAATTCACCCGCATGACCGGCGACCTGATCAAAGCGATGCGCGGGTGCCCGCAACCCATCGTGGCGGCGATTGACGGCATTTGCGCCGGTGCGGGCGCCATGATGGCGCTGGCCGCCGACCTGCGGCTGGGAACGGCGCAGGCCAGGACCGCGTTCCTGTTCACCCGCGTCGGGCTGGCCGGCGCCGACATGGGCGCCTGCGCGCTGCTGCCACGCCTGATCGGCCAGGGCCGCGCGTCGGAGCTGCTGTTCACCGGCCGCGCCATGACGGCGGGCGAAGGTCTGCACTGGGGCTTTTTCAATGCGCTGCATGAGGCCGATGCGCTGCTGGGTGCGGCGCACACGCTGGCGCATGAACTGGCCAGCGGCCCGACCTTTGCCCACGGCATGACCAAGACCATGCTGCACCAGGAATGGGCCATGACGCTGGACCAGGCGATCGAGGCCGAGGCGCAGGCGCAGGCGATCTGCATGCAGACGCAGGACTTCACCCGCGCGTACCAAGCCTTCGCCGCCAAGCAAAAACCGGTGTTCCAGGGCGACTGAACCCGCCCCTCACGCGCACAGAAAGACCTTGACCATGACACCCACGACCGCCCACCTGGCGCTGCCTTTCTTTGACGACGTTCACCGCGAACTCGGCCCCCGGCTGGTCGACTGGATTGCCGGCCAGCAGGTGGACGAAAACGATGACCGCAAAGCCTGCAGGGAATGGGTGAAGCGGTTGGGCGACAGCGGCTGGTTGCGCTATTGCGTCCCAAGCGGCAGCGATGGCGCACTGGGCGGAGCACTCGACACGCTCGACTCGCGCGCGCTGGTCATCCTGCGCGAAACGCTGGCCTTTCATTCGCCGCTGGCCGATTTTGCGTTCGCCATGCAGGGCCTGGGCAGCGGCGCGATCACGCTGGCGGGCACGCCGGCGCAGCAGGCCGCCTACCTGCCGCAGGTCGCCAGCGGCGCAAAAATCGCCGCCTTTGCCTTGAGCGAAGCCGATGCCGGGTCGGACGCCGGCGCGATGACGACCCGCGCGACCCAGGTCGAGCGCGGCTGGGCCGTCAACGGCAGCAAGTGCTGGATCAGCAACGGCGGCATCGCCGATTTCTACGTCACCTTTGCCAAGACCGACCCCGGCGCGGGCACGCGCGGCATCACCGCCTTCATCATCGACGCCGCCGCGCCCGGCCTGGACGCCAGCGAGCACATCATGGTGATGTCGCCGCACCCGCTGGCAACGCTCCAGTTCACCGATTGCCGGCTGGATGGCGCTGCGCAACTCGGGCTGCTCAATGGCGGCTTCCGGCTGGCGATGCAGACGCTGGACATCTTTCGCGCCTCGGTGGCCGGTGCAGCGCTGGGCATGGCGCGGCGCGCACTGGCCGAAGCGGTGCGACATGCCAAGACCCGGCAGATGTTCGGCCAGACGCTCGCCGACTTTCAACTGACGCAGGCCAAAATTGGTGAAATGGCAGCCTTGGTGGATGCGGCGGCGCTGCTGACCTACCGCGCCGCCTGGCTGCGCGACGAAGGCGAACGTCTCGGCAACCCGGTGCGGGTCACGGCAGAAGCGGCGATGGCCAAGATGACGGCCACCGAAAACGCCCAGCGCGTCATCGACATGGCGCTGCAGATGCACGGCGGCCTGGGCGTGAAAGTCGGCACCAAGGTCGAAAGCCTGTACCGCGACATCCGCTCGCTGCGCATTTATGAAGGCGCGACCGAAGTCCAGTTGCTCATCATTGGGAAGGCGGTATTGCAGTCATGACGTCCTTTACACACCCTGCGTCCGCGCAAACCGACCGCTTTGTGCAGGAGCGCCTGCCGCCGCCCGGGCAGTGGCCCATGCTGGACTATTCACTTTTGCCCGGCCTGCACATTGCGCCACAGGCCAACCTGGTCGAGGTTTTGTTCGCGCGGGCTTTCCAGGCCGGTCATGCCGGCAGGCCGATGCTACGCTCCGACCGGATCACGCTGAGTTATGCCGACGCGCTGGACCGCGTCAACCGAATTGCGCAGGTGCTGACGGAAGACTTCAAGCTGGTGCCGGGCAACCGCGTGTTGCTGCGCGGCGGCAACTCCATCGGCATGGCGCTGGGCTGGCTGGCCGTGGTGCAGGCAGGCCTGGTTGCCGTGGCGACGATGCCGCTGCTGCGCGCCAAGGAACTCGGCGAGATCATCGAAAAAGCCCAGCCGGCGCTGGCGCTGTGCGATGCCACCTTGCGGGAAGAGTTGCAGACCGCCCAGTCGCACGGCGGCACACTGCAAGCCATCATTCCTTTCAACCTGATGCGCGAGCCGGGCTGCATGGCCGTGCTGGCCTCGCAAAAGGACGGCCATTTCACGCCCTGCCCGACATCCAGCGACGACGTTGCCATGATGGCCTTCACCTCGGGCACCACCGGCCAACCCAAGGCGGCGGTGCACAGCCACCGCGACGTGCTGGCCGCCTGCGAAGCCTGGCCGCGCCATGTGCTCCAGGCAGGACCCGACGACATCGTGATGGGCTCGCCGCCGCTGGCCTTCACCTTTGGCCTGGGCGGCCTGCTGATCTTTCCGATGTGGGCCGGCGCGTCGGTCTATTACCCGTCGATTTCCTACACCCCCGAGGCGATGGTCAAGCTGGTGAAACAGGTGGGGGCGACGATCTGCTACACCGCGCCGACGTTTTACCGGCAGATGGCCGCGTTTGCCCGGCAGCATGGCGTACCGGACTTGCGGCTGTGCGTCAGCGCCGGCGAAAGTTTGCCGGACGCCACGCGCCAGCTCTGGAAAGACGCGACCGGCATCGAGATCATTGACGGCATTGGCGCGACCGAGATGTTTCACATCTTTATTTCCTCGACGCCCGACGACATCCGCCGGGGCGCCATCGGCAAGGTGGTGCCCGGCTACACCGCGAAAGTGGTGGATGACAGCGGCGCAGAAGTGCCGCGCGGCCGCATCGGCCGGCTGGCGGTGATCGGCCCGACCGGATGCCGCTACCTCGACGATGCGCGCCAGCTGAACTATGTCAAGGACGGCTGGAACTACCCCGGCGACGCCTTCATGCAGGACGCCGACGGCTATTTTTTCTACCAGGCCCGCGCGGACGACATGATCATCACGGCGGGCTACAACGTGGCCGGACCGGAAGTCGAAGACGCGCTGCTCAAGCACCCGGCAGTGGCCGAATGCGGCGTGGTGGGCATGCCCGATGAAGACCGGGGCATGGTCGTCAAGGCTTTCGTGGTGCTCAAACCTGGCCAGACGGGCGACGCCGCCATGGTCAAGACCCTGCAGGACCATGTCAAGGCCATGCTCGCGCCCTTCAAGTACCCGCGCCAGATCGAATTTCTGCCCCGGCTGCCGCGCACCGAAACCGGCAAGCTGCAGCGTTTCAAGTTGCGCCAGCCATGAAGTTCATGACGCAAAAACGGGTGCGCTTTCACCATTGCGACCCGGCGGGCATTGTGTTTTATCCACAGTTTTATGTCCTGCTGCATGAGGTGCAGGAAGATTTCCTGGCCCACATCGGCTACCCCGAACATGAAATGATTGCCGGCGGACACGGCGTGCCCATCGCCGACATGAAAACCGAATTCCTCGGCATGTGCCGCCACGGCGATCTGCTCACGGTCTCGCTGGCGCTGACCCGCATCGGTGGCGCCAGCCTCGGCATGCGCTATGAAATTCAAGCTTCTGCGCAGGCTGGACAAGCACAAGGCGCTATTAAATTAAAATCGCATGGCGTGGTGGTCTATTCCGACATTCCGCACGGCAAACCGGTGAGAATTCCCGACGGCCTGCGCCAGGCCTTGCTGCCCTATCTTCAAACAACACCGCAAACGCCATGATCACCAGACTCCAGCCGCCCGACTGGGCCGAACCCAAGGGTTATGCCAATGGCATTCTGGCGCGCGGCGCCCTGCTGTTTGTCGGCGGCCAGATCGGCTGGAATGCGCAGCAGCGGTTTGAAAGCGACGATTTCGTCGCCCAGACCCGGCAGGCCCTGCAAAACATCGCGGCCGTCCTGAAGGCTGGCGGCGCCGGTCCCGAGCACATGGTGCGCATGACCTGGTACATCGTCGACCGGGTCGAATACAACGCCCGGCTGAAAGACATCGGCGTGGTCTACCGCGAGGTCATGGGCCGGAACTTCCCGGCGATGACCTGTGTGCAGGTGGCCGCGCTGGTTGAGGCGCAGGCCCAGGTCGAGATCGAGGTGACGGCCGTGCTGCCGGCCTGAATCACACGGCGCTGGTGCCTTCCTAGATCAAGGGGATGCAACGCTTTTTCTGCCGGGCCCGGAGACCCCAGGCCAAAGACAGGCCGGTCCATCGGATCAGCTTGCCTCATTTTGACGTGATCGCAACAAGTTGTTGCTAGCGGTTTACCTCGCGTTAACACAATCACTGGCAAAAACCATGTATTTCAGAGGCTGATAAAGGCATTTTCGACCTGCTGCGGAACACTTTTCTCCTCTAGGCAGCCGTTGTGTAAGAGGTTTTGGCGCCTTTGGGGGCAGGCCTGAAGCCCCGCGATACCCCCACCCCGTATTGCTGTTACTTTATATTTCGCTCGAAACCGCGTGTTACTTCACGCGGGTTGACCCCCCATAGCTCGACGGACAAAATCCGTTCACTTTTCGTTCACCGGCTTATTTGCCGCCTTCGAATGAATTGCAGCCGGGGGAAGCATCGCTTGATAACGCGTGCCCTGCCCTGGTTTCGCCGCCCGGCGCCAGGCTGAATTATCAGCACTTTCTGGTCGCCAGGCTCCCATTTAATCCGCAGTTATTCGGTTCATTCATTGGATCCAATGATCCTTCCACGTCCAAAATTCAACATGATGCATTCACGTCCAAAATTCAACTCGATCACCAAAGCCCTGACTGGCGCGCTTGTCCTTTGCCTGAGCCAGGCAGCCAGCGCGGCTGAGGTAGCCCCGTACTTTCATTCATGGGGCGGTTCGTTGAATGATGCGAAACAATCCGTTGGCATGAACAGTGCCATCCTTTCCTTTGCCACCACCAACGGCAGCTGCGCGCTGGTGCCGGACCTGACCAACAAGCTGGAGGATGCACGCAACTACGTCGCGGCCGGCGGACGGCTGCTTATTTCGTTCGGCGGTGCGCATGGCGTGTATGCCGAAGTTGCCTGCAGGAACGATGACCAGCTGTTCAGCCTGATGGAAAATCTGATGCGCGATTCGAACAGCCGCCGCTTCGATTTCGACATTGAAGGCCATCAGTTGAAGGATGTGGAAGCCACGGCCCGCAGGGCGCGTGTTCTGGCGCGGCTTCAGGCGAAGTATCCTGACCTGTATATTTCCTTTTCCTTGCCTGGCTGGCTGCTGGGCTTTGACCCGAACTCCATGAATTTATTGAACACGACCGTGGCAGCCGGCGTGCGAATCGACATGGTCAACGTGATGACGCAGAGCTTCGGCGTCCAGAACCTGCAGACCATGGTGCCGTCCTCCACGGTGGGCGAAGCGTCGGTCATGACATTCCGCGCTGCGGTGAACCAGATGACGGCGGTCTTTCGCAACAAGACCCAGGCACAGCTTCACGCCATGATGGGGATCACGCCCATGATTGGAAAGAACGACGACGGTTCGACCTTCACACTTGACGATGCGTACACGGTTGCCAACTTTGCCAAGCAAAACGGCGTGGGCCTGATTTCCTACTGGTCCTTTCAAAGAGACCGCGCGCAATCCAACAACGGCTCGACCAACCTGGGCTCGTTCAGCGGTGTGGCGCAATCTGACTTCCAGTTCTACAACATCTTCAATTCTTCCGGCGGCTTTGTGACCGCAGCCGCAGCTCCGGCGCAGGCAGCCGCCGTGGCGGGAACCTGCAGCGCTGCAGGGTGGAGCCAGGGCAAGCAGTATGCGGCGGGCAGCATCGTGTCCTATCCGGACAGAAAGCTGTATATCGCCAAGTTCGCCAACCCTGGCTACAACCCGACCATCAGCACCTATTACTGGTCGCAGTACGTCTGTTAAAGGCGGCAGGCCCGGCCTGGAACTGGTTTCAGGCACGGGCCCGTGATGCGCGCAAAGCCCAAGGTCCGGCGAAAAACTTTAGGCGGCATGCCCCGGTTTCCGGGAGCGTGGCGGCGCTTTCAGTTCGCCAGGCGGCAAAGGCTTTTCGATGTCTGCCCACGCCTGATGGTTTGCGCTTTCCTCGAACACGAAAGTCGTGAACTCATCGAGTTCCGTTGACTTGTCAAAAAAAGCATCGGCACCGGCAGACATGCACAGTTCACGCATTTGCGGGGTCGGATAATTTGTCAGCACGACAACTTTCTGCGCCAACGTCGGTTGGAGGTGCTTGATCACCTCAAGCCCGTTGCCTTGGGCAAGCCACAGGTCAACCACCACCACATCCCAGGAACGCTGGTGCGTGCTCAGCCAGCGGCAGGCCTCACATTCGCTTCCCGACGAACCGATCACCTTGGTATCGGTCAATTCCTCAAGGGCTTCGGCCAGCCATTCCAGAATGATCGGGTTGTCTTCAACAAGGTAGATTCGCAAGTGCATGAACAAGGGTAACCAGCGCACGGCAGGCAAATGTAGGACGCCGGCCTTGCTGCGCCTAAGGCTGGTACGCCCTTTGTGCCTGTTCCTTCGGCAGGCCGGACACCTGCGGCGCACCCGGCATCGGCCATTCGAACACTATGTGCGGCCACGCCCATAGTGCTTCATCGCGGCGTGTTATTTTCGGCAGAAAACCCCCGACACGACAGGCTTGCCGTGTTCGTTCTGGCCAGCCAACCTGTTTTTAACACCAAATAGGCCTCTGGCGCAGGCGCAGAAAGCGCGAATAGCTATAAATTTAATAGCAAATAATTGTCCGGAGCATTGACTGCCGCGAGGAACAGCCAAGGGTGACTTCACGCTGGCTTCCACAGCTCCGATGCAGCTTGCGTACTGGGCGATCGAAGCGTCGGTGGAGTCCCTTGATCGCAAGCAAACGGCTTGAAACGCCAGGAACATTGACACCATGATGAACGAGTTTTTAGCCCACAATCGCGACAACCTGATTGCCAGGTGCATCGAAAAAGTCGCCAAAAGACCAAAGCGGGCCACTACCGTGCAGCAATTGAAAAACGGCGTCCCGATGTTCATCGACCAGTTGACCAGTTGACCAGTTGACCAGTTGACCAGGACACTGAAAGCCGAGCAAGACAATGAAGACGGCGTCAGCCTTCAAATTTCCGGCCCGTCGGGCGGCGATGTCTCGAGGTTGTCTGAAATGGGGGTCACTGCGGCGGCGCATGGCAAGGCGTTGCTGCACCTTGGCTACAGTGTGGACCAGGTCGTGCATGACTATGGCGACCTCTGCCAGGCCATCACCGACCTGGCCTTCGAGCGGGATGCGCCTTTCAGCATCGACGAATACCGAACCTTGAACCGTTGCCTGGACAATCCCATTGCGGATGCCGTGAGCGAATTCAGCGCCCAGCGCGATGCGGCCATCACGGCGCAGCAAAGCCTGCATGAGAACGAGCAGCTGGGTTTTTTGATGCACGAGTTGCGCAATGCGCTTGGAGCAGCAACCCTTGCGGCCACCGCCATGGAGATAGGCAACCTGACACCGGCAGGAGCCACAGGCGCGGTGCTAAAGCGCAGTCATGCACCCATGGGCAGGCTTATCAGCAACGCGCTGAACGAAGTGGTCGTCGAAGGCAGAGATCCCTGTCAACAGCAGCCCCTTTCGCTGGCATCTTTCATTGCCGACGCCAAAAGTGACGCCGATCTGGAAGCCGGCACCGCCAACACGCATGATGCGGGTCGCTGTGCCATTTGCCCCCTGCCCGGGCAAGTCGAGCCCAGCGGGGCAGCAACATGCGCGCGTATCCTACACACGCCCATCAGCGGCGGCGTGAAACTAACTGATGAGCTTATTTCGAGCTTGATGGACTACACAATGACCTGCTTACTGCCCTCTACCACCCCACGCCGCCTTGTCGCGCTGGCCATGGCATCCCTTTTCCTTGCAGCAGCCCCCAGCTTTGCCAAAGACCACGGCGACGAGGGAAACGGCGAGGGAAAACACGCGCAGAAGGAATACCGAAAGGCCCAAAAACACGCGGACAAGGAATATGCCAAGGATCTCAAGGATGATCAGAAGCACGATGCAAAAGCCCAGAAGCAGGCCGAAAAGCGTCAACGTGAAGACATCAAGCAAGGCCGCTACTTTGATGACGGGCAACGTACCTTGGTGCGCCAGTACTACACCCAGACCTATGGCAATGGCAAAAACTGCCCGCCGGGGCTGGCCAAAAAGCACAACGGCTGCCTGCCTCCGGGGCAAGCCCGCAACTGGCAAGTCGGCCAGCCCGTGCCCAGGGGCGTGATGTTTTACACGGTTCCCCAGCCCGTGATTCGCCTGTTGCCGCCTGCCCCATACGGCTACCGTTACGCCCGAATCGGCGGCGACATCGTCCTGGTGCAGCAACAAAACAACCTGATCGTGGACATCATCATCGGCCTGCTCGGCTGATCTGACCCGCGCAGGCCACGCTGCGGGCATCGCGGGCGAGGTGGCAGTGATGCTTGCGGGGCGGGCTAGATGAAAGCGATCCGGATCTGCTGCAAAATTTCCCCAGACAGTTCTTCATGCCCGTACCACCGGCATGTCTGCCCAGCACGTCGTATACCCCGGCGTGAGCCTTTCCTGCTTCATCGCCCAAGCCTTCGGGTCCCCGGCCAGCCCGCTACTGGCCATCTGCACCGTGCCCCGGCCGTAGCGTAGGTTGAGGTCGTCCATTGCGGTCATCAAGCGGCCTCTCTGGCTTCTTTCAGGCACCTCGCCACGCTCCAAATCCAGCGCTGCCTGCTGCACTGTCGTGGGCTGCAATTCCAGCAGCATGACCCCTGCCTTGGCCATCTGGTAACCCGGCCGGTAGATGGCACGAAGCCCCCTGAGCGCTGCCGCGACGATCACGCCCGTATCGGCGCTGGCCCGGCGAAGCGGCATGCTCACTGTGCGGCTGTACTGGGGCGCTTGCCGAAACGGACTGGTGCGAACAAACACCAGCACTTGATGGGTCAGGCTGCCCTGGCGGCGCAGCTTGTACGCTGCCCGGCTGGCAAACTCAGTGACGGCTTGGCTCAAGTCCATCAGGTCCGTGACCGGCTGCCCGAATGAACGGGTGCAGGCGATCTCCTGCTTGCGCGCCGGCGCAAGGTCAAGCCCAATGCACGCCATGCCCTGCAACTCGCGCACCGTGCGCTCCAGCACCACCGACCAGCGCCTGCGCACCATCGCCGGGTCCAGCCGGGCCAGGTCCAGCGCCGTATGGACACCGCTTTCCTTGAGCTGCGCCGTCATGCGTCGCCCGACACCCCAGACCTCGCTCGCGGCCGTGGCGGCCAGCACCTCATTGAGCGCTGCGGACGCGAGTTCGGCCAGGTTGCACACCTGGGCCAAGCCTGCCGGGTAGCTGCCGGGCTTGCGTTCGGCGGTCTTGGCGACATGGTTGGCCAGCTTGGCCAGTGTCTTGGTCGCGCCCATGCCCACGCAACAGGGAATGCCAATCCAGTCCAGGATGCGTGTCCGCACCTTGAAGCCGCGATCTGCCAGGCAGCCGCGCACGCCCGCGAGGTCAATGAACGACTCGTCAATCGAGTAGATTTCCTGCGCAGGCCCCAACCCGGCGGCCAGGCTCATCATGCGGTCGCTCATGTCCCCATAAAGGGCAAAGTTGGCCGACAAGGCCACGAGACCAGCCGATTCGGTCAAGTGCTCGATCTCGAACCAGGGCGCGCCCATGGCGATCCCCAACGCCTTGGCTTCATTGGACCGGGCGATGGCGCAGCCGTCGTTGTTGCTGAGCACCACCACCGGGTGGCCTGCCAGGCTGGGGCGAAACACCCGCTCGCAACTGACATAAAAATTGTTGCCATCCACCAGGGCGTACATTGCGCAGCCCTTTTTTCAGGCAGTGAACTGCTTGATGCAGGCAGTGACCACGCCCCAGACCTCGATGGTCTGCTCGCCATGGGGAACGATGTCGGGATACGTTGGATTGGCAGCCTGCAGCTTGGTGCGCCCCCCCGACTGGTACAAGCGCTTGACGGTGAATTCGCCATCGACCACTGCCACGACGATATGCCTGTGGCGCGGCGCCATGGCCCGGTTCACCACCAATATGTCATTGTCAAAGATGCCCGCTTGCACCATCGATTGGCCACTGGCGCGCAGCAAGAAGGTTGCCTGCGGATGCGTGATCAGCACCTGCGTGAGGTCGATGCGCTGGGCGCCCAGGTCTTCGGCTGGCGATGGAAAACCGGCGCAGACCCGGCTGATGAGCAGTCTTGCCAACAGCGGCGCTTCGGAAACGGGCACCGGTCGGGTTGGCGAAAATATACTGGTCATACATACAGTATAGGCCGCCCCATGTGTTTCCCCCGTCTGTTTCTAGCTCGACTGTTAGAAAAGCTGTGGACGCAACATCAGGCGCATCGGTCCAGGACAGCAAAAAGCCCGCACATGGCGGGCTTGGGCGGTGCAGTGAACTGCGGCTAAAAGTCAGTGGTTCCCTGCGGGGAACGGGCCGATCTGCCTCAAGGCGTGGTCTTTTTTTCGCCATGCTTGTGGGGTCCGGTCGGGGAATTGGCCGAACTCTTTTTGGCTTGTGCCTTGTCGCCTGTCTTGCCGGTGGCTGCAGTTTTCTTCGGTGAATGGTTTTTACCGCCTTGGGAGTCTTTGGTGTTTTGAGGCATCTTCGTTCCTTGGGTCATGCGGCTGAACCATTTCAACCGGTCTGCACACTCTAGGCAGACACCCAGCGCTGCGCTGTGGGAAAAATAGCATCTGCCCGTAGGACGCGGTCATTAGTTTTCCGCCATGACGCACAGTGTCGTCCCGCCCCTGACGCGGCGCTCGACCCTGCAAATGCTGCTTCGCCTTTTGCCTAGTCTTGCCTGGCACGGAACAGCCGCGTTGCAGCGGAGGACCAAACCGCTCGCGCGGTCAGCCACCGACAAGACCGTAGTGTCGCGTCACGAAGCCATTGTCGGATAAAGGCGTTTGCGCTTGGTGCGGGCGACCTGGGTGGTGAATTGCCAGTTGACCTTGGCCTGCTCGGGGGCACACGCCTCGTACAGTGAGGCCGGTGTGTGCGTGTTGAGGTTGTCCATGACCAGCGTGATGCGCGCAGCTTCGGGGTAGCTCGCTGCGATGGCCTGCACGAACAAAGCCCAGTCCGCTTTCGTTCTGCGCTCTGTGACCTTGCTCAAGCGTCGTCCGGCCAGCGGCTCGCTCGCCCTGAAGACCTTGCACGCCCCGCAGCGTTCGTATTCGTAGTCATGGCGCTCGGGGCGCCCCGGCGCCGCTGCAATGGGCTCGCGGGTTTCACGAATCAACTGCCGTGGCGTCTCATCCATGCACACCACCGGGGGCCTGACATCGTAAGGCCTGCCGTAGATGTCCAGCACTTGTTCCATGACCGCCACGAAGGCGGCGCTGGCCTGGGGCGCAATCACCCAGCCGATTTTTCTCCACGGCTTAAATTCATTTTTGTTAGCGCCCGCCGGACCGTCTCGTGAGACACGCTGTCGATGTACTCCAGCGCCACCAGCCGATCGGCCAGCAGCCGCAGCGACCAGTGTGCCTGGCCGTCAGGGGGCTCCGAGCAACTCATGGCCACCAGTTGCGCTTCCAGGCGGCCATCGACCTTCAGCGCGTACGCGCGCTGCGAAGCCTGACGGTTCAGGGCCAGTTCCCGGCTTCTCCTGAACAAACTTCTTTTTCACCCGGTCCACCTTGCGCTCGCTCACGCGCAGCATCGCCGCAATGCCGCGGCTCCTGGGTGGACAGAATAACGTCACGACTCTCCGGGACCATACACCTGGTCTGACACGGAGTGGTGCTAATGAGACCACCGGGAACCGGCTTGCTTCCCCGACGGCTTTGCCCTCATTTGACGGGTTGAATATCCGTCACCACCATGGCACCACCGGCTTTTTCTGCTTTAAAACGGATCTTTTCCCCGACCTTTGCTTTTTCCAGCAGGACAGGGTCCTTGACCTGGAACACCATGGTCATGCCGGGCATGTCCAGATTCTTGATTTCACCGTGCTTGATGGTGATTTTCTTGTTGTCCAAGTCAACTTTTCGGATTTCACCTTCTGCCATGTCGGCTGACGCCGTCATGGGCATTTCCTTTTTGGCATCGCCCATGGGCATGGCGCCACCGCCCGAAGGCATGTTCATTTGAGCCGAAACAGTACCGGCCAGCAGGGCAGTGAGAAGCAGCAAGATATTGGATTTTTTCATGATGATTCTTTCAGGATTTGACAGAAGATCTGGAGGGGTAGGACTGATAAATGCGCGAGCTGCCATCGGCCAGGACCAGCAACACATCGTAGGCATCCCGGGTGTTGCCCATTTCCATGCCCGGCGAGCCCGTCGGCATGCCGGGCACGGCCAGGCCGAGTGCCTTGGGTTGCTCACGCAGCAATCGGCGCAGTTCTTTGGCCGGAACATGCCCCTCAAGCACGTAGTTGCCCAGACGCGCGCTATGGCAGGAGCCAAACCTGGCATCCAGGCCAAATTTCTGACGAACGGGTGCCGTGTCTTCGACGTCATGGGTCACCACCTCAAAACCGCTCTTGCGCAGATGCGCCACCCATTCATGGCAGCAGCCACAGCTTGGCGTTTTCCAGACGGTGATCTGGTTCGCGCCGCCCGCCGCCAGCACGCGCAAGGGCTGCGTCAACACGGCAGCGCCCACCAATGCAAGCGGCAGCTTCAATGCGAAGCGACGGGAAACCGTATCAATGCTTGTTGTCAACATGGCCATTTCCTTTGGATTGCGCCTTGCCGCTCGCCACATTGACCACACCTTTCATGCCGGCGTCGTAGTGGCCAGGCTGCAGGCAGGCGAAGTCCACCTTGCCGGCTTTGGTGAAATGCCAGATGATTTCACCGCTTTTGCCGGGCGCCACGGTGACCATGTTTTCGTCGGCATGTTCCATTTCGGGATTTTTCTTCATCACCTCATAGTGCTCCTTGAGCTCCTTTTGGGTCCCCAACACCATCTCGTGCTTGACCTTGCCGGAATTCTTGGCAACAAAACGGATGGTTTCACCCTGTTTGACGGTGATTTTTGAGGTGTGAAAGCGCATGTCGTCGGTCATGTCAACGTTCATGGTGCGCGTCACATTGGCGGCGACACCGGGCTTGCCGATTTCATCGACACCGCCATGGCCGCCTGCGTGCTGGCCTGCGGCCATGGCCGTGATGGCCAGAAAAAGGCCGGGAATGGCGATCAGGAGGTTGCGTGATTTCATGAAATACCTTTCAAGGGTGGGAGTGGACAAAGTGTGGTGTCCGGGCCAGCGCCAGCTTGCACGTTGGATGCATGGCTGAGATTTTGAGAAAAACAGGCTGTAGCGCAAGCAGGCAGAGCGCCATCAGCTATTTTTTTGAGAGTGAACCGGTTTTGCATCGGATGCTTTTGTTGATCGATGACTTGCTGACGGTTAATGCTTCATACCGCCCATACCGCCCATACCGCCCATGGCGGGCTTGCGGACCTGAACTTCGACTTCTTTCGCCGGCATGTTTTGGGCTTTCATGGATTGACCGCCTTCGGCTGCAAAGCGTGCCGGATTGGGCAAGGCGCCAGTCCATTCGTAAGCCACTTCGCCTGCCGGGTGCTGGTACCAACCCGGGTCCTTGTAGTCGCCCGGTTTCTGGTCCTTGCGCACCTTGACCATGCTGAACATGCCGCCCATCTCGACCGAGCCGAACGGACCCTCGCCGGTCATCATCCTTTCGGTGTTGTCCGGCAAGGGCATTTCCATCTCGGCCATGTCGGCCATGCCGCGCTCGCCCATCACCATGTAGTCGGGAATGACGTTGGTGATGTCCCGGGCAACCTTGCGGTGGTCCACGCCGATCAGGGTCGGCACATCGTGGCCCATCGCATTCATGGTGTGGTGGCTCTTGTGGCAATGAAACGCCCAGTCGCCTTCCTCATCGGCCAAAAATTCGATCTGGCGCATCTGACCGACCGCCACATCGGCCGTCACCTCAGGCCAGCGGCTTGATTTGGGCGTCGGGCCGCCGTCGGTACCGGTGACGGTGAATTCATGGCCGTGCAGGTGCATCGGGTGGTTGGTCATGGTCAGGTTGCCGATGCGGATGCGCACCTTGTCATTCTTTCGCACCACCAGCGGGTCAATGCCCGGAAAGACCCGGCTGTTCCAGCTCCACAGGTTGAAATCGAGCATGGTCATGATCTTGGGCGTGTAGGCGCCCGGGTCAATGTCGTAGGCGTTGAGCAGGAACACGAAGTCCCGGTTCACCTCCTCTATCAAGGGATGGCGGGTCTTGGGATGCGTGATCCAGAAACCCATCATGCCCATGGCCATCTGGGTCATCTCGTCGGCATGCGGGTGGTACATGAAGGTGCCGGGACGTTTGGCCACGAATTCATAGACAAAGGTCTTGCCGACCGGAATGGCTTTCTGGGTCAGGCCCGACACGCCGTCCATGCCGTTGGGCAGGCGCTGGCCATGCCAATGCACGCTGGTGTGCTCGGGCAGCTTGTTGGTGACAAAGATGCGCACCCGGTCGCCTTCGACCACTTCAATCGTGGGCCCGGGCGACTGGCCGTTGTAGCCCCACAGG
The DNA here is from genome assembly GCA_000751355.1 of Polaromonas sp. CG9_12. GTDB lineage: Bacteria > Pseudomonadota > Gammaproteobacteria > Burkholderiales > Burkholderiaceae_C > Polaromonas. The sequence continues at coordinate 2,681,311 of CCJP01000005.1, read as the reverse complement.
TGCGCCTTGAAGCCGGGCGACATCTCGCGCACCACAGGCTCGGCCACCAGGTGAAATTCCTTCACGCCAGCGTTCATGCGCCAGGGCAGTGTCCAGCCGTTCAGGGTGACCACCGGGTTGTAGGGGCGGCCCGTGTTGGGCACCAGCGGTGCCATGGTGTCGGGCGAGGCTTGAGAGACAGGCTCGGGCAATGCGGCCATGGCCACCCGGCTCACCGCAGCGGCGGCCACTGCCGTGGTGAGGGCGCCTGCTCCGGTCAAAAAATTTCTTCTGTTCGTCATAAAATTTTCGCTCAATGTGTTGTCGTGAATCGGGTTGCAACTGGCATCAATGGCCAGCCGCTTCGCCACCACCGCCGGCCGCCTGCGCAGCCATTGCCGATGCGGTCGGCTTGCCGGTCATGGACGCGGCCAGTGCGGCATCGGCCAGCCAGAACTGCTGGTAGGCGTTGAGGGCGGCGGTGACGCTGGCAATCTGGTCGCGGTTGTCGGCCAGCAACTCGAACACCCCGATCAGCATGCCGTTGTAGCGCAGGATGTTTTCATCGGCCATGGTTTTGCGCAGCGGCACGATCTCATCGCGGTAGTGGCGCGCCACGTCGTGGGCGGTGCGGTAGGCCGAATAGCTTTCACGCAACTGCGACGATGCGCTTCGAACCGTGCTCTCGTAGCGATTGGCCGCTGCCAGCGACTGGGCGTTCATGGCATCGCGCTTTGCCGTGCCCCAGTCGAAGATCGGCAGGCGAATGGCCAGCTCGTAGCCTTTGCGCGGGGTGCTGGTGCCTTCGGCGTTGTCGAACACCGTGTCACGGCGCACGCCAAGCTCCACGTCCACCAGACTGGTGACCAGATTCAAGCCTTGCGATTGGCCTGCCATCTCGAGCTGGTTGCGTGCGATCTGCACGTCCAGCCGCTGCTGGGGGGCGTTGGCATTCACCACGGCGGCCTGCAAAGGTTCCTTGGGCAAGTCGGGCAGGCGCTCGGGCAGCTTGAGTTGCCCTGCTTGCGCGTCGGTCAACCCCAGTTGCCGAATCAATTCTTCCCTGGCGGCGGTGCTGGCATGCTGGCTGGACGCCAGCTGGGCCGCGCTGTCGGCATAAAAGCTTTGCTGGCGCGCGCGCTGCAGCCTGGTGAAATTGCCTACCTGCTGCATGCGCCGCGCCAGTTCGGCGCTCGCCTGCGCGCTGCGGTTGACCTGGTTTGCATAGGCCAAAGACTGCTGTGCGGCAACAGCGCGCACCCATGCCTGGCGAACCTGGGTGACCTGCTCCACCACATTGGCGCTGAGCTGTACCCTGGCTTGCGCCATCTGGCCCCGTGAAATCTCCAGGCGCCGTGGCAGGGTCAGCAAGTCCAGCAGGCCAAACGACAGCAGGCGGCCCAGCTCCAGTTCGTCGGCAAAGCGGATGCGCTCGAACGTGAAGACCGGGTTGGCGATGCGGCCGGTCTGGTTGGCCTGGGCCATGTCGGCCCAGCTTTGCGCCAGCAGGCTTTGCACCGCCGGGCTGTTGGCCAGTGCCAGCTGAACGGCGTCATCCATGCCCAAGGGATTGGCCAGCAACTCACTGCTCAGCCTGGCTCTGGCTTGCGCTTGCTGCTGAGTACGACTGAGTTCAAGCTTTCCTTGGGTAAACGTGCCTGTGGTGTCGTTGGTGTCCCGCACGGCCTGGTCCATGTTGACCGATGCGCAGCCCGCCAGCACCAGGCTGGCCGCCGCCAGGGTGGTCAATCGAAAAATATTTTTCATGGTGTTTGTTGTTCCTGTCACGGTTTGGCCGGTGCTGCGCCGGAATCGGGCTTGCCAGAGCCTTCTGGCGCCTGCGGTTGACTGGCTTCCTTGGCGTACTCGCGCCAGCCACCGATGCGCGCGGTGGTGTCGTTGGCGTCTTTCCAGTTGACCGTCTTTTCGTCGGTGTAGCGCTGGTAGCCCTCAAGTGCCGAGCGGTAAGCGGGCGGAGCCGCTGGGGCCGTCGCGGCTGAAGCGCCGGGGTTTGCGGGGGAAGCTGCAGAAGCAGGCGCTTGTGCACTGACCTGGGTGGTCCACAGGGACGCTGACAGCACAACCAGTGCAGCAGGCAATTTTGAATAGAGGTAAATGCTCACAGAAATCTCCTGAAATACAAGCAGTGCGATGGGGAAATTGCGGTTGTCCGGGCACGCCGCCAGGTGTGCAAAACCAAAGGGCCGTGCCGGCAGCAAGTACAGGCCCAGTACGGGCCTGGAAATCAGGAAATCGGCGGTTTTTGGTCGCGTGCAGCTTCTGCACTGGCGAATTGGGCAACTTCCGCGCGAGGCAGTGTGCCCAGGTTGAATGCAGCAGAGTCAGTGGCTGGCACGGGCGACAGCGCCACCGTATGGCATGCCTGGCAAGCGCTGCAGGACTCACAATGCGTGTCTGCTGCGTGGGGATTACGTCCCGACGCATGGTCCAAGCACTTGGCTTCAGCCAAAGCCGAGGTTGCATCCCCTGGATCGAGATCAAGATCGATATGGGCTTGCACGCCCGCTTCGTGAGCGTGACTAGCTACTGAATTTGTAGCGAAATGCTTCAAATTCTGTACCTGGCTAGCGGCCATGCCCGTCGCCATCGCATCACTGACCCAACCGCGCAGGGGCAGCAGGGCGATCATGAGGATGAGGAATAGGTGGCGCATGAGAAGCTCAGATACCGAAGATTTTTAGTAGTTCATTTTATATTGCACGGCATTGCACCGCTTACGGCAACATTGCGCAACCCACAGTCATCAACCTGCCAACCTTGGTTGGCAACGAATTCTCAGGGCATAAATAGGCGTGGCCAACATTTATTGCAACAAAGCCCAAGAAAAAGTACAAAGGGTACTAAGAACTCAAGTGCGCCCGCATGGCCGTGGAAAGTCTGGCACCCTCATCGTCTTTCATACGGCAGGAGCGCCCGAATTTATTTTCCATGGCCATCTGCCATCTTTGAACAGATGCACTGTTGCTCCATCGTTGAGTTGAAAGGACTTTTCGATGCTTCCTTGATCGATGGCGAAAGCAGACAGACCCGGAAAAATGAGACCGAATCCAACGACGGCTTTGAAAATAGACATAACAAAAATCTTTCGTGGAACTTTGCAACAGGCCTCAGAAAATGTATACGGCTAGGGATGTCACCCTTTGCATCATTGACGGTAATGTAGAGGAGGGGGTCAGACAGCTGTCTGACCGGAACATTACGATTTTGATATATTTGATTTAGTCAACCACCAGCCTGGATTTCAACTCAATCATCCTTGCCAGATACTGCCGCAGGTCTCGACGGATTTAGTCGCGAAACAATCTTTGCTGGAAATGAAAGCGTGAAAGTTGTTGTGCCGTTCACAAGACTTTTCGCGCTCACCTGTCCTCCATGCGCTGACATGATGGATCGAACAATCGCCAAGCCAAGACCTGCGCCACCGTCAAGACGTGCTCTGGCAGAGTCAACACGGTAAAAGCGGTCGAAAATGCGTTGTAAATGATCCGGCGCGATGCCATCTCCTTCATTGCCTACAGCCAATGTGGTGCTCTCATTTTCAACAGATATCATTAAGTTCACTTTGGAGTTTGCATGCGCATGGCGAATCGCGTTGGACACGAGATTTGTAATTGCGCGTTGCACCAACAGGCGGTCGCCCAAGACAGTCGCTGCGCCTGCGACTTCAACCGTCAATCCTCGCTCTTCCGCAATCAGCGACAAATACTCTGCTACCTGCTGGGCCTCTCGGGCCAGTTCGACCGACTCACATTTGAGAATATTCTCGTTGTGGTCTGCGCTGGCGATGAAAAGCATGTCGGAAATCAAGCGGGACAGGCGTTCGAGTTCTTCGACATTGCCTTCCAGGACCTCTCGCAGCTCAGAAACTGTGCGGGTTTTGGAAAGCGCCACCTGCGTTCTTCCTAAAAGCGTTGCAATGGGGGTGCGCATTTCATGGGCAAGTTCGCCCGAAAACTCCTGCAGCCTTTTATAACCGTCATCGATTCGTGCCAGCATGCCGTTGAACGATTCCGCAAGTTCGTAGAGTTCGGTGGGCAATCCCGAAGAAGACACCCTGTGGCTAAGGGACTGAGTTCCAATCGATGCTGCCAATCGATGAAATCGTCGCAGTGGCGCCAAACTGGTGCGCGCAATGAGCCAGGCGCCAAGCGCCACGATGAGCAGCAGTATCGGCAACGCAACCAATGTGGTACCGATGAAGCCATCCAGCAGCTTGCGGTCATGGCGCCGGTCCAGAGAAAGGTAATAACGCACCCAGGGCTGTCCCATCTAAAAATATTGTGCCGTACATTCCTAAATTGGTCGCAATTTAGAGGCTTTGGGAATGGACGGGCAAGTGGTGGAGAAATTTCAAGAGCATTTTGGGAAAATGAAAGATCCCCGTGTAGAGCGCACAAAGCTGTACCCACTGGAGGAAATTCTTTTTGTGCTGTTGTGCGGCTCGATCTGCGGGGCAGAGAGTTGGCGCGACTTTGTCATGTTTGGGCAAGAAAAACTCGATTTTCTGCGCGAGTATTTCCCTTTCTCGGCAGGTATTCCCTGTAAAAACACCTTTGCCCGGGTCAGTGCAGCCCTAGAGCCAGAGCAGTTTCGCGCCTGCTTCATCGCGTGGGCAGCCTCGCTACAAACCGTGCCAGGCGAGGTTATCGCCATTGATGGCAAAACCTTGTGCAACAGCGCCAACGCCTGTACTGGGGCGGCGGCAATTCACATGGTCAGTGCCTTTGGAACAGATTCACGACTGGTCTTGGCGCAACAAAAAGTAGCCGAGAAATCCAATGAGATCACGGCCATTCCAGCCCTGCTTGATCTGCTCGATGTCACGGGACACATCATCACGATCGATGCGATGGGTTGCCAGCGCAGTATTGCGAAAAAGATTCGGGACAGGGGGGCCGATTATGTGTTGGCGCTCAAGGGCAACCAGGGCACGCTCAATGACGATGTTCGCATGTTCCTGGAGTCAGAAGTGGCCAAGCCTGTATCAATGGGGATCAGCGACACCTACAGCGAATCCGACGCTGGACACGGGCGCGTTGAGTCACGCAGGTGCGTCGTCAGCAGCCAGATTGACTGGCTGGAACAAAAAACGGCCTGGAGTGGCCTCACAAGCCTCGCCATGATTGAGGAGACGCGGGAGTTCAAGGGGCGCATCAGCGTCGAGCGACGTTTCTTCATCAGCAGTTTGCCGGCCAATGCCAGGCAAATTGCCCAGGCGGTACGCGCTCATTGGGCTATTGAAAACACGCTGCACTGGACACTGGACGTCGTGTTCAATGAAGATCGATCAACCGTACGCAAAGACCATGCGCCACAGAACATGGCCATCGTGCGCCATGTGGTGCTCAACATATTGAACACCGCGAAAAAACAGTTCAAGGGCATCGGCGTCAAGACACTACGCAAAAAAGCAGCCTGGGGTAACGAGAATCTTCGGCTGATTTTGAAGCACAGCTTTTGATGGGACAGCCCTGATAACGCACCGCCTTACCATTGACAACCTGACCGATACCCCGAATGGCATTGAGTTGACCACCGTTGGGCATCCTCCATGCTTCAATGGACGCATTGATCACCGCATTGGCGTGCAGCTCAGACACTGATTGCTTTGCAATTTCGGAAAAGCTCGCCGCCCATTGACCACCGGCTGGATCAGTCAAGGCCAAATGCAGGTCGTCATGGCCAATCAACAGATCCCCAAACCTGTGCTGGTTTTGAAGGATCGCTTCAGGTGTTGGCATTTCAGATAACACGTGCAGGAGCAGGTCGCGCTTTCCCTTGAGCTCTTCGGCGGCACGTGCATCGAGTTGTTGTGACAGGGCATAAAAACCGACCACAATGGCTCCACCCGTAACGACGAGGCCAAAAAATGCACTGGTGACTGCGATTCGTGCCGCCAGTGACTTCTGAGACCAGAGGCTGAGCAGCGCGCGTTGCGTCACACCGGATTCCGACGTTCAAGAACGTAACCTACGCCGCGCACCGTGTGAATCAGTTTTTCCTCAAAAGGATCGTCGATCTTGGCGCGCAGACGTCTGATCGCCACTTCGACAACATTGGTGTCCGAATCAAAATGAATGTCCCATACAAGCGAGGCAATCTGTGTTCTGGAAAGCACTTCACCCGTTTTCTGGGCCAAAAGGGTCAGCAAGGCAAACTCTTTGGCGGAAAGGTCGATCCGCTGGCCTGCCCGGGTTGCCCGGTGACGCACTGGATCTATCTCAAGATCGGCTGTCCGTAAAACGGAATCGTTTGTAACTGGCTGGCCGCGTTTGAGCAGTGCGCGCACCCTTGCCAACAGCTCGGGAAACTGAAAGGGCTTGACCAGGTAATCATCAGCGCCCAGGTCAAAGCCGCGCACCTTGTCGTCTGTCTTGCCGCGGGCGGTGAGCATCAAAACGGGGACTTGCTTGGAGGTGCGCAGCGCTGAAAGCACGGCAAATCCGTCAATGCCTGGCAGCATGATGTCCAGAATCACCAACACATGGTCGCCGTTGGCAGCTGCGTGAAGGCCGTCCGTTCCATTGTGGGAAACCTCAACGGCGTAGCCACTTTCCGTCAGGCCCTGGCGCAAATACTCTGCAGCCCTGGGCTCGTCCTCAATCACCAAAATCTTCAAAATGGGTTCCCGTCGTACATAACGTATTCGTAATCTGCAGGTCAGCATGGTGTTGCCGTCTGGCTTCTACATTGGGAACCGTGATGCAGCAGTTGCATACAGGTTGTTCCAAAGTTTGGGACAGCACAAATGATATTAAAGGAATTTGGACCATGCTATTTCGTAAAACCGTATTCGCCCTGACCCTCGTTGGTGCTGGTATTCCTGCCGCATTTGCCAACAGCCATACCGGCTGGGCAGGCAGCGAGCGTGGCGGACACCAGCGCCAGCACCAAAACCCGCACTGAAGTTGTGCAAGAGTTGCAAGCTTTTCGCAAAAACCCCGTTGCCGCTGACGGCAGCAGGCTCGCCAATAACGATCGAGGCTTTGCGCCCGCCCAGCACAGTTACGCGTTTCAAGGAGGCGCCCTTGTCCATACGGACACCATTGCGCACAACACCGCCAAACCAAACGTGGTGATAACGGGATAAAGCAACTTCTTTTCTGTAAATTTCCGAGATTCGGTCTTGGGTACTGGTGATTGGCAATGCTCAGGGCTTCATGGAGAGGTAGATTTTTGCGGTCATCCACTCCTCGTCTTGTTCGGCCAGCAAGGCGCTGATTAAGCGCAGGCAGCTGGCCGAGTTAGGAAACAACGTGGCGACACGGGTACGCCGCTTGAGCTCCTTGTTCAAACGCTCCAGGCCGTTGGTCGTGCGCATGCGCACCCGATGGGCCTCGGGCAAGTCGAAGACGGCAAAACCCTCCGGCAGGTTTTTCTCGGCCCAGGCGGCCAGTTGCGGGTGGCTGACTTGCCAGTCTTTGAGCGCCGCGTTGAGCAGTCGCTGTGCCTCAATGGCATCGCTCGCATTGAAGATGCCGCGTATTTGGCGCGCTACCGGCGTGCGCTGGTCCAGCCGGCTGACGTAGCCCTGTGCGTTGTGTTGGAGGTGAAACTGGCAGCGCTGCCAGGGCACACCGGGAAACATCGCCTTGCGCGCGGCCTTCAAACCGGCATGGTCGTCACTGGCGAGAAACTTGACCCCGCGCAGGCCGCGCTCAATCAGGCTGTCTAGACAAGGCCCGCCAATGCACCTCAGCTTCTGACAGCGCCACCGACACGCCCAACACCCGGCGGTGGCCTGAAGCCGTCACGCCGATGGCCACCAAAACCGCACAATCGACTACCCGGCCGGCCTCGCGCACGCGCTCATAACGCGCATCCAAAATCACGTACGGTGTCTCATCCAGGGGCCGGGTACGCCAGGCGTGCAAGCCCGTGTCCAGCAGCGCTGTGCAACGGCTGATTTGCGTGCTGGAGATGCTCACCTCGGGCCCCACCAGCTTTTGCAACACTTCGATGACTTTTCGGGTGGAGACGCCCTGCACATACATCTCGGCAAGCGCCAGATTCATGGCTTGCTCCGAGCGACTGCCGCGCTCCAGGGCGCTGGGATAGAACCCGCCAGAGCGCACTTGCGGCACTTCGAAGGTGACTTCGCCCATGCGGGTCAAAACAGTCTTGTCCTTGTAGCCGTTGGCGTAATCGACCCGCTGGGCCGAGCGCTCGTACGGCGTGGCCTGAAGGTGCTGGGCCCGCTCAATGCGGGAGGCTTCATTGACCAGGATGCGCAAGGCTTCACCGGCGCCGTCCAGGCCATTGGCGAGCAGGCAGGCGTAGGCTTCATGCAGCGGGTGGCAGCTAGCATCGAGTTGGGTTCGTTGGGCCATGGAAATACGTTCTTTCTATGTCGGTCCAGGCTTGCCAGTCTGTGCCATCGGGGGGGGGGCCTCCGGCGGCCTGGCAGGGGCCTGATTGAAAAATCCCAAAACCAGAAACTTCCAAACAGGTTCAGTTTCAATGGTCGGGGAAATTACAGAACGAATGTTGCACTACCGATAACGGACGCCGATAAGCGACTGAACCGCGAACTGTACCGCCAGTAAACACCTCGTCGTCCATTGATCAACCTTACGTAGGAGTTTTATGAACTGACCTTACGCAGCCGCCTGTCCTGTTAGCCTACGCGCATGAAAAATTCTGAACTGGAGTTGTACACGGATTACCTGCTGAGCAGCTTTGGCGCGACAACAGCGACAGGGCTTTCGGCCATGGTGCAGGGCGATGTCAGCCACGACCGGATTACCAGGTTTTTATCCGGGCAGGACTACACGTCTAAGGACTTGTGGCGGCAAGTCAAGGCGATGGTGCGGGAAGTGCAAACGGCTGAAGGCGTGCTGATTTTTGACGACACCATCCAGGAAAAAGCCTGGACGGACGAGAGTGACTTGATCTGCTGGCATTACGATCATTGCAGTGGTCGCACGGTCAAGGGCATCAACCTGCTCAACGCGCTGTACCACTGCGGCGGCAGGTCTATTCCGGTGGCGTTCGAGTTGGTGCAAAAGCCTCTTCAATGCGACGTTGCGAGCCGCCAAGTCAAACGCAAAAGTGAGAAAACAAAAAACGAAATGATGCGCGAGATGATCCATGCCTGCCTGCAAAACGCCTTGCGATTTCGTTTCGTGCTGATGGACAGCTGGTTTTCCTCCGAGGAGAATTTTGATTTCATTACGAGCCGGGGTAAGCACTTCATCGCAGCCCTGAAGGACAACCGGCTGGTGGCGTTGAGCCAGGAGGACTGGAAGAAAAAGCGCTTCGTGCGCGTAGACGAGCTGGAATTTTCAGAGCAATGCACGGTGCAAGGCTGGCTCAAGGGGTCTGCCAGAGCAGTCCGTTTGGTCCGCCAGGTCTTTAAAAACAAAGACAGCAGCACCGGCACATTGCACCTGGTTTGCAGCGACCTCACGTGCGACTACGACGCCATCACCACGACCTACAAAAAACGGTGGCAAGTGGAGGTGTTTCACAAATCCTTGAAGTCCAATGCGGGCATGGCCAAATCCCCAACGCAGACGTTGAGAACCCAAAGCAACCACGTCTTCATGGCGATTTATGCCGTCTTCAAGCTCGAATGCTTGAGCGTTAAAAGCAAGATCAACTCCTTCGCTTTAAGGTTCAAACTTCTCATCAATGCCACCCGCAGCGCTTTTGACCAGCTTCAGAAATTTCAGGCGGCTGCGTAAGGTCAGTTATGAAGACAAATATCAATGCCTTGCTGGTTGCTGCAGCCCTGTTTGCGGGGAGTTCCGGGCTGGCGATGGCTGCCTCTGATGTGCAGACTTTGCCCTTGAGCGCAACTGCAACGCCTGGCGTTTCAGCAAAGTTGACATCTGGAGAGGTGCGCAAGATCGACACCGAGCAGGGCAAGCTCACCATCAAGCACGAGGCAATCGAAAACCTTCAAATGCCAGGCATGACCATGGTGTTCAAGGCGACTGAGGTAGTGCAACATTCGTTCTGTAATTTCCCCGACCATTGAAACTGAACCTGTTTGGAAGTTTCTGGTTTTGGGATTTTTCAATCAGGCCCCTGCCAGGCCGCCGGAGGCCCCCCCCCCCCCGATGGCACAGACTGGCAAGCCTGGACCGACATAGAAAGAACGTATTTCCATGGCCCAACGAACCCAACTCGATGCTAGCTGCCACCCGCTGCATGAAGCCTACGCCTGCCTGCTCGCCAATGGCCTGGACGGCGCCGGTGAAGCCTTGCGCATCCTGGTCAATGAAGCCTCCCGCATTGAGCGGGCCCAGCACCTTCAGGCCACGCCGTACGAGCGCTCGGCCCAGCGGGTCGATTACGCCAACGGCTACAAGGACAAGACTGTTTTGACCCGCATGGGCGAAGTCACCTTCGAAGTGCCGCAAGTGCGCTCTGGCGGGTTCTATCCCAGCGCCCTGGAGCGCGGCAGTCGCTCGGAGCAAGCCATGAATCTGGCGCTTGCCGAGATGTATGTGCAGGGCGTCTCCACCCGAAAAGTCATCGAAGTGTTGCAAAAGCTGGTGGGGCCCGAGGTGAGCATCTCCAGCACGCAAATCAGCCGTTGCACAGCGCTGCTGGACACGGGCTTGCACGCCTGGCGTACCCGGCCCCTGGATGAGACACCGTACGTGATTTTGGATGCGCGTTATGAGCGCGTGCGCGAGGCCGGCCGGGTAGTCGATTGTGCGGTTTTGGTGGCCATCGGCGTGACGGCTTCAGGCCACCGCCGGGTGTTGGGCGTGTCGGTGGCGCTGTCAGAAGCTGAGGTGCATTGGCGGGCCTTTCTGGACAGCCTGATTGAGCGCGGCCTGCGCGGGGTCAAGTTTCTCGCCAGTGACGACCATGCCGGTTTGAAGGCCGCGCGCAAGGCGATGTTTCCCGGTGTGCCCTGGCAGCGCTGCCAGTTTCACCTCCAACACAACGCACAGGGCTACGTCAGCCGGCTGGACCAGCGCACGCCGGTAGCGCGCCAAATACGCGGCATCTTCAATGCGAGCGATGCCATTGAGGCACAGCGACTGCTCAACGCGGCGCTCAAAGACTGGCAAGTCAGCCACCCGCAACTGGCCGCCTGGGCCGAGAAAAACCTGCCGGAGGGTTTTGCCGTCTTCGACTTGCCCGAGGCCCATCGGGTGCGCATGCGCACGACCAACGGCCTGGAGCGTTTGAACAAGGAGCTCAAGCGGCGTACCCGTGTCGCCACGTTGTTTCCTAACTCGGCCAGCTGCCTGCGCTTAATCAGCGCCTTGCTGGCCGAACAAGACGAGGAGTGGATGACCGCAAAAATCTACCTCTCCATGAAGCCCTGAGCATTGCCAATCACCAGTACCCAAGACCGAATCTCGGAAATTTACAGAAAAGAAGTTGCTTTATCGCGACTGATCCAGCAATGCTTCAAAAATTGCAGGTCGGAGACAATATCCAGTTTGCGGCCGAAAAAGCCAACGGTGCCATTGTTGTGACGAATATCCAGGCAGTTGAGTAATCTTCAGCCGGCAGGATGCTTGATGCTCTCTAGGGCTTATTCAATGAGCGACCTCGCCCCTGTTTTCCGTACTTTATAGGCTGGACTCACCCCATTCACACTGAATCGCCCCGGAGCGATTCAGATAGTTCCTTCCGACCCAACTGAATCAATTGACACACGTCGAACAAGATTCCTTGGTGTCAGCGTGCCGGTGGTGTCAGTGCGAAACATCGGCTGGCCAGCGCGGCTGACGAGTGAAACTATTGGCAGAGGGAAAAGTAGGGGAAGCTTTCCGAAAAAAGCCGCACCCCGGAAATGGACCGGACATGAGAACTGTTTGTCCCCGGAAACAAAGAAGCCAACCGCATGGGTTGGCTTCTTTGCAAGGTAAACCTTGGTGGCCTGGGGCGGAATCGAACCACCGACACAAGGATTTTCAATTCGTTTGTCGGGCAGGCGGACAACATGACAGTCCGGTATTTCAGGGTTCTATCGGCCTTCTGCAACCTGGCATAGGTCGTTCCCGATAGAACCCTAAGCCGCCCTGTGCGAGCACTTTTTACGGCTGTTTTCCCGGCCTTTAAGCAGGCATTGCATGTCATGTTTGCAGTGCTTGATGTAGTGAAATGCCAACCAAAGACCGGCGAAAGACCGGCCGGTTTTCTTCATCGAAAAGTGTCAGTGCCGCTACTTTGCCCACGAAAACTTTCCATCAACGCTGGGCTCAACCTGTTTGAATCATGCAAAGACCAGCAAAAGCCCAGCCAAGAAAAAAGCCCCATGCAGACCGAACTGCATGGGGCGGTAAAAGCCAGCGCTGGCTAGCGGGTCACAGCCCTGTCGGCTTCACCAGGAACTGATTGGCCTCAAGCGCAGGAAACTGCGTTTTCAAAGTGTCAAGCAATGCCCTGACCTGCGGCGAGTCCGGCACCACACCTTCAACCAGCGGAGCGCGCTTGGCATTCTTGAGTTCATCGGCCCGGGTCGGGTAGCCCTGGTCCGTCAGCCAGGCGGCAAGCGCGGGGTAGCTCAGCGTGCGCGACAAGCCCCAGGCTCCCTGCGCATAGGCACGCAGAAACAGCCGCCGGGCCAGCCCTACAGCGCCTTCAGCCGTCGCGTTGATGCCCACGCAGGCGCCACCTTTTCGCTGCTTTTCCTTGGCACCAGAGAACTGGTAGTGGTCCTGCCAGCGCTGGTAGTCATCCAGCGTTTTCAGGCAGTTTTGCCGCCGCCAGCCGTCAAAATAGGCACGGGCGCGCTCGCCCTCGCTAGCGGTCGGCCATGGAACCGTTTCAAAGACCACGTGCTCGATCCCGTGCGCAGAGCGCATCGACGGGTTAACGGGGCAGCGCTTCATATCAAACTCCATGTTGAGCGTGACATCCTGCGTTTTCCGCACCACGTCAGCGTCCTTGGTCCACTGCTCGCGCATGGACGTGAAGGGATGCGTCTGCGTCTTTTGGCTGGGCTTTCGATTGAGAAACAAGTCCAGCATGTAGGCGTTGTGCTCCTTGCGCGGCACGGGCGGCGAAACACCGGCTTTTGCCAGCACGACGTCGCCATCACCGTAAGGCTGGGCTGTCAGCTGACCACGGGTCTTGAAAGGGATGAGCTGGCTGACTTGATGCTTGCACTCCAGCATCCTCGTGCCAGGCGCGACGCGCTCGCACAGGGCCTGATAGCGCTGAGCCATGGGTCCGGTCAGGTCAAGCTCCGTCAACCCGGCTGTCGTCAAAAAGCCGTCCGTGGTCACGCTGACCACTTGAAGGTGCGCAGGAATGTTGTTCAGGATTTCAGCCAGCACAGCACGCACAAAGCCGGTGGTGTGCGCCGCCATTGCAGCGTTCGTGATCTTTGAATGCGGCAGCTTCTGCGTCTTCATGGTGCGCGATTCAAACACGCGCTTATCGCGCAAGCCCTGCGCCGTTTTGCCATAGCACGAGTTGCCCAGCAGCTTGGCGTATTGCTCGGGCAGACTGCCCTTTGGGTGCGCGGCGCGCAATTCACGAATGCGCTTGGTGAAAGGCTCGAAGATGCGGTCATCATCGGATTTCCACCGATAGATCACGCCATGCAGCACTTCAATCTGGCAGCCCAGCTCCAGGGCGACTTCAATTTCGGGTGCAGTGCAGTAGCTCTCGCCGCTCCTTGGAAACACTACACCTAACCGCTCATGACGAACCGGCAGGACCGGATAGCGAACCGCTTCCGGATGGCAAAAGCGCACCCATGCAAAGCCCAGGGTGTGCCCCCGGAAATCTTCCGGATTCCTGCTGTACGCCACGCTGCTGTAGTCGATATGGCGAAGATCCACCATGCCAGTCGTGTAAGCCCCGGCCAAGTCGAAATCGTTCCAGATGCCTGCTTCAGTGGGTCCAAAAAGATAGCATTCGTTGCGCCCGCCATGGTAGCAATCCGAGATAAAGGGCTCAGGAATGGCACGAAAGTCGGTTGCCACATCGCTTGTAACCGTTTTAACGCCGCCCTTCCCCCGCTCGCCGCTTTTGCTAAAGAACGTGTCGGAAACGGTTTTCAGGCCGAATACTTCGTGATGCGCTGAACCGCTGGCCTTCAATGACTCAAGAAACATAGCCACGCCCAGCGAGCTCGCAGTCGTGGGCAAAGACTTTGCACCGGCCTGCGTCCGGGCAAAGTCTTGCAGCTTCAGCATGTAGCGCACTGCAATCTCCGCATCGCGCAGCCCGTAGGCCTCAAAGGCCGGCTTGTCGCCCTTGAGCAATTCGCCCATGCGCTCAATGCTGTAGCCCTCGGGCAAGGCCAATTTTGGAATTTTCAGAAGCTCGCCCAGCTGCTGCAGCGTTGCACCTTCGGGCGCATGCCGGGCCATGTCGATGAAGCGAATTTTCATCAAGCGCATGACGCCGTTGTCATCGACCACCGATGAGCGGTTGCGGGTGATATTGGCCATGTCGTCCGGGTCAAGCTCGACTTCCAGGACAGCATCGTCTCCAATGGTGGCAGCGCGCCCACCCACATTGTCAATCTGGTGCTTGAAGTGCGCCAGATCAGAAAAAGCGGCAAGGTCAACGCGCAAAAAGAAACCGCAAACCGTGATGCGCGAAGGCCATTCATAAAGAAGGCCCTCGCCCATCGCCTCCGTAACGACCTTGGCCAGCGATTTGACAAAGCCGAGCCGATCGTCCTTGTGAAAACCTTTGGGGTACAGAACGCGGGGATAGTCGCCGTTTTCACCGGTCAGGAAAAACTGCACGGAAAGAATGTTGTTCTGGTCTGCAGCAAGGTCGTACTCCCATTCAGCATCCAGGCCGACTTGGAGTTCGGGGCCGCGACCAGGGCAGGGCCTTGTCGGGTCAGCCATGTAGTCCTTGATCTGGTTTTTGTCCACCTGCAAATGCCGCTCAAGTTCGGCTACAGGATCAAAATCAGCGTCAGAGTCAAAATCGGCATTAGGGTCAAGAGTAACGGTGTATGTCTGCTGTATATAGTCCCCTACGCCTGAGCTACACCGCTCGTCGGCGGGCAGGGAAAAGTCGGATTTGTGGTTTGAATTGGTGGTCATAAGGTGTTTTCCAAAAAAAAAACGGAAGCGCATGACCCGCATTGCTGCGGGCCACACACCTCCGTTCAATTTTTTTGCTTAGACTTTCGTATCGGTGTTGATGTCGTCTGAAGCATCCTTGGGCAGCTTGGATGCCTTCGTGGCCTTGACGACAGCAAAAGCTCGCGCTGGCGGGGTCAAGAACGACCAGTCGGGCTGCTTGGCATTGCGACCTGCCAACACAACTTCCCTGAACAAGTCGCGCACCTGTATTGCCAGCGTGTCGTCGCTTTCCGGGACGTATTCCAGCAGGCGGCCGTAGCCGTCCAACACCCTCACACCTTTTTTCGGAATGTGCGAAACGCGCTGAATCAGATTACGGGCAATAAGGTTACCGCTGGGCGTTGTGATGTAGTTAAGCATGATTTTTTTTCCTTGATGAAATGAAACGTGAAAAAGCAATATCAACGACCAAAATGGCCCTTGTTCTTTATTGCCGTGTCTCCCGGCTTGCGCTCTCATAAAGCGCATCGGCCGATTTCCTTCAAGGTCAGACGTGACCTCTAGTGAGCTTTGAAAGGTAGTCACTACCGGGTTGATCTGTTTTCAGGGCATCCGGACTTGACGCGATCAACGTCAGATCCAACCCTTTAAAAGTCAGGCGGCTGAAGTGCCTGAAACCGCACCACTGACCACCGAAGAAACCAGCTGTGTGGCCCTCCTAAGCGCCTGGTTGTCATAAGCCGCATAGCGCGTGGTCGTGCCGACATGGGCATGGCCGACGAGCCCTTGCACGGAATAAAGCGATGCACCGGCGGCAACAGCAAAGGAGCAAAACGAGTGCCTCAGAGAATGCAGGCGCATGTGCGGCAACCCGGCTTTTGTCAAGCAGCGATCAAACGCCTTGCACGGGTTGTGCAGGGGCTTGTTCTTATCGACGTGGCCGGGAAAGACGAAGGAGCTGGTCGTGCGGGGCACAGCTGCCAAGACAGCCAGAACCGCATCGTTCAACTGCACTACGTGGGTCTTGCCGGACTTGGTTTTTTCGATCGTCCAGATGCCCGCCGCCAGATCCAGCGCGCTCCACAGCATGCCTTGGGCTTCGGACCGCCGCGCGCCGGTCAGCAGCATCACCTTGATGCAGGAGACAGCCAACTGGTTCGGGTCTTCCGCCATCGCCTTAAAAAGCGGGGCGATATCGGCTTGCTTGAGCTGGGGCAAGTGCTTCAGAGGCTCCTTGAACTGTTTCACCCCGGCAGTGGGATTGCAGGTCTCTGGAATTACCAGCCAGCTGCGAGCAGTGGAAAAGATGACGCTTAAAAGCATTAAGTGTCTATTTCCCGAACTGGGCGACAATTTTTGCGAGATGGCGATGTGATACGCCTGCACCTCGCGCACTGAAATGTCATCAAGGCGCTTACCCTTGAAATACTCCAGCATGTGAATGCGCACCTTGGATTCATCCGCCTTGGCAGAGCGCTTGGTCTTGAAGGCAAACGGCAAGTAGTCATTGATGACAAAGTGTTCGAAAGTCGGCATCGCTTTCTGCGCGCGCGGTGCCTCTTGGGGGTCGCCGCCGCGATCGAGAACGGCACGGTTTTCGCGAACTTTTTGAATTGCCTCTTCAAGGCTGTAGTCGGGATAGCGGCCCAGTCGCTGCGCACGTTTTCCCTCATCGAAAACAAAACGATGGTAAAAAGTCCTGTCGCCGGTTTTGGACACCAGCAGCTTCAATCCCGGATGACCGAGAAAGGAATACTCAACGCCTTTTGATTTTGAATCGGCCGGACAGGCTGCAAGCGCATTGATGGCGCGCACCGTCGGTTTAATTGTTCTTGTACCCATTGCTCGCTCCTACTGGACGGCATGGCTGGTCCGGACGCAATAGCGCCGCCGACAGCCATGCCGGTTCGCGACAAGTCACGAATCAACTTACTGAAATAGCAGACGCGCAATGCGCACGAATGCCGACGTACCAAACCAGTCTCGAAAATTTGTATATCGGCACTCTCGTCGATGAAAGTCATCGACGGGGGGAATGTTCCCCAAGGGCTGCCGCGCCCGAAATAGAAATGATGAAACTTTTACGGTAGTGCCGGACCGACAAACTAGACACTGAATGCTCAGCGCTAATTTGTGGCCGAAGTATGCCACGGGGTGAAGCGGCTGAAAGCCAGTTTTCAATGAAGGCGACGCCTCCACAGCGTGAAACAGGTCTCTTAAATCCCTGCGCCTGAACCGTTTCATCCAGGCGCCAGACGCATGAATCCTTGCCCAGAATCACCCATCACGGCTGGCTGAATTTGGATCGCGTCCGCTACCTAACGGCGCCGGGGCATTTCCGGTCCTTTGGGTTCCAACCGGTTTTGATGGACTAAAAACGGCCGCATGGCGCAGCGGTCTGCATTGCACAGGCGCCACTTCAGGGTCGGAATCAGACTTGTAAAACATTGTATCTAAAAGCCAATGTCGCAGTTTTGATGTCAATCGGACGAGGTTTGAGTTCTTTTTTCATGGTTTGTTTAGGTTGAGGATTTACAGGGCGGCACGGCAATGAAGTAACACCCTGCCGGTAAGGTTTTTTAAAGAGTTCGTCAGTACTCGGCTGGCAAAATCAGGGAGGTCAGGGAGGTCAGGGAGGTCAGGGAGTGATCCCACTCGGTAATGATCCACACGTGCCCTCCTCCCACTGGGAAACTGGATAGGACACGCCCACCGTGGATCAGCGCATCGTTGTTGCCGGCTGCGTCTTCGGCAGGTACGCTGCCGTAATCGCATCGGACATGCCTGGATACCAACTGGTGCGGCGAAACACCGTGCTGATCCAACAAGCGCAATGCACCGGGCGTCGCAACCACTTGCCCGGTTGAAAATTGAATGGGCGGTAAGTCTTTTGAACTAGGAAGCATGTTTGGCATGAGATGTCCTTTCTTGTCTGTTCAGACGTGTTTGTGCCTGACGGACGCTTGAAGTCAGTTGATTGAAGGAAAAGAGTGGGCCGGGAAGGTCCGGCGCCGCATTGGCAGAAAGCGGCAAAACCGTCGCCTGATAATGGTGAGAAATAGCGCGCGACGGCGGCGACGCGAGGCAGTTGCCAACGCGGCCGGCAAAAGCTGACCATGGACAACTGGCGCCCATAAGTCAGGTTGAGGGTTAATCGAGGGCGAACTCAGGCGATGGGCTGCTGTAGGCACGACACAGCGCCAAAAGCGCGGGGTCAATGCCACCCTGCAGCGGTATCACAATTTCCACGCCATACCCGTCGTCGCAGAGGACGAACACCATTTCAAAGCACCCCGGCGAGCCGTCACGGCCAGCATGGAACGTCAAGCATTCCCAGTCGGGCACAAAGTTCGGATATCCAAAACGTCCATCGCTGAGCCGGTTGCTGAGCAGGCGGCAACCGGACTGCTGCTCGATAGCGGCAATGCTGTCGCCAGCTTCGACGACGATGAAAAAGCCGTTGACGGCCGGATCATAGGGTTCGTCTTCAGACAACTCGGCAAAGCGCTTGTGCAACAGCGTTCGCACCACGCCGGCCGGCAGGGCAGCCAACGCGGAGGGATCATTCAGGATGAGCATTGCCGGGCTCCGCATCGTCAACGGCTGGCGCGTTTTCAGGCACAGGCGATTTAGAGCGCTTTTTGCCTGCTGCTTTTGGGGTTTCGACGGGTTCGAGGGATTCGCCATCGGCAGCGTCTTGAGCCGGTTTTGTGACGGGTACGGGCAGCGTTATCTGGATCAGTTGGCCTGCTTCGGACAACATCGTTTGCTGCCACTCATCCCACGCGCCAGCGATGATGTGTTGCGACTCCGTTTCAGGAGCGCGTTTCAGCAGCCCGAGTGAGTGGAGGACAGCTGCGAAAAACGACGCATCATTGCTGCTCCGACCCGTGAAGAGTCCTTGCCTGAACGCCTTGGACGAGAATGGTTCGCCGGGCTTTACATGACGCAAACAGTCTTGGACCTTGGTGTAAGGGACAAGCTCACGGCTGAAGTAGCCGGTGCCGCCGACATTGGCGGTGAGTGTGATGTACACGCCGAGCCGGTCCACATCGCTCAGCACTTGGTAACCCACGCTGCCACCCTGGGTTTGCTTGCCGAGCTTGGCGGCATTGCCCTCTTTCAGAAGCCAGACGGCATGCTGAATGACGGGCTTGACGTTGTCGTTTTGGACGGCAGCGGGTTGTTCGGTCGGCTCAGCTTTGATATTTTTAACGTTAGCGGCTTTGCTCATGGAAGTCTCCAGTAAGTGAATGATTTGTCATTTCCAAATGAAAAAACCCCTTTGACCGTTGAAGTCAAAGGGGTTGGAGGTGCAGCGATCTAGATTGATCGAGTCTGAAACGCTGTGTATATCGAGGCGGGTGATGACTACCGGCGGTATCGCAATGTGAATGAAACATCCACGCTTTTGGGTCCGAGGGATGTCTTGAAAGAGCGCGGGCTTGACTGCCATTGCCAAGCGGGCAAGCCGGAGGAGGTTTTCATTGTTGTAGTTCCTTTTTGATTGACTTTAAATGAAAAAACCCAAAGCCCTTTTGATGGGCTTCGGGCTTATTTTAGAATGATTGAATTAGTTCATTCATTTAAATAATATATCTGCTTAATTTATGCAAATACAACATTTACTCATTCCGTCCTTCTCGCTTTCAAGGCAACAAAACTAAATTAAACGAGATCAATTGACTAACAGTTAAATTTTTATTTCAAGGTTCAATTTTAGAGAATTTAAGTTTAGCAGAAGATCCTAAAATTGAAGGTGTGCCTGTTACCAACAAGCCAGCCGAGCTTCTAAGATATATATTTCCAGTTTCTGATGTTGAGAAACCAATTGCCGGTGAATCAATTGTTAGCCCGGATAGCATTTGTGTAGTTCGCACATACCCTGTTGTATTAAGTTCAGAATCGTTAAACTTTGCCGTTAATAAATTAGTATAAGTTGAAAGTTGTCCAAATAGGGAAAAGACTTTAGATCCGATATTCATAGAAACGGTAATGCCATTTGATGGATTGCTACTTGCGTCAAGGCCTCCAAATTTAAAAGATGACGGCATGAAGGCAAATTTTCCAGTCGTTGAATTTTCGTCTGCAATTTGAAATGTAATGCTCTGGCTACATGATTCTGAATAATTAGAGTTCGGGCAATATTTAAAAATACCATTTGAACTTATTTTTGCGGCTCCGTAAGTCAACTCACATTGATCGCCAGTATCGGGCCCGCATACTCGACCGATCAGACGGTAATCTCCTGGGAGATTAGATAAGACTACTGGACCGCTATTGGTAAAACCTAAGCCAGATGAAGTGTAAGTGCCTTGATTATAAAAAGACGAATGAAGTCCTTCTGCAATATTAAAATAACGGAATCCCGTCGCACCAAGCACAACCTCATTGCTAGTTTTTTCAGCAACTCCAGCCTGATCATGTATTGGATTGTAAAAAGCTGTCATGGATAAATTAAAAGTTCCATCGGACATTATCTTCACGAGAGAATGGCGTGCTAATGTGTCTGCAAAAGATAAGCTCTCAACGACAGTCGGAGGAACTAGCATCACTGGAGTCGTTACAGGTGGAGAAGCTTTAGTGGAAGGTCGATGTGGCAGCGCTTCACAAGCAATTCCATCATTATCACTATCTAGTTTTTTTTGATAGTGCGCTTGTGCATCCTCTTGGTATGCAAAAGAAACACATGTTACATTCGATGATTCACTGCCGCCGCCACATGCGACTAACAACCAAGTAATTAAGTCGGTCATAAAAAATTACATTCACTAAAATTTCAAATTGAAATTTTGACCGAAATTTTCCAATATATGGCTAACATCAGCCTCAAGCTTTTCCAATGTTCGACATTTTATGGACATCCAGACATATTTCATTTGCTGCCATAATTTTTCAATCCTGTTTAGCTCCGGGCTGTAGGGTGGCAAGAAATAGAGCTTTATCCCTTTCTTCTCAAGCTCGATCATGTGTTTACTGACTTTCTTTGAGCGGTGAACGGATGCGTTGTCAATGATGAAGGTGATGGGCGTTGTGTACTTGTCGGAAATTTCATTCAAAAACTCGATCAAAATCTCAGAATTCATGCTTCCCGTGAACTGAGTGCTTTCCAACTCTCCCGTTGACATCATGGCGGCAAGAACATTGAGCCGTTTGCCTCGAATGGCAGGGATCAGGTGCTGAAGACCGATTTTTGTCCATGCGCTTCGGTTGGGGTGAACTGCCGAAAAACCTGCCTCATCGAGGTAGGCGAGCACAATTTCTCCCGCATCGGCGCTCTTGCGCAGGAGTGCGATTTCGCTCTGGGCCTAGCGAAAATCGGTTTCATCCCTTTTTTTTTTTAGCGAGTGGCGGGTGCGTTTCCAGACAAATTCGTTTTTGCGCAGCAAGTTGACAATGGTGTTGACATGGACCGCAGTGCCGCCAGTGTCCAGGTGCTTGGCAAGAACTTGCTGAGAGCTTAACGGTTCGGCTTGAACCCACGTCAAGATATTGTCTTGTTCATCTTGCGTGATTTTCAGGGGAGCCCCTGGGCGCGGACGATCTGGCAAGGATTGGAACTTCTCTTCATTCCAGTGTTTTCCGGTGAAGGATATCGTTCTAAAGTTGAGACCTAATTGTTCCGCTATTTGTTTGCAGGTCAGACCGGTGGCGAGCAAAAGAAGTGACTTGGCTCTTTCGCGAATTCTCCAGTTTTCATCATATTTTTCAATATTTTGAAGTCTGATTTTCTCTTCGACAGAGAGATTAAAAGCTTGAACTTTCATAGTTCCCAATATTTAATATATTTTCGATTACCGTATCGGTGCATTGTATTTATTATTACCGACTTATAATTACTATAAGAATTTTCATTGAGTTTAGCTTATTTAATATTTATATTATGTAACTCACTTGACTAATAAATTAAAAAACCGGTTTCTTATTATTAATAAACCAATTTTTAGAATCAGCAAACATTACCTTTAGGTCATCATCATCATCTTCAATGCTTCGTTTTTCAATAAGCTCTAACAGTCGTTGCTTATTCTCTGTGAATTGCCAGCTTAACCACATGGCTTGGAGCGCCTCTTTGCTTTTACCTTGTTTCTGTTTTGCAACAGCAATAGGTAGCCATAAATTTGCTCTGCGTGGATTAATCAATATCCCTTCATACGCAGTTTTTTCGGACTGAGCATAAGCTTTAGCTGCACTGTATGTGAATACAAGATTAGCCACAATTTCCTCATCCAGTCCATCTGCCAATCTAGCGCTCATAAAAGTTGATGCCGCTAACTCATAATTTTTATCTTTAAGTGCGTCTAATGCCTCAGCATTTAGCTTTCTAGCTAATTTCCTATCGCCACGTTGAGGTTTTTGAAGTAAATCTATATTTTTAGCAGCGTCCATTGCCAAAGCAATGTTTTCAATTCGAGCAGCACTTAGCATGAATTCCACACAACCAACTACATTCAAGCAAGATGTATTTTGTTGAATTGATGCAGCTGTACCTCCAATTTGCTCTTGCTGTTGGTTAGCTGCCAAATAAAAATTTGCAAGATTTTGTTCATTTTCCAAAAGGGCTGTTACTTTACCCGCTTCAATCTGTATAGGACTTTCTTTTGCAAGTTCAGTGTCTATTTTTTGATTTTCCTCTATAACAGCGACAGTGGGTGTTGCAGTAGTGACAGGAGTTGCGGTTTGAAAAGATGCATTGTCAATAATTGGTGCAGTCGCTGCATTAGAAACCTTTCTGGGCTGTTCAGGTGAAAAAGCCATAACTCCAGCAATACAAGCGACCCATGCAAATGCAATAAGTCGTGCTTGCTTACTGTATCCGGCGCGTAAGGTAAAAAACGCAGCGATGAATGGAACTGCAAAAATAGCAAAACCGAAAACAACTCCTACACTTTTCTTTGCACGTTCACTATTAGCTTCAGCATGTGAGGCGTAAACAACACCCTTAACTGTTCTGGACAACTGATCAAGTGCAGCTTCTGCCTGGGCTGTTGTTCCGTAAACAATCCCTTGAACTGTTCGCCGTTCTTGATCTAGTTGTCGTTTGTGTGTTAAGAGTTCTAATTTTTCTTTAGCGAATCCACGATAGCCAATTGAATTGGCATATTTTTCTAAATCAATTAAACTTATTTCGCATGCCTCTGGAGTGGATAAATTGAGACTTGCTTTGCGAGCAGAGATTAGATCTTTCTTTATTTTACTTGACACTCCAATACCGAAATGGCTTTCGATGGCTTCTAGTTCTTCGTATTTATCGCCAAAAGCCTTTATCCAATAACTATAAAAATCCTCGTTATACGGATTTAGGATAAATGCTTCGAGCAGCGTAGATTCAACAACCTCGTTGGGAATACGTTTTTTAATCACATTCTCAATTAGGCGCCTTGCTTTATTAGCGTCTTCATCTACTACATAACCATTAATACTATTAGGCTTCTCGGTATTGATAGCAGCAATAAGCGCAAAATGCGTATTGAAAATCAATTTATTGACGGCATTTGTAAGATGAGTCTTTGTTGTTGGATCGTCATACAATGCGCTCTTTTTTATTGCGTCTCCAACCGCACTAACGCCCTTAGCCAACAAATTGAATGTGCCATGCACTGCTCCAGTCGCTAAGTTCATTGCTCCCGCTTGCATCGCACCTTTGACTGCCCCACTGATCCCGAAGCCACCTCCAACCCACTGTCCACGGCCTTCCCTGCGCTGTGCACGATAGGCATCTAGTTCCTCCGCTTTCAATACAATCGACAAGTACTTTTCATCGATAGTGGCAAAATCTTTATCCCAAGTAAAGAAGTCGGAAAAATATTCTTCGAATTCAGTGATATCAATATCATAAATTTCTTGAATTATCAGATCCTTTATAGCTTCCTCGATTACAGGATGCAATAAATCCATCGTTATGGCAGTGCATTTCTCATGTACATCGTCAATATTTTTGAAATTAACCGCATAACAATCAGAAAATTGTTGAGCCGCCTTTTCAGCCAGCGTCTGATATTTTTGACGGATCGTGTTGTACAGTTCCCGTTCTGGCGATATTTGAATTTCATTTTCACGTAGTAGAAATGTGCTCATAATTTTTCTTTAAATGTCAATTTTTTTAAGTTAAAAATTTATATTCGAGCTTGCGTGCTCAGAGTACAAATCGTTAATTTTGAATAATCCAATAGTAACTCAACGCAACACATGCAATTTTTGATGACAAAATTTACAAAAATCTTTATTAGAGATGAAAGGTTGTTGTTTAAATTTCTGTATTTAACCCGATGTGCAACTTTCATATTGCTACGCAGCGGCATGTTCAGGTCAATGCCCTGGCTTGCCGGGTCTTCCTTGAGAATCGGACGGATGAAGCCTTTGTCGCCCAGCAGCATGCCCTTGATAGCAGACAAGTCCATGTCAACGAGCCCATCGCGCTCGTCCACGTGAGCGCCAAACAAGGCGATGTTTTCAATCACCCCTTCACCGCTGGTGAGCAGCACGGCCTTGAAGCCGTAGTAGGTCTGCGCTTTGGAGGCGTAGTGGCCAAACGTCGCCTCGCCCCGAAACACCTGGCTAAAATGAGCGCGCCGGAAGTGGCACACCGGCACGGGAAAGCCATCGACTAGGTGAATGGTGTACTTGGTGGCGCCAAGGCGCCCGACCCAATGGCGGTGCATGCACTGCTTTATCGCCCACAGGTTGGCCGCTTGACGCACAAAGGTTGAGCGCGCGCCCAGCATCGGGAACCAGGCCCGCCAGTGGCAGTGAAAGTAGCTCCAGATCTGCTTGTCCTGACTCATTCCCAGGTAGGCGCCAACGATCTCCAGTGTGATCGCCTCCTAGTCGCTCAGGGCCGGGGCAAAGCCGCGCTGACGCAAAGGCATGCTCGCCACCGCCGCGTAGGCTTCACAAACCTCGCAGTACACATTAATAATGAATTCATCGAGGGGCATGTGGGTCTCCTTCGGGTTTCGTCGGTTCCAGACAACCCACGATACGCCAACCGGCGCACATGCTCCTCCTCCCATCATTGGGCAACCTTGACCTTCTCAAAGTTGCACATCGCGTTAATTACTTGTGCTGTACAGCATAACTTGCGGTAGTCTTTGCCGGCACAGCTGACACGCTGGCACGGCGAACACGTTTGATCAGTGTCGGTGTGCCGGCTGTGTCAGTGCGAAACATCCACTGGCGAAAACTGCCCACCAGAAAAAGTCATTGGCAGGGGGAGAAGTGGGGGAAGCTTTCCGAGGAAAACGGCCGCCCGGAAATGGACCGGACACGAGGACTGTTTGTCTCCGGAAACAAAGAAGCCAACCGCATGGGTTGGCTTTTTTGCAAGACGAATCTTGGTGGCCTGGGGCGGAATCGAACCACCGACACAAGGATTTTCAATCCTCTGCTCTACCGACTGAGCTACCGGGCCTGAGCAAATGAGTATATATCACCCGAAGGGCACTTTTGCACTGCTGCAGCTCCAAAATTCACAGGCTGCGCTTGCCGCGTGTCAGGTCAACGCCGAGCTGCTTGAGTTTTCGGTAAAGATGGGTTCGCTCCAGACCGGTTTTTTCAGCCACGCGGGTCATGGAGCCGCCTTCCTTGGCCAAGTGGAATTCAAAGTACGCTTTTTCAAACTCGTCACGCGCGTCGCGCAGCGGCTTTTCGAGCATGAAGCTCTGGGTTGACTGCAGCCCCCTGTCGGCGGAGGCCATCAGGACACTGCCGGCCATGATGACTTCAGGCACGAAATCGATCATGGGCGAAGTTGGCTTCAAGGCACTGGCGAGTGGCCGGGCAACCGTTCGGGCAAGGCCCTGTTCAACGGCCTTGAGCAGCTTTTGCAGCGTGATGGGCTTTTCCAGGAAGGCCATGGCGCCGATCTTGGTGGCTTCGACTGCCGTGTCGATGGTGGCATGTCCGCTCATCATGATGACGGGCATGTTCAGCAGGCCGGTGGACGACCATTCCTTGAGCAAGGTCACGCCATCGGTATCGGGCATCCAGATGTCGAGCAGCACCAGGTCGGGCCGCGCCAGGGCACGGGCAGCGCGGGCCTGGGCGGCATTTTCAGCCAGATCGACCTGGTGCCCCTCATCATTGAGAATTTCTGAGAGAAGGTCGCGTATGCCCAGCTCGTCATCGACCACCAGAATATTTGCCATGATTGAATTGCTGCCTGCCTGTTGTTGACGTGTTTGCTGCCGATAAGAAAGTTCTTGTGCCTGGATTGTCCCAGACGTGGTCAAGTCGCAACGCCAAATGATAACGACACTTGCGCGCCCTGCACGCTCCCCTCCAGCACACGGTTTGAAATATCAATCCGTGCGCCATGCTCATCGGCGATTTTCTTGACCACCGCCAGGCCCAATCCGGTGCCTTTGACCTTGGTGGTGACGTAAGGCTCGAAGGCGCGCTTGAGGATGTGCTCCGGGAAACCTGCCCCATTGTCACGTACCGTCAGACGCACCCGATGCGAGCTGTCGGAATAGTCGGTCTTGAGGGTGACCAGGGCGTTCTCCTTGCCTTCCTGTGCATCCTGCGCGTTTTGCAGGAGGTTGTGGATGACCTGACGCAACAACTGGGCATCGCCCCGGATGGGTGGCGCATGGGGATCGAGTTCGGCCACCACGGGCATCACCTGGCCTGCCGGATCGCCGTGGTAGAGCTGCAGCACGTCGCCCACCAGCGCATTGAGGTCCACCGCCACCAGTTCGGCGGCCGGCAGGCGTGCATAGTCGCGGAACTCGTTGACCAGCCGCTTCATGGCGTCCACCTGGTCGACGATGGTCTTGACCGACTTGGTCAGCAGCGCCTGCTCGACCGGCGCCAGTTTTCCATTGAGCTTCATTTCCAGCCGTTCGGCCGACAGCTGGATCGGCGTGAGCGGGTTCTTGATCTCGTGCGCGAGGCGTCGCGCCACCTCGCCCCAGGCCTGCGCGCGCTGGGCGGACACCATGTCGGAAATATCGTCGAACACCAGCAGGTATTCCTCGGTGCCGGGCATCTTGGCGCCACGCGCAATCAGCGTGATGGCATTGTCGCTGGCGCCGTGGCCGGCGCCATGCAGCTCAAACGACTGCTGCCAGTGGGCCAGCGTCTGGGCCGCATTGCTGAGGTAGTCGGCAAACTGCGCCAAAACATCCTTGGCAAAGATTTCCAGCCCCGGGACCTGCCCCAGCGGCTGGCCCTGGTAGTCGTGCAGGGGCGCGCGCAGGATCCGGGTGGCACCCGGATTGCTCGACTGGATGCGGCCATGCACATCAAGCACGATGACGCCGGCGGTGAGGTTGTCCAGGATGGTCTGGAGATTGGCACGCGAGGCGTCCACCTGGCTCATGCTGTGCTGCACCGCCGACCGCGCATCGGCCAGCTGCTGCGTCATGTCGGCAAACGAGCGCGTCAGCCCACCCAGCTCGTCCTTGCCCTTGAGCGCGGCCTTGGGCGTCAGGTCGCCTTGGGCCACCTGCTTGACACCTTCGGCGAGCAGCAGCAGCGGCTTGGCCAGCTGGTTGCCCAGAATGACGGCCAGAAGCACCGCGCTGAACACCGCCAGGAACAAGCTGAGCGTCAGCGTGCCGATGTACATTTTCTGCAGGCCGCCGCGCGCCAGCGCCCGCTCCTGGTACTGGCGGTTGGCCTCCTGAACGGCGATCGCGTTGGCCACCAGGCTGGCGGGCAACACGGTGGTGACCTGCAGGAAACGCGATTGCCCGAGCACATTCAGGCTCGGGTTGTTGACCACGGCAATCGCCTTGACCCGGGCCGCCGTGGTAACGCCGGGCGCCGCAGGACCGGTGCTGGCGCCGAGTTCGCCATTGCCGCCCGGCGCGACTTCATCCAGCCCTTCAATCTGGGTCGTCACCTGCTGGCTGCGCGCGCTGCGCAGTTGCTGCACCGACGGTCGTTCAGGCTGGATCAGGAAGCGCGATTCACCCGCATTGGCAATCAGCTGGCCGGAGGCGCTCCAGAGCACCACGTCGCTGGCGCCGAGCTGTTCACGCAGCCGCTCCAGCGCCAGGCCGACCGTCGCATCGGGCGTTTCCGCCAGTTGCGTGGCGGCCTGGCGTGTCTTGTTTCCCGTGTCCGCGGCCAGGGTGTCGAGGGTTGCCCGCCCCAGGTTCAGGCCGGCCGCGAGCGCGGACTCCACCTCGACATCGAACCAGCTTTCAATCGAACGCGAAACGAACTGGTAGGACACTACATAGATCATCAGGCCCGGCATGAGGCCGACCAGTGCAAAGATGGCGGCCAGCTTGACCAGCAGGCGGCTGCCGAAACGCCCCTGGCGCACTCGCAGCACCAGGCGCAGGGTGATCCACGCGACGACCGCGAGCAGTAGCACGGCGACGGCGACATTCAAGCCAAAAAGCAAGGCGTAATTGCGCTCGTACAGCTCGCGGTTGTCGGTCGCCTGGGTCAGCAAATAAAGCAGGACCAGGCCCAGCGCCACGACCACACCGGCCCCCACGCCGACGGTCCAGCGAAACGCAGGACTGCTTTTCAGGGCAATCAGCTTGACAGTGCGGCTCATTTACCCCCCTCGGTGGCGGATGGCGCAGGCGTCAGACGGAGCCGTTCCCTGACCTGGGCAGAAATGGTCCAGTCGCGTTGCCCGGCGACACCGATCTGGAAAGGACGCGGTAACTGCGACAAATCAAGCCAGAAATTCAGGTTGAGCATGTATTGCTCACCCGGATCGACCTCGGCGGCATCGGCAATTTTCCAGTGGGACACGCGCTGGATCGCTGAAAGCGCTTCGGGCAGGGTTTCGTAGTTCTGGCTCAGCGTGGCGCGAAGGCCGGAAGAACTGGTGATGAGGCCGGAGACGATGTTCACGCGCCAGCGGCCGGTCAGGGGCTGGTAGGCCAGGCGCAAGGTGCGGGCAGCGCTGGCCACGCGCAGGTCGGTCCAGTACCAGCGATCGCGGTAGACATCGGCCTCGACGACGAAATAGATGGCAATGCCCTTGAGCAGCGCGTCTTCCACCACGGACGGAACCTCAAACCGCACCACCGCCGAGAGGTAGACCCCGTCGTCGGTGCGTTCGGTGCGCAGCTGGGTGATCTCGGTCGGCGCTGCCGCCCAGGTGGCTGACGCCCACAGCAGGCACAGGCAAGCGGCCAGCAGGCAATGCGCAAACGCTTCAAGCGCTGCGTTTTTCAAGGACTGCGTAGTAAAAGCCATCGTGTTCACGCATCAAATTGTCGGGGAATACGGCGCCTTTGACACTCCCCTGCGGCAGCAAATGCCCGGGCGAAGGCATCAACACCGCATCCGGGTGGTCAGCGGCAAACGCCTGCGCCTGCTGCTCGCCTTCTGCCGTGAAAACAGAGCAGGTGCAATAGACCAGCCGGCCGCCGGGCTTGAGCAGCGGCCAGAGCGTGGCCAGCAGCCGGGCCTGGATGGCCGCCAGCTGGGCAATATCGGTCGGCCGGCGCAGCCAGCGCACGTCGGGATGGCGGCGCACGATGCCCGAAGCGGTGCACGGCGCGTCGAGCAGGATGCCGTCATACGGCTGGCCGTCCCACCAGTTGCCGGGCCGGCTGGCGTCGCCCGTGACGATGTGCGCCTGCAGGCCCAGGCGCGCCAGGTTCTGCGCGATGCGCTCGCAGCGGCGGGCGTCGATGTCCAGCGCGGTCACGTCGCAGTCGGCCAGCTCCAGCAGGTGCGCCGTCTTGCCGCCGGGCGCGGCGCAGGCATCCAGGATGCGCAGGCGGGACTGGCCCTCGCCTGCGGCCATCAGACCCTCAAGCAACAAGGGCGCAGCCAGCTGGGCAGCGGCATCCTGAACCGAAAAATGCCCTTCGGCAAAACCCGGCAGCGACATGACCGGGCGCGCCTCGGTCAGCACCACGCCGTGTTCGCCGATGAGGAATGCTCCTATATCCATAGCTAACAATGCTTGCACATATTGCGCAGGCGTCGTTTTTCGTTCATTAATCCGCAAAATCAGCGGGGCGCGGCTGTTGTTGGCGCGCAAGATATCCTGCCACTGCGTTGGATGGTCCTTGCGCACCCGGTCGATCCACCACTGCGGATGGTTCCAGACCGCCAGTGGGCTTTTTTCGGTCAGCGCCATCAAGGCGTCACGCTCGCGCAGGAAGCGGCGCAGGCAGCCGTTGATGAAACTGGCCTGATGCAGCGTCGCGTCGCTGCGCTTGGCCGCTTCCACCGCCTGGTCAACCAGCGTGTGCGCGGTGTAGGGCGCCGCTTCCTCGCCGCAGGCCAATGCCAGCGCCACGCACAGCAGCGCATCGGCTTCAGGCGGCGGCGGGCGCTTGGCGAGTTGCTGGCGCAGCGCTTCGGCCCGGCCCAGCCAGCGCAGCGCATGAAAGGCCAGCGCCTGGACGCCGGGACGCAGTTGCGCATCGACGTCTTCCAGCGCCGGCGTCATCGACTGGCCGTCGCGCA
Organism: Polaromonas sp. CG9_12; assembly: GCA_000751355.1. Lineage (GTDB taxonomy): Bacteria > Pseudomonadota > Gammaproteobacteria > Burkholderiales > Burkholderiaceae_C > Polaromonas. The sequence goes on along the minus strand of CCJP01000005.1, from coordinate 2,650,943 downwards.
CGGCCAGCAATATGGAAGCGGCACCTTGAAGCTGGCGCCATAACGGGACTTGGGCAGACGGGGAAGAATTCGGTTGAGGTTGCATCGGTTCGGTAGGGTCAAGGCCGGCCTTGCACCGGCTGGCGTAAATCCGCCCGCATGACGGGCAGTGGTTTTTCCCTATTAGACCAGCCCCGGCCGCAGATAAGACAAAGCGGTTGTGTCTGCACCCGCCAGGCCAGGCGCACAAAAAATCTGGTCTGGCTAAAACAGGGCATCGGGCCGCGTCACGGCCTCATCGTGCCGGGCGGGCAACACCGGCATCGACCGGCCGTAAATCCGGCGAATGCGTTCAGCCAGTGGCGGGTGGCTGGCAAACCAGCGCGTCGGGGCGGCGTTGCTGACCAGCAGCATGTGGTGCACCGCCGGGTGCAGGTGAGGCGTCCTGCCACCCGGCCGCCGTCCGGCGCTGGCCCTTTCTCCGGCGACCTTGCGCAGCACGCCGACCAGCCCGTCCTTGCTGCGGGTAAATTGCACGGTGCGCGCATCGGACAGGAATTCGCGCTGGCGCGAAACCGCCGCCTTCAGCGCCCGGCCCGCCAGCCAGCCCAGCGAGCCGGTGCCCATGATGGCAAAGCCCGGCAGCGCCAGGAAAGAGCGGTTGCCGTTTTCATTGGCTTCGCACATGCGCTGGCCCAGGCTGAAAATCATCTCCAGACCGCACACCATGCCCGCCAGCCGCATGTTCAGCCGGGTATCGCCTTCGCGCAGATGGCTGAACTCGTGCGCCAGCAGGCCCTGCGGTTCGTCGCAGCTCAGGCACTCCAGCGCGCCCTGCGGGACCGCCACGATGGCGTCGTCTTCGTCCCAGCCGGCGGCAAAGGCGTTGATGCGGTCCTCGCGCGGCAGCACCATCGCCTGGGGCGGCTTCATGCTGGCGGCAATCGCCAGTTCATGGACGATGTTGCACAGGCGCTGCTCGTCGTCACGGCTGGCTGGCCAGGCTTTGCGAGCACCCGCCTGACGCGCCAGCACCTGGCCTCCGCCGTCCAGCACTGGGGTTTCCAGCCACCAGCCGCCCAGCACGAACAGCAACGTGATACCGGTGTTGACACTGAAAAAATACGCCGGATAGCCGGTCCAGCCCGGCGACACCAGCCGCCAGGTCAGCGCCAGTGCGCCATTGACGGACAGCACCAGCGCCAGCACGGCCAGGCCAAACAGCAGCAGCAGCCTCAGGGCTTGCGCCCGGGCCTTTTTCTGCGCTTCAAAAAATCGCATCGATCACATCTGGATGCGAGCAGCCTGGCGTTCGGCAGCGCTCTCGGTGGCCTGCAGCATGGCCGACGGCGCAAAGCCGAACAGCCGGGCGAGCAGCAGCGCGGGAAACTGGCCCTGCGCATTGTTGTAGTCGAGTACGGCGTCGTTGTAGGCCTGGCGGGCAAAGCCGACCTTGTTTTCGGTGCTGGTGAGTTCTTCGCTGAGTTCGCGGATCGTCTGGTCGGCTTTCAGGTCGGGATAAGCCTCGGCCAGTGCAAACAGTCGCCCCAGGCTGCCGTCCAGCGTCTGCTCGGCGGCGGCCAGGGCAATGACCGCATCGGCCTGGCCCGGACGGCTTCGCACGGCATCGCTGGCGCTGCGGGCCTGGTTGCGGGCGGCAATGACAGCGTCCAGCGTGGCTTGTTCATGCGCCAGGTATTTTTTGGCAGCCTCCACCAGGTTGGGAATCAGGTCGTAACGGCGCTTGAGCTGGACATCGATCTGGCCAAACGCGTTGGCAATGACGTTCTTCAGCCGCACCAGCCGGTTGTAGGCACCCACTGCCCAGAACACCAGCATGGCTACCAGGGTGAGGGAAACAATTGTTTGCAATGACATGGGCAAATTCCTTGCGAAGCAGGAGAGTTTCGCACTGAACTCAGTCTTTTACCGGACCTTCTTGGGATGACGGAGGCAAGGTTGACGCCAGTTTTTCTACGCCTTGAACACATCCCACCACCACATTGCTACTTTATTAATAGCTATCAATGCAGATACACATTGCGCACAGGCCTGATTTCATTGCGCAGATTCAATTACAAAATGCACCAAAAGCTAATGTAAGGGGTTTCATCTCGATGGCATGAAACACCTCGTGAGGAGTGCGAAATCCCAGGCATTTGCGGGGGCGGTGGTTGAGTTGGTAGACCGCCTCCTGAACGTCTTCGTCGCTGACCTTCAGGAAGTTGCTGCTCTTGGGAAAGCGCTGGCGCAACAAACCATTGGTGTTTTCATTGAGCCCTCGCTCCCAAGAGTGGTACGGGTGCGCAAAGTAGATGTCGGCATCCAGGCACTGGCCGATGAAGGCATGCTCGGCAAACTCCTTGCCGTTGTCAAACGTCACCGTGTGGCACAGGTGCTGGTACGGGCGCAGCAGCCGGATGACGGCCTGCGTCACGCCTTCGCTGTGCCTGGAGGCCACCCGGCTGGACAGCGTGTAGCGGGACTTGCGCTCGACCAGCGTCACAAGAGCGCCCTGATGGCCTTTGCCGATAACCGTGTCGCCTTCCCAGTCGCCGATGCGGCTTTTGCGCGCCACGATGGGCGGGCGCTGGTCAATGCACACGCGGTCCCGGAGCACGCCGCGGCGTTCTTGGCCACTGCCATAACGCTTGCGCCGCACCTTCTGGCAGCGCAGGTAGCCGATCAGGTCACCTCCCCGGCGCTTGTCCTGGTAGATGTGCTGGTAGATGGTCTCGTGGCTGATGGCAAACGCGCCTTCCAGGCGCAGCCTGCCGGCGACCTGCTCGGGCGACAGGAACAAGCGCAGATAGGCCTCTACGCGCAGCCATTGCGCCGCACTCGTCTGGCGTGCGTTGCGCCTGTCCGTCTGGCGTGTGCGGGCCATGGTGTGAGCTTTGGCGGGGGTATAGCCGTGCGGCGAAGCATTGCGCTTGAACTCGCGCGCGATGCTCGATCGATGGCGGTTGAGCTCTGCGCCGATGCGGGCAAAACTAACACCCTGACGGCGTAGTGCGTGGATTTGGTATCGTTCTTCTTGGGTCAAGTGTTTATTGCGCATCGCGTTTCTTTCGACTGGCTGGTCTGAAGGACGCATGCTATATGCCCTTGGCCCACCCGTTTCCTTAACGATGCAGTTTGTTCTTGAATCCGCGTTGACAAACAGCGTTTTCCGGCCATAAAAAAAGCCCCGCACTTTCTCAAGGGCGGGGCCGGGCGCCTGTCAAGGCACCGTGCATTCGCAGAAGTTACTCTGCGGCGGCGTTTTCATCGCTGGTTTCGGCCTGCGAGGCTTCCAGTTCAGCGGCTTCGGACTCGGCAATGGCACGACGCTCGGAGTCGTCCATCAGGTCCTTGGCCTTGCGCGCTTCGTGGTAGGCCATGCCGGTGCCGGCAGGAATCAGGCGGCCGACGATCACGTTTTCCTTCAGGCCGCGCAGCTCGTCGCGCTTGCCCATGATGGCCGCCTCGGTGAGCACGCGGGTGGTTTCCTGGAAGGAAGCCGCAGAGATGAACGAATCGGTCGACAGCGAAGCCTTGGTGATGCCGAGCAGCAGGTTGCTGAAGGTGGCCGGGATCTTGCCATCGGCGCGCAGCGCGTCATTGACATCCAGCAGCGCCGAACGCTCGACCTGTTCACCGGCGATATAGGTGGTGTCGCCGACGTTTTCAACGACCACGCGGCGCAGCATCTGGCGAACAATCACTTCGATGTGCTTGTCGTTGATCTTCACGCCCTGCAGACGGTACACGTCCTGCACTTCATCGACGATGTAGCGGGCCAGTTCGGCCACGCCCAGCAGGCGCAGGATGTCCTGCGGATCGGCCGGTCCATCGACAATCGACTCGCCTTTGTTGACCACCTGGCCTTCGTGCACCAGGATGTTCTTTTCCTTGGGAACCAGGTCTTCCCAGACCTTGCCTTCAGGATCGGTGATCTGCAGGCGAACCTTGCCCTTGGTCTCTTTGCCGAACGACACGGTACCGGTCATCTCGGCCAGCGTGCCCTTGTCTTTCGGCGTACGGGCTTCGAACAACTCGGCGACACGCGGCAGACCGCCGGTGATGTCGCGGGTCTTCTGGCCTTCGATCGGGATGCGGGCCAGCACTTCGCCGGGTCCCACATCCTGGCCGTCGCGCACCTGAACCAGTGCGCCGATCTGGAAGCCAATCGTCACCGAATGGTCGGTGCCGGGGATCTTGACTTCGTTGCCGGTCGCATCGATCAGCTTGACCTGGGGACGAATCACCTTGGTCGCGCCGCGCCGCTTCGGATCGATCACCACCAGCGTGGACAGACCCGTCACGTCATCGACCTGCTTGGCCACGGTCACGCCTTCTTCCACATTCTCGAACTGCACCTTGCCGGCGAATTCAGTGATGATGGGGCGGGTCAGTGGGTCCCAGTTGGCCAGGATCGCGCCCGCCTTGATGGTCTGGTCGATCTTGACCGTCAGCGTGGCGCCGTAAGGCACCTTGTGGCGCTCGCGCTCGCGGCCATGCTCGTCATGGATGATGATTTCGCCGGAACGGGCAATCACCACCAGGTCGCCCTTGCCGTTGGTTACATAGCGCATCGGTGCATTGAAACCGATCACGCCATTGGACTTGGCTTCGACGCTCGAAGCGATGGCTGCACGCGATGCCGCGCCACCGATGTGGAAGGTCCGCATCGTCAGCTGGGTGCCGGGCTCGCCGATCGACTGGGCGGCGATGATACCGACCGCCTCGCCGATGTTGATGAGACCGCCACGGCCCAGGTCACGGCCGTAGCAGCTGGCGCACAGGCCGAAGCGGGTTTCGCAGGTCAGCGCCGTGCGGACCTTGACTTCGTCAACACCAGCAGCTTCGAGCCCGTCGATGATGTCCTCGTCCAGCATGACGCCAGCCTTGGTCAGCACCGAACGGTTCTCGGGGTGCAGCACGTCCTCGACCACGGTGCGGCCAAGAACCCGGTCGCGCAGCGATTCGATGACTTCACCGCCTTCGACAATGGCGCGCATGACCGAGCCATCGAGCGTGCCGCAGTCGTGCTCGGTCACGACCAGATCCTGCACCACGTCGCACAAACGGCGCGTCAGGTAGCCGGAGTTGGCCGTCTTCAGTGCCGTGTCAGCCAGACCCTTGCGGGCGCCGTGGGTGGAGATGAAGTACTCCAGCACGTTCAGGCCTTCGCGGAAGTTCGCGGTAATCGGCGTTTCGATGATGGAGCCGTCAGGCTTGGCCATCAGACCCCGCATGCCGGCGACCTGGCGAATCTGCGCGGCGGAACCGCGCGCGCCGGAGTCGGCCATCATGTAGATCGAGTTGAACGAATCCTGTTCGACCAGATTGCCGTGGCGGTCAATGACCTTTTCCTTGGACAGCTGGGCCATCATGGCCTTGGACACGTCGTCGCCGGACTTGCCCCAGATGTCCACCACCTTGTTGTAGCGCTCGCCGGCCGTCACCAGACCCGAGGTGTACTGCTGCTCGATCTCTTTGACTTCCTTCTGGGCATGCGCAATGATCGCCGTCTTTTCCTTGGGCACCAGCATGTCTTCGATGCAGATCGAAATGCCGGCCCGGGTGGCCAGGCGGAAGCCTGACTGCAGCAGCTTGTCGGCAAATACGACGGTCTCTTTCAAGCCGCACTTGCGGAAAGACACATTGATCAGCTTGGAGATTTCCTTTTTCTTCAACGCCTTGTTGATGTTGGAAAAAGGCAGTCCCTTGGGCAGGATTTCGGACAGCAGCGCGCGGCCGCCGGTGGTTTCCCACAACTTGGTCGAGGGCACGAACTCGTTGGTTTCCTTGTCCTTGCTCCACTCGGTCAGGCGCACGCTGATGCGGGCGTTCAGGTCGAGTTCGCCCGCGTCAAAGGCGCGGCGGACTTCGCCGGTGTCGGAGAACACCAGGCCTTCGCCCTTGCCGTTGGTCCGGTCGCGGGTCGTGTAGTACAGGCCCAGCACCACGTCCTGCGAAGGCACGATGGAAGGCTCGCCGTTGGCCGGGAACAAAATGTTGTTCGACGCCAGCATCAGCGTGCGGGCTTCCATTTGCGCCTCGACCGACAGCGGGACGTGAACGGCCATCTGGTCACCGTCAAAGTCGGCATTAAAGGCCGAGCAGACCAGCGGGTGCAACTGGATCGCCTTGCCTTCGATCAGGATCGGCTCGAACGCCTGGATGCCCAGACGGTGCAGCGTCGGCGCGCGGTTGAGCATCACCGGATGCTCCTTGATGACCTCTTCCAGAATGTCCCAGACCACTGGCGTGCCGGTTTCGACTTCCTTCTTCGCGGCCTTGATGGTGGTGGCGATGCCACGCACTTCGAGTTGCGCAAAAATGAAGGGCTTGAACAGTTCGAGCGCCATGAGCTTGGGCAAGCCGCACTGGTGCAGCTTGAGCGTCGGGCCCACGGTGATCACGGAGCGACCCGAGTAATCGACGCGCTTGCCCAGCAAGTTCTGGCGGAAACGGCCTGACTTGCCCTTGATCATGTCGGCCAGCGACTTCAGCGCGCGCTTGTTGGCGCCGGTCATGGCCTTGCCACGGCGGCCGTTGTCCAGCAAGCTGTCCACGGCTTCCTGGAGCATGCGCTTTTCGTTGCGGGCAATGATTTCCGGCGCTTTGAGTTCCAGCAAACGGCGCAGACGGCTGTTGCGGTTGATGACGCGGCGGTACAAATCGTTCAGGTCGGAGGTCGCAAAACGGCCGCCGTCCAGCGGCACCAGCGGACGCAAATCCGGCGGCAGCACTGGCAGCACGTCAAGCACCATCCACTCGGGCTTGATGCCGGACTTCTTGAATCCTTCCATCAGCTTCAAACGCTTGGCGTTCTTCTTGATCTTGATCTCGGAGCCGGTCAAATCGTTGCGCAGCTTGTCGATTTCAACATCCAGGTCTAGCCCTTCGAGCAGGTCCTTGATGCCTTCGGCGCCCATCTTGGCGGTGTACTCGTCGCCGTATTCCTTGCGCTTGGCATCGAAATCGTCTTCCGACATGATGCTGAACTTTTTCAGCGGGGTCATGCCGGGGTCGGTGACGACATACGCTTCAAAATACAGCACGCGCTCGATGTCGCGCAGCGTCATGTCGAGCACCAGGCCCAGACGCGATGGCAGCGACTTCAGGAACCAGATGTGCGCGCACGGAGCGGCCAGGTCGATATGACCCATGCGCTCGCGGCGAACCTTGGTCTGCGTGACTTCAACGCCGCACTTCTCGCAGATCACGCCGCGGTGCTTGAGGCGCTTGTACTTGCCGCACAGGCATTCGTAGTCCTTGATGGGGCCAAATATCTTGGCGCAAAAAAGACCGTCGCGCTCTGGCTTGAAGGTGCGGTAGTTAATCGTCTCGGGTTTTTTGACCTCGCCGAAAGACCACGAACGGATCTTCTCGGGCGAAGCCATGCCAATCTTGATGGCATCGAAATGCTCATCGGGCGTGAACTGCTTGAACAGGTCTAGTAACGATTTCATGTGTAAATCCTCTTAATCAGTTGAGGACAGGGCAGATTGCGTCGCAATCCTGCCCTGTCCCGCAAGGCCACTGGACTAGCTGCGTTCGAGTTCCATGTCGATACCGAGCGAGCGAATTTCCTTCACCAGCACGTTGAACGACTCCGGCATGCCGGCGGTGATCGCATGCTCGCCCTTGACGATGCTTTCGTACACCTTGGTACGGCCGACCACGTCATCAGACTTGACCGTGAGCATTTCCTGCAGCACGTAAGCCGCGCCGTAGGCTTCCAGCGCCCACACTTCCATCTCGCCGAAACGCTGGCCACCGAACTGGGCCTTGCCGCCCAGCGGCTGCTGCGTGACGAGGCTGTAAGGACCGGTCGAGCGGGCGTGCATCTTGTCGTCCACCAGGTGGTGAAGCTTCAGGAAGTGCATGTAGCCGACCGTCGTCGTGCGCTCGAACGCATCGCCGGTGCGGCCGTCATACAGCTGGGCCTGGGTACGCGTCGGCGTCAGGCCCTTGGCCTTGGCAATCGCGTCAGGATAGGCCAGTTGCAGCATAGTCATGATGTCCTCTTCCGAGGCGCCGTCAAACACCGGCGTGGCAAAAGGCACGCCAGTGGTCAGGTTCTGGGCCATCTCGACGACCTGCTCGTCCGAGAGCGAAGCCAGGTCTTCCTTGCGGCCCGACTTGTTGTACAGCGTGTCCATGAACTGGCGCAACTCGGCCACCTTTGACTCGGCCTGCAGCATGTCGCCAATTCGCTGGCCCAGGCCCTTGGCGGCCCAGCCCAGATGCACTTCAAGCACCTGGCCAACGTTCATTCGGGAAGGCACGCCCAGCGGGTTCAGCACGATGTCGCACGGCGTGCCGTCGGCCATGTGCGGCATGTCTTCGACCGGAACGATTTTCGACACCACACCCTTGTTGCCGTGGCGGCCGGCCATCTTGTCGCCGGGCTGCAAGCGACGCTTGACAGCCAGGTAGACCTTGACCATCTTGAGCACGCCCGAAGGCAACTCGTCGCCCTGCGTCAGCTTCTTGCGCTTTTCCTCGAAAGACAAGTCGAAACTATGGCGCGTCTGCTCCATCGAGTTCTTGATGCTTTCCAGCTGCGTCGCGACTTCATCATCCGCCGGACGGATGTCAAACCAGTGGTACTTCTCGACGTCGGTCAGGTAGGCCTTGTCGAGCTTGGTACCCTTGGCCAGCTTTTTCGGGCCGCCATTGGCAATCTTGCCGGTCAACAACTTTTCGATACGGTCAAATGCATCGGCTTCCACGATACGCAACTGGTCATTCAAGTCCAGGCGGTAGCGCTTGAGCTCGTCGTCGATGATCTGCTGGGCCCGCTTGTCGCGGGTGATACCTTCACGCGTGAAGACCTGCACATCGATCACGGTGCCCGACGAACCCTGGCTGACGCGCAGCGAGGTGTCTTTCACATCACTGGCTTTTTCGCCGAAGATCGCGCGCAGCAGTTTTTCTTCCGGCGTCAGCGTGGTCTCGCCCTTGGGCGTGACCTTGCCAACGAGCGTGTCGCCCGGCTGGACTTCGGCACCGACGTAAATAATGCCGGATTCGTCCAGACGGTTGAGCTGCTGCTCGGACAGGTTGGGAATGTCGCGGGTGATTTCCTCGGAACCCAGCTTGGTGTCACGCGCCATCACGACGAGTTCTTCGATGTGGATCGAGGTGTAGCGGTCTTCGGCCACCACGCGCTCGGAAATCAGGATCGAATCCTCGAAGTTGTAGCCATTCCACGGCATGAAGCCGATCAGCATGTTCTGACCAATGGCGATTTCGCCCAGGTCGGTCGAGGCGCCGTCAGCCACCACGTCACCCTTGGCCAGTTGGTCGCCCATCTTGACGATGGGGCGCTGGTGGATGTTGGTATTCTGGTTGGAACGCTGGTACTTGATCAGGTTGTAGATGTCCACGCCGATTTCACCGGCGAGGGCTTCTGCGTCATTGACACGCACCACGATGCGGGTCGCATCGACATAGTCCACGATACCGCCACGGGTGGCGGTGACGACCGTCCCCGAATCGACTGCCGCCACGCGCTCGATACCGGTGCCGACCAACGGCTTTTCCGGACGCAGCACGGGCACGGCCTGACGCGACATGTTGGCGCCCATCAGCGCACGGTTTGCATCGTCATGCTCTAGGAACGGAACCAGCGAAGCCGCGACCGACACGATCTGCGCCGGCGACACGTCCATGTACTGCACCCGCTCGGCGCTGACCAGGATGGACTCGCCCTTTTCACGAGCGGATACCAGGTCGCCAGTTAAGCGGCCCTCCTTGTCCAGCGCGGCATTGGCCTGGGCGATCACGTACTTGCCTTCTTCGATGGCCGACAGGTAGTCGATGTCCATCGTCACCTTGCTGTCAGCCACCCGGCGGTAGGGCGTTTCAATGAAGCCGTATTCGTTCAGGCGGGCGTACAAGGCCAGCGAGTTGATGAGGCCAATGTTCGGACCTTCAGGTGTTTCAATCGGGCAGACGCGGCCGTAATGGGTCACGTGCACGTCACGCACTTCAAAACCGGCACGTTCGCGGGTCAAACCACCCGGGCCAAGGGCCGAAACACGGCGCTTGTGGGTGATTTCGGCCAGCGGATTGGTCTGGTCCATGAACTGTGACAACTGCGACGCACCGAAGAATTCCTTCAAGGCGGCCGAAATCGGTTTGCTGTTGATCAGGTCATGCGGCATCAACGGCTCTTGCTCGGCCTGGCCCAGACGTTCCTTCACGGCTTTTTCTATACGTGCCAGACCGGTGCGGTACTGGTTCTCGGCGAGTTCGCCGACGCAGCGCACCCGGCGGTTGCCGAGGTGGTCAATGTCATCGACTTCGCCGTTGCCGTTGCGCAGGTCCACCAGAATCTTGACGACGGCGAGGATGTCCTCGTTGGTCATCACCATCGGGCCAGTCGATTCGTCCCGGCCCACGCGGGCATTGAACTTCATGCGCCCCACGCGCGACAGATCGTAGGTGTCCGGGTTGTAGAACAGGCGCTGGAACAGGGCTTGCACTGCATCTTCTGTCGGCGGCTCGCCAGGGCGCATCATGCGGTAGATGGCCACACGCGCGGCAAACTCGTCGGCCGTCTCGTCGGCGCGCAGAGTTTGCGAAATGTACGCACCCTGGTCGAGTTCGTTGGTGTACAGCACCTGAACATCATGGATGCCGGCGACGCGCAGCTTTTTCAGCAACGCTTCAGTCATTTCATCATTGGCCTTGGCAATGATCTCACCGGTATCCGTGTCAATGATGTTCTTGGCGACGACACGGCCGATCAGGAAGTCTTCCGGCACGCTGATGCTGGTGGTGCCGCTTTGCTCCAGTTCGCGGGTATGGCGAACCGTGATGCGCTTGTCCTTCGCCACCACGACCTTGCCGGCCTTGTCAGTCAGGTCAAAGCGGGCGACTTCTCCGCGCATGCGCTCGGCCACAAACTCCATCTGGGCACCACTGTCCATCAGGCGGAAATTGTCAAAGACAAAGAAGTTTGCCAAGATCGATTCGTGGTTCAGGCCGATGGCCTTGAGCAGGATCGTGACAGGCATCTTGCGGCGACGGTCAACACGGAAGTAGAGGATGTCTTTCGGATCGAATTCAAAGTCAAGCCAAGAGCCACGGTAAGGAATGATGCGAGCCGAGAACAGCAGTTTGCCCGAACTGTGGGTTTTTCCCTTGTCGTGTTCGAAAAACACGCCGGGTGAACGGTGCAGCTGCGACACGATGACGCGCTCGGTACCGTTGATGACAAAAGAACCTTTGTCGGTCATGAGCGGCACTTCGCCCATGTAGACTTCCTGCTCCTTGACTTCCTTGACGACCTTGGACTGCGAAGTCGATGACTCGCGGTCATAAATGATCAATTGCACCTTGGCGCGCACGGCCGAGGCAAACGTCAGTCCGCGGGTCTGGCATTCGCGTACATCGAAAGCCGGTTTGGCCAGGTTGTACTCGATGAATTTCATCTCGACAAAACCGTTGTGCGAGACAATGGGGAAAGCGTTTTGAAAAGCGGCCTGAAGGCCTTCAAGCATGCGTTTTTGCGGCGCACGGTCAGCTTGCAGGAATGCGATGTACGCATCTTTCTGCATTTGCAGCAAGTAGGGAACCGTCAACACGCTCTCGCGGTTGCCGAAGCTTTTACGGATGCGTTTGCGTTCGGTGAAGCTGTAACTAGAAGTTAGGGCCATGAGTTCTCCGTAATGATGGGCTCTGGGACTCTCGAACCTGAATACACCACGTATTCAGGTAACTTGGTGGTTGGCCACTACCAACCATGGCGGACGGTGATGCATTGCACAGCACCCGAACCAAGGCGTTTCTGCAGTCGGGGATTCAGAAAACACTGGGAAAAAGACTTTAAGTCCCTTTTCCAGTATTTTTTTATCCGGATTAAAAGACACTTGTCTTTTAAGGGAGTCAAAAATGGCTGAGCCCGGTGTACCTGGCTGATCCATAAACGGGGAAAGGCTGGAAGCCCGTGGAGGTCTTCCAGCCTTTGCGAACCGCAAGAATTACTTGAGTTCGACTTTCGCGCCGGCGTCTTCCAGCTTCTTCTTGGCGGCTTCTGCGTCGGCTTTGTTGGCGCCTTCCTTGACGTTCTTCGGAGCGCCGTCCACCAAGTCCTTGGCTTCTTTCAAACCCAGACCGGTCAGTTCACGTACGGCCTTGATGACCTGCACTTTTTGCGCGCCGGCTTCGAGGAGAACGACGTTGAATTCGGTCTTCTCTTCAGCAACAGCAGCACCTGCGCCACCACCGCCAGCTGCAGGAGCAGCCATGGAGGCTGCGCTCACGCCAAACTTCTCTTCGATGGCTTTCACCAGGTCATTGAGTTCCAGGACCGTCATGCTATCCAGCACGGTCAAAAATGCGTCTTTATCGAATGCCATTTTGAATTCCTAAAAAAATTTCTTTAACAGTTGGGGACAAGGCTTGGCGCCTGAGCGCTGCAACCTGTCCCGCAAAGGTCTGTAGGTTACACCGCTGCGGCTTCTGTAGCTTCTGCGGCGGGCTCTGCAGCCTCGGCCACTTCTTCTGCGCCAGCGCCACGTTGCGCGGACAGCGCTGCAAGCACAGCAGCGGTACGCGAAATAGGCGACATCAGCAAGCCACACAACTGGGCCAGCAACACTTCCTTGGAAGGGATACTCGCCAGTTGCTTGACGCCCTCGATGTCCAGGGTTTTCCCAGCGAATGCACCTGCGCGAATCACCAACTTGTCGTTGGTTTTTGCGAAGTCAGCCACTACTTTTGCAGCAGCAACGGCATCAATGGAAAAGCCGTAGATCAGCGGACCGGTCATCTGGTCGGACAAGACTTCAAAGCTGCTTCCTGCCACGGCACGGCGAGCCAGGGTGTTCTTCAGAACACTCAGGGTCACGCCTTTTTCGCGGGCTTGGCTACGCAGCTTGGTCATGTCAGCGACCGTGATGCCGCGGTATTCCGCCATCACGAGCGTTTGAGCTTTAGCGGCGAGGCCTGTCACTTCATCAATGACGGCTTGTTTCTCACTGCGATTGAGACTCAAGGTCTACTCCTTAAAAATGTGTTGTCGGGTTTGAGCTTGCGCAGCCACCCTTCAGCACGCTCATGTTCAGCGACCAACTGTTTTCAGATTTCTTTCAAAACCATTCAAGCAGCGGGACCGCCATCTGCGTTGGCTGTCTTTCGATTAAGTGCCCGACCTGATTAATTCAGGCTATGCACACCAACGGTCCTGGATGACCTGCCCGAGAGAAACCCCGGCAGCCCACCACTCTGAACGACGCCTGCGCGCCATTCAAATTTCTCCCCCTAACCCGCGATGGTTTGCGTGTCGACGCGAACGCCCACGCCCATCGTTGACGAAACGGCGACTTTCTTCAAGTAAACACCCTTGCTGGTAGCAGGCTTGGCCTTGATCAGCGCATCGATCAAGGCCGCCAGGTTACCTTGCAGCTTTTCGGTGTCGAACGAGCGACGACCAATCGTGCCGTGCACGATACCGGCCTTGTCAACGCGGAACTGGACTTGGCCAGCTTTTGCGTTGCGGACAGCCGTCGCAACGTCAGGCGTCACGGTGCCAACCTTGGGGTTGGGCATCAGGCCCCGTGGACCAAGGATCTGGCCCAGCGTACCAACAATACGCATGGCATCGGGGGAGGCAATCACCACGTCGAAGTCCATCTTACCGGCCTTGATGTCCGCAGCCAGATCATCCATACCGACGATGTCGGCACCCGCAGCCTTGGCTTCGTCAGCCTTGGCGCCCTGGGCAAACACGGCGACGCGCTTGGTCTTGCCGGTGCCGTTAGGCATCACAACAGCGCCACGAACAACCTGGTCGGATTTCTTCGCATCGATACCGAGTTGCACGGCCACGTCGATGGACTCATCGAACTTGGCGACGGCGAACTCTTTGACAAGTCCCAGTGCGTCGGACAGTGCGTACAGCTTGTTGCTGTCAACTTTGTCGCCGATATTTTTTTGACGTTTGGTCAGCTTGCTCATACAACACCCTCCACCGTCACACCCATGGAACGGGCAGAACCGGCAATAGTACGGACTGCAGCGTCGAGATCGGCGGCAGTCAAATCTTTCATCTTGGCTTTGGCGATTTCTTCCAGCTGGGCGCGGGTGATCTTGCCAACTTTTGCGGTATGCGGCGTGGCCGAACCCTTGTCGAGTTTGATAGCTTTCTTGATCATAGAGACAGCGGGAGGTGTCTTGATGATGAAGGTAAAACTCTTGTCCGCGTAAGCGGTGATCACCACGGGCAGTGGTGTGCCCGGCTCAATGCCCTGGGTCTGGGCATTGAATGCCTTGCAGAACTCCATGATGTTCAAACCACGTTGACCCAAAGCGGGTCCGATCGGTGGGGATGGATTGGCCTTGCCAGCTGGTACTTGCAGCTTGACGAAGCCGACGATTTTTTTCGCCATACTTTTCTCCTTGCGGGTCATAACACCTGAAAACTGTAACCACAGCTGCAGGCTTCCCGGGGGTTGCACAACTCAAAGTGAATTCCTTGGAATCCTCTGCGCCGAGTTGCAAGACGCAAAATTTTATATGATCAGTCTGGAATATTTCCCAGGCTTTTTTCCGAAAGGAAACCGAAGTCAGGTCTTTTCGATCTGGCTGAACTCAAGCTCAACCGGCGTCGCACGTCCAAAAATTGTGACCGACACGCGGACCTTGTTCTTTTCGTAGTTGACTTCTTCTACAGTCCCGTTGAAATCAGTAAATGGGCCGTCTTTGACACGAACGTATTCACCCGTCTCAAACTCGACTTTGTGGCGCGGTTTGTCGGTACCGACCTGCATCTGGTTGACGATCTTTTGCACTTCTTCTTCAGAAATAGGCGCAGGGCGGTTTTTTGCGCCGCCGACAAAGCCCGTAACCTTGTTGGTGTGCTTCACCAAATGCCAGGTTTCGTCATCCATGACCATTTCGACCAACACATAGCCCGGAAAGAAACGGCGCTCGGTCGTCTTTTTTTGGCCGTTCTTGATCTCCACCACTTCTTCGGTAGGCACCAGGAAACGCCCAAACTTTGATTGCATGCCGGCGCGGTTGATTCGCTCGACGATGTTACGCTCAGCCGCTTTTTCCATACCGGAATATGCATGGACAACATACCATTGCATACCAGGAGCCAATGCATGAGATGCATCGGCAACCACAACATCTCTGGAAGTCGTATCGTTCAGATCACTCATTATCTTTTCCATCCCAGGATCAGGTCGTAGAACACCCATTCAAGCGTCTTGTCCGTCAACCACAAAAACAATGCCATCACCACCACAAAACCGAACACGTAAGCCGTCATCTGGACGGCCTCCCTGCGCTCAGGCCAGACGACTTTTTTAACTTCACGGACCGAGTCACGGCCAAAAGCCAAAAACTGCCTGCCAAGTTCCGACGATACAAAAACAATGACGGCCGCAACCAGGCCTGCAAGCAAAATACCCCACTGCGCAACCTGGCCCTGCTTGGCCAGCAAATAAAAACCAAAAAGGGAGGCCAGCACCAGCACCACAGCCAAGCCCAGCTTGGCTTTGTCCGCATTGGTACTGACCGTTTCAACTTGAGTAGAGGCCATGGTTGCCGAATTTCCTGTTCAATCTTCATGCGCCCTTGCAGACGCTTAAGCCCACCTGAAGCGTTCAACTCCTGGCGGGCTTGCTTGCTATCTTTCACACCACCTTCGACGTTGACCACCTCAACAATCGAGTGGCAGGGGCAGAAGGAATCGAACCATCAACCTTCGGTTTTGGAGACCGACGCTCTGCCAATTGAGCTATACCCCTGCATCAAACCTCTAAAACAGCCAAGGACGGAGAAAAAATGCTTTAAATTTTTTATACGCGTCCCGCAAACAAATTAATTACGCGAGGATCTTGGCCACAACGCCAGCGCCTACGGTACGGCCGCCTTCGCGAATGGCGAAGCGCAGGCCTTCTTCCATGGCAATCGGATTGATCAGCTTGACGGTGATCGACACGTTGTCGCCAGGCATGACCATTTCCTTGCCTTCTGGCAACTCAATCGCGCCCGTCACGTCCGTCGTGCGGAAGTAGAACTGGGGACGGTAGTTGTTGAAGAAAGGCGTGTGGCGCCCGCCCTCGTCCTTGGACAGGACATAGATCTCGCCGGTGAAGTGCGTGTGCGGCTTGATCGTGCCGGGCTTGCACAGCACTTGACCACGCTGCACGTCTTCACGCTTGGTGCCGCGCAGCAAGATGCCGACGTTGTCGCCAGCCTGGCCTTGGTCGAGCAGCTTGCGGAACATTTCCACGCCGGTGCAAATCGTCTTTTGCGTGTCGGCAATGCCGACGATCTCGATTTCTTCGCCAACCTTGACAATGCCGCGCTCAATACGGCCGGTCACGACGGTGCCGCGGCCGGAGATCGAGAACACGTCTTCCACAGGCATCAGGAAAGCGCCGTCAATCGCGCGCTCCGGCAATGGAATGTAGTTGTCCAGGGCGTCGGCCAGCTTCATGATGGCTTCTTCGCCCAGCGGGCCCTTGTCGCCTTCGAGGGCGAGCTTGGCAGAACCGTGGATGATCGGGGTGTCGTCTCCCGGAAAATCGTACTTGTCGAGGAGTTCGCGCACTTCCATCTCGACGAGCTCAAGCAGCTCGGCGTCGTCCACCATGTCGCACTTGTTCAGGAACACGATGATGTAAGGTACGCCGACCTGGCGGGCCAGCAGGATGTGCTCGCGCGTCTGGGGCATCGGGCCGTCAGCAGCCGAGCACACCAGAATCGCACCGTCCATCTGGGCTGCACCGGTGATCATGTTTTTCACATAGTCAGCGTGGCCTGGGCAGTCAACGTGGGCGTAATGGCGCGCAGCCGTTTCGTACTCGACGTGGGCGGTGTTGATGGTGATGCCGCGTGCTTTTTCTTCCGGCGCCGCGTCAATTTGATCGTAAGCCTTGGCTTCGCCGCCAAACTTGGCCGCCAGCACGGTGGCAATCGCCGCCGTCAGCGTGGTCTTGCCATGGTCAACGTGGCCGATCGTGCCAACGTTGACGTGCGGCTTGGTCCGCGAAAATTTCTCTTTTCCCATTTCCAACTCCGAAAAGTTACAAAACTACCCAACAAAACCATTGTCTGCTGCGCCAAAAAATGTAACGCAACCAACTAAAATTGGTGCCCATTCCGGGAATCGGACCCGGGACCTCTCCCTTACCAAGGGAGTGCTCTGCCACTGAGCCAAATGGGCTGAAATCAAAAATCTCTTTCAACAAACGAACGCGACATCAATCTGCAAAACCACAAAACGCCTTCGGCATTCTGGAGCGGGAGACGGGAATCGGACCCGCGTCATTAGCTTGGAAGGCTAGGGTTCTACCATTGAACTACTCCCGCGCAGCCCTGCCAGATCAACTCACACTCAATTTGCCTTGCAAACCAAAACCCGTAAAAACCGCGACGGCGCAATAAAAAACTCGTCAAAGTCCACCAAATTTGGTGGATGGGGCTGGATTCGAACCAGCGTACGCGTTAGCGAACAGATTTACAGTCTGCCTCCTTTAACCACTCGGACACCCATCCTTCAAGAGAATCACGGATTATGCCACTTTTTTTCAAGAAGATAAATATCTCGTTGATAAGCCAACTTTAATCTTTCAAATGCTGTCAAACGCATTCACCAACTGGCAATCAAGCCTTTGGATGCGGGAGGCGCCACTCGCGTGCCTGCGAGAAATGTCCGCAGCCGATGAAGGGCAATGGCGGGCGCATCGCGGACAGTGGCGAGGGATGATTGGCCACAAGTACCCGGTGGCGATCCTCGTCGATCAGAACGCGCTTGGACTGCGCATGCGCGCCCCAGAGCATGAACAGCACCGCATGATCGCCTGCCGATACCTGACGGATCACGCTGTCGGTCAGCATTTCCCAGCCCTTGCCCGCATGGCTGGCGGGCTTGCCCTCCTCCACCGTCAGGCAGGTGTTGAGAAGCAGCACGCCGTGCGTGGCCCAGTTGACCAGACTGCCGCCTGGCACTGGAAACTTCGGCGGCGGCGTGCCCAGGTCGCGCTGCAATTCCTTGAAGATGTTGCGCAGCGAGGGTGGCAGGGTCACGCCAGGCGCCACTGAAAACGCCAGCCCTTCGCCCTGACCGCGCCCGTGATACGGGTCCTGCCCCAGAATGACCACTCTCACCTCCTGGGCGGGTGTCAGTTCGAGCGCACGCAAAGGACGGGGCGGAAAGATCACCGCACCGGCATCCAGGCGCGCGCGCAGGAACGCCAGCAGGGATTGACCTGCGGCACTGGCAAAAAATGCGTCCACGATCGGTGCCCAGTCTGCTGCAACCGGCCAGTTCGACGGATCTGCGCCCATCAACTGGCCTGGATTTGCAACGTCAGGCCTTAGGGGAAATTCCTCCTGCGCCATCACACGCTCCTTTGTTTACTCACCAAACAGTTCGACCAGTGCTTCGCCCGGTTCGTCGGCGCGCATGAAGGCTTCACCCACCAGGAAGACGTTGATGTTGACATCGCGCAGGCGCTTGACGTCTTCTGGCGTCATGATGCCCGACTCGGTCACCAGCAGGCGCTCAGCGGGCACCTTGCCCATCAGCGACAGCGTGGTATCCAGCGACACATCGAAGGTGTTCAGGTTGCGGTTGTTGATGCCGATCAGCGGCGTTTTGAGCATGAGCGCGCGCGCCAGTTCCGCCTCGTCATGCACCTCAACCAGCACCGCCATGTCGAGCGACATCGCCAGCGCCTCAAAGGCCTTCATCTGCGCGTCATCCAGGCAGGCGGCGATCAGCAGGATGCAGTCGGCACCCATGACACGCGATTCATAGACCTGGTAGGCGTCGATGATGAAGTCCTTGCGCAACACCGGCAGGCTGCACGAAGCCCTGGTCTGCTTCAGGTAGTCGATGCTGCCCTGAAAAAATTGCTGGTCGGTCAGCACCGACAGGCAGGCCGCGCCGGCCTCGGCATAGCTTTGCGCAATGTCGGCGGGAATGAAATCGCTGCGCAGCACGCCCTTGGACGGGCTGGCCTTCTTGATTTCGGCAATCACGGCCGGTTTGCCTGCCGCGATCCTGGCGCGCAGGGCGCCGACGAAGTCCCGGGTCTGGACACGCGACTCGGCGTCCTGGCGCATTGCCGCCAGCGGCTTGCGGTTGAGGGCGTCGGCGACTTCCTGGCGCTTGACGGCAATGATCTTGTTCAGAATGTCACTCATGGGATTCCAGTGGTGGGTTTGCGGGCAGCGGCTGGGCCTGCCCGGCGGATGAAACGGACGGCTCGGATGAGCCGTTTTTGAGAATTTTCAGAAAGCCGCTGTGCATGAAGAATCCGGCGACGATAAACACCAGCGACACGCCCGGCGCAATCCAGACACCCGGATCGCGCCATATCGCCTTAAGCACCGACCGACTGGCTGAAGGCGACCAGTTGCGCCAGTTTAGCCTTGGCAGCTCCTGATTCGATAGCGGTGCGCGCTTTATGCACACCCTCCCTCATCGAATTGACGACATTGGCGGCATACAGCGCCGCGCCCGCATTCAGGATCACGATGTCGCGCGGCGCGCCCGGCTGGTTGTCGAGCACGCCCAACAGCATGGCTTTGGACTGCTCGGGCGTTTCCACCCGCAGGGCGCGATGGCCGGCCATCGGCAGGCCGAAGTCTTCCGGATGGATTTCGTATTCGGTGATTTCGCCGTCCTTGAGTTCGCCGACCACGGTGGCCGCGCCCAGGCTGACCTCGTCCATGCCGTCCTTGCCATAGACCACCAGCGCATGCTCGGCGCCCAGGCGCTGCAGCGCGCGGACCTGGATGCCGACCAGGTCGGGGTGGAACACACCCATCAGGATGTTCGGCGCGCCGGCCGGATTGGTCAGCGGGCCGAGGATGTTGAAGATCGTGCGGATGCCGAGTTCCTTGCGTACCGGCGCGACGTTCTTCATGGCCGGGTGGTGGTTCGGCGCAAACATGAAGCCGACGCCCACTTCGGCGATGCAGCGGGCAATTGCCTCAGGCGCCAGGCTGAGCGAAATGCCCAGCGATTCGACCACATCGGCGCTGCCCGAGCTGCTGCTGACGCTGCGCCCGCCGTGCTTGCTGACCCGGGCACCGGCGCTGGCCGCGACGAACATGGCGCAGGTCGAGATGTTGAAGGTGTGCGAGCCGTCGCCGCCGGTGCCGACAATATCGACCAGATGCGTCTTGTCGGCGACATGCACCTTGGTCGAGAACTCGCGCATCACCTGCGCGGCGGCGGTGATTTCGCCGATGGTTTCCTTTTTGACGCGCAGGCCGGTGATCAGCGCTGCTGTCATGAGCGGCGACATTTCACCGCTCATGATGAGCCGCATGATGTGCAGCATTTCGTCATGAAAAATCTCGCGGTGCTCGATGGTGCGTTGCAGCGCTTCGCTGGCCGTGATCTTGTGGCTGTGGGGCATGGGGTGTTCCTGTTCGGCTTTTTTGTTGATGTGAAAGATCAGGTCGTCGGATGATCGGAAAAGGCCAGCTTCAGGCCGAACCCGATGAACATCAGGCCGGCGGCCCGCTCCAGCCCGTGCAGGGCGCGCTGGACCGACGCCATGCGCCCGGCCATCCAGGCAGCCACTGCGGCCCAGCCGATGTTGACCCACAATGAATTGAAATTGAACAGCAGGCCAAGCAGCAGGAACGCCAGCGCCTTGTGTTGCACTCCGGGCGCAATGAACTGCGGCACAAAAGCCAGGAAAAACAGCGCCACCTTGGGATTGAGCGCATTCGTCCAGAAACCCTGGAAAAATACACGTTTTAGGGCTTTTGCGCTTTTCTGGCAAGCGTGACCAGCTATTGAATTAATAGCAATTGATACGTCTGGTATGGGCGCGCGTGCCAGCAGCATGCGCAGGCCGACCCACACCAGATAGGCCGCGCCCGCCCATTTGAGCAATGTGAAGGCGGTGACGGACGCAGCCATCAGCGCGCTCACGCCAATCGCCGCGGCAAAGATATGCACAAAGCAGCCCGCCGTGATGCCCAGGGCCGCGACGACACCGGCACGGACGCCCGAACGCAGCGCATTCGTCACGATGTAGAGCACGTCAGGGCCGGGCGTCAGGTTAAGCACCAGGCCGGCGACGACAAACAGCGCAAGGTGGTCAATGCCCATGGACTGGCGCCGGGTTCAGGCGTTGAAAAACTGGCGGATCGCGGCCACTGCGCCATCGACGCCAGCGGCATCGACATCCAGGTGGGTGACAAACCGCAGGCGGTACAGCCCGGTGGCCTGAACGCCGTGCGCCGCCAGATGCTGCAGCAAGGCGGCCGACTGGTCGCGCGCCGCGCCGCTCAGGTCGACGAACACGATGTTGGTTTGCGGCGCCTCGACCTGCAGGCCGGCGATGCCTGCCAGCCCGTCGGCCAGCCGCTGCGCCAGCGCATGGTCCTGCGCCAGCCGCACGACATGGTGGTCCAGCGCATGCGAGGCGGCCGCCGCCAGCATGCCGGCCTGGCGCATGCCGCCGCCGGCCATCTTGCGGATGCGGTGCGCGCGCGCAATGAAGTCTCGTGAGCCGCACAGCGCCGAGCCGACCGGCGCACCCAGCCCCTTGCTGAAGCACACCGACACGCTGTCAAAGCACTGGGCGATGCGCCGCGCTTCGGTGAAAGCATCACTGCCGGTTTGCAGCGCCTGCGCCACGGCGGCATTGAACAGCCGCGCGCCGTCCAGATGACGCATCAAACCCCGGTCTTTGACCAGTTGCGTGGTTTGGCGCAGATAGTCCATCGGCATCAGCTTGCCGCCCAGCGTGTTTTCCAGCGCCAGCAGCCGCGTGCGGGCGAAATGCGCATCATCTGGCTTGATGGCCGCGTCGATATCGCCAAGAGCCAGCGTGCCATCGGGCTGGTGGTTCAGCGGCTGCGGCTGCACGCTGCCGAACACCGCCGCGCCGCCGCCTTCCCAGCGGTAGCAATGCGCCTGCTGGCCGACGATGTACTCGTCGCCGCGCTGGCAGTGGGCCAGGATGGCGCACAGGTTGCTTTGCGTGCCGGTGGGCACGAACAACGCCGCCTCGAAGCCCAGCATGGCGGCGATTTTTTCCTGCAGGGCGTTGACGCTCGGATCGCCGCCAAACACATCGTCGCCCAGCGGAGCGGCCAGCATGGCGTCGCGCATGGCCGGCGTCGGTTGCGTGACGGTGTCGCTGCGCAGATCAATCATTTTTTCAGTCATTTTGGCCTTTGGCGCATGGTGGACGGGCACAAGCAGCTATTGATTCAGTAGCAATCATCACGCCCGCTGCTCCAGGAAGTTTTTCAGCATCGCATGGCCATGCTCGGTCAAGATGGATTCCGGGTGGAACTGCACACCCTGGATCGGCAGCGTTTTGTGCCGCACGCCCATGATCTCGCCGTCGTCGGTCCAGGCCGTGACTTCCAGCACCTCGGGACAGGACGATTTTTCAATCGCCAGCGAGTGGTAGCGGTTCACGGTGAACTGTTCCGGCAGGCCGGCGAACACGCCCTGCTGCGTGGTGGTGATGACACTGGTCTTGCCGTGCATCAACTCCTGCGCCCGGATGATCTTGCCGCCAAAAGCGCTGCCTATTGCCTGATGGCCCAGGCAGACGCCCAAAATCGGCAGCTTGCCGGCAAAGTATTGAATCGCCGCGACCGAAATCCCCGCCTCGGCCGGCGAGCACGGGCCGGGCGAGATCACCAGGCGGTCGAGCTGCCCGGCGTCGAGTTTGGCGGCAATGTCGGCCACCGTGATCTCGTCGTTGCGAAACACTTCCACCTCGGCGCCCAGTTCGCCAAAATACTGGACGATGTTGTAGGTGAAGCTGTCGTAGTTGTCGATCATCAAAAGTTTCATGGCGGGCTTCCTTCCTGGCGCAGGCGCTTGAATTCGCCATGCTCAAATTCAATGGAGGCGTCAATCATGGCGCGGTAGGCCGCTTCAATGACGGCTTCGGGCGCGCCTTGCGCCCGGGCCATGGCCGTTACCCGGTTGACGATGAAGTCGATGCGCGCCTGGTCATGCACCTGATCGGCCGCCTGCTTGATGCGCGCGGCTTGCGTCATGTAGCCGCTGCGCTCGGCCATCAGCGCGACGATGCGCTCGTCCAGTGCGTCGATGTTGCGGCGCACGTCGGCCATGCTTTCGCAGTGTTCCACCTGGTGAATCAGCGTCATGGCAATCACTCCAGTCCTTCTTCGACCAGCTCGCTGGCGCGCAGCAGCGCCCGCGCCTTGGCTTCGGTTTCTTTCCATTCGAGCTCGGGCACCGAGTCGGCCACGACACCCGCTGCCGCCTGCACATACAGCGTGCCGTCCTTGATGATGCCGGTGCGGATTGCAATCGCCACATCCATGTCGCCGGCATAGCTCAGATAACCGCAGGCGCCGCCGTACAGGCCGCGCTTGGTCGGCTCCAGCTGGTCGATCAATTCCATCGCATGCACTTTCGGTGCGCCGGTCAGCGTGCCGGCCGGGAAAGTCGCCCGGAGCACGTCCATGCTGGTCATGCCGTCGTTGAGAATGCCCTCGACGTTGCTGACGATGTGCATCACATGGCTGTAACGCTCGACGGCAAAGGCTTCGGTCACCTTCACCGTGCCGGTCTGGGCGATGCGGCCGATGTCGTTGCGCGCCAGGTCGATCAGCATGACGTGTTCGGCGCGCTCCTTCGGGTCGTTGATCAGTTCGTGCTCGGCGGCCTTGTCGGCTTCCAGCGACGGGGCGCGCGGCCGGGTGCCGGCCAGCGGGCGGATGGTGATTTTTTGCCCCTGTTCGACCTGCTCCTGGCGCACCAGGATCTCGGGCGATGCGCCGACCACATGGAAGTCGCCGAAGTGGTAGTAATACATGTAGGGCGACGGGTTGAGCGCGCGCAGTGCGCGGTACAGCGACAGCGGCGACTCGGTGTAGCGCTTCCTGATGCGCTGGCCGACCTGCACCTGCATGAAGTCGCCGCCCTCGATCAGCTTCTTGGCGCGTTCCACGGCGGCAATGTAGTCGGCCTTGGCGAATTCGCGCTCGGCCGGGTAGCCTTGACTTGGCTTGACGACGGGCGCGCTGACCGAATACTTCAGCTGTTCCTTGAGTTCGCGCAGGCGTTTCTTGGCATTGGCATAGGCCTCGGGACGCGCCGGGTCGGCATAGACGATCAGGTAGAGCTTGCCCGACAGGTTGTCGATGACCGCCAGTTCCTCGCACTGCAGCAGCAGGATGTCGGGGCAGCCCAGCGTGTCGGGCGGGCAGGAATTTTCGAGCTTTTTCTCGATGTAGCGCACCGCGTCATAGCCAAAGTAACCCGCCAGTCCGCCGCAAAAGCGCGGCAATCCGGGCCGCAGCGCGACCTTGAAACGCTGCTGGTAGTCGCTGATGAAGTCCAGCGGATTGACGCGGGAGGTTTCAACCACCTGGCCATCGGTCACGACCTCGGTCAGCGCCTCAGTGCCAAAGCCCGACGAACGCAGCAGCGTTCTGGCCGGCAGTCCGATGAAGCTGTAGCGGCCGAAACGTTCGCCGCCCACCACCGATTCGAGCAGGAAACTGTACTTGCCGCCGTCCTTCGCATGGGCCAGCTTGAGGTAGAGCGACAGCGGGGTTTCCAGGTCGGCAAAGGCTTCGAGCATCAGCGGAATGCGGTTGTAGCCTTGCGCCGCAAGGCTCTTGAATTCAAGTTCGGTCATCACTGTGTGTCCTTT
Source organism: Polaromonas sp. CG9_12 (assembly GCA_000751355.1). Taxonomy (GTDB): domain Bacteria; phylum Pseudomonadota; class Gammaproteobacteria; order Burkholderiales; family Burkholderiaceae_C; genus Polaromonas. The sequence continues at coordinate 2,626,320 of CCJP01000005.1, read as the reverse complement.
TCCGGAAAAGCGCTGCGTGTCAAAAACGCGGTATTCCGTGATTCAAAATGCCCCGAAGCCCGGGGGCGAAATGCGCTTGCGCAAGGCACGAGCGCATCAATTCAGGAGGTGGCAGCGGTGCCAGCGGCAATGCAGGCTCAGGGCGACAAGCGATGCGCGCCTCAGGCGTTCCAGGAACGACAGGGGCGCCAAAGCCAGGCTCCCCGGCTTGTCAAAGCTGTTTGAACGATGTGTTGAATGGACCTGTTGGCCAAAGTGTAGCAAACAGCCGCAAATTTCGGCCACGCGTTAAAAAAGTCACAACGCCACGTTGCGAGACCTGCAACCCTCATGGCAAACCCTTCTTGTCGGGAGGGCGGCACGGGCCGGACAATGGCCTCGCAAACGAACAACCGTTCGATCATAAATTCCCTGGAGACTCTTCATGACTTTGACAAATCGATGCCTGGCAGGCCTGGCCGCCCTGCTGATGTCGTCAGGCCTTTTGGCGGCCCCGGTGGAGGTATCAGGTATCAAGCTCGCAGATCCGGTGGAGCTGGCGGGCTCCAGGCTGCTGCTCAATGGCGCCGGAATCCGCTACAAGGCGGTGTTCAAGGTCTATGTCGCGGCGCTGTACCTTGAAAATAAGGCCACCACCCCGGAGGAGGTCTTTGCGGCCCCGGGCGCCAAGCGCATCAGCATCACCATGCTGCGCGAGATCGATTCGAATGAACTCGGCAAGAGCTTTACCAAGGCCTTCGAGGAAAACGCACCGAAAAACGAAATGTCCAAGCTGATTCCGGGCCTGCTCAAGATGAGCCAGGTGTTTTCAGACCAGAAAAAAATGCTTGCCGGTGAAAGCTTCACCATCGACTGGATTCCTGGCACCGGCACGGTGATTTCGGTCAAGGGCAAGCCGCAGGGCGAGCCGATCAAGGAAGTCGAGTTCTACAACGCCATGCTGCGCATCTGGCTGGGCACCAAGCCGGCAGATTGGAAACTCAAGGATGAACTGCTGGGCAAGGCGGCCTGAAACCCTTCGGTTCCGGCAGCGCTGAAAGCTCAGTGCCGTCCGGACAGTTCGGCCAGAGAATCGACAAAGCCGTCGGCGTCCACCGCGCGCACCGGCTCGCCATGGTTGTAGCCGTAGGTCACCAGCAGCACCGGACAGCCCGCAGCGCGCGCCGCCCGGGCGTCATTGCTGGAGTCGCCAATCATCAGCGTGCGTGCCGGCAGCGTTCCCAGGAACTCGCAGGCCTTGAAGAGCGGCAGCGGATCGGGCTTCTTGCGCTCGAACGAGTCGCCGCCAAAGACTTCGCAAAAAAACCCGTCCAGTTTTTTGCGCCTGAGCAGGGTGCGGGCAAAGGCCAGCGGCTTGTTGGTCAGGCATACGAGGGGCAGACCGCTGTTGCGCAGCGTGTCCAGGCCGTCAAGCACCCCCGGATAAAGCGTTGAATGCTGGCCGTTGATGGCCGCATAGTGCCGCTGGTAGCTGGCCTGGGCGCGGTCATACAGCGCTACCGAATCTATAGCTGCATCCGCCCGTCCATATTGCGCAAACACATGATTCAGCACTGATTTCACAAGATGCTCGGAGCCTTTCCCAACCATGCGGCCCACCTCGGCCGAATCCAGCGGCACGCCGGCGCATTCGGGGGGCAGCACGTCGGCCAGCATCAGCCTGAGCGCCACCGCGAAGTCGCCCAGGGTGTCGACCAAAGTGCCGTCCAGATCAACGATGGCCGCGTCGTAGCGGCCGGAGTGCAGGCAAACAGGAGTTGTCATCAGGTAATTCGGGTGAGCAAGGAAGGGCTGGATTGTGCCCGCAGGCCGAATCAGCGATGCACCGGCAGGGTATTGAGCGGAATCCTCAGGTAGCTGATGCCGTTGTCGTCAGCCGGCGGCATCTCCCCGGCGCGCACATTCACCTGGATCGCCGGCAGGATCAGCGTCGGCATGTCCAGCGTGGCATCACGGGCGGTGCGCATGGTGACGAACTCGTCTTCTCCGATGCCATCGCGCACATGGATGTTGCGGGCGCGCTGCTCGGCCACCGTGGTTTGCCATGCGGGTTCGCGCGATGCCGGCGGGTAGTCGTGGCAGACGTAGACCACGGTTTGCGGCGGCAGTTGCAGGATGCGCTGGATCGAGCGGTAGAGCTGATGGGCATCACCCCCCGGGAAATCGGCGCGGGCCGTGCCCACGTCGGGCATGAACAGCGTGTCGCCGACAAACACCGCGCCCCCGACCCGGTACGCCATGTCGGCCGGCGTGTGGCCCGGCACCAGAAGGGCCGTGGCCTGGACTTCGCCGATCATGAAAGTCTCGCCGTCCTTGAACAGATGGTCAAACTGCTTGCCGTCGGGCATGAAACTGCGTTCAAGATTAAAAATCTTGCTGAAGGTGGCCTGCACCTCGCGGATGTGCTCGCCGATGGCAATGCGCCCGCCGATGCGCTCTTGCAGGTAATGCGCCCCCGACAGGTGGTCGGCATGGGCATGGGTTTCAAGAATCCAGTCCACCTGCAGGCGCTGGTCCCGCAGGAACGCCAGCACGCGTTCGGCCGATTCCGTGTGGGTGTGGCCGGACTTGAAATCGTAGTCAAGCACCGGGTCAATCACCGCCGCGTGGCGGCTGGCCTTGTCCCAGACCACATAAGTCACGGTCCAGGTGGCGGGATCGAAAAAAGCATGGGTGTCGGCTTGGGCGTGCATGTGAACCTTTTCAATGTATTGACTAATATTATATATACTGATATATTAAAGTCAATTCAAACCTTGCAGGCACCCGGATGCTACTTTCCCACCCCGTGATTGATACCGACACCCTGCGCCAGGGCGCGGCCCAGGCGGTTGCCGCCCTGAAACTGCTGGCCAATGAAGACCGGCTGCTGCTGCTGTGCCAGCTCTCGCAAGGCGAGCTGTGCGTCAGCGAACTGGAAGCGCAGTTGGGCATCCGCCAGCCGACGCTGTCGCAGCAACTCGGCGTGCTGCGCGCCGAAGGCGTGGTGAACACCCGGCGCCAGGGCAAGAACATTTACTACAGCGTGGCCGACCCGGCCATGCTGGAGATCGTGGCGGTGCTGCACCGCCTTTACTGCCCGAAGGAAACCTCATGAACATCGACTGGAGTCATTTCACGCCCTGGCCGGCGCTGGCTGGCGGCGCATTGATCGGGCTGGCTGCTGCCCTGTTCCTGCTGCTCAACGGGCGCATTGCCGGCATCAGCGGGGTGCTGGGCGGACTGCTCAAGCCGGCCAGGGGCGACATCGCCTGGCGCGCGGCATTCATCCTGGGCCTGGTCGGCGCGCCGCTGGTCTATGGCCTGTTCGCCGGGCTGCCCGTGCCGCAAATTGATGCCGATTACGCCGCCCTCATCGCCGCCGGCCTGCTGGTCGGCGTGGGAACGCGCTACGGCTCGGGTTGCACCAGCGGGCACGGTGTCTGCGGCGTGGCGCGCCTGTCGCCACGCTCGGGGGTGGCCACCGCCTGCTTCATGGCCGCCGGCTTTGCCAGCGTGTTCGTGATCCGTCATCTCTTGAACTTTTAAGGAAGCACCATGCTTGCATTCACTTCTTTGCTCGCCGGCCTGGTGTTTGGCATCGGCCTGATGGTGTCCGGCATGGCCAATCCGGCCAAGGTGCTGGGCTTCCTGGACCTGTTCGGGCGCTGGGATCCGTCGCTGGCGCTGGTGATGGGCGGGGCGGTCGCCGTGAGCGCCGTGGCGTTTGCCATTGCCCGCAGGCGCAGCGTGTCGCTGCTGGGCGCCGCCATGAAGCTGCCCACGGCGCGCCAGATCGACCGCCGGCTGGTCATGGGCAGTGTGCTGTTCGGCATCGGCTGGGGCATCGCCGGCTTCTGCCCGGGGCCGGCGCTGGTCGCGCTGGGCATGGGCGAGGCCAAGGCGCTTGTTTTCGTGGCGGCCATGCTCGCGGGCATGGGCCTGTTCGAGGGGGTCGAACGGAAAAAGCAGCAGTCGTCCGCCCTGCGCACCCGCCAGGGCCAGGCATGACAGTGACCACCACCTGGCTGGCGGCATTCGCGACTGTGGCCACACTGCTTTTTTACGAAGCGGCGGTTTTGCTGACGCAGCAGCGCAAACCGGAGCGCCTGGCCAGAAGCGCGCATGCCTTGCTTCGGGAAGAATGGTTCGCGGCGGTCTCCAGCCATCCCGGCTCGGAAATCCTCGCCGTGCAGACGCTGCGCAATTCGCTGATGTCCGCCACCATGACCGCCTCCACGGCAGTGCTGGGGCTGATGGGAACGGTCACGCTGGCCGCGCCCTCCCTGCGGTCCAGCCTGGGCGATGCTGGCGCGGGCGGGCTGGCTTTCACGCCACGGCTGGCTCTCGAGCTGATGCTGATGACGCTGCTGTTTGCCTCTCTGGTCTGCTCGGCAATGGCCGTGCGCTACTACAACCACGCCAGTTTTATCTGCGCGATGCCGGTCGGCTCAGCGCCAAGGCAGCGCTGGTCAGCGTCGGGTACGGCCTATGTGCGCCGGGCCGGAATGCTGTACAGCTGGGGGCTTCGCCATCTGGTGATGGTGGCGCCGATCGTGGTGTTCATTGTTCATCCGCTCGCCGGCCCGGTCGCGGCCCTTGTGGTGGTGGCAGCGGTGCTGCGCAGCTTTGACCGCGCAAGCAGCGCCAGCGCAGCCTCATCCGACCTTGCGTAGCCGGATGTCTTCTGGCGCAGTTCAGGTCTGCAGCGCTCCGCGCATCGCGTCCATCACCGCCTTGTAATCGGGCTTGCCAAAAATGGCACTGCCGGCCACGAAGGTGTCGGCGCCGGCATCGGCCACGCGGCGGATGTTGCCTTCCTTGATGCCGCCATCGACTTCCAGGCGAATGTCCCGGCCCGAGGCGTCGATGCGGCGTCTGGCCTGCTCGATCTTGCGCAGCGCCGAGTCGATGAAGCTCTGTCCGCCAAAGCCGGGGTTCACGCTCATGATCAAAATCAGGTCGATGTCGTCAATCGTCCAGTCCAGCACGTCCAGCGGCGTGGCCGGGTTGAACACCAGCCCGGCCTTGCAGCCTTTGCTTTTGATGGCCTGAATGCTGCGGTGCACATGGCTTGAGGCGTCGGGATGAAAGCTGATCAGGTCGGCGCCGGCGTCGGCAAAGGCGGCGGCCAAGGTGTCGACCGGCTGCACCATCAGGTGCACGTCAATCGGCACGGCAGAGCCATCGGCGCGTTGGCAATGCGGCTTGAGCGCCTGGCAGACCATCGGCCCGAAGGTCAGGTTCGGCACGTAATGGTTGTCCATCACGTCGAAGTGGATCCAGTCGGCGCCGCCGGCAATGACGGCTTTCAGCTCGTCGCCCAGGCGGGCAAAGTCGGCAGACAACAGGGACGGGGCAATGCGGTAAGTGGGCGTGGTGTGGGGCATGCGCAGGATTGTCGCAGCAAGCAAAAAAAGGGTACCCCGGGACAAGACCGGTGCCAGAGCGCTTCAGCCCGGGGCGGTTAACATCACGGCCAACCGATTTTCCTGCCACCCCTGCCATGCCCAAATACCAATTTTCCTGCGACGCCACCCCCCGTTACCTGCCTGAACAGTCAGCGCCGGAACAGGCCATCTACGGCTTTTCGTACACTGTGACCGTGACCAATACCGGCGAGGTGGCGGCCCAGCTGATTTCACGGCACTGGATCATCAGCGATGCCAATGGCCATACCGAAGAGGTCAAGGGCCTGGGCGTGGTTGGCCAGCAGCCGCTGCTCAAGCCCGGCGAATCCTTCCAGTACACCAGCGGCTCGCGCCTGCGCACCGCCAGCGGCACCATGCACGGCAGCTATTTTTGCGTGGCCGAGGACGGCGAGCGCTTTGAAGCGGCGGTTTCCCTGTTTGTACTGGAAGCCATCGACGGCAACGGCCCTTCCGGGCGCGTCCTGCATTGACCGGATGGCAGCAGAGTCTGCAATGAAGGACCTGGCCCGGCTTCTGGGGGCGCTGGACCCGGGTGCCGGACTGGCGGACCGGCATGTCTGGCTGATCAAATTGTTCGAATGGATTCGCGGCGACCGGACCTCGGTCCAGGCCGCCGTGGCGCGGGTGCAGGCCTTCATCGACGCGGTGCAAAGGCAGCCCGAACTGCGGTCCCGCCTGCAGGCCTGGTGGACAATCCTGACCCGCACGGTGGACATCACACCGTTGCTGGCGGATTTCGGCTTTGCGCCGCGCACCGCCTTTGCCAGCGAACTGGCCGAGCGCCTGCGCCGCAAGCTGCTGCCCGGCACCCCGGAAACCACCGACGCCTCCGAGCTGTTTCCGCTGGTGGCGACCGCGCGCTTCGATTTCCAGTGGATGAGCGCCCTTGAAGAGTCGCAGATCGACCAGCTCGCCGCGCTGCTGTCGGCCGACCCGGCGCAGGGCATCCAGGAATGGCACCACAGCCTGATGGACGCGCTGACCTATTGCACGGCGCAAATCCGTGCCACCGGTTTTGCGCCCGAGTTGCGGCTGCGCATGAACCGGGCCAGCCCGCATGCACGCGCCTTTCATGCCCTGCCCGCCGATGTCCAGGAACTGCGCACGGCGTTTTTCCAGCCCGTGCCTGACGCGCTAGCGCTGCAGGCCGCCGTCAGGCAGTACCGCGAGCGGCTCGATGCCTGCCGGCAGGCGGTGGGCAGCATCTATGCGCATCTGGAGGAAAACGGCATTTCCCTGGGCATGGTGTTCCGCCTGCGCCAGCTGCGCGCCCGCATGCTGCGCCAGCGCGAACTGCTCGAAGCCCTGCTGTCAGCGAAACCGGCGATGGCCGCGCTCAAGCTGCTGGCGCGCCGGGTCACGATTGCGCAGGAAAGCAAGAGCATCGTCGCGCTGATCAGCGCCAATTCGACCCTGCTGTCGGCCAAGATGGCCGAGCGCAGCGCTGAAACCGGCGAGCGCTACATCACGCGCAACCGCGCCGACTACAAGGAAATGCTCGGCAAGGCGATGGGCGGAGGCGCCATCACCGCGCTGACGACGCTGCTGAAATTCATGGTCGTGGCCGTCGGCCTGTCGGCGTTCTGGAGCGGCTTCTGGGCAGGGTTGGCCTATGCCGCCTCGTTCATCCTGATCCAGCTGCTGCATTTCACGCTGGCCACCAAGCAGCCGGCCATGACCGCGCCGGCCATGGCCGCCAAGCTCAAGAACATCGACTCGGACGAATCGACCGCGACGCTGGAAGACTTTGTCGACGAGGTCACGCACCTGGTGCGCTCGCAGGTGGCGGCCGTGTTTGGCAACGTCTTCATGGTGGTGCCGGCAGTGCTGCTGGTCAATGCGGCAATCGAACTGGCGCTGGGCCGCCCCATGATTGGCGCAGACAGCGCCCGGCATGTGCTGGAATCGCTCACGCTGCTGGGCCCGACGCTGCTCTGGGCGGCGTTCACCGGCGTGGTGCTGTTTTCCTCGAGCATGATTGCCGGCTGGGTCGAGAACGGGTTCGTGCTGCACCACCTGGACTCGGCGATGCGGCACAACCCGCGTTTTACCGCCGTGCTGGGCAACGCGCGCGCCGCGCGCTGGTCGGTTTTCATGCGCGAGCATGTTTCGGGCTTTGCCTCGAATATTTCACTGGGCTTCATGCTCGGGCTGATTCCTGCCTTCACCGGTTTTTTCGGCCTCGAACTCGAACTGCGCCATGTCACGCTCTCGACCGGACAGCTGGCCGCTGCCGGCGCGTCGCTCGGGCTGGAGGTGTTCGCGCAGGCGGCGTTCTGGTGGAGCGTGGCGTCGATTCCGCTGATTGGCGCGCTCAACCTGGGCGTGAGTTTTTACTTTGCCTTCCGGCTGGCGCTGCAGGCGCACAACGTCAGCAAGCGCGACCGGGCCCGTATCCGCTCAGCCATCTGGGCGCGCTGGCGCCGCCATCCCTTGAGCTTTTTCATCCCCCGTTAACATAGGCGCCTTCGCCCTTGTCCCACATGAAGATTCGGACAAGAACTGTAGATTTAAGAAACATTGCTGTTTCCCCTATTGGTACACGCCGGTTTTCCTGGACGGTTTGAGGCCTTTCCAAGGCCGGGCCTGCAGTCGGGGCACCCGCCCTGCCCGGGCAGTTCAGCCCCAATCATCGCGTGGAGACACTACCCTATGAATGAACTCATGGCCATCTGGGCCGAATGGATCAAGCCTTCGGCCGGGCTGCCCACGGTGCAATGGTCCATCCTGCTGGCGCTGGCGGCGGCTGCCGGCCACCTTGTCAACCGCTACACCGGCCTGCCCAAGGTCATCGGCTACTCGGCCGTCGGCGCCTTTGCCGGCCTGGCCGGCTTCACCGGCGCGGCCTGGCCGCTGCAGGGGACCGGCCTGTTCCTGCTCGAACTGGGCGTGGCGGTGGTGCTGTTCGAGGCCGGCGGGCGCATTTCGCTGCGCTGGTTTCGCCACAACCCGATGCTGCTGGTGCAAAGCGTGGCCGAGTCGGCCCTGACCTTTTTGGGCGTGCGCTGGCTGCTCAGCCTGCTCGGCATGCCCTCTGTGGTGGCCGAGTCGCTGGCGCTGGTGGCCATGGCCGCTTCGCCGGCGGTGCTCTCGCGCGTGGCCATCGACACCCGGGCCGCCGGACCGGTCACCGAGCGCGCGCTGGCGCTGTCCACGCTGAGCAGCCTGTACGCGCTGACGCTGTGCAGCGCCAGGGCCGGCATGCTGCCGCGCGGCGAAGCCGGCCTGTCCAACACACTGCTGCCGGTGCTGGTGGTGCTGGGCCTGTCGGTGGTGGTCGGCGCGGTGCTGGCGCTGGTGCTGCGCGCCGCCTTGCGGGTGATGAGTCCGACCAGTGAAAACACCGCCATCCTGCTGCTCACTCTGATTGCCGCCGGCGCCGCGCTGGCGGCCAACTTTGGCGGCTCGGCGCCGCTCGCGGCGCTGCTGGGCGGCATGCTGCTCAAGCAGCTCAACCCGCGCCCCTGGTCCTGGCCCCGGCAGATGGGCACCGCCTCGTCGATGCTGACCATGCTGATGTTCGTGCTGGTGTCGGTGGTGGCCGCGCAGGCCGACTGGAGCCGGCCGGTCGCCGGCTTGGTCATCGGCCTGGTGCTGGTGCGCATGGTCGCCAAGGTGGCAGGCGTGTCGCTGGGCAATGCCAGCAGCGGCGCCAGCTGGAAGCAAAGCGTGTGGGTCGGCTGTGCCATGTCGCCGATGTCATCGGTCGCGCTGCTGCTGGTGTCACAGTATGTTGCCGCGTCCGGCCCCATTGGTGGCCAGGTTGCGATGGTGGCGCTGCCGGCCATTCTGCTGATGGAAATGCTCGGTGCCGTGCTGGCCACCGTAGCACTGTACCGCGCCGGCGAATGCTCCAAACCCTGGGCGCCGGTGGTGCGCGCCGCTTCAACCGGTCCTGTCCATGAGTCTTGAACACTTCGAAAAATCAGCCGCCCTGTCGCTGGGCGTTGAGCTGGAAATGCAGCTCGTCAACACCCACGACTACGACCTGGCGCCCTACGCCGAGGACATGCTGCGGCTGATGACCAAAATCCCGCTGCCCGGCGCGGTGGTGCCCGAGATGACATCCAGCATGATCGAGGTCTCGACCGGCATATGCCACACCTCGTCGGAGGTGCTGGGCGAACTGACGCAGATCCGCGACGCGCTGGTCAAATGCGCCGACAAGCTCAACATTGCCATCGTGGGCGGCGGCACGCACCCGTTCCAGCAGTGGCACGAGCGCCGCATCTACGACAAGCCGCGCTTTCGCGAGCTGTCCGAGCTGTATGGCTACCTGTCCAAGCAGTTCACCATCTTTGGCCAGCATGTGCACATCGGCTGCCCCGACGCCGACACTGCGCTGCTGACGCTGCACCGCATGTCGCGCTATATTCCGCACTTTATCGCGCTGTCGGCCTCCAGCCCGTATGTGCAGGGGCAGGACACGGCGTTTGACTCGGCGCGGCTGAACTCGGTGTTTGCCTTTCCGCTGTCGGGGCGCGCGCCGTTCGCGCTGACCTGGGACGAGTTCACGGTGTACTTCAACAAGATGGCGCACACCGGCGTGGTGAAAAGCATGAAGGACTTCTACTGGGATATCCGGCCCAAGCCGGAGTTCGGCACCATTGAAATCCGCGTCTTCGACACGCCGCTGACCATCGAGCGCGCCACGGCGCTGGCCGGTTATGTGCAGTCGCTGGGCTGCTGGTTCATGAACGACGACACCTTCATGCCGACCGAAGACGATTACCTGGTCTATACCTACAACCGTTTCCAGGCCTGCCGTTTCGGCCTGGACGCGGTGTATGTGGACCCGGCCACGGGCGGCCACATGCCGCTGCGCGAACACATCCTGATGTCCATGGACCGGATCGAACACCACGCCGCCAGCGTGGGCGCCAGTGCATCCATCGACTTGCTAAGGCGCAGCGTCGAGCGCAACGACAACGACGCCCGCTGGCTGCGCGAGCGCCAGGGTGAGGAACGCCTGCTGGCCGAAGTCATCCGCCAGGCGGCCGAGCGGTTTCGCGGCGGCATTCATCACGCGCGGTAGTCGCCAAGCAGAAAAAACAGGTCGCGGATTCAAGAACAAACTGCATCGTTAAGGAAACGGGTGGGCCAAGGGCATATAGCATGCGTCCTTCAGACCAGCCAGTCGAAAGAAACGCGATGCGCAATAAACACTTGACCCAAGAAGAACGATACCAAATCCACGCACTACGCCGTCAGGGTGTTAGTTTTGCCCGCATCGGCGCAGAGTAACTTCTCAATAACTCAAGGCAAGCCAGCCGCAGCAGCCTGGCGAATGAGAGTAGGCAGCGGCGGGATGGCATGGTTCAAAGACACCCGATCGAGCAGGTACAGCCAGAAAGACACACCGAGCTTGCGGCAGGTTTTCTTCAGGCTGGCAAAGGTGTCCCGGCACTGGCGGCCCAGATCACTGCGCGTGCCCCCGCTGACCTTGCGCTTTTTCACGTAGTCCCGGATATCGGTTTCACTGCCGTTGGTGTGCAGCGGGATGTCCGGGCGCTTCAAGACCAGCAGCAACTCACTTTTGCGCCGGTGCAGTCGCCCCAGCAAATCATCGAGCGTGTAGTAGCCCGTGCTTTGCGTGAACAAGGCATCAAAGCGCGCCTGCAGCGGCGCGACGTTGCCCGGCTCCGGTTGCCGCTTGTACGCCTTCAAATCAGCATACAAGTCCCAGAGCTGCCCGCGCACCCGCTCCTGGCTCTGGCGTTGGGCCTCATTGATGGGGATCAGCTTGTGGATGAGCCGCTCGGCATGAATCCAGCACAGCGCGTGCAGGCCCACCGCAAACTGCCTGGCCCCATCACTGACGATGGCCAAATCCGGGTTGAACCCCTTGTGCAGCAAACTGCCCAACAACGCCCCTTCGGTGGCCATGCGCACATGGCGCTCTGCGGTGATGTTCAGGCGCGCCAGGTGCTCGTGCCAGTCCTGCAGGGGGCGGCAGGACTGTGATGGCATCTGCTCGGGCGTCTGGGCCAGCTGCTCGCGTACCTGCGCACTCAGGCCTTGGGCCTGCATGTAGTCCAGCGCCACTTCATTGACGCGGGTCGTGATGGCGCCGGCATGCAGCTGCTCCAGGAAATTGATCCGGCTCTTGCTGGCCGTGCTGCCAAACCAGCCAAACAGCTCGTTGCCAATGTGCAGCACGTAGCCGTTCTTGCCCTGGTGGCGCGCGCCCGAGTCATCGACCGTGATGGCGCGGCCGACCTGCAGACCGGCCACCAGTATGTCGTCCTTTTCCGCATGGAACGGCTCTTTGCCGGCGCTGAGCAAGGCATCCATCTGGCCGGCCGAGATGTCAACACCCCATTGCCTCAATTGCTCCACCAGCAAGGGCTGCGTAACATGGCAGTGGTGGTGCTGGTGCAGTACGTAGCTGCGCAGTTGGGGGTCAAAGTGATGGCCCTGCACCGATAAAGGCAGTTGGCCTGTCAGCCAACTGCCGTCCGGGGTGCGCCAGGATTCCAGCCGGTAACGGATGTTGTGGGCTTTGATGAGCAGGCCCTGAACCACAAAGTCCCGGTAGCCTTTGAACCGGGCACCGGCAGGCACGGGCGTTGCCGGGGCGAGCACGCGTTCTTCGTGAATCTGCAGCGCTGCGGTTTTGCTTTGCTTGGCCGAGCCGGCTCGTTTGCTTTTCTCCTCGTCCTGTGGCGGTGCGCCTTCGTCGTCGCCTTGCTCAGCGTTCTTGTCCTTGTTCTTGTTCTTGTCCGTGCCCTGATCCATTTTGCTGGATTTGAACTTCGGCTTGGCCTTTTGGCCTTTGAGCACGGCGATTTCATCGCGCAGCTGCCCGATTTCGTCTTGGGCGCGTTGCAGCGCCTGCAGCAGCCCGTCTATCCGCGCCACCAGCTTTTTGACCACCGGGGTCATCTCTTGCTCGTCAATAGGGGGGTTGGCGTTTTGCGGTTGCACTCGGGGCTTTGTCTGGGAACTGATTGGGCGTGGCTGCCAGTCTACACAGTCTGCTGATCCCTTGATCTGCGCTCTTGCCTTGAGTTATTGACTGACCTTACGCAGCCGCCTGTCCTGTTAGCCTACGCGCATGAAAAATTCTGAACTGGAGTTGTACACGGATTACCTGCTGAGCAGCTTTGGCGCGACAACAGCGACAGGGCTTTCGGCCATGGTGCAGGGCGATGTCAGCCACGACCGGATTACCAGGTTTTTATCCGGGCAGGACTACACGTCTAAGGACTTGTGGCGGCAAGTCAAGGCGATGGTGCGGGAAGTGCAAACGGCTGAAGGCGTGCTGATTTTTGACGACACCATCCAGGAAAAAGCCTGGACGGACGAGAGTGACTTGATCTGCTGGCATTACGATCATTGCAGTGGTCGCACGGTCAAGGGCATCAACCTGCTCAACGCGCTGTACCACTGCGGCGGCAGGTCTATTCCGGTGGCGTTCGAGTTGGTGCAAAAGCCTCTTCAATGCGACGTTGCGAGCCGCCAAGTCAAACGCAAAAGTGAGAAAACAAAAAACGAAATGATGCGCGAGATGATCCATGCCTGCCTGCAAAACGCCTTGCGATTTCGTTTCGTGCTGATGGACAGCTGGTTTTCCTCCGAGGAGAATTTTGATTTCATTACGAGCCGGGGTAAGCACTTCATCGCAGCCCTGAAGGACAACCGGCTGGTGGCGTTGAGCCAGGAGGACTGGAAGAAAAAGCGCTTCGTGCGCGTAGACGAGCTGGAATTTTCAGAGCAATGCACGGTGCAAGGCTGGCTCAAGGGGTCTGCCAGAGCAGTCCGTTTGGTCCGCCAGGTCTTTAAAAACAAAGACAGCAGCACCGGCACATTGCACCTGGTTTGCAGCGACCTCACGTGCGACTACGACGCCATCACCACGACCTACAAAAAACGGTGGCAAGTGGAGGTGTTTCACAAATCCTTGAAGTCCAATGCGGGCATGGCCAAATCCCCAACGCAGACGTTGAGAACCCAAAGCAACCACGTCTTCATGGCGATTTATGCCGTCTTCAAGCTCGAATGCTTGAGCGTTAAAAGCAAGATCAACTCCTTCGCTTTAAGGTTCAAACTTCTCATCAATGCCACCCGCAGCGCTTTTGACCAGCTTCAGAAATTTCAGGCGGCTGCGTAAGGTCAGTTATTGAGAAGTTACGGCGCAGAGCTCAACCGCCATCGATCGAGCATCGCGCGCGAGTTCAAGCGCAATGCTTCGCCGCGCGGCTATACCCCCGCCAAAGCTCACACCATGGCCCGCACACGCCAGACGGACAGGCGCAACGCACGCCAGACGAGTGCGGCGCAATGGCTGCGCGTAGAGGCCTATCTGCGCTTGTTCCTGTCGCCCGAGCAGGTCGCCGGCAGGCTGCGCCTGGAAGGCGCGTTTGCCATCAGCCACGAGACCATCTACCAGCACATCTACCAGGACAAGCGCCGGGGAGGTGACCTGATCGGCTACCTGCGCTGCCAGAAGGTGCGGCGCAAGCGTTATGGCAGTGGCCAAGAACGCCGCGGCGTGCTCCGGGACCGCGTGTGCATTGACCAGCGCCCGCCCATCGTGGCGCGCAAAAGCCGCATCGGCGACTGGGAAGGCGACACGGTTATCGGCAAAGGCCATCAGGGCGCTCTTGTGACGCTGGTCGAGCGCAAGTCCCGCTACACGCTGTCCAGCCGGGTGGCCTCCAGGCACAGCGAAGGCGTGACGCAGGCCGTCATCCGGCTGCTGCGCCCGTACCAGCACCTGTGCCACACGGTGACGTTTGACAACGGCAAGGAGTTTGCCGAGCATGCCTTCATCGGCCAGTGCCTGGATGCCGACATCTACTTTGCGCACCCGTACCACTCTTGGGAGCGAGGGCTCAATGAAAACACCAATGGTTTGTTGCGCCAGCGCTTTCCCAAGAGCAGCAACTTCCTGAAGGTCAGCGACGAAGACGTTCAGGAGGCGGTCTACCAACTCAACCACCGCCCCCGCGAATGCCTGGGATTTCGCACTCCTCACGAGGTGTTTCATGCCATCGAGATGAAACCCCTTACATTAGCTTTTGGTGCATTTTGTAATTGAATCTGCGGGTCAAAACAGGCTTTTGCGCACTACTGATAGGAACCTGTTGCTATTTAATCAATAGCAATTTTTCATTTCCGGGAATCACTGCTTCTATCGATAACGGTCCGAACGAGAGCCAAAACAAAGGGCTTTTCCAACCGGGGTAACCGCCGTTTACAAACGCAACGAAACTGCACACATCGCCATGGCCTGAGCAGCCAGCGTCGACGCCACCACAAAAAAACTTCGACAACGCCTAAATTTCTGACAGCGTCCCAGGCGTTACGGAAGGGCATTTCATTTGCGCCAGGACTTGCGCGTCACCACACAGCCCTGAGTTCAGCCCAAGCCTATGATTTTGAAACGTTTGAAAGAAGCCACCGGTTCGCGCCATGCCGCACTTGAATCCCGGCTGCCACTGCTGAATCCGGACATGTCCCGGGCCCGCTACCTGGGGTTCCTGCGGCTTTTTTGGGGCTACTACGAGCCGCTGGAAGCCCAATTGCGAGCCCTTCCCTATTGGAACTGCATGGGTTTCGACTATGCCGAGCGGCGCAAAACCCCGCGACTGTTGCAGGACCTGCGGGCATTGGGCGAAACGCCCGAGGCCATCCAGGGTTTCGCCCGCTGCCAGCACCTGCCCACGCTGGCCAGCCCGGGGCAGCTTTTGGGCTGCCTCTACGTCATCGAAGGCGCCACGCTGGGCGGGCAAATCATCACCCGGCGGCTGGAAGTCAACCTGGGGCTGACGCCGTTGACAGGCGCGGCGTTTTTCGACGGCTATGGTGCGCAAACAGGGGACCGATGGAAGGCTTTTTGCGCCATGCTCAGGGCAAACGCCGGTGAAAGCGGGCCCCAGGACGACATGCTTGCAAGTGCCAACCAGACGTTTGAAACCCTGGGCCAATGGCTGTTCCCCCCTTACCCGACGCCCAAAGGCGGCACACCATGAACGACGCTTCGCCAGATTCCGCCTCGCAGCCCTGGGCCAACGGCCTTTACAGCATCAAGCGCCATGGCACCAGCCTGAGCACCTGCGACAGCGAACCTGTCCAGACGCCTGGCTGCATCCAGGCCCACGGTGCCTTGCTGGTGCTGCGCCTGGCGGATTTGACGATTTTGCAGGCCAGCGAAAACACCGCAGAGTTTTTCGGCCAGCCCCCCGCCAGCCTGCTCGGCCAAAGCGTGGCGCGCGTCATCAGCGAGGTGCAGCAGTCGCATCTGCAAGACATGCTCTTGCACGAAAGGCTGGAGAGCAACGTGCTCTATGCTTTTACGTTGCCAGAGCACGACGGCGTGGCCGCGCTTGACGTTTGCGTCCACACCAGCGACGGCGTGGCCATTCTGGAGTTCGAGGCCACCGGGCGGTTGACGCCTCATGAGAACCGCGATTTCTTTCCCTTGGTCAAGTCAGCGGTCAGTCACCTGCAAACGGTCAGCGGCCTGCGCGGGTTCTGCGACCTTGTTGCCAGCGAGGTGCGCGGCATGACCGGGCTGGACCGTGTGATGGTTTACCGCTTTCACGCCGATAACCACGGCGAGGTTTTTGCCGAAAGCAAGCGCGACGACCTGCCCGGCTGGCTGGGCCTGCACTACCCGGCCACGGACATTCCAAAACCCGCCCGAGAAATTTTTAAGAAACTCTGGATACGACCGCTGCAAAACGCCGCCGGCCCGCTGGTTGAACTGGTACCACTGGCCAACCCTGACACTGGCAAGCCGCTTAACATGACGTATTGCGCGCTGCGCGGCGCTTCGGTGATGTGCACCGAATACCTGGCTAACATGGGCGTGGCCGCAACGCTAACCATGTCAATTCTGGTGGATGGCGAGTTGTGGGGTTTCATTTCGTGCCACCACTACACGCCAACCCACTTTCCCTACCAGTTGCGTGCCGCCTGCGAGTTGATCGCCCAGGTGGTGTCGCTGCAGCTGAAATCCGCCGACGCCATCGAGCAGCAGGCCTACCGGCTCAAGGTGGACGCCGTTCACCAGCAACTGATCACCAAAGCCGCGCAAGACGGTGACCTGATGGGGTTTTACAACAGCCAGCCGACCCTGCTCGATGCGATGCAGGCCGATGGCGCTGCTCTTTTTCACATGGGCCGGTGGTGGTGCGTGGGCAGGACACCGACAGACGTGCAACTCGATGCGCTGGCGGAATGGCTGAACCAGCGCGCCGAGCTGGATGTGGGCGGGCGGCCGGTCTATGCGACCGATTCACTGTTGCAGGACTACCCGGCAGGCGCCGACATCACCGGCGTGGCCAGCGGCGTGCTGGCCGTGCGGGTGTCGCGCCTGCGCCAGGACCTCATCCTGTGGTTCCGGCCCGAGACGGCGCAAACCATCAACTGGGCCGGCGACCCGAACGACAAGATCGTGGCTACCGGGGTGAACGGCGCACGCCTGACGCCGCGTGGCTCGTTCGAGTTGTTTGTCGAATCGGTGCAGGCGCGCGCGCTGCCCTGGAGCATCATGGAGATCGAATCTGCCCTGCGCTTGCGGCTGCTGGTGATGGAACTGGTGGTCGCGCGTGCCGAGCGGCTGGCCGAACTCAACGTGGACCTGACCACCAGCAACGAAGAACTCGATGCCTTCGCCTATGTGGCATCGCATGACCTCAAGGAGCCGCTGCGAGGCATTCACCGCTATGCGCACCAGATGGTCGAAAGTACCCAGGGGCTCGACCCCGAGAACCTGCAGCGGGCGCAAAGCCTGATGCGGCTGACGCTGCGCATGGACAGCCTGCTGGACTCGCTGCTGCATTTTTCGCGCATGGGCCGGACCCGGCTGGACTTTGAAGACGTCGACCTGAACAGCGTGGTGGCCGATGCACTGGAAATGGTCGGCGTGCGCTCGGCCGACAACCGCTGCACCATTGCGCTGGCCAGGCCTCTGCCGATGGCCCACTGCAACGAGGTGCACGTTCGCGAAATCTTCAGCAACCTGATCAGCAATGCGCTGAAATACACGCGCCGGGAGCACCCGCGCATCGACATCGGCTACCTGGTGCCCGGCGAGCCAGGGCGGCCCCTTGATGCGCCGCCGCAAAGCGGCGGACAAGTGGTGTATTTTGTGCGCGACGACGGGATTGGCATCGAGAAGCGGCATTTCGAACAAATTTTTCGCATGTTCAAACGGCTGCATGGCCGCAACGAATACGGCGGCGGCATAGGTGCCGGCCTGAGTGTGGTCAAGAAGGTGGTGGGCCGGCATGGCGGCATCATCTGGCTGGACTCGACACCCGGCATGGGCAGCACCTTCTACTTCACCCTGCCTGCCGCAGGCACTGCCCCGCGATGAGCGCGGCGCAGTCTGTCGTGGTGGTCGAAGACAACGATGAAGATTTTGAAACCGTCGTCGAGGCAGCGCGGCGCACCGGAATTCCACACCGCCTGCACCGCGCGCCCAGTGGCAGCGAATGCCTGCGCATGCTGCAGGCGTCACTGCAAAGCCGCAGCCACCTGCCTGCGCTGTTGCTGCTGGACCTGAACACGCCGGGCGACGATGGCCGCGAGACTTTGAAGCTGATCAAGGCCTGCAGCCAGTTGCGCGCCATTCCAACCGTCATACTGAGCACCTCGGCCAATCCGCGCGATGTTGGTTTTTGCTATGCAAACCATGCCAATGCCTACCATACCAAGCCGGTCAGCCACCCGGCACACCTGAAAACCCTGCAGGACATCTTCAGCTACTGGCTGGGCTGCGCACTCTTGCCTTCCGGACCCCTGCAGGAAAAACCATGAGCACCACCTACCGCGTCCTGGTCATTGACGACAGCCCCGACGACCGTGCCGACCTTCGGCAAATGCTGCTCCGCGGCTCGGACGCGCGCTTCGAGTTCACGGAAGCAGAACTGGGCAGCACCGGTTTGCAGGCGGTGCGCGACCAGCAGGCGGCGCGGCCGGACCGCATGCCGTTTGACTGCATCCTGCTCGACTTTCACCTGCCCGACATGGACGCCGATGACATGCTGGCGGCCCTGTGCAACGGTTCGGACCTGCCACCCTGCCCGGTGGTCGTTGTCACGGGCTGGCACGGCGCGGACCATGACGATGGCGCCCGGCTGCTGCGCGCGGGCGCACAGGACTACATCGGCAAGGGCTGGACCACCAGCGAAAGCGTGACCCGCACGCTGCAAAATTCCATCGAGCGGTTTGATTTGCTGACCCGGCAAAACACCGCCACCCTGGCGCTGCAGGAATCCGAAGCGCGCTACCGCACCTTGTTCAATTCGATTGACGACGGGCTGTGCGTCATCGAGAAAATCCAGGTGGCTGCAGGGCAGCCCCCGGATTTTCGCTATGTCGATGCCAATCCGGCGTTCACCGCACAGCCAGGCATGGCCAGCGTGCTGGGAAAAACCCTGCGGCAAACGCTGCCGGACGAGCCCGAGGAATGGTTTGCCACCTGCAACAGTGTCTGCACCACCGGCATGCCGGTCCGGCTTGAACGCAGCCTTGCGGCCCAGGGGCGAGTGCTCGAACTCAACGCCTTTCGGGTCGGCGGACCTGAAAGCCGCAAGGTGGCCATCATCTTCCACGACATCACGGAGCGCAGGCAGGCCGAGCTGCAGACACTGGAGCAGGTCAAGGTGCTGGCGGAAATCGATCGCCGCAAGGACGAGTTTCTGGCGATGCTCGGCCATGAACTGCGCAACCCGCTGGCCCCCATCTCCAGCGCCGTGCGTCTGCTGCGCCTGCAAAAGAACGAAAGCCCGATGCAAAGGCAGGCCTGCGCCATCATCGAGCGCCAGGTCGGACAGCTCAACCACCTGGTCGATGACCTGCTGGAAGTCTCGCGCATCACCACCGGCCGGGTCCAGCTTCGCCGCGAGCAGGTCGCCGTGAGCGACATCGTGGAGCGAGCGGTTGAAACGGCCCAGCCCCTGATCACGCAACACCGGCACCACCTCACCGTGCGCCTGCCCGCGCAGCCTGTCTGGCTGCATGCCGATGCCGCCCGGCTTGAGCAGGTGGTGGTCAACCTGCTCACGAACGCCGCCAAATACACCAACGATGGCGGCTGCATCGAGCTGATCGTCCAGCAGGACGGCCTTGACGCCGTGCTGCGGGTCCGGGATACCGGCATCGGCATTGCGCCCGACCTGCTGCCGCATGTGTTCGACCTGTTCACGCAGGCCGAGCGTTCACTGGACCGTTCGCAAGGCGGCCTGGGAATCGGCCTGTGCCTGGTGCAGCGGCTGGCGGAACTGCACGGCGGGACGGTGACGGCACACAGCGTGCAAGGACAAGGCAGCGAATTTGTCGTGCGCTTGCCGTCCATGCTGGCCTGGGTCGCGCCGCCGGGCCCGCTGGTGGCCGCGCCGGCCGGGCCGCTTGAAAAACAATGCCGGGTCCTGGTGGTCGATGACAACGTGGATGCGGCCCAGACGCTGGGGATGCTGCTCGAATTTTCTGGCCATGAGGTCCGCATGGTGCACGATGGCCTGAGCGCGGTGGAGGCGGCGCTGGCCTGGCGCCCCGACGCGGTGCTGCTGGACATCGGCCTGCCCGGCCTGAGCGGCTACGGGGTCGCCCGGCGGATTCGCCTGGAAGCCATGCTCGAAGGGATGGTGCTGATCGCCCTGACCGGGTACAGCCAGGAGAGCGACCGGCAGGCTTCAGGGGAAGCAGGATTTGACCACCACCTGGCCAAGCCGGCCAACTTTGACGTGCTGGAAAACCTCCTGAAGGCGGTGTCGGAAAAACTGACGTGATGCCGCGCAAGGCGGGTTGAACCAGCCTGCGCAAGGCGTTCCTGGCCTGGCAAACGAATCGGTCAGGCGCTGACTGACGCCCACGGCTGCGAACTGGTTGGCGGCGACACCACGCGGGGGCCGCTGAACGTCTGTATCACGGTGGTTGGCGAGGTGCCGGTGGTCCACGGCAAAAGCCAGGCGCTGTTGCGCTCGATGTCAGTGTGAAGTCCTCAAGGCGGATTTTCTGATGTATCCGAAATCCGAGCGATGCCAAAGTGGCTGGAGGCGCCTCGCTGCCCTGTCTCAAACAATTCAATGGACAAGTCAGGCCTACAGATTCGACTTCAACGACCCGCCCTGGGCCAATGCGGCGACACATCCCAACACACCGAACGCCACAGTTATGCCGTAGTTAGCACCCAGCCATCCGGCCAAGGGATAGAACAACAGCCAACTGGCATGAGACAACGCAAACTGCGCGGCAAACAGCGCAGGGCGATCTTCCGGATTCGAGGATCGCCGCAACAAGCGCCCGGAGGGTGTCTGGGCGGTGGAGTAACCCAAACCCAGCACGAACCACAAGGCCAGGAGCGCGCCTTGTCCTCTCAGCAACGTGCCAGCGAACATGCCCGCGACCAGCAACCCGATGCCGCCCAGCATCACGCTGCGGTCTGCCTGCTTGCCCAGCACGGTTGGCAAAGCCAGCGCAGCTACCATGGAGCCCGCGCGTGGTCCGGTCGTAGATGCCGCGGCGCTGTGGCGCAGGGTGCACTGGCAGTACGACCGACACCACCAGCATGGCAGACGCCAAGAATCCCACCACCGTGGCAGCAAACACATCGTGAAAGCCGATCACTGTCAGCAACGCGGCGGCCAACATTGGACTGACCAGACTCTCCATGTCGTACGCAAGGCGTGAGAGCGACAAGGCCTTGGTGTAATCCTCTTCCTGCGGCAGCACGTCGGGAATAGTGGCCTGAAAGGTGGGCGTGAAGGCCGCCGACGCTGCCTGCAGCACAAAGATCAGCAGGTAAATCTCCCAGATCTGGGTGACAAACGGCAAAAGCAGGGCAACACCGGCGCGTACCAGGTCCAGCGTCACCAGCATGGTGCGTCTGGGCAGCCGCTCGGCAAATGCGGCTGTGATCGGCGCCGCGCCGACGTACGCGATCATTTTGATGGCCAATGCGGTTCCCAAGACGACCCCGGCATTGTTGCCGGCCAGATCAAACGCCAGGAGACCTAACGCTACGGTAGCCAGACCGGTGCCGATCAAGGCAATCACTTGCGCGGCGAACAAATGGCGATAGGTCCGGTTGGTGAAGATACCGAGCATGCTGCGCCTTTCGAGCTTGGGCGACAGCGCCTTGGAGGGGCAGTTTGAGCCCGCGCCTCATAGGTAACGGGTGATTTCCTTGAACTCGTCCATGGCATGCCGCTTATCTGCACCAAGAGGGCCTACGAGGCCGTCAAGACAATGGTCCAAATGGTCCTGGATCAGCGCTTTCTTGGCTTGCTGAACAGCCTTCTCCACAGCCTGCAACTGCTGCGCAATATCAAGACAAGGGCGACCCGCTGTCAGCATTTCTATCGTGCTGTTGAGATGCCCATTGGCTCTTTTCAGTCGTTTGATGATGGCAGGGTGAGAATCATGTGTGTGTGGCTGTGTCATGGTAAATAGTATCCTCCCCAGGGGGATACTATAATCGTCCGCCCCCCCCGAATACCTCATGACCTTGCTTGCCCATCCCTACACACAACCCATCCTGGCAACGCTGGGCATGCGGTGGCTCGTGCTGGTCGTGATCACGTTTGGGATGATCGTCTCATCGATTGGGATGACGAGTTCTCACGGCGTCGCCGTCATGGCAGCGTCACACGATTCCGTGCAGCCTTCTTCCGAGAATTCTCACGAGCACGCGCATGCAGACCCAGGAATCGAATTCCCGGTGGCGGATGAGAGCTCAAGGGGTGAGCCTCCGCACCACGGCATGGACCATTCGCACGACACAGCGCACCACCTGCCCCTGGCCTGGGGCGTTATAGCGTCGCAACTCCCCAGCTGGGATGTGATGGTGCGGCCATGGATTGAAATGGGGCGGGCCTTCCGGCTGGATCGCCCACCCATGGGCTAAGACGCTTCTCGTCGTCTTCGCGCTGCACCATGCAGCGCATCCATTTCTTTCATTGCATTGGAGTCTTCATGCACAGCCATGTCCGCGACTGGCTGCCACGTTCGCCTTGGGCGACTTGGCAGACCCGTCTGCTATTTCTTTCGGCACTTTTCATTTGCCTTCTCATCGGGAGCAATGAAGCCTTTGCGCACGCCGTAACGGCGGGTGACAAGGGCTACATCCAGGAGATTTCTGGCGTCAACCTGTTGCCCTTCATGTACCTGGGTGCCAAGCACATGATGACGGGCTACGACCACATCCTGTTTCTCTTCGGCGTGATCTTCTTTCTCTACCGCATCCAGCACATCGGCATCTATGTGAGCCTGTTTGCGTTGGGCCATTCCACCACCATGATCCTGGGCGTGTACTTCAACGCCGGAATCAACAGCTACCTGATCGACGCAATCATCGGCCTGTCCGTCGTTTACAAAGCCCTGGACAACCTCGGTGCGTTTCAGCGCTGGCTGGGGTTTCAACCCAACACCAAAGTGGCGACGTTGGTGTTTGGCTTGTTTCACGGCTTCGGATTGGCAACCAAGATCATTGAATACGAGATCTCGCCCGACGGTCTGGTGCCCAACCTGCTCGCATTCAACGTGGGCGTGGAAATCGGGCAGCTACTGGCGCTAACGGTCATCCTGATCGGTATGAGCTACTGGCGCCGCACGCCAAGTTTCGGCCGCAACGCCTACACCGCCAACGTCGCCATGATGAGCGCGGGCTTCATTTTGGTGGGCATGCAGCTCACCGGCTATTTTGTGTCTTGAACACCCAGGGAATTTTCAACATGTACAACAGCGATACCCCTTTGCATGCCGAGCTTCCATCTTCCAGGCAGCTCGTGCGATCCACCATCCTGGCCGCGATCTCGGCACTGGTCCTCTTGGTTGCCGTGGTTCTTCCGGCTGAATACGGCATCGACCCCACGGGGGTCGGCGGGATCCTTCGAATGACCAAAATAGGAGAAATCAAGCAACAACTGGCGGCAGAGGCTGCAGCAGATGCAGCCGGTACGCCGGTCGCGGAGCCAACTGCGACCGCAACAGCTGTCATCGCCAGTTCCAATGCAGCGGAGCCGGCAACGAAGGCTGCACCGGCCAACACCAAAAGTGTTGCCACCCAAGCCGCTGAGCCCAAGGTGGAGTGGCGCGATGAAATTCCCCTCACTTTGACGCCGGGTGAAGGAATGGAAATCAAACTGAAAATGGTTGCGGGCGCCAAGGCCCAATACTCTTGGGTGGTCAAGGGCGGTGAAGTCAACTTCGACACACACGGTGACGCACCGGGCAAGTCAATCAGCTACCAGAAGGGTCGAGGGGTTGCCTCTGACGAAGGTGTTCTGGAGGCCGCATTCACTGGCAACCACGGCTGGTACTGGCGCAACCGGGGCCAGTCAAATGTTCAGGTGATCCTGCGTACCCGTGGCGACTACAGCGATATCAAAAAAATGATGTAAAAAAAAGAAGCCGCGACGCTGGGGATGCTGCTCGAATTTTCCGGCTATGAGGTCCGCATGGTGCACGATGGCCTGAGCGCGGTGGAGGTGGCGCTGGCCTAGCAGGCTGCTGAAATACTGACTGCGTAGGCGCAGCAGTTGAGGTGAAGCATTGCATTTTTACGATTATTTTTCATACTTTGAAATTTCAGCGTTCTTTCAACCGTTTATCGCTGGGTTAAATCGCTCCTACCGCCTTTTTTAGCCATTTATTGACCCTGCAAACGGATTTGTCCTAACGTGCGCATGCGCGTCAAGTTGTACGCGGCCATCTTCAGCACAAACATTTGGTCCACCCGCTCCAGCCCGCGCACCATCACCTGGCGAATTCGGCCCACCGTTTTGGCCCAGCCAAAGCCTTGCTCGATGAGCTTTCTCTTTTGCTGAGAGACGGCGTAGCCCTCGCTTTGGGCAATCTCATCGGGGACGGCCGAGCGCCGGCCCGAGGTGTTTTGCGCCACATGCGGCGTGACGTTCATTGCCAGGCACGCCTCAATGAACTCCTGCGCGTCATAGCCTTTGTCAGCGCCCAACGTTATGGCGGTTTGCGCGTCCGACAAGGCCTGCCGGGCATCGTCAATCATGACCTTGGCCGCTTCGCGCTCGGCGTAGCCGTCGGCCCGCGTGACCACGGCGCTGGCAATCAAGCCATGGCGGTTGTCACTCAAGGTGTGGCCCATGAAGCGCAACTCGCTGGCCGCCCCGCCCTTACGGTACAGCCTGGCGTCAGCATCAGTGCTTGACTGGTGCGTCTCGTTTGAACGGCTATGACCCTTGAAACTGCCGCCTCCTTGGTCGCCGTCGCTGCCGTCCTTGCGCACAAAGCTCTTGTGGCTCGCCCAGGCCTGGATCAGCGTGCCGTCCACGCTGAAATGTTCGCCCGAAAGCCAGCCGTGCCCGTCGGCACTTTGCAGTACGTGGTTGAACAACTCGATGACCGCGTCATGCTCAAGCAAGCGCTCGCGGTTCTTCGTGAACACCGTAGGCACCCACACCGCATCCTCCATTGCCAGGCCGATGAACCAGCGGTACAGCAGGTTGTACTGCACCTGCTCCATGAGCTGACGCATCTGAGCGGATGCTGTAGAACACCTGGAGAAGCATGGCGCGCAGCAGTTTCTCGGGCGCAATGCTGGGCCGCCCGCCTTTGGTGTCCACCTCGTACATCCCGGCAAACAGCCCATCCATCTTGAGTAACGCCTCGTTGACCATCTGGCGTATTGGGCGCAGCGGATGCTCGGCCGGCACAAAGTCCTCCAGGCGGTGCAGCGTGAAAGGGCTTTCGGTGAGGCTATGTCACCGTTAAATGTGGAAATTTCCCCAATGTCATTGCCAGGACAGCCTCCGCAGAGGCGGCATGGTGGTTGTCTAGGGCGCGAAACCAGCCCAGGTAGTTGTCCAGATAACCCGTGGCAACGCCATGAAAGCGCTGTATCCAGTGCTTGAGGCGGCCGTGATAGGCGTTGACGTTCTGGACATGGATGGCGCCGTTGACGCGTACGCCCGCGCTGAGGTTGACCGCCTCATGCGCGAGGTGCGCGTCTTGCGCAAAGCCGCGATAGGTCGGATTGCCATCGCTCACCAGCAGCGCGTCCTTGGCCAGCACGGACTGCAATGCACTGGCCAGTTCGGCTTTGCTCATCTGCCCGCGCCCCATCACCCAGTCCAGCGTCTGCCCCGTGCGCTCGCGTGCCACCAAAACGCAGACCTGCTCATTGGATAAACCCGGTTTGCCCGCTTTGCCGCCGCGCCGGCGAGCGGGCCGCTCCAGCTTGCGGCAACCCTTGCGGGACTCCAGAAAATACGTCTCGTCGGCCTCCGTGATGCCTTGCAGCGTGGTGGGGCGGTCCGCCTTGACGCTGTTCAAGAAGCGGTGGCGCCAGCGCAGCGTGGTGTTGCGGTGAACCTGCAAGGCAGCGGCTGCCGGGCGAAGCGGCTGGGACGCCACCAGCGCGGCGCTAAAACCAAGCCATTTATCTTTCTTGCGAAGCCGCGCCAGCGTCGTGCCGGTCAATGCGTTGAAGGTGCGATGGCACGTCTGGCAGCGATAGCGCTGCAGCCCGCTGACCTGACCATGCCGGTCAAGCTCGGTGCCATGGCAGTGCGGGCAGCTGCGCGGGTGCTCCGATCTGGGCGACTCGATGACGGCCAGCACTTTTTGCTCGCCGCCATCGAGCGTATCAAGCCGCTTTCGGAGTAACTCGCGCTGGTGCAACGTGAGCCGGGCTACTTGTTTCAGCAATCCATTGAAAGTCTTGGCATTCATGATGGCTACCTCCTGGCAGGGTTCGCTGTGACTCTACTCCTCTGGAACAAAATTTCCACATTTAACGGTGACATAGCCTTCGGTGAAGGTATCGGCTCCGCGCATGGGTTCAATGGGTTTGTATCGGGTCAGAAAAAGGGCTGCTGCCGATTGTCGAGTGAGGCTGCAGAACCTGCAGGCTTTGCCTTGAGGTATTTCAGCGGCCTGCTAGCGCCCAACGCGGTGCTGCTGGACATCGCCCTGACCGGCTACAGCCAGGACACAGACCGGCAGTTTTCACGGGAAGCAGGATTTGACCACCACCTGGCCAAGCCGGCCAACTTTGACGTGCTCGAAAACCTCCTGAAGGCGGTGTCGGAAAAACTGACGTGATGCCGCGCAAGGCGGGTTGAACCAGCCTGCGCAAGGCGTTCCTGGCCTGGCAAAAAAATCGCTCAGGCGCTGGCAACACGCACGGTATGCTTGCCACCATGGGTGAATTTGACTTGATTGCGCGCTACTTCACGCGCCCCACGCCGCGCGCGGTGCTAGGCGTTGGCGACGACTGCGCGCTGCTCCAGCCCGCGCCGGGAACGCAGCTGGCGATTTCCAGCGACATGCTGGTCGAGGGCCGGCATTTTTTTGCCGATGTCGATCCTTTTGCGCTCGGCCACAAGGCGCTGGCGGTCAACCTGAGCGACCTGGCCGCCTGCGGCGCCACGCCGCTGGCCTTCACGCTGGCGCTGGCGCTGCCCGACGTGGACGAAGCCTGGCTGGCGCCGTTTTCACGCGGCCTGCTGGCGCTGGCCGACGCCCACGGCTGCGAGCTCGTCGGCGGCGACACCACGCGGGGGCCGCTGAACATTTGCATCACGGTGTTTGGCGAGGTGCCGGTGGTGCATGGCAAAAGCCAGGCGCTGCTGCGCTCGGGCGCCCGGGCCGGAGACGACGTGTATGTCAGCGGCACGCTGGGCGATGCGCGGCTGGCGCTTGAAGCGCTGCGCGGCAACATTGCCCTGCCGGCCGAACTGCTGGCGCAGGCTAGGGAGCGGCTGGAGCGGCCCACGCCGCGCGTCGCGCTGGGCCAGGCATTGCGCGGCGTGGCCTCGGCGGCGCTGGACATCAGCGACGGCCTGCTCGGCGACCTGCGGCATCTCCTCAGGGCCTCCGGCGTCGGCGCCACGCTGGACACCTCAATTGCTATTCATTTAATAGCTGCTTGCGCCCATCCAGACTGCGCAACAGGCCTTATTTCCTTGAAAAACCGGCTGGACTGCGTGCTGGCCGGCGGCGACGACTATGAACTCGCCTTCACCGCCCCGGTGTCGGCCCGTCAGGCGGTGCAGGCCGCCGCGCGCCAGGCCGCCACGCCCGTGACCCGCATCGGCTGCATCGACGCCGAACCCGGCCTGCGGCTGCTCGACGCTGACGGCCAGCGCCTGTCGGGCGCGTTTGCTTCCTTTGACCACTTTGCCTGAACCCGGAAACCCGCGCATGACCGAACTTCCCCTGACGCCCCTGACGCCCTTGACGCCCCTGACCACCAGCGCCGGCCCCCGGCAGCCCACGGCCAGATTCATGCTGGCGCATCCGGCACATTTCATCGCCCTGGGCTTTGGCTCGGGGCTCAGCCCCTTCGCCCCCGGAACCGCCGGGACCCTGTGGGCCTGGCTGTCCTTCCTGGCGCTGCAGCGATGGCTGTCGCCAGCAGAGATCGGCTGGCTGATTGCCGTGTCGATTCCGCTGGGCTGGTGGGTCTGCACCATCACCGCGCGCCACCTGCGGGTGCTCGACCCCGGCAGCATCGTCTGGGACGAGATCGTCGCCTTCTGGGCCGTGTTGTGGCTGATCAGTCCGGCCGGCCTGCTGGGGCAAGCCATTGCGTTTGCGCTGTTTCGCTATTTCGATGCCGCCAAGCCCGGTCCGGTGGGCTGGGCCGACCGGCTGTCGCACGGCGTGGACCCGGCCACCAGCCGCAACGCCTGGAGTATTGCCGGTTTTGGCATCATGTTTGACGACCTGGTGGCCGCCGGCTGCACGCTGCTGGTGATGGCGCTGTGGAGGTTTTTTGCATGAGCAGCTTGCTATCAATAAAAGAGCATTTTTCAAATGACCAGCTTGCGCCAGCAGCCTTTTTAGCTGATATTTTACTAAAAAGGGGCTGGCTGATGGCGACCGCCGAAAGCTGCACCGGCGGCCTGATTGCAGCGGCCTGCACCGAGCTGGCCGGCTCGAGCCACTGGTTTGACCGCGGCTTCGTCACCTATTCCAATGCCGCCAAATCCGAACTGCTGGGCGTCGATGCGGCGCTGATTGAACACCACGGCGCCGTCAGCGAAGCGGTGGCGCGGGCCATGGCGCAGGGCGCGGTGGCCCGCTCGCAGGCGCAGGCGGCGGTGGCGGTGACCGGCGTCGCCGGCCCGGGCGGCGGCAGCCCCGGCAAGCCGGTGGGGACGGTGTGGTTTGGCTGGACCACGCCGGCCGGCACGGTCACTGAAATGATGCGCTTTGACGGCGACCGCGCCGCCGTGCGCCAGGCCAGCGTTGCCCATGCACTGGCGCGGCTGCTTGAACAGCTGGCCGCGCCTGCCTGAACCGTCTTACTCGAACGCGGCCACGCTGACGCCGTGCTGCTCTGAAAAGTCCTTCAGGATGCCGGCAAGCTGCGCATCCTGAAGCGTGGTGGTCAACTCCACCAGCTTGTTGCCGTCGCCCCGCTGGCTGTCGCTGACCATGACTTCGGCTTCGGGGTCCTGCGCCGCCAGCAATTGCTGCAGGGTGGCCTGCAGCGAGCCCATGACCTTGTCGCGCTGGGCCTTGTTGCGGCTGGAGCCGGCGGTGTACTGGACCTCAAACGAAAAATTGGTTTTCAGGGCCATGGCGTTCAGCGCGCGTTTTCAAGTTTGGCCGACAGCGTGATCTCGGGCACGCTGGCCAGCGCCTGGGACAGCGGGCAGGCGTTCTTGGCACCCTCGGCAATCTCCTGGAACTGGGCTTCGCTGATGCCCGGAACCACGGCCGCAAGCGTCAGCGCAATGCGGTCGATCACAAAACCGTCGCCCTCTTTGACCAGGCGCACCTTGGCTTGGGTGTCGACCAGTTCAGTGGCAAAGCCGGCCTTGTCGCAGGCAAACGAGAACGCCATGGTGAAGCAGGCCGCATGCGCAGCGCCCAGCAGTTCCTCGGGATTGGTGCCGCGCCGGTCGTCCTCGAAGCGGCTGCCAAACCCGTAGGGATAGGCTTTCAGCGCGCTGGTTTCGGTGCTGATGTGGCCCTGACCCTTTTTGCCCTGACCTTGCCAATGGACGGATGCGGTTTTTTCAGTCATAACGATGCCTTTTCGGTTGCAAAAGAGCGCACAAGCGCGCCGATGCCAAAGTGTGCGTGTCAGACTGCGTGCAAAGCGTCAGACAAGACCGCAAACGCCGCTTGAAGGCTTCCTACATCCGACCTTCATGGTTCGCTGAAAAAAGCGTCGCACTCAGCGGCCGTCGCCCGTGCCGGGGTTTTTCATCTGCCAGAGCATGCGCGCCAGTTCGGGCTTCAGGATTGCCCGCGCCCGGGCATCCAGCGCCGCCAGGCTGTCGGCCAGATTCAGCGCCTGCGGAGAAATCGACGCGCCTTTGCGGGCAAAGACAATGCTGTTGCTCTTTTCCAGCGTCACGATCTCGACCGCATTGCCGCCAAAGCTGCGGCGGATGCGCTCGAACAGCAACCCGTAGTCGGGATGGTCGTAATGCAGGTTGACCACCAGCACGCCGCCCTCCGGCAGGGCCGCCAGGCAGTCGTCGTAAAAGCGCTGGCTGCACAGACCAGCGGGCTGGCCGTCGGGGTCAAAGCCGTCGACCAGCAGCACCGCATACTGCGGCACCCGGGTCTGCAGGTACAGCGCGCCGTCGGCCGCCAGGACCTCGAAGCGCTCGTCGTCAGGCGGCACCTGAAACGCAGCCCTCAGCGGGATCACATGCGGGTTGATCTCCAGCACCGTCATGCGGCTGGCGGGCAGGAAGCGGTGGCAAAACTTGGCGATCGAGCCGCCGCCCAGTCCGATCATGCCGATGTGCCCGGGGACCGGATTGAACAGCAAAAAACCCATCATGGTGCGGGTGTAGTCCAGCTCGAGCCCGCAGGGGCTGTCCAGGCGCATGCGGCTTTGCAATTCCCCCGACGTGAAATGCAGCGACCGGGACGCGCCATCGTCGAGCACGAAAGGCTGGACATGTTGCAGCGACAGGAAATCGCCCGGCAGCGGTGGTTTAGAGGTCATGTGGCAAGGGCGGGGGCTTGGGAGGCATCGGGGTTTTCTGGAGCGGCGGGTCGGGGGCTGATTATCGGCGTGCCGCCTGCGCCTGCGCCCACGTCCCGGGTTTGGCGGCTTGTGCAGTCTGCGCTTTGGTAGCAGACTGGCGACACCGAAATCCCCCCGCAGGAGACCCGCATGACGCCAGCCAGCCCCGAACAATTCAAGGACGCCGTTCGCCAGGCGTGGGACGCGTCGGCCAGCGGCTGGAACCACCAG
The DNA here is from genome assembly GCA_000751355.1 of Polaromonas sp. CG9_12. Classification (GTDB taxonomy): domain Bacteria; phylum Pseudomonadota; class Gammaproteobacteria; order Burkholderiales; family Burkholderiaceae_C; genus Polaromonas. Next base: position 2,595,750 of record CCJP01000005.1, on the reverse strand, counting down.
ACGCCGGCGATCCGCAACTGGCTTGCCGCGCCCACGACGGCGCTGCTTGATGCGGCGCGGATCGGCCCCGGCCTGCGCGTGCTCGACATCGCAGCCGGCGCGGGCGACCAGACGCTGGACATCGCCCACCGGGTGGGGGATGGCGGCCGGGTGCTGGCCACCGACATTTCGCCCGCCATCCTGCAGTTCGCCAGCGAGCATGCGCGGCGGGCCGGGCTGGCGCAGGTGCAGACGCGGGTCTGCGACGCCGAGGACCTGCTGCTCGATGAAACCGGTTTTGACGCGGCCGTGTGCCGGCTCGGCCTGATGCTCTGCCCGAATCCCCTGGGCGCGCTGCGCCAGATGCACCGGGTCTTGCGCCCGGGCGGGCATGCCGCGGTGCTGGTTTTTTCGGAACCGCAGCGCAACCCGTGCATCGGCATTTTGATGACCACCGCGTGCCGGCATGCGGGCCTGGCGCCACGCGATCCATTGACGCCGGGCGGGCTGCTGAGCCTGGGCAAACCGGGGCTGCTGCAAGACTTTTTCAGCCAGGCCGGGTTAACGGACGTGGCCACGGAGCGTATCCAGGCCCCGTTCGAGCTGCCATCGGCCCGCGACTACCTGCATTTTGTGCGCACGTCGGCGTCGCCCATCCTGCAGATCCTGGGCCACCTGAACCCCGAAGCCAGGGAAGCGGCATGGGCCGACATGGAGGAGCAGCTGGAGGTTTTCCAGCTGCCGGAGGGCTGGGAAGGGCCGAACGAGCTGCTGCTGGCGTCGGGCAGCAAGCCGGCGGACTGATGCCGTTTTTCAGCATCAAAATGGCCTTTACCGCTTTACTTTCTTGCGGTGGCAGCTATTGATTTCATAGTAAATTCGACGCATTTTGGCGCCCGCTGTTCAAGGCCACCCGCCGCACGCACCAGCGTTCAAGCCATCAACCGCAGCCCCGGCGGCAGCGATTCGCCAAGCAGGCGGCGTTCGGTGGCTTCGTCGAGTTCGACCTTCCCGGCAACCATCGCCAGCCATGGCGCGGGCGCGTGAATCGCATGGAGCCGCGCCAGTACCTGCTCGCGCAGCGCAGGCGGCAAATCCCGGGCCCGGTCGTCGGTGACGCGCGCCAGGTTGACGGCGGCAAATGCGGCGGCCTCCAGGCGCTTCCAGTCGAGCGCCAGCAGGCTGTCGATCCACGCCGAAGCGGTATCGGGCGGCACCACGTCATGCGGGCTGCCGTGAAAAGGCTCGCGCGTGCCGATGCGGCCCAGCGCCCACAAGTACAGGCTGTCATCAGCGCTGCTGTCATGGCCGGCGCGCTGGCGGGCTGGCGACGCAGCCGTCGATTTATTGATCCGCCCCAGCAGCCATTCGCCAATCTCGGACTTATAGGCGGGCGGAATCCGCTCCAGTGACGCGCCCAGCCGCAGCATGTCGCCAGCGCTGCCGCTGACCGGCCGGGCGCCTTCCAGACCGTCCGCGCCCTCTTCGCTGATCTGCAGGTTGAAGGCAAAGTCGTCCAGCAGGCGCAGCTGCCCGGTGGCGTCCAGCCCGCCAGCCACGCGCCGCCACAGCGTCCACCATTCTGCGCCCACCTGCCGGTCGTTGGGATGCTGCACGCCCAGCGGCAGCAGCGTCCAGAGCTGCTGCGCCCGCCAGGCGTCGAGCGGGTCGCCAAAGCCGGGGCGCAGGCCGTAGCCGGCCAGGTTCAGCCAGACGCGCTCGTGCGCCGCGCTGCGGCGCCGGCCGCGTTCGCGCTGCCACAGCGCGTCGAACAACTGGCGCAGCACGGGCGTGGTCCATTGCGCGCGGTCGCCCAGCAGGCGTTCGAGTTGCGCGCGCAGTTGCGTGACCTCTTTCGGGCTGACGGGCTGCTTGTTCGTGCCAAAGATACGGTCGATCTGGGCAATGGCCTCGGCCATGCGCGCTGCCAGCCGTGGGTCTGGTGCCTCGGGGCCACCCGCTTCAGCTTGCGGCTGGCGCAAATCGAACGCCAGCCGCCAGCGTTGGCGCGCGTCAAGCTGCGCCACACAGTGCAGTTCCAGCGTGCCGACGTCGGTCAGGGACGCGGCCAGCTGCACGGCAATGTCCTGCCGCACCGGCTGGCCGTTGCTGGCGCCGGGATCGGCCGGATCAGCCGCCAGCACCATGACGATGGGCGGCAGCCGCACCAGCGCGTCCTCGTCGAGCGTGACCAGCTCGCCGGCTTGCGCCAGCGCCTGGCCGGCGCCCTCGGCCACGGCGCTGAACAGCTGGAAGCGCACCGGCTGGCCAACGCGCAGGGCAAAGCTGCGGCCGGTCAGCAGCGCCTCGTGCCCCGGCTCGCTGCCGCGCGGCAGGATGCAGATGCCGCGCGCCTGGCCGGCATTGGCCTGCTGGCCGGGCGCTTTCGCCTCGTCAAGCCGCAAGAAGTAGCTGCGCGCCGAGCCGCCGCCAATGCGCGGCGCCAGCCCGCGCTGCGCCAGCCCGTGGGCCACCGCGCCGCGCGCCACGGCTACGTCGGGGTTGTCGTTGTGCAGCAGGCGCAGCGGCGCGGCGCGCCAGGCGCCCAGCGTCTCGGCCAGCCGCTGCGCCAGCGCCCCGGCGCGGAACACGCCGCCGTTGAGCAGCAATGCATCAGGCAGGTCCGGGCCATGCTGGCGCAGGAAAGCGGCGATGTGGCGCGTGATGGCCGCGTCGCGCGCATACGGCAGGCCAAAGGCGACGATGCCGCCGCGTGCCTGCACCGGCTGCGCGTCCAGCCCGACCGGCGGAAAAAAGCCGTCGACGATCAGGCGCTCGACCTCGTCGCGCTGCAGCATCACCGTGCGGCTGCCGCCCACCAGCCGGGCGCCGCCGCCCAGCAGCGTGACCGGCGCCTGTTCGGGCGCGCCATGGGCCAGCAACACCTCCTTGGCAGCGCGGCAGCGGTCCATCAGCTGTGCCAGCCGGCTGGCCGACAACGGCGCACCCGGCGCGCCCGGCGCATTGCCCATGCGCGCTTCCACGGCGTGCGCCAGCGCCAGGTCCATGTTGTCGCCCCCCAGCATCAGGTGGTTGCCGACGCCGACACGCATCAACCGGGGCGAGCCACCGGCGGCATCCGGTTCCACGTCGATCAGGCTCAGGTCGGTGGTGCCGCCGCCCACGTCGCAGACCAGCACGCGGCGGATCTGCGCCAGTTCCTGGTCCAGCCGGCCCTGGTGGCGCAGCAGCCAGTCGTGGAACGCCGCCTGGGGTTCTTCAAGCAGTTGCACCTGCGGCAGGCCCGCCAGCCGGGCGGCGCTGAGTGTCAGGGCGCGGGCGCCTTCGTCAAAGGATGCCGGCACGGTCAGCCGGAGTTCCTGCCGCTCCAGCGGGCTGTCCGGAAAGTGCGCATTCCACGCGGCGCGCACATGGGCCAGGTAGCTGGCGCTGGCCTCGACCGGCGAAATTTTCGGCACGCCGTCGGGCGCGCCCCAGGGCAGGATGGGCGCCAGCCGGTCCACCGCCGCATGCGACAGCCAGCTCTTGGCGCTGGCCACCAGCCGGCCCGGCACCTGCGCGCCCAGCCGGCGCGCCAGTTCGCCGATGACCCCGGGCGGCTGGCCGGCGTTGCCGCTGTCGGCCGGCCACGGCAGTTGCAGCGCCGAAGCGGCCAGTTCGCCGTCGGCCGGGTGAAAGCGCACCGAGGGCAGCAGCGGCAAGGCGGCCACCTCGCCCGGCGCGACCAGCTGCGCGATGTCGAACACGCGAATGCCGTCCGGCGAGGCCAGGGGTGCATAAGCGACCACGGTGTGGGTGGTGCCGAGGTCGATGCCGACGATGTAGTGGGTGGCAGGCTTGGGGTTTTTATTCATCGCCTGGGCAACTCTGTTGGGTTGGGCTGGCCGGATTCGCCCGGCAGGCGACTTGCTTTCTTTGATTCGCCAAAGAAAGTAAGCAAATAAAGGCGACCCGCTGTCCGGGTCCCCTGCGCTTCGCTACGGGGCAACCTGCGCTGCGCCAGAAAAGCGGGGGTCTGACCTTGCCCCTGGATTGTGTATCCCATAACCGAGCTCATGAGTTGGCTTGCCTTGCAAGCCATTCGCTTTCGAACTGCATCGGACTGACATAAGCCAGCGTCGAATGTAGCCGGGCTTTGTTGTACCAGAGCAGCCAGGCGATGGCCTCGTCCTTGGCCTGGCGCCGGGTCGCGAAGCGTTGCCCGTGCAAGCGCTCGACCTTCAACGAGCCGAACAGCGTCTCGCTGCAGGCATTATCCCAACAGTTGCCACGCCGGCTCATCGAGCTCGTGATGCTGTACTCCTTAAGCACCTCCTTGAAGGCGCCACTGGCGTACTGGCTGCCCCGGTCGCTGTGAAACATCAAGCCGGCGTGCGTGTCCGGGTGGCGCCTGAACCAGGCCATGCGCAGCGCGTCGATGACGATGGCTGAGGTCATGTCGCCCCGCAGTGACCAGCCCACCACCTGGCGGCTGAACAGGTCAATCACCACGGCCAGGAACAGCCAGCCCTCATCGGTCGCGATATATGTGATGTCGCCGACCCAGACTTTGTCGGGTTCGGCCACGCTGAACTCGCGGTTCAGCAGGTTTGGCGAGATTGGCAACTTGTGATTGCTGTCGGTCGTCACCTTGAAGCGCCGTTTTCCCTTGGCCCGGATGCCGTGCAACTGCATGAGCTTTTGCACCCGCTTCTTGCCCACCGGGACGCCGCGTGTCACCAGTTCGCGCCAGATGCGTGGCCAGCCGTAGGCGCCACGAGTCTCGGCGTGCAGGGCCTTGATATGCACCAGCAGCGCCTCGTCGCTCAGGTGGCGCCGCTGCGCATTGCTGGCACGGCGCACCAAGTGCGCGTGGTAGCCGGCCGCGCTGACCTGCAATACGCGGCACTGCACCGAAACCGGCCAGGAATGCCGGTGCTGCTGGATGAAGGCGTACTTCAAATCGACCCTCTTGCGAAGTACGCCGTCGCTTTTCCCAGGATATCGCGCTCCATCTTCACGCGTGCCAGCTCGGCCCTGAGTCGGCTGATTTCCATCTGCTCGGCACTTACAGGCGCTTTGCTGTCCGCTCCCGTGAGCTTGCCCTGCCGATGGGCCTTGACCCAGTTAAATAGCGTTTGGTCAACGACGCCCAAAGTCCGCGCCACCGCCGCGATGCTTTGGCCGTTGTCCACCAGCCGGACTGCTTCTTGTTTGAATTCGAGCGTGTAGCGCGCCCTTGAGGTTTTCGTCATTTCCGTTTTCCTTGTCTGAATTGAACCACTCAGCAAGGGATACGTTTTTCAGGGGCAAGGTCAGTCCGCGCAAACTCGCTCCACGTCGTTCCGCTCAAACAGCGCACGGCCCTGATCCCGCTTTTCTGGCGCAGCACAGGCCCAGCCAGGACGGGTTGGGGGATAACTATCATTTGCCAACTGTCATAAAAAGCAAAGTCAATGTAACGACTCGAATTGCCAAATGCGATCCCTTCTTACGCCCTCTCCCTCTGGGAGAGGGCTGGGGTGAGGGCTCCCCGATAGCGATTTCTTGTGCCTAACACCACGTCCGCAGGTCCCCGTCCCTGCCTTCTCCCCAGAGCGGGAAGTCGTTATGCAGACTCGCAGGCATGTATCACGGGCAAGCCGAATACTCACCCATCAATCGCTGCCACCCCGCACATCAAACTCCACCTTCCAATGCGCGCCGCCCTGCGTGGCCACCGCCGTCAATTCCAGCGTGCCGGTGTCGGTAGCCACGGCGCGCAAGCGGACCTGCACGATCTCGCCGGCCTGACGGCCTTCGGCGGGCAGCGTGGCCTGGATCTCGCCGAGTTCCTGCAATTCGTCGGGCTGCCAAAAGTCGAGCAGCACGCCCAGCGGGTCCTGGCGGCGCACCGACGAGCCAAAAAAGCGCAGGTGCATCGGCTCGCCGACGACCAGGCCGAATTCCTGCGTCTGCAACTCGGCCTCGATACCTTCTTCCATGCCGAAGGGCGCAATGCACAGCGCCTGGATGGGCGGCTCGAAGCCGGGAATGGCCGGCATCGCCGACTCGACCGCGACGTAATAGGCGCGCGCCGTGCCGCCGCGAATCCGCACGCCCTGGCCGCGCCGCACGTAGCCGTAATAGGCCGCGCCGCGTGCCACCGCCAGGTCCATGTCGGCGCCGGCAAGCGCGCGCGCCGGCGCAGCCTGCTCGGCAGCCAGCCAGCCGTTCAGCGTGGCCAGCGTGCGCTCGACCAGGATGTCGGACTTGAAGACGCCGCCGTTGAACAGCACCGCCGTCGGGTGCAAAAAGCTGGCGCCGGCATTGGCCTGGCCATCAAAGCCTTCCAGCTCGGCCGTGGCGCCGGCCTGTCGGCCCAGCAGCGCGGCCAGGTGGCGCGTCACGCCGGCGTCCTGCGCGTACGGCAGGCCCAGCTGCGTCAGGCCGCCGCGCGCACGGTTCACCGGCCGGGCCGCTGCGTCCACCTCGGGGAAAAAGCCTTCGAGCAGCGAAGCCCGCACCTCGGCCTGGGTCAGCTCGGTGCGCACCGAGCCGCCGATCAGTTTGGCGCCCCGGCTGGGAACGACGATGGGCTGCACGTCGAGCGTGGCATCGCCCAGCAGGCTTTCCTTGGCGCTGCGGCAGGCGTAAGTCAGCGCGCGCATCTGCCACGGGTCCAGCTGCTTGCCTTCGGCCGCCAGCTTGCGCGCCACGACATGCGCCAGCATCAGGTCCATGTTGTCGCCGCCAAGCAAGATGTGGTCGCCCACGGCGATGCGGTGCAGTTCCAGCTGGCCTTCGCGCTCCAGTACGGCAATCAGCGAAAAGTCGCTGGTGCCGCCGCCGACGTCGATCACCAGGATGATCTCGCCCGGCTTGACATCCTTGCGCCACTGGCCGCTGCTCGCCTGTATCCAGTGGTAAAGCGCGGCCTGCGGTTCTTCCAGCAGCGTCATCGAAACGTAGCCGGCGGCGAGGGCAGCCTCGGCCGTCAGTTCGCGCGCGGCCGGGTCGAACGAGGCCGGAATCGTGATGGTCACGTCCTGCCGGTCGAACGGCGCTTCGGGGTGCGCCTGGTCCCAGGCGCGGCGCAGGTGGGCCAGGTAGCGGGTTGAGGCTTCGAGCGGCGAGACGCGCGCGACTTCGGGCGGCGCATCGTTCGGCAAAATGGTCGCGCGCCGGTCCACGCCGGGGTGACACAACCAGCTCTTGGCGCTGGACACCAGGCGGATCGGCGTCTGCGCGCCGCGTGTCCGCGCCATTTCGCCAACCGCAAAGTCCTGCTCGCCGGTCCACGGCAGCGCCAGGTCATTGGCGGCCAGTTCGCTTTCATGCGGCAGGTAGAGGAAGGATGGCAGCAGCGGCAGGTTGCCGACGCTGCCGGGCGCGGTCAGCTGCGCAATGTCGAGCACGCCGTAAACCGTTTTTTCGCCATCGCTGGCGCCCATGTCGACCCAGGCCAGCGCGCAGTGCGTGGTGCCCAGGTCGATGCCGATGGAAAACTGCGGCTGGCCCGCCGTGCTTTCAGCCCCGGCGGCGTTCACAGTTCCACCTCGGCCTGGGCCAGCACGCTGGCGTCGTGGCCGGCGGCCAGACGTGGCAACCGGGTGTCGGTGGCGCGCCAGCCCCGGTGGCTCAGGGCGCCATGGAACGGCGCCTGGCCAACCACGTTGCCGGTCAGGCGGATGGCACGGGCGTCAAAGCCGTCATTCAGCGTGATGCGGCTGCCTTCGGCCTCGGGCTGCACCGGCGCCAGCGTGAAATGCTCGCGCAGCACCTTGGCGCAGCCTTCATGCACCAGCCGGGCCGGCCCGCCGATCTCGGCGTCGGTGTAGCTGGACAGGTCTTCCTGGACGAAGTCGATCAGGCGCGCCTCGCGCTGCAGCAGGGCCAGCAGTTGCAGCGCCGCGTCGGGCGTGGCTTCCTTGAAGACGGGCGGCGCGGCGGGCGCGGGCGCAGCCGCGGTGACAGGCGCAGCAGGCGCGTCGCCGTGCTCGCGCAGCGCCTGCACCCGGGCGGCATAGCCGGCATCGCCCAGCGTGCTGAAAAACGAGCCGAAGGCCAGCGAAACACGTTTGAAAAAGGAAGGGGTCGGGTCGGTCATCAAGGCTCCTGATGGCGTCGGCCAGGGGCCGAACATGAAATGAAGGGAGGGGGTCTTGCAGGGCAAGCCGCGCCGGGCGGCACGGCTTGCCCGCAGGCGTGGACCGGGGGGACAGGCTGCAGCGCCCTGGCGCCTGATAGCCTTGCCGGGTCTGGAGCCCCGTTGCAAAACGCTATTGTCCATAGAAAAACCGCGCCCACAGGCGTTGGCGGGTAGTTTTTAAGCGTAAAAAGTACTCTGTGCGCATGTCCAGCATGCACATTCAGCTATTTAATCAATAGCATCATCAGGCCATACCTGCAGCGCATGCGTCGGGTCGCTAGGCGTCGAGGCCGGCACGAAAAAGCCGCAGACCCTCTTGCGACGGCATGCGGCCTGGACAATCCTGAACGGCTGGTTTTTAACCCAGCGCGGACCGGCGGATAAGCCCCCATCCGGCTTTGCGGTCTTTAGCCGTTCACCGCGCTCAACGCGGCGTTGAAGGTGGCGCTCGGGCGCATCACGGCCTTGACCTTTTCTGCATCCAGCAGGTAGTAGCCGCCGATGTCGACCGGCTGGCCCTGCACGTCCTTCATCTCGGCGACGATTTTTTCCTCGTTTTCGGCCAGCGATTGGGCCAGCGGCGCGAACTGCGCCTGCAACGCCGCGTCTTCAGTCTGCTCGGCCAGTGCCTGCGCCCAGTACATCGCCAGGTAGAAATGGCTGCCCCGGTTGTCGAGTTCACCGGTGCGGGTCTTGGGGCCCTTGTTGTTGTCCAGCAGCTTGCCGGTGGCGGCATCCAGCGAGCGGGCCAGCAAACCGGCCTGGGTGTTGCCAGTCTTCAGCGCCAGGTCTTCGAGCGACACGGCCAGCGCCAGAAACTCGCCCAGTGAATCCCAGCGCAGGTGGTTTTCTTCCACCAGCTGCTGCACGTGCTTGGGCGCCGAACCGCCGGCGCCGGTCTCGTACATGCCGCCGCCAGCCATCAAGGGCACGATGGACAGCATCTTGGCGCTGGTGCCGAGCTCCATGATGGGGAACAGGTCGGTCAGGTAGTCGCGCAGGATGTTGCCGGTCACCGAGATGGTGTCCAGCCCGCGCGCGACGCGTTCCAGCGTGAAGCGCATGGCGCGCACCTGGCTCATGATCTGGATGTCCAGGCCCTTGGTGTCGTGCTCTTTCAGGTAAGCCTGCACCTTCTTGATCAGCTCGTTTTCATGCGGACGGTACGGGTCGAGCCAGAACACGGCCGGCATGCCCGAGTTGCGGGCGCGCGTCACGGCCAGCTTGACCCAGTCGCGGATCGGCGCGTCCTTGACCTGGCACATGCGCCAGATGTCGCCGGCTTCCACGTCCTGGCTCAGCAGCACCTCGCCGGTGGCAATGTCCACGATGTTGGCCACGCCGCCTTCGGCCATCTCGAAGGTCTTGTCATGCGAGCCGTATTCCTCGGCCTGCTGCGCCATCAGGCCGACGTTGGGCACGGTGCCCATGGTCTTGGGGTCGAAGTTGCCGTGCCACTTGCAGAAATTGATGATTTCCTGGTAGATGCGGGCAAAGGTCGACTCGGGCATCACCGCCTTCACATCCTTCAGGCGGCCGTCGGCGCCCCACATCTTGCCGCCATTGCGGATCATCGCCGGCATGGACGCGTCGACGATGATGTCGTTGGGCGAGTGGAAATTGGTGATGCCCTTGGCCGAATCGACCATCGCCAGCTCGGGCCGGCCTTCGTGGCAGGCATGCAGGTCGCGCTTGATCTCGTCCTGCGTGCTTTGCGGCAAGGTGGCGACCTTCTCGTACAGATTGGCCATGCCGTTGTTCACGTTCACGCCAATTTCATCAAACAGCGCGCCATGCTTGGCAAACGCGTCCTTGTAGAAAATCTTCACGCAGTGGCCGAACACGATGGGGTGCGAGACCTTCATCATCGTCGCCTTGACGTGCAGCGAGAACATCACGCCGGTGTTGAAGGCGTCGTCGATTTCCTTTTCGTAAAACTCGGCCAGCGCCTGCTTGCTCATGAACATCGAGTCGATGATCTCGCCGGCCAGCAGCGACACCTTGGGTTTCAGGACGATGGTCTTGCCGCTTTTGGTGAGCAGTTCCATCTTCACGTCGCGCGCCTGGTCCAGCGTCAGCGACTTTTCGCCGTGGTAGAAGTCGCCGTGGTGCATGTGCGAGACATGCGAGCGCGACGCCTGGCTCCAGTCGGCCATCGAATGCGGGTGCTTGCGGGCGTATTCCTTCACGGCCTTGGGCGCGCGGCGGTCCGAGTTGCCTTCGCGCAGCACCGGGTTGACGGCGCTGCCGATGCAACGGGCGTAGCGCGCGCGAATGTCTTTTTCGGCGTCGCTCTTGGGGCTTTCGGGGTAGTCGGGAAGCTTGAAGCCCTTGGACTGCAGTTCCTTGACGGCGGCGATGAGCTGGCCCTGCGAGGCGCTGATGTTGGGCAGCTTGATGATGTTGGTGTCCGGGTCTTGCGTCAGGCGACCCAGTTCGGCCAGCGTGTTGGGCACCTTCTGCGCGTCGGTCAGGCACTCCGGGAATTCGGCCAGCACCCGCGCCGCGACCGAGATGTCGCTTTCGGACACTTCAATGCCGGCCGGCGCCGTGAAGGCGCGCACGACGGGCAGAAAGGACCAGGTCGCCAGCAGCGGCGCCTCGTCGGTGAGGGTGTAGATGATTTTTGATTTTCCGGCTGTCATGGTGCTCCTGTGGCTTGTAGGTAGTGAGGCTGGCTTGCGCAATATAGGGGGTGTCCCTGTCATGAACCTGAAGGCTGCGCCGGGCCAGGCGCCGGGGCGGCAAATTTCGTGACTCGTGATGACGGAATTTTCGCGGGTGGCGCGCTGGCCTGAACAGCCGTGGAATGAATGCCAGGCCATTCCGGAGAAGAAGTTTACGCCTGTGCGATTCAGTGCACTCCATAGCCCAGACGGGCTTGCGATAGACATCGCACAACAGTATATTTGCGCCTATACACACAAACACACAACCCAACCATGCCATCTGCACCTCTCCTTGTCGCATCCACTCGCTGGAATTTGGTGATTTCCGAGCAAACGAATGTCGCTGTGCGTACTTTCCTGGCCCAACGTGGATTTAAAAAAGGCGATCTGTCTGCTTTTGTTGAAGACGCTGTTCGCTGGCGCGTGTTCGATCAGGTGATGGGCCAAGCCCGTGAAGGGCTGGATGCCTTGCCTTCGCAAGAGGCAGAGAGTTTTTTGGACGAAGCCCTGTCGCAAGTGCGCGAAGAAGGTTTGGCCGCTGCCCTGTATGACCCGTTCAAGCCGACAACGCCGCCCATGGCGATGGAACCGCAACCGGACCCAAGTGGTAAAAGTGGCAAAGCCCTCAAGGCAGCGGCTGCAAAACCTGTTTCCAAGAAGCTCCGTTAAGGCCACATGCGGGTCGTTCTGGACACCAATGTGCTCATCAGCGCCTTGCTGGTGGGCAAATCAACGTCTGCGCAACTGGTCACCGCATGGCGGCGCGGCCAGTTTGAGCTGCTGACTTGCGATTTGCAATTGCAGGAAATTCGAGCTGTCACGCGCAGGGATGCGGTGCGCGCGCTCATTCGTCCGGCATTGGCGGGCGAGCTGATCAACCAGTTGCGCGGCATGGCCGTCTGGATTGACGCCCTGCCCCCAGTGGAGCGCTCGCCCGACCCGTTCGACAACTTTTTGCTGGCCATGGCCGAGGGCGCTCAAGCAGACGTGCTGGTGTCGGGCGACAAGCGCGGTGTGCTGGCGCACAAAAGCCATGGGCCGTGCCGCATCGTGACGGTGCGGCTGCTGGTGGATGCGCTGGTGCTGGGGCGATGACAGGCGGAGTTTTGGGAATAATTGCAGGCTAAATAGGCCGACGGCGCTTATAGATTCGGCGTAAGCCACTATTAAATCAGGAGCGCTTTTCCCGTTTCACTCAATAAGGCTTGGGCAGGCCAGCGCACGTCAGCATGCGTTCCACATAGCAACGCCCATCCGGCGGCAGTATCACCTTGTCGCCATCTTCATCGACGCGTTTTCCATTCACCTCGGGCGCCCAGTTCAAATGCAAAACATGCTTGCGCTCCATATCGGCAACCACTTTCGGGTCATAAGAGCTGCCGTTTTTGGGTTTCCCCAAGGGCGATGACTTGCGCAGCAAGATGAAGGAGTCCACCTTGAACGGGCGCCCGGTGCCACGGCCCAAAGCCAGCGCCAGCGCCGGCAGATCGCCGCTGTGCGCCAGCGCCACCTTGGCATTGACGCGCTCCAGCGAACACCAGTCCTGAAGACCCGACTGACCCTTGGGGTCCACCAGCAAGATGTGCGTTAGGCGCTTGCCCACAGCCCACAGCACAAAGTCGGGGAAGTAGGCGCGGGTTTCGGTGTCCAGGTAAACGCCCACCGAACGCAAACTCTCCACATTGCGCATCAGGTAGAAGGTAAAACCCCTGAGCCGGCCCTGATTGACCGGATTTTCCAGAAAACCATGCAGGTCTTCGACGAACTTGCGCTCGCCAGGGTTGAGCGCATCGGGGCTGATGTGCAGGGTCTTGAACGGCAAAGCCTGCACAGCGCGGTCTTGCCCATCACGCAGCAGCGGCGCGTAGAGGTGACGCGGCTCTTCAAAAACCAGTTTCAGCTGCTCGGGATATTGCGGGTCAGGGTATGTCTGATTGAAAGCGGTTTGCCCGGCCGGCTTGTCAAACTCGATACGCAGGTCGTAATGGCTGATGAAGTCACCCGGCGCGCCGGCAACCGATTGCACCAGCGGCTCGCCGAAACGGTAGCGCCGCTTGTTGATGTCATAAATCAGCTTGTGGTGCAACTGCGCCACCGCATCGGCCAGCGCCTGCCACACCAGTTTCTCCTTGTGGGCAAAACTCAAGCCTGCCCAGGGGCGGTGATAGTCCACGCTGTCCAGCACGGACAGCACATCGGCCGGCGACAGCAGCCGCGCGCCTTCGGGCCGGGCGGCCAGCAACTGGGTATTGCGGGTGCGCAGCAGCGCCTGCAGCCGGGTATGCAGATCGGTGTGCCCCACAAACGCCGACGGCACTGCGCCCGTTTGCACATGCTCGCGCAGGTCTTGCGCCAGGTTGTGCGGCGTTTGCGTCACCTCGGGCCGGTAGTCGAGCTGGGCGCTGAAGCGGGACAACACGCCGGTCTCTTCTCGTCCTTCTTGAAGGTAGGCCCATTGCCAGGTGCCATCGGTTTGCCGCGTGACCACCAGACGCGGCTCGGTGGTGTCGCGCCCCACCTTGAAAATTGGCAGCTTCGGGGCATAGTCGGCAAACGACTCGTCAGGTTTCCCCAGCCGCAGGCTTTGCGCCACCACGGGCACGCACCTGGCTTCTACCCATCGCGGAATTTCTTCGGCAAGCGCATCCAGAAACCGGCTGAGGTAAGTCGCCCGCAAGCTGAAGATATTGAGCGTTTCCAGGCGCCGCAGGCGGTTTTCGGGCGAATCGTCCGCCACCAGGTCGTCGTAAGACTCGCCGTGTGCAATGAAGCGCCGCTTGCCATCGCCCTTGAGGCCCTTCAGGCGCACGCCGCGCCCGAAAATCTGGATGATCTTGTTGCCTTTGCTGCTGCCCAGGTTGATCAGCCCGATCACTGAGACGCGGTAGCAGTTCCAGCCCTCGGCGAACTTGCGGCTGCCCACCAGCACATTGATCGGCGAGTCCGGCAGGTCGATGTCGGTGAACTGGCAGCGCCGCTCGACGATCGCCGCCTTGCGCAGCTGCACCAGGCTCTGGCCGTGGGCGTCCTGCAGTTCGGGATGGTTCTCGCAGTCATTGAAGAACTTGTCGCCGTTGCCCACGTTCACGATGCCCCAGTAGCCGCCATCGCCCCACGACAGGAAAATCTCGTCCGCCACGGCCGGGCTGCGCGTCAGCGTCAGCAGGCCCGTGCTGTCCTGGTTGAACACGGCACCCAGCGACTGCCGCTGGGCCGGCGTCAGCTTGGCCAGAAAGGCCAGCAGCTTGCGAATGTCCGACACCTCGTCGCCCGCGCCCGACTTGGCGAGCTTGCCCTCGTCCTTTTTGTCTTCGACCGTGTTGCCCATGAAGGCAATCAGGGGCTTGTCGGTGAAGGCCGCCGTGAAACCCAGGCCCGCATCGTCTTGCAGCCGCAGTTCGTCAAACACCGTCAGCTTGCCCGCCAGCGTAGCGAAAGCCGCCATGAAATTGGCCCAGGCCTCGGCGCCCTGCTCGGTGCTGTCAGCGCCAATTTTCTGGATGCCGTAGTCCTTGCCGTAGCCGTCCTTGTAGAAGCGGTAGTAGTTGTAGTCGTAAACAATCTGCTCGCCATATTCGGCCACATGCTTGTCGCTGATGCCGTGGTAGGTGGCCGAATACTCGAACAAAAACGCGTTCGGGTAGTCGGCAAGTTCGTGGCGCAGCGTCTTGAAGGCGCCGGCCTCCTTGCCGCCGCCCGCCAGCCCAATGTGCCCTTCATCGACCAGTACCAGGCGAAAGACGCGGCTGGACGGCGTGAGCTTGAAAAACCCCGGCTCATGGTTCAGCAGGCTGCCGGTGGATTCGACCGTCAGCTTGATGCCGCCGGCGCACTGGCGGTTCAGCGCCTCGACAATGGGCGTGATTTCGCGGCGGTGCTGCTCGATCAGGTTCACGCCCGGCGTGGTCAGCACCAGCTGCAACTCGTCAAACGCGTGCAGGCCGCCAATGTGCTCGATGTATTGCAGGATGTTCAGGTGCATCAGCAGCGTCTTGCCGCTGCCCGTGGCCATCCAGTAGGCCAGCAGATTGCGCCGGGGCGCCGCCGGGTTGTCGCGCTGCTCGCGCAGTACGCCCTCGGTGAAATACAGCGCCAGAATCTGGTAATAACGCAGGCGCACCGGGCGGCTCACCAGCGCGTTGTAGCGCGCCAGCCAGTCGGCAATGGCGTCGCGGCCCCATTTTTTGATGCCCGATTCAGCCTCGGGCGCATAGCGTTCGACGGCGTGCTGGTAGGCGTCGTCGTGCCACTCGCTGGCCGGGGCCAGGCTGCCCAGAAGCTCGGCCTTGAGCTGTTGGTAGAGCTTCAGTTCCATGCCGCGCCCCGGTCAAAGTCGGTGGCGGCCATCAGCGCGCAAGGCAGCATCACGCGGCGCAGGTCGGCCCAGTGGTTGACTTCGAGGCGGTGGATGCGCAGGCTGCCGTTGTCATGCGTGTAGCGGGCGGCGATGGCGTTCAGGACGGCGCTGTCGTCTTCGGGCTCGGTGATGTCGCGCAGCACGACCAGGCAGCCGCACACCGTTTCCAGGCACAGGTAGCGTTTGCCGCCCTCCAGCACCACGCGGCGCGAGCGCTGCCAGTAGCCCTGCAGCAGCGCCCAGGTTTCCATCAGGTCCAGCGGGGTGGCGTCACGGGCCTTGCCGACGCAAATCATGTTGGTGAACGGCCGCGACAGGTCGAGCGCCAGGCGCACGCGGTTTTCCTCGGGGCGGAACAGGTAGCGCACCGGCACGCCTTCGGGCATGGCCGCTTCGTCCCAGGCGCTGTCGAGGTTGGCGATCACGTCTTCGTATTGTTCGAGGCGCTGGACTTTGACGATCAGGCGCTGGCGGTTCGCTGCGCCGGGCGCGCCCAATTTCCAGTGAGAGCTGAACATGACGCGGGCAATGCGCGGCTTGGTCACGGTATCGAAGTAGCCGCCCATTTCGCTCAAAACAAACTTGCGTTTGCTGTCCAGTCCCATGACCGCGTGGCCGGTGGTGCCGCTGCCAGCGAAAAAATCCATGACCCACTCGGCGGGCTCTGTGGTTTGCTCGACGAAGCGGCTAATCAGAGACGTAGGCTTGGGGTTGGGGAAGCTGCGCTGTTGGCCCGTGATGGCCGTTAGCTCCTTTTCGCCGTCGGTGTAGTCATTGATGACCGATTTCGCCACGGCAGTGTCCACCTCGTGCAAAAACCGTTTGACACGCGGAACGCTTTTTTCGGTGTCACCCCAAACGATTCGGCGGTCGGCTTGCATTTCCTCAAAGGAGGTGCTCAGTCCCATCGGGTACTCGGGAAAACGCCAGCCGCTCTTGGGGTGCGGGCAGGGGCGTTCAGTGATCGGGTGGGCGGGCTTGTAGAACCGATAGTCTGGGTCGCCAGGCGTGTGCACGCCTTTTTTGTTGTCGGTACCGCCACCCTTTGGTAGCGCGGCATCACCAGACTGCCACAGCCAGATATGCGCTTGCGCTTGCCTTGCACCGGACGGCTCTATTTGCCGCCCGGCGGCATCGCGGTATTCAGCGTTGGCGTAAGGGTAAGTTCCTTTCCAAAGATCGAGACCGCGCTCATATTCCACGCCAGACTCTTCCATTTCAGCCTTGAAGGCTTCTCGATGCTCATCGTAAAGCCTAGCAATTGCCCCTTGTATGTATTTAAGGCTGGGATAGTCGGGGTTGAGTTGCTCCAGTAATTCCGTAACTTCCACATATCCGGGCTTGATTTCACGGAACATGCTGGGCGCGGCGCGAACGCGCTCCAAGCTGCGCGCAAACACTTCAACATATTCGTGGTTGTTGGAATAAGTAGGCGACTGGTTCTTGGTTGAGTTCTGCACCCAGATCAGTTCTTCCACCCGATTTTCTTGGCCGAAGGTATCGCCCAGCAGGCGCTCCAGCGTCAGCCGTTCCTTGTCGTCAATGCTGGCAAACAGCACGCCGTGGGAATTCAGGAAATTCTTCGCCAGCGCCAGCCGGTCGGCCATCATCGACGCCCAGCTCGAATGCCGAAAACTGTCCTTGTACAAAAACCCGTCGCCGCCGGTGTTGTACGGCGGGTCGATGTAGATGCACTTGATGCGTTCGCGGAACTTGTCGTGCAACAGGTTCAGCGCCTGCCAGTTTTCCGAGTGGATCAAGAGTCCGTCCGTCTGTTCGTCCAGATGGTCAAACGCCGGGTCCGACAGCATCTCGTCGATCAGGGCGCGCTCAGGCTCGGTGCTGAACAGGCTGGTGTCCACCACCAGCATGGGCAGGCGCTGCAAGTCTTCCACCGTGGCCACGGCCTGCTTGAACTCGCTTTCAAAATACGCCAGCAGCCGCTGGTTTTGCAGCAGGCGCGGCCAGTAGGCGGCGGGAATCTTGCCTACCGAGATCAGCCAGTGGGTGTCGATGACCTTTTTCTTGAGCGTGTACAGGTTGCGCTGAAAGGTTTCGGTGGCGTCCAGAAACTCGATGATCCGGCCGGCCACGGCATTGAAGGCCCGCGCAATGATGAGCGTGGCCGCGTCGGCGCGGCGGTCGAGCAGGGCTTCAAGGGTGCTGAAGACGACGTTCTTGATGAAGCGGTCTTTTTCGCGGGTCAGAAAGCCGCGCAGGTCCTTGTGGATGAAGTAGTCGGCGTCCTGGCCCACGTAAAAGCGGTTCAGCGCCTTGTCAAGCTGGTGCAGCGCCTGCGCGGTGGCGTCGGTTTTCAAGGCCAGGGCGCGGGCTTCGGCGTTTTTGCCCAGCGTTTTGAAAGCGTCGTTCTTGCCAATAGCGTCGAGGTAGGCGTCTTCGTTCAGGCGCAGCTGGTTGATGCCCTTGATCTGCCCGCCTTCGGCCTTGTCGTGGTCCTTGCCCAGATCCTTGAAGACCGGCTTGTCGCCATCCACGCTTTTTTGCATCAGGTACGGGGCCAGGCCGGTGCTGTCGCTTAGTGCGGCGCGCCAGAGGCTGGCGTAAATCTCGGCCTTCGGCGTGCCGGTCTTGGCGAGCTGAAAGCGCACCACCCACGCGCCGCCCTGCTAGGTGATGTCGGCCAGGCGGTACTGCTTGATGTCGCTGTCCTTGTTGTTGTTTTGCGCGCTGCTCTCGGCGTCGCCGCCGGCTTGAAGGCGAAAAACAATGGTTTTCCCCATGATCTGCAGCCGCACCTCGGGAAAGCTGTTGGCGGTCTTGATGTAGTAGCAGTCCTTGTGCTTCCAGTGAAACAGCGTGTCGGCGCCGTCGTAGTCGGCTTCGTAGGGCACCTTGAAAGCGCTGGTGGCGCGGGCGTTGTAGCCAAAGTCGCCGTTTTGGTAGTACAGCTCGAAGTAGTTCAGCAGGTAGTTGTAGAGCTGGGCTTCCAGGTGGCTGGTGCTGTAGGACTGGGTTTGCAGCCAGCGGTTGAGGCGGGCCTGGGTGTTTTCAAGCTGCTCTTCGTATTCCGCGCCTTGAAGGATGGTGGTGAGCTTGGCTTGCAGGGCGGGGTTTTGGGGGCTGGCGGCCACGGCGGCCCAGGCGTCCTTGGCCTTGATGCCCAGCATTTCGCAGCGGTTGGCCAGCCACTGGCGCTCGTCTTCGGTGTCGGCGCCGCGAATCGATTCGAGTTCGCGGGCCACGATGTGTTTGAGGTCTTGCGTGCCCTAGCCGCTGATGAACTGCTCGATGTAGGTGCGCTTGAGGCGCAGCACCTTGAACAGGCCAAAGTCCAGCTCTTTGTGGTCTAACTGGAACATCTCGCGCAGCAGGTTCTGGAACTGGGAAAAAGGGGTCAGGGGAGCGGGCATGTCGGGTTCTCGTGTTCGCGGTTTTTGCCTGCGGTGGATTCATTCAGTGCCGTCCATCGGTTCGGCGGCTCCCGCAGGCCAGGGCGTGATGTGCAACCCGCGATGGTAACAAGCACGCCGACAGCGCCTGCGATGTAAATCCTGTATATACTTTATATTTTCAAGGAGAAACTGCATGCGGACCCGAGTTTTTAAAAGCGGCAATTCGCTGGCCGTGCGCATTCCCAAAGAACTTGGCTTTGTGGACGCTGCGCAGGATGTGGAGGTCGAGCGTGTGGGCAACACGCTGGTGCTGCGGCGGGTGGCAACGGAAACCATTGGTGACTTGACAGAAATACTGGCCGCTTTCCCTCCGAGTTTCATGGCCGAAGGCCGCGAGCTCCATGAAGAGCAAGAACGCGACTGGAGCGGATTTGGCAATGCGAGCCCCCACAAGGCGCAAGGCTAAGCCATGCGCTTTCTGCTGGACACCAACATTTGCATCTACTTGCTCAAGGCCCATCCGCCGCAAGTGCTTGAGCGCTTCAAGGTCACGCCCCTGGGCCACGTTGTGATGTCGGTCGTCACCTATGCCGAGCTTCGGCATGGCATTGAACGCACCCCCGCAGAAGACCGAGCCGCAGCCCGCCATGCCTTGCAACGCTTTGTTGCACGCGTGCCGGTGCTGCCCTTTGATGAAAGCGCGGCTGAAAGCTATGGCGTGCTCGCTGCCGCCGTGCGCGACCGCCGCCGGGACACCATGGACCGCCTGATTGCCGCCCACGCGGTGAGCGTCGGCATCACCCTGGTCACCAACAACGAGGCCGATTTCAAGGACTACCCTGGTCTGGTGGTCGAAAACTGGGCGCGTGCTGCCTGAACTCCTTTGCACCCGGATGCTGGCAACGGCCGATGCTGGTTTCCCGTGCCGTGAATGGAAAACGGCACCCGAAGGTGCCGTTTTTATGGATTTACAAGTCAAATAGCCTGCTAGCGCATGCAGCGCCTACGTACGCAGCTATTCAATTCATAGCAAATCACCTCAACCGAATCAAGCAGCCCCAGCCTTGACTTTCAGGCGCCAGGCGTGCAGCAGCGGCTCGGTGTAGCCGCTCGGCTGCGCCAGCCCCTTGAACACCAGATCGCACGCCGCCTGGTACGCCGCCGACGTGTCAAAGTGCCCGGCCATCGGCTGGTACAGCGCGTCGCCGGCGTTCTGGCCGTCGACCACGGCGGCCATGCGCTCGAAGGTTTCGGTGATTTGCGCTTGGGTCACCACGCCGTGCAGCAACCAGTTGGCCATGTGCTGGCTGGAAATGCGCAGCGTGGCGCGGTCTTCCATCAGGGCGACGTTGTGGATGTCGGGCACCTTGGAGCAGCCCACGCCCTGGTCGATCCAGCGCACCACGTAGCCCAGGATGCCCTGCGCGTTGTTGTCGAGTTCCTGCTGCTTCTCGGCAGCTGACCAGTTTGGCGCGCTAGTGACCGGAATCGTCAGCAGGCCGTTCAGAATCGTGTCGCGCTCGGCGCTGGCGTCGATCTTTTCCAGCTCTTTCTGCACATCCGACACCAGCACCTGGTGGTAATGCAGCGCATGCAGCGTGGCGGCGGTCGGGCTGGGCACCCAGGCGGTGTTGGCGCCGGCTTTCGGATGGCCGATTTTTTGTTCCAGCATGGCGGCCATCAGGTCGGGCATGGCCCACATGCCCTTGCCGATCTGCGCCTTACCGCGCAGTCCGCAGGCCAGGCCGGTCAGCACGTTGTTCTTTTCGTAGGCGGCAATCCAGGCGGTGGTCTTCATGTCGCCCTTGCGCAGCATCGGGCCGGCCTGCATGGCGCTGTGCATCTCGTCGCCGGTGCGGTCGAGGAAACCGGTGTTGATGAAGGCGACGCGCGCTTCGGCTTCGGCAATGCAGGCTTTCAGGTTGACGCTGGTGCGGCGCTCTTCGTCCATGATGCCGAGTTTCACCGTGTTGGCGGGGAGGCCCAGCAGGCTTTCGACGCGGCCGAACAGTTCGCTGGCAAAGGCGACTTCGGCCGGGCCGTGCATCTTGGGCTTGACGATGTACACGCTGCCGGTGCGCGAGTTCTTGATGCCGGGCTGGCCTTGGCGCTTCAGGTCATGCATGGCGATGGTCGTGGTGACGACGGCGTCCAGGATGCCTTCGGGAATCTCTTTGCCGTCTGCGTACAGGATGGCCGGGTTGGTCATCAAATGGCCGACATTGCGCAGGAACATCAGCGAGCGGCCGTGCAGACGCACTTCGCCATTGCCGTTGGCGGCGGTGTATTCGCGGTCGGGGTTCAGGCCACGCGTGAAGGTCTTGACGCCGCCCTGGGCATCTGTTTTCGTGACTTCTTCGGTCAGCGTGCCCTGCAGGATGCCGAGCCAGTTGCCGTAGGCCAGCACCTTGTCTTCGGCATCAACCACGGTGACCGAGTCTTCCAGGTCAAGAATCGTGGACAGGGCGGACTCGATCACCAGGTCGCTGATGCCGGCCGCATCCAGCTTGCCGATGGTGGTGGACCGGTCGATGATGATGTCGATATGCAGGCCGTTGTGCACCAGCAGCACCGATGTGGGGGCCGTGGCATCGCCCTGGTAGCCGACAAACTGGGCCGGGTCCTGCAGCCTGGTGCTGCCGTTTTCCATGGCAATGACCAGCTGGCCGCCTTCCATGCGGTAGCCGGTCGCCTTCTTGTGAGAGCCGCTGGCCAGCGGGGCGGCCTGGTCGAGCAGGTTGCGGGCGAAGGCAATGACTTTGCCGCCGCGCACCGGGTTGTAGCCCTGGCCTTTTTCAGCGCCGTCGGTTTCGGGAATCGCGTCGGTGCCGTAGAGCGCGTCATACAGCGAGCCCCAGCGCGCATTGGCCGCGTTCAGCGCATAGCGCGCGTTCAGGATCGGCACGACGAGCTGCGGGCCGGCCTGCACGGCGAGTTCGGCATCGACGTTGGCGGTGGTGATGGCAACCTGGGCCGGCTGCGGTACGAGGTAGCCGATGCCTTCGAGGAAAGCGCGGTAGGCCGGCATGTCGGCGACGGGGCCGGGGTGGGCCTGGTGCCAGGTGTCCAACTCTAGCTGCAGGCGGTCGCGTTCGGCCAGCAGGGTGATGTTTTTCGGCGCCAGGTCGGCGACGATGGCGTCAAAACCGGTCCAGAATTTGTCGCGGTCCACGCCGGTGCCGGGCAGCACCTTGTCGTTGATGAAACGGTAGAGTTCGGTGGCGACGTGCAGGCCGCGGGCGGTGGTGCGTTCGGTGTTGGTGGTCATGGGAAATTCCTTTTAAAAACAGAAAAGATGAAAAAACCGGGTTAATTGCGGGGTGGCCAGCGGCCGGCTCAGCCCAGCGTCTTGTAAAAATAATAAACCGTCAGCGCGCTGCCCACCGCAATCACCATGCGGCGCAGCCACGGACCCTGGATTTTGCGCGCCATGCGGGCGCCCCAGTAGCCGCCGAGGGTGGCGGTCAGCACCATCACCAGCGTGTGCGGCCAGCTGACCGCGCCGGCGACGATGAAGGTCACCACCGTCACGCTGTAGATCACCGCCGAGAGGAGGTTTTTCAGCGCGTTGATGTGCTGCACGTCTTCATGGCCGCCAATCGCCAGGCTGGCCATCATCAAAATGCCCATGCCGGCGCCGAAGAAGCCGCCATAAACCGACACCAGCAGCTGCACGAACCAGCCGATGGGCGAGCCGGCGCCATGCGCCGTGCCGACGGGTTCAGCCTGTGCAGGGCGTATCCGTTTCAAGGCGGTTGACAGCTGCGGGCTGAAGGCAAACAGCCCCGTGGCAAAGGCCAGCAGCCAGGGAATCAGCGCGGCAAAGCGCGCATCACCGGCCGCCAGCAGCAGCAGCCCGCCGGCCGCGCCGCCCAAAAACGAGGCCATGCCCATGGGCAGAAGGTAGCGCTTGTAGCGCGCCAGTTCCTGCCGGTAGGCCCAGGCGCCGCTCAGGCTGCCGGGCCACAGCGCCACCGAATTGCTCGCGTTGGCGACCACCGGCGGCAAGCCCACGGCCAGCATCGCCGGGAACGAGAAAAATGTGCCGCCGCCCGCCATGGCATTGACCGCGCCGGCGGCAAACCCGCCCGCGCCGATCAGCGCCACGTCCCAAGGCGTCACGCCTGCGTGCTTTCAAAGGGCAGCGCCAGCACATCGCGCAGGCTGGCGCCGGTGTACAGCGGCTGGGTGCCGAGTTCCTCGAACGGCAGCTGGTAGCGGTTGACCCACAGCGTCTGGTAGCCAAACCAGGTGGCGGCCAGCGCGTCCCAGCTGTTGCAGCTGACAAAGGCGGTTTGCTGCACCGGCAGGCCGGTCGCCTGCGGCCCCAGCGCATAGGCGTCGGGATGGGTCTTGTACTTGCGGATGCTGTCCACGCTGATGACATGGTCGAGCAGGTCGTCCAGCCCGGCGGACTTGACCGCCACGGCGAGCATGGCCGGGTCGCCGTTCGACAAAATGCCGGTGACGATGCCGCGCCCTTTCAGCGCCTGCAGCACCTCGCGGTTTTCAGGAAAGGCGGTCAGGCAGCGGTACTGGTTCATCAGCTGCTCTTCGTGCCCGCTGCGCAGGTCCAGACCGAGCCGCTTGCAGGCATAGCGCAAGGCGGCGCGGGTCACGTCCCAGAAAGGCTGGTAGTGCGCGCCGTGGCTGCTGGTGCTGACCAGGTGGGTGTATTCAATCTGCTTGTCGCGCCACATGACGCCAAGCGCCTGGCCGCGACCGGGAAACAGCTGCTCGGCCCGCAGGCCGACGCTGTACACGTCGAACAGCGTGCCGTAGGCATCGAACAGAACGGCACGCAGGGGCGGGCGGCTGGGGGTGCGGTTTTTTTCCATGTCGCTACTTTATTTGATCCCAGGGCAAAGATTAATAGACTGAAATGTTCTTTATCTGTGACCTTCATGAAAGTAATGGGCGCTTGCAGCCCAGCCTTTCCCGCTTTCCTCCTTCTCCCTGCGGGAGAAGGAGCATGAAAAAGCCGGCAGCCGTGATGAAACCGGTTTTGACCGCATATGGGCAACAATGCCCGGGCAATTCCCACAGCTGCCCTCCACACGACCTTCTGAAATCAACCGCCTGCCCGATCCCCAACTCCTCATCAGCGAAATCGGCCCGCGCGACGGCCTGCAATCGGTCAAGGCCTGCATGCCGACGGCCGACAAGCTGCGCTGGATCGACGCCCTGTATGCCGCCGGCGTGCGCGAGATCGAGGTCGCTTCCTTCGTGCCGGCCCGGCTGCTGCCGCATATGCGGGACGCTGCCGAGGTGGTGCGCCATGCCATCACCCTGCCCGGCTTGAGCGTGATGGCGCTGGTGTCCAACCGGCGCGGCGCCGAGGCGGCGCTTGCCAATGTGCGCAAGACACGCGAAGAGATGGTCGAGGAAGTGCGCATCATTTCGGCCCTGCGCCAGGACCTGGCGCCGCATGTCGGCCTGGAGGTCGGCATTTCGACCGCCTTTGGCTGCACGCTGCAGGGCGCCGTGGCCGAGGACGACGTGATCTGGCGGGCCGCGCAGTGCGTGGCCGCCGGGGCTGACGAGGCGGGCCTGTCGGACACCGTGGGTTACGCCAACCCGGCGCAGGTGCGCCGACTGTTCCGGCGCACCTGCGCGCCGAGATCGGCCGGCACGCGGGCGCCGCCCACCTGCACAACACACGCGGCCTGGGCCTGGCCAACTGCCTGGCGGCGTATGACGAAGGCGTTCGCACCTTTGACGCCTCGCTGGGCGGGCTGGGCGGCTGCCCGCATATGCCGGGCGCATCGGGCAACGTCGTGACCGAAGACCTGGTGTTCATGTTCGAGGCCATGGGCTTGCGCACCGGCATCGACCTGGACAAGCTGATCGCCGCGCGGGCGCCCCTGAAGGCCGGCCTGCCGGGCGAGCCGCTGTATGGCATGACGCCCGAGGCCGGCCTGCCCCGGGGTTTTGTGCAAGGCGCCCGCATGCCAGCGCCCGCCAGCCCGGCGCTTGAAGCCCGGCCAGCCGTGGACATGCCGCTGCCCTACGCCGGCATCCGCGTTGTCGAATTCACCCACATCGTGATGGGGCCGACCTGCGGCCTGCTGCGGGGCGACCTGGGCGCCGAGGTCATCAAGGTCGAGCCGCCCGAGGGCGACAGCACGCGCCGCCCGCTGGGCTCGGGCGCCGGCTTCTTCCCGACCTTCAACCGCAACAAGAAAAGC
Organism: Polaromonas sp. CG9_12; assembly: GCA_000751355.1. Lineage (GTDB taxonomy): Bacteria > Pseudomonadota > Gammaproteobacteria > Burkholderiales > Burkholderiaceae_C > Polaromonas. The sequence goes on along the minus strand of CCJP01000005.1, from coordinate 2,571,133 downwards.
CTCACGCTCGACCTGAAGACGCCCGAGGGCTTGGAAGCGGCGCTGCGCCTGGTCGCCACCGCCGACATCGTCAGCGAGAACTTCAAGCCCGGCACCATGAAAAAGCTCGGCCTGGATTACGAGACGCTCAAGCAACGCCACCCGCGCCTCATTTACGTCAGCCACAAGGGTTTTCTGCCCGACCCCTACGACCACCGCACCGCGCTGGACGAGGTGGTGCAGATGATGGGCGGGCTGGCCTACATGACCGGCCGCAGCGGCGACCCGCTGCGCGCCGGCACCAGCGTGAACGACACCATGGGCGGCCTGTTCGGCGCCATCGCGCGATGGCCGCGCTGCGCCAGCGCGAGTTGACCGGATGCGGCATGGAGGTGCAGTCGGCGCTGTTCGAGAACAATGTGTTCCTGGTTGGCCAGCACATGATGCAGTTCGCCGCCACGGCCCAGGCCGCCGCGCCCATGCCCAGCCGCATTTCAGCCTGGGGCATCTACGACGTGGTCACCGTCAAGGACGGCGAACAGATCTTTCTGGCCGTGGTCAGTGACAGGCAGTGGGCAATTTTTTGCAGGGCCTTTGCACTGCAAGAGTTGCTGGCCGACCCGCGAATGGATGATGCCGCTGCTGCGCGCGCACCTGGCCGGGCGCAGCGCGGCCGATCTGGGCGCGGTGTTCGAGGCCGGCGAACTGCCGTTTGCGCCCATCGTGCGGCCTGAGCAACTGTTTGACGACCCGCACCTCAACGCCACCGGCGGGCTGGCGCCGGTGCGCATGAACGACGGCAGCGAGTCCAGGGTGCCGTTGATGCCCTTCACGCTGGGCGGCCGGCGGCCCGGCCTCCGGCTGCAGCCGCCACTGCTGGGCGAGCACAGCCGCGAACTGCTGCGGGAACTCGGCTATGGCGACGAGGACATCGCCGCTTTCCAGGCGGCCCAGACCCGGCCTTGAGGCGGGCCATCCCCGGCAGCCCGAAGAACTGGCCGCCTCGCCGCATAATTCGCGTCCATGGCCAAACTCAAGCAGCTCGAATCCTTTGTTTCCGTGGTTGCGCGCGGCAGCCTCACGGCGGCGGCGCTGGCCGAAGGCGTGGCGCCGGCCATCATGGGCCGGCGGCTCGATGCGCTGGAAGAGCGCCTGGGCGTCAAGCTCTTGGTGCGCACCACGCGGCGCATCACGCTGACGCACGAGGGCAGCGCGTTTTTAGAGGACTGCCAGCGCCTGCTGGCCGACCTGGCGAACGCCGAGGCCAGCGTGTCGGCCGGCGGCGTCAAGGCCAGCGGCCACCTGCGCATCACCGCGCCGGCCGGCTTTGGCCGGCGCCATGTGGCGCCGCTGGTGGCCCGGTTTCGCGCGCAGCATGCCGACGTGACCATCACGCTGAACCTGAGCGACCGGGTGGTGGACGTGGCCGGCGAGGGCTTTGACTGCGCGGTGCGCGTTGGCGACATGCCCGACTCGTCGCTGGTGAGCGTGCGGCTGGCTGACAACCGGCGGCTGTGCGTGGCCACGCCGCGCTATTTGAAGCAGCACGGCATGCCGCAGCATCCCAATGAACTGTCCCGGTTCGACTGCCTCACGCTGTCGAGCGACGCCTCGCAGACGCGCGGCTGGGCGTTTCGCGTTCCGCGCAGCGCCCTGGGGCAGCAAAGTGAAGGCATGCCCGCGAACGCGCAGCCTGGCGGTGACACCGAGATCATTCACCTCAAGCCCGGCGGCCCGCTCGACTGCTCGGACGGCCAGGTGCTGCACGACTGGTGCCTGGCCGGCTACGGCATTGCCTGGCGCAGCACCTGGGAGGTCGAGTCTGAAATTGCGGCCGGCCGGCTGGTGGCGGTGCTGGAAGACTTTGCCGCGCCGGCCAACGGCATTTACGCCGTGTTTCCGCAGCGCAAGCACCTGCCGCTGCGGGTGCGGCTGTGGATCGATTTCCTGAAGCACCACTACAGCCAGCCGGAATTCTGGCGGCAGTGAGGCAAAGGGACGCGCCGGGAATCAAACGTATGCATCAAAAAAGGCCTAGGCGCCTGCCTGCAATGCATAAGCAGCTATTTTTTTAATAGCAGCTCCGGAAAAACCCTAAACCAGCCCGGCCAGCAGCCACAGCGCGGTGCCCCACATCATCAGCGCCACCAGTCCATCGAGTGCGCGCCAGATCCACGGCGCGGTCAGCCGGCGGCCCAGGCTCCACATGGCCACGCCCAGGGCCACGAACCACAGCAGTGAGCCTGCCGCAGCGCCCAGGCCGAACACGGCGTTGTCAGGCCGGGCATAGGCCAGCGAGGCAGTGCCCATCAGCACGGCGGTGTCGAGCCAGGCATGCGGATTGAGCCAGGACATGGCCAGCGCCAGCCCGACTGCCCGGCGCCGCGACATGCCGTTTTCAGGCTCGCCTGCGGCGTCTGGCATGGCCGGCGCCGCAGGCCGCACGAAGCGCTGCATCGCCTGCGCGCCGTAGAGGAACAGCAGCACGGCACCGGCGCCGGTCAACGCGCCCATCAGCTTGGCGGACAGGCCGCCGAGTTGCGCCAGCCCGCCGACACCGAGGGCGATCAGCGACACGTCGGTCACGACGCAAATTGCCACCGTGAGCCACAGGTGCTCGCGCCGCAGGCCCATGCGCATGACATGGGCGTTTTGCGGGCCAATGGCCATGATCAGCGACAGGCTCAAGGCCAGGCCAGCAAAGAAAGCCGGGGCGGTCAGGATATTCATGGTGAGACAAGGCCAGGGGTGGGTTGCGGGAACGCCGACGGTGCAGGCGCCTGGCCAGTGTCGCCAATCCGGCCCGTCAATTAAATGGATTTAACTAAAATTGGCTTTACTCAATAAAAACTAAAGTCAGTACATGCTCGATGCCCGGCAACTCGAAGCCCTCGCCGCCGTGATTGAAGGCGGCAGTTTTGGCGCGGCCGCCAAGGCGCTGAGCCTGACGCTGGCGGCGGTGTCGCTGCGCATCAAGTCGCTCGAAGCGGCGCTCGGCCAGCGGCTGCTGGTGCGCGGCAAGCAGGTCCGTGCCACGCCGGCCGGCCAGGCGCTGGTCGGGCATGTGCGGCAGTTGCGCCTGATGGAGGCCGACCTGATCGCCGGCCTGCCGGGCGCCGATAGGGGCGCGGCGGCGCGCATGCAGAGCCTGAGCGTGGCGGTGAACGCCGACTCGCTGGCCAGCTGGTTCTTGCCGGGCGTGGCGCCGGCGCTGCAACAGCACCGCCTGCTGCTCGACGTGGTGGTCGACGACCAGGACCACACCCATGGCGCGCTGAAAAGCGGCGACGTGACCGGCTGCGTCACCACGCTGGCACACGCCATGCGCGGCTGCGTGGCCGAGCCGCTGGGCATCATGCGCTACCGTTGCGTGGCCGCGCCAGCGCTGGTGGGCGAATGGGGCAGCGCGCTGCCGCACCGCATGCTGCGCAGCCCGGCGGTGATCTTCAACCGCAAGGACGGGCTGCAGGATGCCTGGCTGGCGCAGCATTTCAATTTGCAGGGTGCGCTGTATCCGCGCCACTTCGTGCCGGCGGTCGATGCCTTCGAGCTGGCGCTGGAGTTGGGCCTGGGCTGGGGCATGGTGCCCGACCTGCTGCTGCGGGCACGCGCCGGGCGGGCGCCGCTGCACGAAGTCCTGCCAGGCCATCCGGTCGACGTGGTGCTGTACTGGCAGCACTGGGCGCGCGAGCCGCTGGCCGCCGAGCGCCTGACGCAGGCCATCAAGCAGGCCGCGCGGCATTGCCTGCTGCAAGGCTGAAGCGCCAACCTGGCGACCTCAGCGACCCTATTTCACATCGCGGATTCAAGAACAAACTGCATCGTTAAGGAAACGGGTGGGCCAAGGGCATATAGCATGCGTCCTTCAGACCAGCCAGTCGAAAGAAACGCGATGCGCAATAAACACTTGACCCAAGAAGAACGATACCAAATCCACGCACTACGCCGTCAGGGTGTTAGTTTTGCCCGCATCGGCGCAGAGCTCAACCGCCATCGATCGAGCATCGCGCGCGAGTTCAAGCGCAATGCTTCGCCGCGCGGCTATACCCCCGCCAAAGCTCACACCATGGCCCGCACACGCCAGACGGACAGGCGCAACGCACGCCAGACGAGTGCGGCGCAATGGCTGCGCGTAGAGGCCTATCTGCGCTTGTTCCTGTCGCCCGAGCAGGTCGCCGGCAGGCTGCGCCTGGAAGGCGCGTTTGCCATCAGCCACGAGACCATCTACCAGCACATCTACCAGGACAAGCGCCGGGGCGGTGACCTGATCGGCTACCTGCGCTGCCAGAAGGTGCGGCGCAAGCGTTATGGCAGTGGCCAAGAACGCCGCGGCGTGCTCCGGGACCGCGTGTGCATTGACCAGCGCCCGCCCATCGTGGCGCGCAAAAGCCGCATCGGCGACTGGGAAGGCGACACGGTTATCGGCAAAGGCCATCAGGGCGCTCTTGTGACGCTGGTCGAGCGCAAGTCCCGCTACACGCTGTCCAGCCGGGTGGCCTGCAGGCACAGCGAAGGCGTGACGCAGGCCGTCATCCGGCTGCTGCGCCCGTACCAGCACCTGTGCCACACGGTGACGTTTGACAACGGCAAGGAGTTTGCCGAGCATGCCTTCATCGGCCAGTGCCTAGTGTCGCGTCATGATGTAGTTGTCGGGTAAAGCCTTTTGAGCTTGGTGCGGGCATCCTTGGTCGTGAACTGCCAGTTGACTTTGGCCTGAAGGTTGTCGCGGCGGCTCTGCCAGGCGGCGACCTCGCTTCGCACCATCTCGATGCTGTCGATGCGCCGATCCAGGCACTGGCTCACCATGACGTTGATTTCGATCTCGGCCATGTTCAGCCAGCTGCCATGCTTGGGCGTGTAAACGAATTCAAAGCGGTCCCACAGCGCCTTGGCCTCCTCGGGGGCAAACGCCTCATACAACGAGCCCGGCGTGTGCGTGTTCAAGTTGTCCATCACCAGCGTGATGCGCTCGGCGTCGGGGTAGTTCGCAGCGATGTCCTGCACGAACACGGCCCAGTCTGCTTTGGTACGGCGCTCGGTGACCTGGGTCAGGCGCCGCCCGGCCAGCGGCTCGCTGGCCATGAAGACGTTGCACACCCCGCAGCGCTCGTACTCGTAGTCATGGCGCTCGGGCCGGCCAGGCGCCGCGGCAATCGGCTCGCGCGTCTCGCGAATGAGCTGGCGGGGCGTCCCATCCATGCACACCACGGGGTGCTTCGCATCGTAGGGCCGGCTGTAGATGTCCAGCACTTTTTCCATCGCCGCGACGAATTGGGCGCTGGCCTGCGGGGCAATCACCCAGCCAACTTTCCTCCAGGGCTTGAGCTCGTTTTTTTCAGCGCCCGCCGCACCGTCTCGTGGGACACGCTGTCCACCAATTCGAGCTCGACCAGCCGATCTGCCAGCAGGCGCAGCGACCAGCGGGCCTGGCCTTCAGGGGGCGCCGAGCAACTCAGGGCCAGCAGTTGCGCCTCCAGCCGGCCATCGATCTTCAGCGCGTACTCGCATTTGGCGGGCTGGCGGTTCAACGTCAACTCCAGGCCTTCGAGAACAAACTTCTTTTTGACCCGGTCCACCTTGCGCTCGCTCACGCACAGCATGGCTGCGATGTCGCAGGTGCGGGGGCGTTCAGTGCGCTCCCCCGCTTGGTCGCAGTTGAGCAGTATCAAGGCATTGATGACTTTGGATGCTGCGTGCGTGCCTTTGCCTGCGATGCCCTGCAACTCGGCTCTTTCCTGCTCTGACAAGGTGACTTTGTAATGTTCCATTCCCCATTGTCCACGTCAAATTTCTCATGACGCGACACTAGATGCCGACATCTACTTTGCGCACCCGTACCACTCTTGGGAGCGAGGGCTCAATGAAAACACCAATGGTTTGTTGCGCCAGCGCTTTCCCAAGAGCAGCAACTTCCTGAAGGTCAGCGACGAAGACGTTCAGGAGGCGGTCTACCAACTCAACCACCGCCCCCGCAAATGCCTGGGATTTCGCACTCCTCACGAGGTGTTTCATGCCATCGAGATGAAACCCCTTACATTAGCTTTTGGTGCATTTTGTAATTGAATCTGCGCATCAAAAACGGCTTTCACGCTTGATGGTGTTGACTTTATAGCTATGTTTTCAATAGCTGCAAGCAACCCATGCCTGGTCAGCTGCTCAGGCACGACTTCATGAAAGTCTTGCGTTCGTCGCCGGTTTTTCCCTTGGCGTCGGCATTGCAGGTTTTCATCTTGCTTTGCTGGGTGCTTCCCTGTGCTGCAGGCTTGGCACTCAGGCACTCCTTCATGAAGGCTTTTCGCTCATCGCCCTTCTTGCCGGTGGCGTCCTTGTTGCAGGTCGCCATCTTGCTTTGCTGGGCGGTCTTGGCCGGCGGTTCCACCGTCGCGGCGGCAGGCGATACCGGGGCCACCTTGGCCGTCGCAGGCGCGGCCGATGCGGCTTTAGCCGGTGCGGCGGGCGTGCTCTGGGCCTGGGCTCCGGCAGACAGGCCCATCGTCAGGGCAAAGGCAATGGCGAGCAGGGACATCGGTTTGTGCATGGTGGCTCCAATAAAAAAGGGATGGATGTGATTTCCGGCCGGAAACCACGTCCATAACGCGGCCGGGGCCCGATTCGATGACCGGGTTTGCGCCGGGCCCCGCGCCCATTCGGGGCGGACTGGCTTGACCGTAAAATCCGCCGATGCTTTCGATTAAAAAAGACCTGCTCTCCGACCTTGCGCGCGCGCTGGAAACCCTGTCCCCTGGTGCCGGCGACAAAGCCGCCTTCGAGTCCCCGAAGGTCGCCGCCCATGGCGATTTCGCCTGCACCGCTGCCATGCAGCTGGCCAAGCCCCTGAAACAAAATCCCCGGCAGACGGCCGACGCGCTGCGCGCCCTGCTCCTGGCGTCGCCGGCTTTCGAGCGCTGGGTCGATGCCGTTGAAATTGCCGGTCCCGGCTTCATCAACATCCGGCTCAAGCCCGCCGCCAAGCAGGAAACCGTCCGCGAAGTGCTTCAGGCGGGCACCAGCTACGGCACGCAGCCGCTGGAGCACGGCCGCAAGATGATCGTCGAGTTCGTCTCGGCCAACCCGACCGGCCCGCTGCATGTCGGCCATGGCCGCCAGGCGGCGCTGGGCGATGCGATCTGCAACCTCTACGCCACGCAGGGCGCCGATGTCTGGCGCGAGTTCTACTACAACGATGCCGGCGTGCAGATCCACACGCTGGCCACCAGCACCCAGGCGCGCGCCAGAGGGCGCAAGCCCGGCGATGCGAGCTGGCCCGAACCGGCCTACAACGGCGACTACATCGACGACATCGCCCGCGACTTCCTGGCCAAAAAGACCGTCAGGTCGGACGACCGCGAATTCACCGCCTCGGGCGACGTGGACGACCTGGATGCCATCCGCCAGTTCGCCGTGGCTTATCTGCGCCACGAGCAGGACCTGGACCTGAAGGCTTTTTCAGTCAAGTTCGACAACTATTACCTCGAATCGAGCCTGTACAGCTCGGGCCGGGTCGACAGCGCGGTTCAGTGCCTGAAGGACGCCGGCAAGACCTACGAGCAGGACGGCGCGCTCTGGCTCAGGTCCACCGACTACGGCGACGACAAGGACCGGGTCATGAAAAAGACCGACGGCACGTTCACCTACTTTGTGCCCGACGTGGCCTACCATTTGGCCAAATGGGAACGCGGCTATGGCAAGGCGGTCAACATCCAGGGCATGGACCACCACGGCACCATTGCCCGGGTGCGCGCCGGCCTGCAGGCGGCCAACGCCGACATTCCGCTCGGCTACCCCGACTATGTGCTGCACACCATGGTGCGCGTCGTGCGCAACGGCGAGGAGGTCAAGATCTCCAAGCGCGCCGGCAGCTACGTCACGCTGCGCGACCTGATCGAGTGGACCAGCGCGGACGCGGTTCGCTTTTTCCTGCTCAGCCGCAAGCCCGACACCGAATACATCTTCGACATTGACCTGGCGCTGGCCAAGAACAATGAAAACCCGGTGTACTACGTGCAGTACGCGCATGCGCGCATCTGCTCGGTCCTCACGGCCTGGGGCGGTGACGAAGCCAGCCTGGCACAGGTCGACCTGTCGCCGCTGGCCAGCCCGCAGGCACAAGCGCTGATGCTGCTGCTGACAAAATACACCGACATGCTCAGCCATGCAGCCGCCGGTTTTGCGCCGCACGATGTGGCTTTTTACCTGCGCGAACTGGCCGCCTGCTACCACAGCTACTATGACGCCGAGCGCATCCTGGTCGACGACGAAGTCGTCAAACTGGCGCGCCTGGCGCTGGTCGCGGCCACCGCGCAGGTGTTGCACAATGGCCTCGCGGTGCTGGGCGTCAGTGCCCCGCGCAAGATGTAATCGGCTTGAAAAATTCACCCTTCAAAAGGCATCCAGGTCATATGCAAGTTACGGTCAAGTCGTCGGAATACGGTATGAAAAAGCAACGCGGTGGAACCCTGCTGGGTCTGGTGATCGGCGCGCTGGTCGGCCTGGGCATTGCGCTGACGGTGGCGGTGTACGTCACCAAGGTGCCGGTGCCCTTCATGAACAAGAGCCCGTCCTACAACCCCGACAGCGATGCCGCAGAAGCCCGCAAGAACAAGGACTGGAATCCGAACGCGCCGCTGGCCGGGAAGAATCCCGCCCGCGCGGCGCCATCGGCGCCATCGGCGTCAGGCGACCTGAGCCTGCCGGCCGAGCCTCCCAGCGCCACCAATGTGCCAGACCCGGTGCTGGCGCCCGAAGATCCCAGGAAACCCGAACGCGTCGTGAAACCGCCGAAAACGGCCACTGCACCCGCTGCAACGACGGCGACACCGGCGCCTGCTCCCGCGGCCGTGGCCAAACCGGCCCGGCCTCCGTCCGCCGACCCGCTGGGCGACCTGGCCAAGGCCCGGGCTGAAAGCCCGGCGTTCAATTCGGGTTCTTCCGATCCGTTCAACTACTTCATCCAGGCCGGCGCCTACCGCACCCCTGAAGACGCCGAACAGCAGCGCGCCCGGCTGCTGCTGCTGGGCATGCAGGCCAAGGTCACCGAGCGTGAGCAGGCCGGTCGCACCGTGTACCGGGTGCGCGTCGGTCCGTTCGATAAAAAAGACGATGCCGACCGCATCAAGGAACGACTGGACAACAGCTCGATCGAAACGGCACTGGTCCGGGTGCAGCGCTGAGTCCTAAATCCGGCGCCGGCTGAACTTTTTGGGCCTGCCGTATCCAACAGCTGTCGATATTGACTCCAGGAGAAAAAATCAATGCAACGTCGCATATTTTCAATTTCAGCCGTCACGCTGGCTGCAGCCACGGGCATTTCCGCCCTTCCCACGCTGGCGCAAGCCCAGGCCAGGGCCTTTCAAAGCGGCTCGGACTACCTCACGCTGGACAAGCCGGCGCCTACCGAAGCGCCTGCCGGAAAAATCGAGGTGGTCGAGTTCTTCTGGTACAACTGCTCGCACTGCAACGGTTTCGAGCCGATGTTCGACGCCTGGGCCAAAAAGCAGTCCAAGGATGTATTGGTGCGCCGCGTGCCGATTGCCTTCCGGCCTGATTTCGAGCCGCAGCAACGCCTGTACTACGTGCTGGAAAGCCTGGGCAAGGTCGATGAGCTGCATAAAAAGGTGTTCATGGCGATCCACGTCGAAAAGCAGCCGCTCAACACGGTTGACCAGATTGCAGCCTGGGTCGACAAGCAGGGCATTCCCAAGGCGAAATTCATGGAGCTGTACAACTCGTTCTCCGTCACCACCAAGGCACGCAAGGCTACCCAGTTGCAAGATGCTTATGCGCTTGACGGCGTTCCCGCCCTGGGCATCAATGGGCGCTATTTCACCTCGGGCACCCAGGCCAAGACGCTGGAACGCTCGCTGCAGGTGGCCGATTACCTGATCGGGCAGTCGCGCGGCAAAGCCAGTTAAAAGCCTCACACTGCTTCGTCAAAGCCGCAGGCCGGGCACATAAAGACCTTGCCATTCGCGATCTGTTCCTGACGCATCCCGTGCCGTGCAATGCGGCACGAGTCCATTGCAAAGGGAAAGCACAAGCGCACTTCCCGCCTGCAACAAGTTTGCGCCAGCTCAAAAAAATGATTCTTTTGTCAGCCTTCGGCGCGATTTCCTACATACTTTTACAGTGTTTACTGACCTAATCAGAATAAGGCTCCGGGCCTGAACAGACAACAAAAAAACAAGTCTCGTGCCGACACAAGGTCTGTTCATCCCTGCGCCCATTGGCCGCCCATGAACCGGCGCGCTCCAACTCAAAGTCACTCACGCCAAAGGCACCTTGTGTTCAAAAATAAACTCCTGCCATTGGCACTCCTGGCCCTGAGCCAAACCGGTTTTGCCCAGCAGCCTCCCAGCGCCGGCAGCCAGTTACAGCAGATTCCTGCCGCCCCGGTTCCCCAGAAAATAGCGCCCAACATCCGTCTCGAACCCAGCAGCACGCCCGCGACGCCAGCGTCCGACGCGGTAAAGATCGTCGTCAACCGCCTGCAGGTAACGGGTGCGCAAACGTACCCCGAAGCCGAACTGGTCGCGTTGACCGGCTTCAGGCCGGGCAACGAACTGACACTGGGCGAGCTGCGCGGCATGGCCTTGAAAATCACCGAGCGCTACCGCAGTAATGGCTATTTCGTGGCCCAGGCTTACCTGCCCGCGCAAGAAATCAAGGACGGCGTCGTCACCATTGCCGTGGTCGAAGGCCAGTACGGCAAGATCGCCGTGCGCAACCAGAGCAATTTGTCCGACGACCTGGCCTATCGCCGGCTTGACGGCATCAATACCGGCGACACGGTCGCCATCGCGCCGCTAGAAAGCCGGCTGCTGCTGCTGTCCGACATTCCCGGCGTCAACGTCACCTCAACCCTGACGCCCGGCGCCTCATTGGGTGCGTCCGACCTGATCGTTGACGTCACGCCCGGCCAGCGCGTGACCGGCAGCATCGATGCCGACAATGCTGGCAACCGCTACACCGGCGAATACCGCCTCGGCGCGACGGTGAACCTGAACAATGCGGCCGGCCTGGGCGATGTCGCCTCACTGCGTGTGCTGACGTCAGGCTCGGGCCTGAACTATGCCCGCGCGTCTTACCAGATGCAGTTTGGCAAGGCGACGGCCGGCGTGGCTTACAGCTGGCTGGGGTATGAGCTGGGCAAGAAATTTGAAGGTCAGGGTGACGGCACGGCCAAGATCGCGAGCCTCTATGGCAGCTACCCGCTGATCCGCTCACGCAACACCAATCTGTACGCTTTGATTGCCTACGACGACAAGACCTTGCATGACAACAGAGCCGACAATCATCCGATCTCGCCTGTCAGCGACAGGAAGGCTCGTGTGTTGACGGGCACCCTGCGCGGCGACCACCGGGACAATCTGGGCGGCGGCGGCTTGACCGGCTATTCGCTCGCCTTGAGCAGCGGCAAGATCGACATACGAACCCCGTCTGTGCGAATTGACGACACCAACTATGCTCAAACCAACGGCCACTTCAACAAGCTGGGCTTCAGTGCCATGCGGCTGCAAAGCGTGACCGACACCGTTTCGCTGTACGCCGGCATCAACGGCCAGGTCGCCTCGAAGAACCTGGACAGCTCCGAGAAGATGGCGCTTGGCGGCATGAACGGCGTGCGCGCCTATCCGGAAGGCGAAGCCTATGCGGACCAGGGCTACCTGCTGACGCTGGAAGCGCGCATGCAACTGCCCAGGTTCTCCGAACAAATGCCAGGGCAGTTGCAACTGGTCGGCTTTGTCGATACCGGCCGCGTGACCATCAACAAGAACCCAGGACCATGGACGACTGGCGACAACCGCCGAACCCTGAGCGGCGCAGGCGTGGGCCTGAACTGGTCGGAGTACAACAATTTCATGGTGCGGACCTATTACGCCCGCAAGCTGGGAAGCGGCACAGCGACCTCGCCACCGGACAAGTCGGGCCGGTTCTGGATACAGGCCGTCAAATATTTTTGAGCCCGTCTTGAGCAGGTTCCCCTGCCATGACGCCGGACTGACTCCGCATTTTTAAAGAACACCCGAAAGCCCTCCATGAACATCATTCACCGCTCCATCTGGAACGCCCAGACCGGCACCTTTGTGGCCGTTTCTGAAAATACGCGCAGCGCCGGCAAGAAAATATCATCCTGCACCTCGGCCGCTGGCGGTCATGCCAGCTTCAGTCTGAAAATCCTGGCGGTTTCCCTGATGATGGCCTGCGGGGCGGGCGTGCAGGCCCAGCCCGTGGGCGGCGTGGTGGCAGCCGGCAGCGCCACCATTGGCGGCACGGCGGCCAACATGACGATCACCCAGACCACACCGAACGTGGCGATCAACTGGCAGAGCTTCGGCATCCAGGCCGGCCAATCCGTTCAGTTCGTGCAACCGGGCAGCAGTTCGGTGGCGCTCAACCGGGTCATCGGCACTGACCCGTCAAGCATTCTGGGCAGCCTCACGGCTAACGGCAAGGTGTTCCTGGTCAATCCGAATGGCATTCTGTTCGGTCAAGGCGCGTCGGTCAACGTCGGCGGACTGGTGGCGTCCACCCTGGCCATCAGCGATGCCAACTTCATGGCAAACAACTACAAGTTCTCCGGCGCGGGTACAGGCTCGGTCGTGAATCAGGGAACCATTGACGCGGCCAATGGTGGCTACGTCGCCCTGCTCGGCGCCAACGTCAGCAACCAGGGCGTGATTGCAGCCCAGCTGGGCACCGTCGCCCTGGCCGCAGGCAACGCCGTCACCCTGGATGTCGCAGGCGACAAGCTCTTGCGCGTCACCGTCGATCAGGGCGCGGTCAATGCGCTGGTGGACAACGGCGGAGTGATCCGGGCCGACGGTGGCCAGGTGCTGATGACCACCCAGGCAGCGGGCAGCCTGCTGTCCAATGCGGTCAACAACACCGGCGTGGTTCAGGCGCAGACGCTGCAAAACGTCAACGGCACGATCATGCTGATGGGCGGTATGGCAAATGGCACGGTGAATGTGGCTGGCACGCTGGACGCTTCTGCACCCGCAGGCGGAAATGGCGGCTTCATCGAAACCTCTGCGGCCAGTGTGAAAATCGCCAACGGGGTGAAAGTCACCACTGAGGCGGCGCAGGGTAAAACGGGCACCTGGCTGATTGACCCGCAGGACTTCACCATTGGCAGCCTGTCCACGGACAACATCTCTGGCACCACGCTTTCAGCCTTGCTGGTGACCAACAGCGTGACCATCAGCACGGCAACCGGAAACGATGTCATGGTCGCCGGTACCCCGCCTGTGACGAGTCTGTACACGGCAACACCCGGCAACGGTGACATTCATGTCAACGACGCCATCGCATGGTCAGCGAGTTCGAGCCCGACGACGCTGACGTTGCTGGCCGAAGGAAACGTCAACATCAACAAGCCAATCACTGCCACCAATGGAAACCTGGCGGTGTGCTGCGGGCGCGATGTGAATGTGAAATTGGGCGCAGACATCACGACGACCAACGGAAGCGTTTTGCTCAGTGCCGGCAATGACATCAACTTGATAGGCGCTTTGTCGACAACCAACGGCAACGTCACCATGTGCGCCGCAAACGATGTCAACATTGAGGGAAAGATCACACTGACCCACACCACCAGCATCATTCCCGGTCAAAGTCTGGGCCTGCCGCTTGGCCTGGTGCTGAGCGCCGGGTATGGCGCCAGTGCCCCGGGCGCTGGCGGCACGGTTGTTTTTGCTCCGCTGGCACCGGCTGCGACTGTCACGAATGCGCCGACGACCATTAATTACAATCCGGTCGCGTACACCACGCCAACCGATTACTCTGGCAACATCATCGGTGCCGCGCCCATCCAGCACATGCTGGTATTTGCTCAGGGCCAGGACAAAATCGCCGACGGAACCACCACGGCAACGGTCGCTTCGTTGAAAGGAAGCCCTGTGGGCGATGTGACGCTGGTTGCAGGCCCCGGCAGTACGGCCAATTTCGCTACCCCGGACGTGGGAGCGAACAAGACCATCACCTTGACCGGCTACAGCCTGGGCGGTGCAGACGCCAATCGATACGCCTTGGCCGTTCCTTGCTGTGGCCCGGTTGTTTCAACAACGACCGCGAATATCACAGCGGTGGTGCCGCCGGTCGTGGTGCCGCCTGTGGTGCCACCGGTCGTGGTGCCACCGGTCGTGGTGCCGCCTGTGGTGCCACCGGTCGTGGTGCCGCCTGTGGTGCCACCGGTCGTTCCAATTAAGGAAAATACGCCACGTCCACTGCCTCCCGTGTTGACGCCGTCAACACCGCCTGCCGTCGTTCCTCCTGGGTACGTTTTCACGGTGCTTCCGCCAGCGTCTGTGCAGCCGCCCGTTCTGGTAGTTGTCACACCACCGGCACCACCGGTTGTTGCGCCTGTTGTGGTATCAGTCCCACCGCCGCCCGAGCAATACGAGGCGCCAGTACGCAAGCCCAAACCGGAACGCAATTAAAAAGGCTGTTATGGAAAAACCTGAAAAATATTGGCGCTCATGATGCGAGAAGTTTTTCTGGGCTTGCTGGCCACAGGATTGATTTGCACCCAGGCGTATGCATCGCATGATGCTGCGCACTTGCCAGACCCTGGGCTGGCATCGTCTGTGCTGTCCGCTGAAGGCGGCGCCGTCCCAACGGTCACGCAAACGCAACCCGCAGTGGCGGGAAAAAGCGCAAAACGCGCCAACTTTGAACAGACCAACGCCTCCAAAGAAGCCCGACATGTGGCCAATTGGGTGGTTGATTCAGGCGACAACCTCAACAAGCCCTTTGTCATCGTGGACAAGCTGGAGGCCAGGGTATTTGTGTTCGATGCAAAGGGCCAACTGCGCGGAGAATCTTCCGCGCTGCTCGGACTGGCCAGAGGCGATCACTCAGTCCCCGGCATCGGAACCAAAAAGCTGTCAACCATTCGCCCGGAGGAACGCACCACGCCGGCAGGCCGTTTCGTGGCCAACCTGGACAAAAACCTGAAGGGCGATGAAATGCTCTGGGTGGACTACGACACGGCCATCTCCATGCATCGTGTGGTCACTGGCAATGCCAAGGAACGCCGCGCCGAAAGGCTGGCCAGTTCTTTGCCGTCAGAGCGCCGAATTTCTTATGGCTGCATCAATGTTCCCGTCAAGTTTTACGAAAACGTGGTGAGTCCTGCTTTCACCGGAACGGACGGCATTGTTTATGTGCTGCCCGAAACCCGTTCGGCGCGTGAAGTTTTCGGCTCGTACGACGTCGGAGAGCGTGTGCGCCTGCAAGCTGCAAGCCAGTCACATCCGATACTGCCGGAAGCACAGGGTTTCAGGTGATGCGCTTGCTGTCGGGAAGCACGCTTTTCGCAGCAGGGCCGCTTGCTCGCCACA
Source organism: Polaromonas sp. CG9_12 (assembly GCA_000751355.1). Classification (GTDB taxonomy): domain Bacteria; phylum Pseudomonadota; class Gammaproteobacteria; order Burkholderiales; family Burkholderiaceae_C; genus Polaromonas. Next base: position 2,555,813 of record CCJP01000005.1, on the reverse strand, counting down.
AGATCTGAAGAAGGCTAGTTTCAGCGGCGGCTGCCAGTGCAAGTCAAGACTGGCGACCAGGGGGGAATACCGATTATTTTCTAGAGGATTCTGGCCCTGCCGGCATGGCTACAATTGAAAAAATATCACCTGCAAGAACCGTGCCTCATGAAAATCCCTTTTTTCCCTCTTCTCCTGGCTGCCATCCTGGCAGCGGGTGCCGTGCTTCCGGCCGCGGCGGAAAGAGCCGACCGCGACAAGCCGATGAATGCCGAGGCGGATTCCCTGCGCTATGACGACCTCAACCAGACCAGTGTCTTCACCGGCAACGTCGTCATCACCAAGGGAACGACCATCATCCGGGGCGCGCAGGTCGATGTCAGTCAGGACCCGGAGGGCTACCAGCTGGCCGTGGCCACGGCAGCGCCGGGCAAGCTTGCCTATTACCGCAAGAAGCGCGACGGCGTCGATGAATACATCGAAGGCGAAGGCGAACGCATCGAATACGACAGCCGCGCCGACCTGGTCAAGTTCATCAAACGCGCCGTGGTGCGCCGGTTCAAAGGCGCGACGCTGAGCGACGAAACCACCGGCGGGCTGATCGTGTACGACAACAACACCGACGTGTTCACCGTTGATGCCGGCGCGAAAACTGCCACTGCGGCAAACCCTGGCGGACGGGTCCGCGCCATGCTGTCGCCGCGCGCCCCTGCGACGGGCGCCACGGCAGCGCCGCCGGCCAGCGGACCGGCGCCCGTTTTACGCCCCAGCACCACGCTGGGCACCGGCACAGCCCCGAAAGCACCCTGAACCCATGAATGGAGCGATTGAAACGGTTCCCCCGCAGGAGGGCGCAGTCCGCCTTGACACACCCAGCAGCCTGGTCGCGCAGGGACTGCAAAAGTCCTACGGCAGCCGGCTGGTGGTGCAGGACGTGTCGCTGTCGGTGCAAAAAGGCGAGGTTGTCGGCCTGCTGGGCCCGAATGGCGCGGGCAAGACCACGTCGTTTTACATGATCGTCGGCCTGGTGCGCGCCGACGCGGGCCAGATATCCATCGACGGCCAGCCGGTCGAGCACATGCCGATCCACCTGCGCGCGCGCCTCGGCCTGAGCTATCTGCCGCAGGAAGCGTCGATTTTCCGCAAGCTCAGCGTGCAGGAAAATGTGCGCGCCGTGCTGGAGCTGCAGCGCGATGCCGCCGGCAAGCCGCTGGCCCGCGCCGAGCTGGAGTCGCGGCTCGATGCGCTGCTCGACGACCTGCGCGTGAGCCACCTGCGCGACTCGCCGGCCTTGTCGCTGTCAGGCGGCGAGCGCCGCCGCGTCGAGATTGCCCGCGCCTTGGCCACCCAGCCGCGCTTCATCCTGCTGGACGAGCCGTTTGCCGGCATCGACCCGATTGCCGTGATCGAGATCCAGCGCATCATCGGCTTCCTCAAGTCGCGCGGCATCGGCGTGCTGATCACCGACCACAACGTGCGCGAGACGCTCGGCATCTGCGACCACGCCTACATCATCAGCGACGGCCACGTGCTGGCCAACGGCACGCCGGCCGAGATCGTGAACAACGCCGATGTGCGCAGGGTCTACCTCGGCGAACACTTCAAGATGTAGCAATGGCCCCCACGCTTGTCACTTTGTGTACTGCGCTGCCCCCCGGGGGGGCTGCCCCGCCTGCGGCCTGGCAAAGCCAGTTCCGCGGCCGGTACTTGCACGAGCGGGAAAGGTTGCCAGCCGCGCCTGTGACAATCTTGCGCCTAGCATCGCTGGATACATCAGGTGGGACGGCAGGGCATCCCCGCCAGCCCCAGTACCGGCCGCAGGACCGGCTTTGCCGGACTGCAGGCGGGGCAGCCCCCTCGGGGGGCAGCGAACCACGCGCAGCGGGGAGCGTGGGGGCTATATCTTCATGAAACAAGGCCTGTCCCTTCGCGTCTCGCAGCACCTGGCGCTCACGCCACAGCTGCAGCAGTCGATCCGGCTGTTGCAACTCTCGACGCTGGAGCTAAGCCAGGAAGTCGAGCAGATGCTCGACGAAAACCCTTTTCTCGAACTGGCGGACGACAGCGCGCCGCGCGAGGAGTTTGGACTGGAGCACACCGACACCCCGGTCAGCCAGGACAGCCGTGAATTCGAGTCTGCTACAGATTCAATAGCTGCAAATACAGACACAGCAAGCGCCAGCACATCAAAAGAGTCTGAAAACACGGCCGAGGCCGGCACCGAGGCGGCGCTGGAAGAAAGCTGGGAAGGCGATGGCTCGGTCGAGTCTTTGCCCGACGACAGCGAATGGGGCGGCGACGCGCCGGCGCGCAAGAACAACCTGGACGACAGCGACGTCGAAGCCTCCGACCTGACCGGCGCCCATGTGTCGCTGCAGGACCACCTGCACCGGCAGGCGCTCGGCCTGCGGCTGTCCGAACTCGACCGGGCCGCCCTGCACTTCCTGATCGAGTCGCTCAATGACGACGGCTACCTGGAAGACAGCCTGGCGTCGCTGGCTGCCGGACTGGCCAGCGGCAACCCGGAGCAGGCCGAAGAACTGGAGCAGCCCTTCGCCATCGCCTTGCAACTGCTCCAGCACATGGAGCCTGGCGGCGTCGGTGCGCGTACCCTGGCCGAATGCCTGCGACTGCAGCTGCTCGACTGCAAAAACAGCATCGAGTCGCGCGCCGCCATGGCGATCTGCCAGCAGCCGATGGAACTGCTGGCCAAGCGCGATGTCAAGCGCCTGTCGCACCTGTGCAAATGCACCGAAGACACCATCAAGGGCGCGATCGGCCTGATCGCCCGGCTCGACCCCAAGCCCGGACGCCGGTTTGCCAATGTGGAACGCAATCTGGTCGTTCCCGACGTTCTGGTCGTCAAGTCCGGCCGGGGCTTCAAGGTCACGCTCAACAGCGACGTCATGCCCCGGCTGCGGGTCCACGACATCTACGCCAGCGCACTGCGGCAGCACGGCGGCAGGGGCGGTGGCCAGGCGCTGCAGCAACGGCTGCAGGAAGCGCGCTGGTTCATCAAGAACATCCAGCAGCGTTTCGACACCATCCTGCGCGTCAGCAACGCCATCGTCGAGCGGCAGAAAAAATTTTTCACCCACGGCGATCTTGCCATGCGGCCGCTGGTGCTGCGCGAGATCGCCGACGAGCTGGGCCTGCACGAATCGACCATTTCGCGCGTCACCACGGCCAAGTACATGGGCACGCCCTTCGGCACCTTCGAGCTGAAGTATTTCTTTGGCTCCGGGCTGGGCACCGAAACCGGTGGCAATGCATCGAGCACCGCCGTGCGCGCACTCATCAAGCAGTTCGTGGCGTCCGAAAGCCCCAGAAAGCCGCTCAGCGACAGCCAGATTTCAGCAATGCTCAAGGAGCAGGGCATTGAATGCGCCCGCCGCACCGTGGCCAAATACCGCGAGGCATTGCGCATTGCGCCGACCAATCTGCGCAAGGCACTCTGAACAGGCCATGCGCCTTTTGCAATGTCCGCTGGCCCTCATCCCTGCCTTCTCCCAGAGGGAGAAGGAGCCAGCCGGGAAAGATTTGTGGGTGCGCAAAGACCGTGCTGCTGCCTTTTCTTACGCCCTCTCCCTCTGGGAGAGGGCGGGGGTGAGGGCTGATACCGAGGGCGGCCCTTGCCATGTCCGCCAGCCGATGCACACTGCCCCTGCAGTCCACAGCCGCCGCAGCCCAACCTGAAAACACCATGAACCAACTCCAACTCTTCCTCCCCTGCGCCGCCGGCGTCGAGAACCTGCTGGCCGCCGAAGTCCAGCGCATCACCGGCATCGAGGGCAAAGCCTGGCGTGCCGGCGTCCAGCTGCAGGCCTCGTGGCGCGAAGCGCTGCAGCTCAACCTGCACAGCCGCCTGGCCCAGCGCGTGCTGATCGAGCTGCAGCACGGCCCCTACCGCAGCGAGCAGGACCTGTACAACGCGGCGGCCAGTGTCGCCTGGGAAGTCTGGTTCACGCCCGCGCAGACCTTCAAGGTCGAGATCACCGCCCAGCACAGCCCGCTGCAAAGCCTGAACTTTGCTGCGCTGAAGATCAAGGATGCGATTGCCGACCGCTTTCGCCACAAGTTCAACGACGTGCGCCCGAGCGTCGATACGCGCTGGCCCGACGTGCGCGTCTATGTCCACCTGACCACCGACACGGTGACGGTCTACATCGACACCTCGGGCGAGCCGCTGTTCAAGCGCGGCTGGCGCGAGGACAAGGGCGACGCACCGCTGAAGGAAACGCTGGCCGCCGCAATGATCGCCGCCAGCGGCTGGAGTGGCGACGAAGGGCAGTGTAAGCAAGGCGTGCCGCTGTACGACCCGTGCTGCGGCTCGGGCACGATTGCCATCGAGGCGGCGCAAATCGCCTGCAACATCGCGCCGGGCATCAACCGCCGCTTTGCCTTCCAGAAATACCTTCCTTTCCAGGGCCATGTGTGGGAAGGCCTGCTCGACCAGGCTGAAGCGGCGATCACCGAACCGACCGCGCCGGTGTACGGCAGCGACGTGTCCTTCCGCATGGTGGACTTTGCCGAGCGCAATGCCGAACGCGCCGGCGTGGCCCATGCCGTGCAGTTTCGCGGCGGCGACGCGCTGCAGCGCATGCCGCCCGCGCCCGGCGGCGTGATGCTGGTGAACCCGCCGTATGGCGAGCGCATCGACGTGGCGGGCGTGGCCGGCACCAGCGGCGTGCAGCAGCGCGAGCAGCGGCGTTCGCAGTTCCAGGGGCAAAGCGTCGATGAATTTGGCCAGCCGCTGGTTCGCCCCGAGCGCGACATGCGCTCAGGCCGGGAAGAGCGTCATGCGCGCAACGAGCAGGACAGCCGCGAGGACAGCGGCTTCGAGCCACCGCGCGACCGATCGGCCAACCCCGGCCGCGAGCAGGCGCACAACGCCTGGGGCGAGGAAGCCTCGGACTTCTTCCCGCAACTCGCCGCGCACTGGAAGAAAAACTACGCCGGCTGGACCGCCCACGTGCTCACGCCCGACCTGAAACTGCCCAACAAGATGCGCCTGAAGGAGTCGCGCCGCGTGCCGATGTGGAACGGCCCGATCGAATGCCGGCTGTTTCGCTTCGACATGGTCGCCGGCTCGGCGCGCGGCAAGCCTGCTGGCGTGCCCGAAGCGCAGTTGCCGAAAAACTGAATGGTGTCCGTTTCCCCTGAAGTGCGCAAAGCGCCGGTCGTCATCGACACCAACATCATTCTTGACATTTTTGTCTTCAACGACGTCGCCGCCAAACAGGTCAAAAAGGCGCTGGAAGCGGGCGAGATCGACTGGATCGCCACGCCGCCGATGCGCGACGAGCTGGCGCGGGTGCTGGCCTACCCGCAGATCGTGCCGCGCCTGGTTTTTTACCAGCTGGTGGCGGGCGACGTGCTGGCCAGCTTTGACCGGCATGCGCGCCTGGCAGACGTTGCGGCCAAGGCCAGCGTCACCTGCCGCGATGCCGATGACCAGAAATTCATCGATCTGGCCGTGGCGCATCAGGCCTTGGTGCTGAGCAAGGACAAACACGTCATTTCAATGAAAAAAAGGCTGCTTCCGCATGGTGTGCGGGCACAAGAAGCTATCTAATTTATAGCAAAAAAAAACAATCTATCGAGGGCGTGGCAAGGGTACGTAACAAAATGCTTGGATAAAATTATTGGCAGCCAAGACAAACCCTGACCGGAGACGCCAGTGAAATCCAATGACACCCAGTCCGTCAAAAGCCGGCACCGTCATGCTTGAGTCACTGCGCTTGAACCCGCTGGAGAACAGCGCACACTTCCTCAGGCGCATGGCCGATGTCACACCGGGTGTGATTGAGGTTTTCGACCTGGACCCGCCATCCACTCTGTTCGTCAACCGATGCATCGCCACGCTGCTCGGCTACAGCACCGAGGACATCCAGGCCATGGGCGCCGGGTTCATCACGACCCTGTTGCACCCTGACGACTTGCCGTGCTTTGCCGCGCACCGGCAGCGCCTGCGCACCTTGGGCGACCATGAAACCGCCGACGTCGAGTACCGCCTGCGCGAGCGTTCTGGCGGCTGGCGCTGGTTTGAAAGCCGCGACGCCGTCTTCGCGCGCAATGCCGCCGGGGCGGTCAGCCAGGTCATCGGCAATGCGCTGGACATCAGCGAGCGCAAGCATGCCGGGGAAAAACTTCGGTGCAGCGAAGAATTTCACCGTATCAGCTTTGACCTCTCACCCGTGGGCATGGCCCATGTCGATACCCATGGGCGCTTCTCCAGGGTCAACCAGAAGTATTGCGAGATCACCGGCTACCCGGCAGACGAGTTGCTGCGCATGCAAGTGGCCGACTTGTCGCCTCCGGACGCTCGGGCGGCGGACCAGGCCAGGGTCGACCTGCTGCTTTGTGGTGACCTTGAAAAATACGACATTGAAAAACGCTACCTCCGCAAGGACGGCGCCATCAGTTGGGTGCGCGTGATGGTGCAGTGGGTGCGAGACGCCCGGGGCCAGCCGATGCACACCATAGGCGTGCTCCAGGACATCAACGCGCGCCGGCAAACGGAGCAGGCCCTGCGCGAGAGCGAAGCCTTCAGCCGGACCGTGCTGGAAAGCAGTCCGGACAGCGTCAATGTGCTGGACCGCGAAGGACGGCGGCAAACCATGAACCGCAACGGACAGCACCTGCTGGAAATCGACGACTTCGCGGCGTTGGTCGGCCAGCCGTGGTGGAGTTCGAAACCAGAGCCCTTCGCCACACTGGCTGCCGGGGCGGTGCAAAAGGCAAGGCGCGGCGAAACCGCGCGATTCCAGGCGTTTGCACCGACGTTCAAGGGCACGCCGAAGTGGTGGGACGTGATGATCGCGCCCATCAGCGACAAGCCAGGCGACAGCGCTGCACAATGTCTGATTGCGGTTTCCCGCGACATCACTGAAAACACGCTGGCAGAGCAGGCGCTGCGCGAGCAGGAAGCGCGCTATCGCAGTCTTTTTGACAGCATGCAGGAGGGTTACTGCCTGGTTGAAGTGCTTTTCGACGCTGCCGGCAAGTCCGTTGACTACCGGCACCTGGAAACCAACGCGGCGTTTTTTGGCCACACCGGCGTCAAGGACGCCAAGGGACGCCGGGTTCGCGAGGTACTGCCCGCCATCGAGCCGTTGTGGATTGAGACTATCGGCCAGGTCGCGCTGAGCGGGGAGCCGGCCAGCATTCAGAACGAACTCAAGTCCCTGGGACGCTTTTTCGAGGTCAAGGCGCACCGGATCGGCGGGCCGGGAAGCCGCAAGGTAGGCATCGTCTTCAGCGACATTTCCGAGCGTAAACGTGCCGAGGCGGTGCTGGCCCAAAACGTCGAGTTGTTCTCCAGGATTCTCGAGCAGGCGCCGACCGGCATGTTTTTGGTCGACGCCGGGTTTCGACTGCAACAGGTCAACGCGCGGGCGGCACCGTTTTTTGAAACCACGCGTCCGCTGATTGGACATGATTTTGCTGAAATCCTGGAAATCATGTGGGGGCCGGTGGTCGGCGCGCAAGTCACGGCGATCTTCCGGCACACACTGGCCAGCGGTGAACGCTATGTGTCGCCGCCTTTTCACGAGCAGCGCCTTGACATTGGCGAGGACCAGGCTTTTGACTGGGAGACCCAGCGCGTCACGCTGCCCGACGGCCAGCATGGCGTGGTCTGCTACTTCCACGAAATCACCGCGCGCCAGCGGGCTGAACAGGCACTGCGCGACAGCGAAGAGCACATGCGGCTGGCAACCGAGGCGACCGGCGTCGGGGTTTGGCAATGGAACCTCAACACCGGCATGGTTCGCTGGGATGCGCAGATGTTCCGGATTTACGGCATTGCGCCCACCGCTGACGGCTGCGTTCGATATACCGACTGGAGCGGCGCGGTTCTGCCGGAGGACCTTGACACACAGGAAGAAACGTTGGCCGACACCGTGCGCCGACTGGGCAGCAGCAGCCTTGACTTTCGCATTCGTCGCCGTGACGACGGGGAATGCCGCCACATCCACGCGGCGGAAACCGTCCGCAAAGGTGTTGAAGGACACGCCGAATGGATGGTCGGCACAAACCTTGACGTGACCGAGCGCAAGCTGGCCGAGGCGCGCATTGGCGCACTGCTTGAACAATTGCAGCTGGCCGACAGCCGCAAGGACGAATTTTTGGCGACCCTGGCGCATGAGTTGCGTAATCCGCTGGCCTCCGTCAACAACTCGCTCGAACTGATGAAACGGGCGAGCGACAACACGGCACTCGTGGAGCCGGCCCACGCCACCATAGCGCGACAAATGGGCCAGATGGTGCACCTGATTGACGACTTGATGGACGTCAGCCGCATTACCCACAATCGGCTTGCGCTCAGGCTGGAGTGCGTCGAGCTGGCATCCATGGTGCAGCACGTCGTGGAAGCCGGCCGCATGCAGTGCGAGCGTGCCGGTCACCAACTGCAGGTCTCGCTGCCGCCTGAGCCGATCACCCTGAATGCCGACCCGATGCGGCTGGCCCAGGTGCTCGGCAACCTGCTGAACAATGCCTGCAAGTACACCCCACCGGGCGGGCACATCTGGCTGAACGCAGAGCGGCAAGGGTACGAGGTCGTGCTGACGGTCAGGGACAGCGGCATTGGCATTGCGTCCGACATGCTGCACCAGGTGTTCGAGCTGTTCACGCAGGTTCGCAGCTCGCTGGATCAGTCCCAGGGCGGGCTGGGGATCGGGCTGTCGCTGGCCAGGCTGCTGACCGAGTTGCATGGCGGCACCTTGACGGCCCACAGCCAGGGCCAGGGCCGGGGCAGCGCGTTCGTCGTGCGTCTGCCAGTGTGGCTGGAAAGGGCAGCCGCGCCAGTGCCAATAAGCGCACCACCGCCGCCCGTGGCGGCCCGCCGCATTCTGGTGGTGGATGACATGCGCGAGAGTGCCGACAGCCTTGCCATGCTGCTTCGCTTGGACGGCGACGAGACGCAAACCGCCTATGACGGCGTGGAGGCCGTCGAGCGTGCTGCCGCTTTCCGGCCCGATGTGATCCTGCTCGACATCGGCATGCCGAAGATGAACGGCCACGAAGCCTGTCGCGCCATCCGTCAGCAGCCGGATGGCCAAAGCATCCTGATCATTGCCATGACCGGCTGGGGCCAGGAAGCAGACCGCCGCAAATCCCTGGAAGCCGGTTTTGACCACCACCTGGTCAAGCCGCTGGATTTTGCAGCCCTGACAAAGCTGCTGGCTCTCCCCCCCAAGGCGGGAACGAGAAATTCAGAAGCGAAAGCGCCAACCGCCGGATGACCGGGGTCATTGCCATTTGAGTGCCAAAAAGGCTGCTGCCGCACATCAGGCGGGCAAAGACAGCTATGCAATTCATAGCATTCAGAAAAATCGGACAGATTCGGCCTGCCGATAGCACGCGCATCACAATGCCCCGCTGAAGGCCGCTGCCTTCAATTCCGCAACTTTTCACCGGTGCGCCAAACCGTGGACAGGTGCGGCCACCGCGCTGCAAAACGCTGGCGGAGCCGCCAAAACCAGAACGCCCCTGGGCACAGGCGCTGGCCGGGACAGTTAAACTTTGAGGCCAAACGCCTCGCCCGAGGCGCAGGACGGAACATTTATGACGAACTCAAGCCTCTCCCCTGCCGCATCCCCCGACACCCCCTGGATGGAAACCGAAGCCTTCGACGAACTCGATGCCATTTTGGACGACCTGCGCAGCCGCTACGACGAAACGCCGCAGTGGGAATTCTGCGAAGGCTTCATGGCCGCCGTGATCTGCGCGCGCCGCCCGATTCCCGCCGACGAATACCTGGGCGTGCTGCTCGGCCTGCCGGCCGAGGGCGAGGAGCCCGACGCCGACACCGGCTCTTTTGCCAGCGACGCGCAGCAAGAGCGCTTCGTGGCGCTGTGGAACCAGCGCTGGAAGGAAGTCGAAACCGCGCTCGATGCCGAAGTCGATTCGCTGGAAGACGACGCCTGCTACCACCCTGAAGTCATGGACATTCGCGGCGTGGTGGCCGACCTGCCGCCCGAGGAACAGGCAGCGTTTGCCAGGGAAGACCTGCCGGCGTTCGCGCAGGTGTGGGCGCTGGGCTTCATGTTCGCGGTCGAAAGCTGGTCCGACGAATGGGCCGCCCCGCGTGACAAGGACGCCGCCAAGTGGCTGGACGGCGCGCTGCAGGCGGTCGTCGCCATGACCGAGGACGACACCGGCGCCTGCGAAGTCTCGCCGCTGAGCGAAGAAGGCACGCCCAGCACCAGCATTGCGCGGCTCAATGCGTTCGGCGAGGCCATCTGGGCGGTGTACGACCTGCGCGAGCTGTGGAACACCATGGGGCCGAAGGTCGAAACCATCCGCAAGGAAGCCACGCCGGGGCGCAACGATCCGTGCTCTTGCGGCAGCGGGAAGAAATACAAGAAGTGCTGCGGGGCTTGACGCCAGGCTGAGCCGGCGCATTGGGGTTGCCGGGCGTCCTGGCCGATGGTTAACCCCTTCATTAGGTCATTTGACCCATTGTTCTTGGTCGATATGGATTGCAAGCTCATGGTGAAGTCTCTGACATGACGTTAAAAATCATTGCCAGAAGATTGGGCACCTCCTTCACCAACCGCCAGGAAAAAAACCATGCAATCCAACCCGCCAAACTTCTTGCCAAACGTTCATGCGCCGTCCAACGAGCCGATCAACATCAATGAACCGGCCTCGGTGAATTACTGGCTGGCCGCCTTGCGCTGCAGCGAACTGGAGTTGCGCATGGCCGTGGCCGAAGTCGGAACCGGTGCGCGGGATGTCGGGACCGAACTGGGTCGGGCGGTATGACGGCGCGTTCGCAGATTTCCTCAGGCGCGCTCAATCTGCGGGTGGAGGAATCGTCGCCCGGGCTTTTTTGCTGGATCGTCACGCAGCTGTCCGCGCAGGAGCAGGCCGGCGAGGTGTGCATCGACGCGTCGGACCACCCCTATCCTTCGCATGAGGCGGCGATGCGCGTGGGAACGGCTTGCCTGAAAGCCTACAAGGCGGCGGCCGAAGGTCTGTTGTCGATGCTTCCGTCCCGGCCTACCGCCCCGTTCTGATCCTTGCGCGGGTTGCCGTGGAACAAGGTCGCCCGAGGAGGAGGGCGTTTTCGAAGGCAGCGCCGCCACCCGGTGCTTGCGCAGGGACGCTGGCCTTGCACAGCCACCCCACTTGTGCGGGGCAAGTGGCCATGGCTCAGTGCCTGCGCGCTTGCAGGTAGTTTTCCAGGTTGACCTCCGCCTGGCGCTTGACCATGGTCCGGAACGAGGGGTTCCAGCCGAGCAGGATGCCGGGCAGGCCCAGCGCCTGGCGCGACCAGGTCCAGAAGTTGAAGCGGTCGCGCTGGCGGGTGATCAGCCCTGCTTCGTTGAATTCAAACACGCTGTCGACGACGTTGTGCACCTTGCGCCGGGCGGCGCTGAATTGGTAGTCAGCTTCCCAGTGCGCCTTGCCCCGGCGGTCGTCGGCTTGCAGGGCGCTGTGGCGGAGCTTCCAGTCTTCCCGATTCCTGGCCTGGGTGGCTTCGCACAGCATGCGCCACATGCCGCTGACCTGCTCATGGCCGCGGAGGGAAAACACCTCGTCATCGAACCGGACATCGGGCGCATAGCAGGCTGCCATGGCGTCGGCGTCAAGGCGCGCAAAGGCGGCGTAGAAATGGTCGAGCCGGGTCTGGTTGGGATGCATGGGGTTTCCTTGGGAAGGCTGTGGCGCGCGCGTGAAGCGTTTTTTTGACAGCCGTGGTGAACTCTAACCCAGTCTCCGGGCGCCTGGACGGGCTGCACGTTGCCAGCGGCGCTGGGGGCACTGGCGGCGTCGGGGACAGCTTAAACGCTATAAAAAATATAGCTGCTTACACTGGAAGCTTCAGGCCAAAGCCCTGATTTGAACTAAAATCAGCCGCTTTCTGCGCACGTTCGGCGGCAGTCCCCGAGGTTCATTCTTGCCGCACCTCACATAGGCTGTTGCCCGCTGTCCCCGTTGGCCGATGGTTCGCGCACTGCACTGAACCCTCGGCATGGCTGAATACGGAATACATTGGCAAACGCAGCGCAGCGCCAGGCGAAAAGACGAGTTGGGAAAAGTCAGCGATGGAGTTACGTGAAAAGCAGGGCTGGCCCAAGGCCTTGATGGGGCTGGCCGCGCGCCTGCCCTGGTGGCTGGGCCTGGCGCTGGCGGGGCTGGCCTATCTGGGCCTGCACCACCTGGCGCAAAAACCGTTTGGCACCCCGCAACCCGGGCAGATGGGACGCTTTGTCCTGTGGGCGGTGACGCACGGGCTGGCGCTGGCAGGGCAGTACCTGCTGCCGCTGTTTTTCGGCATGGGCGCGCTGCTGTCGGCCTTCCGGCGGGACAGGGCCGCACGGCTGCACGCCGCTGCCGCCAGCCGCCCTGACGCCCTCGACGGCATGCGCTGGCAGGAGTTTGAAATCCTGGTCGGCGAGTATTTCCGGCGCCAGGGTTACGGCGTGACGGACAACGGCGGCGGCGGCGCCGATGGCGGCGTGGACGTGGTGCTGCAAAGCGACGGCGGCAGCCACCTGGTGCAATGCAAGCACTGGCGCGCGCTGCGCGTCGGCGTGCAGCCGGTGCGCGAGTTGTACGGCGTCATGGCGGCGCACGGCGCGGCCGGCGGCTTTGTCGTCACCTCGGGCGAATTCACCGAGGAAGCCGTGCGCTTTGCCAACGGCCTGGCGCTGACGCTGATCAACGGAGCCACCCTGCTGCGCGGCATCCGGGCGCAGGCTGGCAGCGGCCCGTCCTCCACGGCACCGGCCGGCCTGTCGGCGCCGGACTGCCCGGTGTGCGGCGCGGCGATGGTGCTGCGCCAGGCGCGCAGCGGCGCGAATGCCGGCAAGCAGTTCTGGGGCTGCAGCCGCTATGCGCAGGACCGCTGCCGGGGCACGCGCGAGGTGGACTGAAGCTGGCAAAAACACATTCGCTATCAAAATAGTAGCTGTTTACCAAGGCGCAACAAGCGCAAAAGGCATTATTCGTTAAAAAACAAGCACCCCGCAGCAACGCACGGCCAGACACGGAATAATGCACAGCTTGCGCACATCGTCGCAGCCAGCCATCCGAAACCCATCCATCCAAAGGAAAACCATGCCCACCTACCACGTCGAAATGCTCGAAGGCCGCACGCTGGAGCAAAAGAAAAAGCTGGTCGAGGCCATCACCCGCGTCAGCGTCGAAATCCTGGGCGGCCAGCCGGACTCGGTCGATGTCTTGATCACCGACATCCAGCCCGGGAACTGGGCCACCGGCGGCAAGCTCTGGTCGGAACCGAGAAACTGACACCGGGCCAGGACCGCGCTTGAACGCCCTGCCGCCTGCATCGTCCATCGCCGCCCTGCAGGCGCGTTTCGGTGCGCGCTACCGCTGGCTGCTGCTGGTCGCCGTGATGGTCGGCACGATGGCGTCGATCATGTCATCGACCATCGTCAACGTGGCGATTCCCGACATGAGCCAGCACTTTGCGCTGGGCCAGGGCCGGGCGCAGTGGGTCACGTCGGGCTTCATGGTCGCCATGACGGTGTCCATGCTGACCACGCCGTGGCTGTTGGCGCGCTACGGCTACCGCCGCACCTATGTCGGCAGCATGCTGCTGCTGATGGCCGGCGGCATCGGCGGCGGCCTGGCCGGCGACTTTACGCTGGTGCTGGCCGCGCGCGTCGCCGAAGGAGTGGCGGCGGGCGTGGTGCAGCCGATCGCGGCCATCATCATCATGCGCGCCTTCGGCACCCATGAGCAGGGCCGGGCCAGCGGGCTGTTCGGCATGGGCGTGGTGCTGGCGCCGGCGCTGGGCCCGAGCGTGGGCGGGGTGCTGGTGGACCTGTTCGGCTGGCGCTCGATTTTTTTCATGGTCGTGCCGCTGTGCCTGCTGTCGCTGTGGATGGCCTGGCGCTATGTGCCCGACAGCGCACCCGGCGGCACGGCGGCCGTGCGCGGTGGCGCGATGATCGACTGGCGCGGCTTGTTGCTGGCCGGCGCCGGCACGCTGTGCCTGCTCAACGGCATGGTCGCGCTGCAAGGCCAGGGCAGCGATCCTCTGCAGGCCGCCCTGCTGCTGGGCGCCGCGCTGGCGTTGCTGGCCGGCTTCATTGGCTGGCAGCGGCGCATGCAGGCGACCGGCCGGGAACCGCTGATGAACCTGGCGCTGTTCGGCCACCGGCCCTTCGCCATGGGCAGCGTGGTGGCCTTCATCTATGGCACGGCGCTGTTCGGCTCGACCTACCTGCTGCCGGTGTACATGCAGCTGGGCCTGAATTTGTCGGCCTCGCATGCCGGCGCGGTGCTGCTGCCCGCCGGCGTCGTGCTGGCCGCGACGATTGCGATCGTCGGCCGCCTGGCCGACCGGCAGCCGACCTGGCAGCTGGTCACCGTCGGCCTGGGGCTGCTGGCGGTGTCGTTCGCGCTGATGGGAACGCTCACGCTGAGTTCGGCGCTGTGGCTGCTGGCCGTGTGGGCGACGCTGGGGCGCATCGGGCTGGGCTTTATTTTGCCGTCGCTCAACCTGGGCTCGCTGCGGCCGCTGCCCAAGGAACTGGTGTCGCAGGGCGCCAGTGCCATCAGCTTCGTGCGCATGCTGGGCGGCGCGATGGGCGTCAGCCTGTGCGGCATCGTGCTCGAATGGCGGCTGGCGGTACACGGCGATTCGCTGGACCTGGCCGCCAGCAGCCCGGCGCGGCTGGCCGCTTTCAATGAATCGTTTTTGATGCTGGCCGCGCTGTGCGTGGTCGCCATGGTGGCGGCATTGCAGTTGCGCGTGCCGCCGCCTTCCACCCCTTCCACCGGAGACTAGACCATGTGCCAGCTGCTCGGCATGAACTGCAACGCGCCCACCGACGTGACCTTCAGCTTTCGCGGCTTCGCACAGCGCGGCGGCCGCACCGACCACCATGCCGACGGCTGGGGCATTGCGTTTTTTGAAGGCGACAGCGCCGTGGACGGGCCCGGCGATGGCAAGGGGCTGCGCCATTTCGTTGACCACCTGCCGGCCTGCGCGTCGCCGGTGGCCGAGCTGATCCGCCGCTACCCGATCAAGAGCCGCAACGTGATTGCGCACATCCGCAAGGCCACGCAGGGCCGGGTGGCGCTGGAAAACTGCCACCCCTTCGTGCGCGAACTGTGGGGCCGCTACTGGGTGTTTGCGCACAACGGCAACCTGGTCGATTTTGCGCCGCGCCTGCACGGCAGCTTCCGGCCGGTCGGCTCCACCGACAGCGAACGCGCGTTTTGCTGGATCATGCAGGAGCTGGCCAAGTCGCATGCCGACGTTCCCAGCGTGCAGGAGCTGACGCTGACGCTGCGCGAACTGGCGGCGCAGGCGGCACAACACGGCACCTTCAATTTTCTGCTGAGCAACGGCCAGGCGCTGTGGGCGCATGCGTCGACCCAGCTGGTGTACGTGGAGCGCCGCCACCCGTTTGCCCATGCCACGCTGAGCGACGAGGACGTGAGCGTGAACTTTGAAGACCACACCCAGCCGACTGACCGGGTGGCGGTGGTGGTCACCGCGCCGCTGACCACCAACGAGACCTGGACGGCCTTTTCGCCGGGCGAACTCAAGGTGTTCCAGGGTGGCGTGCTGCTCGACGCCTGAACCCTGCGATGGCCGGTTTCAGGCCGCCAGCGCGGCTTCCAGCGCGTCGATGAACATCGCCGCCACGTCAAAGCCCATCTGGTCATGGATTTCCTGGAAGCAGGTCGGGCTGGTGACGTTGATCTCGGTCACGCAGTCGCCAATCACGTCGATGCCAGCCAGCAGCAGGCCGCGCGCGGCCAGGACCGGTCCCAGTGCCTCGGCAATCTCGAGGTCGCGCGTGGACAGCGGCTGCGCCACGCCCAGGCCGCCGGCGGCCAGGTTGCCGCGCACCTCGCTGCCCTGCGGAATGCGCGCCAGGCTGAACGGCACCGGCTTGCCGCCAATCACCAGCACGCGCTTGTCGCCCTTGACAATTTCAGGCAAAAACTTCTGCACCATCACGCTTTCGGCACCGTTCTTGTTCAGGGTTTCGATGATGCTGCCCAGGTTCAGGCCGTCGGCCCTGACCCGGAAAATGCCCATGCCGCCCATGCCGTCGAGCGGCTTCAAGATGATGTCCTGGTGCTCGGCATGAAAACGCCTGATGTCGGCGGCGTCGCGCGTCACCAGCGTCGGGCCGATGAACTGCGGGAACTCCATGATGGCGAGTTTCTCAGGGTGGTCGCGCAGCGCGCGCGGCTTGTTGAAGACCCTGGCGCCTTCGCGCTCGGCCTGCTCCAGCAGGTGGGTGCTGTAGACATATTCGCTGTCGAACGGCGGGTCCTTGCGCATGATGACGCAGCCGACGTCCTTCAGCGGCTGCGGCCGCTCGTGCGGAGGCTGCTGCTCGGCGGTGAACCAGTCCTGCGCATCGCCAGTGAGAATGATGTCGCGCACGAAGGCGGTCACCGGCGTGCCTTGCTGCCACATGATGTCCTTGGGCTCGCAGGCGCTGATGGTGTGGCCGCGCCGCTGCGCCTCGCGCATCATGGCAAAGGTGGTGTCCTTGTAGATCTTGAAGGATTCGAGCGGATCGGCAATAAAAAGGATGTTCATGGAATGGGAGGGGACCTGGCGGTCCGGGGTTGGTGGCGCCGGCACAGGATGGGCATGCGCGGCGGTGACTGGAGCGTATTGTTGTACAAACCGCGGGGCCGCGCCGGACACCGTGTTGTCGTTGGCGGCATTGGCATGGATTTTCCATGGAACCCCGCCAGCGTCAACCCGGCGGCAGCCATATGCTATTAATTAAGGAGCAAAAAACCCAATCAGGGATTGCGCAAGAGCCGGATTTTGCTTAAATCTCGATCTTGCTGCCCAGCTCGACCACGGAATTGTTCGGCAAATTCAGGAAATCCGCCGCACCGCTGGCGTTGTGGTGCATCTGCGCAAACAGCTTTTCACGCCAGGCGGCCATGCCGCTGCCGATGCTAGGAATCACCGTGTCGCGCGACAAAAAGTAGCTCGTGGTCATGGGCTCCAGCTGGCAGCCCCGGTTTTTGATCTGCTGCAGCGCCTTGGGCAGGTCCAGGTTGTTCTTGAAACCGTAGTGGACATTGACCTGCCAGCAGTCATGGCCCAGTGACTCCACTTCCAGCCGCTTGTTCATGCCGATCCAGGGCACCTCATGGTTGCGCACCGTGACAAACACGTTCTGCTCATGCAGCACCTTGTTGTGCTTGAGGTTGTGCAGCAAGGCGTTGGGCACCATGCCCGGCTCGGCGGTCATGAAGACCGCCGTGCCCTCGACGCGCTGCGGCGGGCTGACAAACACCGAATCGAGGAAGCTCGGCAGGTCGATGGCGTCGGTGCGCAGCTTTTCATTGAGCAGGCGGCGGCCTTCCTTCCAGGTGATCATCAGGGTGAACACCGCGCCGCCAATCGCCAGCGGAAACCAGCCGCCGGCGAACAGCTTCATCAGGTTGGACGCGAAAAACGCGAAATCGATCACAAAAAACACGCCGGTGGCAGCAAGGCACAGCCACAGCGGGTATTTCCAGCCGTAGCGAATCACGTAGAAGGTCAGCACGGTGGTGATCAGCATGTCGGTGCAGACCGCTATGCCGTAGGCCGCCGCCAGGTTGCTCGACGAGCGGAACATCACCACCGCCAGCACGATGGTGACAAACAGGCTCCAGTTGACAAACGGCATGTAGATCTGGCCGGTGTCGCGCACGCTGGTGTGCTCGATGCGCAGCCGGGGCAGGTAGCCCATCTGGATGGCCTGCTTGGTGACGCTGAAGGCCCCGGTGATCAGCGCCTGCGAGGCAATCACCGTGGCCATCGTGGCCAGCACGACCAGCGGGATCAGCGCCCAGTCGGGCGCCATCAGGTAAAACGGGTTCTTGACCGCTTCCGGGTTGTTCAGCAGCAGCGCGCCCTGGCCGAAATAGTTCAGCACCAGCGACGGCATGACCACCGAAAACCAGGCCAGCCGGATCGGTTTCTTGCCGAAGTGGCCCAGGTCGGCATACAGCGCCTCGGCACCGGTCACGCACAACACCACGGCGCCCAGGATGATGAAGGTGGTGCCCGGGTTCTCCCACATGAACATCAAGGCGTAATAAGGATTGATCGCCAGCAGGATCTCGGGGTGGGTCACGATCTGGGACACGCCCAGAATGGCCAGCACTGCAAACCAGACAATGGTGATGGGGCCAAAGAACTTGCCGATGCCGGCCGTGCCATGCTTTTGCAGCGCAAACAGCCCGAACAGGATGACCAGGGTGGTCGGAATCACCGCCTTGGTGAAGGTGGGCGAAATCACCTCCAGCCCCTCAACCGCCGACAGCACGGAAATGGCCGGGGTGATGACGCCGTCGCCATAAAACAGCGAGGTGCCAAAGATGCCGACCAGCAGCAGCACACGGCGCAACCGGGGCCTGTCCTGCACCGCCGTGGAAGCCAGCGCCAGCATGGCGATCAGCCCGCCTTCGCCGTGGTTGTCGGCGCGCAGCACCAGCGTGACATATTTCAGCGAAACGATGACGGTCAGCGTCCAGAAGAAGATGGACAGGATGCCGTAGACGTTCTCGGGCGTGAAAGGAACATGCCCGGAGCCGAACACCTCCTTGATGGCATACAGGACACTGGTGCCAATATCACCATAGACCACGCCAATGGCGCCTACGGTGAGTGCCGCGAGAGATGATTTTTGACTTGTCACAAAAGCTGCCCGTCTTGGAAAAAGGACTGGATTCGAGCACCGCCAGGGGAGGCCATGGCCCGTGGAAGGCTTGTCGAAGGGACCGCCATTTTGCACTCAGCCCATGGGCCTGGAAGCAGTGAACACCCGCGACCGGCAGAAACACGGGTTTTGTTGCACCGCGACAACTTGCCGGGCCACGCCCTGCCCGGCCGCACGCTCAGTCGTAAACCTCGGCATCCGGATCGGTCGCTTCCAGCTCGTAGCTGGCCGCCAGCATGGCCAGCCGGGCGACGACGCCGTACATGTAGAAGCGGTTCGGGGCGCTGGAGCCGGGCTTTTCACCATTTTGAGGCAGCCGGCCGCTGTCTGAAAACGACAGCGGCTCGTAACGCGCACCGGGCGCGTTGAGGTTCTCGTCCACGCCGCGCTCGGAATGCACCCGGTAAAAACCGCCAACCACGTAGCGGTCCATCAGGTAGACCACCGGCTCGGCCGCGGCATCGTTGATGCGTTCATTGGTCAGCACGCCTTCCTGGATGATGACTTCAGACGGTGGCGCAGCGTCGCGGGACGCGCCGGGCCTGGCTTTGGCCTTGCGCGCGATGGCTTCGAGTTCCTTGGCGTCATGCACGGTGATGACGCCCAGTCCCGACGTGCCGTTGTCGGGCTTGACCATGACGAACGGCTTTTCGTTGATGCCGTATTCCTTGTACTTGCGCTTGATGCGCGACAGCAGCGCATCGACATGCGTGCTCAGGCATTCCATGCCGCGCCCCTGGGCCAGGTCAACGTCATCGCATTGCGCAAACATCGGATTGATCAGCCACGGGTCAATGCCCAGCAGCTTGCCAAAGCGCTTGGAAATCTCTTCATAAGCCTTGAAATGGTTCGACTTGCGGCGTACCGTCCAGCCGGCATGCAGCGGCGGCAGCAGGTACTGCTCGTGCAGGTCTTCCAGCATGCCGGGAATGCCGGCCGACAGGTCGTTGTTGAGCAGGATGGTGCAGGGATCGAAATCCTTCAGTCCCAGCCGGCGGTCGGTGCGGATCAGTGGCTCCAGCACCAGGCTCTCGCCGTCGGGCAGTTGCACCGTGGTCGGCTCCTTGATGTCCGGGCTCAGCGAACCAAACCGCACATTCAGGCCGGCCTGGTAAAAAATCTGCTTGAGCTGCAGCACGTTGGCCAGGTAGGACGGGTTGGGCGTGTGGTGTTCAGGCACCACCAGCAGGTTGCGCGCTTCCGGGCAGATTTTTTCAATCGCGGCCATGGCGGCCTGCACCGCCAGCGTCATCATCTGCGGCGTCAGGTGGTTCCAGCCGCCGGGAAACAGGTTGGTGTCGACCGGCGCGAGCTTGAAGCCGGCGTTGCGGATATCGACCGAGCTGTAAAACGGCGGCGTGTGCTCCATCCACTCGAGCCGAAACCAGCGCTCGATGGCTGGCGTGGTGTCCAGGATGCGCTGCTCAAGCTCGTTGATGGGGCCGGTCAGGGCGGTGATGAGGTGCGGAACCATGCGGCCACTTTCGATGGGGGATATCGTTATCTTGTTCGGTGATGCCGAATTCTAGGGCTTATGAATCCACCGGCCGCAACCGGCGTAACAGATGCGCAAATGGCCTACATGCCGCTCGGGCATACAAGCCGCCGGTTGCCGGGTGCCCCAGCGGTTCAGGT
The DNA here is from genome assembly GCA_000751355.1 of Polaromonas sp. CG9_12. GTDB lineage: Bacteria > Pseudomonadota > Gammaproteobacteria > Burkholderiales > Burkholderiaceae_C > Polaromonas. The sequence continues at coordinate 2,535,516 of CCJP01000005.1, read as the reverse complement.
GCGGACCTCGCCCTGCCCCAGCACCACGTACTTGAGCGAGGTCAGGCCTTCGATGCCAACCGGCCCGCGCGCATGGAACTTGTCGGTGCTGATGCCGATTTCCGCCCCCAGCCCGTATTCGAATCCGTCGGCAAAGCGGGTGCTGGCGTTGACCATGACGCTGGCCGAATCGACCTCGCGCAGAAAACGCTGGGCATGCAGGTGGTCGCGCGTCAGGATGGCGTCGGTGTGGTGGCTGGAATAGCGGTTGATGTGCGCAATCGCCTCGTCCACGCCGCCCACCACCTTGATGCTGATGACCGGCGCGAGGTATTCCTCGTACCAGTCCTGCTCTGTGGCCAACACGATGCTTGCGACTGAACGAACAGCTGCCTGCGCCCGAAGGATATGCGCTGCAGCCTCATCGCACCGCATCTCCACACCCTTGGCGGCATAAATCGCCCCAATCAGCGGCAAGAATTCAGCCGCCACGCCGCGCGCCACCAGCAGGCTCTCGGTGGCATTGCAGGGGCTGTATTTCTGCGTTTTGGCGTTGTCGGCAATCTGCACCGCCATGGCGATGTCGCACGGGTCATCGACATACACATGGCAGTTGCCGTCCAGGTGCTTGATGACCGGCACCTTGGCATCACGGCTGATGCGCTCGATCAGGCCCTTGCCGCCGCGCGGAATGATGACATCGACAAACTGCGGCATGGCGATGAGATGGCCGACGGCTTCGCGGTCGGTGGTCGGCACCAGTTGCACGGCCTTCGCCGGCAGGCCGGCTTCAAGCAGCGCCTGCTGCACCAGCGCGCCCAGCGCCTTGTTCGACTCGATGGCCTCGGAGCCGCCACGCAAAATGCAGGCATTGCCGCTCTTGATCGCCAGCGCAGCCGCCTCGATCGTCACGTTCGGCCGGCTTTCGTAAATCATGCCGAACACGCCAATGGGCACGCGCATCTGGCCGACACGGATGCCGCTGGGCTGCTCTTTCATGCCGATGATCTCGCCAATGATGTCGGGCATGGCGGCCAGTTGCTCGCAGCCCAGCGCCACGGTTTCGAGGTCTTTGGCACCCAGCTTGAGCCGGTCCAGCAGCGGCCCGGCCAGCCCGGCAGCGGCCGCGCGGTCCAGGTCGCGCTGGTTGGCGGACTGCAGTTCGGCCAGGTTCTGCCGCAGCAATTTGGCCAGTCCGACAAGCGCTCTGTTTTTAATAGCTGCCGGCGCACGTGCCACTTGCGCAGAAGCCGTTTTTGCCTGTAAACCCATGGCTTGCATGCGCTTTTCCAGCGCGCTGCCGGCTGCGCTGGCGGGGGTCATGTCGTTTGGAAAAGTGGGCGCATTCATGCCGCGTATTTTGCCTGCGTCACAAAGCTGGCGGGTGGGGCTGCCTTTGGGGGTGGACACCCCGGCGCTGCATCATGTCTTCGCTCATGCCCTGCACGGCGCCAGGCGGCAACATCGCCTGGGCGGCGGGATAGACGATGCTGTTTTCGTCATCGAGGTGTCCGCGGTACAGGGCCGCGAACTGGTCGAGCGCTGCGGTCTGGACCGGCGTGAGCGGCAACCCGCCGAATGCAGGGCTGACGGCGATGGCCTGCAGCGTGCGGCGGGCTTCAAGCCACGCGGTTTCCATGTGCCGGTGGTCCAGAACCAGGCGCTGCACCAGCTTGCGCAGTCCAGCATCGGGTCCAGCCAGCAGCGGCGGGAACACATGCAGTTCCTCGTCCTGGTGGTGTAGCGGCGCGGCCAGGTCGAAGTAGCGCATCACGTCGCGTGCCGCCTGGCGGGCCGGCCCGTCGCAGCCCTTGTCCAGCAGGTGGCGCTGCAGTTTGCCCTGCAGCGCCAGCATGCGCTCGACCCGGTCATGGCAGGCGGCCAGCATCTCGAACGGCGCTTCAAGCCCGGCGGCCGGCGCGCTGTGGCCGGGCAGCATGACCGGACGGCGGGTGGGACGGGTGTCAGTGGCCATGTCAGCCGATCTGGACGGTATGGCCCTGCGGATCGAACGGAACATAGCCGCCATGCTCGCCGCGCTTGATGGCCTCGACCATGCGCTGCAGCGGCTCCTCTGCGTCTTCGCTGGTCGGCGCCTGGTTCACGCTGCCGGACATGGCGGCGGCAAACACGATGCCCCATGGGTTGGGGCCGAACTAGCTGGCCTCCTCGACCAGCGCGGCAAACGACGCCAGTTCGTCAGGGCGCTTGTCCACGCACATCAGCGGCACCAGCGCGCCGCCCTGCCCGGCCTCGAAACGCTCGCGCTGCGCGGGCGTCGCGTCATCGGGCAGTTCCACGCCGGCAAAGACAAACAGCAGGCGCTGCGGATCGGGCTGCGCGCGGGCGGCCTGCAAAAGATCGTCAAAAGTCGAAATGTCCATGCAGTATCCAGTCATAAAAAAAGTGAAAGCGCACGCCAAGGCACTGCACTGCACTGCACTGCACTGCACGGCACGGCACGGCACGGCACGGCACGGCAGATCAAAAACCCGCCACCGTGCCGCCGCCGGGCAAAAGGGTCCTGGCGAAGTCGGCCGGCACGGGCCGCAGGCGGGCAGTCTTGCGGCACTGCAAGGTGCCGATGCTGACAAAGCACAGCGCGTGTTCGCCAGGCGCCAGCGTGAACAGCGCTGCAGCCAGCGCCCCGATTTCAGGGTCGGACGGCGCTGCAGCCAGCGCTTGAGCCGGTTCGGCCAGGACGTTCATCGGATGCCTCTCTTGCGCCAAGGCAGCAGTCAGCGCGCAGGCGACCCCGCCGGCCTTGGCAAGGCGCTGCCGCGCAAGCGGCGGGCGCTCATCCGCACGTGCCCAGGTGGCCGCACTGGGTGCAGTAGTCGCAGCCGTCCTTGCGGATCACGGCAGGGGCGCCGCATTCGCTGCACTTCTTGCCGGCCATGACGGGCGGCGCCAGATGCGAGGCGACCTGGAAGGGTTCGGCTGGCGCCAGGCTCACGGCGGCCAGGGCAGCGCGCCGGGCAATGATGTTCTGCACCGCATAGGCAATCGCCGCCACCTCGGAGTCGTGCCACAGCGGCACACGCGTGCCGTCGGCTTTTTCGTAGGTGCCGAGCCGCACCGGGCCCCGGTCCCAGGCGACCTTGCGCATGTCGCCGAGGGCGCGCTCCAGGAAGCCGCCACGCGCCGCCAGCGACAGCATGCGCATGCTCGACGTGATCCATTGCTGCGACTCGCCGCTCTGCCCCACGGGCATGAAGAACTCGATGGCGCGGTCGACCATGCCGGTGCCGCTGGCGGCGGGCACCGGCAGGAACGACACCACGATGTACAGCGTCTTGTGGCCTTCCTGCGTCCAGTATTCGACCTTTTCCGCGACCGCCGACAACGCGCCCTTGGGCCGGCTTTCAATCACCGTGCGCATCGGGTCCACCAGGGCCGGGGCAGCCACGGCGGGTGGGGCTTCGGGCGTGGCATGGGTTTCCAGCACCGCGCCCAGAATGGCATTGGGCCGGTAGGTCGCCAGGCCCTTCAATCCGGCGCGCCAGGCCTGGTGGTACAGGCTCTTGAAGTCGTTGTAGGCAAAGTCGGCCGGCACGTTCACCGTCTTGGAAATCGCCGTGTCGACGAAGGGCTGCACCGCCTGCATCATGGCAATGTGGCTGGTGGCCGACATCTCCAGCGCCGAGACGAAATAGTCGGGCAGCTGGTCCACGTCGCCGCCCAGTTCGCGGTACAGGCGCCAGGCGTGGTCCTCGACCGCGTAGTCGGTGGTGCTGCCGTCGGACTCGCGCTTCTTGCGCTTGTACATCCACGAAAACGCCGGCTCGATGCCGTTGGAGGCGTTGTCGGCAAAGGCCAGGCTGACGGTGCCGGTCGGCGCAATCGACAACAGGTGGCTGTTACGGATACCACTGGCGCGAATCGCCTGCTGCAGTTCGGCCGGCAAGCGGCTGGCAAAGGTGCCGGGCGCCAGGTAGCCGTCGGCGTCAAACTTGGGAAAAGCGCCCTTTTCCTTGGCCAGCGCCACCGACGCGGCATAGGCAGCGTCGCGCAGGCGTTCGGCGATGCGGGCGGCCATGTCGCGGCCTTCCGGCGCGTCGTAGCGCAAGCGCAGCATCGTCAGCGCATTGCCCAAGCCGGTAAAGCCGACGCCGATGCGGCGCTTGGCAGACGATTCGGCCTGCTGCTGCGGCAGCGGCCAGAAGGTCACTTCCAGCACGTTGTCGAGCGCCCGCACCTGCGTGGCGACCGAGGCTTCAAACGCTTCAAAATCAAACGCCGGCTCGCCATCAAAGCCAAACGGATGGCGCACAAAACGCGTCAGGATGATGGGGCCAAGGTCGCAGCAGCCGTAGGGCGGAAGGGGTTGCTCGCCGCACGGGTTCGTCGCCGCAATCGCCTCGCAGTAGCGCAGGTTGTTGTCCGTATTGATGTTGTCCAGAAACAAAATGCCCGGCTCGGCAAAGTCATAGGCCGACTTCATCACCGTGTCCCACAACTCGCGCGCCGCCACCGTCTGATAAACCCACAGGCCGTCGGCGCGCTGGAAGGCGCCTTTGGCAATCAGGCCGGCGCCGGGCTTGGCCTGGTGCACCAGTTCCCAGGGCTGGTCGTCGTTCAGCGCCTGCATGAAGGCGTCCGACATGCCGACCGACACATTGAAGTTGTTCCAGCGGCCGGGCGTGCGCTTGGCGGTGATGAATTCGTGCACATCGGGATGGTCGATGCGCAGCACACCCATCTGCGCGCCGCGCCGGGCGCCGGCGCTTTCGACCGTGGAACACGACTGGTCAAACACATTGATGTAACTGCACGGGCCGGAGGCCATCGACGACGTGCCCTTCACCTCGGCGTTGCGCGGCCGGATGCGCGAGAAGTCGTAACCGACGCCGCCGCCGCGCCGCATGGTTTCGGCGGCTTCGCGCAGCGCCTCGTAAATGCCGGGGTAGCCTCCGTCGTCCACGCCCTGTATGCAGTCGCCGACCGGCTGCACGAAGCAGTTGATCAGCGTCGCCTGGATGGCCGTGCCCGCCGCGCTCATGATGCGGCCCGCGCCAATCGCGCCGGCATGCAGGTTTTCGAGGAACAGGGCTTCGTGCTTTTCGCGTTCGGCCGGCAGTTCGACCGACGCCAGCGCCCGCGCCACGCGCCGGTACACATCTTCCAGGCCGCTTTCACCGGGCTTGAGGTACTTTTCCTTCAGCACGTCGTGGCTGATCGGCTGGGTGGCGGTCAGGTCTTGCGGCCGGCCGAAATGTTCGCGTTTCATGGGGTGGGTTCCTTAGGGGGAAAGGGAAGGCGCGCGAGGCGCATGTCGCCCGCAGCCGTGGAATTTCAGGTTCTGGCGCAAGCCGTACCGCTCAAAAGGCAGCCGCCGCGCAAGCAGCAAGAATAGACCTTTTTTACCGATGCGCTGGCTTCAGGGTGGGCGCCGGCCCGCAGATTCAAGCGCACTCCTGATGTAGCGCAACCCTGCGTCATGGCTGTTTTCAGACCATTGACCCCGATGTCGCTGTCATGCTGGCGCGGCGTCAAACGCGTTTTTTCAGAACTTGCCAATGTTTCTTTTTTTGGATCAAATATGGCCTTGGCGCTTACTGAGCATGCGCAAGCAGCTATTTATTTGATAGCGATCATAGCTTGGGCGAGCGTCTGGCTGCGTGTCGCCGAAAGATGGCGCCGCCATTCCTGCCGCTACGTCATTGAGCGTGAACCAGGCGAATCCCGACTGGGCGGGCGGCGTCTGGGCCAGGTCGAGTGCGCCCGGACGGCCCTGCGAGGCTGAACCGCTTCAGGACCATTGCAAAACTCGGGTTGCCTTCGCCGGGAAGCGCCTGGTAAAGGCTCTTGCGCAACTGGTGTGACCTCGTCGGGCGCGCGCCGCATTGCCGTAAACCATGCAACGGGCGCCATAGTGGCGCGCAGTCACAGCAAAACGATGTTCGACCTCGCCCAAGGTGACGTGGACGAGATTGAAGCGGGCAAGCCCTCCAGATTCTGGTTTTCCCACAGTGATCGCCGTTGGCATTCGCGGGTTGCCGAATAAAATATTGCGTTGTGCAACAAAAGTTGCTTTGTGATTCAATACGCTTTAACCCTGCAATTTCAGGCCCTATCGCTTCTCTTCAATCGTTAAAAGCAAAATGTCAATAAATCAACTTATCTATATCAGCCAAGCTGTCCGGAAAATGTCTTCGGCAGAACTCGGCGCCATTCAAAACAAAGCCAAATCCAACAATGAACTTGTCGATGTAACCGGAAGCCTGTTTTACAACGGAGGCTGGTTTTTACAGGTCTTGGAGGGCCCGGTAGCTACCCTGAACACTCTATTTCACAAGATAGAAAAAGACCCCCGTCATAAGAATTCACGTCTTCTCTACAACGAGCCCGCGAAATTTCGAACTTTTACTCGTTGGAGCATGAACATGACCAATTTAGAGGATCGACAAGCCGACAAGTACGATGAACTGGTTGAAGTCATCGAAGCCGCGAAAACGGATCGCAAAATTGGTTCCGCGTCGCCTGCGGTGACATTGCTCAAGATTTTCAAGAACTAAGCGCCACGCTTGATCCGGTCCCATGAAGTGATCGGCCTCGTCAACAAACCGCCGCGCTGACAAAACAGACAGGGCCCGCGCCATACGGCCTGGGCCATGCATGAAACCGCACCACGCTAAATCTAGCGACTGAAGGCGGCCTGAAGATCGCGCTGGCTGGGGGCGCTGCCACCTTGCAGCATGAGCATCAGCAAGATGCGCGCTTTTGCGGGTGACAGGTCGTCGGCCATCACGGCGCCGGCGTCGGCCAGCGTTTTTCCGCCGCCTTCAAAACCATAGTTGGGCAACACCCGCCCTGTCGGGACGCGCGTCGAAATGACGACCGGCACGTTTTTCGACAACGCGTATTTCACCGCATTGAACATCGGAATGTTCACGTTGCCCCAGCCCAACGCCTGGATGACCAGCCCTTTGGCGCCGTTGTCCACGGCGGAGCGGACCAGTTTGCCGTCCGCGCCACCGTACATTGCGACAATTTCGACATCAGGCATCTTGTCAGTGCGGATCGGGATGTGCAGGCGGCGCAGCGGCGCGCGCGCAAAAGTGACCCGGTCGTAGTCCACCACCCCGAGGAAACCGAACTCGCCAGACTTGAAGGTTTCAACACTGGAGGTGTGGGTCTTGGTGGCCTCGCGGGCGGCATTGATCTGGCTGTTCATGGCCAGCAAAACCCCCTTGGACCTGGCCTGCGGCTCGACCGCGATGCGCACCGCATTGATCAGGTTGTGCGGGCCGTCAAAATCCGGCTCGGACGCGTTGCGCTGCGCGCCAATCAGCACCACCGGCTTGTCCGAGTTGACCGTCAGGTCGAGCCAATACGCTGTTTCTTCCAGGGTATCGGTGCCATGCGAGACGATGACGCCGGCCACGTCCGGGCGCGCCAGCGATGCCTGAACCGCCTTGGTGAGCTGGATCCAGCGCGGCGGGTCCATGTAATCGGAAGGCACATTGGAAATGTTGTTGACCTCCACTTTGGCGTACTTGGCAACCTCTGGCACGGTGGCCAGCAGGTCTTCGCCCGAAATGGCGGGCACGGGGGCTTTTTTGATTGGATCAATCTTCATGGCGATCGTGCCGCCGGTGGCGATCAACGCCACCACGGGCTGTTGTGGCTGGGCAATGGCCGCTGCCGATACCAGCAGCGCCAACCCTGCCAGTTTGAATTTTGAAGTACGCATAAGACCTTTCGTTGGTGAATTTTCTTGAAATCCGGTGATTGAAAACAGACAGATTTTTCAGGATCGAAGTGCAGTCTATCCTGCAAGCCCCGCCGCTACTTGTCATTGAATCCGAGGTAATTGCGCTCTTGGCATTGCAAAAATCACCCAGCAAGATGTTTGCCATTGGCCGGTATTCGACAGATTCCCCATCGCATCAGCGGCGGCTCAAGATCAGCGCGGCGTATTAATCGCGGCCGTGGTGCTGTGCAGACCGTGCGAGCCGCCATAAGGCGGAATGAAGGCGGCGACGTTGCGCACGATGAACAGCTCGCCAGGGCCGTTGCCGGTCAGCAGGTAGGGCACCAGGCGCAAATCCGGGGAGCCGATGAACAGCGTCTTGGGGTGCTGGCCTTGCGACATCAGGTCCTGAAAACGCTGCTGGTGCAGGGGAAAGTAGTCGGACTTGAAACACCGCAAGCGCAGCAGAGATGCGTCGTTGCGCGTCAGCTCCAGCAGCGCTTTTTCGGCATGCACGGTGAGCGCCTGCACGTTCACGCAGGGCGTAACGGCAAACAGAATACGCCGCCGATGCAACGCCTGGCCGACCACGAACCGCGACGGATTGGCGTCGAAATAACGCTGGCATTCGTCTTCGTTCGGCTGCGGGCTTTGCACTTCGGCGTCGACCATCACCTCGATGATCTGGCGCTCGGCCTCGCCCACCTCGGGCGTGGCTGCGCACCACCTGGTCGGTCTTGTGGCTGGTGTAGCGGATGCGCTCGTCAAACATGCGGCGGTAGATCAGCATGCTCAAGCCGATAAAGCAAATCACGCCAAACATCATCCAGACCATTAAGCAGAAGGTGAACGCCAGCGTGCTGACGATCAGCACCGACCAGGCTTTTCTGGAATTGTTCAGCTCGGACGCCATGTTGTTCTGTTGGGACATGGCATGACTGTCGGTTTTTGTCGGGCTTTTGAACATCCTCCGTTGGAACGCAACCGGATCGCAGACGAACGATGTCCCGCCCAGTGGCCATCGTTCTGAAGGACTACTGCCCCGTCAATTCAGGAAAGTTTGGTGCAGGTCAACGCCCGTTTGGGCGATGAATGCGAGGGGCAGGCTGCGCAACCGCACAACTTCATGAAATTTATGTCTTTTAGACCGACGGCGCATGACTGGTATGTACTTGCAGCTATTAAAAAAATAGCATTCAAGGCCAAGTCAGCCTTGTGTGATGCGTACCAATAAACAGGCTCTTGTAACATGTACATGCAGATTGGTCGTTCAGTCCGTCATGTTGCACCTGACCCATCGCCGAGTTTTCACAAGGTAATTTCCCCATGTCTTTCATCCCTCAGCTTGTGAAAATCAGCGCCTGTTCACTCACCTTGATGCTCTCGGCGATCTCGGCGATCTCGTCGGCTTCTGCGGCGTCGGCCACCGTGCCTGAAGGCCCCGCCGGAGACGCCTTTTACGCGCCGCCTTCTGCACTGCCTGCCGGCAAGCGCGGTTCACCCATCTACGCCCGCGCGCTTGAGGGCACGATGCGCCTGCCCAGTGCGGCCAAAAACACCCTGCTGCTGTACCGCTCTCTTGACGACAAGGGGCGTCCCACCCTGGTTTCGGGCACGGTGTCGATTCCGGCAGGCCAGGCGCCTGCAGGTGGCTGGCCCGTCATCAACTGGACGCATGGCACCACCGGCTTGAACGAGATCTGCGCACCATCACGCGATACGGACAAGGGGCCGGAACATCCCTACATCAAGGTCACCAGCCATTTGCTCGACAACTTCGTCAAGAACGGCTATGCCGTGGTCGCCACCGACTACCAGGGCCTGGGCGTTGCGGACTTTCATCCTTTCCTGCAAGGCGTGCCGAATGCACGCAACGCGCTCGACCTGCTGCGCGCCGCCCGCACACTGGAGCCACAAATCGGCAAACGCTACGCGGTCGTGGGCCATTCCCAGGGCGGTCAGGCTGGCCTTTTCGCTGCGGCGCAGGGTCCGTCCTATGTGCCCAATTTCAAACTGGTCGGCAACGTTGCATTTGCACCAGCATTACAAATCGCCGGCCGCCTCAGAGCCGTCATGGCTTCGGATAGCACCGAGCTGTCGCTGCCCTACGTGCTGTATGTGCTGCAATCGTATTCAAAGACCGATCCGTCGATCAATCTGGCCCGCATTCTGACGCCGCAAGCCATTGAGCATTTGCCGGACCTTTACCAACAGTGCATGACCCATACGCTGACCACCGGGTATTGGGCCAGTGCGATTGCCAAAGACCAGTTCGTGGCCAAGCCGGATCTGACAAAATTCCTGAAACTGGGAGCCAGGAATGAACCAGGCACCTTGAAAATCTCCGTTCCCACCCTGATCGTGCAGGGATCAGCCGACGTCACCGTATTCCCCGGCACCACCGACCTGCTGACCCGGCAACTGTGCGCCAAGGGAAATGTCCTGAACTACAAGGTATTTGCTGAAGCTGACCACGAAGGCTCGATGGTGTCAGGCCAGACCACCGCGCTGGAATGGGTAGACGCCCGCTTTGCCGGAAAAACCGCCGTCAATGACTGCAGCGCATTGCCTGCAGCGGCCAGGCGCTAAGCCCGGACGGGCTGGAATAGACACCAGCCGGATTCGGCCAAAAATTCAAGCTGGATTTCTGCTGAATCATTGCGGAGTGAATGGCCGCTGCGCGCTTGGCGCATGTTTGGCGGACGTAAACCAGGTGCAGGAGCACCAGCCCGCAGTTGCTCAAACCCTGGTTGAAAGGCTTGCAAAACAGTTAAGCAATTGCACGCCATCCACCGTCCGGATAGCGTGAAAGCGGCCCGGGTCCCGGTTCGACTTCAGTTGGCTTCAACAGGCCAAGCGCTTGATTATAATAGGTATTTACCCTATTTTCTACTTCAGCATCTATGGTACGGTCCCATCCGTTTTGTATACAAAGCAGAATACAAAATGGCAAGCAAATCAAACACGGCACCCGGCGTGCCGGGTCAACGGGCTCGGAGCGACAACCGCCCAAAGGACACAGGCATGCAATCGAACAACGACAACGCTTTAAAACCGGTTACCCGGCAAGAAAAATCGTGGGGCTGGTTTGCCATATTCAATGTCTGGGCCAACGACATCCAGTCCCTGTTTGGCTACAGCCTGGTGGCGTCTTTGTTTATTTCATTTGGCGTCAGCGGCTGGACGGCATTTGCCGCCTTGATCACCGCAGGCCTGTTTGTGATGTACATGGTCAACCTGTCAGGCGCGGCAGGCGAACGCTACGGTATTTCGTATCCCGTGTTTGCCCGCGCCAGCATGGGAACAGCGGGCGCCAAGCTGCCGGCCATCTTGCGAGCCGTCGTTGCCGTGTTTTGGTACGGTGCACAGGTTTACTTCGCATCAACCGCTTTGTCGTTGTTGATCAAGACCCTCACCGGTGCCGAATCCAACGTCCTGTTTTTGGGCTTGAGCGGCATCGACTGGGTGGCTTTCCTGTTCGTCTGGGCGTTTCACATCTTCATCTTCTGGCGCGGCATGAACTGGGTTGAAGGTTTCCTGAACCTGGCGGGCCCGTTTGTGTATGTCGTGATGATTGGCCTGGTGGTGGTGCTGTGGTCCAAGTCAGACGGCCAGCTGCTTTCAGCCGCGCAAACCATTTTTGCCAACCCCAAAGCGACCTGGAAGACCGAGATGTCTGGCTTTGTCGCCATCTTTGGCACCATGGTGGCTTACTTTGCGGCGGTGATGGTCAACTTCAGCGACTTTTCCCGCTATGCCAAAGACAAACAAGCCATGGTCAAGGGCAACCTCATGGGCTTGCCGCTGAACATGATCTTGTTTTCTGCCCTGGCCTTGCTGACAACCGCTGGCGCCGCCGTCGTGTACGGTGAAGCCATCATCAACCCGACTGAAATCGTGGAGCGTGCCGACAGCGTGTTCTTCAGCATCGTCGCAGCCATCACCTTCTTTGCCGCCACCGTGGGCATCAACCTGGTCGCCAACTTCATTCCTGCGGTCAACGGCATTGCCAACCTGTCACCCTCGACGATCAGCTTTCGCAAAGCGGGCTTGATCACCTCAGGCTTCGCCTTGGTCATTGGTGGTTTGTGGACAGCCGTGATCAGCCAGATCGGCATTGGCGGCTTTGTCAACACACTGGGCGCAACCCTGGCGCCGCTGTTCGGCATTTTGATTGTTGACTACTACCTGGTACGCAAACAGGAGCTCAGCCAGGCAGACCTCTACAACATGGAAGGCGGCCAGTACCACTACAAAAACGGCTGGCACGACAACGCCGTCATGGCCTTCGCCATCGGCGCCGTTTTCTCGGTGGCCGCTGTGTGGGTGCCCGTGCTGAGCGACCTGTCTGGCTACGCCTGGATTATTGGCGCGGCATTGGGCGGCATCATTTACTACACCCGCACCAGAAACATGAAGCTTGCTTGAGTTGCAACGCAAGCCCACCGGCCGGTTTTGCAAAAGCACGGCGAGCGCGTCGCCTCTGAAAATGCGGTGGTCTTGCAGGCAGCTTTTGCGAAATCTTCTGAAAGCTGTGTCATTCAGGCCATGAGGGCCCGACAGGCATGTGCAAGCAGCTATCAATAAATGCGTAGAGCCTGTTCCGGCTCAACCCGCATCCAGGCCGGCAGCCACCACGGCGGCCTGCACGCGCGATGTCAGCTGCAGCTTGCGCAGGATGTGCTGGACATGGATCTTGACCGTGGTTTCGGCAATGTCGAGCTTGCGCGCAATCAGCTTGTTGCTGTCGCCCAAAGCGATCAGGGCCAGCACTTCACGCTCGCGCGCCGACAACAGGTCGATGCCCGGGCGCGCGGGCACGGGCTCCCCGGCCACCTGCGCAGTCATGTCAGGCAAGGCCGCCGGTTCAGGCGCGGCTGGCGCGGATTTGCCGCGAAAGGCGGTGACCCGCTTGGTCATCATTTCCGGGCTGATGACCGATTCGCCGGCCAGCACCTTGATGATGAATTCGGACAGGTGGTCGAGTTCCACGGTTTTCAGCAGGTAGCCGTCGGCGCCGGCCTGCAGCGCAGCCGCCAGGTCGTTTTCGTTTTCGCTGACCGTCAGCATCAGGATGCGGATGCCGGGCGCCGCTGCTTTCAGCGAGGCAATGCCGTCCACCCCCAGAACACCGGGGAGGTGGTTGTCGAGCAGCACCAGGTCGGGTGGGTCCTGCGCCACGCAGCGCAGCGCCTCGCCGATGTCGCCGGCCTGGCCGGTCACCTGGAAGCGCGCGTCCTGCGACAGCAAGGCCATCAGGCCGCGGCGAAACAGCGTGTGGTCATCGACCACCAGCAGGCGGATCAGCTCCATGACGGGACTCTTCGCAAAATACTATCAATTAAATAGCAAACTATACATATGGATATTGCGCCAGAGGCATTTTTCATGGCTATTCAGTCGTGGAATGTCGGGTGTTGGTCACTGGACACGCATCAGCCCGGCCAGCGACTCCAGCGCCAGCCCGGTGATGGCCGTGCCGCTGCTTTTGGCCACCGGATGCGCGGGCAATGTCAGGCTTGCAGTGGTGCCCTGCCCCGGCTTCGAGATGATTTCAACCTGGGCGCCAATGCCGTCGGCGCGCTCGCGCATGATTTTCATGCCGACATGGGTGGGTCCATGTCCCTCGCGGGAATCGAAACCGATGCCGTCGTCGCGCACGCTGAAGCGCCACTGCGCACCCTTGAGCACTTCCAGCTCGACCTGGCTGGCGCCGGCATGCTTGCGCACATTGGACAGCGCTTCCTGCAGCACATGCAGCACCTGCACCTGCACGTCGGGCGGCAGCGGCAGGCCGTCGCCATGAACCTTGAGATGTGTCGGCAAACCGGTCTGGTGCTGGAATTTCTGCAGGGTTTCCTGCAGCGCCTGCTCAATGTCGTCGGTGTTGGTGCGGGTGCGGAAATGCACCAGCAGCTCGCGCACGTCACCGATGCTTTCGCGCAGCCCGGTGTCCAGTTCGTCCAGCGCCTGGTGCATCTGTTCGGCCTGGCCTTTCTGGGCAGCGATGCGCAGCAGTTGCACCTGGATCTTCAGGAACACCAGCGACTGCGCTATCGAGTCGTGCAGTTCACGCGCCAGCATGGCGCGCTCCTCGGCCACGGCCGCTTCGCGGGCCAGCGCGGCGGCGCGCAGGCTTTCGAGCGCGCTGGCCAAATGGCTAGCCAGCGCGTCGAGCAGTTCGGTTTCTTCCGCGCTCAGCGTGACGGCGCTGCGAAAGAACAGGTTGAATTCGCCCAGCAGGCGCTGCTGCAGCCGGATTGGCACGCTGACGACGCTTTCGTAGCCGACCTTGGCGCAGCGCCGCACCGGGATGTCGTCATGGCTCAGGATCGGGATCACCCGGGTGCGGGATTCAGGCTGCAGGTTGCCGCAGGCACAGGCGCCGGCCAGCAGCGTGCGCTCTTCTTCCAGCATGTCCTGCGGAAAGCAGTCGGAGGCCAGCATCAGGTAGCGCTGGCTGGCGTCGTCGGACCAGCGCACCGCCCCTGCGTCGGCCTTCATGAGCGCGCGCACACGCTGGGCAAAACCGCGCGCCAGCTCGTCGATGCTGGCGGCCTGGGCCAGGAAGGCGCTGACTTCATACAGCGCCGCCAGCCGCAGCCGCTGCGCCTCGATGTGCCGGGTCTTGGCCTCGACCTGGGACTCCAGGCCGTGGTACATCGACTCCAGGGTGCCGGCCATGCGGTTGAAGCCGGCGGCCACCTGGCCAAACTCGTCCGCGGTGTCAACCTCGATGCGGGTCGCAAATTCTCCAGCCTCGACCTTGCCCAGCCCCTGGCGCAGCCGGCTCAGGAGACTGATGACATACAGGTAGCCGGTGTAGCGCATGACGACCGCCCCGCCGATGGCCAGCGCCATCATGGCGAACTGGAACAGGTTGAGAATCGCGGTCAGCCGCGACAGGTGCCGCTCGATGGCCAGCACGAAACGGTCGATGGCCTCGACAAAATCGCCGGCCGTCTGCAGCGATGCCTCCACCGGCAAGGGCGGCACTGCCAGCCAGTGCTGGCGCTGCTCCTGCCACAGCGACTCGACCACGGCAAACTGCTGGCGGACCTGGTCATCCCAGGGCACGAACAGCGGCCGGGACGCATCGCCGCGGCGCAAAACCGACAGGCTGTCTTCAAAGTGGCCAATCAAGCGCTGCAGTTCGGCGGGGGGCGCGCCGGCATGCACGGCGCTGGTCAGGCGCCAGGTCTGCATGCGCATGCGCCCGGCTTCATTCACCGCTGCAGCGCCGCCTTCAAGCTGCCAGGTCACCCACAAGGTCAGCCCGATCGATGCCAGCGCCAGGACCAGCAGGCTGGCGCCGATGCGCAGCAGCTTTTTGGAAAGGGAGGCGTTGTGCAGCATGGCTTGACGCCCTCATGCCTGCGGTCGTTGCCGGCTGGCCGGGGACAACCCGTGCGATGGCGCCGCGCAATGCTCGGACACCATGCCGGCCAGCCGGTGCAGCGCCTGCCAGCCGCTGGCGGGCCAGTCGGGCTGCTTCAGGCCCTTGACGATGCCATCGACCTTTTGCGCGGCATCGAGCAACCGGGCCAATACGGCATCGCTCATGCCAGGCAGCACGCGTTCATAGAGTTTTTCCTTCGCCCCCCAGACGCGGTTGTCGCGCAGCGCCATCGGCATGGGCCGGCCGGCGCGAATCGCGTCTTTCACCCGCTTCATGCTGCGGATGTCTTCGCTAAGGGCCCAGTGCACCAGCACTTCGGACTCGCCTTCGGATTGCAGGCCGTCGATCATTCGCGCGGCGCGAATCGCCTGGCCGCCCAGCACCGCCTCGGACAGCTTGAACACGTCGTAGCGCGCCACGTTGAGCACGGCATTTTCAACCTGGTCAAAACCGAGTACGCCGTCGCCCGTGACCGGGTAAAGCAGCGCCAGTTTCTGGATTTCCTGGTGCGCGGCCAGCAGGTTGCCCTCGACGCGGTCGGCAAAAAACTGCAGCGTGCGCTGGCCTTCCTCGCCATTGGCCACGCGCTGGCCCTGCTGCTGCAGCCGCTGGGCGATCCACTGCGGCAGCATGGGCCGGCCAATCGGCTCGAACTTGACGGTGACGCCAAAACTGTCGAGCGCACCAAACCAGGCGCCCTTGGTGGTCATGCCGTCCAGCCGGGGCAGCATCACCAGCGTCAGCGTCGAGTCGTCGCCCTGCGCGCGCTCGGCCAGTTGCTGCAGCGCCACCGAGCCGTCCTTGCCCGGCTTGCCGCTGGGAATGCGGACCTCGACGATCTGCTTGTCAGCAAACAGGCTGAGCGAGCCGCCGCTGGCCAGCACCTCGCTCCAGTCGAAATGCGCGCCGGAGACCGTGTGCACCGTGCGTTCGGTGTAGCCCTGGCTCCGGGCCGCCGCGCGCAGGGCATCGGCAAATTCCTGCACCAGCAAAGGCTCGTCGCCATGCAGGGTGTAGAGGCTCCTCAAGCCGCGCTTGAGGTGTTCGGACAGTTGGGCGGGGGCCAGTTGCATATTGGAGTGATTCTAGGAGCTAGGAAAGCCGGTAGGTTTCCAGGTGAATGCTGGTTTCGGTGTTGCTGATGCCCTTGAGCAGGCGGATGCGTTCAAGCACCTTGGCCAGGTCCTGCAGGTTTTCGGCGCGCAGTTCAGCCAGCAGGTCCCAGCGGCCATTGGTGTCGTGCAGCGTGGCCACGCCGGGCTCGCCCAGCAGGCTGGCGATGACAGTGCGCGTCTGGTTGCCCTCGACCGCAATGCTCATCCAGGCTTTGATTTCGTTGCGCGGCACATCGGGCCTGAGGCGCACGGTGTAGCCCACGATGACGCGGTCGTCTTCCAGCCGCCGGATGCGGTTGGTGACCGTGCCGCGCGATACGCCCAGCCGGGCGGCCAGCGCGGCCACGGGCAGGCGCGCATCCTGGCGCAACAGGGCAATGAGTTGGTGGTCGGTTTCATCCATTCAGGCATCCTAGCCTGTCATAACGTCAATAAACTGGCTATTTACCAGCATTGTTGACACTTGTTATTGATTCGCGGCTGAAACACACTGGCTGTCATCTTTGTAAAACAATGCGAGACACTTATGAACACCACCGCCACCACCAGCCTGAGCACCCTGTTTTTAAGCCCGCAGGATGTGGCGGGCATCGTCAGCCGCCAGGGTATGGTCCAGACGCTGCAAGGCATGGCCGACTGCATTCGCCAGGATTTTTTGCGCTGGCAAAGTTTTGACAAGTCGGCCCGCCTGGCCAGCCATTCGCCCGGCGGCGTGATCGAACTCATGCCGATTGCCGATGCCCACACCTACACCTTCAAATACGTCAACGGCCATCCGAAAAACACCGCGCTCGGCCTGTCCACCGTGATGGCGTTCGGCGTGCTGGCGGATGTGGCAACCGGCGTGCCGCTGCTGGTCAGCGAACTGACGCTGACCACCGCCCTGCGCACGGCCGCCACCTCGGCGCTGGCAGCGCGCGCGCTGGCCCGGCCTGGCAGCCGTGTGATGGCGCTGATTGGCAATGGTGCGCAAAGCGAGTTCCAGGCACTGGCGTTTCACCACCTGCTGGGCATTGAGGAAATCAATTTGTACGACCTCGACGCCGCTGCCACCGCCAAGCTGATGCGCAACCTGCAGGCCAACCCCGACACGGCAGGCCTGCGCCTGCGGGCCTGCGGCAGCACCGCCGAAGCCGTGCGCGAGGCCGACATCGTGACCACCGTGACCGCCGACAAGACCCATGCCACCATCATCACGGCCGGGATGCTCAAGCCGGGCACGCACCTCAATGCGGTTGGCGGCGACTGCCCGGGCAAAACCGAAATCCATGCCGATGTGATGACGGCCGCCAAGGTGTTTGTCGAGTACGAACCGCAAACCCGCCGGGAAGGCGATTTGCAGCAGATGGCGCCGGACTTTGCCGTGACCGAGTTGTGGCAGGTGCTGTCGGGCGAAAAGACGGGGCGTGACAGCGCAGCGCAGATCACGATGTTCGACTCGGTCGGCTTTGCGCTTGAGGATTTCTCGGCGTTGCGGTATCTTCACGACACCGCGCAGGCGCTGGCGGCAGGCAGCACCATTTCCCTGATTCCGCGACTGGACGACCCGAAGAACCTTTACCAGCTGGTCAGGCCGGCTTTTTCTGCTGAACCGTTGGAGAATCCTCCTTCAGACCCGCTCAATGCGTCCGCCGCTTCTGCTCACCCCGTGATCCCGGCTGACGAAAAGCCGGTTGCAGTGGCATGACTCCAGCTCTCCAACACCGAATCGACACCCACATGACACGACACATCCGACTCATAGGCGCACCCACCGATGTTGGCGCGGGCACGCGCGGCGCCTCCATGGGCCCAGAGGCCTTTCGCGTTGCCGGACTGCAACCGACACTGGAAGGCCACGGCCTGCGCGTCACCGACTGGGGCAACGTCAGCGGACCGGCCAACCCGTGGCAGGCCCCCGTCAGCGGCTACCGTCACCTGGGCGAGGTAGCCGCCTGGAACCAGGCGGTGCATGAGGCGGTGCATGCCGCGCTGGGCGACGGCGAAATGCCCCTCCTGCTGGGGGGCGACCATTGCCTGGCCATTGGATCGATCAGCGCGGTGGCCCGCCATTGCCGCCAGTTGGGAAAAAACCTGCGCGTCTTGTGGCTGGACGCCCACACCGACTTCAACACCCATGAGCTGACGCCTACCGGCAACACGCACGGCATGCCGGTGGCGGTGCTGTGCGGCCACGGCCCGGCGGAGCTGACGGGAATTGGCGGCGTGACACCCGCCTTGCCGCCGTCGGCTTTTCGCCAGATCGGCATCCGCAGCGTGGACGAAGGGGAAAAACGTTTCGTCAGGCAATCGGGCATGGAGGTATTCGACATGCGCTGCATCGACGAAATCGGCATGAAGCGCACCATGGAAGCAGCGCTGGCCGGCATCGACGACAACACGCACCTGCATGTGAGCTTTGACGTGGATTTTCTGGACGCCAGCTTCGCGCCCGGCGTCGGCACCGCCGTCAAGGGCGGACCCACCTACCGCGAAGCCCAGCTGTGCATGGAAATGATCGCCGACACCGGCCGCATGGCATCGCTCGACGTGATGGAACTCAACCCGGCACTCGACGTGCGCAATGCCACCGCCGAAGTGGCGCTCGACCTGATCGAAAGCCTGTTCGGCAAAAGCACGCTGATGCGCCGGGGCTAAAACGAGATCGCCTGGCATATCCGGCGCGGCGCTCAGAGCTCGACAGATTGCCATTTGCTATTTTATTTATAGCTGCTTACGCATATCCATCATGCGCAAAAGGCATATTTGATACTGAAAATTTTTTCTGATCAGAATATGCACCTCCCAAAGGCTGAAAACCAGCCAACATCAGCAGGGAAGGCAGAACCCGCTTTACCGTGCCGAAGGCTCAGCGGCCTATCAGGAGGCAGCGAACCAACAGCGGAAAGCGCAGGACGCTCATCCCCACCAGCAGGGGCCGCGGAACCGGCTTCGCCGGGCCGCAGGCGCAGCGGCCCCCTCGGGGGGCAGCGACCCGCGCAGCGGCGGAGCGTGGGGGCCTAACTCACACACCAGGGCGCCGTGTCATGCGCCAGCCCCATCCACAAGGCCCAGCCAGAAGTGGCGGCCAACGCCAGCCCGGCCAGGCGAATGCCCCATTCACCAGTGCCGCCGCCACGCAGGCGCAGCAGCAGCCAGGGGCCGATCAGCAGGGACACGCTGCTGCCCAGGGCAAACAGCGCCATCGTCAGGGCGCCCTCCAGCGGACCGCCGCTCAGGGCCGCCACCAGCACCGCCGAGTACAGCAGCCCGCACGGCATGAAGGCCCAGAGTGCGCCAATGGCCAGCGGCGCGCCCCGGCCCCAGGACGCATTGAACGCCCTGACCCGGCGCCACACGCTGCGCGCGGTGCTGTCGAGCCACACAGGCTGGCGGGCCAGCACGACCAGCATCAGGCCCATCATCATCACGGCGACATGAAACAGCGTCCACACCGGGCGCATGACCGCCGTCTGGGTGGTCAGCCACCCCAGGCCCTGCATAGATGCCGCGGCCACCGCACCGAGCGCCGAATAGCTGGCCAGCCGGCCAGCCTGGAAGGTCCAGAGGGCCGAGGTCTTGCGCGCACCGGCTGCGTTGCCAATGCCCGCGCAGGCAGCGCCGCACATGGCGATGCAGTGCGGCCCGCCGGCCAGTCCCATCAGTAATGCCGTCATGGCCAGCGAGGTATTCATGCAGCCGTTCTAGATGATCCGGGAAAACCTTGCCAGCGTACGGTCTGCCTGAAGGTAACGGTCAAACACCATCGCCACGCTGCGTACAAAATAGCAGCCCGTCGCCGTTACCAGAAGGCCGGTGTCACTGACCTCCACCAGGCCCTGCGCCTGCAGGCCGCAAAGCATTTCCAGCTCGGCGGCAAAATAGCGTTTGAAATCAATCAGGTAGCCCAGCTCAATCGACTCGAACTCCAGCTGGCCCTGGGACACCAGCGCCATGATGACGCTGCGCCGCACCAGGTCATCCCGAGACAGCGCCAGTCCCCGCACCACGGGCAGCCGCCCCTGCTGCAGGTCGTCGTAATACGCGTCCAGGGTCTTGGCGTTCTGGCTGTAGGTGGCGCCCACCTTGCCCATGGCGGAGACCCCCAGGCCGATCAGGTCGCCTTCAGGCTGGAAGCTGTACCCCTGGAAGTCGCGGTGCAGGCGGCCTTGGCGCTTGGCAACAGCGAGCGCATGGTCTGGCAGGGCAAAGTGGTCCATGCCGATATACACATATCCGGCAGCCTGAAAGGCCGAAAAAGAGTGCGACTGCATGAAAAGCCTGGCGCGGGCGTCGGGCAACCCGGCAGCATCAATCCGGCGTTGCGCCTTAAAACGCTGGGGCAGATGGACATAGGCATACAGGGCAATGGAGTCCGGCCGCAGTTGCACGACCTGCGCCAAGGTGCGGTCAAACGATTCCGGCGTTTGTTGCGGCAGCCCATGAATCAGGTCCAGGTTGATGGACTGAAAACCAATCAGGCGCGCTGCTGCCATCAATGAAAAAAACTGTTCTGCGGGCTGGATGCGGTGAACCGCTTGTTGCACTGCCGGATCGAAATCCTGGACCCCGAAGCTCAGCCGGTTGAAGCCAAGTTCGGCCAGCGTGGCCAGGCGCGCGGCATCAACGGTCCGGGGATCGACTTCAATGGAATAGTCTCCACCCGATGCAATCCGGAAACTCCGCCGCAGCATGGCCATCAACTGGCGCAATTCACCATCATTTAAAAAGGTTGGACTGCCGCCGCCCAGATTCAGCCGGCTGAGTGCCTGACCCGTTCCCAGATGGGCGGCGTACAAATCAAGCTCGCGGCCAAGATAGTGCAGGTAGGTTTCACCGTGCGCATGCTGCCTGGTGATGATCTTGTGGCAGGCACAGTAGTAACAAAGCGATTCGCAGAAAGGGATGTGCACGTAAAGTGACAGCGGCAGCCGCATGGCGGCCGCACCGTTTCGGCGCTGCGCAAGGGCCTGCACCAACTGTTCGGACGTGAAGGCTTCCACGAAGCGGTCTGCTGTCGGGTACGAGGTGTAACGGGGTCCCGGAACATCGAAACGGCGAAGCAATTCATGAGTGGGGATAGGCATACAATTGATCGCAAGTGCGTTCGTGACGGTTCCTTGAAACGCGCACCCTCGATTTTGGGGCAAGCACTGCCAATGTATCGTGAAGCCCGCATTGCTTGTTTGACCTATGTCAGCGGTCAGCCTGTCTGAAACCAGGCAACGAACCCTCATCAGGAGAATGTCATGTTTGAGGTCACACCAGAGTCCATGGGTACGGGCAAGCGCGGGGAAGTCGCAAGCGACGCCGGGCTCCAGCCCATCAACCCTCTCACCGTAAAAGTTGCCTGCTCGAATTGCAATCTTCGTGAACTCTGCATGCCCATGGGACTGAAAGCCGATGAGCTGGACAGGATTCAGGAAGTGGTCGCCGTACGCCGCAAGGTCAAGCGCGGAGGCCGTCTGTACAGCAACGGTGAAAAGTTCAGTTCCCTGTTTGCCATCCGCACCGGCTTTTTCAAAACCTGCATCACCACCGAAGACGGCCGCAACCAGGTCACCGGATTTCAGATGGCTGGCGAAATTATCGGGCTGGACGGCATTGTCAGGGAACACCACACCTGTGACGCCATCGCGCTGGAAGACGCTGAAGTATGCGTGATGCCGTTTGACCGCATTGAAGAGTTGTCACGGGAAGTTGTCTCCCTTCAACGCCATGTGCACAAGATCATGAGCCGCGAGATTGTTCGTGAACACGGCGTGATGTTGCTGCTGGGCAGCATGCGCGCCGAAGAGCGCCTGGCCGCCTTTTTATTGAACCTGGTCCAGCGGCTGCATGCCCGCGGCTTCTCGCAATCGGAGCTTCTGCTGCGCATGACGCGAGAAGAAATCGGCAGCTACCTGGGCCTGAAGCTGGAAACGGTCAGCCGGACTTTTTCAAAGTTTGTCGAAGACAAGATTATGGAAGTCAAGCAGCGCCATGTGCGCATCCTTGACACCGAAGCGCTCAAGCTGATCGTGAACAACAACCACAAGCCCTACTGAGACTGAAATCTGCCGGCAGATGGCTGACGGGTCGATGGTTCAATTGACCTTCACTTTTTTGGCGCCGTTTTCGGGCTGTCCCTCGGCAGACAATTCGCGACGATTCATTTCGTATGGCGACATGGCAAGCAGGACCGTCAAGGCACTCGACGCCATGGTCAGCCCCCAGAAGACAAAAAAAGCCAAGGTGTAGACGGCCTCGCGAGACAAGGCCAAGGGCTGCCCGAACCAATGCAGGCTTTGTGGATCGACAAAGGCAAACACGAACATTTCTGCCACGCCTGCCAGCAGGAAGGCAGGCCATGCAATCCACATCATTCGTTGAGCCCCCATAGAGTTCAAGTCCTTGTTGTCGTTTGAGGATTGAAAGGACTTGTCATTTAACGCGTGTTTCCTGAATTCATTTCAGTTCTCAAGGCTCGGCAGGCGCCGGGATGCCCGTGGCCGCATGATTTCGAGCCTGCATCGCTGGCGCCATGTTGGTGGACGATGCCTCCGGCTTCACGGCACTCGGCTGTGTTCCCTGGCCGTAGCTGGTCACCACAGGATCGGGAATCTTGATGGCCAGGTACAGGGTAATGAACGAGGCAACAACGACCACCGCAGGCCCTGCAAAAACCATCCATACATGCCCGAATTTCCACCAGGGTTGTCCGTATTTTTCGTTCATGACATTTCCATTGTTAAGTTAGCGGGGCACCAAAAAAACCGACTTCTCAACCACACGACCCGGCGAGTTGACCGCCTCGACTTCAAAATGGATCTCATGCGAGCCTGGACCGGCAGCCTCGTACGGCAATTGCAGGGTAACGGTGACCCCACGCGCCTGGGTCGCATCGACAGTGAATGTGCCTTCTGACGCCAGCACCAGGCCCGGCAAACCGGTGGCTGCGATGCGGTAGTGCTGGGTGGTTTCGGTCGCATTCATCACCTGCAGGCGGTAGACATTTTCAATCTTGCCACCACTCACGATACGCGCCAGCGAAGCACGGTCACGAATGACATCGACCTTGAATGGGGAGCGCAACGCCAGGCTGATGAACAAGGCGGCGGTCACGGCCAGCAAGATGGCCGTATAGACCAGCACCCTGGGACGCAATACACGGCGCAAAAGCTGCGATCTTCCCCAGCCCTGGACCACCGCATTCTGGGTCGAATAGCGAATCAGCCCGCGCGGGTAGTTCATTTTGTCCATCACGGTGTCGCATACGTCGATGCACGCCGCGCAACTGATGCATTCGTATTGCAGCCCTTTGCGGATATCGATCCCCGTCGGACAGACCTGGACACAAAGCGTGCAGTCGATGCAGGAACCCAGGTTCAGGGCAGCCGGATCAGCCTTTTTGGAACGGGAACCCCGGGGTTCGCCGCGCGCCTCGTCATAGGTCACGATCAAGGTGTCCTTGTCGAACATGGCGCTCTGAAAGCGGGCGTACGGGCACATGTACTTGCAGACCTGTTCACGCATGAACCCTGCATTGCCATAGGTGGCAAATCCATAAAAGAAAACCCAGAAGGTTTCCCATGGCCCCATGCCTGCGTTGATGAAACTGACGCCCAACTCCTTGATGGGCGTGAAATAACCGACAAAGGTAAACCCTGTCCACAGCGCCAGGGCCATCCACAACAACTGCTTGCTGGCCTTGCGTGCCAACTTGTTGACGGACATGGGACTTGCATCAAGTCGCAAACGTGCCGAACGATCGCCTTCGGTCACCTTTTCAAGCCAGAGAAAGATTTCGGTATAGACCGTTTGGGGACAGGCGTAGCCACACCACTGGCGACCGGCCACAGCCGTGAACAGAAACAGCCCCAACGCCGAAATGACCAGAATTCCCGACAGGTAAATGAAATCCTGCGGGTAAAGAACCAGTCCAAGAATATAGAAGCGCCGCGCTTCCAGATCGAACAATACAGCTTGGCGCTGGCCCCACTCCAGCCATGGGAGGCCATAGAAGACCAGCTGGGTGATAAAAACCATGGCCCAACGCCACTTTGAAAAAAATCCCGTGACGCTGCGTGGATAAATTTTCTTCTGGGCCTGGTAGATGCTGCCTGATTCGCCATGGCCGGTTGCTGACGCAGCCTGCAGCGGCTCTCCAGCCATCACCGCGATAGGAATGACTTTTCGGGGAGTCGGCTTTAAATTATCCACAGGGCATGCTCCATGCAAAACCCCAGCAGGGACCTTGCCGGGTAAAAAATCACTTCAGCGCTACTGCGCCTGGCTTGTTGGACAAGCTCCAGACATAAGATGCCAACACATGAATCTGGGATTCGGTGAGCTTGCCTTCTTGCGCTGGCATCTGGTTGACCTTGCCATTGTTGATCATGGCCACGATGGCGTTTTCACCCCACCCATGCAACCAGATATCGTCGGTGAGATTAGGCGCGCCGATGGCCTGGTTGCCTTTTCCATCCACGCCATGGCAAGCCGCGCAGGCGCCAAACTTGCTCTTTCCAAGGGAAGCCTTGACTGAATCGTGCGGACTGGCTGACAGGCTCAAAACATAATGCGCCACATTGCGTACGTCATCCGAAGACCCCACTGCGGCAGCCATGGGGGGCATGTTGCCGATGCGTCCCTTGACCAGTGTTTCGACAATCTTGTCAGGCGTGCCGCCATGCAGCCAGTCCTTGTCCGACAGATTGGGAAATCCCTTGCTGCCACGGGCATCCGATCCATGGCATTGCGAACAGTTGTTCATGAACAGGCGCTCGCCAATCGCCATGGCCTGGGGATCGCCTGCAACGTCTTCAGGCTTCATGCTGTTGAACCTGGCATACAGGGGCTCGACTTCCCTGTTGCCTTTGGCCACCTCAGTCTCGTACTGGCTGATGGCGCTCCAGCCAAACTTGCCGGCATAGTTGCCCAGGCCCGGGTACAGGGCAAGATAAGCCAGCGCAAAAATAACGGTGATGATGAACAGCCACACCCACCAGCGCGGCAGCGGGTTGTTCATCTCGCGCAGGTCGCCGTCCCACACGTGACCGGTGGTGTTGTCATTGGCCGTCATGGCTTTGGCCTTGCCGCTGAACCACAGCAGCAGCAAGCAGGCCAAGATGCCGACCAGCGAGATGCCCGTCACATAGAACGACCAGAAATTACTGGTGAAATCACTCATTTTTTTCTTCCTTGTCCGGTTTCCGGCCGCTGCACGCTTTCGTCTTGCGCAAAGGGCAGCTGGGCTGCCTCGTCAAAACCCTTGGCATTGCGGCTGGACCAGGCCCACGCGACGATGCCGATGAAAACGAGAAAAGTGGCCACCGTCACGATGGACCTGAGGGTGTTGATATCCATGGTCATGTGCCTTTGCCCGCTTATTTGCGGTGAATGCCGAGCACCTGCAAATAGGCGATGACGGCTTCCATCTCGGTTTTTCCCTTGACATCCGTGGCCGCCGACGCGATTTGCGCATCTGTATAAGGCGTACCCACCGTGCGCAGTCCCTGCATGTGGGCCTTGATCGATGCATCATCCACGATGCTTTTCGTCAGCCATGAATAGGCGGGCATGTTGGACTCGGGCACCAGGTCGCGTGGATTGTTCAGGTGAATCCGGTGCCATTCATCGCTGTACTTGCCGCCTACCCGCGCCAGATCGGGGCCGGTTCGCTTGCTGCCCCACTGGAATGGATGGTCATAGACGAACTCGCCCGCGACGGAATAAGGTCCGTAGCGCAGCGTTTCAGCGCGGAACGGGCGAATCATTTGCGAATGGCAGTTGTAGCAGCCTTCGCGCTGGTAAATGTCGCGCCCAATCACCTGCAACGCGGTGTAGGGCTGCAGCCCTTTGATGGGCTCGGTCGTCGACTTCTGGAAAAACAGCGGGACGATCTCCACCAGGCCGCCAACAGCCAGCACCAGCAGAATCAGCACGATCATCAGGAAGTTGCTGGTCTCGACCTTCTCGTGAGAAAGACCGCCGCTCGATTTTTGGTTAGCCATGTTGTTGTTTTCCTCAAGCGTGGGCCACGGCCGCCGGAATGGTGACGGTGACGGAACGACCAGCCGTAGCAGTCTTGTAGGTATTCCAGAGCATGATGACCATGCCGCTCAGGTACAGCACGCCGCCCAGCAGACGCAATACATAGAAGGGGAACGTGGCCTTGACTGACTCGACGAAGGTGTAGGTCAGCGTGCCGTCGGTGTTGATAGCGCGCCACATCAGCCCCTGCATCACGCCAGCAATCCACATGGCGGCGATATAGATCACGATGCCGATGGTGGCGGTCCAGAAATGCACCTCGACCGCCTTCATGCTGTACATCTGCTTCTGGCCGAAAAGACGCGGAATCAGGTAATACATGCTGCCGATGGTGATCAGGCCCACCCAGCCCAGGGCACCCGAGTGCACGTGTCCGATGGTCCAGTCGGTGTAGTGCGAGAGCGCATTGACCGTCTTGATGGACATCATCGGGCCTTCGAAGGTGCTCATGCCGTAGAAGGACAGCGACACGATCAGGAAACGCAGGATCGGGTCGTCGCGCAGCTTGTGCCAGGCGCCCGACAGCGTCATGATGCCGTTGATCATGCCGCCCCAGCTGGGTGCCAGCAAAATCAGCGAAAACACCATGCCGACCGACTGGGTCCAGTCTGGCAAGGCGGTGTAGTGCAGGTGGTGCGGGCCGGCCCACATGTAGGTGAAGATCAGTGCCCAGAAGTGGACGATCGACAGGCGGTAGGAATACACCGGACGCTCAGCCTGCTTGGGAATGAAGTAATACATCATGCCCAGGAAGCCAGCCGTCAGCAGGAAGCCCACGGCGTTGTGCCCGTACCACCACTGCACCATGGCGTCCTGCACGCCGGCATAGGCGGAGTAGGACTTCATGAAACCGACCGGAATGGCCGCGTTGTTGACCAGGTGCAACATGGCAATGGCAATGATGAACGCGCCATAGAACCAGTTGGCGACGTAGATGTGCCGGACCTTGCGGGTGCCGACCGTGCCGAAGAACACGAAGGCGTAGGCGACCCAGACCAGTGTGATCAGGATGTCGATGGGCCACTCGAGTTCAGCATATTCCTTGCCTTGGGTATAACCCAGCGGGAGGGACACGGCCGCAGCCACGATCACCACCTGCCAGCCCCAGAAGACGAACGCGGCCAGCTTGTCGGAAAACAGCCGCACCTGGCAGGTGCGCTGCACCACATACAGGGACGTGCCCATCAGCCCGCAGCAGCCAAACGCAAAAATCACCGCATTGGTGTGCAGCGGCCTCAATCGCCCATAGCTGAGCCAGGGAACGCCCGCAATAAGGTCTGGCCAGGCCAACTGTGCCGCGATGATCACGCCGACCAGCATGCCGACCACTCCCCAGACCACCGTCATGATGGCGAACTGGCGTACAACGGTGTCGTTGTAGGTCGTGGCCCGTGTATTGGCAAATGTCATTTTTACCTCTTCTTTACTTAGTAACTGACCTTACGCAGCCGCCTGAAATTTCTGAAGCTGGTCAAAAGCGCTGCGGGTGGCATTGATGAGAAGTTTGAACCTTAAAGCGAAGGAGTTGATCTTGCTTTTAACGCTCAAGCATTCGAGCTTGAAGACGGCATAAATCGCCATGAAGACGTGGTTGCTTTGGGTTCTCAACGTCTGCGTTGGGGATTTGGCCATGCCCGCATTGGACTTCAAGGATTTGTGAAACACCTCCACTTGCCACCGTTTTTTGTAGGTCGTGGTGATGGCGTCGTAGTCGCACGTGAGGTCGCTGCAAACCAGGTGCAATGTGCCGGTGCTGCTGTCTTTGTTTTTAAAGACCTGGCGGACCAAACGGACTGCTCTGGCAGACCCCTTGAGCCAGCCTTGCACCGTGCATTGCTCTGAAAATTCCAGCTCGTCTACGCGCACGAAGCGCTTTTTCTTCCAGTCCTCCTGGCTCAACGCCACCAGCCGGTTGTCCTTCAGGGCTGCGATGAAGTGCTTACCCCGGCTCGTAATGAAATCAAAATTCTCCTCGGAGGAAAACCAGCTGTCCATCAGCACGAAACGAAATCGCAAGGCGTTTTGCAGGCAGGCATGGATCATCTCGCGCATCATTTCGTTTTTTGTTTTCTCACTTTTGCGTTTGACTTGGCGGCTCGCAACGTCGCATTGAAGAGGCTTTTGCACCAACTCGAACGCCACCGGAATAGACCTGCCGCCGCAGTGGTACAGCGCGTTGAGCAGGTTGATGCCCTTGACCGTGCGACCACTGCAATGATCGTAATGCCAGCAGATCAAGTCACTCTCGTCCGTCCAGGCTTTTTCCTGGATGGTGTCGTCAAAAATCAGCACGCCTTCAGCCGTTTGCACTTCCCGCACCATCGCCTTGACTTGCCGCCACAAGTCCTTAGACGTGTAGTCCTGCCCGGATAAAAACCTGGTAATCCGGTCGTGGCTGACATCGCCCTGCACCATGGCCGAAAGCCCTGTCGCTGTTGTCGCGCCAAAGCTGCTCAGCAGGTAATCCGTGTACAACTCCAGTTCAGAATTTTTCATGCGCGTAGGCTAACAGGACAGGCGGCTGCGTAAGGTCAGTTAGTAACCTCTCAAGGTTATCGCGATGTAACGAATTTGAGGTTGACCTGCGTCAATCATCTCGAAGAATGCGCTCGCCTTCGGCATCGATGTCTTCAAACTGGCCTCGGTAAATCGCCCAGGCCAGCCCGCCCAGGATAAAAAAAACCAGGATGACCGACAAGGGGATGAGTAAATAAAGGATGTCCATCAAAGGCTTTCCAGAGGTGCGGTGGCTGAGGACAGCCGCAGGGCGTTCAGCACGACCAGCAGCGAGCTGAGTGCCATGCCTATTCCCGCCAGCCATGCGGGCAGCCAGCCAGCCACGGCCAGTGGCACGCAGACGGCGTTGTAGACGGCTGCCCACCACAGATTCTGGCGAACAATGCCCAAGGTGCGCCGCGCCTGCGCCAGGGTCTGGGCCACCGTGCCCAGACGGTCTCCCAGTACCACCAGGTCGGATTGGGCTTGCGCCAGAGGCACCGCCTGGCCGAAGGCAAACGACACATGGGCGCCGGCCAGAACCGGACCGTCGTTCAGTCCGTCGCCCACCATGGCGACATGGTGGCCCTGCGACTGCAGGTGGCGCAGAAAGACGAGCTTGTCCTGCGGCGTGCAGCCTCCCTGGCTGTTGTCGATGCCCGCTTGCCGGGCTACGCGGGCTGCAGATTCCGGCAAGTCGCCCGACAACAGGTAAACCTTGACGCCTTGGGCTGTCAGCGCCGCCACCGTGGCATAGGCGTCGGGACGCAGGTCTTCCTGCAGTTCAAAGGTGGCGACCCATCCCTTGTCGTCGCTCAGGCAGGCGTGCAGGGCGGTCGTGACAGGCGCGTCCACGTCGCAAAACAAGGCCGAACCCAGGCGTGCCGTGACAGCGGATGCTGCCGTGTCACCACGGCAAAGACGCCCTGACACACCCTGCCCGGCAGTTTCGCGGGCATCCTGCACCATCCACGCCCCGAGCGCCACGCCACCCTGCCCCGCCAATGACAGCGCGCGCGATACCGGGTGCAAGGAATGCTTCGCCAGCGCCGCCGCCATGGCCAGGGCTTCTGCCCCGGAAATGCCCTGGCGCGTATGAACTTCTCCAAGCGCGAACGCGTCGCGGGTCAGGGTGCCGGTTTTGTCGAATACCACCGCATCCACGGCGGCCAGTGCTTCGAGTGCCTGCAAACGCCGGACCAGCACGCCGCTGCGCGCCAGCGAACCGGCGCTGGCGAGCATGGCGGCTGGCGTGGCCAGCGACAGCGCGCAGGGGCAGGTGACGATCAGGACCGCCACCGCCACCATCAGCGCATGGCCCGGGTCATGTGGCCACCAATAGGCGCCTGCCCCGCCTGCGGCCACCAGCACCAACAAAAGAAAGGGCTTGGCGATACGGTCAGCCAGCTGCGCCAGTTGCGGCTTGGAGGTCGAAGCGCTTTCCATGAGTGCGACGATTTGCGCAAACCGCGTCTGGCCGCCGGCGAGCTCGACCTTCACGACCACCGGTGCCGCAAGGTTGTGGCTGCCGGCGATCACGAACCCACCCTTGTCGCGTGGCAAAGGCCGCGATTCACCGGTCAGCAGCGACTCGTCGGCCAGTGTGCGGCCTTCCAGAATGACGCCATCCGCCGGAAAAGCCTCGCCCGGCAATACCCGGATCACGTCGCCTGCGCTGAGCCGCCGAACGGCCACGCGCTCGAAGACCCCGTCAGCGCCGCGCCGCTCGACGCTGTCGGGCAGGCGGTTCATGAGCGCTTCCAGCGCGCCTGCGGTTCGGTCGCGCAGGCGCAGCTCCAGCCAGCGACCGGTCAGCAGGAAAAAGACAAACATGGTGAACGAGTCGAAATACACCTCGGCGCCAAAAATCCCGCCGGGCTCGAACGTGCCCATGGAACTGACTGCAAAGGTGATGCCCATGCCCAGCGCCACCGGCAGGTCCATGCTGATGCGGCGGTGGCGCAGGTCACGCAGCGCATTGCGGAAAAAGGGCGCGCAGGAAAACAGCAGCACCGGCAAGGACAGCACCCACGAAGCCCAGCGCAGCAGCTGCGCCATGTCAGGCGCCAGGTCGCCCGCCTCGGCCACGTAGGCTGGCCAGGCGTACATCATCACCTGCATCATGCACAGGCCGGCCACGCCCAGCCGCCACAGCGCCTGGCGGGTTTCGACGCGCCGGCGGTCGTTGGCGAAGGCGTCGCTGGCCGGCACGGCCGGGTAACCGGCCCGGGCAGCAGCCTGCATCCAGCCTGATGGGCTGGTGCGGGTGTCGGACCAGACAATGCGGCCGCGGTGGCTGGCAGCGCTGATGTCGGCCGACAGCACGCCCGGCACCTTGCGCAGGGTGTCTTCGATCGTGAGGGCGCAGGCGGCGCAGTGCATGCCTTCAAACACCACGCTGGACTCCCAGCACGAAGGTTGCCCGGCCAGCGGGCGGCTGAAGGCCGACCATTCGTCAGGCTCATCCAGCATGGCCAGCGGTGTGCCACTGGCTGTTGAAGCGGGCAGTTCATCCGCTACATTGGACGAAGGCAGGGAAAGGGGTGACAAGCTGGCCGTTTGCATGGTCCACCAGCTTAACGACTTTAAATCGCGATGTATTGACTTAGATCGACTTCAGAGCAATCAGCACGAAGGCTGGCCCGCATTCAGCGAATAGCGACGGGCCTGACCAAACCCCGCCATGGCATGGCCAGCAAGCCCTTGCTGGCTTACTCCAGGCTGTTCACCGCTGCCAGCCGGCGCATGACCTGCTGGACGACATCGCTTTGCATGTCGCGGTAAAGCAGCGCTTCCTCGGCCTCCTTCGCCAGCACGGCCGACTCGTTGAAGCTGATGTCGCGTTGCAGGGCAATTTCACTTGCCGGAATCAGCTCCCGGCCCGCCAGGGTCCGCAAGCGGAATGAAAACAGCAGCCGCAACTGGAATTCGCGGACCTGGCCCGACGAGTTCAGGCTGAGCACCACCTTTTCACGCCGGTCCTGCAGGACTTCAAGCACCACCTGCGCCTCGCTGATTCGGCGTGCATCGGTGATCACCCTGACTTTGCCGGTGGCTTCCAGCGAGCGCCTGAGTTGCACGCCCAGCGGGGACGACTCCGGCAGGCCGCTGTACAGCGTCGAGAACGCAAAATTCGGCGCCTTGCGCAACGCAAAACCGCAGCCGTTCAGGCTGACCAGCGTCAGCGAGGCGGCGGAAGCTGCAAAAACCAGAAAAGCGCGTCGCTGCATGGGTTGGCCTTGATGAATGTTGACGGAAACGCTGCGTCTCAAACGACGATGTTGACCAGGCGGCCCGGCACGACGATGACTTTCCGGGCGGGCGCGCCAGCCGCCTGTCGGACAAAGGCGTCCGAAGCCAGCGCCGCCGCCTCGATCTCGGACTTGCCGGCGCCAGCCGGCACCGTGACCGAGCCGCGCAGCTTGCCGTTGATCTGCAGCACCAGTTCGATTTCGTCCTGCTGCAGTGCGCTGGCGTCCACTTCGGGCCACGGCGCGTCCAGCAAGTCGCCGTCTTTTTTGGCATAGCCCAGTTCGGCCCACAGCGTGTGCGCCAGGTGCGGGGTGGCCGGATACAGGCAGCGCAGCAGGATGCCGAACCCTTCGCGCAAGGCGCCCACGGAGGCCGGGGACACTTCACCCTTGAAGTCTTCCAGCGCGTTGAGCAGCTTCATGCCGCCCGAGACGACCGTGTTGTACTGCATGCGCTGGTAGTCGTAGTCCACCTGCTTGAGCAAGGCATGCACTTCCAGCCTCAGCGCCTTGGTTTCTTTGTCAAAAATGCCTTTCGCGCATGCTGCACTTGCATCAACAGCTCCTGAATTCATAGCATCAAGCTTGGTACCGAAATTCCAGATGCGGCGCAGGAAGCGGTAGGAACCCTCCACCCCGGCGTCGTTCCACTCCAGCGTGGCTTCGGGTGGCGCGGTGAACATGGTGTACAGGCGCGCGGTGTCGGCACCGAACTTTTCAATGATGTCCTGCGGATCGACGCCGTTGCTCTTGGACTTGGACATGGTGCCCACACCTTCGTAGTCGATCAACGTTCCTGCCGGCAGCAGAATTCCGCCGTTTTCCACGGCGTTCTTGAGCCGCGCGCCGGTGATCTTGCCAGTGTCGTCAAGCACATGCTCAACATCGTGCGGCCAGAAGTATTCCTTGCCGCCCTTGCCCGAGCGGCGCGAATAGATGTGGTTGAGCACCATGCCCTGCGTCAGCAGCTTGGTGAAGGGTTCGTCGACCTTGACCAGGCCCATGTCGCGCATCACTTTGGTCCAGAAGCGCGCATACAGCAGGTGCAGGATCGCATGCTCGATGCCGCCGATGTACTGGTCCATCGGCATCCAGTAGTCGGCGCCGCCTGCCACCATCGCCTCGCTGTTCTTCGGGTCGCAATAGCGCATGAAATACCACGAACTGTCCACGAACGTATCCATGGTGTCGGTCTCGCGGCGGGCTGGCTTGCCGCACACAGGACAGGTCACGCCGGCATGAAAGCCTTCATGCTTGTGCAACGGGTTGCCCGAGCCATCGGGCACGCAGTCCAGCGGCAGCACCACCGGCAGGTCCTGCTCCGGCACCGGCACCGCGCCGTGCTCGTCGCAATGGATGATGGGAATCGGCGTGCCCCAATAGCGCTGGCGGCTGACGCCCCAGTCGCGCAGCCGCCAGGTGGTTTTTTTCTCGCCCAGGCCTTTGGCGGCCAGGTCGGCGGCGACGGCATCGACGGCGGCCTTGAAGGCCAGGCCATCGTAGGGACCGGAGTTGATGGCCACGCCTTGCTGCTTGTCGCCATACCAGTCGGCCCAGGCCTCCAGGCTGTAGGCCTTGCCTTGAACACCGGTCACCTGCTTGATCGGCAGGTCATACTTTTTGGCAAACTCAAAATCCCGCTCGTCATGCGCCGGAACGCCCATGACCGCGCCGTCGCCGTAGCTCATCAGCACATAGTTGCCGACCCAGACCTCGACCTGTTTGCCGGTCAGCGGATGCGTGACGAGCAGGCCGGTACGCTGGCCTTTTTTCTCCTGCGTGGCCAGTTCCGCTTCGGTCGTACCACCGGCCTGGCATTGCGCAATGAACGCGGCAAGGGCGGGATTGGTGGCTGCCGCATGCAGCGCCAGCGGATGCTCGGGCGCCACGGCGCAGAAGGTCACGCCCATGATGGTGTCGGCGCGGGTCGTGAAGACATACATCCGGCCATCGCCAACCAGCGCGCCCGACGCATCCTGAATGTCGTGGGTGAACGCAAAGCGCACGCCTTCGCTCTTGCCGATCCAGTTCTCCTGCATCAGCTTGACGCGCTCGGGCCAGCCCGGCAGCTTGTGCTGCACGCTGTCGAGCAGTTCTTCGGCGTAGTCGGTGATCTTCAGGTAATAGCCCGGAATTTCGCGCTTTTCGACCGTAGCCCCCGTACGCCAGCCCTTGCCGTCAATGACCTGCTCATTGGCCAGCACCGTCTGGTCCACCGGATCCCAGTTCACGACCTGCGTCTTGCGGTAGGCAATGCCCTTTTCCAGCATTTTCAGGAACAACCACTGGTTCCACTTGTAATAGCTGGGGTCGCAGGTGGCGATTTCGCGGCTCCAGTCAACGGCCAGCCCCATCGCCTGCATCTGCTTTTTCATGTAGGCGATGTTGTCGTAAGTCCACTTGGCCGGCGGCACGCCGTTTTTCAGCGCGGCGTTTTCGGCCGGCAGGCCAAAGGCGTCCCAGCCCATGGGCATCAGCACGTTGTAGCCTTTCATGCGCAGGTAGCGGCTCAGCATGTCGTTGATGGTGTAGTTGCGCACATGGCCCATGTGCAGCTTGCCGCTGGGGTAAGGCAGCATCGAGCAGGCATAGTATTTCTGGCGGCTCGCGTCCTCGGTCACGCGATAGGCATCAGCGGCATTCCAGTGGGTTTGCGCATTGCGTTCGACGTCGAGGTGGTTGTATTTGTCTTGCATGAAAAGTCTGACTACCGAAAAAAGAAACCCCTGGCCCGGGGCGGGCAGCCTGGGCTGCGAACACGTGATTTTAGGGGTTGGATGCCACCGGCTAACCGCCGGAAGGCGCAGGCAGGTTGGCAGGCGGCGCCGGTTCGGCGACAAAGCCGATGCGGCTGAGCCCGGCCTTTTGCGCCACACCCATGACCTCGACCACCTTGCCGTAGGGCACGGCTTCGTCAGCGCGCAGTTGCACTTCGGTGTCGGGATGCTGGCGGGCGGTTTGCGCCAGCTGGCGTGCCAGTTCGTCGAGCGTCTGCGCCTGGTCGTTCAGGAAAGCCTGGCCGCTCTTGTCGACGACCAGCGTGACAAACCGGGGCGTTTCCAGTGCTTTTGCCGCGTCGGTTTTGGGCAGGTCGAGCCGGATGGCACTGGCCAGCAAGGGCGCGGTGATGATGAAGATGACCACCAGCACCAGCATCACGTCCACCAGCGGCGTGACGTTGATGTCGCTCATCGGCGACGAAGCAGGCGTTCGTTCGAGCCGGCCAAAATTCATGGCGTTTTGTCCGGCGTGCCGTGCGCATCGCGGGATGTCTCAAAACGATCAGCGTCCTGGTCCTGCCCGTCCAGGTTACGGCCGTGGAACTGGCTTTGCCAGGCCGCAGGCGGGGTGACCCCTTCGGGGGGCAGTGCAGTGCGCGCAGCGACAAATACGGGAGCCAACAGCCCTCGCAAATCAAAAGCGAATCCTTCCAGGTCGGCCTCGATGCGGCCGATGCTTCGGCCGAACACGTTGTAGGCCAGCACCGCCGGGATTGCCACCGCCAGGCCGGCAGCCGTCATGATGAGGGCCTCGCCCACCGGACCGGAAACCTTGTCGATGGTGACCTGGCCTGCCACGGCCATCCCGGTCAGCGCATGGTAAATCCCCCAGACCGTTCCCAGCAGCCCGACAAAAGGCGCCGTGGAACCGACCGTGGCCAGCAGAACCTGGCCAAACTGCAGCTTGTGCAACACCGCATGCAGGGCATCGCGCAACAAACGCGTCAGTTGCGCCGACGTGTCGCCCGCAGCAGCCAAGGTTCCATGCGCCTGGGCTTGCGTCGCAGCAATCAGCGGCAGCACCAGGAACTCGCGGTCAAACACGGCGACCTTGTCGCAGGCCGCTTCAACCGACATCGACTGCCAGAAAGCCGCCGTGCTGCGTGCCACGTCGCCCGTGGCGCGGCGCAGCAGCCAGCCTTTCCACAAGATGACCACCCAGCTGGCAACCGACATGGCCAGCAGCAGCGCCGCGACCGCCTGACTGATGAAGCCGCCTTGCGCAATAAGTGCCAGCAGACTCATGCCGGCATCACTTCAGGTTGAGCACATCGAACATGTCAAACAGGCCGGTCGCCTGGCTGTCCAGGAAGCGCGCGGCGCGCAGGCTGCCCTGGGCATAGGTGGCGCGGCTGGAGGACTTGTGGCTGATTTCGATGCGCTCGCCGATGCCGGCAAACAGCACCGTGTGGTCGCCCACAATGTCGCCGCCGCGGATGGTGGCAAAACCGATGCTCGACGGGTCGCGCTCGCCGGTGACGCCTTCGCGCGCATAGACGGCGCAGTCCTTGAGGTCGCGCCCCAGCGCACCCGCAATCACCTCGCCCATCTTGAGCGCAGTGCCCGAAGGCGCATCGACCTTGTGGCGGTGGTGCGCTTCGATGATTTCAATGTCATAGCCAGTGGACAGCGCCTTCGCCGCCATCTCCAGCAACTTGAGGGTGACATTGACGCCGACGCTCATGTTGGGCGCCATGACAATCGCGATGTCCCGGGCGGCGTCCCGTATTTCTGCCTTCTGGGCGTCTGAAAAGCCGGTGGTGCCAATGACCAGCTTGATGCCGAGTTCACGGCAAACGGCCAGGTGGGCAAGCGTGCCTTCAGGCCGCGTGAAATCAATCAGCACCCGTGAATCCTTCAGGCCTGCGCGCAGGTCCGAGTGAATCAGGATGCCGCTGGAACCGCCGGAGAACCCGCAGGCGTCCTGGCCGACGGCGGGACTGGAGACCACATCCAGAGCGCCGGTCAGCAGGCAGTCGGTGCTGGCATTCACCGCCTCGATCAGCATGTGGCCCATGCGGCCGCTGGCACCGGCGACGGCGATCCTGTGCGGGCGGTCGTGCTCCAGGGAACCCGCGCTCATTGCCTGGGGCTTTCCAGCGGCGGGTAAACCGTGGTCGATGGACCGGCCGGCACATTGGCGGCATCGGCCCGGACGCCTGGACTGGCTCTGGAAACCGATGACTTTTCCGCCGCCTTGAGTTGCTCTTCGGTGGCTTGCAGCACAGGCACCTTGCCCAGCACCCGCTTGTTGCTCAGTGTGGAGATGAACTCGGCTTCGCTGGGCATGCTGTCGCCGGCAAAGCGTTCAAGCTGGTCGCCCTTGAAGAAGACGGTGTACTTGAACGACTGGGGCTCGACGCCCTGGCGCTTGAGCGTGAACACGTAATCCCACCGGTCGGCATGGAACAGGCTGGTCAGCAGGGGCGTGCCGAGCACGGCCTTGACCTGGTCGCGTGTCATGCCGGCCTGCAGTTGCTCCACCTGCTCGCGGGAAACAAAATTTCCCTGGATGACGTCAACCTTGTAGGGCGTGATCCAGTTGACCGGGTTGATCGAGCTGCTGCTCATGGAGCCGCTGCTGCACGATGCCAGCAACCCGCAAGCCACGGCAATAAGGATTTTTTGAATGCTGTAATGATGATTTGCAGGCAGGGCGGACATAGTGGAAGGTGTAGCGATATGATCAAACATTGTAGCGGCTGGGTGCTTTCAGACCTGTTTTCAGGCCGTCCGGGACGCCGTCCCTTTCCCGAAAAGATGCAAGAGAGACTCCCATGAGCAACATTGACGAGCTGAAAAGCACCGGCCTGAAGGCTACCCTGCCGCGACTGAAAATACTTGAAATCTTCCAGGGCGGCAAGCAACGCCACATGACCGCAGAAGATGTTTTCAGGGTGCTGCTCGAAGAACGCTCGGACATCGGGCTGGCCACGGTGTACCGGGTGCTGATGCAGTTCGAGCAGGCCGGACTGCTCAACCGCAGCAATTTCGAATCGGGCAAAGCGGTGTATGAGATCAATGAAGGCCAGCACCACGACCACCTGGTCTGCCTTGACTGCGGCAGGGTCGAGGAGTTCTACGATGCCGAGATCGAGAGGCGGCAGCACGCAGTGGCTGAACTCAAGGGCTTTGCCATTGCCGACCATTCACTGTCGATTTATGCCAACTGCACCAAGCCCGACTGCCCCAACCGTTCAGTGGCGCCAGTGCGGCACCATCACCATTCCTGATTTTCAGTCCCAGCCTGCTTTGCCGTCTCAAGACAAAAAAAGTCAAGTGCGGACACGCCTGCTCTTTGCTTGTGAAAGTTCCCGCCACTGAACCGGCCTGTCCAGGCTACGGGCGGGACAACCTCCCCAGCAGGCAGATAACCACACGCAGCGGAGGCGTGGGCGCCTAATCATCCTGTTCCATCGCCCGACGATGGCGTTCGACAAATTCCTGGTAGGTATTGATGCCGCGCAATTGCAGGATGGCATTGCGAACAGCGGCCTCGACCAGAACAGCAATATTGCGACCTGCTTCCACCTGGATGATGACCTTGCGCACTGGCACGCCCAGCACATCTTGCGTCAACGGCTCATACGGGATGCGTTCGTAGTCGCGCTCCAGCGTTTCGCGGCGCACCAGGTGAACAATCATTTTCAGGCGCATCTTGCGACGTACCGCCGTTTCGCCAAAAATCGCCTTGATATCGAGCAAGCCGATGCCACGCACTTCCAGCAGATTTTGCAGCAGGTCAGGGCATCGCCCTTCAATGGCGGTCTGGTTGATCCGGAACAGATCAATGGCGTCATCAGCTACCAAGCCATGGCCCCGCGAGATCAGTTCCAGCCCCAGTTCGCTTTTGCCCAGTCCCGACTCGCCGGTGATCATCACGCCCATACCCAGGATGTCCATGAACACGCCATGCATTGAGGTACGCTCGGCAAAATGCCGGGAAAGGTAGGCGCGGAGCACATCGATCACAAAAGCGGCCGACTCGGGCGTGGAAAACATCGGCAACTGAGCGCGTTCGCACATCGACAGCAGCGTGTCGGGCGCGGTCTGGCCGTCAGCCACCACCAGCACCGGAGGCTCCAGCGTGATGATGCGTGAAATCCGGCGGGCGCCATCCTCGAGGCTCGCATGCGCGAGATAGGCCACTTCGCGCTCACCCAGTATCTGAACGCGATAGGGATGGATGTAATTGAGATAGCCGACCAGGTCGGCGCCGGAGCGCGCCTGGCTGACCGCCACTTCGTCAAAACGCCGTTCAGAAGCCCCCAGGCCAGCGACCCATTCCCATTTCAGGGTGGTACGGTGGTCTTCGAACAGGACATCCGCGCTGACGACGGTGGGCTTCATGCCAACCTGGTTCGAAAAAACCGAAATATCATGGGCTGACTTCGTGGGCGGATTGCCAAGACGCAATCAGTTGGTGCAGGTCTGAAGCATTGACGCTGGTCTTGAGTAGCTCGCGCAGATTGCTGTCACTCAGCAGTTCGGCAATTTCAGACAGTATTTCGAGATGCTTTTGCGTTGCCGCTTCGGGAACCAGCAAAAAAACCAGCAGGTTGACTGCCATCTCATCCGGTGCATCAAACCCGATGGGCGTTTGAAGCTGGAAAATCGCAGCCATCGGAGTTTTTAGCCCCTTGATTCGGCCATGCGGAATGGCTACTCCGTGACCTAGCCCGGTAGAGCCCAGCCGTTCACGGGCAAAAAGGCTGTCAGTGATGAGCGCACGGTTCAGACCATGGAGATTTTCGAACAGCAGCCCGGCTTCTTCAAACGCGCGCTTCTTGCTGGTCGCCTCGACGCGTACCAGGACTTGGGGAGGGGACAGAATTTGCGAAAGACGGTTCATAACGCTCTTTTAATCGGCGAATTATGCACTTTACAGCGGAATGATTGAAAAATAGACAAAAAAATCTGTTTGCCATGACAAACAGGTTTTTCATGCAGGACCTTGACAACTCAGCGTCGGTTCATTCACGTTTTTCAAATGAAAGACTCACCCGGAGAGCGTTGAGAACGCCAAGGCCAAGCCCATGGGCCAATGCCTGATTCAGGTTTCTGAACGTTTTGCGCAAGCGTGCCCATGGTCTTGCGCCTTGGCCTTGTAACGGCCGACCTGCCGGTCGAGTTTATCGGCCAGTTCATCAACAGCCGCGTACAAGTCAGCGTGAGAGCTTTCGGCGAAAAGATCACGACCCTTGACATGCACATTGCACTCCGCCCTTTGGCGTTTTTCCTTTTCCGTCATGTTGTCCACTGCCAGTATCACCCTGACATCAACCACCTGGTCAAAATGTCGGGTAATGCGATCAAGTTTGCTCATCACATAGCTGCGAAGCGCTGGGGTGACCTCAAGGTGGTGACCACTAATCGTCAAGTTCATGCAGAGACTCCTATTCCAAAAGTTGGAACTGGTTGAAAAACGCCGCCAAACGCGTCAGTGAAAGCGGCTTGCGAAACACTCTCCTGACTTCACTATGCCTTTCCAAACCATCAATTGCAAGTGAAGGGACTCATAAAAAAGGTACCTCCCTAACCACGCCCGCATATCAAATGCTCGCAAAATTGAAAAACAGGCTTTAATTTGTTGCTAACGTCCAGGCGAAAAAAAATTTATCGATAATTTCAGAGTTACAAAATATTTGTTTTGTAAAAAATTTTTTCTATTTGAATTGCTGCTGAAAATCTTTGTCAACCAAAAACGTCCCAAACCATTTTGATTGGGTATTTTGCTTTTTGTCATGGCGCCAACATTTTCAGCCAGAAGCTTTTCGCTCTCATCACAGACTATCAAACTGGCATTTCTGCGGTAGATAAATGGTACTTGCAATGCCATAATCGCGGCTTATTGGCTACGGAGACATCCTTGGAAAGCAGTCCCAGTCGGCCGCTTTCAACACCGCAAACTGACGCCAGATAAGGCAGCGAAGCGGGTTGAAAGCCAAGCCTTCACCCCAACCCGCTCCTGTGACAAGGCTGAATGACGCCCTGAGCAGGTACATGCCCACTGAATAAGCCGTCTGTCATGCTCAATATTTTTACGCTCGCCAATGGCCGGCTTTTCCAGGAAGAAATCGAATCACTGGAAGAACTTTCCCGATTCCAGCCCATCTGGGTGGACTTGGAGTCTCCCACGCTTGAAGAGAAAAGATGGATCAAGCAATACTACGGCCTGTCGATTCCCGAGGACGCGATGGACGAGGACATCGAGGAATCTGCCCGTTTTTACGAGGAAGACAACGGCGAGTTGCACATCCGTTCGGACTTTTTGATTGCCGACGAGGACGAGCCTCGCACGGTGCGGGTCGCCTTCATCCTCAACCTGGTGAATGACGACCTGAAAAGCAAGGGCGTGCTGTTTTCGATTCATGATGAGGATGTGCCGGTGTTCAGGCTATTGCGGATGCGCGCACGCCGTGCGCCCGGTCTGATTGAAGATGCCAAGGAAGTGCT
The DNA here is from genome assembly GCA_000751355.1 of Polaromonas sp. CG9_12. Classification (GTDB taxonomy): domain Bacteria; phylum Pseudomonadota; class Gammaproteobacteria; order Burkholderiales; family Burkholderiaceae_C; genus Polaromonas. The sequence goes on along the minus strand of CCJP01000005.1, from coordinate 2,494,330 downwards.
GCTCAAACTGTTCGATGCCGATGCCGAGTATTCGGCGGACACGCTGGAAGGCATTTACGTCGACCTTGAAAAAGTGAGCACCAAGGTGCTTTCAGGCGATGTCACCGACGTGATGGCCGGCGAGGTGCTGGGCGCGATTGCCCGCCATGAAGATTTGAGTGGTCGCATCCGGCGCAATGTGATGGACACGCGGCGCGCCGTCAGCTTCATGATGCGCAGCAAGATGCTCAATGCCGAGCAGTTCGAGGAAGCGCGCCAGATTCTGCGCGACATCGACTCACTGGACTCGCACACCGCTTTTCTGTTCGACAAGATCAACTTCTTGATGGATGCGACGGTTGGCTTCATCAATATCAACCAGAACAAGATCATCAAGATCTTTTCCGTGGCCAGCGTCGCGCTGCTGCCGCCCACGCTGATTGCCAGCGTCTACGGCATGAACTTCAAGATGATGCCGGAACTGGATTGGGCGCTGGGGTATCCGTATGCGCTGGGACTGATGATTGCCAGCGCCGTGGTCCCCATGTGGTATTTCAGGAAACGCGGCTGGCTGCAGTGAACCTTTGCCTCCCATCGGGCATCAAATAAGCTCTTTGCGCAATTGATACGGGCATATTCAGCTATATTTTTGATAGCAATTTCAGAAAACGTTCAATGATGATGTGGGCATAGCGACTGGCTACGGCATCGACGAAGGCCGGAAAATCGACATGGGCGCTGTCATCTGCCCGGTCTGAGACGGTGCGCATCACGGCAAACGGCACGCCGTAGTCCATGCAGACTTGGGCTACGGCTGCTCCTTCCATCTCTACAGCCAAGATCTCATGACCCGCGCTCGCCATCAAATCGCGCAGCAGGTTCGATTCGTCAGCACCCGAAACAAAACGGTCACCGCTGGCAATCAGGCCCTGGTGAACGCAAGCCCCTTCAAAACCTTGCAACACCAAACTTTCGTGGGCCAGCGCGCCACAACTCGCCTCAAACAGCAGCGCGCTCAAGGCCGTGTCACAGTGAAACCTGGTTTTGCCATACAGCGGCACTTCATAGCGGGGAAACAGCGGGGAGGCATCCAGGTCGTGCTGAACAAAATCCGTTGCCACCACCACGTCGCCCACTTTCACACCATGGCCCAGTCCGCCTGCGACGCCGGTAAACACAATGCGGCGCACGCCAAAACGCTCGATCAGCGCTGTCGTCGTGGTGGCGGCGGCTACCTTGCCAATCTTTGACAACCCCAACACCACGGGCTGGCCATGCAAGTCTCCCAGCCAAAAGTCTCGACTGGCATGGATGACCTTGCGCGGCCGCTGCAGCAACTCCATGAGGCCACGCTGCTCCTGCGGCAAGGCACTGAGGATGGCAATCGGGCTTAAGGCGTGGTCAGAGGTCAGTGGCATGCAGTCGAATTTCCAGGAAAATCACTGCCGCATACGGTCGAGCTGGAGCCTGGTGACAAGTTTCAGGGACTTGGGGGTTTAGCGCTTGTCGCGTAATTCGCGGCGCAGGATCTTGCCAACTGGCGTTTTGGGCAATTCGGTGCGGAACTCGACCACCCTCGGCTGCTTGTAGCCGGTGAGATTTTCCTTGCAGAAAGCGCGCACATCCGCTTCGGTCAAGTCGGGATTTTTCTTCACGATCACCAACTTGACGGCTTCACCCGATTTTTCGTCAATCACGCCGACGCAGGCGCACTCCATCACACCGTTCATGGTGGAAACGATTTCTTCAATTTCGTTCGGATACACATTGAAGCCGCTGACCAGCACCATGTCCTTCTTGCGGTCAATGATCTTGAAAAAACCATTTTCGTCAATGATGCCAATGTCGCCCGACTTGAAATAGCCATCGGGCGTCATGACCTTGTCGGTTTCGTCAGGCCGCTGCCAGTAGCCTGCCATGACCTGCGGCCCCTTGATGGCGATCTCGCCAGGCTGGCCTGGCGCCACCTCATGGCCATCATCGTCCAGAAGCTTGAACCAGGTACCCGGAATTGGCACACCGATCGTGCCGGTGAAGGTTTTGCTGTTGGTCGGATTGCAACTGGCCGATGGCGAGGTTTCCGACAGGCCATAGCCTTCGCAAATCGGGCAGCCGGTTTTTTGCAACCACAGCTTGGCCACCGCGCTTTGCACCGCCATGCCGCCGCCCAGCGATATTTTCAGGTGCGACCAGTCGACGGTATTGAAATCCGGATGGTTGGCCAGCCCGTTAAACAAGGTGTTGACAGCCGGAAAACTGTTGACCTTGTGCTTGGCAAGCTCCTTGAGCACGGCCGGCAGATCACGGGGGTTGGGGATCAGAATATTTTTTCCGCCGGTTCGCATGCCCAGCATCATGTTGACCGTAAAGGCGAAGATATGGTAAAGCGGCAGCGCGCAGACATAGACGGGCTGCTCTCCAGCGCCCAGGCTGGCCATGGCCGGGCCGTTCCATGCTTCGGACTGCAGCACATTGGCAATCACGTTGCGGTGCAACAGCACGGCTCCCTTGGAAACCCCGGTGGTACCGCCGGTGTACTGAAGCACGGCGATGTCGTCGGGCTTGATGTCCGGCCGCTTTAGCACGCCGCGCGTGCCTTGCGCCAGGGCATCGTTAAAGCGCACGGCACCCGGCAGGTTGAACGGTGGCACCATTTTCTTGACGCTGCGCACCACATAGTTGACCAGCGTTCCCTTGAGCAGGCCCAACTGGTCGCCCATGGAACACAGCACGACATGCTTGACCGGCGTGTTGGCCAGGCACTGCTCCAGCGTGCTGGCGAAGTTCTCGACGATCACGATGGCCTTGGCACCTGAATCCTTGAGCTGGTGCTCCAGTTCACGCGGCGTGTAAAGCGGATTCACATTGACCACGACGTAACCGGCGCGCAGGATGGCCGCCACCGCTACCGGATACTGCGGCACGTTAGGCATCATGATGGCCACACGGTCGCCACGTAGCAGGCCCAGACCCTGCAGATAGGCGCCGAACGCCAGCGACAGGTTGTTGGTCTGGCCGAAAGTAATTTCCTTGCCCATGAAGCTGTAGGCAACCCGGTCCTTGTGCGTCTTGAAGCTTTCCTCCATCAAGACCACCAGCGAGGGATATTGTGAGGCGTCGACATCGGCTGGAACACCTGCCGGATAAGCCTTGAGCCACGGGCGTTCAACTTCGTTGGGTTTCATCACTGCACTCATCTTCCTTGCCTCCAGTACCGTTGTTTTTTACTTACTTGCTGCTTACAGTAATTTTCAGGGAAAGCCAGTCCTGTGAATATTAGGTTTTCCCTAGCAAACAAGGTTATTCGGAAGATTTGACTCTTTAATCGAGCCTTTTGACCATCGCTGATGGCGTGCGGCGCAAAGCACGCTGGCGCGGGAGCGTACTTACTCGATGGCCTTGCCCATGTCCTCGATGATTTTCTTGGCATCGCCAAACACCATCATGGTCTTGTCCATGTAGAACAACTCGTTGTCCAGGCCGGCATAGCCCGCCGCCATCGAACGCTTGTTGACGATGACGGTCTTGGCCTTGTAGGCCTCCAGGATCGGCATGCCATAGATGGCGCTGCCCTTGACATGCGCGGCCGGGTTCACCACGTCGTTGGCACCCAGGATGATGGCGACATCGGCCTGGCCGAACTCGGCATTGATATCTTCCATCTCGAACACCTGGTCATAAGGCACCTCGGCCTCGGCCAGCAGCACGTTCATGTGGCCGGGCATGCGGCCGGCCACCGGGTGGATCGCATATTTGACGGTAATGCCTTTGTCTGTCAGCTTTTGCGCCAGTTCCTTGACCGAGTGCTGCGCGCGCGCCACCGCCAGACCGTAGCCCGGCACGATGATGACGGTTTCGGCATTGCCCAGGATGAAGGCCGCATCGTCGGCAGAGCCCGACTTGACCGGCCGCTGCTCCTTGGCGCCGGTGGCAGCCGTTGCGGTTTCGCCGCCAAATCCGCCCAGGATCACGTTGAAAAACGAGCGGTTCATCGCCTTGCACATGATGTACGACAGGATGGCGCCGGACGAACCGACCAGGGAACCTGCAATGATCAGCATGGAGTTGTTCAGCGAAAAGCCGATGCCCGCCGCCGCCCAGCCCGAATAGCTGTTGAGCATTGACACCACCACCGGCATGTCAGCGCCGCCGATCGGAATGATGATGAGCACGCCCATGACAAAAGACAGTGCCAGCATGGCAAAGAAGGCTACCCAGTTACCGGTCAGCATGAACGTGATGCCCAGCGCGACAGTGATCAGGCCAAGGACAAGGTTGATCTTGTGCTGGCCCGGAAACGACACCGGCGCGCCCTGGAACAGGCGGAACTTGTATTTGCCGCTGAGCTTGCCGAAGGCAATCACCGAGCCACTGAAGGTGATTGCGCCAATCGCCGCGCCGAGGAACAATTCGAGCCGGTTGCCCGCCGGAATCGGCAGGCCCTTGGCGACGATGTTGAAGGCATAAGGCTCGGCCACGGCCGCCACGGCGATAAACACGGCGGCCAGACCGATCATGCTGTGCATGAAGGCCACCAGCTCGGGCATTTTGGTCATCTCGACGCGTTTGGCCATCAGGGTGCCGGTCGCACCGCCCACGACGAGCGCACCCAGCACATAGACCATGCCGCCGGCTTTGCCGCCCGAAATTTCAACGATCAAGGCACCGGTCGTGAGGATGGCAATGGCCATGCCCACCATGCCGAACAGGTTGCCGCGCAGCGAGGTGGTCGGGTGCGACAGACCCTTGAGCGCCTGGATGAAGAAGACAGAAGCCACCAGGTACAGCAGCGTGACAAGGTTCATGCTCATTTGGCGGCTCCCGAATCAGCAACAACCGCGACGGTCTTCTTTTCCTTCTTGCGGAACATCTCCAGCATCCGGCGCGTGACCAGGAAGCCGCCAAAGACGTTGACCGCCGCCAGCGCCACAGCCAGCACACCCATGGTGCGGCCCAGCGTGGTTTCGGTCAGCGCGGCGGCCAGCATGGCGCCAACGATGACGATGGCCGAAATTGCGTTGGTCACCGCCATCAGCGGCGTGTGCAGCGCGGGCGTGACGGTCCACACGACGTGGTAGCCCACGTAGATGGCCAGCACAAAAATGATCAGGTTGATGATGGTGGGGGACACGGCATCCATGGTCTTCTCCTAAGGCTTGAACGGGGTTGCGGAGCGCGGTTTGGCGCGACCTTGACTTGGCGCAGGGGACGCTTGCCCCTGCCCGGCTTATTTGCGCTTGACTTCGCCGCCCTGGGTCATCAGGCAGGCCGCCACGATGTCGTCTTCCAGGTCGACTTGGAGCACGCCTTCCTTGGTGATGATGAGCTTGAGGAAGTCGAGCAGGTTGCGCGCATACAGCGCGCTGGCGTCGGCCGCCACCAGCGCCGGGATGTTGGTCTGGCCCATCAGCGTCACGCCGTGTTTGACCACGGTCCTGTCCGGCTCGGTCAGCGGGCAGTTACCGCCTTGCGCAGCAGCGAGGTCAACGATCACGCTGCCGGGCTTCATGGCCATGACCATCTCCTCGGTCACCAGCACCGGCGCGGCCCGGCCCGGAATCAGGGCAGTGGTGATCACCACGTCGGCCTGCGCGACGCGCTTGGCGACCTCTATCTTTTGCCGCGCCATCCAGCTCGGCGGCATCGGCTTGGCATAGCCGCCCACGCCAATGGCGGCTTCACGCTCCTCGTCGGTTTCGTAGGGCACGTCGATGAACTTGCCGCCCAGCGACTCGACCTGCTCCTTGACGCTGGGGCGCACGTCGCTGGCCTCGATCACCGCGCCCAGGCGCTTGGCCGTGGCAATCGCCTGCAATCCGGCCACGCCGACGCCCAGGATCACCACCCGGGCCGCCTTGACGGTGCCGGCGGCGGTCATCAGCATCGGGAAGAAGCGCTGGTATTCATTGGCCGCCATCATGACGGCCTTGTAGCCGGCGATGTTGGCTTGACTGGACAGCACGTCCATGCTCTGGGCGCGGCTGGTGCGTGGGGCTGCTTCGAGCGAAAAGGATGTCAGCTGCGCGGCGGCCAGGCGCTGCAGCCCGGCAGCGTCAAAAGGGTTGAGCATGCCGACCACCACGCCGCCGGCCCTGGCCAGCGCCATTTCACTGTCCTCTGGGCAGCGCACCTTGAGCACGATGTCCGCAGCATAGGCGCCCGCCGCATCGGTGATCTCGGCGCCCACAGCGCGGTAGGCGTCATCGGGCACACTGGCGGCCACGCCCGCGCCTGACTGGATGCGGACCGTGTGGCCCTGGGCCTTGAGCTTTTTGGCCGTCTCGGGCGTGATGGCAACGCGTGTCTCTCCGGCCGTGATTTCGCCGGGTATCCCAATGATCATGGGTTCTCCTCGATGCTTTATTTTTTGTCGGAGGCCCTTGGAAAGGACCTGGGCGGATTTGCAACTGTCGTAAAGCTTACATTAGTTTTTTGTAAATTTTAGTCAGCTCTGAGGAATGCGGTTCTGCGTGGGTAACCCTAGGTATGAACCTAGCAGGCCGCTGAAATACCTCAAGGCAAAGCCTGCAGGTTCTGCAGCCTCACTCGACAATCTGCAGCAGCCCTTTTTCTGACCCGATACAAACCCATTGAACCCATGCGCGGAGCCGATACCTTCACCGAAAGCCCTTTCACGCTGCACCGCCTGGAGGACTTTGTGCCGGCCGAGCATCCGCTGCGCCCAATACGCCAGATGGTCAACGAGGCGTTACTCAAGATGGATGGGCTGTTTGCCGGGATGTACGAGGTGGACACCAAAGGCGGGCGGCCCAGCATTGCGCCCGAGAAACTGCTGCGCGCCATGCTTCTCCAGGTGTTCTACAGCATCCGCTCAGATGCGTCAGCTCATGGAGCAGGTGCAGTACAACCTGCTGTACCGCTGGTTCATCGGCCTGGCAATGGAGGATGCGGTGTGGGTGCCTACGGTGTTCACGAAGAACCGCGAGCGCTTGCTTGAGCATGACGCGGTCATCGAGTTGTTCAACCACGTACTGCAAAGTGCCGACGGGCACGGCTGGCTTTCGGGCGAACATTTCAGCGTGGACGGCACGCTGATCCAGGCCTGGGCGAGCCACAAAAGCTTTGTGCGCAAGGACGGCAGCGACGGCGACCAAGGAGGCGGCAGTTTCAAGGGTCATAGCCGTTCAAACGAGACGCACCAGTCAAGCACTGATGCTGACGCCAGGCTGTACCGTAAGGGCGGGGCGGCCAGCGAGTTGCGCTTCATGGGCCACACCTTGAGTGACAACCGCCATGGCTTGATTGCCAGCGCCGTGGTCACGCGGGCCGACGGCTACGCCGAGCGCGAAGCGGCCAAGGTCATGATTGACGATGCCCGGCAGGCCTTGTCGGACGCGCAAACCGCCATAACGTTGGGCGCTGACAAAGGCTATGACGCGCAGGAGTTCATTGAGGCGTGCCTGGCAATGAACGTCACGCCGCATGTGGCGCAAAACACCTCGGGCCGGCGCTCGGCCGTCCCCGATGAGATTGCCCAAAGCGAGGGCTACGCCGTCTCTCAGCAAAAGAGAAAGCTCATCGAGCAAGGCTTTGGCTGGGCCAAAACGGTGGGCCGAATTCGCCAGGTGATGGTGCGCGGGCTGGAGCGGGTGGACCAAATGTTTGTGCTGAAGATGGCCGCGTACAACTTGACGCGCATGCGCACGTTAGGACAAATCCGTTTGCAGGGTCAATAAATGGCTAAAAAAGGCGGTAGGAGCGATTTAACCCAGCGATAAACGGTTGAAAGAACGCTGAAATTTCAAAGTATGAAAAATAATCGCAAAAATGCAATGCTTCACCTCAACTGCTGCGCCTACGCAGTCAGTATTTCAGCAGCCTGCTAGGCCAAAAAAAACCCGTTGGCTTGTGACAAACCGACGGGTTCCGTGAAAAACTCGTTCAAGCCGCAAGCGGCTTTCAGCGGGCCTATTTGGCCGTTGGCATCACGAATTCCGCGCCCTTGCCAATGCTTTCAGGCCAGCGCTGCATGATCGATTTCTGCTTGGTGTAAAAGCGCACACCCTCTTCGCCGTAAGCATGCATGTCGCCAAACAGGCTTTTCTTCCAGCCGCCAAAGCCATGCCAGGCCATGGGCACCGGAATCGGCACATTGATGCCGACCATGCCGACCTGGATGCGACGGCTGAATTCACGCGCCACATGGCCGTCGCGGGTAAAGCAGCTCACGCCGTTGCCAAACTCGTGGGCATTGATCAACTCCACCGCTTCGGCCAGATCCTTCACGCGCACGCACCCCAATACCGGGCCGAAGATTTCTTCCTTGTAGATGCGCATGTCCGGCGTGACGTGGTCGAACAGCGTGCCGCCCATCCAGAAACCCTGCTCGCAGCCCTCGCCCGCATCAGCACCGGTGAAGGTCCGTCCATCGACCAGCAGTTCAGCGCCCTCTTCCACGCCCAGGTCGATATAGCCGGTGATGCGCTGGTGCGCCGTGCCGGTGACGATCGGACCCATTTCCGCATCCAGGTTCACGCCGTTTTTGATCACCAGTGTTTCGGCTCGGGCCTTGAGCATCGGAATCAGCCGTTCGGCCACGTTGCCGACCAGCACCGCCACCGAAATCGCCATGCAGCGCTCGCCGGCCGAACCGTAGCCCGCGCCGATCAGCGCATCGACCGCCTGCTCCAGGTCGGCGTCGGGCATGACCACCATGTGGTTCTTGGCGCCGCCCAGCGCCTGCACGCGCTTTCCATGGTGCGCGCCGGTTTCGTAGATGTAGTTGGCAATCGGCGTAGAGCCGACGAAAGACACCGCCTTCACATCCGGATGCACCAGCAACGCATCGACCGCTTCCTTGTCGCCCTGAACCACATTGAACACGCCGTCGGGCAGCCCGGCCCGTTTGAGCAGTTCGGCCATGAACAGGCTGGCGCTCGGGTCAATCGGGCTGGGCTTGAGCACGAAGCAGTTGCCCGCCGCAATCGCCACCGGGAACATCCACATCGGCACCATCACCGGAAAGTTGAACGGCGTGATGCCGGCAACCACACCCAGCGGCTGGCGCAGCGTCCAGTTGTCGATGCCGGTGGAGACCTGGTCGGTGAAGTCGCCCTTGAGCAGTTGCGGAATGCCGCAGGCAAATTCGACGATGTCGATGCCGCGCGAAACCTCGCCCTGCGCGTCGGTGAACACCTTGCCATGCTCGGCGGTGATCAGGTGGGCCAGCTTGTCCTTGTTCTGATTGAGCAGTTCCAGAAACTTGAACATGACCCGGGCGCGGCGAATCGGCGGGATGTCTGCCCAGGCCGGAAAGGCCGCTTGCGCGGCGGCGACGGCGGCATCGACATCGGCTGAACTGCCCAGCGCCACATGGCCAGACACCGCGCCGGTGGCCGGGTTGAACACCGCCTGGCTGCGCCCGGCGGCCGGCGTGACAGCACTGCCGTTCACATGGTGGCCAATGGTGATGTGCGGAACGTTTTCGGCGGGCGATGAAGACATGGCAATCCTTGGAAATGAACAAACGAATGAATAGGCACAGTCTAGGGTTCGCCATACGGTTTGATAACCCCCTGAAAAACAATTACATTGTTCATATTTTTGAACAATGGTGACATGCCATGTCTTCTGACCAACTGGCGCCGCTCGTCGCCGACCTTCATCTGCTGACCGTGCTGGCCGCGACCCGCAGCTTCACCGAAACCGCGCGCCGGCTGGGTCTGTCCAAGGCCTCGGCCAGCATGCGCATCAGCGAGCTCGAGCGCAGCGCCGGCGTGCTGCTGGTGCGCCGTACGACGCGCTCGGTTGGCCTGACCGAGGCTGGCCAGCAACTGGTCAACGACATGCAGCCGGCGTTCAGGCGCATCAGCGAAAGCTACAGCGCCGCCCGCGACCTGGCTGGCACGCCGCGCGGGCTGATCCGGCTGACGGCGCCCGTCGCGCTGGGGCGGCAGCACCTGGCGCCGCGCATTGCCTCGTTCCTGCAGCAGTTCCCCGACATCCACATTGAACTGGATCTGACCGACCGTTTCGTCAACCTGGCCAATGAAGGCTTCGACCTGGCGATCCGGCACACCAACACGCCGCCCGAAACCCATGTCGCCTGGGTGCTGTGCGAAACCCGCTCCTGGCTCGCAGCCAGCCCGCATTACCTGGCCAGGCGCGGCACGCCTTCGCATCCGGCGGAGCTGACCACGCACGACTGCCTGCTGTACCTGCGGGACAGCCATGCAGGCAGCTGGACATTTGCGCGTCCGGACACCGGCACCGGCACCGGCAGAGGCAAAGGCAGGATGGCCGGAGCGGAGGTCGAGCGTGTTGGCGTGACGGTAGCCGGCTCGCTCAAGGCCAACAACAGCGAGGTGCTGCGCGATGCCCTGCTGGCCGGCCTGGGCATCGGCCTGCTGCCGGATTTCAGCCTGTCCCCAGCCTTGGGCACAGAGGGCCAGGCGCCGCTGGTGCAGGTCCTGCCAGAGTGGCAGGTGCAGGGGTTTTTCGGCGAACGCATCTATGCCTTGCGGCCGTGGTCGGCGCAGGTGCCCAAGGCCGTCCAGTGCCTGGTCGAGCATCTGCGCCAGAGCTTTGCCGGTGGTTTTGCGGCAATGTTGAAAAACCCATTGGGAGGATAAGCACGGCGTCAAAAATGCCCCGGATAATCCTGCGCATGAACAAACGATGGAAACCGAATGTTACCGTTGCAGCGCTTATTGAGCGCGACTTCGATGGCGTTCAGAAATTTTTGCTGGTCGAGGAAGAAACCCGCGATGGCCTGAAACTCAACAACCCGGCAGGCCACCTGGACCCCGGCGAAAGCCCGGTCCAGGCCTGCACGCGCGAAACACTGGAAGAAACCGCGTTTCACTTCACCCCGACCGCGCTGGTGGGCATTTATTTCTCGCGTTTCGACAGTTCCCAGCCCGGTCAGGCCATGCCGCAGGACATCACCTACCTGCGTTTTACCTTTTGCGGCGAACTGGGCGAGCATGTCGCCGGCCAGGCGCTGGACAAAGGCATCGTGCGCGCACTGTGGCTCACGGCGGATGAAATCAGGGCCTGCACCGCCATGCACCGCAGCCCCCTGCTGCTGACCAACCTGGAGGACTACCTGGCCGGCCGGCGCTACCCGCTGGACATCATCCATGCAGATGAAAGCGTTTACGCCCGAAAGGCATGAAAACGCGGCGGCCTGCCCGTTTTACCAGCGCACCCGACCCACTCGGTAAAATCCTGCCATGCACAAGCAACGAATAGTGGTCGGATTAAGTGGCGGCGTGGATTCAGCGGTGACCGCGCACCTGCTCAAAGCAATGGGCCACGAGGTCATCGGCATCTTCATGAAGAACTGGGAAGATGACGACGACTCCGAATTCTGCTCGTCGAACATCGACTTTGTCGATGCCGCCGCCGTGGCCGACGTGATCGGCATCGAAATCGAGCATGTCAACTTTGCTGGTGACTACAAGGACCGCGTCTTTGCCGAATTCCTGCGCGAATACCAGGCCGGTCGCACGCCCAACCCCGACATCCTGTGCAACGCCGAGATCAAGTTCAAGGCCTTCCTGGACCACGCGATGCGGCTGGGCGCCGAGAAAATCGCCACCGGCCACTATGCACGCGTGCGCCACAACCCGGCGAACGGCCTGCACGAGTTGCTCAAGGGCCTGGACCCGGCCAAGGACCAGAGCTACTTCCTGCACCGGCTGAACCAGGCGCAGCTGTCCAAAACGCTGTTCCCGGTCGGCGAGCTGCACAAGACCGAGGTGCGGCGCATCGCCGACGAAATAGGTTTGCCGAACGCGAAGAAAAAGGATTCGACCGGCATCTGCTTCATCGGCGAGCGGCCGTTCCGCGATTTTTTGAACCGCTACATCGCCAGAGCGCCGGGACCAATCAGGAACGACCAGGGCCGCCTCCTGGGCGAGCATGTCGGCCTGAGCTTTTACACGCTGGGCCAGCGCCAGGGCCTGGGCATTGGCGGCGTGAAGGCCCGGGGCGCCGACCTGAAGGCGGCGCAGGCACGCGGCCAGCGCGGTGTGGGCGAGCACGAGCCGTGGTTCGTCGCGCGCAAGGACATGGACAGCAACACGCTGTGGGTGGTGCAGGGCCACGACCATCCCTGGCTGCAATCGACGGTGCTCCAGGCGCAGGACTGCAGCTGGGTGGCGGGCAGCGCACCGGCACTGGGCGCAGTGGCCGCCAAGACGCGCTACCGCCAGGCGGACGCCGCCTGCGAAGTGGCCAGCGCCTCGGCTGGCGGCTGCGAATTGGTGTTCCTTGAGCCCCAGTGGGCGGTCACGCCGGGCCAGTCGGCGGTGCTCTACCAGGGCGAAGTCTGCCTGGGTGGCGGCGTGATTGCATCGAGCAATGTGCAGAATTTTCCCGGCGGCAAGCCCGTCGCTGCACTTTTTAAGAAAAACAAGCCAGTTGCGCAAGCAGGGCATGCATAAGCAGCTATCAATAATATAGCAATACTGCCGCTTTATAGCGCCGACTCGACATAGGTGTAAAGGTAATTGGAGCCGCCGCTGACATTGCCCAGCAGGCGCGACGAGCCAAAGATGCCCGAGCGGTGCGACACGCCAACACCGATGAAGGTGTCCTTCAAGGCACGCGAACCAACCAGGTCACCCAGGCTGACATCAATCGTCGGGTCCAGGTAATTGAGCATGCGCGAGACCGGCTTGCCGGCCTGCGCCTGGCTGCTGGCTTCAATGTACGGCGCGCGCTGAGCCAGCGAAACGCCCACGCCCATGCCCAGGCGCGTCTTGACGCGGTCGCTCCACGGAAAGCCGGAATAAAAGGCCTTCATGAACAGGTCGATCTGCACGCCATTGGCCTGCAGGCCGCGGTCGTTGTGGCTGGTCAAGCCGGCATAGCCGACAAAATCAAGCGGCCAGCCGTTCACGTTCTGCAAAAAAGGCTTGCCGACCTGAAGGCCGGTGATGCTGGTCGGGTTCACGCTGGCAACCGACAGGCATTGCGCGGTCACGATCTTGAGCAGGTGGCAGCCGTCGTCGGTGGCCTTGCCGTAAAGCAGCTTGAACCAGGTCGGCGAGCCGTCCTGCGCCCCTTCACGCGTGTGCCCGCCAAAGTCGTAGGCCGCGCCCACGTACACGCCGGGCAGCACGCGCTTTTGCACGATGGGGCTGTCCCTGACCTGGCGGTCCAGCAGCGTGGCCGACACGCCGGCCAGCAGGCGCCAGCGCTGCGACAGGTCGTAGGAACCGAACAGGCCGAGCGTGGTGTTGAGGCCCGCCCCCGGCGAATAGGCGGCGCGGCCGGGCGTGGCTTCACCGGGCCGCACGCCGTAGTAATAGTTGTTCAGACGGGCATCGCGCAGCGCCACGCTCAGGCTGGGGCGCAGGCTCCACGGGCCGGAGCGCCAGTCGTAGGTGTAGCCCAGGCGGAACTCGCTGCCTTTTGAAAAGCCGCCGATGTCATGCAGCAGTTCGGCCTGCAGCGTGCCCCAGGGCTGGCGGTAGCGCCATGACAGGCCCAGATCGATCCCGGAGTCGCGCGTTGCCATGCCCGTCAGGCTGGCTGGCAGGCGGTCGGCCGGAAAACCTTCAAGCCGCTGCTCGATGAACAGATCAAAGCGCTGGTCGCCAGCGTCCTGCAACTTGACGCCGCCCCGGTTGGCATGAAGAAAGAAGCGCTCGCCTTCATAAAGGTAAAGCGGCAGGACGTCGTAGCGGTTACCGCCATCCCGGTAGGCCGAATGCTCGAAGTGGGTGACCACGCCCAGTCCCGCACTGCCGGGCACCGACAGAATGTTGGTCAGCGGTTCCAGTTCGCCAAGCGCCAGCGCCGGCGTCATGGCCAGCAGGCCGGCGGCGGCCAAACCGGCGCCCAGCAGCTGCTGCAGCCGCTGCTTCAGCAAGCGGGCACTTTTCATCAGGAATCGGTCAGAAGGCACGGGGAATTCTCCACTCTCGTCATGGACGTTGGGTTGGGTTGGGGCGGCGCAGGTTGACATTTTGTCACGTCTGCGGCTTGGGAACGCAGGCCGCAGCGGTCATGGTGCACTGCAGCGGACGATGGTAGTATGGCCTTCAGCCATCCGGACGGACCTGCAGCGCCCGGCCTTGCGATGAACCTGCCGCGATGGCAGCTTTTCCCCTTATCCAGAATCCTATGAGTATCCAGCGTCGAAACAACGTGCAGGCCTATGGCGATGGTCCCGTCACCATGCTGCTTGCCCATGGATTTGGCTGCGACCAGTCCATGTGGCGATATCTGGCGCCCGCCTTCAGTGAACGGTTCCGGGTCGTCACCTTCGATCTGGTCGGCAGCGGCGGCTCGCTCCTGAGCGCCTACGACCGGCAAAAATACGGTTCGCTGAATGGCTATGCGGCCGACCTGCTGGAAATCGTCGATGAGTTCGCCACCGGCCCGGTGATCCTGGTCGGCCACTCGGTCAGCACCATGATAGGCCTGCTGGCCACCATCGAGGCGCCCGAGCACTTTTTGGCCCAGATCATGGTGGCGCCGTCGCCGTGCTACATCAACCAGAACGACTATGTCGGCGGTTTCACGCGCGCCGACATCGACGACCTGCTCGACACGATGGACAGCAACTACCTGGGCTGGTCCAGCAATATGGCGCCAGCCATCATGGGCGTGCCGGACCAGCCGGAACTGGGCATCGAGCTGACCAACAGCTTTTGCCGCAACGACCCGGAGATCGCCAAGCATTTTGCCCGGGTCACCTTCCTGTCCGACCACCGCGCCGCCCTGTCCCTTTCACCCACGCCCGCGCTGATCCTGCAATGCAGCGACGACCTGATCGCGCCTGTTGCGGTGGGCCACTACATGCAGCAGCAGCTGCAGCACAGCGTGCTGGACCTGATTGACAACGTCGGCCACTGCCCGCACGTCAGCACGCCGTCCGCCTGCTCCACAGCCATTGAGCGATTTCTTGAGCGCATGCTCACCTAGGCCATGAGCCAGAGCGTGCCACTGCCCGCAGACAACGTGCTGTTCGAACATGCCGCGTGCGGCCTGATGTTGACAGACCCGGATGGCAGCATCCTGCGCGTCAACACCACACTGTGCCGATGGCTGGGCTACCAGGCCGACGAACTGCGCGGCCGGCTGCGACTGCAGGACCTGCTCCCCATTGGAGGCAAGGTGTTCCATCAGACCAACTGCGTGCCGCTGCTGCAGATGCAGGGTTCGGTGGCCGAGGTGCAGTTCGACCTGCTGCACCGCGACGGCAGCCGCCTGCCGATGCTGCTCAACATCGTGCGGCGGCGCCACGGGGGTCAACTGCTGGACGAACTGGCGATCTTCATGGCCACCGACCGGCGCTCCTACGAACGAGAACTGCTGCTGGCACGCAAGGCTGCCGAGGCTGCCCTCGAAGCGCGCCTGGGTGCCGAGGCGCAGCTGCTCCAAAGCAATCAGAAGCTGCAGATGGCAGACCGTCGCAAGGACGAATTCCTGGCCACTCTGGCGCATGAGCTGCGCAACCCGCTGGCGCCCATGTCCAACGTGCTGGAGGTGCTCAAACTGCAGGGCCCGCACGCGCCCTCGCAAGACTGGTCGGTCAGGGTGCTGGAGCGCCAGTTGCAGCAGCTCACCCATCTGGTGGATGACCTGATGGAGGTCTCTCGCATCACCCAGGGCCGCATGGCGCTGCGCCGCCAGCCGGTCGACTTGGCTGCCATCGTGCACCTGGCGCTGGAGGATGCGCGCGGCATGCTGCAAAACGCCGGGCATACGCTCGACGTGGAACTACCGCCCGAGGCGGTCATCGTCGACGCCGACGCGACCCGACTGACCCAGGTGATTGCCAACCTGCTCAACAATGCAGCCAAGTACACCCCCCGGGGCGGCCACATCTGGCTGGGGCTGCAGTGCTGCGGCCACGAAGCCGTGGTGTCCGTGCGCGACACCGGCATCGGCATTCCAAAGGAGTCGCTGGCCGCCATCTTCGAGATGTTCTCCCAGCTGACGCCGGCACTGGAACGCTCGCAGGGCGGACTCGGCATCGGACTGGCGCTGGTGCGCGGGCTGGTTGCGTTGCATGGCGGCAGCATCAGCGCGGCCAGTGAAGGCGTCGGCCAGGGCAGCGAATTCACCGTGCGCCTGCCGCTCGCGCAAGCGCCGTTGCAGTCCGCCGAAGACACGCCCCCCGCCACTGGCGTGCAGGGCCTGCGAATCCTGGTGGTCGATGACAACGTCGATGCTGCCGAGAGCCTGAAAATGGTGCTCGAATTGCTGGGGCACGAGGCGCGCACAGCCCACAACGGCACCAGCGGCCTGCAACTGGCAGAAGAATTTGCCCCCCAGGTGGCGCTGCTGGACATCGGCCTGCCCGACGTGAGCGGCTACGAAATGGCGCGCCGCTTGCGTCAACCTTCCTGGGGAAAGAACATTTTCCTGATCGCTGCGACCGGCTGGGGCCAAGAGTCGGACAAGCAGCTGGCGCGCGAGGCCGGCTTCGATGGCCACCTGACCAAGCCGATCGATCTGGAGCAGCTCGAGGCGCTGCTGCTGCAGATCAAGCACTGAGCCGCCGATGCGCCAGGGTTGGCGAATTCAGAACGTAAAAACAAAAAAGCCCTGATAAATCAGGGCTTTAGGACTAAAACTTTACAAGTTTAGTCTCAGGTACACCTCAAAACGGAATGTCATCGTCCATGTCGTCAAAACCGCTGGAGGCCTTGGAAGGTGCGGGCGCGGGGGCCTGCCGTGGCGGCGGCGGGCGGTTGGCGGGCGCGGCGGACTGGCGCGGCGCTTCGTAGCCGCCACCCTCGTCCTGGCCGCCGCTGGGGCCGCCCATGCCCTGGCGGCTGCCCAGCATCTGCATCTGGTCGGCACGAATTTCGGTGGTGTACTTTTCAACGCCGCTCTGGTCGGTCCACTTGCGGGTGCGCAAGCTGCCCTCGACATAGACCTGCGAGCCTTTTCGCAGGTACTGACCGACGATCTCGGCCAGCCGGCCGTTGAACACGATGCGGTGCCATTCGGTGGCTTCCTTCATTTCGCCGGACTGCTTGTCCTTCCACTTGTCGGTGGTGGCGATGGTGACGTTGGCGACCTGGTCGCCGCTGGGAAAACTGCGCATTTCGGGGTCTTTGCCCAAATTGCCGACGATGATGACTTTGTTGACTGATGCCATGGTGTGCCGCCTCTTGCTCTGGAATGGGTCAGGAAAATATCGTAACGGGCGGGTGGCGCCCAAAGCGCAATTGTGCCGCATCCGGCAGGCCTGGGCATGACGAATTGGCCTGTCACGCAATAATCGGCCCATGCATCAGCCGCCCCATGAGCCCAATTTCCTGCACAACCTTCGCAGCGAACTGTCCAATGGCCGACTTTGGTTCGACCGCGCCGTGGTGCTGGTGTATGCCATGGCGGCGGGACTGTGCGTGGTGGCCTTCACGCTGCTCGGTGAATGGGGCTTCGGGCTGTTTGAGCGTCTTTACGGCTTCAACCGCTGGACCATTCTGCTCTGGACACCGGCCCTGACGGCGGCCATCGTCTGGGCGACCCGGCGCCATTTTCCCGGCGCTGCGGGTTCGGGCATTCCGCAGGTCATGGCGGCGCTGGACCCGGCCTTGCCGCCGGGCGCGCAGGGTCGGTTCGTGTCGCTGCGCCTGACGCTGGCCAAGATCGGGCTGTCCACCGCCGGGCTGATGGCCGGCCTGTCCATCGGCCGCGAGGGGCCGTCGGTGCAGGTCGCGGCCGGCGTGATGCAGCATGCGCGCCGCTGGCTGCGTCCCGACTCCGGCATGAGCAACCATGCCCTGCTGGTGGCAGGCGGCGCGGCCGGCATTGCAGCCGCCTTCAATGCGCCGCTGGCCGGCGTGGTGTTTGCCATTGAGGAGCTGTCGCGCAAGCTGGAGTCGCGCAACAGCGGCCTGATCATCACGGCCATCGTGCTGGCCGGACTGATGGGGGTTTCCACCTTTGGCAACATCACCTATTTCGGCGTCATCAAGGTGCCGATTCTGGGCTGGAATGCGCTGTTTCCCGGCCTGATGGTGGCACTGGCCTGCGGCCTGCTCGGCGGCGTTTTTGCACGCCTGATGGCGATTTCACTGACCGGATCGTCACCTGACGGCTTCAGCCGGTGGCGCAGCCGCTACCCGGTGCGCTTTGCCGCTGCGGGCGGCCTGGCGATTGCCGTGATCGGCCTGGTCAGCGACGGCTCGACCTTTGGCGCGGGCTCCCACGCCGTCACGCAGATGCTGGCCGGCCAGGCCGACGTGCCGTCGCTGTATGTGCTGCTGAAATTCATTGCCACCTGGCTGGCCGCGTGGTGCGGCGTGCCCGGCGGTATTTTTGCCCCTTCGCTGTCGATTGGCGCCGGCGTGGGCAGCAACATTGCCTTGCTAATGTCGCCCGACATCAGCGCCGCGCTGATCGCCATCGGCATGGCCGCTTTCCTGGCCGCCGTCACGCAGGCGCCGCTGACGGCGTTCATCATCGTGATGGAAATGGTCGATGGCCGCGCCATGGTGCTGAGCCTGATGATGGCGGCCATGCTGGCCAGCCTGCTGTCGCGCATGATCAGCCGGCCGCTGTATGCGACCCTGGCGGAGTTCATGATTGCAGGCTTGCAACCGCAACCGGCTGCCACCGTCGAGGCCGAAAGGCGGCAGGCGCGCTGAGTCTTCAAGCCGGGACTTGTCGGGCCGTGGAGGGCTGAACCGGCAGCATTCGCCAGGCCACCAGCAGCCAGAGCAGCGACAGCGCCGTCGTTGACACGAACAGGCCTTGCGCGCCGCCCCACTTGAGCACCGCACCGCCAACTGCGCCGCCGGCAAACAGGCCCAGCGACTGCGAGGTGTTGTAAAGCCCCAGCGCCGCCCCGCGGTGTGAGGCGTGCGCCAGGCGCGACACCAGGCTCGGCTGGCTGGCCTCCAACACATTGAAACTGCAAAAAAACAGCAGCAGCAAGGCGCCCAGCATCCAGAGCGATGGCGCCACGCCGCCGGCGGCCAGCGTCACCCCCAGGAAACCCAGTTGCACCAGCGCCAACAGGGCAATCGCGGCCAGCAGCACGGCGCGCAGATGGCCGCGCCGCTCCAGCGGAAACAGCGTGCCGCCCATCACCAGGAAAGAAGCCAGCACCGCCGGCAAATAGACCTGCCAGTGCAGCGCCTTGAGCAGCCCGGCCTGCACCAGCAGCGCCGGCACCGCCACCCACATCGACAATTGCACCGTATGCAGCACGAACACGCCAAAGTTCAGGCCCACCAGATCGCTGCGCGCGAGCACATCGGCCAGGCCACCGCGCGCCATGTCCTTGTGCAGCACCGGCTCGGGCGGCACCAGCCACAGCACCATGGCAATGCCGGCCAGCGCCAGCACGCCGGTCAGCACGAACAGGCCGCTCAGCCCGATGCGGGCATTGAGCGCCGGCGCCAGCACCAGCGACACGGCAAACATCAGCCCGATGCTGCCACCGACCAGCGCCATGGCCTTGGTGCGCACCTCGTCGCGCGTCTGGTCTGCCAGCAAGGCGGTCACGGCGGCAGAAATCGCGCCTGCACCCTGCAGCGCCCGGCCCGCCAGCAGCCAGTTGAGGTCCGGTGCGGCGGCGGCCAGGAAGCTGCCCAGTGCAAACACCAGCAGCCCGGCCACGATCACCCGCTTGCGGCCCAGCCGGTCCGACGCCAGCCCAAAGGGGATCTGCAGCAGCGCCTGCGTCAGCCCGTAAATGCCCATCGCCAGGCCGATCCGCGCCGGATCGTCACCCCCCGGATAGCGCGCCGCTTCCAGCGCGAACACCGGCAGCACGAGGAACAGGCCAAGCATGCGCAGCGCAAAAATCGACGCCAGCGAGAAGCTGGCGCGCCGCTCGGTGGCGGTCATCGGGAATGAGGGGGCTGCAGAAGACACGGTGAAGGAGTCTCAAAAATGAAAAGTACAGCAAAAACAGCCGCGATCGGAACGCATGAAGGCCGTGCATGAAGAGCGTTTCCAGCGAACCACAGCCGCCGAATGATTGCCCCTGACAAGGCCCCGTATTGTGCTTGATACCCGGCCGCCGCCCTGCCCGCCGGGCGGCTCAGGTCTATGATCGAAGGTTTTTCCGGCGCTGCAACCCTGTGAACTTTCCCAACGACAGCAAACCCCTGACTTCCCTGCCAGCACTCGACCACGCCACCGCACATTCAGACGCGCACGCGGCCTCTGAAGACAAAGCGATCCAGGCCTTCGAGCGGGCAGCCCGGCCGGCCGGCCACGGCGCGCAGGCCATCAGCATTCGCGGTGCGCGCACCCACAACCTGAAAAACATCGACCTCGACATTCCGCGCAACCAGCTGGTCGTTATTACCGGCCTCTCGGGCTCGGGCAAGTCGAGCCTGGCCTTTGACACGCTGTATGCCGAGGGCCAGCGCCGCTACGTCGAAAGCCTCTCGACCTATGCGCGGCAGTTTCTGCAGCTGATGGATAAACCCGACGTGGACATGATCGAGGGCCTGTCGCCGGCGATTTCGATCGAGCAAAAAGCCACCAGCCACAACCCGCGCTCCACCGTCGGCACCGTGACCGAGATCCACGACTACCTGCGGCTGCTGTTCGCCCGCGCCGGCACGCCGTTTTGCCCGGTGCATGACCTGCCGCTGCAGGCGCAAAGTGTCAGCGAAATGGTCGATACCGTGCTGGCCCTGCCCGAAGACACGCGGCTGATGATCCTGGCGCCGGTGGCGCGCGAGCGCAAGGGCGAATTTGTCGACCTGTTCGAGCAAATGCAGGCCCAGGGTTATGTGCGTTTCCGGGTCGATGGCGCAACCTATGAATTTGACGCACTGCCCAAGCTCAAGAAAACCGAAAAGCACACGATTGACGTGGTGATTGACCGTATCAAGGTGCGCCTGGACAAGGACACGCCGCCCGATGCCGAAGCGGGCACGGTTCCGCCGCCCGCGCTTCGCCAGCGCCTGGCCGAGAGTTTTGAAGCGGCGCTGCGGCTGGCCGACGGCCGGGCGCTGGCGCTGGAAATGGATTCGGGCCAGGAACACCTGTTCAGCGCCAAGTTCTCGTGCCCGGTGTGCAGCTATTCGCTCAGCGAGATGGAGCCGCGTCTGTTTTCGTTCAACTCGCCGGTCGGCGCCTGCCCGTGCTGCGACGGCCTGGGTCACCGGGACTTTTTCGACCCGGCGCGGGTGGTGGCCTTTCCGTCGCTCAGCCTGGCCAGCGGCGCGGTCAAGGGCTGGGACCGGCGCAACGCCTATTATTTTTCCATGCTGGAGAGCCTGGCCGCGCATTACAAATTCGACATCGACACGGCGTTTGAAGACCTGCCCGAGAACGTGCGGCAGGTCGTGCTGCACGGCTCGGGCGAAGAAGACATCCGGTTCAGCTACCTGATGGATTCAGGCGAAAAGGCCGGCAAGAAGGTGAGCAAGAAGCATCCGTTCGAAGGCATCATCACCAACTTCGAGCGCCGCTACCGCGAAACCGACTCCGCCGTGGTGCGCGACGACCTGGCGCGCTACCGCAGCGTGCAGCCCTGCCCCGACTGCGGCGGCACGCGCCTGCGCCAGGAAGCGCGGCATGTGTACCTGGTCGGCACCTCGGAAGGCGGCGAAAAGCCCAGCCGCAAGGCGATTTATGAAGTCAGCCACATCACCCTGCGCGAGAGCTTCAAGTACTTCAGCACCTTGACCATGCAAGGCGCCAAGGCCGAGATCGCCGCCAAGGTGGTGCGCGAGATCGGCCTGCGGCTGAAGTTCCTGAACGACGTGGGCCTGAATTATTTGAGCCTGGACCGCAGCGCCGAAACGCTGTCGGGCGGCGAGTCGCAGCGCATCCGGCTGGCGTCGCAGATCGGCTCGGGCCTGACGGGGGTAATGTACGTGCTCGACGAGCCCAGCATCGGCCTGCACCAGCGCGACAACGACCGGCTCATCGGCACGCTCAAGCATTTGCGCGACATCGGCAACAGCGTGCTGGTGGTCGAGCATGACGAGGACATGATCCGCGCCGCCGACCACGTCATCGACATGGGGCCGGGCGCCGGCATTCACGGCGGCCGCGTGATGGCGCAGGGCACGTTCGAGCAGGTGCAGGCCAATCCCGATTCGCTGACCGGAAAGTATCTGGCGGGCACGCTGGAGATTGCCGTGCCCAAGCACCGCACGCCGTGGCTGCCCACCGTTAAGAATGCCCGCGCGTTCGATCAAAGCAAATCGCGCTTTGCGCCCAGCCCGGCGGCCGAACGCCGCGCGGCGCGCGAAGCCCAGCACCAGGCCACGCTGGGCGACATGCAGGCGCTGCGCGTCATCAACGCCACCGGCCACAACTTGAAAGGCGTGAGCGTCGAATTCCCCGTCGGCCTGCTGACCTGCGTGACCGGCGTGTCCGGCTCGGGCAAGTCCACGCTGGTCAACGACACGTTGTATGCCGCCGTGGCCCGAACGCTCTACCGCGCGCACGAAGAGCCCGCAGCGCATGAAGCCATCGAAGGCATTGAGCACTTCGACAAGGTCATCAATGTTGATCAGTCGCCGATTGGCCGCACGCCGCGCAGCAACCCGGCCACCTACACCGGCCTGTTCACGCCGATCCGCGAGCTGATGGCCGAAATGAACACCGCGCGCGAACGCGGCTACGGCGCCGGCCGCTTCAGCTTCAATGTGGCAGGCGGACGCTGCGAAGCCTGCCAGGGCGACGGCATGGTGAAGGTTGAAATGCACTTTCTGCCCGACGTGTACGTGCCCTGCGACGTGTGCCACGGCATGCGCTACAACCGCGAAACGCTGGAAGTGCAGTACAAGGGCAAGAACATCGCGCAGATCCTCGACCTGACGGTTGAGCTGGCGGCCGAATTCTTCAAGGCCGTCCCGACGATTGCGCGCAAGCTGCACACGCTGCTCGACGTGGGCCTGTCCTACATCAAGCTTGGCCAGTCGGCGACGACGCTGTCGGGCGGCGAGGCGCAGCGCGTGAAACTCGCGCTGGAACTGAGCAAGCGTGACACCGGCCGCACACTCTACATCCTGGACGAACCGACCACCGGCCTGCATTTCGCCGACATCGACCTGCTGCTCAAGGTGCTGCACCAGCTGCGCGACGCCGGCAACACCATCGTCGTCATCGAACACAACCTGGACGTCATCAAGACCGCCGACTGGCTGATCGACATGGGTCCGGAAGGGGGGGCTGGCGGCGGCATGGTGGTGGGCGTGGGCACGCCGGAAGACATTGCCGCCAACCCCGGCAGCCATACCGGTCATTACCTGGCGCGGCTGCTGTGGGTTTGAAATATGTTTTCGTGCATTTGTGTAAAGCTCAAAGGGGGTTGTGATGTCCAGCGTTAGTTCACTCACCGTGTCTGGCTACAAGTCGATCCGCGAGTTGAAGGATTTCAAGCTCAATAACCTGAACGTGCTGATCGGAGCCAACGGCGCGGGCAAAAGTAATTTCATTAATCTTTTTCGCATGCTCAACGAGATGTATGAGCAGCAATTACAGCTCTATGTGCAAAAGCAGGGCGGGCCGGATGCGCTACTGCACTTTGGGCGGGGGACGAGCGAGCGACTCAATGCCGAGTTCTATTTCTCTAGCAATGGCTACAAGTTCGATTTAGTGCCGACTGCAGACAACCGACTGATTTTTGAAAGCGAGCACAGTTGGTTTGGCGGCGTATACAAGCCTACAAATTCGAGTTATGTGCTCGGAAAAGGGCATACCGAATCGCATTTAAAAAATGCCCAAGATAATTACTCACCTTACGTACGTAAATCAGTTTGCAACTGGCGCGTCTATCACTTCCACGACACCAGCGACACCGCCAAGGTCAAACAACGCCATGCAGTCAATGACAACCTTCAGCTCAAGCCGGATGCAGCCAATCTGGCCGCCTACCTGCGCATGCTCAAGGAAAAGCACGAAGCGGAGTACCGGCGCATTATCGAAACCATCAGGCTGGTCATGCCCTTTTTCGGTGACTTTGTCCATCGACCCGGCGAGCCCGAATACGTGGAACTGGAATGGACGCAAAAGGGCAAGCCCGACACACCGTTCAAGGCGCATGTGCTGTCAGATGGCAGTCTACGTTTCATCTGCCTCGCCACCTTGCTCCTGCAACCTGTTGATCTTCTGCCCGACACCATCCTGATTGACGAGCCCGAACTGGGCTTGCATCCTTACGCCATCGCCATTCTGGTGGACATGTTCAAACAGGTGGCCGAGGATCGGCAGTTGATCGTTTCTACCCAGTCGGTCGAACTGGTCAACGCACTTTCACCGCAAGACGTGATCGTAGTGGATCAAGAAGATGGAGCTTCAACCTTTAGGCGTTACACCGAAGAGGAATTGTCGGGCTGGCTGCAAGAGTATTCGATGGGCGAAATCTGGAAGCGCAACATCCTGGGCGGTCGACCGTGAAAAAAGTGGAAGTCATCGTCTTCGCTGAAGGTCCCACGAAAGAAAAATTCATCAAGCAAGTGGTGGCGCCAGCGCTGCGTCATCTGCAAGTATTCCTGAAACCTCAAACCCTCTACACATCGCAAACCGCCAAAGGCGGTGCCGTTTCATTCGACCGTCTGAAATTCAATGCGCGAAATACTCTCAGACAATTCCCCGACGCCGTGTTGAGCACGTTTCTCGATCTCTACGCGCTGGATACAGACTTCCCAGGATTTAAAGAATCCCAAAAAAAGTCGGATGTGTATGCGCGGGTGAAATGTCTTCAAGATGCACTGTCTGAAGCCATCGTGGCGCATGTGGGATGTCGGCCTGAACGCTTTCTGCCGCATATTCAGCCTTATGAGTTCGAGGGCTTGCTGTTTTCGGATGTGAAAGCGTTGTGTTCTGTAGAACCGACATGGTCAAAGAGCGTGGTGCCTCTTGAAAAAATACGTTCCGCAGTCGACACACCTGAACATATCAACGATAGCTACGAAACCAAACCATCCAAACGCCTTGAAGACTTGTTGCGGCCCAGATACAGAAAAACCACCCATGGCCCAAGGGCTGCCGAACACATCTCGCTCGAAGTTATCGAAAAAGAGTGCACGCATTTCAAGACATGGATGAATGCCCTCAGAAGCCTGGGAACACCCTCACGGTGATTGAACACAACCCCGGCAGCCATACCGGTCATTGCCTGGCGCGGCTGCTGTAGGTTTTATCAGGCCCTGTGTTTTGCTGTTTTTTCAATAGCAAAACAGCAACTTACAGTAACTCCCCATCAAACTGTCATCAAAAGGCCAGAAACTCCTGTTTTTCATACCATGGGAGATTTTTGATGACGATTTTTGCCTCGACAACTTTCTTCAAGCTGTCAGCGATGGCCAGCGCGATGGTGATGGCGCTGACGGCATGCGGCGGCGGTGACGACCCCGTGCTGGCAACTCAACCCTTCAAAACCCTGGCCAATGTGCAGCCGCTGGTCGTGGCCCACCGCGGGGCCTCGGGTTATTTGCCTGAACACACGCTGGAGTCCTACACCCGCGCCATCGAGCTGGGCGCCGACTTTGTCGAGCCCGACCTGGTGGCCACCAAAGACGGCGTGCTGATTGCGCGTCACGAACCCAACATCACCAGCACGACCAATGTGGCCACGCTGCCCCAGTTTGCCGCCCGCAAGACCACCAAAAAGGTCGATGGCGTGGACGAAACCGGCTGGTTTGCCAGCGATTTCACGCTGGCTGAAATCAAGACCCTGGGCGCACTGATCACCGATGCCGAGCGGCCCCAGCAGTTCAACGGCCTCTACAAGATCCCGACGCTGCAGGAAATTGTCGATCTGGTCAAAGCCCGTCGCGCGGCCACCGGCCGCGAGATTGGCATTTACCCGGAAACCAAGCACCCCACCTTTCACCGCCAGCTGGGCCTGGGCCTGGAAGACCGTTTGATCACCGCGCTGAATGCCGCGAACTGGAACAGCAAAACCGCACCCGTTCTGGTGCAGAGCTTTGAGCCGGGCAGTCTGAAGGAAATGCGCGCCAAGGGCTTGACCACCCGCATGGTTCAGCTGATCGACGGCGACGACTACGACCTCAAGACCGGCAAGATCAGCTACGCCGCGCCCTACGACCGTCCGTATGACTGGGCGGTCAGCGGCGACACCCGGCTGTTCAGCGCCATGGTCACCCCGGCAGGCCTGGCCGAAATCAAGACCTACGCCGACGGCATCGGCCCGTGGAAGCCGTACATCGTGCCAATCAAGGGCGCGGTGGACGCGGCTGGCAAGCTGCGCGATGTCAATGGCGATGGCAAGGTCAACTACAACGATGCCAGCAGCCAACCCGCGACCACGCTGATTGACGATGCCCACAAGGCCGGCCTGTTTGTGCACGCCTACACCTTCAGGAGCGAACAGCGCCGTCTGGCGTTTGACTACAACAAAGACCCCAAGGCCGAGTACCTGCAGTTTTACCGCCTCGGGCTGGACGGCGTGTTCAGCGACTTCCCCGACACCGCCCTTGAAGCGCGCAGCACCTATCTGCGGGAACTGGGCCGCTGAACCCCGGCGACGGCAGAAGGCCGCGCGACCGGAAATTTATAGGTTTTAGGGCTGTAGCGCACGTCTGGCGTGCGCTAACAGCTATGCTTTAAATAGCATTGCACTCAAACCTCGCACAACTGCGCCGACCTTCATGCTGGCTACGCCGCCACCAACCCGCGCAAGCGGCCCAGCGCGGCGGCCACCGTGTCGCCATGCAGGGCGATGGCGTCCAGGATTTCACCGGGCGTGCGGTTGTCGCGCTCTACCCTGGCGCGGGGGTTCACGGCTTTCAAATCGAACGTGGTGGCGTCAATCGCATCGGCTTTGCCTTGCGCATCGCGTCCGGCCTTTTCTGTGACCGCCAACTGCGCGGCAGGCGGCCAGACGCGCTTCATCAGCACCCTTTTTCAACGCACCGATTTCTTCCTTGAGCGCCACCGCCTGGTTCTTGAGCCGCTCCACCTCGGCCAGATGCGGTGCCATGTCTTCGCGGGCCTTGGCGCGGCGGGCGGAGAAATCCACTGTCCATGAAAAATCGCTGTCCGCTTCGGGCGTGCCGCGCTGCGCCAGCAGGCGCGCCAGCGTCGGAAAAGGTGGGTTCGCATGGCCGTCCTGCGCAGGCCAGTCGCCCACCAGCGTCGCGGGCAAGGCGGCATCGTCCAGCACTTCAAACTGCGGCCCCCAGCCGAACTGGCTCAGCGTCATCGGCGTTTTCTTGCCCACCTTGACATGCGACAGGTCGTAGTACCAGATGCGCTCGGTCTTTTTACCCTTGGTCATGAACAGCAAATTGGTCTTGACACCCGCACCCGCCGTCGAAAACACGCCACCCGGCAGGCTGACGATGCACCACAGATCGCATTCATCGAGCAGCTTGCGCTTGGTCTCGACAAAGGCGCTTTCGTTGGTGCGAAACAGCAGGCCCTCGTCCAGCACCACGGCGCAGCGCCCGCCCGGTTTGCCATCCAGCGCAGGCTTCAGGTCGTCCAAAATGTGCTGCATGAACAGCACCTGGGTCGAGCTGGTTTCAAAGCTGTAGTTTTTCTGTGCCTCACTGCCTTCCTTGCCGCCAAACGGCGGGTTCGTCAGGATCACATCAAAGGTGGCCGGTGCCTGCTCGAACAGCGCCTCGTACGTCGGCGCGCCCGAGAGCGTGTTGCCGTGCCACAGGTTGGGCTGGTCGATGCCGTGCAGCACCAGGTTGGCCAGCGCAATGGGAAACACCAGGTTTTCCTTCTCGCGGCCAAAAAAGGTGTCGTGCTTCAGGCGCTCCAGCTCCGTGCTCGATACCGTATCGCCCAATGCGTGCGCCATCTGCTCGTATGCCTGCGCCAGAAAACCGCCCGTGCCGCAGCACGGGTCGTACACGGTTTCGCACGGCTGCGGATCGACGATGCGCACCATGGCGCGCACCACCTCGCGCGGCGTGAAAAACTGGCCGCCGTCGGAATTCTTCTCGCCCATCTTCAGCAGCAAATCCTCGTACACCTGCGACAGGGTGAAGAAATGCTGGTCGTCGATGTGGTCGGTGTGAATGTCGTTGACCTTGTCCAGGATGTCGCACAGGTTGGTTTCCGAATCCACCCGCACCCGCTCGACCGCCGACATGATGCGGCCAATCACCCGCTGCTTCGGGCTGGCGGCCGGGTTGAGCCATCCCATTACACACAAGTCCGTACCATAGGCAGCTGAATCACTGAAGGGATGAGGCGATGGGCTGGGCGGAACGAGAATTTGAAACGATTGATTTGGGCGACCCGCGTTTGAACCGGCGCGCCGTGCTGCTGGCTGAGCGGCTGGGGCAAAAGCCCGGCGCGAGCATTCCGGGGGCGTGCGAGAACTGGGCCGAGACGGCGGCGGCCTACCGCTTCCTGCGCAACGAGCAGGTCAGCTGTGAAGACGTGATGACGGCCCACCGCCAGGCGACGATGGGCCGCATCCGCGAGCACGCGGTGGTGCTGTGCCTGCAGGATACGACCGAGCTGGACTACAACGGGCAGGCGACGGCGGGCCTGGGGCCGCTGAGCTACGAGGCCCAGCGCGGGCTGTATCTGCACCCGACCTACGTGGTCACGCCCCAGCGCGAGCCGCTGGGGGTGATGAACGCCTGGACGTGGGCACGCGAGTTTAAGCAAGGCGATGCGCCGCGCGGCGGCGTGCTCGAAAGCGTGCGCTGGGTGGAGAGCTACGAGCGCATCGCCGAGCAGGCTGGCGAGTTGCCCGGCACGCGTCATGTGTGCATTGGCGACCGCGAGTCGGACATCCTGGCGTTGCTGGTGATGGCGCGCAAGATGAATCACGCGGCCGATTACCTGGTGCGCTGCCAGCACAACCGGGTGCTGCCCGAAGGGGGCAAGCTGTGGGATGGCGTCATGGCCAGCGCGCCGCTGGGGCGTATTCGCTTTGAGATGCCGGCCGGTCGCGGGCGCAAGGCGCGCGCGGTCGAGCAGGAGGTGCGCGCCCAGCGCGTGATGCTGCCCGACCGCCAGGGCGGCCAGCTCGAAGTGACCTGCCTTATTGCCTCGGAAGTCAACGCACCGGCAGGCACCAAGCCGGTGGTCTGGCGGCTGCTGACCAACCGGGTGGCAAGCACACTGGCAGCGGCAGTCGAACTCATCGATTGGTACCGCGCGCGCTGGGAAATTGAGCTTTTTTTCCTGGTGCTCAAGGAGGGCTGTCGGGTCGAGCGGCTGCAGCTGAGCGATGTTGGGCGGCTACAGACCGCTCTGGCGCTGTACATGGTGATTGCCTGGCGCATCAACCGCTTGATGCGGCTGGGGCGCACGTTGCCCGATTTACCAGCCGACCTATTGTTCGAGCCTGACGAGTGGCGAGCGGCGTTCATCCTGAACAAAAAGCCCGTGCCCCGCCAGACCCCTACGCTCAACACCGTGGTGCGTTTGATTGCTCAGCGCGGCGGATTTCTGGGCAGAAAGCACGATGGCGAACCGGGTGCCAGGACGATTTGGCTGGGCATGCAGGAGATTGCCATCTTCGTCGAGGGTGCCCGCTATGCCCGGCAGTTCAACGATGGGTGACTTGTGTGTAATGGGATGGGGTTGAGCCGGCCATCGGGCAACACGTCAAGCCCATGCAGGTAAGGCAGCAAGTCCTTGTTCAGGAAGGCGAACAGGTCGCCGACCTTCGCCTTCAGTTCATCGCGCTTCCAGCCCACCGGCCGCCCTTCGGGCGTCAGCGCGCCGCTCCCGGGCTGGAGCGGCGCAGCCCAGTCTTGCCAGCGGTAGGTCGCGCGCAAGGCCGGCGTGAACAGGTTGCCCTGGGCCTCGGCCGATTCGCGGGCGCGCTCTTCCTGCGCGTCGAGGATGCGCAAAAACAGAATCCAGGTCAGTTCCGGCACGTACTGCAAGGCGCTGGCGCAGTTGGAGCGCCGCATGATGTCGCAGATCGACTTGACGAAGCTCGACAGCGACTGGGTGGAGGCGATGGCTTTTGGGGCTTTGGGCTGTTGTCGCCGACCGAAAGTTGACCACCTGGTCAATATTCAATCGGCGCTAACACGCTTGCGCACAGTGAACTTACGTGAATAGCTATGTTTTTCATAGCAGTATTGGCAGCGATTTGCAGCAAATCAGGCATGCTTCCTGCATCCTTTGCAGTACGATCAATATCCGTTCGATACCGGTTGACTCACGCAAAGGAATTCATCTTGGCCAATTCGTCATTCCCCGCTTTCCCGCTCTCGCGCCGCGTGCTGTGCGCCACGGCCGCCCTGCTGCTGTGCCACGGCACTGCGGTGCTGGCGGCCACGCCGAAAGACACCTTGGTGATTGCCTTCGGATTTGACGACATCATCACGATGGACCCGGCCGAGGCCTTCGAGCTGTCGGCGGGCGAAGTGATGGGCAACACCTATGACCGGCTGGTGCGGCTCGATGTGAACGACCCGTCGAAGCTGATCGGCGACGTGGCGAAATCGTGGACGGTGTCGCCGGATGGCAAGACCTACACCTTCGAGCTGAAACCCGGGCTGAAGTTTGCATCAGGCAACGCGCTGACGGCAGACGAAGTGGCTTGGTCGCTGCACCGGGCGGTGAGCCTGGACAAGTCGCCCGCCTTCATCCTGACGCAGTTCGGCTTCACCAAGGACAACGCCCGGGACAAGATCAAGGCCACCGGCCCCTTGAGCCTGACGCTGGAAACCGACAAGGCGTATGCGCCGACCTTCGTGCTCAACTGCCTGACCGCCAACATCGGCGCCATCGTGGACAAGAAACTGCTGATGTCCAAGGAGCAAAACGGCGACTGGGGCTACGGCTGGCTGAAAACCAACTACGCCGGTTCCGGCCCGATGAAGCTGCGCGAATGGCGGGCCAACGAAATCGTCGCGCTGGAGCGCAACGACAACTACTACGGCCCCAAGCCGCCGCTGGCCCGCATCATCTACCGCCACGTGAAGGAAGCGGCCACCCAGCGCCTGCTGCTGGAAAAAGGCGACATCGACATTGCCCGCAACCTGAGCCCGCAGGATATCGCGGCCCTCTCGACCAACAAGGACATCAAGCTGACCTCGGCGCCCAAGGGCACGGTGTACTACATCAGCCTGAACCAGAAAAACGCCAACCTGGCCAAACCCGAGGTGCGGGAAGCCCTGAAATGGCTGGTTGATTATTCGGCCATCGGTGACACGCTGATCAAGAACATCGGCGTGGTGCACCAGAACTTCCTGCCCATCGGCCTGCTGGGCGCGAGCAAGGACAACCCGTACAGGCTGGACGTGGCCAAGGCCAAGGCGCTGCTGGCCAAGGCCGGCCTGCCCAACGGCTTCAAGGTGACGATCGACATGCGCACCATCCAGCCGGTGCAGGGCATCACCGAAGCTTTTCAACAAACCGCCAAGCAGGCCGGCATCGACATCGAGATCATTCCCGGCGACGGCAAGCAGGTGCTGACCAAGTACCGGGGCCGCACCCACGACATGTACATCGGCCAATGGGGTTCGGACTACTGGGACCCGCATTCGAATGCCGACACCTTCACCCGCAACCCCGACAATGCCGACGAGGCCAAGGCCAAGCCGCTGTCCTGGCGCAATGCCTGGGCGATTCCGGAATTGACCAAAAAGTCGGATGCCGCCGTGCTGGAGCGCGATTCGGCCAAGCGCCGGGCGATGTACGAAGAGCTGCAGGCCGAGTTCCGCAAGACCAGCCCCTTCATCATGCTGTACCAGCAGACCGAAGTCGCCGCCTACCGCAGCAATGTCGATGGCCTGAAGCTGGGCCCGACCTTTGACACCAACTACATGTTCAAGGTAGCCAAGCGCTAACCCGGCGACTTGCAGTTTTGGCAGTTCCTGATCCCCTCGCCCTGAGCCCGGCGCCGCTGTCTGCGGCCCGGTCCTCCCGCCCATCAAACCACGTCCGCCGCCTGAACGCCCTCGGGCGTTTTCTGGTGGTGATTCTGCTCACCTACCTGGGCCTGCTGGCCGTCACCTTTTTCATCGGCCGGGTGATTCCGGTCGATCCGGTGCTGGCGATGGTCGGCGACAACGCGCCGCCGCATGTGGTGGCCCGGGTGCGCGAGGAAATGGGGCTGAACAAGCCGCTCTACACGCAGTTCTACATCTACCTGCGCAAGGTGCTGAGCGGCGACTTCGGCACTTCGGTGCTGACCGCCAACCCGGTGATGCAGGACATTCGCCGTGCCTTTCCGGCGACGATGGAACTGGCCAGCCTGGGCATCTTGTTCGGCGCGGGCCTGGGCGTGCCGCTGGGCGTGTGGGCGGCGGTGCGGCGCGGCCAACTGGTCGACCAGGTGGTGCGCGTCATCGGGCTGGTG
Organism: Polaromonas sp. CG9_12; assembly: GCA_000751355.1. Classification (GTDB taxonomy): domain Bacteria; phylum Pseudomonadota; class Gammaproteobacteria; order Burkholderiales; family Burkholderiaceae_C; genus Polaromonas. The sequence continues at coordinate 2,462,175 of CCJP01000005.1, read as the reverse complement.
GGGTATTCGGTGCCGATCTTCTGGCTCGGGCTGATGGCGCTGGTGCTGTTTTACGCCAGGCTGGACTGGGTCAGCGGGCCGGGTCGCATTGACGTGGCGTATGAATTCACGCTGGTGCCGGTCACCGGTTTTCTGCTGCTGGACACCGCGATGGCGGGCGAATGGGACGCCTTTGGCAATGCGCTGTCGCACTTGATCTTGCCGGCGTCGCTGCTGGGCTACTTTTCGCTGGCCTACATCAGCCGCATGACGCGCTCCTTCATGCTCAACGAGCTGGCGCAGGAGTACGTCGTGGCGGCGCGCGCCAAGGGCCTGTCCGAAGCCCGCATCATCTGGCGCCACGCGCTGCGCAATGCGATGGTGCCGCTGGTCACGGTGATTGCGCTGTCGTATGCCGGGCTGTTAGAGGGCTCGGTGCTGACCGAAACCGTGTTTGCCTGGCCGGGCCTGGGGCTGTACATCACCAATTCGCTGCAGAACGCCGACATGAATGCAGTGCTGGGCGGGACGATTGTGGTGGGCTCGATCTTTATTGGCCTGAATCTGCTGTCGGATTTGCTCTACACCCTGCTGGACCCGAGGACGCGCACGCGATGAACGAGACGACGACTTCACTGCCCGAAACACCGGCCAACGACGCGGTCGCATCTCTGCCTCAGCAGGGGCCGCGGGACTGGCTTCGCCAGACCGCAGGCGCAGCGGCCCCCCCGGGGGGCAGAGAGCCACACGCAGTGGGCGGACGTGGGGGTCTTGTTCAGTGGCTGATGTCGGACCGGCCTTCATCCAGAAGGCAGGCGGCGCTGGGCCGGGCTTACGGCGGCTGCCGCACGTTTGCGCGCAACCGGCTGGCGATGGTCGGACTGGTGATCGTGGTGGCCTTGGTCTTGGTGGCGATTTTTGCCGACCTGCTGGCGCCCTACTCGGCCTACATCGGCGATTTGCGCACCACGCGGCTCTTGCCGCCATCATGGGCGCACTGGATGGGCACTGACGACCAGGGTCGGGACATCTTGTCGCGGCTGATTCACGGCTCGCGCATCACGCTGTTCGTGGTGGTGCTGGTCGCCGTGCTGGCCGCGCCGCTCGGGCTGCTGGTCGGCACGGTGGCGGGGTATGCCGGTGGGCTGGTCGATGCCGCCTTGATGCGCATCACCGACATTTTTCTGGCGTTTCCGCGACTGATTCTGGCGCTGGCGTTTGTCGCCGCGCTTGGCCCCGGCATCGAAAACGCGGTGATTGCGATTGCCATCACCTCCTGGCCGCCCTATGCGCGCATGGCGCGGGCCGAGACACTGACGATCCGCCAGACCGACTACATCGCCGCCGTGCAACTGCTGGGCGCCTCGCCGTGGCGCATCGTGCTGCGCCACATCATGCCGCTGTGTCTGTCGTCGGTGATCGTTCGCGTCACGCTGGACATGGCGGGCATCATTTTGACCGCCGCCGGTCTGGGTTTTCTGGGCCTGGGCGCGCAGCCGCCGATGCCTGAATGGGGTGCGATGATTGCCAACGGGCGGCTCTATGTGCTGGACCAGTGGTGGGTGGCGGCGGCGCCCGGCGCGGCGATTTTTGTCGTCAGCCTGGCCTTTAACCTGCTGGGCGACGGCCTGCGCGATGCGCTGGACCCGAAGGCGGCCAAATGAGCACACCGCCGCTTCTGGTCGTCGAGGATTTGCGCGTGGCGTTTCCCAGCCGCGATGGCGGCATGGTCGAAGCCGTGCGCGGCGTGTCGTTCACGCTGGGCCGCGAGCGACTCGGCATCGTCGGCGAATCGGGCTCAGGCAAGTCGCAGACCGGCCGCGCCATTCTGGGCCTGACCGCACCCGAAGGCCTTGTCAAAGCCAAACGGCTCGAATTCAGTGGCGTCGATCTGCTCAATTGCCCGCCCAAGCAGCGCCGGGCCTTGCGCGGCGGGCGCATCGCCATGGTGCTGCAGGACCCGAAGTTCTCGCTGAATCCGGTGATGACCATCGGCGCGCAGATTGTGGAAACGCTGCAGGCGCATACCCGCATCTCCAGCCGCGAAGCCAAAAAGCGCGCGCTGGCAGCGCTTGAATCGGTGCGCATCGACAACCCCGAACGGGTCTGCAAGCTCTACCCGCATGAAGTCTCGGGGGGCATGGGCCAGCGCGCCATGATTGCGATGATGCTGATTGCCGAACCGGACATTTTGATTGCCGACGAGCCAACGTCGGCGCTCGATGTCACGGTGCAGTTGCAGGTCCTGTCCATCCTCGATGCGCTGGTGACCGAGCGCGGCATGGGCCTGATTCTGGTGTCGCACGATTTGCGGCTGGTGTCGTCGTTTTGCGACCGCATTTTGGTGATGTACGCCGGCCGGGTGGTGGAGGAACTGGCGGCGGGCGGACTCGCCCATGCGCAGCACCCGTACACGCGCGGGCTGATGGCGTGTCTGCCGCAGCTTGGCGCCTCCACGCACCCGCTGGCGACGCTGGACCGCCGGCCGGAGTGGGCGCTGTGAGCACGCACACGGCCCTGGGCCTGGACGTTGGCCACCTGCGCGTCAGTTTTGACGGCTTCGTCGCTGTGGCCGACACGTCGTTTCGCGTCGCGCCGGGTGAAAGCTTCGGCATCGTCGGCGAATCGGGCTCGGGCAAATCAACCGTGTTGCGCGCCATCTGCGGCCTGGTGCCGAAAGAGTCGGGCACGGTGCAACTGACCGGCGACGGCGCAAGCCATGCGCCCGGCAGCAAGGCTTTTCGCCGCCGGGTGCAGATGATGTTCCAGGACCCGTACGGCTCGCTGCATCCGCGGCAGACAGTGGACCGGCTGCTGGCCGAGCCGCTGGCAATTCACGGCATGCTGGACGCCGAAACCCGCATCGAGCGCGCGCTCGATGAAGTCGGACTCGGCCAGGGTTTCCGCTTTCGCTACCCGCACCAGCTGTCGGGCGGGCAGCGCCAGCGCATCGCGATTGCCCGGGCGCTGATCCTGGAGCCGCAAATTTTGCTGCTGGACGAACCCACGTCGGCGCTCGATGCCTCGGTGCAGGCCGAGGTGCTGAACCTGCTCGAAGACCTGCGCCAGCGTCGCAACCTGACCTTCGTCATGGTCAGCCACGACCTGGCGGTGGTGACGCATTTGTGCGAGCGGCTGATGGTGATGCAGCGCGGCCAGACGGTGGAAGTTGTGGCGTCCAGCGACCTCGCTGCCCACCGCGTGACCGAGCCTTACACGCTGAGCCTGATGCAGGCGTCGTCGGGCTTTCAGCGCGCGTCCGGGACGGTCTGATCCGGCAGCGCTTGCCCACAAGAGCGGCATCAAATGCTCCTGATTAAATAGCGGGTTGTACATACTCAGCAAGCGCTACAGGCATTATTTGCTTGAATTTTTAAACCAGGCGCTGGTTCTTGCAGGCCTGAAGCCCCGACTTGGCACAACGCTCTTGGCTGGGCTGAAAAACGGAAGGCCTGCCGCCATGCGCGACAGGCCTTCACGCTGTTCCGCAGCGAAGCACTGGCAGGCGGCCAGGGCGCCGCCGCTTTTTTCTTTACAGGCGCCGGCCCAGCAGCAGGCCCACCACCACGCCCACGCCCGCCGCCACGCCGATGGCGGTCCAGGGCGACTCGTGCACATAGTGGTCGGCGGCATGGGCGGCCTCGCGGGTCCGGGCGAGCAGCGCCTCTTCGGCATCGATCAGGCGGAACTTGGCTTCGCGCAGGCGGTTTTCGATGCGGCTGCGCAGCCTGGCCATCTTTTCTCCCGCCTGGTCTGCCGTGGCCGACAAGGTTTCTTCGGCGTCGGCTATTTCCGAGCGGATGGCCGAAACCAGTCTTTCCTGTGTCTGAACCAGGGTGGGGCTGTCGTTGGTCATGAATGAATCTTTCAAAAAAATTGACTGAACCCTCAAAAGATAGCAGATTCACCGCGTTTTACTGGCGATTCGGCGCAGATTTCCATGCAGCAGACCCTGGGTTGCGCCTGTGCTGAAAAGAAAATGAAGCCGCGTCGGGGCGGTGCCCGCCCCGACGCGTGCGCAAAAAGCCGCAGGTGAGGAATAATCCAGACGCCCATCGACTTGCTGCCGCCCTTCCCGAACTCTTTTTTTTACCTCTATTTACGCATCCACCATGTCCGTCTGTCCTCAGCCTCTGCGCGTCTTCACGCCTGCATCGACCCGACGCGGCGGTCGGTCTTGACCGCCGCGCGCCTGAGCGGACGCGACATGGCGGCCGCGCTGGTCGTGGTGCTGATCTGGGGGGTGAATTTTGTCGCGATGAAATTCGCCCTGCGCGACTTCACGCCGTTCCAGTTGGGCGTTGCCCGGTTCACCTTTGCCTTGCTGCCGCTGGCGCTGTTCATCCGGCCGCCGCAGGTGCCGTGGAAATGGGTGGTGCTGTACGGGTTGTTCCAGGGGGTCGGGCAGTTCGGCATCTTGTTCATCGCGCTGAAGATCGGCATGACGGCGGCGCTGGCGTCGGTGCTGCTGCAGACGCAGGTGTTCTTTACCGCGCTGTTTGGTTTTGTCCTGCTGCAGGAGCGCGCCAGCCGGCCGCTGCAGGCCGGCATGGTGCTGGCGGCGCTGGGCCTGGCCTGCTTTGGCTACAACTATGCCAGTCCCGGCGCGGCCAGCGGCACCACGGTCGCCGGCTTTGCGCTGACGCTGTGCGCCGCCGCCATGTGGGCAGCATCCAACATCGTGGCGCGGCAGTTGCAGAAAGTCTCCAGCCACTACTCGCCGATCGCTTTTGTCGTCTGGAGCGGCGGCGTGGCTATCCTGCCCTTCATGGCGCTGTCCTGGGCTTTCGACGACCCGGCCGTGCGCTGGCAGTGGCTCGAAGCGGGCTGGACCAGCTGGCTGTCCATCGCCTACCTGGGCTGGGTGGCCACGGTGGTGGGCTACAGCCTGTGGACCGGGCTGCTCAAGCGCCACCCGGCCAACCGTGTCTCGCCTTTTGGCCTGGGCGTTCCGGTGGTCGGCCTGGCCGCCGGCATGGGGGTGCTGGGCGAGTCGGTCACGCCCTGGCAGTGGGCCGGCATTGCGCTGCTGGTGGCGGCACTGGCCTGCGTGATGCTCGGCGGGCTGGTCAGGCGGCGCTGAGGCGTCGGTTCAGCGCCTGAATGTTGCAGACACGCTTTTGCGGCGTCGTCCGACAACCACGAAACATCCGCCTGCCTAAGCTGAACGTCTTATGCAAAATGACTCACCCACCTCCACCAAAATTCCGACGCTCAGGCAAGTGAAGGAATTCGACCAAAACCGGTCCAGTTTTCCCGGCGAACACTGGCTGGTGCTTGGCGCCGGTGTCGCCGTGCTGATGGCGTCCCGCCGCAGCCGGTCGTTTTTGATGCGCACGGCGGGTTCGACGCTGGGCAGTGCGCTGCTCTACCGCGCGGCCAGCGGCCGGGACGGACTGGGCAAAGTGCTTCGTTTCCTGCCTGGCGGCTTTTTGACCGGCAGACGTTGACACCGCCAACGGCTTGTCTGCCTGCATGCCCCGCGGCCTGGCCACGACAGACATCCAGCGGTCAACGCATCACAAGGGACGGCGGCGGGCGAAACGAACCACGGTGACGCCGGGTTTTGCCTGGCGCACCGAAGGCATGACCAGGACGCAATCGTCGTAAGGCGTCGTCACTGGTTCGGACCCATTCCAGCCCATCACCGTGCCTGCCTTGGCAATGCATTCAAGTCCCTGGAAAGATTCGGTGAAACGAAAGTCCGCGCTGCGGGCCACCACCGGGCCGGTCACTTCCAGCACCCACTGGCGTTCGCAATCGCCCTGCAGCCAACCCGGCAAAAGCTGCTGCAATGCGTCGCTTGGCAGCGTTCCGGCTGCTTGCAGGAAACGCACACACATGTCCTGGGCGACCTTGCGGCTGGACACATCGCCATGAAAGCCGCATTCCAGCAACAATGACCGGGTTTGTGCATCGCCGCCTTCAGGATCCAGCGTTCCGAAACGCCCGAAGTCCCGCATCCGTACGCCGTCCTTGTGGCCGGCATCGACCACGACATATTCCGGCGTGCGCAGACATCTGGCAAGTTCGAGGTTGCGGGCCTGCATGCCGGCCAGCAGCAACGGGGCGGCGCGCTCGTGCATGGAGTGCAGGTCGAGCAGCCAGTCGGCGCGCGCAACCAACGGGCGCAGCGCGGCGGCACGGCGGCGCTCTGCCGTGCTGCCGCTCTCGATGCGGTCGGTCTCCCATTGACGGTTCAGGTCTTCCTCGACAAAGCGCGAGGCGTCGTGGTCGGCCGGGTCAAACCGGTCAAACGCAGCCAGATTGCAAAATGCCAGCGTCAGCTTGCCCTGTTGCGGTCGCACACCGGCTTCCAGCAAGCCCTTGAGCGCCCAGGCCCCGCACAGTTCGTTGCCGTGAACCAGAGCCGTGATCAGCACATCACGCCCAGCCAAACCTGAGTCGAATTGCCAGACGCCCTCGACGCCGGTGTTGCCGGCGCGCCAGTCAGCGATGTCGGGTGTGGGCAGATGAAACTGCAAAGTAGAGGCGGTCATTCCTTGATCTTCGCGAAGTCGACAATGCGCTGGTATTTTGCGGTTTCCTGCTTCAGGAAAGCGGGCATGTCCACATTGAGCGGCGAGACGGTCGAGCCCGAGTCTTCAAGTTTCTTGCGCAGCGCCAGGGTCTGCAGGGACTCGTTCAGGGCGGTTTTGAGTTTGGCAACCACGGGTGCTGGCATGCGCGCCGGACCCATCAGCGCAAACCAGATGTTGATGTCGATGCCCTTGAGCTTGGGCGTTTCGGCCAGCGCCGGGATATCGGTCGTCATCGGCGAACGTTTGGCTTCGGTGGTGCCAAGCGCGACCACCTTGCCGCTGCGAATATGCGGCAACCCGCTGGACAGCACGAACACGCCGAAGTCGATGTTGTTGCCCAGCAGGTCGTTGGCCAGGGGCGCCACGCCGCGGTACGGGATGTGCGTCATGAACAAGCCGCCCTGGTCTTTCACCATCTCGCCGGCCAGATGCAGGGCGGTGCCGACGCCGGAACTGCCATAGCTGTACTTGCCCGGATTCTGGGCGACCTGGCGCATGAACTGCTCCACGGTTTTCACGCCTGAGCTTTGCGACGCCACCAGCACCATCGGCTGGGTGGCGATCAGGCCGATGGGGGTGAAGTCCTTGATGTCGTACTTGACGGCGCTCGACACCAGGCGGGAGATGGCAATCTCGTTGCTCGCGCCGACCAGCAGCGTGTAGCCATCGGGGGCGGCGTTGGCCACCTTCTGGGCGCCGATGGCGCCACCAGCGCCACCCACGTTTTCGATGATCACCGGAACGCCGAGTTTTTTGGACAACTCCAAGCCCAGCACACGCCCGGTCAGGTCGGTGCTGCCACCGGCCGGGTAAGCCACCACGATCGTGATGGGTTTGCTGGGGTAAGGGTCAGGCTGGGCGAGCACGCTGGCGCCCGCCAGCAGGGCCAGCGCGCCGAACAACGCGGCACGGCCGGGAAAAGCTAAAGAGAAGCTAAAGGGGAATAAAAGGGATTTCAAGGGATTTCTTTCCAAAGTGGCAAACGCGGGGGTTACTCGGTGATCCTGGCAAAGTCGACGATTTTTTTGTACTTCGCCATTTCGGTGTTCAGGAACCTGTCCATGTCCACGCCGGGCGGGGCGATGGTGGAACTGGCGTCTTCGAGTTTTTTGCGCAGCTCGGGCGATTGAAGGGAGTCGCCCAGGGCTTTCTTGAGCCGGGCTGCCACTGGCGCGGGCAGGTGGGCCGGTCCCATCAGGACATACCAGGTGCCTATATCAATGCCCTTGAGCTGGGGCGTTTCGGCCAGCGCGGGAATCTCCTGCGTCACCGCTGAACGCTTGCGTTCGGTCGTGCCCAGCGCCACCAGCTTGCCACTGCGAATAAAAGGCAGCGCACTGGACAGCACATACACACCAAAATCGATGTTGCCGCCCAGCAAGTCATTGGTCAGCGGCGCCACGCCGCGGTAGGGGATATGGGTCATGAACAGGCCCGCCTGGTCCTTCACCATTTCACCGGCCAGGTGCAGCGAGCTGCCGACACCCGATGAGCCATAGCTGAACTTGCCCGGGTTTTGCTTGACCAGACTCAAGAACTGGCCGACGTTTTTGACGCCGGATTTCTGCGAAGCCACCAGCACCAGTGGCTGCGAGGCAATCAGGCCCAGTGGTGTGAAATCCTTGATGTCGTACTTCACGGAAGCTGAAACCAGCCGGTTGATCGCGACTTCGTTGTTGGCGCCGACCAGCAGCGTGTAGCCATCCGGCGCGGCGTTGGCCACTTTCTGGGCGCCGATGGCGCCCGCAGCACCGCCGATGTTTTCGATCACCACCGGGACCCCGAGTTTTTTGGACAGTTCAATCGCCAGGGTTCGACCGGTCAAATCGGTGCTGCCGCCGGGCGGATAGGCCACCACGAGCGTGACCGGCTTGTTGGGGTAGGCGTCGACCTGCGCGGCCGCAGGGCCCGGCATCATCAGCGCAATGCTGCCCAGCAGCGCCGTGCAACGAAAAATAGTCAAAAAAGCCATGGCAACTCCTGGGTGAAATGAGTCCGCCCATTGTCCGGACTGTCGCGCGCTGCCTGGTGCCACTAAAGCACAGAACGGTGCTTTTTCGGAAAAGACTTTCCAACGGGCTCAGCGGGATTCGAGCGAATTCCAGATGCTTTCAGCCAGTGGGCTGAGCGGCCGCTTGGCGCGGCAGATACGCACTTCAAATGCAATCTCCAGCCGCTTGTCACCCACCGCCACCAGCTGCCCGGCCTTGACCGCGCCGACCGCCATGGACCACGGCAGCCAGGCCACGCCAAGACCCTTGAGGACGTATTCGATCAGTGCGTCGGCTGAATCGCTTTCCACAACGCGGCGCAGGGCAGGCGCATGCGGGTTGTTGGCCAGGTGGTCCTGCACCAGGCGGCCCAGGGCCAGCGTTCCGGCATACGCCAGATAGGGCGCCGGACTGCCGTGTCCGAAGCGGTGCAAGCCCTGCCCATGCGCATCGGCGCGCGTCAGCGGCACCAGCCGGTCCTGCCCCAGAGACAAATAGGCATATTGCCGGGCATTGAGCCGCAGGGCCAGCAGCGGATGGTGGTAGGTCAGCATGAAGTCGGCATCGCCGCGTTCCAGCAACTGCGCCGTATCCGCCAGGGAGCGTGTCAGGATGCGGAACTCGCCGCCCGCCTGTTCCAGCATCGGCTGCAGCTTGACGAGCCAGTCGGCGACCAGCGTGCGCGCCAGCGTGCGGCCGGTGGCCAGTGTCACCGTGTGGTCCTGCCGTCCTGCCGCGCTCAGCAACTCCTCCCGGGCATAGCCCAGGCTGCGCAACATCTGCTGGGCGTTGTCCAACAGGCTGACGCCGGACGAGGTGAACGTGACCGGGCTGCTGCCGCGCTCGATCAGTGGTGCGCCGGCCCAGGCTTCAAGCGCCTTGATGCGCCGGCCAAAGGCCGGATGCGTGACACTGCGCAGCTCCGCCGCACGGCTGAAATTGCGGGTTTGCGCCAGTGCGGCCAGGTCTTCCAGCCACTTGAGTTGCATGACAGCCAAGGCCTGGGAATCCACGCCGGCGTTCAGCCGCGGGCGGCCTTCAAGACATCGCGCGTCTTCAGCGCTTCGCGCCGCGCAGCCTGGGCAAAGTCGTCGCCAGCCGAGGCGTACAGGATGGCCCGCGACGAGTTGACGATGATGGGCGCGTCCGGGCGCCAGCCGGCCTTGACGGTGGCCACGGCATCGCCGCCCTGCGCGCCCACGCCGGGGATCAGCAGCGGCAGCAAAGGCGCCATGGCGCGCACTTTTTCAATTTCCGCCGGATAGGTCGCGCCGACCACCAGCCCGAGCTGGCCATTGAGGTTCCACGGGCATTGCGCCAGCCGGGCGATGTGTTCGTAGAGCAGCGGCTGGCCTTCGACCGACGCCAGGCGCTGGCTTTGCAGGTCGTCGCCGCCGGGGTTGGAGGTGCGGCAGAGCAGGAAGGCGCCCTTGCCGGGGTACTTCAGGTAGGGCGCGACCGAGTCAAAGCCCATGAAGGGCGACAGCGTGACCGCGTCGGCGCCGTAGCGCTCGAAGGCTTCAATCGCGTATTGCTCGGCGGTGCTGCCGATGTCGCCGCGCTTGGCGTCCAGGATGATGGGCACCTGCGGCGCGCTGCGGCGCATGTGCGCCATCAGGCGCTCCAGCTGGTCTTCGGCGCGGTGGGCGGCAAAGTAGGCGATCTGCGGCTTGAAGGCGATCACCAGGTCGGCGGTCGCATCGACGATGGCGGCGCAAAAATCGTAAATCCGGCCGGCATCGCCCTGGAGTTTTCCGGGAAACCGCGCCGGATCGGGGTCCAGCCCGACGCACAGCATGGACTGGTTCTGGCGTTCTGCGGCGCCGAGCATGTCAAGAAAGGTCATGCCCTTATTGTAAGAAGCGCACGCTCAGCCTGCGCGCGCCGCCAGGCCCATGGCCAGGCACAGGTCGTCCCAGGCCTTGGCCTTGTCCTGCGGGCAGCGCAGCAGGTAGGGCGCGTCATGCGTCACCACGGCGCTACGGCCGTGCAGCGCATGCGGCTGGCCGCGCAACTTGCCGAAGGGCTCGCTGGATGCCAGCAGCGCCTGCGCCGCCAGCCGGCCCATGACCAGCACCACATCGGGCCGCGCCTGTTCAACCAGCGCGCCCAGCGCGGCCAGGAATTCGTCCATGGCCCCGGCGATGGTCTGGCGCACCAGCGGCGCGAACAGCACGGCGCCGGCGTCCTGGTGCAGCCGGGCGGCGCGCAGCATGTTGTCCAACAGCCGGCCGGCATCCCCCTCGAAAGCCGGGGCATCCAGCGCGGCCGGCGGCGCTTGCGCCAGCACCAGCCAGCGCGCGCCATCGACGCGCGCGGTGTCGGCATACAGCCGCTGCGCCGGGCCCAGGCGCCAGCCGGGCTGGACGCTGCCGTCGGAGATGTGGACGGACGGCGCCGGCGACGGCGTGGGCGGCGCAGCGCGGACAGGCCGGGGCGCCGCCGCATCCTGCCGGGCGGCTGGCGCCAGAGGTGCAGCAGCCGCCAAGGCACTGTCCACCTGAAAATTTTGACCAGAACCGGCCTTTGCGCTTACCGGGAATGCATTAGCTGCTATGACTTCGATAGCAGGCGGCATTTCAACCACCGGCGCCAGGGGTTGCCAGATGCGCACGCCCATTTCCTGCAGCATGGCGCGCTGGCGCGTGTCAAGGTTCAGGCGCATGGGGGACGGCTTTTCATCAGGCTTCACAACTTCAGGCTCATGACGATGGCGTCCTCGCCCCGGGGCGATGCCGCGCTGGCCGGGTAGTAACTGCGCCGCGTGCCGACATGGCGAAACCCATGGCTTTCGTACACCGCCCGGGCGCGCGCATTGCTGACGCGCGCCTCCAGCCACAGCCACTGCGCGCCCTGCCCGCGCGACCAGACGCCGAGCGCATCGAGCATCACCCGCGCCCAGCCCTGGCGCTGGCAGGCGGGCGCCACCGTGATGTTGAGCAGATGCACCTCGTCCACGCCCTTCATGGCGACAAAATAACCCAGCAGTTCGGGCTTGTCCGCCGGGCCGGCGGCCAGCAGCTGCGCCTGGTAGCCGGCCTGCAGCGAATCGAGGAAATTGCGCTCGCTCCACGGATGCGGATACGCGCTGTGCTCGGTCCGAAGCACCGCCGGCAGCCAGGCGTGGGTCATGGTTTCGAAGCGGGCTTCGAGCAGCTGGAAGGGTTGAAGGGCGGCGTTCATGCGCAGGGCCTGTCAGCTTTGCAGTGGCATCACCGGAGCCGCTGGAATCAGCGACGCGGCCAGGGCAGCGGCCTTGGCCCGGGCGCGCTCGTCGGTGGTCTGGGCGACCTTGTCGCGCACATACAGCGGCAGCGCCTGCGCAGCATCAATGCATTGCCCGGCGGCGGCCAGCGCGGGCGCCAGGCGCAGCAGCGCGGTGGCGGTCGGAAAGGCCTCGATGCAGTCCAGCGCGGCCAGGCCTGCGGGCAGCCGGCCGGCATACACGGCGAACACATTGCCGGCCAGCAGCTGCGGCGCCGCGCCAGGCACCAGGTTTTCGGGCCGGATCAGCTCGCAGCCCATCAGGGACGCGCAGGAGCCGCGCCTGAATTCATAGCTCTGCACATACATCTCGTCCATGCGGGCATCGAGCAGCGCGGTGATGGTCAAGGGCGCGTCACTGTCGGCCATGGCCCCGTAGCGCTGAAAGCGCGCCTCCTCGGCAACGGCCATCAGCGTGTCGATGGGCAGCACCGGGATGCCCGCGCCGTGGTTGGCGCCGAAGGCCAGCCCCTGCGCCACCGCGCAGGCGGTGCGCAGCCCGGTGAACGAGCCCGGTCCCCGGCCAAAGGCAATCGCATCCAGCGCGCCCAGCGTCATGCCGGACTCGCTCAGCAGCGCCAGGATCGCCGGGATCAGGGTGGTCGAGGCTTGCGCCCCGCCCGGGCCGCTGCGCGGCCAGACGCGCGTGCCGTCGGTCACGGCAATCGACAGGCGGTCGGTGCTGGTGTCAAACGCGAGGAATTTAAGAGGTTTAGGCATTGAATCGGGCTCTAGCCCATTAGAGTCGGGCACTGTCAGCTATTAATTTGATAGTTTTTAGCGGCATGAGACCAGGTGGCGCACGCAGCAACCCCAGTCGTGGTGCCGCGATTATCCGGCCTGGCTGCTTGCGCTACCGGGCGGCCCATAATGACACTGTGCTTTTTTCGCTGGGATTTCAGCGCCATCATCCTTCAGCCCGCAGCCCCTGGCTCCCCCCTGTCAGGCTCAATGCGCGCTACCGCAGTGGCACGCACAAGCCAATCGCTGCGCAAGAGAAAGACCCCCATGAAAATTATTGGCTACATTGCAGTCCTGCTCGTGACATTGGCCGTTTTGCTGCTGGGTGCGGGACAGCTTGGGTTTTTGGCGGGCCAAGCGCCGGGTGATCTTGGTGTGCGCCAACACAGGCTCAAGCCGCCGTCGCTCACGCCCAATAGCGTTTCAAGCCAGACAGCGCTTTACCCTGACAACCCGCAGCGCGTTGATGCCGATGTGGCGCCACTGAGTTACACCGGCGACGCAAAGGCCGCAATGGCACGGCTTGCGGGCATCGTCAGCAACATGCCGCGCACCACCGTGGTCACCCGTGAGCCGGCCTACCTTTACGCGCAGGGCAAGACCCAATGGCTGGGGTTTACCGACGATCTGGAGTTCCTGCTCGACGAGCCGGCAGGCGTGATCCAGGTGCGCTCGGCGAGCCGGTTGGGCAAGAGCGACATCGGCGTGAACCGCAAGCGCGTTGAAGCGCTGCGCCAACAGTTCGAGCAGGGTGGCGCGTAAAGGGGTTTAAAGGGGTTTAAAGGGGTTTAAAGGGGCTTAAAGGGGCTTAAAGGCGCATCAAGGCGCCGCGTCTTCCTGTCGTCGTGCGCTTTAAGCGCGCCCGCTGAAGGGCTCGGTGCAAACTGAAACCCCTGGGACGGTTCACGGGCGCCCGAATTAAACACCCTTATTTTTACGCTCAAGACGTAACGCTCAGGACAGCGCGAGAATTGCGGATGCTTTTTCCTTTCCTGTCCCACAGTGCGACTCCTCACACCCGCGCCCACCCCGGCTGCAACGTTCGCCTGACCCAAGGCCTGTTGGCCGGGCTGGTAGCACTGATCAGCTTGAATGCCGGTGCCCAAGCCCTGCCGCCCGAGGTCGAGGCCCTGCTGGCGCGCGCCAAGGTGCCGCGCGAAGCCTTCGCCGCCGTGGTCGTCGATGCCGCGCCGGCCCTGAACGGCCGGGCCGCGCCGCTGCTCAGCCACCGCGCCGGCAGCGCCATGAACCCGGCGTCGGTCATGAAGCTGGTCACGACCTATGCCGGGCTGGAACTGCTCGGCCCCGCCTACACCTGGGCCACGCCGGTCTACACCGACGGCCCGGTGATTGATGGCGTGCTGAACGGCAACCTGATCATCCAGGGCCGGGGCGACCCCAAGCTGGTGATGGAGCGGCTCTGGCTGCTGCTGCGCCGGGTGCAGGGCCTGGGCATCCAGCGCATCAGCGGCGACATCGTGCTTGACCGCAGCGCCTTTGCCGCGTCCACGCAAAACCCCGGCGACTTCGACGGCGAGGCGCTGCGCCCCTACAACGTCCAGCCCGATGCGCTGCTGGTGAACTACAAGTCGGTGGTGATGACCTTCGCGCCAAGTCCGGGCAGCGGCAGCGCCAGCATCAGCTACGACCCGCCGCTGGCCGGCGTGCGGATGCAGGCCAGCGTGCCGTTGTCGGCGGGAAGCAACGGCCGCGCCGCCCTGGGCGACTGCGGCGACTACCGGGCGCAGCTCCAGCCCGACCTGACCGACCCGCTGCGCATGGCGTTTGCCGGCAGCTATCCGGCCGCCTGCGGCGAAAAGGTCTGGGCCATCGCCTACCCCGACCCGGCCGGCTATGCCGCGCGGGCGATTGCCGGGCTGTGGCAGGAAATGGGCGGCCGGCTGGACGGCCGGGTGCGCGAGGGCGCCGCGCCGCCCCGCCTGGCGCCGGCGTTCGAGATGCTCTCGCCGTCCCTGGCCGAGGTGATCCGCGACATCAACAAGTTCAGCAACAACGTGATGGCGCAGCAGCTGTTCCTCACGCTCAGCCTGCAGCGCCCCGGCGGCGCGAGCAACGAGGCGTCGCGCGAGGCAGTACGCGGCTGGTGGCTGGCGCGCTTTGGCAGGGCGGACGGCGGGGAGGATGGGCCGGTGCTGGACAACGGCTCGGGCCTGTCCCGGCTGGAGCGTGTCACGCCGCAGGGTTTGGCGCGCATGCTGCAGACCGCCTATGTGTCGGGCGCCATGCCTGAGCTGATGGCGTCGCTGCCCATCACCGGCGTTGATGGCACGCTCAAACGCAGCAAGTCGCTGGTGTCGCAAGGCTGGGCGCACCTGAAATCGGGCACGCTGCGCGACGCCACCGCGCTGGCCGGCTATGTTCACACGACCAGCGGCCGGCGCCTGGTGGTGGTCGGCATCGTCAACCACCCGAACGCCCCGGCGGCGCGGCCGGCGCTCGAAGCGCTGGTCGACTGGGCGGTGAAGGAAGGCAGCCGGTGAACGCCATGAACCTGACCGACCTTGTCGGCTCGGTGGCGGCCTTCTTGACCACCGCGAGCTTCCTGCCGCAGGCCTGGCTGAGCTTTCGCACGCGCGATGTCAGCGGCGTGTCGCTGGGGATGTACAGCGTGTTCACCGCTGGCGTGGCGCTGTGGCTGGCCTACGGCTGGCTGCTCGGCTCCTGGCCGATGGTGATTGCCAACACCATCACGCTGGTGCTGGCCCTGGCGATTCTGGCAATGAAGCTGGCGTATGGCCGCAAGCCCGGCCGGCGCCGCAGCGTGGTGGAATAAGGCGGCTCGCAACCCTGCGTACACCCGGCCATGCCAGTCACGCCGGTCATGCACCAAAATGTTCAAGGGGGAACCTCCGCAGGGCGGCCCAGGCGGCAAGGGTTTTCCCGAGCCGATGTTCTCCGGTTTCTGACACCTGCACGGCGCCAGAGACGATAAGCCCATCCCACGCCCTGGCACCATACTTGCACGCACGGGACCCAGGCAAACCGGCAAGACACGACCACGCTCAACCACTTTCTGGCGGCAAATCCTATGTATATCAAAATTGGTTTCGATATCCAGTTGGCCATCAGGTCGCCGATGGCGCTGGTGTATGTGCTGCATGTGCATCCGTCACGGCGCGACGACCTGCTGGCGCCCGAGGTCGTGCTGATCGAACCCCACCTGCTGGCCGACGAGTACCTGGACGCCTTCGGCAACCGCTGCGGGCGCGTCAATGCGCCGGCCGGGGTCGGCGAAGTGCGCTTTCACAGCGAGTCCATCATCCGCGACTCGGGCCTGCCCGACGAGGTGGACTGGGCCGCCCGGCAGCACGACCCGACCGAACTGCCGCCGGCCACGCTGCAGTTCCTGCTGCCCAGCCGCTACTGCGAGGTGGACAGCGAACTGCTGCAGTTCGCCTGGAACCAGTTCGGCCAGGTGCCGGCCGGCTGGGCACGGGTGCAGACCATCTGCGACTATGTGCACCAGCACATCCATTTCAACTACAGCGCCGCCCGCGCCACGCGCACCGCCGTCGAAGGCTGGCGCGAAGGCACCGGCGTGTGCCGCGACTTCACCCACCTGGCGGTGACGCTGTGCCGCTGCATGAACATCCCGGCGCGTTACTGCACCGGCTACCTGGGCGACATTGGCATTCTCCCGGTGCCCTACCCGATGGATTTCAGCGCCTGGTTCGAGGTCTTCCTGGGGGGCCGCTGGTACACCTTCGATGCGCGCCACAACACGCCGCGCATCGGCCGCGTGGTGATGGCGCGCGGCCGCGATGCCGGCGACGTGCCATTGACGATGGCTTTCGGGGCCAACACGCTGAAAAAGTTCGAGGTCACGACCTGCGAAGTCGATACGCATGGCCATGCCATCCGCACGGTGTGACCCTAGCGCCTGTCGCTGACACGCTGGCCGGTGACGCCCTGCTGATCACCTGCGAGCATGGCGGGCGCGAGGTGCCCGCCAGCTATGCCTCGCTGTTCGCCGGACATGAAGTCTTGCTGCAAACCCACCGAGGCTGGGACCCCGGCGCGCTGGAACTGGCGCAGCAGATGGCCCGTGCCCTGGGCGCGCCGCTGTTTGCCGCCACCACCACGCGCCTGCTGATCGACCTGAACCGTTCCATTGGCCACCGGCAGCTGCATTCGCAGGCCACGCGCGGGCTGCCGGCAGCCGCCCGGCGCGAGATGGCCGCACAGCATTACCGGCCGCACCGCGATGCGGTCGAATCGGAAGTCGCACGCCTGATTGCCGGCGGCCGGCGGGTCATCCACGTGGCCTCGCACAGTTTCACGCCCGAGCTGAACGGCGTGGTGCGCCAGGCCGATGTGGCCTGGCTGTATGACCCGAGGCGCGCCGGCGAGGTCGCGCTGGCAGCGCGCTGGCTCAGCGCCTTGCGCCGCCGCCGGCCCTCATTGAAGCTGCGGCGCAACTATCCGTATGAAGGCAAGGGCGACGGCCTGACCTCGCTGCTGCGCAAGCGCCATGCGCCAAGTCAGTATGTCGGACTGGAACTGGAGGTGAACCAGCGCTTTTGCCTGGCAGCCGGCGACACCTGGGCGGCGCTGCGCGACGACATCACCGGGGCGCTGGGCGATGCGCTGGCGCTGCCGCTGCCGCTGCCGGTGTGACGAAACGCAGGCAGCACGGCTTCGGTCATCGGGGATACTCCGAAGCTATTCAAAAATTTCGCGAATCGAACAGCCCCTGTCCACAGCCCCCACCTGGCCCCAATGCAAGACGGACGCCGGCCGCTTGATGCGCGAAGCCTGATTTTTGAAGAAGGTTTGCCCCTGCGGCCCAAGCGGAATCATGGAAAATCGACACCCATTCGCGTTAACTGAAAAAAGATACCCATGAACGAAGCCACTGAATTTCCAGTCCTGCCCGACCGCCTGTCGGTCGATCCGCGCAGCCCGCACCATGTTGCGGCCGTGTTCGAACATGACGTTGGCATTCGCCTGAACGACAAGGAACACATCAACGTCGAGGAATACTGCATCAGCGAAGGCTGGGTGAAGGTGCCCGCCGGCAAGACGCTGGACCGCAACGGCCGGCCGCTGCTGATCAAGCTCAAGGGCAAAGTCGAGGCGTTTTACAAATAACAGGGCGCTGCTGGAAGGCCAAGCCTGGCTTGCTTAAGGCTTGACCGCGATCTTCAGCACCCCGTCGCGCTGGTGCGAAAACAGGTCGTAGGCGGCAACGATGTTTTCCAGCTTGTACTCGTGCGTCACCAGCACACCCAGGTCGAGCCGGCCGGACGCCAACACATTCATCAGCCGGCGCATGCGTTCCTTGCCGCCGGGGCACAGCGCCGTTCGGATGGTGTGGTCGCCCAGTCCGGCAGCAAAGGCAGCCAGCGGAATCGTCAGGTCGCTCGAATACACGCCCAGGCTGGACAGCGTGCCGCCGGGCTTGAGCACCCGCAGCGCCGACTCGAACGTTGCTTGCGTGCCCAGCGCCTCGATCGATGAATCCGCGCCGCGCCCGCCGGTGAGCCTCATGATTTCCTCGACCACGTCGCAGTTGTTGAAGTTCAGCGTCACGTCGGCGCCCAGTTGTTTCGAGATGCCCAGGCGGTGGTCGTTGCCATCGACGCTGATGATGGTGCTGGCGCCCAGCAGGCGCGCACCGGCGGTGGCGCACAGGCCAATCGGCCCCTGGGCAAACACCACCACCGTGTCACCAATCTTGATACGGGCGTTTTCCGCGCCCTTGAAGCCGGTGGACATGATGTCCGGGCACATCAGCACCTGCTCGTCGGTGAGGCCATCGGGAATCGGCGCCAGGTTGGCCTGCGCGTCGGGCACCAGCACGTACTCGGCCTGCGTGCCGTCGATCAGGTTGCCAAAGCGCCAGCCGGCCGTGGCCTTGAAGCCGTGGCAGCCGCACAGCCCCAGCGGAATCAGGTAGCTGCCGTCCTGCGACGGCGCGCCGTCCTGCGCGGCGTAGGAATTGAAATTCGGGCAGATGGCGCCGGCAATCACGCGCTGGCCTTCGGTATAACCCTGCACCGCGCTGCCGAGCTTTTCGATCACGCCGACCGGCTCATGGCCAATCGTCAGCCCCCGGGCGACGGGGTATTCGCCCTTGAGGATGTGCACGTCGGTGCCGCAGATGGTGGTGGTGGTGATGCGTACCAGGGCGTCGTTGGGCCCGACGTCGGGGATGCGCTTGTCGGCAAGTTCAATACGGCCGGGTTCGACGAACACGGCGGCTTTCATCATGGCGGGCATGGGGGCTCCTTGAATGGTGAACAGGGCTGAATCACAACGCTTGTGAAATCAGTCTATCGCGCATCCCTGCGGTGCAGGTGCCTCATCCCGCCGCGATTGATGCAGGTCAATGCATTGATGGTTCCGCTTCAGGCGGCCAGTTCAGCCAGCCTGGCCTTCAGCGCCGCATTCTCTGCACTGAGTTCGGTGATGGTCTGGCGCAGCCGGGCGATCACGCCTTCGGGCGTTTCGGGCTCGGTGCGGGCCACGGCCTTGCTTTCCCGCACCTGCCGGGCGGCCTGCTGCAACTCTTTCTTGCCGCCGGCGACCGCCGCCACCTGTGCCTCCACCGGCAGCGACGCCACGGTGGCCGCCGCGTTGATCGAGATGGTGCCCGACTTCACCGCCGCCACCAGTTCGGGCGCTGCCGATTTCTGGATCTTTTCAATCTGGCTGATGGTGGCATTGCTGATGCGCGCGGACTTGGCGATGGCGCCCATCGTTGGCACGGGCTCGGGCTTGCCGGAAACATCGGCAGCTTCAGACCCCGACGCTTCGGCAGGCGCCGGCTGCACCCGCGCGGTCAGGATGTCCTTGCGGCGCAGGGCCAGCACGCCGCGCTGGAAATCGGACACACTGCGCCGGCCCAGGTGCTGCTCGATCATCCACAGGTGCACATCGTCGAGGGAGGTGAAACGCGTGTTCTGCACGGTGTTGAAGGGAATGCCATGCTGCGTGCAGAGGCGGTGGCGGTTGTGGCCATCGACCAGCACCTCGCCCCACAGCACCAGCGCGTCGCGGCAGCCCTCGGCCAGCAGGCTGCGCTCCAGGGCTTCGTTTTCTTCCGGCGTCAGCGGGTCGATGTAGGCAAGCAATTCTTCGTTGACGGTGATGTTCATGGCGGGGCCGAAAGGCAGGCAGTTGATGAAAGGGGTGCCATTCTATGAAACCGTTCAAGTCCGGCTTCTTGCGAATGGCGCCCCGGGCCCGGGCGGGCCGGCCATCAATGCCTGGCGGGCAGCGTGTTGTTCAAGAAGAACCGCAGCATTTCTACGGAAGCGTCGGGACCGGTGCCGTCGGTGTAGGAACCCCGCGAACTGCCGCCCGACCAGGCATGGCCGGCGCCGTGCACCGCCCAGTGCTCGGCCACCACGCGGCCGCTGGCGTCCTGGTAGGTGCGCTGGGTGTATTGGCGGCCGTTGGCGCTTTTGGCGCGATTCGTTTCCGGCTTGTGAGCGCCGGCACTGGCGGCCAGAACCTGCTCGCCATTGACCGGGTTCACGGTCGCGTCCTGGTCGCCGTGAAAGACGATGGTTGGCGGGCTGGCCGTGGTCCGGGCGCTGGGCGGCGCGCCGGTCTGCATGACGCTGAGCGCGGTCTGCACATTGGTCGCCGAGCCGGTCGCCAGGCCCGAATGCACGCCGACGGCGGCAAACAGGTCGGGGTAGGCGTCGCCCAGGATCGCCGCCATGGCGCCGCCGGCGGACAGGCCGGCCACATAGACGCGCTGCGGGTCGATGTTGTAGCGTTTCATGATGTCACGCGTCATGCCGGCCAGCAATGCCGGCTCGCCACGGCCGCGCTTTTGGTGGTTGTGCTTGAACCAGTTCCAGCAGCGCGACGAATTGGCGTGCTGCGTCTGCGACGGGTAAAGCACATAGAAACCGCGCGTCAAGGCCGCCTCGTTCATCTGGGTGCCGGCGGCAAAGTCGTCCGGGTTCTGCGTGCAGCCGTGCAGCATCACCACCAGCGGCAGCGGCTCGGTGAAGGACGCCGGCGGAATGTAGAGCTTGTACTCGCGGCTGCCGGCCGTGCCTTCGGTATGGCTGCCGCTGATGAACTGGCCCGCCGGACCGGGCTTGACGGTCGGCTCGGACGGTTTCTGCGCCGGCGCTGCCCGGCCGACTTCGTGCGCCTCCACGTCGATGACGTTCAGGTCGTCCGCAGCGCTGGCCGGCATGGCGGCGCCGCCCAGTGCGGCCTGGATGGCGGCGGTGGCGGCCTGCAGGTTGCCGGTCTGCATCAGCCGCGTGGCTTCGGCCATCGAATTCTGGAATGCCGGGTTGTTCATCGGGCTGGCGGTGGTTTTTGCGCCAGCGGCCAGCCGGTGCAGCGGATGCTCACCGCCGCTGTCGGCGTGCTGGCTGGCCGACGCCAGGGCTTTTTGCATGGCGCCTTGCGCCAGGCGAGAGGCTTCGGAGAGGATGCGTTCAAGGTTCGGGTTCATGGTGTTTTCCTTCAGGGGACGGGTGGATTCAGGGAACGGGTTGAAATTTCAGCGGATGCGGCCGGCCAGCGCCGCCTTCACGGCAGCACTCGCGTGCAGCGCGCCCAGCACCACCACCGAATCGATGGCGGCCAGCGCCAGTTCCGGGGTGACATCGAGCGCGATGGTGGCCAGACCCAGCACACGAATCTGCAAGGCTTCGCCCGATGCCTGCACGGCGCGCAGGTCGTCGGCGGTGAAATGCTGGATGCCGAGCACCAGCGTCTTGCGCGCCACCACCTGCTTGACCACCTCGGCATGGTTGACGAGCTGGTTGCGGATGGCGGTGCGGATCAGGTCGGTGCGGTTGGCGTAAAAGCCTTCCTGCACCAGCAGGTCAATCTGGCCCAGATCAACATAGCCCAGGTTGATGGTGATTTTTTCGTCAGCGGGTTTGCTGACGGCGACGGTGTTGGCGGTTCTTGGTGGCATGGCGGTATCTTAAAACCATCCAAGTGGATGGTATAGGGATGTTTCAACCTTTTACATCCTGCCAGGCCAGCGTCTTGATTGCTATTTTATTAATAGCTGCTTGCGCTTATGCAGCCTGCACAAGCGCCCTGTTTCGTCCTTAAACTTCCAAAAAACAGCCTGCAGCGCGCTCAATAGTGCGGCGGCAGGTCGTCGCCGGCCCGGCTGAACACACCGCTGCCGGCTTCGGGCATTTGCTGGCGCAGCCGCTCGACTTCGCGCAGCAGCGCGTCGATTTGCTGCTGCTGGCGGATGACGACCTGGTTCAGCTGGTCCAGCAGGTCTTCGTTGAAGCTGGCCTTGATTTCCAGCTCGGTCAGGCGGTGGTCGGTGGCGTCGTGGGGTTCGGTAGGGTGCATGCGCAGATTGGACACGAACTGGCCTTGCGCTGGCGCAAGACCAAGTGATGGGGCCAAACCCGGCGTCCTATAATTTTTCTTTTGCCAGAAAGATTCGACATGCCCGCCTTTGCCCTGCTGACCGCCCGTTCCCGTATCGCCCTTGCCGCTGCTGCCCTGTGCCTGGCCGCCCCGATGACCCAGGCCCAGGAAGTGCAAACCGTCAAGATTGCCCACGCTGGCCCCACGTCCGGCGGCATTGCCCATATCGGCAAGGACACTGAAAACGGCGTCAGTCTGGCCTTGGGCGAGCTCAATGCGCAAAACCTGGTGATTGGCGGCAAGAAGATCAAGTTCGAGCTGGTGGCCGAAGACGACGCGGGCGACCCGCGCCAGGCCACTGCCGTGGCGCAAAAGCTGTGCGACGCCAAGGTCGCTGGCGTGGTCGGCCACCTGCAGTCGGGCACGTCCATCCCGGCCGCGACGGTCTACAACAAATGCGGTATTCCCAACATCACCGCGTCGGCCTCCAACCCCGACCTGACCAAGCCCGGCTACAAGACCACGTTTCGCATGATTGCCAACGACAACGCGCTCGGCGCAGCGCTGGCCATTTACGCCCATGACGCACTGAAAATCAAGAAGGTCGCCGTGATTGACGACCGCACCGCCTACGGCCAGGGCCTGGCCGACGTGTTCAAGGCCACGGCCAAGGAAAAAGGCATCGAGGTGGTGGCAGAGGAATTCACCACCGACAAGGCCACCGATTTCATGGCCATCCTGACCGGCATCAAAGCCAAGAAGCCCGATGCCGTGTTCTTCGGCGGGCTCGACGCGCAGGCCGGCCCGATGCTGCGCCAGCTGGCGCAACTCGGCCTGACCGATGTGAAGTTCTTCGGCGGCGACGCGCTGTGTACCGAAAAGCTGCCCGAACTGGCCAGCAAAGCTGCATCGATCAAAAACGTGACCTGCGCCACCGGCGGCGCGTCGATCCAGAAAATGCAGGGCGGCACCGAATGGAAGAAAAAATACGACGCCAAGTTCCCCGGCCAGTTCCAGATCTACAGCCCGTATGCCTATGACGCGACCTTTGTGCTGGTCGACGCCATGAAGCGCGCCAACTCGGTCGACCCGAAAACCTACACACCCTTTATCGGCAAAACGCAGTTCAAGGGCGTCACCGCCAACATCGCCTTCACCGCCAATGGCGAGCTGACCAAACCCGCTGTCACGCTGTATGTCTACAAGGACAATGTGCGCACCGCGCTGAACTGATGAACCGAGGGGCCGGTTGGCGATCCGGCCCGTTATTGCCTTCAGCCGGGCTGACCAGAGCGGCTTGCGCTGAAGACGACTGAACGTGACAAAACTTCATTCAAAAAAATAGGCCATCTGTCAAAATCGGGCACTACCAAGCCCTTCATGACCACGCCCCTAATTTCAGACGCCGCCAACCTTTCCCCGATTCACCTTCTTCCCGCCGACGATCCCGCCCTGCATACCGACATTTTGCTGGGGCCGATTCGGCCCGACCTGATTCGCGCTGAAGTGCTGGCCGACCTGCTGGAGGCGACCGCCACGCGCATTCCCGACCATCTGGCGTTGATCTTCGGCGAGCGGCAACTGACTTACCGCGAACTCGATGCACAGGCCAACCAGGTCGCATCCAGCCTGATTGAAGCCGGCGTGCGCCCCGGACAGATCGTCGGTTTGTGGCTGCCGCGCGGCATTGACCTGCTGGTGATGCAGGCGGCGATTGCCAAGACCGGCGCGGCCTGGCTGCCGTTTGATGCCGACACACCGGTCGAACGCATTGCCGTGTGTCTGGACGATGCGAATGCGCCGGGCATTGTCAGCTGCGCCAGCTTCGCGCCGCGCTTAGAGAATTGCGGCCGCACGGTGTGGACGGCCGAAGCGCTGTCCGCCCCCGGCGGGGCGCCATTGCTCCGGCGTCAGGGCGTCAAACCGTCGGACCCGGCGTATGTGATCTATACCTCCGGCTCGACCGGCAAGCCCAAGGGCATTGAAATCAGCCAGGGCAGCATCTGCCACTTCCTGCGCAGTGAAAACGCCCTACTCGGCATCAAAGACACCGACCGCGTGTACCAAGGCTTTTCAGTCGCCTTTGACATGTCGTTCGAGGAAATCTGGATCAGCTACCTGGCCGGCGCCACGCTGTGGATTGCGCCCAAGGAAGTGGCTTCCGACCCCGAAGCGCTGCCGCGCGCGCTGGAAGAAAACCGCATCACCGTGCTGCACGCCGTGCCGACGCTGCTGGCGCTGTTTGCCCAAGATGTGACCAGCCTGCGGCTGATCAACCTGGGCGGCGAAATGTGTCCGCAGTCGCTGGTGGCGCGCTGGGCGCGGCCCGGGCGCCAGGTGTTCAACACCTACGGCCCGACCGAAGCCACCGTGTCAGCCAGCCTGGCCGAGTTGCATCCGGGCGAGCCGGTAACGATTGGCCGGCCACTGCCGAATTACGGTTTGCTGGTCATCAGCACCGACATTGAAGGCGGTTTGAAGCTGCTGCCACGCGGCGAGGTCGGCGAGCTGTGCATCACCGGCCCGGGCGTTGCGGCCGGTTATCTGGGCCGCGCCGACCTGACTGCCGAGAAATTCCTGGTCAACCCCTGGGCCAGCAGCGCCGAGCAGACGCGGCTGTACCGCACCGGCGACCTGGCCAGCATTGCCCCGGACGGCTGCGTGCAGTGCCTGGGCCGCACCGACGACCAGGTCAAGATTCGCGGTTTCCGCGTCGAACTCGGCGAAATCGAAGCCGTTCTGGCCAAACAGCCCGGCGTGGGCACGGTTGCGGTGGTGCTGCGCCCCGAAGACGGCATTGACCAGCTGATCGCCTTCATCGTCGCGGAAAGCGGCCAAACGCTCGCCAGCGCCGTACTGCGCGCTGCGCTCAGCGCCGTGCTGCCGCCGTACATGGTGCCCGGCCACTTTGAAATGCTGCCGGAAATGCCGCGCCTGACATCGGGCAAGATTGACCGCAAGGACTTGAAGGCGCGTCCGCTGGCGCTGGTGGCACGCGACGCGGCCGATTCCGACACGCCCGAGAACCCGGCTGAAGAAGCGCTGTTCGCCGCTTTGTCGAAGCTGTTTCCCGGCCAGCCGATCCGCCGCAGCGCTGATTTCTTTTCCGACCTCGGCGGCCATTCGCTGTTCGCGGCCCGGCTGGCGTCCGCGTTGCGGGCCGATGCGCGTTTTGCGCATGTGACGGTACGCGACATCTACCAGCGCCGCACCATCGGGCGCATTGCCAAAGGGCTGGCGCAAGCGCATGACGCACCGCCGCCGGTCGATACCCGCTGGACACCGCCGTCCGCCTGGAAGCGCTGGCGCTGCGGCGCGGCCCAAGCCGCCGCCATTCCGGCGCTGGTGACGCTGCACATGAGCCAGTGGCTGGCGCCCTTTTTTGCCTACCACTTCTTCACCGGCGAGCCGGGCGATTCGCTGGCGCTGGCGATTGCCGCCGCGACGGGCGCCTATTTGATTGCCACGCTGCTGGGCTTTGCGCTGGCGATTGCCGGCAAATGGCTGATCGCCGGGCGCTTGAAAGCAGGCCGCTATCCGCTGTGGGGCTGGACGTATTACCGCTGGTGGCTGGCCGACCGGCTGGTCGAGTCGGCGCCGACCTACATGCTCAGTGGCTCGTCGCTGTATCCATGGTGGCTGCGTGCCCTGGGTGCACGAATCGGGCGCGACGTGATGATCGGCTCGATCACCCTGCGCGCGCCCGACCTGCTGGTGATTGGCGACGGCGCCAGCATTGGCAATGCGGTCAATTTCGAGAATGCGCGCGTCGAACATGGCGAGTTGCGCCTGGGCGCCATCGCCATCGGCGCGGATGCCGGTGTCGGCTCGTATGCCATCCTGGAAGGCAACACGGCGATGGGCGCATTCGGCCATCTGGAAGGGCAAACCGCGCTGAGCGACGGCATGGTCGTGCCGTCCGGGCGCACCTGGAGCGGCTCGCCGGCGCGCGATGTCGGCGCGTTTGACAAGGCGTCCAACCCGGCGCGGCTGCCGGTTTCCAGAACCCGGCTGGCCACCGAAGCGCTGTACTTCCTGTGCGGCGCGCTGCTGATCACGACCGTGTATTTTTTGCCGGTGTTTCCCAGCTTCATGCTGATCGACTGGATCGACAACTCCGAGAATTTCGGACCGGTGCCCAACAGCGAAATTCCTTTTCAGCTGGCCAAGTATTTCGTGCTGGCTTTCCCGGCCACGGCGGTGCTGATTGTGTTGACCGCCCTGCTGTCGGCGGCGATTCGCTGGGGCGTGCTGCCGCGCATGAAGCCCGGAAGCTGGCCGGTGCACAGCAACAAATACTGCGCCAAATGGCTGGTCAACCAGATTCAGGAATCCTCCTTGAGCGTGCTGCATGGCGTGTATGCCACGGTGTACGCGCCCTTCTGGTACCGGCTGCTGGGCGCCAAGGTCGGCCGGGGCGCAGAAATCTCGACCGCGCTGGGGCTGGTGCCCGACATGCTGACGCTGGGCGAAGACACCTTCATTGCCGACGCGGTGATGCTGGGCGACGAAAAGATCGACGGCGGCTGGATGACGATGAAGCCGACGGTGATTTCCCGGCGCAGCTTTGTCGGCAACGGCGCCTATATTCCCGACGGCACGACGCTGCCGGAAAACGTGCTGATCGGCGTGCATTCGACCGTGCCGGGCAACGCGGCGATGCGCAACGGCGACACCTGGCTTGGCTCTCCGCCCATCAACCTGCCGGCGCGTGAAGAGGTGCGCGGGTTTGCCGAACACCTGACCTTCAGGCCGTCGGCATTGCGCCGCATCGGGCGCGGCACGGTGGAGGCGTTTCGCATCGTCGCGCCGCATGCGTTTGTCATCGCCGTCGGCTACACCGTCGTGCTCGACGTGATGCCGCTGGCCGCCGTGGGCCGCTGGGGCGAGGTGGTGGCCGACCTGACCCTGGCCGGCCTGGCGTATGGCATCGGCACCTTCGTTTTCGTGGCGGCGCTCAAGTGGGGGCTGCTGCGCCGCTACCAGAAATGCAGCGTGCCGATGTGGACGCCGTTTGTCTGGCTGTCCGAGGCGGTGACCAACCTGTACGAAGGCATTGCCGTGCCGAATTTCATGCGCTACCTGCGCGGCACGCCGTGGCTGCCGGTCGCGCTGAACCTGCTGGGCAGCTGCATCGGGCGCGGCGTGTACCTCGACACCACCGACATCACCGAATTCGACTGCGTGACGATTGGCGAATACAGCGAACTCAACGCACTGGCCTGCCCGCAAACCCATCTGTTTGAAGACCGGATCATGAAGATCGACCATGTCACCATCGGCCGCCGCGTCTACATGGGGCCACGCAGCGCCGTGCTGTACAGCGCCGTGGTGGGCGACAACGCCAAGCTGGGCGCGCTGACGCTGGTGATGAAGGGCGAGTTCATTCCGGCGGCGACAGCCTGGCGCGGCTGCCCGGCAGCGCCGGCGCGGGTTTGAGGTTGTTGGGATAGAGGCGGCGGGGGCGAAGATGCTGGAAAGATTGCAAGGATTGCAAGGGCTGGAAAGTTTGCAGGGACTTTTGAGATTTAAAAGCCATGAGAAAGCGCTTGCCGTGCATCCCTGGCCTGCCTCCCGCGCCTTGCTGGCCGCAAAGGTCGGCAACGGTTCCGGATTGCTGAGGCTGGCAGGTTCCGGCGCGGCGGCAGAACTGCTGGTCATCAGCGTAGTCACACCCGACAGCACGCTGCGCGATACGGCCCGCGCTCAACTGCGCGGCGCGCTGCGCGAAGTTCTGAGCCTGCAATTGGGCTGCGTACCAGAATCGATTGTCTTGAAATCAATGCCCGGCCAAGTGCTGCACGTGGAACTGCCCGACTACGGCCACAACATCGGCCTGTCCGTTAGCCACGAAGCGGGCTTATCGGTAGCCGCCCTGCGCCGCAACGGCCCGGTGGGCGTGGACATCCTGCGCATCGCGCCCGCCTTCGACTGGCAAGCCGTGGCCCGCGATTACCTCGGTCCGCAGGCCGTACGCCGGATTGCAAGCCTGCCTGAACCTGAACAGCCTCTGGCCTTTGCCCGCGAATGGACGCGCCTGGAAGCCGGATTGAAATGCCTGGGGATCGGGCTGCAGGAGTGGAGTCCCGCGCTGGCGCAAAGGCTTGCAAGATGCCAACTGATGGCGCTTGACTTGCCGTCGGGACTGTGTGGCATGGTGGCCTGGCGATAAATGACCCTGGTGCAAGTAACCTTCAACGCACTTTGGAAAACACCTCTCGCTATTTGGAAAACCTGTCTGCGCCGACTGCGTCTCAGGAATTGGGGTTGATCATAGGTTTGAAGTTCAAGGGCTCACCTTAAACTTGTGACTCACCTTTTTTTACCTTTTTTGTGAAGGTCCGTTTACGACCCGTTGAGGGTAATCGCTGATTAGCCGCCAATGTTAGGAATGCTGCGAAAGGCGACTTTCTCAAAATAACCAGAATTGG
This sequence comes from Polaromonas sp. CG9_12, assembly GCA_000751355.1. GTDB lineage: Bacteria > Pseudomonadota > Gammaproteobacteria > Burkholderiales > Burkholderiaceae_C > Polaromonas. The sequence continues at coordinate 2,433,888 of CCJP01000005.1, read as the reverse complement.
TTCTTGGCGAGTAACTCCGGTCATTCGCGCCACAACTCCAAAGAGGCCTCCAGCTTAGGTTATCAGAAAGATGACAGTAGGTGTAACCGCGGGTATAACTGGTGATGCTCGATCAATCTCCTTCTTCGTAGGTTTTTCATTTGCTTGCCGTCAGCGGCTTCATAGCTCGCCCATTAGCGCTCGACCACGTATATGGAAGCGATATAGCAGGGTGACGGTCCAAATGCGAATGGCTGATCTTGGCATATCGTGCCCTGTCCGGAGGCAGGGTAATTTCCGTATATGGGAAGCACCTTACGGGTAGGACCGGGCCCCTCACTGCAGCCAACGCCAAAAGTGGGTTGCTCGTAACTTCCTTGGCATCCAACCGTGAGGGTTGATGTTCCATTAAATCCGTCGTAGGTGGCAACGAGTTGCTGTCCATACTGCCAACTCCACGTCAGCGTCGTGATCGGAGATCGGTACCACCGGTCTTGGTATACGTATAGGTACTGCTTGGAGGTACTTGGTTGCAAGGTGGCCGCTACCGCGTCGGTCAGCAGATCGTAGACTTCGCGCACGTATATTGTCGCTTCGTAACAGGCGTTGGGACCGAAGGCAGCAGGGATGTTTTGGCAGATGGTGCCTTGGCCGTTCGAGGGACTTTTGATCCCTTTGTCTTTGCCGCTAATCCATGTCGCCCATGGATTGACCTTGCGAGTGTTCCCAGGACCCTCACTGCAGCCCACGCCAAAGGTTGGAATTTCCGTGCTGCCTGGACATTCGACCGTACCTAGGGAAGTTCCATCGAAGTAGGTATAGGTGCCTGTGACCTGCTGTCCGAAATCCCAACTCCAGTTCAGCTTTGTGCTCGGGGAGATGTACCACCGGTCTTGATAAACGTAAAGGTATTGCTTACTTACCAGCACGCTCATACTCGATACCGTCTTGCTGGTACTGATATTCCAAGCACCATGAATCGGCAACGTGGAAGTTGCGTTGGCGGGCACCGCATAAACCGGTGTCGACTGAGGCTTGGGCTTGTTTTGTGCAAAAGCGTTAGGGCCGACAATCAAGGCGCAAATTAAGCCAACTGGGGTTGCAATACGCCTGGACGTTAGAAGCATCCTTTTGAATCTGTGCAAAAGTCCTTTTGATATGAAACGGCAGCTTGTGGGCCCATCCTCTATAAGAGTGCCAACAGTGACACAGGTAGGGCAGGTATCAGATACGTTGTGCATAAGAGTTCCTCTCAAATAAGCCATGCTCAGTGATGGACTTTTCTGTCGGATTTCAGTGGTCACTCAACTGTTGATCAGTTCTGCCTTTCGACGCAGGCGAACAAGATATTCTTAATCAAGCTTCAATAAGAAGTCAACCACGACGGTGAAAATTTAGCATAAGCGGCAGGCGAGTGTGCTCGACCCGCAAGCGGCAAGGCAGATGCTGTCGTCCAGAAGCCGCCGCTTTCAAAATCCGTGAATTTCTGGTCTGAGCAGTGCTGACATAGGCTGACCGTTCAATGAACGGCAGGTATCTGCCATAAGCAGCCGGTGGCAGGATCCAAGCGAATGTCGGGGCTTGGCCGTAACCCACCAATCACCCCACAACTACCTCGACCCTCAACTCGCTGCAGCGCGCCCCAACCGGTCGCGCACGCCGTCCCACTCGGTGCTAGCGGGCAGGTTTTCAACCCAGATCAGCCGCACGCCCTGCGCATCAAAACTGCGCAGCACCGAAAACAGCTGTTGCGCGGCGGCCAGCGCGTCGTCGGGCATGCGGCGGTAAAGCACGATGGGGGACTGGATGCGCAAAATGGTGCGGGCATAGACGGCGATGTGCGCCGCGTCTGCGCCCAGCAGGTCGAGCGCAGTTTGCATGGCGCCGGCTCCCATCAGGCGCACCTTGGCGTTGGGCGCGTAGTGCGACTCCAGCGTGCCGGATGCGCACGGGGCGCTGCCTATTGCCTGCACAGCGTCCTTGTCCAGCACCGGCTGGCCGCAGGCGGCTTCGAGTTGCGCGCGGGTCAGCACGCCCGGGCGCAGCAACACCGGCTGGCCGCGTGTGCAATCGACGATTGCTGGACTCAATGTCGACCGCGCACGGCCCGCCGTCCAGCACCAGAATAATCGGGATCAGATTTTGGCTTTAACTTTTTGCAGATGACCGCCAGCACATAAACCTTGAGAGCAGGTTGTCGCTTAATGTTCGTCCGCTGATGGGCATAAGCATTGAGTTACGTATGCCCATTGCAGGCTATTGTGACGTTCAATCTTGCTCGCTGCAGTGGCGGGACGGCACTTATGCGCCGACAGTTGGCTGCACGTTAAAAAGCTTCATATTTGCTCAACTTGACACGTTCACAGCCGTACATACAATGTATTGATGATTGCGTTCGAATGGGACTCGCCTAAAGCTTCAGCGAACCTCAAGAAACATCGAGTTTCTTTCGAGGAAGCCAAATCGGCCTTCTACGACGAATTTGCCGTTCAGTTCTTTGATGAAGAACATTCCTCCGAAGAAGAGCGATTTTTGCTGCTGGGCATGAGTTCCGGAGCCAAGTTGCTCATCGTCTGTCATTGCGAGCGTGAACACGGTACGGTCATTCGCATCATTTCGGCTCGCAAAGCAACCCAGCGTGAAAGCGCGTTTTACCGGGGTAACCAGCCATGAAAGCAGAATACGATCTCTCGACACTCAAGTCGCGCAAAAATCCATACGCTTCAAAGTTGAAAAAGCCTGTCACCATGCGGCTGTCTGAAGACGTTGTGGCGTACTTCAAGGGCATGGCCGATGAGGCTGGGGTTCCCTACCAGAGTCTTATCAACTTGTATTTGCGTGACTGTCTTGCAAACAACCGCAAGGTGCAAATCAACTGGCCCCCAGCTGTCTGACCACCAGAACCGCCCAAACCCTCAACTTGCCGCCGCCCGCCCCAGCCGGTCACGCACGCCGTCCCATTCGGTGTCACCCGGCAAGGTTTCCACCCAGATCAACCGCACGCCTTGCGCATCAAGACTGCGCAGCACCGAAAACAGCTGCTGCGCGGTGGCCAGCGCGTCGTCGGGCATTCGACGGTAAATCACGTTCGGCGACTGGATACGCAATAGGGTGCGGGCATAGACGGCGATGTGGGCCGCGTCTGCGCCCAGCAGGTCGAGCGCGGTTTGCATGGCGCTGGCTTCCATCAGACGCACCTTGGCGTTGGGCGCGTAGTGCGACGCCAGCGTGCCGGATGCGCGCGGCGCGCTGCCTATCGCCTGCACGGCGTCCTTGTCCAGCACCGGCTGGCCGCAAGCCGATTCGAGTTGCGCGCGGGTCAGCACGCCGGGGCGCAGCAGCACCGGCTGGCCGCGGGTGCAATCGACGATGCTGGACTCGATGCCGACCGCGCACGGCCCGCCGTCTAGCACCAGCAAGTCGTCGCCAAACTCACCGGCCACATGCGCGGCGGTGGTCGGGCTGACGCGGCCGAAGCGGTTGGCGCTCGGGCCGGCCACGCCGGTGTTGCAGGCCTTTAAAAAAGCCAGCGCCACCGGGTGCGCGGGGCAACGCAGGCCGATGGAGTTTTGTCCGCCTGCTGCAGCGCCAGCGACGCCGTCACGGCGCGGCAGGATCACCGTCAGCGGGCCGGGCCAGAACGCCTGCATCAGCCGCGCGGCGAAAGGCGGCACGCTGCTGGCGTAGTCGTTGACCTGCGCCGCGTCGGCCACATGAACAATCAAGGGATGGTTGGCGGGCCGGCCCTTGGCGGCAAAAATGCCGGCGACAGCGGTGTCGCTGGAGGCATCGGCACCCATGCCATAGACGGTTTCGGTCGGAAAGCCGACCAGCCCGCCGGCCTGGATGCGGCGGGCCGCCTCTTCAATTGCCTGCGGGTCGGTGCCGGGCAGAATCATTCGTCGCCTTCAAAACCCGGCAGGCCCAGAATCGCAGCCGCCTGACGTGCCGTGGCTTTCACGCCGGCCACGTCGGCGCCGGTGAGCGTCAGGTGGCCCATCTTGCGGCCCGGCCGGGCCTCTAGCTTGCCGTACAGGTGCAAATGCGCACCGGGCAGCGCCAGCACCGCCTGCCAGTCGGGCGTACGGGGCTGGCCCAAGGGGTCAAACCACACATCGCCGAGCAAATTGAGCATGATGGCGGGCGAATGCTGGCGCGGCGCGGGCAGCGGCAAGCCGGTCATGGCATGCACCTGCAAATCGAACTGCGACACGTCGCAGGCGTCCATCGTGTAGTGGCCGCTGTTGTGCGGGCGCGGGGCCATCTCGTTGACGACCAGCGCGCCGTCTGCGCTGCCGTCGTCCACGACGAAGAACTCGACGCACAGCACGCCGACATAGCCGATATGCTCTGCTATGGATTTAGTAGCTGCTTGCGCCCGCGCAGCAAGCGCGGGAGACATATTTCCTTCATAAACCTTGGTCACGGCCAGAATGCCGTCGACATGCAGGTTCAGCTGCGGCGGAAAGGCCACCATGGCGCCGTCCCAGCCACGCGCCACGATCACCGAGCATTCGGCTTTCAGCGGCAGCATTTTCTCCAGCACGCAGGCCACCCGCTCCAGTTCGGCCCAGGCCGCCGCCAGTTCGGCCCTGTTGCTGACGCGCATCTGGCCCTTGCCGTCGTAGCCCATGCGCGCGGTTTTCAGGATGCCCGGCAGCAGGTAATCCGGCACGGTTTTTAGCTGGTCGGGTGTTTCAATGACCGCGTAAGGCGCGCAGGTCACGCCGGCCATCACACCCGATTCAGCGGCGCTGGCGGTGAAATGCGATTTTTCCTGGATGCGGTCCTGCGCGATTGCCACGGCGGCAGCGCCCGGCGCGACAGGACAACTGGCGGCCAGGGTCTGCAAGGCGCTGGCCGGCACGTTCTCGAATTCGGTGGTGACGGCCGCGCACACGGCGGCGAGCTGCGCCAGGCCTTGCGCGTCGCCGTAGGCAAACGCAATATGCTGGTGGCTGACCCGGCCGGCCGGGCTTTGCGGGTCCGGGTCAAGCACCGCCGTGAAGTAGCCCAGGCGCTGCGCGGCATGCACGAACATCCGGCCGAGCTGGCCGCCGCCCATGACGCCCAAGGTGGCAGGACGGCCAGCGGCATCGACCGTGCCGGGAAAAACCGGCAGGCTGGCGGGGGCGCTCATACCGGCGGCAGCGTCATGGCGCGGGCGGCGGCGGTCTGCTCGGCGCGGAATGCCTGCAGCTTGTCGGCCAGCGCCGGGTCATGCAGGGCCAGCATGGCGACGGCAAACAGCGCCGCATTGGCCGCACCGGCATGGCCAATGGCAAAGGTGGCAACCGGAATCCCCTTGGGCATCTGCACGATGCTGTGCAATGAATCGACGCCCTGCAGATGCTTGCTGGCCACCGGCACGCCGAGCACCGGCACGGTGGTCTTGGCGGCCAGCATGCCCGGCAAATGCGCCGCGCCGCCAGCACCGGCAATGATCGCCTGCAAACCCCGGCCAGCGGCGGCTTCGGCATAGGCAAACAAATCGTCGGGCATGCGGTGGGCCGACACCACGCGCGCGTCATGCGCCACGCCAAAGTGCTGCAGGATCTGCACGGCATGCTGCATCGTGTCCCAGTCGCTGCTGGAGCCCATCACCACGCCCACCAGAGGGCCTGCCGGGTTGTTTGTTGTCGTCGTCATAGGGGAGGGTTCACGTCCTGATGTTGAGGGGGCGGTGCGCCGGGAAGCGCTGATTTTAAGGGCTGGACCGCCCGCAATGCGGTAGCCCGTCGTGCCAGCATTGCCGCCCGCCCATGCTATCGTCTTGCCTGCTGCAAAGGCTGCGGCCCGCCTGCTCATGCCGAGCCGCCCAGCCTCCTGCTTGAAACCCCCTTGACCCACCTTATCTGCACTACATCATGATCGACGTCACCATTGCGAATTTTCAAGAGGAAGTCATTGAAGCTTCCATGACCACGCCCGTGCTGATCGACTTCTGGGCGCCGTGGTGCGCCCCATGCAAGTCGCTTGGCCCGATTCTTGAGAAGGTTGAAATCGCCTACGAAGGCCGCTTCAAGCTGGTGAAGATCGACTCCGACCAGGAGCAGCAGCTCGGTGAGGCCTTCGGCATCCGCAGCATCCCGACCTGCATCCTGCTGATGAACGGCCAGCCGGTGGACGGCTTCACCGGCGCCCTGACCGAAGGCAAGATCAAGGAGTTTCTGGACAAGCATTTGCCGCCGGCGCCCGAAGAAGCGCCGCCCGAGGAAGAGGTGGTGCCGGACAACGCACCCGAAGCCGTGCTGGAACGACTGCAAAGCGCCGTTGCCACCGATCCGGCCAGTGAAGCGGCCCGCTTCGACTATGTCAAGCATCTTTTGAGCCTGGGCCGCGAGGACGACGCCAAGGTGGCGTTTGCCCCGGTGATTGCCCAGACGGCGGTGGTGCGGCGTTTTGATTCCCTGAAGCGCTGGATGGATGCTCTTGATTTTGTAGCGGCACACGCAGATGCAGCAAGCGCGCAAACCACATTTGATGCAAAAATAACGGCCAACAAACGGGATTTTGACGCCCGCTTCGACCAGGCGCGCTGGCTGATGGCCGAGCAGCGCTGGACCGACGCGCTCGACGAACTGCTCGAGATCCTGATGCGCGACAAGACTTGGTCCGACGGCCTGGCGCGCAAGACCTATATCGCCATCCTGGACATCATGGAAACGCCCAAGCCCAAGGTCGCCGACGGCCAGATTCCGCCGGAAGACGCGACCGTGGCCAGCTACCGGCGGCGTCTGAGCAGCGTGGTGCTGAGCTAGGCTTTTTGCCCGGGCAGCGCTGTTTTGCCGCCAGTCCGGATTCTTGATCCGGGTCATTTTAGCCAGGGACATGCACCGCAAGGAGCGAGCCATTTATGAACAAGCCGACCGAACCCATTCCCCCGGTTCGCCGGCGAGGCGCAGGCGCGTGCGTTCTGGGAAACGCATGACGCCAACTCCACCGAGTACCTTGACTGGTCAAAAGCCAGGAAGGTTGCCTTGCCAAACCTGAAACCCACGACAAAGACCATATCGTTGCGCCTGCCCCAGCACCTGCTGGACTCCATCAAGGTTGCCGCCAATGCCCGCGATGTGCCCTACCAGTCGCTGATCAAGGTCTGGATTCAGGAAAAACTGCGCAGCCATTGAGATCGCCTGGCGGGTAGCCGTCGCCGTGGCCACGTATCGGCGGCGCTTGAGCAGCGTGGTGCTGAGCCAAGGGATGCGGTTAAAAATAACTTTCCTGCGTCATACCCGTGCAGGCGGGTATCCAGACTCGTTTGAGCGTTTTCAGCCCGCGTCGCTGGATTCCCGCCTTCGCGGGAATGACGGACGGGAAGTGATGGATTGCCAAATCCCAAACCCCTGGGTTCGTCGCGCAAGGCGACGTCAATCGATGACAACAGCCATTGCGCAGCGGTTAACAAATGCCCGGACATTCCAGGATCCTGAGACGCGCCGCCTTAAAGCGCCCTGCGGGAAACAGCGCGAATGATTTGACCGGCTGCCCATTGGCCTGATTCAGCAGCGCCTTCGGTATAGGGCATGCTCATAAAGTCGCCTGCCAGCAGGACGCGGCGGCTCGAAGGGGCAGAATCTTCTCGATAACGTGCCAGATCACTCGCCCGCCCCACGTGCGAATAGGGTTCTGCCTGTGGCCAGCGATACACCACCGTTGAAAAAATAGGGACGCCCAAATCGATCAGGTATTTTTCCGCTTCGGGTATCACCACTTTGGGTATTTCATCGTCGGTCCATGCGAGCATGGACTTGGAAGCAGCGCCGCAAAGCATGATGTTCAAAAGCTGCCCGCGAGGCGCTCGGTCCCGGCTTTTGTTCGCTTCGATGCCTACGGCAGCAATACATCCTCGCTCGCTGCGCGGAATCAGCAGGCCGTAAATCTGGCTCAAACTGTCCGGCAGTTGAAAAACCTCTGCCGGTCCTCACTGCAATATTGATGTTTGCGCTGTAGCGCGTTGCCATCAAGCGCTGCGCCAACGCATCGGCATCCGGGCAAAGGCAAAGCCCCTGCGTGGCGGGAACAGCAAGCACCACGTGGTCGGCTTGCAGATGCGATTGACCGGTCACGACCGTCACCGAATCTTTCCCGACCTGAAGCGAAATGGCAGGGCAATTGAGCGTGACATCCAGCCGTGAGGCCAGCATTTCTGGCAGCAGGCCGATGCCGCCGTCCAACGTCAGCGTCTGGCCACGGCGAAATCCGAACGCCGAAAGTGCCAGCGACAAGGACAGCGACGTGTCTTCCGGCAACTGGAAACAAAAGCCTTGCAGCATCGGCTCTGTCAGGTATTCGGTGACGGCCGGTTCGACCATTCCGTTCATCCGTTCGTCCGGTCGTCCATTCGGCAGCGGATTCGGTGTCGAACTGGGACCATTGGCTGTAGTCGCTCAGGGTCAAAGTCGCCAGCGGCTTTCGCAGTTGCCAGGTGCGCCAGCCAAGCTTCAAACAACCGGGCAAGCCAAGCAATCCGCTGCCCAGCGCGCTGAATGGCTGGTCGCCACGAATCCGGCACACCTTTGCATTGCGCACGATGGCGCTCCACGGAGAAGTCGGTCGAATGGCGCGCCCAAGTCCCAATTCTCTGATCATCGAGAGGAGCAGCGCATAGTGGCTGGACAAGAACTGCGCGCCGCGATCGACCACAAAGCCGTTGACGCGATCCGTCGTCATGCGTCCGCCGACGCGGCCCGATGTCTCCAGCACCTTGCCCTTCATTCCGGCTTTGCTGAGGCGCCAGGCTGCGGTCAATCCGGCAATCCCGGCACCGATCACCAGGACTTGCGGCATTCGCATCGGGTTTCGGTCCAGACACGGCTTTTGCATTAGGGCTTGTAATCCCGCTCACGCTGGCTGCGCACCGCCAGCACGAAGGCGGTGTCCAGTGCCGGGTCGTAACGGTACAGCGCCAGATAGCCACTGCTGCCGCTGGCAATCACCAGTTCACGCTGCCCGAAGGCCGCTGGCCGCCCTATCAGGGGGCTGGTTTCCAAAATATCAATGGCCGCAATGATGGTCTGGATGCGCGAGGCGGCAGAGTCGGGCACGTACTCAAAAAGAAAATCGAACATCCGGTCGAAATCGGTCCGGACTTGCGGGGACAGAACAACCCGGCTCACCGCGGGTCTGACAAAGGTTTTCCGGAGATGGCATGGGCACTGAGGCGGTTGCGCAGGTAGGTTCGCATTTCATGCCACTCCACGCCCGGCTCGCCGGCTTGGAGGGCAGCATCACGCTGCTGCGCTTCACGCTGCAAGGACAGTTTCCATTCGGCTTCATCGGCCTTTTGCGCCAGCGCTTCAAGCATGAAATTGTGCGGTGTTTGATCCAGCGCCTGGGCCAGCCGAGCGATGCGTTCGCGCAAGCTGTCTTCAATACGCAGGGTGGTGGTGGACATCGGGAATTCCTTTTGTGTCAAACTTGTGCTACAAGTGTGACACAAACAAATGTAATGCTCAAGCCGTCAAACGCGCCATCGCCTCTTGGTACTTGGCGGCCGTCTTGGCAATCACGTCGGGTGGCAGGTGCGGCGACGGCGGGGTCTTGTCCCACGGCTTGCCGTTGATGCGCACGGCTTCCAGCCAGTCACGCACAAACTGCTTGTCGTAGCTGGGCGGGTTTTGCCCGGCGGCAAAGGCGGCTTGGTAGCCTTCGACCGGCCAGTAACGCGACGAATCGGGCGTCAGCACCTCGTCCATCAGCGTCAGCGTGCCGTTGTCATCGAGGCCGAACTCGAACTTGGTGTCGGCAATGATGATGCCCTTGGTCAGCGCGAAGGCGGCGGCGGTTTCATAGATCTCGATGCTCAGCTTCCTGATCTGCGCGGCCAGTTCCGGGCCGACGATGGCCACGACCTGCGCGTAGCTGATGTTTTCGTCGTGCTCGCCCACTTCAGCCTTGGCAGCGGGCGTGAAGATGGGCTCGGGCAGCTTGCTGGCGTTTTTCAGGCCGGCGGGGAGTGGCACGCCGCAGACCGACTGGCTTTGCTGGTACTCGGCCCAGCCGCTGCCGGCCAGGTAGCCGCGCACCACGGCTTCAACCGGAATGGGTTTCAGCCGCTTGACCAGCATCGAACGGCCGGTGACCTGCGGAATTTCGGCTGGCGTGACCACGCTTTCAGGCGCTTCGCCGGTCAGGTGGTTGGGGCAGATGTGGCCAAGCTTGTCGAACCAGAACAGCGCCATCTGCGTCAGCAAGGCACCCTTGCCGGGAATCGGCTCACCGAGGATCACGTCGAAGGCGCTGAGGCGGTCGCTGGCCACCATCAGCAGCCGGTCCTGGCCCACGGCGTAGTTGTCGCGCACCTTGCCGCGCGCGAGCAAAGGCAGGGAAGTCAGGGCCGAGGTATGAAGTACGGAGTTCGTGGTGGTCATGCGGGTCTGCGGGTTGGAAAAGTGAAAAAGCCCGTGCGACGCGGGTCAGGCACGGGCTTTGAATTATCGCCAATCCGGCGAAGCGAGGGGCGCTGGATTAATGAACGACTTGCGCCAGTTCACCCCGGGCGTACTCGGCAGCGACGACCGACAGGCTGCGGCCTTTGATGCCGGCGGCCTGGCCTTCGCAGCCGAACTCGATATAGCGCTGCTTGCAGATCGCCTTGGCGGCTTCACGGGCGGGCTTGAGCCATTCCCGGGCGTCAAACTTCTCGGGGTTCTCGGCCAGGAACTTGCGCACCGCGCCGGTCATGGCCAGGCGGATGTCGGTGTCGATGTTGATCTTGCGCACGCCGAACTGGATGGCTTTCTGGATTTCCTCGACCGGCACGCCGTAGGTTTCCTTCATGTGGCCGCCGTACTGGTTGATCTGGGCCAAAAGCTCCTGCGGCACGCTCGACGAGCCGTGCATCACCAGGTGGGTGTTGGGAATGCGGCGGTGGATTTCCTTGACGCGCTCGATGGCCAGGATGTCGCCGGTGGGCTTGCGCGTGAACTTGTAGGCGCCGTGGCTGGTGCCGATGGCAATCGCCAGCGCGTCGAGTTGCGTGCGCTTGACGAACTCGGCGGCTTCCTCGGGGTCGGTCAGCAGCTGGTCGTGCGTCATGACGGCGTCGGTGCCGTGGCCGTCTTCCTTGTCGCCCTGCATGGTTTCCAGGCTGCCCAGGCAACCGAGCTCGCCTTCGACCGACACGCCGGAGGCATGCGCCATCTCGACCACCTTGCGGGTGACCTCGACGTTGTACTCGAAGCTGGCAATGGTCTTGCCGTCGGCTTCCAGGCTGCCGTCCATCATGACCGAGCTGAAGCCCAGGTCGATCGCGCCCTGGCAGATGGCCGGGCTCTGGCCGTGGTCCTGGTGCATCACCAGCGGAATGTGCGGATAGGCCTCGACAGCCGCCAGGATGAGGTGCTTGATGAAGGCCTCGCCTGCGTACTTGCGGGCGCCGGCGCTGGCCTGCAGGATGACCGGCGCGCCGACCTCGTCGGCGGCGGCCATCACGGCCTGGACCTGCTCCAGGTTGTTGACGTTGAAAGCCGGAATGCCGTAGCCGTTGGCGGCGGCATGGTCCAGCAGTTCGCGCATCGAAACGAGTGCCATGATTGAGAGTCTCCGTGAAAAGTTGAAAAGCTGAACAAACCGGTGGTGTGCATGGGTGGCTGGCGCTACCGGCGCTGCCACGCTGTCCCGTGGTAACCGAAAGGTAACCTTAACCTTCATTCTACTGTTTGCCAATAGTCCGTTAGGTCATGAAACCGCCGGGAAACACAGGCGATAACACCGGTTGAACGGCGCCGCTGCCGCATGCTGCGCGAAGCTGCCGCCATGAATGTCCATCACCCGGCCTACGATCTTGTGCCCCAGACCCAGGCGATCGGTGGAGGCCAGGGCAATGGCCGGCGCGTCGTGGCTGCGCTGGCCGTCGTCGCACACCTGCAGCCAGGCGTGTCCCGCTTCGCTTCCCCACTGCACGCACACGGCCGTGCCGCGGGCGGTGTGCTGCAGGGCATTGTCGATCAGGTTGCGCAAGGCCAGTTCCAGCAGCAGCGGATGCGCCCGCACGGTCTGGTGTTCCACCCCCTGGACGCTGAGCCGGTGGCCGCTTTGCCAGGCCGCCTGCGCATAGCCCGCCACGACCTCCCGGGCGAGCGTGGCCAGGTCCAGCGGCACCAGCGCTTGCAGCATGACGGCCTGGCCGGTGCGTGCCAGCGCCAGCAGCTGGCTGATGACATGGCCTGCGCGCAGCGCATCGGCACTGATCTGCTGCAAGGCCGCGGCTTGCGCCTGTGCCGGCAAGGCGCCGCGAAGCGATGCGGCTTGCAAGGCAATCGACGACAGCGGCGTGCGCAGCTCGTGCGCGATTTCACTGGCCAGCTGCCGTTCTCGCTCCAGCGCAGCCTGCTGCTGGCCCACCAGCCGGTTGATGGAGCGCACCACCGAATTGAGCTCGCGGTAGGGATGGCGAGCCTGCAGGCGCGCGGCCTTGTCCACCTCCATCGCCTCCACATCGCGCGAAAGCGCCTGAAGTGGCCGCAGGCCGCGCAAAATAGCCGCGCCCAGTGCCAGCGCCACCACCGGAAGCAGCCATAAAACGGGCTCGGCGAGCTGGGCGGCCACATCCTCGGCCAGTGCCTCGCGTTCCTCGAACTTCACCAGCACCGTCACCTGCCGGCTGCGCGTGGCATCCCATTGTGAAAAACTGCGCCAGGCCGCGGCCGGGGTTCCCAGCAGCAGGTCGGCAAAACCGTCACGCGGGACAAAGGGAGGCAACGGCGCCTCGCCGGAGCGTGCCAATAAATGGCCTGCCGCGTCGCGCACCACCACGCTCAGGGAAAACTGGTAGTCGTGATGTTTCAGGCTGGCCAGCGCCGGCCGGACCATGTTGAGGTTGGCCTGGCGATTCGGCTCCAGGGGACTTTCGATGAAGGGCGGCAAGTCCAGTGTCAGCAACAGCGCCGCCGTTCCCGCCAGATGGCCGTCGGTCAGTTCGTCGGCCTCATGGATACCGGTGCGATGGCCAAAGGCGAAAAATCCGGCCCACACCAGCAGCAGCGCGGCCAGCACGCCCATCACCAGGCGGCGCGTCAGCGAGGCCTGGCGGTCTGCAGGCGGCGTCATGGCGGGTCTTCCCGGGGGATGAAATACCCGACGCCGCGCAGCGTCTGGATCACGCTTTCACCAATCTTGCGGCGCAGGTGATGAACATGGACTTCGACCGCATTGCTGCCCACCGCATCCTGCCAGCTGTAAAGCCGCGCCTCCAGCTGCTGGCGCGACAGCACCCGGCCGCGCGACTCCAGCAGCAGCAGCAGCAGGGCAAACTCGCGCGGCGTCAGCTCCACCGGCTGACCGGCGCGCAGCACGGTGTGCGCCGCCGGGTCGACCACCAGGTCGCCATGCACCAGCAGCGGATGGGCGCGCCCCCCGGCCCGGCGCAGCAGCGCGCGCATGCGGGCTTCCAGCTCGTCCAGGTCAAACGGCTTGACCAGGTAGTCGTCCGCGCCCAGGTTCAGCCCGAGGATACGGTCGGCGACCTGGTCACGGGCGGTCATGATCAGCACCGGCGTCAGGCTGTCGGGCAGGCCGCCTGCGGCTGCGGGCGCCTGCCGGATGCGCTGCACCAGCTGGCTGCCGTCGCCATCGGGCAGGCCCAGGTCCAGCAGCACCAGGTCGAACGCTTCGCTGCGCAGGGCCGCCCACGCGCTGCGCAGCGTGCCGCACACATCGACCGCATAGCCACGCTGCTGCAAACTGGACTTCAGCCCCAGGGCAATGCCCGTGTCATCTTCAACCACCAGGATTCTCATGCGCCTATTGTCACGCCCGTCACTTATTTTTCAGGGCATTGCCGGTCTTTAAGAGTGACTTAAGGCATGTCCGCTACCTTCATAGCACCCGATATGCCTGAAGCCTACATGCCCTACCTGCTGTTTCCTGCGCCCTCCCTCCACACGCACTTTTTACGCTGGACACTGGGCAGCCTGTTGCTGCTGCTGATCTGGGACTTCTCAAGCCTTGACCTGACCATGGCGCACTGGTTCGGCTCTGCCAGCGGCTTTGCGCTGGAAAGCCACTGGCTGTGGCGCAACCTGCTGCACGACGACGTCAGGCTGTGGCCGTGGGTGCTGGAGCTGTATTTGCTGGTCGGCATGTTCCTGCCCCTGGGCAGCCTCAAACGCCTGCCGATGGCGCGGCGGGTGCAACTGGCCTTGACAACGCTGGCCGCGCTGCTGGCCGTCTCGACCATCAAGCTGTACAGCCATACCAGCTGCCCCTGGGACCTGCAGGACTTCGGCGGCGTGGCGACCTATGTGTCGCACTGGGCCTGGGGCACTCGCGATGGCGGCAGCGGCGGCTGCTTTCCGGCCGGCCATGCGTCGGCAGGCTTTGCCTTCATGGGCGGATTTTTTGTCTTTAGGCAGGTGCTTCCAAAGACCGCCCGGCGCTGGCTGGCCGGGGCGATGCTGGTTGGGTTTGTCTTCGGGCTGGCGCAGCAGGTTCGGGGCGCGCACTACATGAGCCATACCTTCTGGACCGCCTGGCTGTGCTGGACGGTGGCAGCCGGCGTGGATGCAGCGGTCAGCCAGCGGATTGCACAAACCCGGCCACGCGCGCCAGCACCGGCGCCCGGCTTCTGAGGACCTGCGCCATGGACGCCAGCAAGGTGACATGGCTGACGCCGTCGAACAGTTCGGACTCGACCCGAACGCCGCTGGCCCGAAGCCGCGCCGCCATCGCCAGCGTGCTGCGCTGCGGATTGACCACGCTGTCCTCGGCGGGCGCCAGCAGCAGCGCCGGCGGCGAGGCCGGGGACGCATGAATGATCGGCTGGCTGTCGGCGGAGGTCTGTGGCCAGTCGAAGGCCACCCGGGTCTGGGGGTCGCCAATCGGCAGGAAGTCATAAGGGCCGGCCAGCCCGATCCAGCCCGCCAGCCGGGCAGACGCCAGGCCGACCGCCGCCAGCCAGCGCGCATCCAGGGCAACCATGGCGGCGTTGTAGGCGCCGGCGCTGTGGCCCATGACAAAAATCCGCTGCTCGTCGGCGCCGAATTCAGCCGCATGGTCAACCGCCCAGCGAACCGCACTGGCGCTGTCCTGCACAAAGGCCGGGTAGCGAAACGCCGGACTCAGCCGGTAGTCGGCCACCACCGCCACGATGCCGCGCGACGCCAGCGCCTCGCCGACAAACCGGTAGTCGCCGCGCTCGCCCGACGACCAGCTGCCGCCATAGAAAAACACCACCAACGGTGGGCGGGAAACCCCAGCGGCCGGCTGGTACACGTCGAGCAGCTGGCGCGGGTCGGCGCCATAGGCCAGTCCCTCGGTGCGCCGGTAGCTGTCAGTGGAAACCGTGGCGTTGAGCAGGTCAGCGCCCGAGCAGGCGGTGAGCAGCGCCGGCAGCATGGCGAACCATGCGCGTCTGGGCAATTTTGAAGAAAATGAGGTCATAAGACACAGGGGTACGCACGGCCGGGGCGCATGGATTCAGCCCAGGCCGTGCATTTTCGCGGGACCGAGCGGCTGGCCCGGCTCAGCCGACGCGTCAGGCCACCCGGCAGATCTTGAGCATGTTGGTGCCGCCCGGCGCGCCCATCGGCTCGCCGCAGGTGATGGCGTACACATCGCCGCTCTGCACGATGTCCAGGCGCAGCAGGTGGCCTTCAGCCTGTTCGAGCGCGGTGTCGCGGTCGGCGCTGCTGTCCATGAGGATGGGCCGCACGTTGCGGTAAAGCGCCATCTTGCGCTGGGTCTCCAGGCGCGGGGTGAGTGCATAGATGGGCACCCGGATGTCATGGCGGCTCATCCACAGCGCGGTCGAGCCGCTGTCGGTCAGCGCCACAATGGCCTTGGCGCCCAGATGGTGGGCGGTGAACAGCGCGCCCATGGCAATCGACTGGTCGATACGCGCAAAGGTCTTGCCGGAAAAATCGGCGCTCAGCTCCTTGTACTCGGCCTTCTCGGCTTCTTCGCAGATCTTTGCCATTTCCTCGACGGTTTCCAGCGGGAAGCGGCCGGCGGCGGTCTCGGCGCTGAGCATCACGGCATCGGTGCCGTCGAGCACCGCATTGGCCACGTCGCTGACCTCGGCGCGCGTGGGCACCGGATTCAGGATCATGCTCTCCATCATCTGCGTCGCGGTGATGACCACCTTGTCGGCGGCCCGGGCCATCTTGATCATGCGTTTTTGCAGTGCCGGCACGGCGGCATTGCCGACTTCCACGGCCAGGTCGCCGCGCGCGACCATGATGCCGTCGCTGACCTTGAGGATTTCTTCGAGCTTCGGAATCGCCTCGGCGCGCTCGATCTTGGCGATCAGGCCGGGCTTGTGCTTGTACGGCGCGGCGGCCACGTTGCACAATTGGCGCGCCATTTCCATGTCGGTGGCGTTTTTCGGGAAGCTCACGGCCACGTAGTCGGCCTGGAAACTCATCGCCGTCTTGATGTCGTCCATGTCCTTGGCCGTCAGCGCCGGCGCGGTCAGCCCGCCGCCCTGCTTGTTGATGCCCTTGTTGTTCGACAGCTCGCCGCCGAGTTTGACGGTGGTGTGGACTTCCTCGCCGCGCACCGCATTGACGGTCAGCACGATCAGGCCGTCGTTGAGCAGCAGCACGTCGCCCGCCTTGACATCGCGGGGAAGTTCCTTGTAGTCCAGCCCGACGCCCTTGAGGTCGCCCGGCTCGACGCGGGACGCATCCAGGATGAATTTTTCGCCGGGCACGAGCATCACCTTGCCTTCGGCGAACTTGCCGACGCGGATTTTCGGCCCTTGCAGGTCAGCCATGATGGCGACTTCGCGGCCGGTGCGCTGGGCCACTTCGCGCACCAGGGCGGCCAGGTTGATGTGGTCCTGCGCCTTGCCGTGGCTGAAGTTCAGCCGCACCACGTTGACGCCGGCACGTATCATTTTTTCCAGCAGAACCGGATCACTGGAAGCGGGGCCGAGGGTGGCAACGATTTTGGTGGCGCGACGCGTCATGGGGGATGTCTCCTTGTAATTTAGTTCCCGATTCTTACACGGAACCGGTTACGAAACGGGTACCCAAAAGGGCGTTTCCGGACCGGGCGCGATGCGCAGCGTTGGGGCGCATAGCTGGCGCGCCAAACATCTTCCCCGATCTGCTTTTTGCAAGCGAAAAATGCCATTTTCGCTTGCTGGACTGTCATAATCTGCTATCAAAAACAGATTATTTAACGCGCGTTGCCAGCCCGCTTCTGCAAAATCTCGAAGGCCGGCAGCGTCTTGCCTTCCAATACTTCCAGAAAAGCGCCGCCGCCGGTCGAGATGTAGCCGATCTCTTTTTCAATCCCGTACTTGGCGATGGCCGCGAGCGTGTCGCCGCCGCCGGCAATCGAAAAAGCAGGGCTGGCGGCAATCGCCCGGGCGATGCCTTCGGTGCCCTTGGAAAAGGCTTCGAACTCGAACACCCCAACCGGTCCGTTCCAGACGATGGTGCCGGCGGCCTGGAGTTGCGCAGCCAGCCGGGCGGTGGTCTCGGGGCCGATGTCCAGGATCAGGTCGTCGCCCTCGACGTCGGTCGCCTGCTTGACGGTGGCCGGCGCGTCGGCGGCAAAGGTCTTGGCGCAGACCACGTCGGTCGGAATCGGCACCTCGGCGCCGCGCGCCTTCATGGCGTCGATCACGGCTTTGGCCTCAGCCAGCAGGTCGGGTTCGGCCAGACTCTTGCCGATGTTCAGGCCGGCGGCCAGCATGAAGGTGTTGGCAATGCCGCCGCCGACAATCAGCTGATCGACGTTCTCGGCCAGCGCCTTGAGGATGGTCAGCTTGGTCGAGACCTTGCTGCCGGCGACAATGGCGACCAGCGGCCGCTGCGGATGGGCGAAGGCCGCCGTGATGGCGTCCATCTCGGCGGCCAGCAACGGACCGGCGCAGGCCACGGGCGCGTATTGCGCGATGCCGTAGGTCGAGGCTTCGGCGCGGTGCGCCGTGCCGAAGGCGTCATGCACGAAGATGTCGCACAACGCCGCCATCTTGCGCGCCAGCGCTTCGTCGTTTTTCTTCTCGCCCTGGTTCAGCCGGCAGTTTTCCAGCATCATCAGCTGGCCGGGCGCTACCGTCACACCATCGACCCAGTTCGACACCACGGGAATCTCGCGCCGCATCAATTCACCCAGCCGCCGGGCGACCGGCGCCAGCGAATCCGCCGGCTTGAATTCGCCTTCCGTGGGGCGGCCCAGGTGCGACGTGACCATGACCGCCGCACCGGCATCCAGCGCCATCTGCAGGCACGGCACCGAAGCACGGATGCGCGTGTCCTCGGTGATGGCGCCACTGGCATCCTGCGGCACATTCAAATCGGCGCGGATGAACACACGCTTGCCAGCCACCTGGCCGCTGGCGCACAAATCGGAAAAACGGATGAAATTCATGGCGACTCGCAAAGTACAAAGGTTGATAAAACCGCCGGCAGGCGGCTGGCTGGAAGAATTGTAGGGGGCGGCCCACGCACGGGGTAACCGCAAAGCGCGTGCCCGCCAACCCAGCAAGGGCCGCGGAACCGGCTTCGCCGGGCCGCAGGCGCAGCAGCCCCCTCGGGGGGCAGCGACCCGCGCAGCGGCGGAGCGTGGGGGCCACATTCACCAGCCCAGGCCAAGGTGCAACGGCAGGTACACCGCCATGCCGCACACGATGGTGCCCAGCACGCCGCGGCGCCAGAAAAACCAGGCCACGCCGGCCGCCGTGCCGAACAGCCGGGCATCCTGCCAGGTGGCGATGAGGTGGCCCTGCGTCATGACGATTTCGGGGACGATCACCGCCGCCAGTGCGGCAATCGGCGCATAGTCCAGGCCGCGTTTGGCCAGGTCCGGCAAGGTCCAGGGCTTGTCTGACAAAAAGAAAAAACAGCGGGTGATCACCGTCACCCCCGCCATGCCGGCGATGGTCGCGACGGTCCAGAGATCGGTCTCGTTCATGGCGTGTTGCCAGGACCGGCGCCGGGCCCGTGCTGCGGGATCTGCGCAGCCGCGCGCAGGCCGGCCCGTTCAAGTGTCAGGCACACGGCAACCGCCGCCGCGATGGCCACCAGGATGTTGAGCTTGAGCGGTAGCGCAAACGCGGCCACCGCCGCAGCGCCCGCCACCAAGGCCGCGATGATGCGCAGGCGGGTGGTGACCAGCGAGAAAGAGATGCCGAGCAGCGCCAGGATGCCGGCGAAGCCCAGCCCCCAGGCGCTCGGGATGAGATTGGCCAGCGCGATGCCAACCAGGCTGCTGCCCATCCAGTTGACCCAGCACAGCCCGCAATTCCCCGCCAGGTAGGCCTGCTGCGCCAGGCGCTGGCCGGGCTCGTCGCCGGGAGCGGGAAAGCGCTGCACAAACAGCACATAGCTCAGGTCGGTCGTCAGGAAGCCGGTCAGCAGGCGCTGAGCCAGCGGCAGGTGCATCAGGTAGGCGCGCAGGTGCGCGCTGAACACCACGAAGCGCAGGTTGACGCAAAAGGCCGTGGCCAGGATCACCCAGGCCGGCGCGCCCGCGACGAGCAGCGGCATCGCGGCCAGTTGCGCGCTGCCGGCATACACCAGCACCGTCATCAGCGTCGCCTCAATGACGCTCATGCCCGACTTGACCATGGCCACGCCGGTCATCAGGCCCCAGGCGGCAAAGCCCGGCGCCACCGCGAAAATGTCGCGCGCACCCTGGCGGAATTCAGCGTGGCGGTAATAGGCGGCGCGAAGGAACACCGGCGGTCACTTTCCGAACAGCATGCCGGGCGCCAGTGCAAAGCCGCGCAAGAAGTCGGCGCTGCCCAGGCGCTTGCCGCCAGCGCGCTGCAGTTCGGTGAGCACCAGCACGCCATCGCCGCAAACCACCCGGACGCCATCGGCGTTTGCAGACAAAATCTGGCCTTCCCGCATATCCAGCGGTCGCGAACAGCTATCAATTTCAGAGCGCCATAGCTTCAGGGTGTCTGGCCCCAGCTGCGTGCTGGCGCCGGGAAAAGGCGTCATGGCGCGGATGTGCCGGTCAATGCTGGCGGCCGGCTGCGTCCAGTCCACCGCCGCTTCGGCTTTTTCGATCTTGTGGGCATAGCTCACGCCCTCGGCAGGCTGCCGGACCGGATGCAGTTGGCCGCTGCCAGCGAGTTCCAGCGCCTGCACGACCATCTGCCCGCCCAGCGCCGCCAGCCGGTCATGCAGCGTGCCGGTGGTGTCGGTATCTTGAACCCCCAGTTTCTCCACCAGCAGCATGTCGCCAGTGTCCAGTCCCGCATCCATCTGCATGAGGGTGATACCGGTTTCCCGGTCGCCGGCCTGGATCGCACGGTGGATCGGCGCCGCGCCGCGCCAGCGTGGCAGCAATGAGGCGTGAATGTTCAGGCAACCCAGCCGGGGCAGGTCGAGCACCCACTGCGGCAGGATCAGTCCGTAGGCGGCGACCACCATGGCATCGGCCTGCACCGCTTGCATCGCGTCTCGCGCGGCGGCGGCGTCTTCGGGGTATTTGCCGTCCAGCCGCAAACTTCTGGGCTGGGCGACGGGAATACGGTGGATTTCGGCCCACTGCTTGACGGCGGACGCCTGCAGCTTCAGGCCCCGGCCGGCGGGGCGGTCGGGCTGGCTCAGTACCAGAGGGATTTCAAAACCGGCGCCGTGCAACTCGGCAAGCGCCACACGGGCAAAGTCAGGGGTACCGGCAAAAATAACGCGCATGGGGCGTGATTCTAAAGAGTCGCCGGCATGTCGAAGCGACAACCCCCTCCTCGTCAAGTCAGCGCACCGGTTCGCGTTCCTCGTCTTTTTTCTGTTTGACGAGCTTGGTCCGGATGCGGTTGCGCTTGAGCGGCGACAGGTATTCGACAAACACCTTGCCCATCAGGTGGTCCATTTCATGCTGGATGCAGACCGCCAGCATGCCTTCGGCCGCATGCACCTGGCGCTGGCCGTCGAGGTCCAGCGCCTCGACCTTCACTGCCAGCGAGCGTTCCACGCCGTCGTAGATGCCGGGCACCGACAGGCAGCCTTCGTCGCCGATGCGCTTCTCGGCGCTGGCCCAGACGATTTCAGGATTGATCAGCACCAGCGGCTGGTCGCGGGTTTCGCTCACGTCGATGACCAGCAGCCGTTCATGCACATCGACCTGCGTGGCGGCCAGGCCAATGCCCTCGGCGTCGTACATGGTCTGGAACATGGCGTCGGCCAGTTGGCGCACGCGGTCGTCGATGGAGGCCACCGGCTTGGCCACGGTATGCAGGCGCGGATCGGGATAACGAAGAATGGTGAGTTGGGTCATGGCAGGAATGGGGAGAAGTCGCTATTTTCGCCACTTTTCCTAATTTTCAAAGGCTGCAATCCTCTCAGAATCGTCTAATCATTGCTTAATCAAGGGCTTGGGTACAGAATCGCTGGAAATTTGCGCGGATACAAGCATTGCAAAATGAATTTATTTGTAGCGTAAAGTAAACGCGGACCCTCCCTACAAGCTTCAAGATGCACACAAACTTTGGTCGTTTCCGCACTGTTTCAACGGCCGCTGCCGTCCTGCTGTGCCTGTCAGCCGGCGTGCAGGCCCAGAACTTTCCCGTCACATCGGGCCAGCAGGCCACGGCCGCGCAGGTGGCCCGGACCGGCATTCCCCTGGCCGACCTGATGCCCAATGCGCCTGACAGCTACACCGTCAGGTCGGGCGACACCCTGTGGGCCATCTCGGGCCTGTTTCTTAAAAGCCCCTGGCGCTGGCCCGAACTCTGGGGCATGAACCTGCAAGACATCCGCAATCCGCACCGCATCTATCCCGGCCAGCAGTTGTTTCTCGACAAGCGCGATGGTCGGGCGACCTTGCGCACCCGCCGGGCGGGCAGCGATGGCGCGCCGATGGGCACCGTCCGGGTGTCGCCGCGCACCCGCTACGAGTCACTGGCCGATGCCTCGATTCCCACCCTGGCGCCGCAAGCCATCGAGCCCTTTCTGGCTGAGCCCTTGATTGTCGATGCGCTGGGCTTTTCGCAGGCGCCGCGCATCGTCGCTACCCAGGAAGGCCGGGTGCTGCTCAGCCGTGGTGACCGCGCCTACGCATTGGGCGGCTATGCGGGCGGCGATGGTCCGGGGCGGCCGCTGAGCGACGCGAAGGGGGAGCCGCTGGATTACCGGGTGTTTCGCAATGCCACGGCGCTGAAAGACCCAACCACGCAGGAAATCCTGGGTTATGAAGCGCAATACGTCGGCAAGGCCGAACTGGTACGCGGCGAATACAGCGTCCAGAATCCTGACAAGGACGGCACGCTGCAGACTGAACGGGTGCCGGCCACCATCGACATCGTGGCCGCCAAGGAGGAAATGCGGGTTGGCGACCGCCTGATTGCCGAGCCCCCCCGCGAGTTGCGCAGCTATGTGCCGCGCGCGCCTTCGTCGCCCATGGCAGGGCAGATTGTCTCGGTCTACGGCAACGCCGTGGCCTGGGCATCGGAAAACCAGATCGTGGTGATCAACCGGGGAAGCCGCGACGGCCTGGAGCGCGGCCATGTGATGGCCATTCTGAAGGACGGCGAGCGCTTGCGGGACAAGACTGACAGCGCCCGGCCGGACATCAAGCTGCCGAACGAGCGCAACGGCCTGCTGATGGTGTTTCGCACCTTCGACCGGCTGTCGTATGCGCTGATCCTGCAGGCCACGGACGGCATCAAGGTCGGCGACCGTTTCACCAACCCCGATTGAACGGCTTGCGACCGGTTCACGGCGTGCCCATGGTTCTGACCGTGCGCTCCAAGGCACCGGCCCGAAAGGCAGGGTGCTGAGAATGGTGACATCCATGGATTCAGATGAACTGCGAGCCTGGCTGCGGCTGGCGCTCACACCCGGCGTGGGCAATGCCACGGCGCGCAAGCTGCTGGCGGCTTTCGGCTCGGCGCAGGCCATCTTCGAGCAAAGCAGTGCAACCCTGCAACAAATCGGTTCTGACAAGCTGGCGAATTCCCTGCGCAGCGAGCCGTCCGGCCTGGCGGTCCAGCGGCAAACCACGATGGACTGGCTCCAGGCCGGAGATGACCGGCGCATCGCGGTGCTGGGTGACCCGGCCTATCCGCCGGTCCTGCTCGACATTGAAGATCCTCCTTTGATGCTTTATATGCTGGGAACGCTTGCCATTTCAATGCTTTCTGCTACTGAAAAAATAGCAAAAAGCCTGGCCATCGTTGGCAGCCGCAACCCCACGCCGCAAGGTGAAAGCAATGCCCGGCAGTTTGCCAAGGCATTCGGCGGCGCCGGCATCTGCGTGGTGTCGGGACTGGCACTGGGCATTGACGGCGCCGCCCACGATGGCGCGATGCTCGGCGGTGGCGAGACGATTGCGGTGGTCGGCACCGGGCTGGACCGGGTTTATCCCAAGCGGCACCTGGACCTGGCGCACCGCATTGCCCGGCAGGGCATGATCATCAGCGAATTCCCGCTCGGAACGCCACCGCTGACGGCCAACTTCCCCAAACGCAACCGCATCATTTCCGGCCTGAGCCGGGGAACGCTGGTGGTCGAGGCGGCGCTGCAGTCGGGCTCGCTGATCACCGCCCGGCTGGCGGCCGAGCAGGGAAAGGAAGTCTTTGCCATTCCCGGCTCGATCCATTCGCCGCAGTCGCGCGGCTGCCATGCCCTGATCAAGCAGGGCGCCAAGCTGGTGGAAGTGGCGCAGGATGTGCTCGAAGAGTTGCGGCTGGCCCCCGGCGCTTCCGGCGCAGCGCCTGCGGCCCTGCAGGCGCCGCCCGAAGGCGATGAAGCGGACGAAGCCGCTGGCACCCGTGACGATCCCCTGCTGGCGGCGCTGGGATTCGATGCGGTGAGCCTGGATGCGCTGCAGGCCCGTACCGGCCTGGATACCGCCCATCTGCAGGCTGGATTGCTCGAACTCGAACTCGACGGACAGGTCGCACGCCTGCCTGGCGGACTGTTTCAGCGCATGGCGGCGGGTTGAGCTTATCTGCGTTATATTGAATGCATGTTTGAAGTTCTGGTCTACGTCTACGAAAATTACTGGCAAGGCGCTGCCTGTCCGGAAATCGACAGGCTGGGTCGCAAGCTGATCGCCGCAGGCTTCGAAGCCGAGGAAATCCAGGAAGCGCTGGTCTGGCTCGACGGACTGAACATTGCCGCCAAAGGCACGCAGATCAGCTTGCCGGATGCACCGGATGACCCAGCAGGCGAGATATCGGACACCGGTTCTGTTCCTGGGCGCATGCAGGCGCAGGCCAGCAACAGCCTGCGAATTTACTCCGTTGCCGAACAGACGCACTTGGGCGCGCAAAGCCTGGGATTCGTCTGCTTTCTCGAAACCTCGGGCGTATTACCGCCGCACATGCGCGAAATCGTGATGGACCGGGCCATGGCGGCACCTGGCGACCCCGTGTCGCTTGATGACCTGAAGATCATCATCCTCATGGTGTACTGGAGCTTCGGCGAAGAGCCCGACGCGCTGGTCCTCGATGAATTGTGTGACGACAGCGAAGGCCGCCTCGCGCATTGATCGACGGTTTGGTTGCCAGTGCCTCTGCATTGTGGGCCAGTCCCGCAACCAACCTGTTGCATGGATAACCCCGCCGATGGCCGACGTTTATCCGAAAAGCCGCTCGGGATTGGCGTCCAGCTTGGCCAGGGCATTGCGCGTGGCGCGCACCGTCAGCGCTTCCTCTTCCATAGACACCAGCAGCCCGGCCTGCAGATAGGCGGCCAGCCGGCGCATCTGGATCAGAAAACTGCGACCATCTGCCGCGGCGAACAGGTGCAACTGCTTGCGCTCACTGCACCAGGCGAACTGCACATGGCTGATTTTTCCGTTGTGGTCCAGGTTGAACCAGCTGCCCGGCTGCAATTCCCTGGCCCAGGCTCGCATGGCCTCGGTCGGTTGGCTGCCGCCGTCGGCAATCACCTCGATATGGGCCGAATCGATCCCGATCATCGTGACCAGGCTGTCGGCATCCAGCGGAAAGTCGCCGACATCCTGCTCTGAGAGGTAGTCTTCGAGGTTGGTCAGGCGTCTGGCCATGGCATCAATCTTTTCGACCGGAATCGCATCGGTCTTCGACATGAAGGCGTCCGCCATGGTGGCGCTGATGATCTTCAGCTGGGCATCCTGCGCCGCCAGGTCCAGCCCCAGCAGGGTCATGCCCTGGCGCAGCAGCTGCAGCAGCCTGGGCAGCGCGGCAATCACACGCGATCGGTCGCTGCGGTTCGGCTTGGCGCTGGCCGACCAGACCAGATCAGCTGCTGCCTGCTTGAACAGCAGGGTCTGCGCATGCTGTGGGCCATTCTTCATCGCGGCAATCGCCAGCACCTCGGCCCAGATCCTGAACAGAAATTCGCGTGTCTCCTCGCGCACCGGCATGTCATCGAGCATGGTGCGCATCTCGATGGTGTACTGGACGGTCATGGTTTCCTTCTGCTCCAGCTGCTGAGCCAGGCTGACCGCCCGCGCCACGCTGCCCTGCTCGGCAAAGAAGCGGGACAAAAACTTGTCAAATTCTTCGTAGACCAGCTGGAAAACGCGGCGTCCAGTTTCCGGGTACTGCTCGATCACCTGCACGACGCGCTTGATTTCGAGCTCAAGGACATCTCCCGCGACGGTCACATCAAAGCCCAGCGCGCACGATCCCATGCGGTCGATCAACTGACGCGCCGGATGCTCCAGCGAGCTGAAAAACTCCGGCTCGGCGACTGCCACCCGAAGGACCGGCATCTGCAGGCGTGCAAACCAGACCCGAATCTGGGGCGCGATCCGGTCTTCGGCCAGAATGCTCTGGAACATCAGGGCGACGATTTCGATCGTCGCTTTTTCTGCGGAACTGGAAGCCGCCTTTTTCAGCTCGCTGGTCCGCTGGCGCAGTTCCTGAAGCGCCTGGTCGACCTGCGTGCGGGCAAAGTCCACATCCGACTGGCAGGAGTGCCGGGAACCGTCCTGGTTCGCTTCTTCAGCCTGCTGCTGAAGACGGTCCATGGCGTGTGCCAGTTGTGGAGAGGCCTGGTGTGTGCGAGGCTGGTCAAACCCTTCGATGCGACTCATGAGCATTTGCTTGAGATGCCCGAGGACGCCCTGCGCCTTCATCCGCACGCGGGCCAGCGGCGTGGCAACGGCGGCCGGATCAACGCCTTCGGCCGCCGTCATCCTGCCGGGCGCCGGGGCATTTCGACTGTTCAAAATATCGGCAGAACTTGCTTTGCCAAAACTGCCATCACTTTTCGCAACACTGGCGGTCCTGATGGCATTCACGGCAGATGGCGTTCGCCTGACCAGGGGTCGCAGGTCGATTTCAGCCATGACGCCGCGCTCGATCAGAAACGCATTGGTCGCGTGGTAGATCTCCAGCATCCCGGCCGCCATGTTCTTGTGGATGGTGTCCTGTCCCAGCAACCATGCCGACTGCGGCAAGCCCGCCAGCGTCCACTGTTCGACCAAATGCTGTGCGATCACTTCCGGGCGGAACAGGTCCTGCCGACTTAATTCGGACAGGCCTTCCAGGCTCTGGATACGCAGGCGCAGGTCATTGAGCTCCCAACTCGCAAAATCAAGCAGCCGCAGGGCAAGGCGCGAGGCAAGAATGCGGTGTTCGACAGTCTCATTGCCGACCAGTTCCATGGTTCCAAGCTCCAGCAGCGCCGATGCCGTTGTCTTGGCAGACGGGGAGAAGGGCCTGCGCACGGCGCCAAGCACTCCCTGAACCCAGGCGGCGCTGTTGTTTTGGTAAAGCCTAAGAGCGTCGCGCAGATCCTGCATTTCCCGTGCGTTCCCCGGTCGCAGTGCCAACTCGGACAGCGTGTCGCCAACCGTCTTGGCAAGTTCGGGCACCATCTGCACCACACGCTCGGTGAACAGGACGCGAGCCTGTCCGGCAAGAAAACTTTGCGACGTATTGGAGGACGGCACGGCTGGCGATTGAACGTTGTCGAATCAGACTAGACCATCGCGCCCGTATTGGGATCATTCGGGTCTTCGTCTTTTTTCGACGGCCCCTTGATCAGGTCTTCTCGCTTGATTCCCAGCCACATGGCGATCGCTGCAGCCACGAACACCGACGAATAAATACCGAACAAAATACCAATCGTCAGTGCCAGTGCAAAATAAAACAGCGTGGGCCCGCCAAAGAGCAGCATGGACAGCACCATGATCTGGGTCGAGCCGTGGGTGATGATGGTCCGGCTGATCGTGGAGGTGATGGCGTTGTTGATGATCGCCTCCGTGTTCATCTTGCGGTAGCGGCGGAAATTCTCGCGAATCCGGTCAAAGATCACGACCGATTCGTTCACCGAGTAACCCAGCACTGCCAGCACGGCGGCCAGCACGGCCAGCGAGAACTCCCATTGAAAAAAAGCAAAAAATCCAAGAATGATGACCACGTCATGCAGGTTGGCGATGATGGCTGCGACCGCATACTTCCACTCGAACCGGAACGCCAGGTAGACCATGATGCCTAACACCACCATGGCCAGCGCCTTGAGACCATCCTGGGCCAGCTCTTCGCCGACCTGGGGGCCGACAAATTCAGTGCGGCGCAGCGTCACGTCAGGGCTGGCGGCCTTGAGTGCAGTGATCACGGTGTCACTCTGTTGCGCCGTGCTGACGCCTTTTTGCGCCGGCAAACGGATCATCACGTCACGCGAAGTGCCGAAACTCTGCACCTGGACATCGTTCAGGCCCAGCTTGGCCACCGTGTCGCGAATCTTGCCGACATCGGCAGCCTGGGTGTAGTTCACCTCCATCAGGGTGCCGCCGGTGAACTCGACCGACAGGTGCAGCCCGCGCGAGAACAGGAAAAACACTGCCAGCGCAAAAGTGGCGAAACTGAAGACGTTGAAGATCAGCGCAAACCGCATGAACGGAATGTCACGCCGTATTTTAAAAAATTCCATCTGGGGTCCTTGGAAAGCAGCAGCTCAGGAAAAAGAGGGGGTCATGACTTGGCAAGCGCACCGTCTGACGCCGGGCGCCAGATCGTACCGATCGACACCGCCTTGAGCTTTTTTTGCCGGCCGTACCAGAGGTTGACCAGGCCGCGCGAGAAAAATACCGCAGAGAACATGCTGGTCAGGATGCCGATGCAATGCACCACGGCAAAGCCGCGCACCGGACCGGAGCCAAAGGCCAGCAAGGCAAGCCCGGCAATCAGGGTCGAGATGTTCGAGTCCAGAATCGTCGCCCAGGCCCGTTCGTAGCCTGAATGGATGGCGGCCTGCGGCGAGGCACCACCGCGCAGTTCTTCCCGGATGCGTTCATTGATCAGCACGTTCGAGTCAATCGCCATGCCCAGCGCCAGCGCCATGGCTGCCATGCCCGGCAGCGTCAGGGTGGCCTGCAGCATGGACAGCACCGCCACCAGCAGCAGCAGGTTGACCGCCAGCGCAATGCCCGAGAACAGGCCGAACAGCATGTAGTAAGTCGCCATGAATGCCACGATCACCGCAAAGCCCCAGGACACGCTGTGAAAGCCTTTGGTGATGTTTTCGGCGCCCAGCGTGGGGCCGATCGTGCGCTCCTCGATGATGTCCATCGGCGCGGCCAGCGAGCCGGCGCGCAGCAGCAGTGCCAGGTCACTGGCTTCTGCAACGCTCATGGATCCGGAAATTTGGAAACGGTTGCCCAGTTCACCCTGGATGACCGGGGCGGTCAGGACCTCGCCCTTGCCTTTTTCAAACAGCAAAATCGCCATGCGTTTCTTGAGGTTCTCACGGCTGGTGTCGCGCATGATGCGACCGCCCTTGGCATCGACCGTCAAGTCGACCTTGGGTTGCTGGTTCTGTGAATCAAAGCCGGGCTGGGCATCGGTCAGGTTTTCGCCGGTGAGGATGACCTGCTTCTTGACGATCACCGCCTGGCCGTTGCGCTCGAAGAAACGCTCGGCGCCGAAGGGCACCGGGCCGTTGTTGTTCTCGGCGGCCCGGGCCTCTGCGCTGTCTTCGACCAAGCGCATTTCCAGCGTGGCGGTACGGCCCAGAATGTCCTTGGCCTTGGCCGTGTCCTGGACACCGGGCAACTGCACCACAATGCGGTCGATGCCCTGCTGCTGGATCACCGGCTCGGCCACGCCCAGTTCGTTGATCCGGTTGTGCAGCGTCACCATGTTCTGCTTGAGCGCCTGGTCCTGGATGCGGCGCGCGGCCTCTGGCTTGATGGTCGCGGTCAGCTTGTAGTCGGTGCCGTCGGGTGCTTCAGCCATCTGAAGATCGGGGATCTGGTCCTGGATCAGGTTTTTGGCCGCCTGCAGGGCGGCGCCGTCACGAAAGCGGATCTCGATCGCCTGGCCATTGCGGGCAATGCCGCCGTGCCGGATGTTCTTTTCACGCAGCGACAGGCGAATGTCGCCGGCCAGCGATTCGGCGCGCTTGGTCAGTGCTGCCTGCATGTCCACCTGCAGCATGAAATGCACCCCGCCGCGCAAGTCCAGCCCGAGGTACATCGGGTTGGCATTGAGCGAGGTCAACCAGGCCGGCGAGCGGGACAGCAGGTTGAGTGCCACCACATAGACCGGATTCGCAGGATCGGGCGCGAGCGCCTTTTGGATTGCATCCTTGGCCTTGAGCTGGGTGTCGGTGTCGTTGAAACGGGCCTTGATTGAGCCAGCTTCCATCGTGATGGCGTTGGCTGTGATGCTTGCATCCTTGAGCGCCTGCTCTACTCTGGCCAAGGTGACCGTGTCCACCTTGGCGGTGGACTTGCTGCTGGAAACCTGCACCGCAGGTGCTTCACCGAAGAAATTGGGCAGCGTGTAGAGTGCTGCAATCAGCAGCATCACCGCCATGATGGCGTACTTCCAGGCCGGATAACGATTCATGAGAGGACTGTTCCTGGTGAACGGAAAACAAAAGGCACACTGGACGGCCCAGTGTTGCTGGCTGTACCGTCTTTTCTACTGCAGTATTGCCTTATTTGGCGCTGTTGATGGCGCCCTTGGGCAACACCTGGACAATGGCGCTGCGTTGCAGCTGCACTTCGACGCCGGAGGCGATTTCCAGCGTCAGGTAGCCTTCGCCCAAGCGCGTGACCCGGCCCAGCAGGCCGCCAGCTGTTGCGACTTCGTCCCCCTTGGTCAGTGCCTCGATCATGGTACGGTGCTCTTTCTGCTTCCTCATCTGCGGACGGATCATCACGAAATACAGCACCACGAACATCAGCACCAATGGCAGCATGCCGGTCAGGGTGGACATCATGTCACTGCCGCCGGCTGCGGCAGCAGGGGCAGTCTGGGCAAAAGCTGAAGAAATAAACAAGGCTGACTCCACATTTTTAAAGAAACACTGGCAAGCGCCCAGGCCAGAAAGGCCGGAGCATGGCCGGTGGATTGTATGCGTCGTGGCGCAGGCGCTAAATTCAACTTCCGCGTGTGCGGCTATTTAGGCCAGCCCCTGTGAAGGACTGATGCCTGAAACACGCTGCCTCAAAAAGGCAGCAAGTCCAAGGCAGCAGCCAGCCGCGCCGGTTCAGGCCGCCACAACCTCCCGAACCCGCTGCAGCTGGCAAAACGCCTGCATCAATGCCGTCCATTGCGGCCGGGCAGCAGCCAGATGACGTGCCTTGACATGGCCGTAGCCCTTGATCAGCTCAGGAATCCGGGCGATTTCTACTGCCGTGGCATGGTTTTCAAGCGTCAGGCCAGCCAGCACTTCTTCAATGCTCGCCCGGTACTCGGCAATCAGCGCGCGCTCTTCCTTGCGTTCTTCGCTGTGGCCAAACACGTCGAACGGCGTTCCGCGCAGCCCCTTGAGCTTGGCCAGCAACCTGAAGCCGGTCAGCATCCAGGGGCCGAACGCCTGCTTTTGCAACTCGCCCTTGTCGTTCTTCTTCGCCAGCAGCGGCGGCGCCAGGTGGTAGTTGAGCTTGAAGTCGCCTTCGAACATGGCGTTGACCGTGTTCAGGAAGCCGGCATCCGTGTGCAGCCGCGCCACTTCATACTCGTCCTTGTAGGCCATGAGCTTGAACAGGTAACGGGTCACCGCCTCGGTCAGCGTGGTTTTGCCCAGCGGCGCCTCCACCGCGCGCACTTTTTCCACGAAGGACTGGTAAGTCTGTGCATAAGCCGCATTCTGGTAAGCCGTCAGGAAAGCGACCCGCTTGGTCAGCATTTCGGTCTGCGATGGCTTTTTGACGAATTCAATCACCTGCGCCGCCTTGAACAACGCCTGGACCGACGCCAGGTCATGCGCGCAGCGCCGGCCCCATTCGAAAGCGGCCTTGTTGTTGTCCACCTGCACGGCGTTGAGCTCGATGGCCCGCATCAGTGCGGCATGCGACAGCGGCACCCGGCCTTTTTGCCAGGCAAAGCCCAGAATCAGCGGGTTGGTGTAGATCGAGTCGCCAATCAGCTGCACCGCAACCTGCTCGGCATCAAAACTGGCCATGCCTTCTGTACCCACGGCCGACCGCACGGCGCTTTCGCAGTTGCCGCCCGGAAACTGCCAGCCGGGATTGGTGACGAAGGCCGCCGTCGGCGCGCCGTGCGAATTCATCGCCACGAAGGTACGGCCCGGCTGCATGGTGGCCAGCGTGTACGGGCTGGCGGTCACGATCGGGTCGCAGCCAATCACCAGGTCGGCCTTGGCGGTGTCGACCTTGGTGGTGAAAATCGCTTCCGGCCGGTTCGCGATCTGGATATGGCTCCAGGTGGCGCCGCCTTTTTGCGCCAGTCCACCCGCGTCTTGCGTCACCACGCCCTTGCCCTCAAGGTGCGCGGCCATGCCCAGCAACTGGCCGATGGTGATGACGCCGGTACCCCCGACGCCGCCGACGACAATGCCCCAGGCATTTTCGGCCACCGGCAGCACCGGCTCGGGAATCGGCGGCAGGCTGCTCAGGTCGCCCTTCTTCTCTTTCTTCGGCTTCTTGAGCTGGCCACCTTCAACGGTCACGAAGCTCGGGCAAAAGCCCTTGACGCAGGAGTAGTCCTTGTTGCATGTGTTCTGGTTGATGCGGCGTTTGCGGCCGAATTCGGTTTCCAGCGGCTCGACCGACAGGCAGTTGGACTGCACCGAGCAGTCGCCGCAGCCTTCGCACACCAGCTCGTTGATGACGACGCGCTTGGCCGGGTCCACCAGCGTGCCGCGCTTGCGGCGGCGGCGCTTTTCCGTCGCGCAGGTCTGGTCGTAAATGATGGCCGTGCAGCCCTTGAGCTCGCGGAACTCGCGCTGGAGCGTGTCGAGTTCGTCGCGGTGAAACACCTCGACGCCAGTCGGCAAGTCGTTGAGCAGCTCGGTGTGGCTGGCGCGCGCGGCACTGGCGTCCTGGGTGTGGGTGCGGCCGTGGTATTTCTCGGGCTCATCGGTGACCACGATCAGCTTGACCACGCCCTCAGCCCGCAGGCTGTGCGCGATTTGCGCCACCGAATGGCCTTCCGGCCGCTCGCCGACCTGCTGGCCGCCGGTCATGGCCACTGCGTCGTTGTACAAAATCTTGTAGGTGATGTTGACCCCGGCGGCAATGCTCTGGCGAATCGCCAGCAGCCCGCTGTGAAAGTAGGTGCCGTCGCCCAGGTTGGCAAACACATGCGCATCGGTCGTGAACGGCGCCTGGCCAACCCAGCTCACGCCCTCGCCGCCCATCTGCGTGAAGGTCGAGGTGCTGCGGTCCATCCAGGTCGCCATGTAATGGCAGCCAATGCCGGCCACGGCGCGCGAGCCTTCGGGCACGCGGGTGCTGGTGTTGTGCGGGCAGCCGCTGCAAAACCACGGCGCGCGTTCGCCGGTGTCCAGTTTGGTCTCGACCAGCGCGCGTTCGCGGGCGTTAATCACCGCCAGCCTTGCATCCATGCGGGCCACGATGTCGGCGGACACGCCCAGCTTCTTCAGGCGCTTGGCAATCGCCTTGGCAATGATGGCCGGCGTCAGGTCGGCCTTGGCGCGCAGCAGCCAGTTGTCGCTCGGGTTGGCGCGACCCCATTCGCCGCCTGACTGGTCGCCTTCGGGTTCGTCGAACTTGCCGAGCACGTTGGGCCGAACGTCGGCGCGCCAGTTGTAGAGTTCTTCCTTGATCTGGTATTCGATGACCTGGCGTTTTTCTTCCACCACCAGGATTTCCTGCAGCCCCAGCGCAAAGTCGCGGGTGATGGTGGCTTCCAGCGGCCACACCACGTTGACCTTGTGCAGCCGGATGCCGAGCTGATGGCAGGTCTCTTCGTCCAGTCCCAGGTCGTTCAGCGCCTGGCGCGTGTCGTTGAAGGCCTTGCCGCTGGCAATCAGGCCAAAGCGGTCGTTCGGCCCGGAAATGACGTTGTAGTTGAGCTTGTTGGCGCGCACATAGCTAAGGGCGGCATACCATTTGTAGTCCATCAGCCGCGCTTCCTGCTCCAGCGGCGCGTCAGGCCAGCGAATGTGCAGGCCGCCCGGCGGCATCTGGAAGTCCTCGGGAATGATGATCTTCACCCGGTCCGGGTCCACCGACACCGAACTCGACGACTCGACCACTTCCTGAATCGTCTTCATGCCTGACCAGACGCCCGAAAAGCGGCTCATGGCAAACGCATGCAGCCCCATGTCAAGGATTTCCTGCACGCTCGACGGAAAGAACACCGGCAGGCCGCAGGCCTTGAAAATGTGGTCACTCTGGTGCGGCGCGGTCGAGCTTTTGGAAATATGGTCGTCACCGGCAATCGCGATGACGCCGCCATGTTTCGCCGTGCCGGCCATGTTGGCATGCTTGAACACGTCCGAACAGCGGTCCACGCCCGGCCCCTTGCCGTACCAGATGCCGAACACGCCGTCGAATTTTTTGCTTTGCGGGTACAGGTCAAGCTGCTGCGTGCCCCAGACGGCGGTGGCGCCGAGTTCCTCGTTCACGCCAGGCTGAAAGACGATGTTTTGCGCCGCCAGATGCTTTTTGGCCGCCCACAGCGCCTGGTCATAGCCGCCCAGCGGCGAGCCCCGGTAGCCGCTGATGAAGCCGGCAGTATTCAAACCGTCGATGGCATCACGCGTGCGCTGCAGCATCGGCAAGCGCACCAGCGCTTGCACCCCGCTCATGAAGGCGCGTCCGTGGTCGATGGAATATTTATCGTCC